>NZ_KB849199.1:0-1350 GCF_000367985.1 Acinetobacter sp. CIP-A165
AATCCATTGCTCAGCTAATTCAGATATATAACTTTCAAAACGTAAATCGTGGTGAGTTGCCAATAAAAGAACATGATTATGAGGATGCCAACCATTTTGGCCGTAAGTGACTTCCTGCCCCTTAATTTTGTATTCCACGCCTAATTTTTTGAAAATTGCTACAACTTTACGCCCCTCGAAAAATCGCTTGTAAGCCTTTTTCTGGCCTTCTAGCAAAATCCTTAAGGATTGACCATGCGAATGGCTAAACGTGAGCGTAAGGAGATATACGGAGCCGTTACGGCCTGTTTTCCATCTATCTAAGCCAGTTCTTAATTCAGTACGTCTTTGCTCAGTGATGTGCTTTGCACAAATGGGACATGACCAAATAGAACCGCAAATCTGAACATTACCAAAATGAGCCTTACAACGATTCTCGTTGTACATCACTGTACGAGGCTTCATTTTATCAATACGCAAACGTCTACAATTCGAAACTCGCTCTTTAGGTAAAAGCTTTCGAGATTGGTCCTGGAGTAAATAATCATGCACCCGCTGAAACCCTTGTGGCGTAAGGATGGCAGGAGATTTCGTATATATACCAAGAGACTGGCTATTTTGAATGCTCTTTGAGCTTGCTGAGGACGGATTTTCCCCATAAAATAGATTCATCGACATACCTTAATTATGTTGATCACTGGGTTGAAGTGTTCCAGCACTGTCAGCCCATTTTTTTTGCCTGTACGGTGAACGAGGTCTTTCGCACAAGCTTTGGTGCAAGTCGATAGTACTACTGAAAAAATCAGAAAAGCAAGACCACATGTTTTCATGACAACATGTTGTATATACGCAAAATATAAAGGGTAAATACAATGCTCCGCCAATTCCTCGGTCGTGTCGGTCGGTCGTGACCTCCTCCTCACTCCTCGTCTTTGCTCCGCATTATTTTTTATAAGTTGGAACATCATTTTTTGTAATACCCCAAAATTGTGTAGAGCGTTGATAAAACAAAAAGAATTAAGTTAAGTAGATCGTAGTCAAACATAATCATGTCTCCTCTGTTGCTATTATTTAGACATGAAAAAAAAGTGGGTTTGTTGTGTAGTTCCACCCATATCCATTCAAGAAAATTTAATTTTTTTATTCTTTAATCGGCGAGCAAAGCTCGGTTACTCCCACTCTTAGGCTAAAGGGAGCATGTAATCAGGGAGAGAAGGTTTTTAATCAATTTATGTCAGTTCGCGGGTAGACACCCGCTCTGCTTTTTCATTTTCAGGCTGGAAATGAAAATTTGTTTTCATCATCAGCGTCGCGCGGGCGGCAGGACGCGCTCCGCACATCCCACCGACCCCCGCCACGCTATCTGCTGCC
>NZ_KB849200.1:0-8487 GCF_000367985.1 Acinetobacter sp. CIP-A165
GGTTAGTTCTGTTACATCCTAATAAAAGCAATAAAAAAAACCCCATCATCCTGATGGGGCTTTTTTCGTATTTAGTTTATTGTTGCTTACTTCCTATAAACAACCACTTCCTGTGGGTCTTGTTATTCTGAAGGAGACTTCCTGTCTCTGTATGATTTGTATATTAAAGTGAATACGGAGCACTGTATATCCGTCAATGACCCCGATCACTGTACGTTCAGGCTTACAGTGAGGCTGAATGATATTTCTTTAATTTCTCAACCATTCCTTTCAAACCCTTCACCTCAAATTCATTTGCTTCAAAGGTTTGTTCTTTATTACGTTTGAAAATATCCCGAATTTCTAAGGTCGCATTAGAATCAATCATGCCAAGTTGTGTACCCACCTGACGGATCTGATCAATTGAACGAGAACCATTGGTTGAGCCATAACCGATGTAAGCAGCAGGTTTACCTTGCCATTCCTTACCTAAGTAGTCCAATGCATTCTTAAGCGCTGGGCTATAACCATGATTATATTCAGGGCTAATCAAGATAAAAGCATCAGCAGTCGCAATTTTATCGGCCCACTGTTGTTGTTTGGGTTGATCATAAATCCCTGAGGCAGGAGGGTGAGCACCTGCAAAAATAGGCAGATCCCATTCTTTCAAGTCTACGATTTCTGTTTGGATGTTTTCCAATGAAAATGCTGTAATCGCCTGCTGTAGCCAATTGGCTACTTTAATCGCAGTGCGTCCTTCACGAACACTTCCAACAACAATATGAATGAGCATTTATTAATTCCTATAATTTATTTGTTTGACGATTTAATTTTCACGAATATGAGAAGGTCTAAATAATCTTATACTTATCTTGAGGGATAAAAAAAGCTCTCATTTGAGAGCTTTTGTGTTACATCAGTTTAATGGCTTGCTGACCCGCAGGGGTGACTTTAAAGATTTCGACCTCAAAAGTAATGTTTTTCCCTGCCAATGGATGATTAAAATCGATCTCTGTGATGTCATCATTGACTGATTTCACGATACCAAACAAGCTTGCTTTGGCTTTATCTTCGAATTCAATCATATGACCAACGATTGGAGGTTGTTCAAACTTTACTGTATCAAAGGTTTGGATATTTTCAGGATTCCAAGGACCAAAAGCATCTTCAGGTGGCAAATGTACGGTACGTCGGTCGCCTGCACGTAAGCCAAATAAAGCCTTTTCAAACCCAGGTAATAAGTTACCATCACCAATCACAAGACTGACGGGCTCTTCACGGCCACGTGTGTTGTCAATCTCAACGCCATTTTCAATCGAAACAGAAAAATGCAAATCAACTTTTGAGCCATCTTGGATACGCGTTTCTTCGTTTGGTTGGATAATGTCAGTCATGTTATGCATCCTTGTTTTGGTTGCGTTTCTTTTCAAGGAAGAAGGTATCAATCAATAGCAGAATAGTCCCTAAGGTAATGGCACTGTCTGCAATATTGAATGCTGGGAAGTGGCTGTTTTGATAGTAAACATGGATAAAGTCCACCACATAGCCCAAACTGACGCGGTCAATTAAATTACCAAGCGCACCACCAAGAATCAATGCAATCGCCATCGGTAAAACGATCATTTTCTTCGGCATGCGCATCAGCCAGAAAATAAAAATGACTGAAACTAATGCTGCTAACGACGTAAAAAAGTAGCGTTGCCATCCACCAGCGTCAGATAAGAAGCTAAATGCTGCGCCATAATTATGCAGCAATGTCCAATTTAGAAAAGGCAGTACTGGAATAGGATCTGCATAATTTAAATGCGAGCTTGCGATCCACTTGGTCCATTGATCCAACACAATGGCTAGGAGTGAAAGTCCAAGCCAAAGTAGATTGTGTGGGTAAAATTGGAACAAGCCCGTTTTGGTTTGTGAATTAGGCATACTTTCTCACTTCGCCACTGCCAGTGACGTTGACGATACAGCGGGAGCATAAACCAGCATGACCAACATGTGTATTTACATCAGGCAATACATGCCAGCAACGTACACATTTTTCACCTTCAGCAGCCGAAATTCGAACACGTAAACCAGCAAGGTCTGTGCTTTCACCTTGCTCAGCATAAGGGTGAACGATGACTTGTGAGGTGATCAAGACGAATCGAAGTTCGTTAGCCAATTGGTTTAATACTTTCTCTAGCGTTTCATCTGCCCAGAGTTCAACTTTAGCAGATAAGTTACTGCCCACCAGTTTAGCGTTACGTGCTGCTTCGATCTGTTTATTTACTGCTGACTTTACGCTAATCAATGTTTGCCAATCTGCTTCACTGATTTGTCTTTCAGCTGAGGCAACAGGGATGTCATACCATTCAGCGGTGAATACATATTTTTCAGTTTGCTCTGGAATCAGTGACCAAGCTTCTTGTGCAGTAAAGCTCAAGATAGGTGACATCCAGCGGACAAAGGCCTGAACGATATGATACAGCGCAGTTTGAGCAGATAGACGTGCTTGTGAATCGGCTTTAGTGGTGTATTGACGATCTTTGATGATATCGAGATAGAAACCACCCAAGTCGTTAATACAGAACGTGGTTAATGCGCTACACACCGCATGGAAGTTCATTTCTTCATAAGCTGCAACAATGGTTTTTTGTACATCGTGAGCACGTTGTAAAATATATTGATCAAGCTCGATCAATTGGTTTACAGGGAGCGCATCGGTACTTGGTTTAAAACCATTTAAGTTGGCAAGTAAGAAACGTAAGGTATTACGAATACGGCGATAGCTATCGCTGACACGACTAAAGATCTCTTTACTTGCTGCGATTTCATAGCGATAGTCGCTTGAGGCAACATACAGACGTAAGCCATCTGCACCCAATTGCTTAATGATTTCTTCTAATGGGATGTAATTCCCCAATGATTTAGAGAGTTTACGACCATTTTCATCAACCGTGAAACCATGCGTTAGCAATGCTTTGTAGGGTGCACGATTATGGGTTGCGATTGAGGTGAGTAGCGAAGATTGGAACCAGCCACGATGTTGGTCTGAACCTTCTAAATATAAATCAGCAGGACACTCCAGTTCTTCACGCTGCTCAAGAACTGCATAGTGTGTCGTACCTGAATCGAACCAAACATCTAAGGTGTCGCGAATAGCATTATATTGTTCAGCATCTGCACCTATGAAGTCTTTTGCTTCACGATTAAACCAAGCATCAATGCCTTCTTGCTCGATCAGTTTCGCAACTTCTTCAATCAGTTCAGGGGTACGAGGATGTAATTCATTGGTGTCTTTATGCACGAAGAATGGGATTGGAACCCCCCAAGTCCGTTGACGAGAGATACACCAGTCTGGACGGCCATCAATCATTGATTCGATACGGCTCTTACCCCAGCTCGGTACAAACTCAATGTCATTCTCGATGGCATTGAGTGCTTTACTACGCAAGTTTTCTTGATCCATGCTAATGAACCATTGCGGTGTCGCACGGAAGATAATCGGTGTTTTATGACGCCAGCAATGTGGGTAGCTGTGTTTGATCGGTTGATGTGCCCACAAACGACCTGTCGCCCCTAAAGCTTCAATGATTTTTGGATTGGCTTTATAGATGTGCTCGCCAGCAAAGATAGGGGCAGTCGGTAAATACACACCGTTGCCACCCACTGGATTATCGACTTTAAGGTTATATTGTAAGCCGACTTTATAGTCATCTACACCATGTCCAGGTGCAGTGTGTACCGCCCCTGTACCACTGGTTGCAATAACGTGCTCGCCTAAAATGATTGGAACTTGACGATCTACCAGTAATGGATGTTGAAGCAACAAGTTTTCAAGTTTGTTACCAGTAAAATCAGCCAAAACAACAGGATGCTCAAGCTTGTAACGCTCAATCGCCGATCCGACTAAATCTTTGGCTAAAATAAAGTTTTGCTTAGCGCGATCAGTGCTGACCTGAACCAACTGATAGTCAATTTCAGCGTGTAATGCAACGGCTTGGTTGGCAGGCAATGTCCACGGTGTGGTGGTCCAAATCACAATATCAGTCACGTCTTGGACTTCTACACCGAGACGCGCACTTAAATCCTTGAGATCAACAACGGTAAAACCAACGTCAATCGCATCAGATTTTTTATCTTCGTATTCAACTTCAGCTTCAGCGAGGGCAGAGCCACAGTCCATGCACCAGTTCACGGGTTTTAAGCCCGGCTGAACGTGACCATTTTTTTGAATTTGACCTAAAGCACGTACAATATCGGCTTCTTGCTTAAAGTTCATGGTCAGATAGGGATTATCCCAATCACCTAACACCCCTAAGCGTTTAAAATCAGCGCGTTGTATATCAATTTGTTGTTGTGCATATTCACGGCAGTGCTTACGGAACGTCGCAGCATCGACTTTTTCACCGACTTTACCGACTTTTTCTTCAACTTTAAGTTCGATCGGTAAACCATGACAGTCCCAACCAGGTACATAAGGCGCATCAAAACCTGCCAAAGTACGACTTTTGACGATAATGTCTTTAAGCACTTTGTTGACGGCGTGACCTAAGTGAATGGTACCGTTTGCATACGGAGGACCATCATGCAAAATATATTTTTTCTTACCAATACGCGATGCACGAATCTGCTGATAAATGTTGTCGGCATACCACTCTTCTAACCATTTGGCTTCACGCACAGCCAAATTTGCCTTCATGGCAAATTGAGTGTCAGGCAAATTGAGTGTGGTTTTATAATCCACTGCATTTTCAGGAGTTTGCTTATCGCTCATGCAAGTTGTCTTCCAGTTTGATCAGTCTAAACTGACAGGTTTTACAATTAAATTTAAAAAGGAAATTCTGGTGTACGCTTACGATAATCTCGTAACTGCTGTACATCATCATCAATTCCAGCTTTGAGTGCTTCAAGCGAAGGATAATTTAGTTCACCATGTAAATAGTGAAGAAAGGTTACCCGCATTAATAAGCCATACAGATTAGCAGAAACATCGGGGAAATGTACCTCTAATCGCCATTCAGGTTGAGCTTGTTGAATCGCAGGGCGTGTCCCCACATGACCTGCACCAAACAAACTGTCACCTTGGTATCCTGCAATACCATTTAACGCAGGAGCTGCATGTTTTATTTTTGCTGCAAGTGAAGCATTTTCACATACGACATCTACAGCATAAATCCCACTTAAACACGGTTTATGGCGGTTTAAGCGGACATTAATCGTTGGGAAATCAAGGGTACGTCCGATTTGATCACCGTATTGCACACGACCTGTGATGCTATAAGGGCGACCCAGTAACTTTGCTGCTAATGCGAGGTCACCTTCTTGTAAGACTTGACGAATACGGGTTGAACTAACACGGTCACCATTTAAGGCAACGGTATTAAGGTTGATCACATTAAAACCATAATCGCGTAAAAAACTGCTATTGCCTTGACGATCTTTGCCAAAATGAAAGTCATCCCCTAATACCAAGCTTTGGGCATTGAGTTTGAGTTTGAGTAATTCAGCGAACTCAGTGGCGTTTAAACTTCTAAAATAATGATCAAATTTGGCGACAGCAATATAGTCGACGCCCAGCTCTGTCAAATATTCTACTTTTTCGCGTAGAGAGCTAATGCGTGGTGGAGCATCGTAGCCTTTAAAAAATTCGAGAGGTTGTGGCTCAAAAATCATCACTAATGTTTTTAAGCCTTTGGCTGTTGCCAATGTTTTGAGTTGAGCAATCATCGCTTGATGCCCTAAATGGACACCATCAAAATTGCCAATCGTTACCGCAGTCGGCGGTAACTGAAAATCTGGCGATAAAGCGTTGAGACGAAGCAACTTCATGGGCGTTAAATTCAGCGAATTTTGCAAAGGCTGTATTTTGCCATATTCTCAGCGTTTCGTCTTGTTGTTGTGTTTTTATACAAGATATTTTCAATATTTAAGAACTGTATATCAATTAAATTGATCTTTTAAATAAAAATAAATCAATTTTTCTTATTAATAAATTAGACTAAGATTCTCTTATCGTCGCTTTACTTAGAGCTAGAGATGAAAAAGCCATTTTACCAGTTACAACAGAGCAGAGATGTGATTCGTCATTTTACCCCGAACTGGTTTACTGCAACCATGGGAACGGGTGTCGTGGCAATGATTTTAGCACAGTTACCTTTTGCGTCATCGCTCATGTTTATGCTGGCAACCAAATTATGGCAGTTCAATATTCTGTTATTTAGCACTTTTAGTGTTCTTTATGTCTTACGTTGGATTCTGTTTCCCGCAGAAGCCAAGCAGATTTTCACGCATCCCAATATGAGCTTGTTTTTGGGTGCGATTCCGATGGGCTTGGCAACGATTGCGAATGGTTTTCTCAGTTTTGGTACTCAGCTTTATGGGGATATCGCTATTCAAATTGCACAATATCTTTGGTACATCGATGTGTTTCTTGCGGTTGTGATTGCGTGGCTCGTGCCATTTTGTATGTTTAGCTGTCAAGATCATCATTTACATCGTATGACTGCAGTCTGGTTATTACCCATTGTGGCGTGTGAGGTTGCAGCAAGTTCTGCTGGTCTGTTAGTACAACATTTGGCGGCAGATCAACATGCTTTTTATATTTTGATCACGGGTTATGTGTTGTGGGGAATATCTGTTTTGCCTGCTTTTGCGGTATTGACGATTTTGATGTTGCGCTTGGCCTTGCATCAACTGCCTGAGAAAGAAGTGGCGATCTCAAGTTGGTTGTGTTTAGGACCGATTGGCACAGGAGCATTGGCCTTACTGTTATTGGGCGGACAAGCACCACGGATTATGCAAGCCATGGGTTTTGAAAGCTTAGCAATATTATTGCCAGCTCTTGGAATTGTGGCGAGTCTGGTGTTGTTAGGCTTTGGAGTGTGGTGGTTCGGTATCGCCATTTTAACCACACTGAGACATGCACGAACTGGCATTCCATTTAACTTAGGGTGGTGGGGTCTGACCTTTCCATTTGGGGTCTTTATCTTAGCGATCTTTAATTTGGCACATCAGTTACATATTGATGCGCTACAGTATGTTGCTGTGGTTTTAAGTCTACTTTTAGTTGGCTTATGGGCTTTGGTAATGAAGAAAACAGTGGCGGGCGCATATAGTGGCCAATTATTTTTCTCTCCATGCTTGGTCGCATTGCAGCAGAAGATGCAATAATATTTGAGCTGTGGGAGACCACGGCTTTTTTTATATATGGTTTTCAATTTCACCTAAAACGAGTTCTAGTGTATGCGTGCTGATGTTGCCTTGATTATGGCTTTGCCAAATGAATCTAAAGGTCTGTTTGAACAGGCGGGGATTAATGTTCATTACAGCGGAATTGGCAAAATCAATGCGGCATTTAAAGCCTTTGAGGTGATTAAAAAAACAGGATGTAAGACTTTAATTAACTTAGGTAGTGCGGGAAGTTCGCATTTTAATGCACATAGTCTGGTTGAAGTAATCACATTTGTGCAGCGGGATATGGATGTGTCTCCCTTAGGTTTTGCGGTGGGTGTCACGCCAATGGATGAGGATATTCCTGCCGAAATTCATGCACAGCCCCATTTTGAGTATTTACCTAAAGGGATTTGTGGAACGGGAGACTCCTTCGAAACAGGACAGCCGAAAGTAAGCTGTAATTTAGTGGATATGGAAGGCTATGCTTTGGCAAAAGTCTGCCGTAAGTTGGATGTGCGCTTGATTTCAGTCAAATATATTACCGATGGTGCGGATGATACGGCACATCTGGATTGGGAAGAGAACTTACTCTTGGGCGCTCAAAAATTATTGGCTTTGTATCAGGCGCATTTTTAAATGTAAAGGCATAATGCATGTGTACATCAATAAACTTGCACTTATCAGTAAGTTATTGAAATTAAATAATTGTTTTGTGTTGAATTTGCATAGCGGCCATTATGTTAGTTAAATGGACAGATTTAAGCAAAGGGATTTTCGCTTTCCCATGGTTTATTTTTAAAAATTACTTGACCATTTTCAACACAAATAATCCATGTATAAAAGTATTCTTCACCAAGTCCACGACACTCAAAGTTAGAATTAGGGAATAAGTTTGCTAGTTTTTCTATAAGTTCTAAGCAATAAATAGGATCAACATTCAGTCCTTCTTTACCATCACTAAAAGCAGTAACTAGATTGCTATAAATGTCTTCATGAATTCCATCATTAGCTAATATTTCTAAAATTTTATTCTTTTTGGATGAGAGATCAACTTCATCAAAATCAGTATATCTAACATGTAATTCTGTGAAAAAACTCATGATTTAAAACCTATCCATTATTATGGGTGATAAATATATATCATAAAGATTGATTTAATTTTACATTAGACTTCCGTCATAAATCAAAAAACGTACAATTTATTTGATCTTAAATTAATCAGCAAAATTATTTAATTCAAGAGATAATCCTTGGATGAAATTCAAAGATATTCAAAAATTATCAAACGTTAAGTTTCGTAGGCTTACCGGTGTTAGTTGGGCTACATTTAACCTCATGTTGGCCGAGCTAAAT
>NZ_KB849200.1:11632-66527 GCF_000367985.1 Acinetobacter sp. CIP-A165
AGGATGAAATGTTTTAAGATTTTATCTTGTGTATATAGAAATCGTCGTAAAAGATTAAACCTGCGGTTTAATTTACTTGCTGGCATATACAATTTAGATTGGGTGAAAGATAAACAATTAAATTGATTGAAAAATGATTTATGAAGGAAGTCTAGTATACGAAATGCTTAATCTTTTCACATCCATATCTTAGTTAAAGCCGTTCTATCGTTTATAACAATGGAAAGGTTTTTCGTAATTTTTCATGTTCCATAAAATAAGTGTCTTAATATGTAAACTAATTTCAGGATGGGTCAGGTGTCACGCATTTAATAGAAAAAAGCGACTAACAAAGTCGCTTTTTTTAGTGTATTTTAATCGCTCAAATTAAGGCTTGTGACGAAAATTTAACGTGGTAATGCACCGTACAGCATCAAATGAACTGTGTGTTCAACAGAGCGTTGGTACATGCTGCGATTGCGCAAGGTCTTACCCGTCACCATTTCCATTTGAGTGGAAAAATCAGCATAGTTTTGGGTGATTGCCCAGATATTGATAATAAACAGTTCAGGATCAATCTCTTTAGACAATTTACCTTGTTCTTGCCAAATCTGGATCACTTTGGTTTTGCGTTTAAATAGCTTTTTCAAAGGACCTTTTAAGATCGGTAAAATATGCGGTGCACCTTGGATAATCTCCAGTGCAAACAAACGCGATGCTTTCGGTTGATCGCGTGAGCTTTCTAGCTTTTGAATTAAATAATGGGTGAGTGCTTCGGTCGGCTCAAGTTCTGATTCCAATGTTTGCAAGGGCGCAAGCCACTTTTGCAACACCGTGGTTAGCACCTCGACGTATAGAGACTCTTTATTTTCATAGTAATAGAAAATATTAGATTTGTGCATACTAGCGAGTTGTGCAATCTCATCCAAACTAGCGCCACTGAACCCATAGACGGAAAAAACATCTAGGGCAGCATTCAGCAGTTGATTGCGCTTTTGTGTACTTTTTTTCTGTTCCATCTGCGAGCTTGATTCAAAAAATGTCATTGACATTGTAAGATAAATTGTCGGTTTTGTGCACAAGAACACAGTTTTTTATTAAAAAAAATGTAGTTCTTAGATTAACGGTAACGATGTGTTTGAAAATGATGGATATCTAAAAATTGAATTACATGATTTGTAAATTATTCCTGCTGCATTGAAGAGAAAGCGCTTCGCATTTTTATGGTATTAACTATATTTTAAAGTCGATGAGACGGTTTCAGGTAGCTAAAACCGCATCTAGGACGTGCTGTTCGAGTTGTGCAAACGCAATACTTTTTTTGCGTGGACGTGGCAGGTTGACCTGAAAGTTGTGAGCGATGTGTCCTTGATCGAGCAAAATAATCCGATCGGCAAGTTGGACTGCTTCACTAACATCATGCGTGACTAAAATCGCCGTAAAGCCTTGTTCTTTCCACAACTGTTCAATGAGCTTTTGCATTTCCAAACGCGTCAGTGCATCTAAAGCCCCTAATGGTTCATCCAGCAACAAAATACGTGGCGTATGGGAGAGGGCACGTGCTAAAGCAGCACGTTGGCGTTGTCCACCAGAGAGTTGAGTGGGCCACTGCATGGCTTTGTCTTTTAAACCAACTTTTGCTAAAAGCGTTTCTGCTAGGTGATGTTGGGTTTTGGCTAAACCTAATTGTGCGTTTTGTAAAACGTTCTTCCATGGCAGTAAGCGAGGGTCTTGAAACATCACTCGAATATCAGCATTGGTGATGCCTTCCCGAAAGTTACGTACCGACTGGAATTTAATTTCACCGTAGCTTGGTTTTTCCAGTTGGGAAATCAGACGCAGTAGCGTACTTTTGCCGCAACCACTACGTCCTACAATGGCAACAAATTCCCCAGCTTGAATATTCAGATCTAAATCTTCTAAAACTTTGACCTCGCCATAAAACTTATAGAGTTGTTCAATCAGAATATCTGCACCATTTGCGGGAGCGGTTGGCGTTTCTGGCTCAACCACAGGTTGGATCAAACTGTCATCAAAGAAATTTAAATTTAAGTTACTCATATTCTTCTCCTTTTTATTTTTGATAGCCTGCATGCCAGCGTAATAAATAGTGTTCTAAAGCTTGTGCCAATACATCCGCTAATTTTCCCAGCAAGGCGTAGAGTAAAATACCGACCAACACGATATCTGTTTGTAAAAACTCGCGTGCATTCATGGTCATATAGCCGATTCCTGCTTGAGCTGAAATGGTTTCCGCCACGATGAGCAAGACCCAAACCAACCCTAAAGAAAAACGCAGCCCGACCAAAATAGAAGGCATTGCGCTGGGTAAAATAATGTCTTTATAGAGTTGCCAACGATTGAGTCCGTAACTTTTACCCATTTCAATTAGTTGGGGATCGACTGAGCGAATACCGTGGTAGGTATTGATATACATTGGGAAAAATACACCAACAGCAACCAAGAATAGTTTGGCCGTTTCATCGATTCCGAACCATAAAATCACCAATGGAATCAGTGCCAGTGCTGGGATGTTACGGATCATCTGTAAGGTGGTATCAAGCAAGGTCGAAGCAATCCGTGATGAACCATTTAACAATCCTAAAATCAGCCCCAAGCCACCCCCAACCAACAAACCCAACAACGCTCGACCAGCACTAACTTTGACGTGTTGCCAAAGCTCACCACTGACCAATAAATACCAAAAAGCACTCACGACAGCCGTTGGTGCGGGTAGCACTCGACTTTGTAATACACCCACACTTGAGGCGATTTGCCAGATCATGACCAATAAAATGGGGAACAACCACGGCAGCATACCTCTCCCTAAACTTTTTGTTCCACGTGAAACATCATTGAATAGCGTCTGTGCACTCATACGCTCTCCTTAACCACTTTTCTGGGTTGCTTGACCTCAGGCACATAGTTATTGGCAATGATTTCACCAAATGGTCCTGTTAAATGCGGCTGTACTAATTTCTCACGGGTTTTAAGCGGCAGGAATGGGAACACCAATTCAGCAAACCGAATTGATTCTTCTAGATGTGGGTAGCCAGAGAAAATAAAGGTATCAATCCCTAAGTCAGCATATTCTTGGATACGTGCTGCAACGGTTTCAGGATCACCGACTAAAGCAGTTCCTGCACCGCCACGAACTAAACCAATACCCGCCCAAAGGTTCGGTGAGACTTCAAGTTGATCTTTACGGCCCCCATGTAGCGCCGCCATTCGTTGCTGACCAACAGAGTCCATTTGCGCAAATTTTTTCTGTGCTGCTGCAATTGTTGCATCATCTAAATATTGGATCAGTTCATTAGCAGCTGCCCATGCCTGTTCATTGCTTTCGCGGACGATGACATGTAAGCGAATACCATAATTGAGCGTACGTCCTTTAGCCGCCGCTTTGGCACGCAAGTGTTCGATTTTTTCTTTCACCGCAGCAGGCGGTTCACCCCAAGTCAAATAGGTATCCACTTGCTCAGCGGCAAGCTCAGTTGCCGCGTCTGATGAGCCACCGAACCATAAAGGTGGATAAGGCTTTTGTACGGGTGGGTAGAGTAGTTTGGCATCATCGACACTGAGACGTTCGCCGTGAAAAGTAAATGATTCACCCGTATGCGAGCGAGTGAGAATTTCTCGCCAAATTTTTACATATTCAGAAGCTGTCTGATAACGAGTGCTGTGGTCTTCATACAGACCATCACCTTTTAGTTCTTGCTCATCTCCGCCCGTAACAAGGTTGAGGAGAATACGACCATTCGACAAACGATCAAAAGTTGCTGCCATGCGTGCAGCAAGTGAAGCTGTGGTGATCCCCGGACGTAATGCAACGAGGAATTTAAGTTGTTTGGTTGCATCGATTAAGCTTGCCGCCGTAATCCACGGATCTTCACAAGAACGACCCGTAGGAATCAAAACACCGGCATAACCTAAATGGTCGACTGTAACGGCAATTTGTTTCATATAAGCATGATCGACCTGACGAGCACCCTTGCTGGTACCTAAATAACGACTGTCACCGTGAGTGGGGATAAACCAGAAAATATTCATGTCGAGGTTCCTCATGAAAATAAAAGCAATGATTATTGGGCAGACCAAACACTTTGTTGGATGTCAATCTGCATCGGAATGAGTTGTGATTGTTTAAATAAATCGGCGATTTGTTGTTGATGCTGGATGACCTCAGTCGTGAGCGGTTGAACAGGTGAGGGCTTTGGTCTTTTGTCGAGTACCTGTTGCGCTACGGGTATACTGAGTCCTGTGCTTTGTGCATAAATCTGTAATGCTTGATCTGGGTGTTGCACAATCCATTGATCTGCAAGATTGTTGGTCTTGATCAGTTTCTGGACGGAATCAGGATGTTTTTGAATAAAGTCAGGATTGCCAATATAAAAAGAATATGTGGTTGGGAACGCTCGACCATCAACCAACGTTCGGGTGTGACCTTGTATTTCGGCAGTACCTAAGTAGGGTTCCCAAATCGCCCACGCATCAACCGCTTGTTTATCAAATGCGGCACGTGCCTCGGCTGGGGCTAACCAAATGGGTTGAATGTCTTGCCAAGATAAACCTGCTTTTTGCAAAGTTTTGGCTAATAATTCATGCGCACTTGAGCCTTTCTGTACAGCAACACGTTTACCTCTTAAATCTTGAAGCGAATGAATCGTATGATCTACGTGAACTAAAACTGCTTGAGCCGTCGGTGCCACCACTTCATAAGCAACATAGCTCAAGGGTTTTGCTGCGGCTTGGGCAAAGATCGGTGGCGTGTTTCCAACATAGCCAAAATCAACTGCGCCAACTGCGAGGGCTTCTAACATTTGCGGGCCTGCAGGAAATTCCCGCCACTCAATTTTGGCATTTGGAAATGATTGTTCAAACAGCTTTTGTTGTCTTGCAACCAATAAATTGAGTGATGATTTTTGAAAGCCAATTGAAAGGGTTTTGACGCTTTGAATCTCAGTTGATGAAGTGGTCTTTCCAGCCGTTTGTTCTGGTTTTTGGCATCCACTGAGTGTAAATGTGCTGAAGGCTAAACCAATGACCGAAATTTTAACGAACAACTTCATACTGAGCCTCTATTTTTTAAGTTGGTTTTTTAAGACAGCATCTTGAATCACAAGTTGCTTTGGAATGAGTTTCTGAGCAAAAAATGCATCGGCAACATATTGTTGTTCTTTGGCGACTTGTGCAGAAATGGGCTGAACACCAAATCCCATACGTGAAATCGATGTTTTTAAAACATCAAACCCAAGTCCAGTCGGTTTTTCTAATAATTTTGCAGCATCGTCAGGATGGTTTTTAACCCAATCTGTGGTTTGATTGAGGGTACTGACCAGCGTTTTCAGTGCGTCAGGGGGACTTTCCGCAAATTTACGATCTGCTAAATAAAACTGATGGTTATTGACCAAATGTTCACCGCTTGCAATCACACGTGCATGAATTTGATGTTGTGCCGCTGCGAAGAAAGGATCCCAAATCACCCAAGCATCAACCGCACCTTTTTCAAAGGCAGCGCGGGCATCGGAGGGTGGAAGATAGACGGGTTGAATGTCATTTAAGCTGAGCTTATTTGCCTCTAAAAGCTTGAGTAATAAGTAGTGGACATTCGAGCCTTTATTGAGCGCAATACGTTTCCCTTTGAGATCTTGTATGGATCGAATAGGTGAGTCTTTTTGCACAATGAGCGCTTCGGCAGTCGGAGCAGGAGGTTGATTGGCGACATACACCAAGTTTGGATTGGCTGCTTGCGCAAAAATTGGAGGCGCTTCACCTGCTTCACCAAAAACCACACTGCCAACATTGAGACCTTCTAAAAGCTGGGGACCCGCTGGAAATTCAACCCATTTGACATGGACACCTTGAGCAGCAAGACTTTTTTCTAATTCACCTTTTGCTTTAACAATCGGCAAGATGCCATATTTTTGAAAGCCGATGCTTAATGTTGTGGTTTGTTGTTTTGTGGTGTCTTGCTGCTCAGTTTCTTTTGCACAACCTGCAATCCCGATCACGCTGGCAAGACCTGCTGCCAGAAGAGTGTATGTTGCCCATGAGCGATGAATAGGACTGGTCATGTTGATGGTGCTCCCCGAAAAATCAAAAAAGACTTCAATAAGATGAGCAACCAAGCTAAAACTTTTTTTAATGCATAAAAAATAAATAATCGGGCATTACTTATGATGAAAAGTGCAAAAAAGAAGAACGAATAATCTTATCTTTAGATGGAATAACAGAAATCATTTTTAATTTATTAAGATATTGTTTTAATTAATTTTTATTATTTTCATAGATCAAGTGGATCGATGTTCTCGTCGTTTTTAAACAGAAATTATGATGGATTGGAGATATCTTTATCAGAAATAAAAATATCTCCAGTTTCATTAGGCCAGTATTTTTTTAAACACCAGCGAGTTACGTTGGTAGTTATATAGGGCTTGGCGCGCATTGGGTAAATCGTCAATATGAGCGGGTACAAAGCCATGTTCTAAAAACCAGTGCGCTGTTCGTGTCGTGAGTACGAATAACTGTTGAATCCCTTGTTGTTTGGCTTTGTTTTCTAAGAATTGCAGAATTTGACTGCCACGATTGGATTTGCGGTAGCTAGAGTCCACGGCAACGCAGGCAATTTCAGCTGAACGCGTTTCATTTTCTGCCGATGAAATCGGGTAGAGTGCTGCACATGCCAAGATCATTCCATCGCGTTCAATTACTGCAAATTGCTCGATTTCACTTTCAAGCAGTTCGCGAGAGCGATAAACCAAAATTCCTTCTTGCTCAAGCGGGCGAAGTAAATTAATTAAGCCACCGACATCGTTGATATTGGCAATCCGCACTTCTTCATAATGTGCATCGGTGATCATGGTGCCAATCCCATCACGGGTAAAGAGTTCCTCAATCAACGCGCCATCGTAGGTATAAGAAATCAAATGCACGCGATGTACGCCAGACAAAGAGGCTTGTTGTGCTTGTTTGAGATGCAGGGCAAATTCTGGATGGTGTGCTTGGTATTGTTGAATATAAGATTCAAGCTGGCGAGGGCTTAACTCACGTAATAATTGTTGCTTTTCATTCATTAGACCCTGTTTTTCGCCCAAGAAAATCAGCTTATCCGCGTTTAAGGCAGTCGCCGTTTTGGTTGCCACTTCTTCTGCCAATAAGTTGAAGACCTCACCAGTAGTTGAGTAGCCTGTAGGTCCTAATAATACGATATTGTGGTTGTCCAAATGTCGTTGAATGGCATCGGTATCGATGGAACGCACTTCACCCGTCAACTGGAAGTCAACGCCATCTCGAATACCATAAGGTTTAGCCGTGACAAAATTACCTGAAACCACATCAATGCGAGCGCCGTACATTGGCGAGTTTGCCAATCCCATGGAAAGGAGCGCTTCAATCTCTAAACGAATTGAACCCACGGCATTCATCACCGCAGGCAACGATTCACGTGTGGTCATACGGCGATTTTGATGAAAAGGTGTTTCAATCTTTCTTTCAAGTAGATTCTGATTGATTTGCGGGCGTGCACCATACACCAAGATCAATCGAATCCCGAGAGAGTGCAATAGCGCAATATCATGAATGATATGTTGGAAGTTTTGGTGTTGGACCGCCTCACCGCTAAACATCAGTACAAAGGTTTTATGGCGGTGTGCATTGATATATGGTGCAGAATGGCGAAACCAATGTACATAATCTTGTGTTGTACTTTGTGAAGTTTCGGTTATTTGATTCGCCATGTTGATCTCAGATATACATCAATGAATCTGATTTTAACTAAAAAAACCAAAAGATAAACCGATTCCTAAAACAACAACCGACTTTTCTACAGTTTAATAAGCACAAAGTATTTAGAAACCCATGATACGCACAATACTATTATCATTGGAGTTGACTAAGATATAATCATTATTGACTTTATACCACTGTTGGTCTCGACCTGGTTTTGGTAGATTATTTTCTTTATAATCAATCTTGTAGCTGTTTCCTCGATAATGTTGAGGCATGACATAGCCTGCTTGCCAACGATGTTGTTTTAACCGCTCCACGCCACGTTCTTCACGCATACGGCGTTCACGCATACGATTGTCATTATCTGGACGTTCAAAATTGCGACTGTGTTTATGACCACGTGAATCGTCATCACGATCAAAACGCGGATTTGCAAAACTCACCATGCTGCTAAACAGGGTGGCTGAACCTAAGATTAAGATAATGAATTTATTTCTCATGATACACCTAAGATCGGATGTCTCTCATGTGAAAACTGTACCTTAAAAATGCAGAGAAACTGTGAAGATCGATTCAGTATTCGATTAAAAATATGGAGCATCTCTCCCAATTTCGATCACAAAGGCAGGCTTAAGGTCAGTTTTCAATGTTGTTTTAAATTGTTCTAATCAAGTTATTAACTTTGTGCATCAATGCTTTGCCCATTCATCTCTAAACTATCATCGCCCATCAAATAAAGATATGCAGGCATGATGCTATCTGGTGTTGGCAATACTTTAGGGTCTTCATCGGGATAAGCTTTGGCCCGCATTGCGGTACGCGTTCCACCTGGATTGATGCAATTAAAGCGAATATTTGCATAACTATTTTCTAGAGCAAAAATTCTGCTCATGGCTTCAGTCGCAATTTTAGACACCGAATAAGCGCCCCATAATGCACGCGCTTCACGCCCGACACCTGAACTGGTAAAGATCACAGAAGCATGTTCAGATTGTTCGAGTAAAGGCAGTAATGCTTGGGTCATGGCAAAGGGTGCACGTAAATTCACCGCCATCACATCATCCCAAACATCTACAGGATAATTTGCCAGCTCAACACGATCACCTAACATCCCCGCATTATGCAAAATGCCATCTAAACGTCCGAATTGTTGTTGTAGCGTATCAACTAAAAGCTCATAGTCATGGCTAGATGCTGTTGAAAGCTGCAAAGGTAAAATAGCAGGTTGTGGCGCACCTAAACCTTCGATTTCATCATAGATGACTTCGAGTTTATTGAGCGTTCGGCCATGCAATACAACCGTTGCGCCGTGTAGGGCATAACTCATCGCAGCAGCTCGACCAATACCATCACCCGCACCAGTAATCAGGATGATACGATCTTTGAGTAGATCTGGACGAGGTTGATATTCTGAATATTTCATTGTTATGCCTCCTGTTATCTTGCCTATTTAACTCATCATACCCTGATTTTCTGACAACACCGTGATTTTCTGTTTGAGCAGTTGATGAAGTTCAGGGACGGTTTGAATAATTGCATCTGCTTGCCAAGCGGCGAGATTATCTCGTGATTCGACTGGTAAATAACCATAGGCAGCTAAGATGGTATACATATTTGCATTACGACCTGCGTCTATATCACGTGGATGATCACCAACATAAATAATGTCTTTGGCATCGAGACCTAACTGCTTAGCAGCCAAATACATCGGTTCAGGATCGGGTTTGGTCTTACTGACATCTTCTGGGCAAACCAACACCGCACAACGCTCTGTGAGTTGTAAAGCAGCGAGCAATAATTCACTTAAACCACGCGGTTTATTGGTCACAATACCCCAAGGAATCTGATGTGTTTCTAACGCTTCAAGTAAAGGATACATGCCTGTGAATAAGTCGGTATCGACCACGATATTGTCGCCATAGGCATCTAAAAAGCGTTGGCGGTGTGCGAGAAACACGGGATCAGTGACATCCAATTCTGGATAAACCAACTTCACCATGGCACGCGCACCCTCAGAAACTTGAGTACGAATGGTTTCTGCATCTACGACTGGGCGTTGCTCATCCCGACACATCTGCTGAATAATACGAATAAAGTCCGCAGCCGTGTCAATCAGCGTACCATCAAGATCAAATAAAACAGCTTTCATTACGCACCTGTATTCGTGGTGTGAACCATGTAGTTGACATCGACATTCGGCGCTAACCAATAATGTTTGGTGATCGGGTTGTAATGTAAGCCGGTCATCTCTTTTAGGCTTAGACCTGCGCTGCGAATATCATGTGCCATTTCTGAAGGACGAATGAATTTATGATAGTCATGCGTGCCTTTAGGCAATAAACGCAACACATATTCCGCGCCAATAATCGCGAATAAATAGGATTTCGGATTACGGTTAATGGTGGAGAAGAACACGTGTCCACCAGGTTTGACCAGTGTTTGACAAGCTTTTACGATAGAAGCTGGATCTGGTACGTGCTCCATCATTTCCATGCAAGTGACCACATCGTATTGACCTGCTTGTTCTTGTGCCAGTTGTTCTACAGGAATTTGACGATATTCAATGTTTTGCACATTGTCTTGTTGGGCATGTAAGCGACCAACAGCAAGTGGCGCTTCACCCATATCAATTCCCAATACATCTGCACCACGACGTGCCATGCTTTCTGCCAAGATGCCACCACCACAACCGACATCAAGGACTTTTTTGCCTGCCAAGCCGCCGACGCGTTCATCAATCCAGTTAAGACGTAATGGGTTGATTTGATGCAGTGGACGGAACTCCGAATGTTGATCCCACCATTTGGCAGCCAATGCTTCAAATTTTGCGATTTCTTGCGGGTCAACATTCAATTGCGACATGGACGTACCTCTATTTATTGGCATAATGATCTGAGTCTAGTGTAGCGATTCTGGCAAAAAAAGCGATAAATCGAATAAAAAACTTCACAGAAGCAAAACGAATTGCTCGTGTTTGTTTTATATTTAGCATATAAACTTACGAAAAATGCTTAGAGGAAAAGCAAAGGCAATGAAAAAGTTAGTATTAGGTGTTTTAAGCACGGCTGTTATCTCATTTTCGATGAATGCAATGGCTGCAGATTTTGTAGCAGGCAAAGATTATACCGTGGTGGCAAATCCGGTTAAAACGACTGCACCTGCTGGTCAACTCGAAGTGCGCGAATTTTTTTGGTACGGTTGTGGACATTGTTTTAACCTTGAACCACACATGCAAACATGGTTAAAGAAAATTCCAAAAGATGTTTATTTCCTACGCACCCCAGCAGCCATGAATAAAGTATGGGAACAGGGTGCTCGTGGTTACTATGTGTCTGAAGCTTTAGGCGTGCGTAAGAAAACCCATATTCCACTTTTCCATGCCATTCATGACGGTGGTCAGCAAATCTTTGATCAAGCGTCTCAAGCAAAATTCTTTGCCCGTTATGGTGTGCCTGAACAGAAGTTTAATAGCATGTTTAACTCGTTCCCGATTACTGCAAAAATTGCGGAGTCAAATAAATTGGCACAGCAATATCAGTTGACTGGTGTTCCAGCGGTTGTGGTCAATGGTAAATATGTGGTGCAGGGCGAGGATGCTAAAGTCACTCAAGTGGTTGATTACTTGTTGGAAAAAGAGCGTAAAGCTAAGTAAATTACCAATGCTTTAGACTAAAAAGGACTGTATCAACAGTCCTTTTTTGCATTTATTATTGTTCTTGTTGGAACTCGGTTAAGTCAATTTTCACAGTTTGAGTGGGTAAAGACAAAGCTTGGTTGACATATAAATTAATCAGTTTTTCACGAGAACCAATTGAACGTTGGTAATAGCTCGAATTAAGTAATAGTGCTGCGCCGTAAGTCAGTGACCAGATATAAGACAGATAATCACGAATCGACATATCATAATTCAGTGATTTTAAATATTTCTCAGTCATGTCTTTGAGCGAAACAATACGTTGCTGTCGAATCGCATACAGTTCGTCAAAGAGATGCTTAAGCTTAGACTCCGTCATGGTCAAGTGTTCTTCTAGCTGATGCAGCAAAATAGTACGACTAGGCGCCATGAGGTGATGCAACATATAGCGCGGCGCATACTCTTTGATATCAGTATGGTATTGGTCTGAAATTTTTAAAATTTCTTTTTCATTTTGAATAATAAGCTCAAGCAATAATTCATTTTTACTTCTGAAGTGCTTGTATAAGGTTCCTTTGGCGATGTCCAATTCGGCAACCAGTTCATCGAGGGTCATTTCTTGGTTATTTTCTAATAATAACTTTTCAGCAACCTGTAAAATTTTTTCTTTACGAATTAAGAACTGAGTATGACGATCAGGATTCATGATGCTTATAAGCTCCTCATAGTGTTCTAAACGGCATCGCATTATTGTCTAATGCATACTAACGCTAAGCAATGCTTTTATATATCAAACCGAGTCTTCGATATGGTCAAGCGTTTTGTGGTTCCCAGTTGGAGATACCACGAAATAACAAACTCACTTGAGTGGTGGCATTGTCAATAAACAGATTTTGTTGTTCTAATAAATCATCAATCGTAACTTGTTTGGGTAGATTGATCCATGTCATCGCCCATGTAAACGACATGTTGATCAAGATGGTTGATAAGACTTGCAGATACTTTTCTTCTTTAATGTGCTTAAAGGTGTCAAGTTTATATAAATCAACCGCCAAATCTTCAATCAAAAATTCAATCTCGCGTGCGATAGCAATCCGTACCGTTTCAGAGCCCCCCCAACGTTCCGCAATCATAAACTGCCATTGTTGCGGGCTATGATTCACCGCTTGTACAAAAAGTTCGATGCTGGTACGTGTTTTGGCTGCGCCGCTGTGTTTTAGATAGCTTTGACCCAATTGGTGAATCAAGCTCTTAAGATGTAATGACACCTGATCAACCAGTTCTTGACCCAGTGCCTCCATATCTTGGAAATGACGATAAAAAGCGGTTGGTACTAAACCAACTTCGCGAGCAACTTCACGCAAACTAATACTACTAAATGAGCGCCCAGACGTGCTGAGATGGAGCGCTGCATCCAGTAGAGCCTGACGACTCTGTTGTTTTCGTTCATCTCTAATCGACATGAATAAGATCCATAAAATTTATACTATAGAGTCTAGCAAAAAAAATAGGTTTTTTTTAGTCTTAATCGGTTGCTAAATCAGATAGATTCTTCGGCTTTTAAAATGAATGGCTTTGTTTTAACGGCTAAATGTACCCCATGCCTTACTTATTTCTTCATTCTTTTTAATTATTTAAAAAAAAGTAGAAAAAATAATCAAAAAATTAGTGAACAAGTGTTGACTCAGTGAACACAAATAAATATAGTGTACACATGTTCACTATACGAACAGTTGTTCACTCAATATAAATAGCCAGATACAAAACGAGGAACTTATGAGCGCACAGTTAAGCTATCAGCCACATTGGGTTAGAGAAGATTTCGTTGATTTTATCCTTGCAAAGGTTAACCCGATGTGGACTTTGCGCCGCATTATGGCAAAAATCGAAGCGATTGAGCCTATTGCAGATGAAATGATCAAGGTCACTTTAAGCAGTAACAATAAATTTACAACCTATCAGCCTGGTCAATTTGTGATGGTGACGGTTCGTATTGATGGTGTGCAGCATCAACGAGCGTATAGCTTGGTAAGTTCACCAAGTCACGACAAATTGGTGTTAGGTATCAAAAAACAAGGTTGTGTATCTAACTATTTAGCTAACAGCGCACGTGCTGGTGATGTGATTGAAATTACTCAGGCGATGGGCGAATTTACGCTAAAAGACTTTGATACAGAAGAAGGTAAACAACCGATTCTTTTGGTATCTGCGGGTAGTGGTATTACGCCGATTATTCCGATTGCGAAACAGGCATTAGCACGTTCAAATCAACCTGTGACATTGATTTATTACTCACGTGATCCAGCGTTCCGTACTGAATTGGAAACACTGGCAGCAGAATATCCGCACTTTAACCTACACATTATTGTCGATAGTGCTGAACAACCTGCTTATTTTGATGAAGAAACTTTGGACCGTTTGTGTGCCGATGCTGTTCAATGCCAAACCTATGTGTGTGCTGCTCCAGGTTTGATGAAAGCGACACGTCAAATTTGGACGAAACGTGGTTGGTTAGACCGTTTAACGCAAGAAAGCTTTTTGCCAGTGACGATGGATGTGGATGCTCAAATCCAACCAGTCAATTTCCGTCGCAGTATGCAAGAGTTTGAAGGCCGTGGCAACCTTTTGGCCAGTGCTGAAGCTGCGGGTTTGAAACCATCTTTTGGTTGCCGTATGGGGATTTGTAATACCTGTGTTTGTACCAAGATCAGTGGTGCAGTGAAAAATCAACTTACAGGTGAAATCGATAACCAAAACAATGTGCAAATCAAGTTGTGTGTGAGTGAAGCAGTGAGTCCCGTTGAGATTGACCTTTAATTCATATTGACCAGATAGAGTATAATATTATGAACATGATGACAGTAAATCCGACTAAAACGATTCCTCCAATCAAATTTGGCGGTAACATAAGCCGTGCATTAACACCAGAAGAAGTACAAGAGTTTGGCCGTAAGATTGATGCCATCCGTACTGAAACCATGGCTAAAATTGGCAAAGAAGATTCTGATTATATCTATAAAGTACGTAACTTTGTACGCTACACCGAAATTGCATCACGTGGCATGTTGATGTTCGGTGGCTGGATTCCACCCGTTTGGTTGCTTGGTACGGCAATGTTAGGCGTGTCTAAGATCGTCGAAAACATGGAATTGGGTCATAACGTGATGCACGGTCAGTTTGATTGGTTAAATGATCCATCGCTTAACGGTGCAACCTATGACTGGGATACGGTGTGTACCGGTGAAGATTGGAAATATACCCATAACTATAAGCACCATACCTATACCAATGTGTATGGCATGGATCATGACATTAGCGGTTATGGTGTGATGCGCATGAGCCGTGAGCAAGAGTGGGAACCACGCTTTTTGTTCAACGTGCCGATAGGTTTTGTATTGTCAACGGGTTTTGAATGGCTACTGGCTTTGCAACGCTTAGAGATGGAAAAAGTGTTGTTTGATGGCACCAAAACCTGGAAAGAAGTCTATGTGGAATCTAAAAATCTACGTAAAAAAATGCTACGTCAGTTTGGTAAAGATTATGTGTTGTTCCCAGTGATTGCTGGCCCAATGTTCTTGCCAGTATTGGCGGGTAACTTTTTTGCCAACTTGATCCGTAACTACTGGGCATCGACCGTGATTTATTGTGGTCATTTCACAGAAGACTCTGAAATTATCACTGACAACATTGATAATGAAACCAAAGCAGAGTGGTACTTACGTCAGATTCGTGGTTCAGCAAACTTTACTGGCGGTAAAATCATGCATTTCTTGAGCGGTAACTTGAGCCATCAAATTGAACATCATTTGTTCCCTGATGTGCCTGCCAACCGTTATATCGAGATGGCACCTAAAGTACGTGAAGTCTGTGCAGAGTATGGTCAACAATACAATACCGCTCCCTTTGGATCTCAGATCGTGAGTGTGTATAAACGTCTGGCGGTTCACTCTTTGCCTGACAATATGGTAGATCGTTTGGTGGCGACTAAGCGTACCTTTACTGAGGCAGTGAAAGGTATATTTGGCAAAGCTGCTTAATCTAGATAGAGCCTCGCTTGAGCGATCATGCGAGGCTCGTCACCAATAAGTAAAAGGGAAAGTGCGTGTAATTGAGATATACTATGGGCAATTATATTTGTGCCATCGTTTTAAGGAATCATTATGCGTATTGACCAAAGAGCATTAGACCAATTACGTGAGGTAAAAATTACCCGTAATTATACCCGTTACGCAGAAGGTTCAGTTCTGGTTGAGTTTGGCCATACCAAAGTATTGTGTACTGCGAGTATCGACAATTCGGTTCCGCGCTTTTTAAAAGGGAAAGGACAGGGTTGGGTCACGGCTGAATACGGCATGTTACCGCGTTCAACCCATACTCGTAGTGATCGTGAAGCAGCGCGTGGGAAACAGTCGGGCCGTACTCAGGAAATCCAACGTCTGATTGGTCGTAGTCTTAGAGCGATGGTTGACCTGAAAAAACTCGGTGAAAATACCATTAACATCGACTGCGATGTGATCCAAGCGGATGGTGGTACGCGTACCGCAGCGATTACAGGGGCTGCCGTGGCATTGGTTGATGCCATGAATGTGCTGTTGAGTAATAAAAAGATTAAACATGATCCGTTAAAAGGTTTAGTCGCAGCCATCTCGGTGGGGATGTATCAAGACGAAGTTCACCTCGACTTGTGCTACGAAGAAGATTCAAATTGCCAAACTGATTTAAATGTGGTGATGACACAGGCAGGCGAATTTATTGAGATTCAAGGAACGGCAGAAGATAAACCGTTCACTCGCCAACAGTGCAATGCCATGTTAGAGATTGCTGAAAAAGGAATCGCGGAATTGATTCTGAAGCAACAGCAAGCACTCGGTTGGTAAGCTCCAGTTGATAGTGCGGGCGGTCTGGAAATTTTAGACCGCCTTTTTTTTGCCTATTTTTCTGTCATTGAATTGCTATCAAATGATCATCGAATTGTCATTTATATTGTATTGACTATCTGCACGAATATTTTAACGGATAGTAAAATGCGAAATACCTTCTTAGCTTTACTCACCAGTAGTATTTTCTTATTAAGTGCTTGTAATGAAAATGATAATGGCGATAACAACAATACCACGCCAAATCCAAAACCGCCGACTTCAGACTGTACTATTCACTGTGCACCCTAAATAATAACAATAAGGAAATAATCAATGAACCGTCGTGACTTTTTATTAAATTCAACCAAAGCATTATTTGGTACCGCCGCACTTACCAGTTTTCCAATGAGTATTCAAAAAGCCCTCGCAATTGATGCCAAGGTCGAGACAGGAACCATTAAAGACGTTAAACATGTGGTGATCTTGACCCAAGAAAATCGTTCTTTTGACAATTACTTTGGGACGTTAAAAGGAGTACGTGGTTTTGGTGATCGCTTTACCATTCCTTTAAGCCAAGGTCGTACAGTGTGGGAACAATATGATGCCAATAAAAATAAAGTTTATCCCTATCATTTGGATAGTAGCCGTGGCAATGCACAGCGGGTGAGTGGCACACCACATTCATGGACAGATGGTCAGTATGCTTGGGATCATGGACGGATGGGCAATTGGGTGCAATATAAGCAGCCACAGTCAATGGGCTATTACAAGCAACAAGAGGTTGAATTTCAATTTGCATTAGCCAATGCTTTTACCCTGTGTGATGCATATCACTGTGCCATGCATACAGGAACCAACTCAAACCGTATGTTTATCTGGACAGGAACCAATGGCCCAACAGGTGCCAACGTTGCCAGTGTAGTCAATGATTTGGACTCAATCGGACCATCCACCGTTGGTTATGACTGGACCACCTATCCTGAACGCTTACAACAGACGGGTGTAACGTGGAAAGTCTATCAAAACATGCCTGATAATTTTACCGACAATCCCTTGGCTGGTTTTAAACAATACCGTCGTGCCAATGTATTATCAGGTAAACCTGTGAATAATATTACCATTTGCCCAGCCTATGATCCGGCTATTGATGCCACTCAGCCTTTGTATAAAGGGATCGCCAATACCATGCCAGATGGTGGTTTTTTGGGTTCATTTAAACAAGATATTGCCAATGGGCAGTTACCCCAAGTAAGTTGGTTAATTGCACCAGCAACTTATAGTGAGCATCCGGGGCCGTCTAGCCCAGTTCAGGGTGCTTGGTATATCCAAGAAGTTTTAAATGCGTTAACCGAGCATCCAGACGTATGGAGTCAGACGGTTTTCATCATCAATTTTGATGAAAATGATGGTTTCTTTGATCATATACCTTCACCAAGCGCACCCTCAATGGATGCTTCAGGTGCAGTACATGGCAAATCCACTTTAAGCCCAGAGCAGATGTCCTATGAGTATGCCACGCATGCCAAAGCTTCAGCAGGACAGCCAAACTTTACTGATCCAAAAGTGAGTAATGGCGTGGGTGTCTACGGCCCCGGTGTTCGAGTACCGATGTACATCATTTCCCCATGGAGTCGTGGGGGCTGGGTCAACTCACAAGTATTTGACCATTCTTCGGTGATTCGTTTCTTGGAACAATGTTTTGATGTAGAAGAACCCAATATTAGTCCGTATCGTCGTGCGGTGTGTGGGGACTTAAGCTCAGCATTTAACTTTAAAACGCCAAATCTTTTACCTTTGCCTGATTTAGCTGGTAAGAAAACAAAAACAGAGGTTGATGCGATTCGTAAAGCACAAGAAGGCTTGGCACAGGTCAGTCGTCCTTTAAGCCAAACTTATCCTGTTCAAGACATGGGAATACGACCATCACGTGCATTGCCATATATCTTGCATAGCAGTGCCAAGGTTGATGTGATCACGAAAACTGTTAAATTAATGTTCTCCAATACAGGAGCACAAGCCGCAGTCTTCCATGTTTATGACAAATTGAACTTAGACGCGATCCCACGCCGCTACATGGTGGAAGCAGGCAAACAACTCGATGATGTCTGGCAGACTAAAGATCATCAATATGATCTATGGGTGTTGGGACCGAATGGTTTTCATCGCAGTTTTAGTGGTGATTTAGCACAAACCAGACAATTGGAGGCGCTGCCAGAAATTCGCGTGTGTATGGAGGAGTGCGATTCCAAACTTTTCTTGAAAGTGCGAAATGATGCAGCCCAAACAGCGCAGTTGGTTGTGACAGCCAATGCTTATTTACCCAATAAAACATGGCAAATCGAAACTGCGGCGAATGAAAAAGAACTCAGTTGGGATATGTCCGAATTTGGTGGATGGTATGACTTCACCGTCAGCATTCAAAACGAACCAAGTTATCGTCGTCGTTTTGCTGGGCGCATTGAAACCAACGAAGATTCCATTTCTGATCCATATATGGGCTTTATTGAATCATAAGGGCTTTATATTGGTTTGAAATAAGCAGTCTAAGCGGATGCTAGGCTGCTTATGTTGAACAGCTAACGAAAAAAGAACCAGTAAACACAAAGTAAAATAATAAATAGCCAAGCGAGGAAGCCGATACGACTCATATCTTAAACATAAGCACACTGAGCCTTTGCATACTGTAACAGAGCATGCGAATTTGCCCCATTTTGCTTTGCTATATTGAGGACACTGCAAGAAAAGAGATAATGATGTTACAAGTTTTTTTAATATTTCTCACCGCCGTCACTTTTATTTTAATGGCGATTGACCCACGATCTAGCCAATCGACTGAAGCGAAATCAGCATGGCAAGAGACCGAATCTCAAGCACTGGATTCGCCACAATCGACTCAGCAGCAAAAAGACCAACAGGTTTAAGCATTAAAACGCATAGATAAATCCACAGCGCGAACATCTTTGGTTAAAACACCCATCGAAATGTAATCCACGCCAGTGCTGGCAACTTCACGCAAATTTTCAATGGTGATATTGCCAGAGGCTTCTAATTTACAACGCCCCGCAACATGCTTCACTGCATCAATCATTTGTTGTTGGCTGAAATTATCCAACATCACAATATCAGCACCTGCTTCCAGTGCTTGATTAAGTTCATCCCACGTTTCAACTTCAACTTCGACAGGTTTTCCAGGTGCAATCTGATGCGCTTGAGCAATCGCTTGAACAATACCACCAGCCGCCATAATGTGATTTTCTTTAATCAAAAAGGCATCAAATAAACCAAGACGATGATTTTGACCACCACCCACGGCAACGGCATATTTCTGCGCGATACGTAAACCCGGAAGTGTTTTACGGGTATCAAGCAATTTGGTGTGTAGACCATCGAGCTGTTTCACGTAGCTGGCTGTTTTGGTCGCCACAGCGGAAAGAGTTTGTACAAAGTTTAAAGCTGGGCGCTCCACCGTTAACAAACTACGTGCCGAACCAGCAAGTTTTAAAAAAGCTTCATTAGCCGTAACCACATCGCCTTCTTGTTTTAACCACGTGATTTGTACTGAGCTGTCAAAAGCCTGAATTAAAGCGTTAACCCAAGGTTGACCTGCCAGAACCATATCCTCACGCGTGATAATGGTGGCTGTAGCTTGTTCATCCGCAGGTGAAAGCATGGCGGTAATGTCGCCGTCCCCAATATCTTCTTGTAATGCTTGTTGAATATTGATTTGAATAGATTGTTCAAGCAAAGATTGAGGAATACTCATAGCATTTCCAGTATATTCTGACCAAAAAACGTGTGCATTATATTAGCATCGTCCTCGTAAAAAATAAGTATTTGATCTCGATTATTGCGAATAAAGCATGTCAGAATGGGAAATATTAATATTAAATTGCTGATTCGAGTGACAATGCCGCAATCTAGATTTGCTCAAGTTCGAGATGGAATATTACAAGGTGCAACGCAAATTGCTTCACCTAACTTTAATTCGCGTCCTGCAGAGACGGACATTCAGCTGATCGTGATTCACAATATTAGCTTGCCGCCATCTCAATTTGGTGGGGGTTATATTCAACAATTCTTTCAGAATCAGCTGGATTGGTCGGTACATCCTTATTTTCAAACCATCGAAGGTATGCAAGTTTCAGCGCATCTGCTGATTTTACGCACAGGCGAAGTGATTCAATTTGTCAATTTTAATGATCGGTCTTGGCATGCAGGTCGTTCTAGTTATTTAGCCCAACCAGAATGCAATGATTATTCGATTGGCATTGAGCTAGAGGGTAGTGATGATTTGCCGTTTGAACCACAACAGTATCAGTCACTGGTCGAGGTGGTGCAGATATTACGTCAAGCTTATCCCAAAATCCAAAATCATCTTGCAGGCCATTCTGATATTGCACCTAAACGTAAAACAGATCCGGGTTTACACTTTGATTGGTCGTTGTTCCGTCGTTTGCTAGCGATTCAGGCAAGCTCTAAAAAAACATGATCGAATTTATGATTTCACAACGAAATCTATTTTTACTTTCATTACAATAACGCTTTTGAAAGATAAGCCGTAGGTGAGTGCGATGGCATTGTGGCGATCGACAGTAATTGTCAGTGCAATGACGATGTTATCCCGAGTTCTGGGATTGGTACGTGATATCGTGCTGTTGAATGTATTTGGAGCGGGCAAAGATTTTGATACCTTTGTGGTTGCCTTTCGTATTCCCAACTTTTTTCGGCGTTTGTTTGCTGAAGGGGCATTTTCTCAAGCCTTTATTCCTGTTCTGACGGAATATAAAACCAGTCGCACCCATGCAGAAGTTCAAATTCTGATTAGTCGTGTTTTTGGCTGCTTAATGACGGCAATGACACTGCTCACTTTTGTGGCGATGGTTGCTGCACCTGTGATTATTTATATCTATGCGCCCGGTTTCCATAGCGATACTGAGAAGTTTAACCTTGCTGTTGACCTGTTTCGTCTAACTATCCCTTATCTGATGTTTATGTCACTGACGGCTTTTGCCAGCAGTATTCTAAATAGTTATGGTTCATTTGCTTCACCTGCATTTGCTCCAGTATTACTGAATATTGCCATGATTGCAGGAGCGTGGTGGCTAACTCCCTATATGGCAGAACCGATCATGGCGCTTGGATGGGCCGTGGTGGTTGCTGGTGTTTTGCAACTGGCCATTCAAATTCCTGAGCTATGGAAGAAAAATTTACTGATACCACCTAAAGTTGATTTTAAACATGAGGGTGTGAATCGTATTTTAAAGTTAATGTTACCTGCTTTATTTGGTGTATCCGTCACGCAAATTAACTTATTGCTGAATACGATTTGGGCATCCTTTATGCAGGATGGTTCAGTGTCATGGCTATACAGTGCAGAACGTATGACTGAACTACCACTGGGATTGATTGGGGTTGCGATCGGGACGGTGATTTTGCCATCACTTTCAGCACGCCATGCTGAACAAGATCAAAGTAAGTTTCGAGGGATGTTGGATTGGGCTGCTAAAATCATCATGCTGGTAGGGATTCCAGCCAGTATTGCTTTATTTATGCTGTCCACACCGATTATTCAAGCGCTGTTTCAACGTGGTGAATTTACTTTAGAAGATACACAAATGACTGCTTTGGCCTTGCAGTGTATGAGTGCTGGTGTGATCTCGTTTATGTTGATTAAGGTGTTTGCCCCGGGTTTCTATGCCCAGCAAGACACCAAAACACCAGTACGGGTCGGGTTAATCGCCGTGGCGACCAATGCGATTTTAAACGTGATATTTATTGGTATCTTTAAGTTGAATGGTTGGCAAGCAGAGCATATGGCGCTGGCTATGGCCTCTTCAGGTTCAGCTTTGGTCAATGCAGGTCTACTTTATTTCTATTTACACAAACGCAATATCTATCGCTTTGGCGCGCATTGGAAAAAACTGGCATTCCAGTTTGCAGTGGCCAATCTCATCATGATTTTAGCGTTATGGTATGGCCTTACGTGGTATCAAGGTGATATTTCTCAATGGCTACGTGTGGCTGAAGTTGCTGGTTTGTGTGTGCTTGGTGTGGTGGCTTATGTTGTCGGATTATTGCTAACAGGGTTTAGACCGAGACATTTGAAATCTTAAATAATGAATGTCTCTTAGTATTTAAATAGTATGTAAGGAAATAACAGTGATTATACGAATAGTTTTTTTATATATAATATTGATACTAAGTAGACAAGTTTATGCTCAAGATCCATTGATATTAGGAGCAGAAGCATATCTCTCTCTTGATACTTGGAATACAAATGAAAGATATAATGCGTCACATGCATTAATGGTACCTTTGCACTACGCTTACAAACATAATAACCAGCCCTTGAAAAAAGATTTTGAATCAAATGTGAGTCGATTTTTGAAGGTGGGAAAAAATGAGTTAAATATAAGAAAGAAAGAGGAGCGACTAAGCGGGTTACAATATTTATATTTTTTAAGTGAGTATGTGGGTTTAAATGAAAATAAAGAATTAGCTGACTATTTACTTATACAAGTTAGGGGGATTTGGAATGATATTCCTGCATGGCAATGGGGGCGAGAACCTTTTAATAATATGAAAGAAAGAATTTCATGGAAGCTGCAGGCGAACAAAGATGTTGGGTATAAAAGAATTATTATTGATGAAGAGTTCTTTAGTTTTGGAATTGCTGCTAATTTAACAAACATCTATCCTAAAGATTCTGTGTTAAAAGAAATAAATGAGTATGCACTCGAAGTATTTAAACAGAGAAGCAATTTTGAGGATGGGCGCTGGTTATTTGATAAAGGTAACTATGATGATTATAAAGATCATGCTTATGCTGGATATGAAAATAAATTAGTTAAGGAAAAACGCCCATTAGTTAATATGGTTGCAGATTCTTCTCATTTTTTTAGAATTCCTAAAGTTCTTTTATCATTACAAAACTCTTATCCTATTAATAGCCCTAATTTTGATTTGTATAAAAATTATAGAAAAGGACTTACTAGACAATTTTTGGAGAAGGTTGTTCTTATTAGGAATAATAAAATATATTTAACAAATTATATGGATGGTAGAAATGGGATTTATAGATGGGAGTATCCTACTTTAGGAAAAAATAATGGGTATGGTCCGTATGAACTGACGGGCTCATTTAGTATAGGGTGGTGGGGGTTCTTAGAAAATAAAGAAGTTAGCAGTCTTTACTATAAATATTATCGAATGCTTCGAGAAAAAGATGAAAACGGTTTATGCCAAAATATTATAGAAGAAACAAAACAAAAAAAGCGAATTATTAATTATAGAAAATTTCATAATTGTGTGCGAATATATAATTCTTATATGGCATCAAAATTATAACTGAAACTTATTGGGTTTTTGATTTTAATATAAAAAGTATCTTTCATTTTGGAGTATAAATATCTAATCTGAAAGATACTTTTTAAGGTGATATGGTTATTTTTCAGATGAAATTCCCAATAATTCAATATCGAAAATCAGGGTGCTATTTGGACCAATTCCATCACCAGCACCCACCTCACCATAAGCTAGATTGGCTGGGATAAAGAAACGGCTTTTACCGCCTACCTTCATGGTTTGAACGCCTTCAGTCCAACCTGCGATGACTTGATTCAGTTGAAACTCGACAGGATGGTTGCGTGCGATCGAACTATCAAACACGGTCCCATCAAGTAAACGCCCTTCATAATTGACTTTAACCGTAGAGCTCGCTCTCGGTGATTTACCTTTTCCCGCTTGAAGGACTTGGTACTGTAAACCTGATCTGGTGGTTACAATATTGGCCTTTTTCGTATTTTCAGCGAGAAAGGCTTTTCCTGTTTGATCATTCTTTTGAGCGATCTCTTGAAATTCAACCAGTTGCTTTGCTTCTATACGTTTTTTATATTGATTAAGCACATTTGCCATGTCTTCATCAGTCAAAGATGCTGCTTTTCCCTGTGTCGCTTCTTTCAAGCCTTGCACGAATGCATTAATATCCAAATCCTTCAAGGTATTGGCATTGCCTTTACCCATTAAATAACCGTAACTATAACCCAACTGCTCTTGTTGTGGGCTTTTTAAAGTAATCGGTGCTGCATAAGCAGTACCCATCAAGGATGTCATTAAAATAAGACTTAATTTTTTCATTATTTCTTCCAAAGTGCTTTTGCAAAAATAAGGGAGAGCACATGCTCTCCCTATATCTGTTATTTTACTGCGATGAGTTCGACATCAAAAACTAGAGTACTATTCGGTGGAATAGAACCAGGCACACCTTGTTCGCCGTAACCTAAGTTGGCAGGAATATAAAGTGTTGCCTTACCGCCTTCTTTCATTAATTGTAAGCCTTCAGTCCAGCCAGGTATGACTTGATTGAGCGGGAACTCGATTGGTTCACCACGATCATATGAACTATCAAACACAGTGCCATCGGTCAATTGACCTTTATAATGAACTTTGACCACAGACGCAGCCGTTGGTTGTTTACCTGTTCCTGCTGTAATAATTTTATATTGCAACCCTGAGGCTGTGGTTTTCACGCCTTCTTTTTTTGCATTTTCAGCTAAGAAGGAGTTACCTGTTGCTTCTGCTTTCTGGGTTGCTTCGATTTGTTTTTGCTGTAATTCTTTTTGGAATTCTACATAAGCAGCTTGTAGTTCTTCCTCGGTGTAGGCAGCAGGTTTTTCTGCATGGCCATCGCGGAAACCAGTGATGAAAGCAGCTGTTTCTAATTCTGGTGGCGTTTGTTTCGCAACTTCATAACCTAAAGCATAACTGATTTTTGCGCCTGGCCCTGCATTTTTGTCTGCTTTTGCGCCAAGTTCAGTGGTAGGGTGCTGAGTTGCATAATAAATCGGTATAAGGGCTGCTCCGCCTAAAACGGCTGCGACAATAACAGGTAAAGCTTTACTCATGAGATGTCCAAAGGTGAGATTTTAGTAAAAAATATGGCACTGATCTTAGCATGTCTACGCTTCAGCATTGAATAACTGATCTGAAAAATGCGTGTATTTTTTATAGGGTTTATGTTTATTCAGTTTTCTTATATTTTCAAAATAAGTATAAAAAAGCCAGATCATACGATCTGGCTTTTTTGCTCATGTTTGCAGCTTAATTAATCATCTTTGTGTGCTTTATAAGCATAAGCATAGTTATAGCCATAGCCATATCCAGCACTTGCACGTTGGATATCATTAAGAATAAAGCCATTCACTTTAACGCCAGCCTGCTCAAAGCGATTTAAGCTGAGTTCAAGCTCTTTCATTTGTGATTTAGCATAACGAGCAACCAACAAATTGACGCCGACATATTGCGAAATGATAATCCCATCAGTCACTGCCAAAATAGGTGGCGTATCAATAATGATATGGTCATATTCGGAACTGAGTTTTTCGAGTAAAGCTTTAAACTGCTCAGAACCTAAAATCTCAGATGGATTGGTTGGGTTTTTCCCTCGAGTAATCATACTTAAACCAGCGACTTCCGTTTCATGAATCACTTGACCTAGCTCAGCTTGGCTACTCAGCAACTCAGATAATCCTGGTTTTACGTCTAAATTAAAATACTTATGCAAATAACCACGACGTAGATCCGCATCAATCAATAAAACCTTTTTATTGCTTTGGGCAAAGATGGTTGCAAGGTTGGTAGAAATAAAAGATTTACCAACTTCAGGTGATGGGCCTGCGATCATAATAATATTATTTTTTGCATTACTTAGTGCAAAATGGATCGCGGTACGAATACTACGTAAGCTTTCAATCGCAATATCATCACTGTTTTTAACCGCAAGAATAGGAATACTCTTCTTCTTCTTCAGAATACTCATACGAGTTTCTTGGACAGGAGAGCGGGGAACAGTTGCATAGACAGGTAGATCAAGCTCGCGCTCAATTTGGCTTGAATCCTTAATTCCCGTACGTAACATATTGCGTAGTAGGGCAATTAAAGTACCAAGGAAGCCACCTAGGAAAACAGCAAGAATAAGGATTTGAAGTTTTTTTGGTTTAATTGGTTCGACTGGCTCAACTGCAGTATCGACTATACGAACATTACCGATTTCACCTGCTTTTGCGATTCTTAACTGTTGGTAAGAGTTTAAAAGTGCTGTATAGAGTTGCGTTTTAACCTCAACTTCACGGTATAACTGTAAATATTGTCTTTGCAAATCAGGCAATTGCTTTAAGGTGTTATTAAGCTCACCAATCTTTTTATCTAATGCTGCAATCTGAGCATTAATCTCACGCATTGCTGGGTGTTCCGCTGTATATTTGGAAGAGATATCTGCTTGCTGCTGTTGTAATTCAATTTTTTTCGTTTCTAAAGTAATACTTTGCGTCAAGTATAACTCGGATTCTTTGTTGACATCAACGGTATTATATTTTTGACGGAATTTATTGAATTCTCTTTCAGCAACATCGAGTTGCTGCTTTAACTCTGGGAGTTGCTCATCAAGGAATTTAAGGGTTTGAGCTGTTTCTGCTGATTTACGTGCTACATTTTGTGCGCTATAGGCAGATAGGATTGCATTGAGTACTTTGGTGATGTGTTCTTTGTCTTGGCCTTGATAACTAAGCCCTAATATACCTGTCAACTTTCCTTTTTCAGCCACGGAATAATTTGCACTAATGGCGTTAACTGCTGTAGGTAAAGATCGCTTACGGATTAAATAATCGCTATTGAATTGATCTTTTGAGAAAATACTAACGTTCCATGCACCATATCGATTTGACAGTTGATTGATCTGATTTAAAGGTGCATTTAATACAATTTCATCAGTTTTTGTGTCGATTAGTTGGAATTGACCTGATTTAAACCCTACGTTTAAGGTTTTATCCAAAAAAGCAAGAGGGACATCAAACTGACGTATCTCAAAGGTTTTTTGTCCGTCTCGGAAAATAACAGCTTTTGGTGTGTATTCCGTGGCATAGCTTGGTTTACCCAATAAACGCTGAGCAAAGGTATCTTCAGCACTGGAAATACTGAGATCAAGGCGCAATGCTTCAATCACTGAACCCAATACTAAGCGTGATTTTAAAATTTCGATCTCGGATTGAGCAGGGGACTTTTGATCCACCATTTGTGAAAGATCACCTAATAGTGCGGCAGAAGCACCTTTGCTGCTTTCAACCTGTACTAGGGCATCAACAGCATATGTATTTGGTGTCGTGCGCAGATACAATAATGCACATACAAGACTCAGAATGACGCATAACGCGATAAGCTTCCATTGCGCGAGCAAGGAGAAGAAAAGTTCTTTTAGGTCAATTGTATCTTCAGTATTGGTATTTTGGCTCATAATCTTAAATCTAAAAGTTAAATGTAATTTTTCCAATCAGCCACACACTGCTGAATCAGCTCGCATGTGCTATCAAAAAAAGCTTGGTCGTGTTGATAGGGATCAGACACATTTTTATTTTGCCAATGTCCGAGGCGGAAGACTTTACCTTTAGCAAAGGGCCAGGTCTGCTCAATATGTTTTTGCTGATTTTGGCTCATCACCAATACCAAATCCGCTTTTTTAAGATGTTCAGCCGTGAGTTTTTTGGCGATATGCGCACTCATATCAATATTGAGTGCGTGCATACAGTGTTTAGCTTTTTCATCTGCCGGATGGCCAGTTAATCCAGAGATACCCGCAGACTCAATATAGAGTTGAGGGTGAGCTTGTTTGAGCAAATACTCTGCCATTGGACTGCGACAGATATTTCCAACACAAACAATTAAGATATTTTTAATCTGCATTAGTTGCCCAAACGATCAATATTATATAACGCATTAGAAAAAGGAATGACTTGATTGACGATACGTTGCCAACGTGTCAAACCTGTTGCATCGACATACACAATATCATTGCTACGCAACCTAAACTGGTTAGCCAAGCCAAAATCACCCAAGCTCATCAAGTTCATATGATAGAGCGCGGTACTATGGTCATTGGGATTGCTTCTCAGTACATAGATTCGGCTAGCGCTGGCAGAGTTCGGGTTAATTCCTAAACTTTCACCTAAGGCATCACTTAAGGTCATCCCTTGATCACGCATTGGCAAGGCTTGGTTTTTACCAGATTCACCCATAACATAGATTTTTTGGTTTTCTTTGGTACTGACATAAATGGTGTCATTAGGTTGAACCAAAAGTTTGTGTAATGAATAGCCAGCTTTTTCAAGCTCAATGGTGTTGAGGTCATGGGTTTGACCATTGCGGATCAACTGGATATAGGTATTTGCACCTTTATCATTGATACCACCTGCCATACCTAGTGCTGTATAAATACTGGTCGGCTGATCATTTAAATAGAATTGTCCACCTCTAAGTACACTACCCTGTACCGAATAGCGCTGTCCTTGGTATGACAAGACACGAACAATAACATCAGGCGTTTTTACATACCGCGCAAACTGGCCACGTAGCTCGGTATTGAGTTGAGTCAAACTCTTTCCAGCGGCTTTATAGCGTCCAACTAAAGGCAGTTGAATATAACCGCTCGCATCAATTGGATAGCCCAACGCCTGAACAGCTTGCTCGTTGTTGACCGTTGTGGTCGGTGGAGTAATTTCTGGGTATGCCCAGAGCTGAATAGAGAGTACATCACCAGCACTTAAACGATAGGCAGTCTGTTGGTTTTGAAATAAGGCGATGTAGTCGTGTTTGTAATCGACTTGCGCTGGTTGTACTGCCGACATATTTTCTTGGTCAATTTTAATGACATTAACGGTTGTCCCAAGATCAGTGGTATAGACCCCTTCTGTTGGAATGTCATGCGTTTGCAAACCAGAGGTAACAGCACAACTTGTAGCAGCGATACTAATGGTAAGAATAGAAAAAAGTTGATAGTACTTCACACACGACCCTTGATTATTTATATCTAATTAATATCAGTTGCCAAAAACGGATTAGTCTTGAGGCCCAGAATTTGTCCAATTCTAGCTGAAAAGGAGTAAAAAAGCATAGATAAATGTCTTGGCTTTGTATGTTTAGTATTTCTAAAAAGAAATCTATATAAGTAGACTCTCGACTAAAATGTGAACCAGCACACAGCTCGTTAACACATTCATACAATTGAAATGTGGCTGTTATAAATATTCTGATATAGTACGCGCAAATATTCATGACTGTTATATGCACAGCGAAAATTGTAAGGAATAAGGCTTTATTTATGCTAACACTTGCCGAATTAAAAATAGCAATTATTGGTTTAGGCTATGTCGGGTTACCGCTGGCCGTCGAGTTTGGAAAAAAAGTTCCAGTTGTAGGTTTTGATATCCATCAAAAACGTGTAGATGAACTTAAGAGCGGGCATGATCATACTTTGGAAGTGTCGTCTGAAGAACTAAAACAAGCAGAGCTTTTAACCTATACGGCAAATCTAGATGATTTAAAAGACTGTAATTTTTTTATTGTCACCGTGCCTACACCGATTGATGATTATAAACAACCTGATTTAACACCTTTAATTAAAGCTTCAACTAGTATCGGTAAAGTGCTTAAACGCGGCGATATTGTGGTCTATGAGTCTACTGTTTATCCAGGTGCGACCGAAGAAACCTGTATTCCGGTGTTAGAACAAGTGTCTGGTCTAAAGTTTAATCATGACTTCTATGCAGGTTATAGCCCTGAGCGAATCAATCCAGGCGACAAGTTGCATCGTGTCACCAATATTTTAAAAATCACTTCTGGCTCTACCCCAGACGTGGCTGAGTTTGTTGATCAAGTTTATAACTTAGTTATCGAGGCTGGAACACATAAAGCACCAAGTATCAAGGTGGCTGAAGCGGCGAAAGTGATTGAAAACACGCAGCGTGATGTCAATATCGCATTGATCAATGAATTGGCTGTGATCTTCAACAAGATGGGTATTGATACTGAAGCAGTACTTGAAGCTGCTGGGACAAAATGGAACTTCTTACCATTCCGTCCAGGGTTAGTAGGCGGGCATTGTATTGGTGTCGACCCTTATTACTTAACACATAAAGCACAAGCCCTAGGCTTACATCCTGAAATAATTTTAGCAGCCCGGCGCTTAAATGACCGCATGGGTGAATATGTTGCCACTCAACTTATTAAGGAAATGGTTAAAAAGCGCATTCAAGTTGTGGGCTCAAGAATTTTAGTTATGGGATTGAGCTTTAAAGAAAACTGTCCAGATATTAGGAATACTAAGATTGTTGATATGGTAAATGCCCTAAAGGAATATGAATTAGATATTGATATATATGATCCATGGGTAGATGAAGAAGAGGTTGTTAATGAATATGGATTGCGGCCTGTAACAACTTTAGTGAACAATAAATATGACGCAGTAATTATTGCAGTACGACATAATCAGTTTATAAATATGGGAGATACTAATATTAAGGCATTGACGCATACAAATGGTGTTATTTATGATTTGAAATACTTGTTAAATAAAGATAGTGTAGATATTAGATTGTAGTTAAATGGCTAATTCAAAGATAATATATTTTTTTCTTGTATTTGTTTATAATTTGGTCTTGGTATATTTGTACCAGGACTACATTTATCCTAAATATTCATATTTTGGTATGCAGTTTAATGAAAGTTATAGTTTTCATTATTCGATTGTTTTAAGCTTTCTTTCAAGCTTATTTGTTTTTTTATTGCCAAAGTATATTGAAAAGCCCTCAGATATCCTTTTGGTTTTTAGTTACTTCTTTGTATTTCTTCCGGCTATAAATGTTGGTTATATAGCTTTAAATAAAGCAGATATATATTTTTTTGAGTATTCTCTTTATTTAATTATCAATATTCTGGTATTGATTTTTTTTAATAGAATAAATACTAGAAAAATGTATTTCTATTCACTTACAAAAAGAACAACAAATTCTATAGTATTTCTTGTTAGTGCTTTATTATATATTTTGGTTTTTTTATATTATAGGCCAGATATAAATAATATTCTAAAATTAGAAGACGTTACAGGAGTTTATGACTTAAGAAGTGACTATAGGGAACAAAACTCAGGATATCCATCTATTGTTGTATATGCATTTACTTGGTTAGTGAGATTTTTTACACCATTAATTCTTTTATACGGTCTAATCAATAACAATAGATTAATAGTGCTATTATCATTTGTTTTGACATTGTTACTTTTTTCTGTATCAGGGCATAAAAGTATTATGCTAGGTTATGGGTTGGTCGTGATATCCTTCTTTCTTTTTAATAAAGTTAATAAAGTTTCATTTTTTATATTATTTAATTTATACTTTATTTGCTTGTTGTTCTCAACAGTGCTTTATAAATTTATTGATTTAGATATTTTAATTAATGCCTTTGTAAGAAGGGCAATGCATGTACCAGGAATACTGAGTATATTTTTTTATGAATTCTTTAGTAACAATGATAATACCTATTTGGGCTATTCTATTTTGAAAAGCTTGGTGATATACCCATATGATGTAACCCCGCCATTTATAATTGGAGATTATTATTTTGGTAGGGCAGACATGTCAGCTAATGTTAATTATATTATATCTGGTTATGCTGATTTTGGTTTTTTTGGTGGTATTTTATTTACAACGCTGGTTGTATTGTTTTATAAAGTATTAGATTCTATTTATCTGTTTAAAGTGGGAGATAGACGTTTTCTCGCTTTAATAATATTACCTACGTGGGCATTGGTAAATAGCGCATTCATTACTGTACTAGTCACACATGGTTTATTTTTGATTTTTCTATATTTTTTAATATGTAATAAGCATGAAAGAAAATAGTTATTTTTACGGGTTAGATTTTCTGCGAGCTATATTGATGTTGGTGGGAGTTCTCATTCATTATGTATCTATGACGAGTCCATATGATGAATGGAGATATCATAGTTATTTTCATGAAAATGTTTATATTTACCATTTAATTTATTTTACACATTTTTTTAGAATGGAAACATTTTTCCTTTTAGCTGGGTTTTTTAGTCTTCTACTTTGTGATAAGAGGGGTAAAAATAACTTTCTTGAAAATAGAAAGCAGCGAGTGCTAAAACCATTAGTGTTTTCTTGTTTGACGGTATCAACTCTCTCTTTTATGCTGATATACTATATATATCGTGAAGGAGAAGTAACGTTAAATAATATAATAATGCATTTTTGGTTTCTTTTAACTCTTTTTATAATATCCTTAATTTTTTTTGTATCTAGATTTTATTTAAAAATAATTAACAAAGATTTTAAAGTAGTATTTTTTTGCTCCTTTATTCTATTAATGGCATTACTTTTTATTAGATTTATATTCGTTAGATTTTTCCCAACTGATACATTTGTTTTTCAAGCCTTTAATTATTTTTTGTTCAATACTCTTTATTTTGGGGTTTTTTTCTTAATAGGTTGGTTATTGTATAGTAGGAGAAATAGTATTCATGTATTCTTCACAAGAAAAACATATATAATCTCTGCAATAGTTTTGTGTGTGGCGTCATCAGCATACTTAAATTATTATGCATTAGAAGTTGAACCATTGAATATATATCAAATTTTCTTTTCAAGATCAGTTGAGGTTTTAACTTCTTTAGTTGCATCAGTTGGTCTTTTTCTGGTTTTCTATGATTTGAAAATCTATGGAAATGTAATTAGATATTTAGTTAACTCATCAATCGTTGTTTATATTTTCCATGTACCCTACCTTATTGCATTTGGTTTTATATTTGATGGATATATACTTAATGATGTTGTTTATTTTTTTTGTGTTGTTTCATGTACATATCTTTTATCTTTTTTAACTTATGAAGTAATGAAGAGAAATAGATTTTTGTGCAGTATTTATGGTTTGAAATATCAATGAAGAAAACTTTAAAAAGAGTTTTTAAGACTACCTTTCTAGTTCAAATTATGGGCATATTAATAATTCCTCTAATTTATCTAAGTTTTAGTGAAAACGATTTTGCTGCTTATGGTTTATTTTTTTCAATTTCAGCTATAAGCTCTATTTTTATAACTGGCCGTTTAGAAAATTTATTTTTTTCCATAAAAAACTATAAAAAATTGTATACATATGCTTTTAATATGGCTTTGTTGGTTGGAGGGTTGGGTACTTTATGTTTGTTGTTTTTTAACCAATCTTTTTATGCGATTTGTATTTTTTGTGGTTTATCTATCGGGTTGTTTAATTTAAGTTATAATTATTTGGTTAGAGAAAATAAAGAGATTTATTATAACAAAGTTAAAATTTTTAGAGCTATTTTAGAGCTACTATCAGTTGTTGCTGTATGTTTTTTTTCCTTGGAGATCAAGATATTATTTTTATTTATCTCTTTTTCGTATTTTTTTACATCATTATTTGTAGCTTTTGATATTAATATTTTTGTAAAAAAATATTTTTTTGAGGGTTTTCTGGATTTTAAATATAATTTTAAATATGTTCTGTCTGATTTTTTTTCAAGTATATTTAATTCTTTGTATATTTATTTGCCAACAATATATTTTTATTTTAATGGTAATATTTCTAATTCTGCTAACTATTTTTTAATATTGAAAATATTTGGTGTTCCTACTTTGATGATTGCCCAAAGTATATCAACGGTAATAAGACAGTATGCAGCAGAAGAGTTTCAGAAGAAAAATAAAATTACAGACACATATTCTTTCTTTAAAAGTCTCTATAAGAAAATGTTATTCCCATTTTTACTTTTGTTGTCTTTTACATTTTTGTTTTTTTATCTTTTAGATTCTTTTTACATTGATGGTATTTTTCTATATTCAGTCTTTTTAGTTTTTTTAGTTTATGTTAGAGCGATTTATAATACTATTTCTAGTATTACATATATATTTAAATGGCAGCATTTAAATTTGAAATTCCAAGCATGTTTGTTTTTTGTTTCGTTGTTAGCGCTAATGTTAAAATTTGAGAATATAGATTCAATACATTTTTATAGTCTATTTTCTTTATTTGTATATATATCATACATGTATGTTTTACATAAGCGTATTATACAAAAAGGGTATTTGTAATATGAGAATTACGCATATATGTAATAATTACGTGTCATCTAGAGTTCATATGGAGCTGATTAGTTCCATGTGTAAAAAGGATTATATTAAACAATTAATATATATTCCAATTAGAAGAAGTCAAGATTATAATGTGAACTCTTTTAGGAGTGATAATGTTGTTTTTGAATATTTTAACTATAGATTTAATTTTTTTAGATTCTTTCCAATATTTAAAATTTTTTTAGTTTTTTTTGGGTTTCTATTAAAAAAAGGGTGGAGAAATTGTGATTTAATTATAGCCCATAATTTTTGGTCGGATGGTATGGTGGCATTTCTTAACTCGTTAATATTTAAGACGCCATATGTTTTGGTTTTAAGAAATACTGATATTAATATATTTATCCCTAGGCTAAAGCACTATCATTGGCTAATGAAAATATTAATAAAAAGGTCTGAAGGTCTAATTTTTGTAAACAAAAAATATATGAGTGATTTTGAAACTAAGTATCCACATTTATATTGTATGTCCGATAATATAAATTTTATTTGTAATGGTGTGAATAGGTTTTGGTTGGAGAATTCTGGTGGTTTTCTTAATAATAGTAGATCTGATACTCTAATATTTGTTGGAGCTTTTAATGAAAATAAGAATATTAAGTTTATTATTTCGGCTGTGGAAAATTGTTTAAAAAGGAATCCTGAACTAAAATTAATTCTAGTGGGTGGGGATGAATCTGATTTGAAAAAAATTTTAAAAAATAAACAGATACCTGGTTTTGTTACTGTTTGCGGTAGAATAAATGACCTTGTTGTGTTGAAGGAATTGTATCAGAAATCTAAAATTTTTATTATGCCATCATATTTTGAAACTTTTGGATTAGTATATATTGAGGCTCTGATGCAGGGCTGTTCAGTTATACACTCAAAGGGGCAAGGTATTGATGGTATATTTGATGAGGATTTTATCAAAGCAGTTGATCCTTATGATTTAAATGAGATTTCTAATGCTATTGAGTACTTAATTGCTAATTTCGAGAGAAAAAGTAATGATACTAAATTCTATCAAAATCTCAATTCAAGTTTCAATTGGGATAAAATTGCAGATCAATACATAAGAGTATGTAAAAAATGAAAGTAATTTATTTACATCAATACTTTAACACACCTAATATGTCTGGTGGTACGAGATCATATGAGATGGCAAAGCGGTTAGTTATTGCTGGGCACGAAGTTCATATGGTGACCTCATGGGTAAGAGAAACTGAGGAACAGGAATGGTTTAATGAGGATGTTGAAGGGATTAAAGTTCATTGGTTTCCAAATCCATATAATAATAAAATGTCTTTTAAGCAGCGTATACAAGCTTTTTTTCGCTTTGCCTATGCAGCAATGAAAAAAGTATCATCAATTGAAGCTGATGTAATTTTTGCTACTAGTACACCATTAACTGTTGCTATTCCTGCTGTATTAGGTGCACGAAAACAGAAAATTCCAATGGTCTTTGAAGTTAGGGATTTATGGCCTGAAGTCCCTATTGCTATGGGTATTCTAAATAAGCCATATCAAATTTTCTTGGCTAAAAAGTTAGAAAAATGGGCATACAAAAATTCTAGCCATGTGGTAACTCTATCTTCAGGAATGAAAGAAGGTGTAGTAAAAACGGGGTTTCCATTAGATAAAATAACGGTTATCCCGAATAGCTCCGATAATGCTTTATTTGATGTAGAAGAGGCTGCTTTTGAGCAATTTAAAAAGGAGAATACATGGTTGCCAAAAGGCAAGGTATTAATCTATACAGGTACCTTTGGAATGGTAAATGATGTCGGAGTTGCTGTTCAATTAGCGAAAGAGTTGAAAAGTCGAAAATCTGATATTTGTATTTTACTGATTGGTGATGGATTAGAATATGACAAAATTTACAGAGATGCTCAAAATTCAGGAGTATTGAATGAGACACTGTTTATTCGTAAACAAGTACCTAAAAATGAAATACCATTTTTTCTTAAATATGCTGCGATAGCATCGAGCTTCGCTATAGACATTCCTGCTATCCGAGCAAATTCAGCGAACAAATTTTTTGATGCTTTAGCGGCATCTAAACCCATTTTAATAAATTATGGTGGATGGCAAAAAGATATTATCGAACATAAGCAGTGTGGGATAGTTGCTTGGAAAATGACTACCGCACAGATTGTGGATGAACTAGAGTCTTTATTAAATGATAAACATAAATATGATACTTTTTGTAGGAATGCAAAAGTGCTTGCCTTAAATGATTTCTCTCGCGACCGCTTGGCAAAACAATTAGAAATTGTATTAAGAGAAAACTGTAAAGAAAAGGTTGTAAATTGATGAAACGTTTACTAGATATCATCATTGCTTCATCTGCGCTGATTCTACTCTCACCTTTATATTTTTATGTCGCTTATAAAGTAAAAAAGAATTTAGGTTCGCCTGTGTTATTTCGCCAAGTACGCCCAGGTTTACATGGGAAGCCGTTCGAAATGATCAAGTTTCGCACGATGAAGGATGCAGTTGATGCACACGGCAATCCATTACCTGATAATGAGCGTTTGACTCCATTTGGTAAAATGTTACGTTCTAGCAGTTTGGATGAAATGCCTGAGCTGTGGAATGTGATTAAAGGTGATATGAGTATAGTTGGTCCTCGTCCTTTATTGATGGAATATTTACCTCTTTATAATAAAGAACAAGCGAAACGCCATAATTTACGCCCTGGTATGACTGGACATGCTCAAGTCAATGGACGTAATGCAATAGGTTGGGAAGAAAAATTTAAACTTGATACATGGTATGTTGAAAATCAGTCTGTATGGCTAGATTTTAAAATCATGTTGAAGACCGTAAAAAAAGTCATTGCCAAAGATGGTATCAACGAGGCAGGCGAAGCGACGATGACCAAATTTACAGGTTCAACACCGGACAAGCAGAATGAACGCTAATATTTATGCTGTTTATGGAGCTTCGGGGTGTGGACGAAGCTTAATGCCTGTCGCTCGTCAGCAATTACAGCGTTTGGGAGTTCAGGCTGATCTTTATTTTATCGATGATAGCCTAGAAGATTCTCAGACGGTTAATGGCCATATAGCCATAAATTATCAAACTTTTAAAAATTTGGATGCTACTGATAAACATGTACTGATTGCGATTGCGAATAGTCAAATTCGTGAAAAAATTGCAAATCAGCTATCCATTGATGGTATCAAATTATGGACAGTACAAGCGGATAATAGTGTGATGATGGACAATATTGAAATCGGCGAAGGAGCAGCATTAAGCCCTTTTGTTTCAATTACATCAAACATAAAAATCGGTAAATGCTTTCATGCAAATTTATACAGTTATGTCGAGCATGACTGCATCATTGGTGACTATGTTACTTTTGCGCCAGGTGTAAAGTGTAATGGCAATATTCATATTGAAGATCATGCATATATTGGTACTGGTGCGGTGATTAAACAGGGAACACCTGATAAGCCTTTGGTGATTGGTAAAGGTGCAATTGTGGGTATGGGTGCAGTGGTGACCAAGAGTGTTCCGCCTGGCGTGACTGTCGTAGGAAATCCTGCACGGATTTTAGAGAAAAAACAGACTTTGTAGTGAACGAATTGGGAATATAAATATGTTAAACACAGCATTTGAACCATGGCCGAGTTTTACTCAACAAGAAGCCGATGCCGTATCGAGAGTATTACTTTCAAACAAAGTGAACTATTGGACAGGGCAAGAATGCCGTGAGTTTGAGAAAGAGTTTGCCACCTTTTCAGGAACACAACATGCTGTAGCATTGGCGAATGGAACGGTGGCATTAGATGTTGCGCTCAAAGCTTTGGATATCGGTGCTGGTGATGATGTGATCGTGACTTCACGCACTTTTCTTGCTTCAGCGAGTTCAATCGTGACAGCAGGGGCAAATCCAATATTTGCTGATGTTGAATTAGATTCTCAAAATATTTCTAGACGGACCATCGAAGCGGTTTTGACACCGAAGACCAAAGCCATTATTTGTGTGCACTTGGCAGGTTGGATGTGTGATATGGACCCAATCATGCAGCTTGCTGAAGAAAAAGGTTTATACGTCATCGAAGACTGCGCTCAAGCACATGGTGCGCAATATAATGCTAAACCCGCTGGATCAATTGGTCATATTGCAGCTTGGTCTTTTTGCCAGGATAAAATTATGACTACAGGTGGTGAAGGCGGTATGGTCACCACCAATGATGAGCGTCTTTGGAAGAAAATGTGGTCTTATAAAGATCATGGTAAAAGTTTTGACAGTATTTATAACAAACAGCACCCACCAGGTTTCCGTTGGTTACATGATTCATTTGGAACCAACTGGCGTATGATGGAAATGCAAGCCGTGATTGGTCGAATTCAACTAACACGAATGCTTGAATGGACTAAAAATAGAACCCAAAATGCAGAGAAAATATTAAAGGCATTTGAAAGCTCTCCGTACTTCACGGTACATCGTCCGGCAGATAACTATGTACACGCGTACTATAAATGTTATGTACAGATAAATTTGGATGCCCTACCAGAAGGATGGTCGCGTGATCGCGTGATGCAAGAAATCAATGCCCAGCAAGTGCCATGTTTTAGTGGCTCATGTTCGGAGGTTTATTTAGAGCATGCTTTTGATAACACGCCTTGGCGACCCGCTGAACGGTTGAAAAATGCGAAGCAACTCGGTGAAACAAGTTTAATGTTTCTGGTTCATCCGAATTTGAGTGAAGAAAGTTTGATAAAAACTGTGGACGCTATTCAAAAAGTACAAGTCGCTATGGCTGGTTAAATCAGCGACTAATTAATAGAACATGGTGGGATATGAGACCTGTATCCTGCTATTTTAAGTATTGCGTATTTGATGTGTAAAAGTTATTTTCAGTTACATCAGAAGTGCGTATAAAGATCAAACTGAATGTGGGATGATTAGAAGATCATTGTGAAAAAGATTATTCATCAATTTGCCTCAGCACCAAGGCTGTATAAACAGTTTTTCCTTGTTATTTTAGATATTTTAGCTTTTCCTGTCATTTTGTGGTTGTGTTACGCCATTCGTTTATTTGATTTGAAAGCAGATGTTGTTTCAGGCATTGATCATGGATCTTTGCTGGTTAGTTTGATTGCGATTTGTTGTCTTGCCCTTACAGGTGTCTATCGTTTTATTGTCCGAACCTTTAATGAAGTTTTTATCTTCAAACTCGCATTGGCTGTTTTTTTGACCATGCTAGGTTTATATGCACTAACATATATCACCAAAGCACATATTCCGATGTCTATCCCATTTATGTTCGGTTTTATGATGTTTACATGGGTTTGGATGAGTCGAGCGTTTATTCGTTTTGTGGTCAAAGTTTCATTTTATTCAGAACTTGGGCGTAAGCGGATTGCAATTTATGGTGCAGGCGATGCAGGACAGCAAATTGCAGCAGCATTACATCGCTCAGATGACCATCTTCCGATCTTTTTTATTGATGATTATGGTTCGTTACAAGGTCAAATCGTTGGCGGTTTAAACGTTTACTCTGTTGAAAAAGCCTTACAACGGTTTGAAAAAGAACATATTGATGAAATTTTACTTGCACTGCCTTCTGTAGGTCGAGTACGAAAAACTGAAATTATTCAACAATTCGAGTCTTCTGGTCTAAAGATTACTGAATTACCAGGCTTGACCCAGTTAGTCGATGGAGAAATCAGAGTCTCCGATATTCAAGAAGTTGATATTATTGATTTACTTGGGCGTGATCCTATTCCGCCTATTGCCCATCTTTTGGTCAAAAACATTCAAAATAAAGTGGTGATGGTCACGGGTGCAGGTGGATCGATTGGTTCAGAGTTGTGTCGTCAAATTATTAAGAATCAACCGAAACTATTGGTTTTATATGAGTTAACCGAATTTGCTCTATATAGTATTGATAAAGAATTACGTTTAACTGCAAACTGTGAGATTGTATCGATTTTGGGTACGGTACAAGATCAACAAAAATTAGAACGAATTATTGAACAATATCAGGTACAAACGGTCTATCATGCCGCTGCTTATAAACATGTACCTTTGGTTGAATGTAATCCGATTGCAGGTTTAAAAAATAATGCGATTGGTACGGCGAATAGTTTGAATGCAGCCGTAGAAAAAGGTGTTGAGACATTTGTTCTGATTTCAACCGATAAAGCTGTTCGACCGACTAATGTCATGGGGGCATCTAAGCGTATGGCAGAGTTATACTGCCAAGCGGTTGCTGAAACCAAACCCAACACTCAAATTAGTATTGTTCGTTTTGGTAATGTCTTAGGTTCTTCTGGTTCAGTGGTTCCTTTGTTTAAACAACAAATCGCAGTGGGTGGTCCGATTACCGTGACTCATCCAGACGTGACGCGTTATTTTATGACCATTCCTGAAGCATCGCAGCTTGTGATTCAAGCAGGAGCCTTAGGATCAGGTGGTGACGTATTCTTGTTGGATATGGGAGAGCCTGTTCGAATTCAAGATTTGGCACGTCAAATGATCAAGTTGAGTGGTCTAAAAGTTCGCGAGCTTGGTTCGACTGAGGGTGATATTGAAATCGCATATAGTGGTTTACGCCCAGGCGAAAAGCTCTATGAAGAACTACTGATCGATCAGGATAATACTGAATATACGCAACATACTCGGATCTTACGTTCATTTGAAAAGCATTATCCTTTACAAGAGATACAAGCGATCTTTGCTAAAATAAATCAAATGACAGCAGTTGACCATGATGTGGATTGGGCTTTAATGCAGCTTGAACATTATGTCGATGGGTATAAACGTAGCGGTGACGTTCGAGTTAACTAAATTGAGAAATAACATGATCAAAAAAGCAATCTTACCTGTTGCGGGTTTAGGTACACGGTTTTTACCAGCGAGCAAGTCAATTCCAAAGGAAATGGTCACCGTTGTGGATCGCCCTGCGATTGAATATGTGGTTCGTGAAGCGGTCGAGGCAGGCATTGAACAGATTATTTTGGTGACTCACTCTTCAAAGGCTTCGATTGAGAATTACTTTGATCGTAATTTTGAGCTTGAAACAACCTTAGAGCAAAAAAAGAAATTTGATTTACTCAAAGAAATTACTGAGATTTTACCGAAACATGTCAGTGTGATTAGTGTGCGCCAGCCTCAACCTTTAGGCTTGGGTCATGCGGTATTGTGTGCCAAAGATATTGTTGGTGACGATGCTTTTGCGGTGTTATTACCAGATGTGTTGGTGAAGAACACTGTTTCTGAAAATGATTTATCACTCATGATTCAACGTTATGGGCAGTCTCAGGCTGCACAAATCATGGTTGAGGCAGTTCCTGATCATTTAGTCGATCAATATGGTATTGTGGATGTAACGGTTGCACCGAATGAAGGTGAAAGTATTGTCATGCAGGGTATTGTTGAAAAACCTGCGGTAGGAACAGCGCCTTCAAATTTATCTGTGGTTGGCCGTTATATTCTGCCAGCTCAAATTATGCAATTATTGGAAAATACCCCACGCGGAGCTGGAAATGAAATTCAGCTCACAGATGCCATCGCAGCATTGCAAAAAACGCAAGCTGTTGAAGCTTATCGGATGAAAGGTCAGACTTTTGATTGCGGTAGTAAGCTTGGATATCTAAAAGCGGTATTACATTACGGTATTGAGCATCCTAAATTGGGCGCAGATTTTAAGGGCTTAATTCAAGAATTAGCCCTATAGTTTTTAGGGCAAATGGTTATGAAAGTTGCAATCTTTGGCAATACCTTATATGCAGGGGTGATGTCCGCTTTATTGTCTGAATCAGGGCACAGTGTTTATTGGTGTTCACATCCCAATGCTGTAACAGATGATCTGCAATATTCATTTCATGATGAAAATGTCAGTCGGTTGTTGGAAAAACAACAGAGCAGTGGTTTTCTCAACTATCGTGATTTGGATAGCATCCCTTTAGATATTGATGTCTATTTGTTTAGCTTTAATCAGACGCAAGAAGCACAAGTTTTTCAACTTTTGCAATCGTTAAGACAACGTCCAATCATCCATCCTAAATTGATGATCAATGCTTCAACCTTTGGCCTGCATGGCACTGAAAAATTTCAACAGATATTGTCAGATGATGACTGGGTCTATTTGCCTGATACTATGCAGGAAGGCAATGCTTTACAGAGCTTAACGCAGGCGAAGCAGTTGATCGTTGGGTGTATGCAAGTTGATGTACAAGCAAAAGTGAAAGAACTATTACGGCCCTTTTTTCCATTAGAACAGCATTATTTATTCATGCCTGTTTTAGATGCAGAATTCACTAAGCTGAGTATTTCTGGCATGTTGGCGACACGGATTAGTTATATCAATGATCTTGCGGTTGTGGCAGAAAAGTTGGGTATTGATATTGCCTCAGTCCGTCAGGGCATGGCTGCGGATAATCGGATTGGTACGGCTTATTTAGCGCCTGGTGCTGGTTTTGGTGGTGAGAACTTTTCACATGATATTTTGACGCTTTCAAATACTGTGGCCAATACCGGTGTTAAAAGCCAATTGCTTGCTCAAGTTTGGGAGATCAACGAGCAGCAGAAAGAAATCCTATTCCGTAAATTTTGGAATTATTACCACGGTGATTTACAAGGCAAAACAGTTGCCATTTGGGGAGCTTCTTTTAAAGAGAATACCTCGAGTATTCAACAGTCCCCGATTCATCAAATGTTGGCTGCACTCTGGGCGCAGGGGGTAACTGTTCAGTTACATGATCCGCAAGCCTTAGAAGAAATTAGTACGATGTATGGTCAGCGTGATGACCTTATCTTATGTGATGATCAATATGAGGCTGTTCAAAATGTACATGGTTTATGCGTCTTGACGGCGTGGAAACAATATTGGAGCCCTGATTTTAAGCGATTGGCACAGTGTATGACACATCCGTTGGTGTTAGATGGACGTAATATATATGACCCACAGTATGTGAAAGCACAAGGCTTTGCATATATGGGCGTGGGGCGTTAATTATGGTGAATCCTATGCATCCGTTTCCAGTCAAAGATCAGCGTACTGTATTGGAACACTTATCTCGTTTGAAAGAACAATTTAAAGACATGCACCTGAATCAATTATTTGCTGCGGATGCATCACGCTTTAACAAGTTCTCAGTGGAATACGATCAAATTGTTTTAGATTTTAGTAAACACCGGATTGATCAGCCTATTTTAGATGGATTGGTAGATTTAGCGCACAGCCAAGATTTAACGCAATGGATCAAAAAACTATTTTCATCAGCGCAGATTAACTTCACTGAGCATCGTGCTGCGATGCATTGGGCCTTAAGGCTACCTAAAACCAGTCCAGATTTTTCTACTGTTAATCAGCATGTCCAAGCACAACTCGAGCACATGTATGCCTTGGTGGAAAAGATTCATACTGGACAATATCGTGGTGCAACAGGTGAAGTGATTCAGGATGTGGTGAATATTGGGGTGGGCGGATCTGATCTGGGTCCATTGATGGTGACGCATGCACTGTCAGATTTTAAGGTCAAGACCGCAAAACCCTTGGATGTTCATTTTGTTTCAACCATGGATGGTAGTCAGCTTTCGGCATTACTCCATCAGCTACGTCCTGAAACGACTTTATTTATTATTTCGTCAAAATCTTTTGGTACGATTGATACGCTTTCGAATGCCGAAACGGTACGTCAATGGTTAGAAAAATCCTTGGGCACAGATACCAAAATTCTGACCAATCATTTTATTGGGGTTTCAACCAAAGCCGAAAAAATGACGGAATGGGGAATCGCTCCTGATAAGCAATTGTTATTGTGGGATTGGGTGGGCGGCCGTTATTCACTGTGGTCATGTATTGGTTTACCCATCGCATTAATGATTGGTGTGGATGGGTTTAAGCAACTTTTATCGGGTGCTTATGCGATTGACCAACATTTCCAAACTGCACCATTTGCTCAAAATATTCCCGTATTAATGGGCTTGTTAGGTGTGTGGAATAATAACTTTCTCGATATTCAGACCCATGCGGTCTTGCCTTACGACGGGCGACTTAAATATTTTGCCTCTTATTTGCAACAATTGGAAATGGAGTCCAATGGTAAGTCCGTCCAACGTAATGGCGAAAAAGTAGAGACGGCAACTTGTCCAATTGTATGGGGTGAAGTGGGTCCAAACGCGCAGCATGCATTTTATCAATTGTTACATCAGGGAACCCACTCGGTAAGCTGTGATTTTATTGCACCTGTTAAACGGTACAATGCTAATCAATTTACCTATGTCGAAAGTGCCGAGGCATTGGTTGAACAGCACCATCTCGCATTATCAAATTGTTTAGCCCAATCTCGTTTATTGGCATTTGGTAATCAGGCACTCGCAGCAGATGAACTCAGAGATTTGCCCGCATATAAGCAATACGAAGGCAATCAGCCAAGTTCGACCATTTTATTAAAAGAATTGAATCCGTATAGCTTGGGTATGTTGATTGCGCTTTATGAGCATAAAGTTTTTGTGCAATCTGTACTATGGAATATCAATCCATTTGATCAATGGGGTGTAGAAAAAGGCAAAGAAATCGCTAATCAGCTTTTGCCAATTTTAAACCGCGAACAAGATGATTTATCTGTATTTGATGCATCGACACAAGGTCTATTGAGAGTATTATTAGGCAAGACAGAGAGTTAAAATACGATTGTGCTATAGAAGGAAATCTTTTGGTCTAAAAAGATTTCCTTCTTTTGTTTGCTAAGCTGAAATTAAACGCGTCAACTCATCGACATAAACCTGCATTGGTTGAGGGTTTTTGTCGGCGCGGCTTTCGATATTCAAGCGCAACAACGGCTCTGTATTCGATGCGCGAACATTTAAGCGCCAAGCACCAAAATCAAGACTTACCCCATCAGTACGGTCAATTTGTGGATTTTGATCGGCATAGTGATCAACAATCTTTTGTACTGTTGTTTGAGTATCAGCCACTTTAAAGTTGATTTCACCGCTACATGGAAATTTTTCAATCATATTTTCAACGAGAGTCGAAAGTGATTGATCTGTCTCAGAGAGTAGGGCAACGGTGAGTAGCCAAGGGATCATCCCGCTATCGCAATAAGCAAAATCACGGAAATAGTGATGTGCACTCATTTCACCGCCGTAAACGGCATTGTGTTCACGCATCACATCTTTAATAAAGGCATGACCAGATTTTGACTGTACCGCAATCCCTTGATATTTCTCTACAATATCAAAGGTGTTCCAAACAAGACGTGGATCATGCACGATCTTCTCACCTGATTGTTTGATCAGGAACGCTTGAGCCAATAAGCCAACAATATAATAGCCTTCTATGAACTGACCTTTTTCATCAAATAGGAAGCAACGGTCAAAGTCACCATCCCATGCAATCCCCATATCGGCTTGATGTTTAAGTACTGCATCACGAGTGCTGTCACGATTCTCGATCAGGATTGGGTTAGGAATGCCATTTGGGAATGTGCCATCTGCTTCGTGATGAATCTTAATAAATTCCACTGGAATATTGAGCTGTTGGAACTTCTGTTCGATCGCATCAATCACATGACCTGCTGCGCCATTACCGGCATTCACCACCAGTTTAAGTGGTTTAATTTTTTGTGGGTCAATATAGGTCAGTAGGTGTTCGATGAACTCAGGCAGAATGTTATAGTTTTCTGTCGTCCCTTTTTGTGTGACTTCAACGAACTGACCTGATTCAGCCAATGCTTGAATCTCTTTTAAGCCGGTATCCGCACTAATCGGACGGGCATTTTCACGGACCAATTTCATGCCGTTGTAATCCATTGGATTATGGCTGGCAGTGATTTCAATACCACCCTGAACATCGAGGTGGAATGCACCGAAATAGACTTCTTCCGTCCCTGTCATCCCTAAATCAAGCACATTGATGCCTGCATCATTGAGTCCACGAATAGTGGCTTGTTTTAAGCCTTCACTGCTTAAACGGATGTCGCAACCAATCACCACAGTTTTCGGTTGGTAGATTTGTCCATAAGCGCGACCAATCTTATAGGCAATCTCTTCATTGAGTTCTGTACCGAGTTTGCCACGAATATCATAGGCTTTAAAGCAAGTGAGTTGTGTCATATTTGAAAGCGCTGTTTGTTGTTTATTAATACCTTGCAGTATACAAAGACAGCGGAAAATAAAAAATGGCTGCTTCAGTTGAAACAGCCATTCTTAAGTAAAGAAGTGTAGATGAATTTATAAGTTAAGCAGATTTCGCTAAAACTTCAGCAACCGCTTTCGCAACTTTATAGACATTATTCATGTTTAAACCAGCAACGCAGATACGACCACTACGAACGAGGTAGATTGCGTATTCTTCACGCAAGATATCCACTTGTTCAGCAGTTAAACCTGTGTAACTGAACATGCCTTTTTGATTCACCAAGTAGCTAAAGTCACGTTCTGGCAATGCTTTGGTCAGCTCATCTCTTAAGATGATACGCATTTTAAGGATACGCTCACGCATCTCTTTGACTTCGTCTTTCCATTGTTGGTTCAGTGCAGCGTCATTTAACACTTGATCCACTAACCATGCACCTGTTGTTGGTGGGCTAGAGTAGATACGACGAACCGTTGCTTTCAACTGACCGAATGTGCATTTTGCTGCTTCTGCATCATCACAAACGAAAGTCAAACCACCAACACGCTCACCGTAAAGCGAGAAGATTTTAGAGAATGAGTTGCTGACGATGAAGTTTAAACCAGATTGATCTAGGGCACGGATTGCATAGGCATCTTGTTCCATACCATCGCCAAAACCTTGGTAGGCGATGTCTAGGAATGGAATCAAATTACCTTGTTTTAATACCGCAATCACTTGATCCCATTGTGCTGGATTCAAATCCGCACCTGTTGGGTTATGACAGCAAGGGTGTAACAACACAATGCTTTGTTCAGGTAGTGTTTTCAGCGTAGACAACATGCCATCAAAATCGACACCACGCGTTTCAGCATCGAAGTATGGATAGAAATTGCTTTTGATGCCTGCACCATTGAAGATGGCAACATGGTTATCCCAAGTCGGTTGACTCACCCAAACTTCTGAATTTGGAAAATATGTTTTTAGAAAGTCAGCACCGACTTTCAATGCACCTGATCCACCCAATGTTTGAATCGTCGCAACACGACCTTGTTGAATTGCCGGGCTATTTGCGCCAAACAATAAGGCTTGAATCGCTTCACGGTAAGGTTTGAAACCTTCCATTGGAAGATAAAGCTTGGTTTGCGTATTCTTCGGTGCAATCCGTTTTTGCGCTTCGATAATGGTATCAAGCTGAGGAACGATGCTGTCTTCGTTATAGTACAAACCAATACTGAGGTTCACCTTTTCAGCGCGTGGATCAGCATTGAACTGTTCCATCAATGAAAGAATTGGATCGCCTGCATAAGGTGGGATATGTTGAAACATTAACAATGTCCTTTTATTCAACAAGGGGCATGGAGGTGTTTTTGAATGCCCAATAATGTACCAATAAAGTGCAGATGAAGCACTCTATTATTTGCATTTCTAGTGCAGTATTTACTTACAAAATCAGTCAAAGACCAACAGATTATCAGGATTGTTGACAATCAAGCTGTCATACCATCGTCGTAGAATATCAAGGACAAAGTTCGTTGGGTGTTAAAAAGAAAATCAAGATGCAGTTGCCTCTGTTTTATAAGCTTTTGTTTTATCTGTTTTTAGTCCGAGGTTTGATTTGATTGCTACTTTAGTTCTCGTAACGATATAGCAATAAGGTTGACAGTAGACCTACTATTTATTGTTGACAATCCTATTGCAATTTTTGTCATATCTCGTTATAAAATCATCAAAACGGTAGAGATTGTCGACAATATGCAGGATACCCTTGTTCCACAAGCCATCAGCACCAGTCAGGGAAGAACACTGACGGAACACGTATTTAAGCAAATTCAATCGGCGATTGTTCTGGGGCAGATTCCTGCGGGAAGTAAGATTTCTGAACCTGAACTGGCACGTATTTATGGGATTAGCCGTGGGCCTTTGCGGGAGGCGATACATCGTCTCGAAGGACAGAAATTGGTGGAGCGTACTGCACATATTGGCGCCCGTGTGGTCTCTCTCTCGCAGCAACAGTTCCAAGAGCTGTATCAGATTCGTGCTTCTTTAGAAGGGTTGGCGTGTAAACTCGCTGCGCAACATATCGATAAAAAACAAATCTTGGCATTACGCGATGTATTACGGTTGCATGCTGAGGATGAAAATTTTAAAGCAGGTAAAGGCTATTATTTACAAGAAGGGCAGGATGATTTCCATTACTGCATTATTAAAAGTAGTGGCAATAAGACCCTCGAAAAAATGTTGTGTGATGAGCTATATCACCTCATTCGCATGTATCGAATCCAGTTTTCAAATACCCCTGATCGACCAAGCAAGGCTTTGGACGAACATATCCGCATTTTAGATGCGATTGCTGAAGGTGACGGTGAACTCGCCGAAATGCTGATGCACCGTCACATCAATGCATCCTACAAAATTGTTGAGCAAACATTGCTGCAAACTCAAGGAGAATATCAACATGGCTAAACAGTCTGCTGGTCAGCTATTCCGCGACGCGGTCGCACAAGAAAAACCATTACAAGTGGTGGGTGCAATTAATGCAAACCATGCTTTATTGGCAAAACGTGCAGGTTATAAAGCCATTTATTTATCAGGTGGCGGTGTAGCGGCAGGTTCGTTGGGCTTACCTGATTTAGGCATTAGCAACCTTGATGACGTATTGACAGATGTGCGTCGTATCACTGATGTTTGTGACTTACCATTATTGGTGGATGTGGATACTGGTTTCGGCGCATCTGCATTTAATATTGCTCGTACCACCAAGTCGATGATTAAGTTCGGTGCAGCAGCGATGCATATCGAAGATCAAGTCGGTGCTAAACGTTGTGGTCACCGGCCAAATAAAGCAATCGTGACACAACAAGAAATGGTTGACCGCATCAAAGCAGCGGTTGATGCACGTACTGATGACAGTTTTGTGATCATGGCACGTACGGATGCTTTGGCGGTTGAAGGCTTACAAGCAGCGATTGATCGTGCAGGTGCATATATTGAAGCAGGTGCGGATATGTTATTCCCTGAAGCAATTACTGAATTGGCCATGTATAAGCAGTTTGCTGATTTGACCAAAGTTCCTGTATTGGCGAACATTACTGAATTTGGTTCTACGCCATTATTCACCACGGAAGAATTGGCTTCTGCCGATGTCAGTATTGCTTTATATCCACTTTCTGCATTCCGTGCGATGAATAAAGCAGCAGAAAATGTGTATGAGACTTTACGCAAAGAAGGTACACAAAAGAATGTGGTGGACACCATGCAAACTCGTCAAGAATTGTATGAGCGTATTAACTACCATGCGTTTGAACAATATCTAGATGGAACTTTTGAAAAGAAATAAGTAATAAATCTCTCCCCCTTGCGGAACCATGTTCCTCATCTTTGAAAAAGAGGGGAATAACATAAATCTTAGATTGTCTAGGATGAATGTGAAGTCCCCCTTTTTAAAGGGGGATTTAGGGGGATTAGGGAATTGGCAAGTTTTAACCCAAAGATATAAAAATAGGACAATCTTATGAGCAGTAATGAAACGCCAACAGGCTTCAAACCAAAAAAATCAGTTGCACTCAGTGGTCAAGTTGCTGGTAACACGGCATTGTGTACTGTAGGGCGCAGCGGCAATGACTTACACTATCGTGGCTATGACATTCTTGACCTCGCAGTGGGCAGCCAATTTGAAGAAGTGGCACACTTGCTGGTCCATGGCAAACTGCCAAACAAAGCTGAACTGAAAGCCTATAAAGCAAAATTAAAAGCATTACGTGGCTTACCTGCTGCACTTAAAACTGCGCTTGAGCAACTTCCACCTTCGGCACACCCGATGGACGTGATGCGTACTGGCGTTTCAGTTCTGGGTTGTTTAACGCCTGAACACGAAGATCACAACGAAGCGGGCGCAAAAGACATTGCTGATAAATTGATGGCAAGCCTAGGTTCAATGTTGTTGTATTGGTATCACTTCAGCAACAATGGTCGCCGTATCGAAGTCGAAACTGATGATGACTCGATTGCTGCACATTTCCTGCATCTACTTCATGGCGAAAAACCATCTGAAGAATGGATTGAAGCGATGCATACCTCATTGATTCTGTACGCAGAGCATGAGTTCAATGCATCAACCTTTACCTCGCGTGTGGTGGCAGGTACAGGTTCAGACATGTACTCAGCGATTACAGGCGGCATTGGTGCGCTACGTGGACCAAAACACGGTGGTGCAAACGAAGTTGCGTTCGTGATTCAACAGCGTTATGACAATGCCGATGAAGCAGAAGCAGATATTCGTAGTCGTGTTGAAAAGAAAGAAGTGATCATCGGTTTTGGTCACCCTGTATATACCATTTCTGATCCACGTAACGAAGTGATCAAGAAAGTGGCTTATGATCTTGCTGAAGCGCAAGAAAATAACAAAATGTATTTGATCGCTGAACGTCTAGAAGCGGTGATGAAAGAAGTGAAGAACATGTTCCCGAACCTTGATTGGTTCAGTGCAGTGAGCTATCACTTGATGGGTGTTCCTACCGCCATGTTTACGCCATTGTTCGTGATTGCACGTACCGCAGGTTGGTCAGCGCATGTGATTGAGCAACGTCAAGACGGCAAGATCATTCGTCCAAGCGCGAACTATACAGGTCCTGAAAATCTAGAATTCAAACCTTTGGCGGAGCGTGGCTAATATGAATAACACACAATACCGTAAACCGCTGCCAAATTATAATGGCGATACCCAGCTCGAATACTATGACGTGCGTCAAGCCGTTGAAGATATTCAGCCAGGCGCATATGCAACTTTGCCGTATACCTCGAAAGTATTGGCAGAGCAATTGGTACGTCGTTGCGACCCAGCATTGCTCAACGATGCTTTAACTCAGTTAATCGAACGCCGTCAGGACATGGATTTTCCTTGGTATCCTGCACGTGTGGTCTGTCATGACATCTTAGGTCAAACCGCTTTGGTTGATCTGGCAGGTTTGCGTGATGCCATTGCGGAGCAAGGTGGCGATCCAGCGAAAGTCAATCCAGTGGTTCCAACACAATTGATTGTGGATCATTCACTTGCAGTTGAGTTTGGTGGTTTTGATCCTGACGCGTTTGAAAAAAACCGTGCCATTGAAGACCGTCGTAACGAAGACCGTTTCCACTTTATTGAGTGGACGAAGACAGCATTTAAAAATGTCGACGTGATCCCTGCGGGTAACGGCATCATGCACCAAATCAACTTGGAGAAAATGTCTCCAGTGATTCAGGCGCGTGATGGAATCGCATTCCCAGATACCTGTGTCGGTACTGACTCACATACTCCACATACCGATGCGTTAGGTGTGATTTCGATTGGTGTCGGCGGTTTAGAAGCTGAAAATGTCATGTTGGGTCGTGCATCGTGGATGCGTCTACCTGACATTATTGGGGTTGAGTTTGTCGGTCAACGTCAAGCAGGCATCACTGCAACTGATATCGTTTTGGCGCTCACAGAGTTCTTGCGTAAAGAACGTGTGGTCGGTGCTTACCTTGAGTTCTTCGGTGAAGGCGCAGACACCATGTCGATTGGTGATCGTGCGACCATTTCCAATATGACCCCAGAATATGGTGCAACTGCGGCGATGTTCTACATCGACCAAAACACCATTGATTATTTAACCTTGACAGGTCGTGAAGCAGACCAAGTCAAACTGGTTGAGCAATACGCCAAAGAAATCGGTCTTTGGGCATCTGATATGACCAAAGCGCAGTACCCACGTGTACTTCGTTTTGATCTTTCAACCGTGACTCGTAACATTGCAGGTCCATCAAACCCACATGCACGTGTTTCTACGGCTGATTTGAAAGCCAAAGGCATTGCTGGTGTGGTTGAGCACCGTACTGATGGTTTGATGCCTGACGGTGCAATCATCATTGCCGCAATCACTTCGTGTACCAATACTTCAAACCCACGTAATACCGTGGCGGCAGGTCTATTGGCACGTAAAGCCAATGAACTTGGTTTAACACGTAAGCCATGGGTGAAATCATCATTTGCACCGGGTTCAAAAGCTGCTGCGCTATATCTTGAAGAAGCGGGCGTACTGAAAGACCTAGAGAAACTTGGTTTTGGTATCGTGGCTTATGCATGTACCACTTGTAACGGCATGTCAGGTGCATTAGATCCAGTCCTTCAACAAGAAATTATTGATCGTGACTTGTACGCGACTGCGGTACTTTCGGGTAACCGTAACTTTGATGGTCGTATTCATCCATATGCAAAACAAGCATTCTTGGCATCGCCTCCACTGGTTGTTGCCTATGCGATTGCAGGAACGATTCGTTTTGACATCGAAACCGATTCACTTGGAAACGATAAAGATGGTAATCCAATTTACCTGAAAGACATCTGGCCATCGGATGCTGAAATTGATGCCTTAGTGAAAGAATCGGTTAAGCCTGAACAGTTCCGTAAAATCTACATTCCAATGTTTGATTTGGGTGTCAATGAAGAAGCGGCAAGCCCATTGTATGATTGGCGTCCAATGAGTACTTATATTCGCCGTCCGCCGTATTGGGAAGGGGCATTGGCTGCGCCACGCACTTTATCCAATATGCGTCCACTTGCGATCTTGGGTGACAACATCACCACCGATCATTTGTCTCCATCGAATGCGATTGTACTCGACAGTGCTTCTGGTGAGTATTTGGCGAAAATGGGTGTACCTGAGGAAGACTTTAACTCATACGCAACCCATCGTGGCGACCATCTCACCACGCAACGTGCGACATTTGCTAACCCAAAATTGTTTAATGAAATGGTCGTTCGTTCAGACGGCACCATTAAGCAAGGTTCAAAAGCGCGTGTCGAGCCTGAAGGTGAAGTGATGCGGATGTGGGAAGCGATTGAAACTTACATGAATCGTAAGCAACCGTTGATCATCGTTGCGGGTGCGGATTATGGTCAGGGTTCTAGTCGTGACTGGGCTGCCAAAGGTGTTCGTCTCGCAGGTGTTGAAGCGATCGTGGCTGAAGGTTTTGAGCGTATTCACCGCACGAACTTAGTGGGTATGGGTGTTTTACCGCTTGAGTTTAAAGAGGGTGTCAACCGTAAGACCTTAAAGTTAGATGGTACTGAGCTTTATAGCGTGATTGGTAATATCTCACCACGTTCTGACTTAACTTTGGTGATTGAGCGCTCGACGGCTGATGGTCGAAATGAAATCGTTGAAGTACCTGTGACTTGTCGTTTAGATACAGAAGAAGAAGTTTCTGTGTATGAAGCAGGCGGTGTATTACAGCGTTTTGCTCAAGACTTTTTAGAAGGTCAAGTGGCTTAATACTTTAGCTAAAAGTGATTGATATTGTTTTAAAAAAGCCCTATCTTGATGATGGGGTTTTTACTATATATGCTGTGTAAATAGAATTGATGGCCTGTTAAAAGTTTTATTTAAAATAGGTTTTTTATAAAAATGTGCATATAAAGAAGGATCAAAAATTGGAAATAACAAATAAATTAGATAATCAAGCTGAGAGGAAGCTACCCGTTAAAGCGCATCTATTATGTGGCTGGCCACTCGTACTTATGTTGGTTGGAGGTGCTATTGGTGGAGCTCTTGGAGCAAGTGCCTATGGTATAAATGTTAAGATCTATAAATCAAACTTATCAAACATCGCTAAAATACTACTCAATTTGTTGACAGGTTTAACAGCTATTATTCTTATGCTTATTGCGGCAAATTTGATTCGAATGTACTTTCTTTAAAGAAGTTGATCATATAAAAATCCCGACATCTTGTGGTATCTCACACCTAGGGTGATTGAATCTATTATTGCCGGTTAGAGACAGGAAGAATTTAGAAACAGGTGTGGTGTAGAAGTTAAAAATTATTTTGATATTTATTGAAAAAGATTAATAAGCCCCAAATTATTGGTGGGGCTTATTAAATTGGGGTGATAATATAATGAGTATTAGTGTTAAATTTACATCATTTTGTAATAATTTGAGAATGAGTGAGACTACTGTATTTAATATTAAATATAGAGTCGAGCAGATCACTAAAAGAATAAACTTAGATTTTTGGGGGATAGAATCAGGAATCAGACATAGTTTATATGTAGGATCTTATGGAAGGGGAACTGATATTCATACAAGTGATATTGATTTGATCATTGAACTCCCTTTCGAAATGTATTCTAGATATAGTAACTATATAGGAAATGGTCAATCAGCATTAATCCAAGCTGTAAAAGACGCTATAAAAAAAACTTACTCTAGTACATATGTTAGAGGAGATGGGCAAGTAGTAAAATTAAATTTCACAGATGGTATTTGTTTTGAAATAGTTCCTGCTTTTTTAAATAGTGATGGTATTAACTATACATATCCTGATACAAATAATGGGGGAAGTTGGAAAGTAACAAAGCCACGTGAAGAGAAAAATGCTTTAAATCAATTGAATATTGGTTCTAATAAAAATTTAAAAAGATTATGCCGAATGGCGAGAGCATGGAAAGATCAATGGAATGTGCCGATTAGTGGAATCTTACTTGATACTTTAGCTTATAGATTTATGGAGCAATGGTCTTACAGTAGACTTCCGTCATAAATCAAAAAACGTACAATTTATTTGATCTTAAATTAATCAGCAAAATTATTTAATTCAAGAGATAATCCTTGGATGAAAT
>NZ_KB849200.1:69517-70292 GCF_000367985.1 Acinetobacter sp. CIP-A165
GCGGTTTAATTTACTTGCTGGCATATACAATTTAGATTGGGTGAAAGATAAACAATTAAATTGATTGAAAAATGATTTATGAAGGAAGTCTAGTAATAATTCATATACATTTTATGATTGGATGACTAGAGATTTTTTTAAATATTTAAAAGATCAGAACCCGGAACAATATTATTGGCTTGCACCTGGAAGTAAACAGTATGTATGGCGAAGTGGTAATTTTGAGTATAAAGCTTCTAAATGTTATAATCTTGCATTAAAAGCGTTGGAATATGAGGATAAAAAAATGCCTTATACAGCTAATCAAACATGGCGTGAGATTTATGGAAACAAATTCCCAGCGTAATATACTTGAAGAACAAATTCGTGAGTGCTTTGGTAGAACGGTTTGGACACATAAAACACATGAAAAATGTGCAGATATACTAAGTTTTAGACAAAATTTTTTAAAAATAACTCAAATATTTATTTCAGGATTAGTTACAACTGGAATATTAGCTTCTGTATTTGGAGATAGTTTTGGGTTAGCTATTGTCGCTGCGATATTTTCTTTTCTTCTTACGTTATTGAATACTTTTGTTAAGAATTATGATTTGGGGGCATTAGCTCAAAAACATAGTGATGCTGCAATTCAAATATGGAACATTCGTGAAAACTACTTATCATTATTAACAGATATTCAGTAGACTTCCTTCATAAATCATTTTTCAATCAATTTAATTGTTTATCTTTCACCCAATCTAAATTGTATATGCCAGCAAGTAAATTAAACCGC
>NZ_KB849200.1:70852-161938 GCF_000367985.1 Acinetobacter sp. CIP-A165
CATCCAAGGATTATCTCTTGAATTAAATAATTTTGCTGATTAATTTAAGATCAAATAAATTGTACGTTTTTTGATTTATGACGGAAGTCTAGTCTAATAGTATTTCAATTGAACAAATTATTGAAAGACGTGATTTATATCAAAAGGAATTGTTTGAAATTTATAAAGGAACACCGAGGACATTTAATAAAGCGTATAGTAAAGCGACAAAAGCTCTGAAGGAGTGTGAGGAGTTAACTTTTTCTGATTCTGAAATTGATATTTTACTTCCAAAATCTTTAAGGAAAATTAATAAATAATATAACTTAGTTCAGTAATCTTTGAAAATGATATATTTAAAATTACACTAAATTAAGTTTTAAAAATTCTATAAGCAAAGAAAGACTTCTTAAAGTTGAAGAAAAAATATTCTAAACGCAATTATTAAATTAGAAATGCTTTCAAAGGGATATTTATACCTAAAAATTTAAACAACAAACGACGCTGTGTATTGAGTATAAAAAAAGCCCGACATCCTGTCGGGCTTTTTCGTATTGGGTTGCTAGATATGACTCCTGTCGTATCTCACGATCCTGATGCATGAACCTATTATTGTTGTTTTATGTTCCGGAACATCCTGTTCCTGTATGACTTCATCTTATGGAAAAAGAAGAAGGCCTCCAATCCGCAAAATCCTTAGAAATTAGCAGGCAAAAAAATACAAATTTCATTCTTAACCTTTCCGCCACAACTACTCGTCAAAAAGGTCAATAAATAATCAATACTATCAAGTTATAGTATATGTACCATTTCTAAAATCTATGGAGAACAAAGATGGTGACTGCTGGCGAAAGACCCGGAACTGGTTTCTATTTTTGTGTCCAATGCGGACATCGCGCTTATTTAGAAATTGGTACTGATCGTTTACCTCCGTGTACCAAATGCCTTGGCAATCAATTTAACAGTAAGATTGCTTAAGCCGCAAACACCAAACAGTTATCCACTGTTTGAATAAAAGCCCTGTCACTTGATGGGGCTTTTTGTTACCTTAAAAACATGAAACAACAAGACCGATCATCGGCATCAAACAAGGAAAACCAATATGGAAACAATATTAGCTTTATGTATTGGCGTAGGCTTAAGTGCAGCCTGTGGTTTTCGAGTATTTGTTCCTTTATTGGTCATGAGTATAGCCACTCTAATGGGATGGTATGAACCCGCTAAAGGTTTTGAATGGTTGGCGATGCCCACCGTTTGCGCGGCGCTCGGTTTTGCGACGATCTGTGAAGTCGCGGCATACTATGTGCCATGGGTCGATAATTTATTGGATACGGTCGCAACGCCTGCGGCAGTGATTGCTGGAACGCTGACCACGATGGCAGTAATTAGTGGAGAAATGTCTCAGTTTGCAACTTGGGCAGCCGCGATTATTGTTGGTGGTGGAACAGCAGGTGCAGTTCAGTTAAATACCGTCGCTTTGCGTGGAATATCTACAGCCACTACCGGTGGTTTAGGAAATTTTATGATTGCAACTGGGGAATTGATTGGCTCAATTTTATTGTCAGTTTTGGCTTTTGTGATGCCTGTGGCGATTACGGTATTGGTGATTATTTTTGTTGTGGTGGCTGTACGTTGGGTGCGAGCAAACAAGCGAAAAAATATAAGCCCTTCATTGTAAGTTTATATATGGTGCGATGAATCTAGAGTTTATGGTCATTGCTGGAGTATTAGATAAATAAGCCGAAAATGTATCGAGCAGTGCCACAGTTTTTTTAAGATTTAATGCTAATCTTTTGAGAATAAAATTTCGACAAAAAAGGGTTCTCATGAAAATTGTGGCGATTCAACCTGCATTATTAGTTGGACAAGTCGAAGCAAATTTAAAAAAGCTTGAACAACTGATTTTAGCGGCATATCAGGAGCATCAACCTGATGTGATCGTGCTGCCTGAGTCCATGACTTCCCCAAATGTTTATTCACCACCGGCATTGCAGACACCACAACCATTACAAGGCGAACCGTTACAACTGTTAATTCGATTAGCAACGCAGCTCAATGTCGTTATCACCGGCGGATTTGTTGCAATTCGGGATGGGCACGCCTATGGCACTTATATCTTGGTCGAGGCGAATGGTGACTATCATCTGCATGACAAAGATATCCCAACGGCATGGGAGCAAAACTTTTATCGTGGTGGTGTCGATGATGGCGTAGTCGATTCAACCACCTTGAAATGCAAAGTTGCTTTAGTGTCAGGGTGGGAGTGGGCACGTTATGGTACTGCGAAACGCATCCGAGATCAGCGCGCACAATTGATTTTAGGCGGCATGTGTTGGTACTCCATGCCGATCAATTGGTATGGGGTGTTAGGTAAGTGGATGCGACACGAACATCAAATCTATAAACAACAAAGTGAAGCTTTGCCTGCCCAAATGGCACGTTTGACAGGCATACCTGTGGTGCATGCCGCACATGTGGGTGAGGTAATGAGTGATATGCCACTGTTACCGCATGTGAAATGGTTGACTGAAATGGTGGGTGAGACTCAAATCTGCGATGCATCGGGCAAGGTGTTGGCACGGATGAGTTTGGAAGATGGCGAGGGCTATATTGCCGCCGAAGTTGAAATCGCTGAGCCGCAGCCTTTGGATCAAGTGCAGCCGCGTTACTGGATTCCAGATATGACCGTAACTTCAAAATTGGCGTGGCATCTAGGCAATCTTCATGGTGGCTTAATGTATCGACTCCGTCATCGTCTTAAAAAGTTTCCATGGCAAAACTAAGCATCAGCCCGCTATTTTTGATTATTAGTAACGCTGTACTTTCGGTGATCTTTCACTTAAAAACAAGCAATTAAAACCGTATCAATCAAGGTGATTTTTCTAAACTAACGCTCGAAAAATCACAGTGAAGCGAGTAAATTACACGCATATTTGATTTTGCGCTCAAGCTTATGGCAATCACTTGGATCTTGTTCACCCTTATGGCTGCATTTATGCAGGCTTGGCGCAATGCATTTCAAAAACAGCTCAGCACCACTGTTGATGTGTATGGAACAACATTAGCGCGGTTCGTATTTGCTCCGATTTTTGCCTTTAGTTATCTGGCTTTTCTCTATTTTCACCAACCTGTTACTGCTGACGTGCATTTTTCCAATAAATTTTGGTTCTATGTAGTGATTGCAGGGATCAGTCAGATTTATGCCACAGCATTGATGGTCAAATTGTTTCAACAAAAAAACTATGCGATTGGGGTTGGACTGGCCAAAAGTGAAGCGATCTTGGCAGCCTTAGTCGGGGTATTGTTCTTACAGGAACATTTAAGCGTTTGGGGCTGGATTGGTGTTTCAATCGGTGCTGTAGCGGTTTTTCTCCTGAGTAAAGGTCATCAGCAGGCCCAATTATCACTCAAAACCTTGTTAATTGGGTTAGGCAGTGGTTTATGCTTTGCGATTACGTCATTGTTGGTGCGCGAAGCCAGTTTAGAACTGAGCATGTTGCCATTTCTACATCGTGCAGCTTGGGTGCTGTGCAGTCTAATCAGTTTTCAATGCATCATTATGCTGTTGTATTTAGGGTTATTTAGTCGAAAAACCTTGTATAGCATGTGGCAACGACTCGGGCTCACATTTAAGGTCAGTGTCTGTAGCTTCCTTGCTTCATTGGGCTGGTTCAGTGCTATGAGTATGCAGACGGTGGCGATTGTTAAAACGCTGGGACAGGTTGAGATTCTATTTAGCTTATTGATTTCAGTATTTTTCTTTAAAGAGAAACTGGCCAGAACAGATCATCTTGGTTTGTGGCTGGTGATCGTTGCTGCGATTATGGTGATTTGGGCGTAGTGGCGGTTTATCTTGGAAACATACCATTTCTCTAAGTCTTTTTTGATTCAAATTTCTATTAAATGTGGTTTATAGAGAATTTTAACTGTATTTAAAACTCAATAATGGTAAATAATTCTGATTTTAAAAATAAAGATGCAAAATTATTTCAAAACTGGCAAAAAATGACATTTTTTAGGAAAACAATCCCACACCGATCCCCCTAAACTATATCGCAAGGGTGTGAAAGGGATCGAAAAGAGTAGCATGCACCGAAGCTTATAAAGCAAGTGTGTACTTACCCAAAAGGTCTTGATTCGGCTTAGGACGCTATAAATCAAAAGTTTATAGGCAAAGGTTATGACTTACAAAGTCATAGGTGTTGAAGTAAACAACATGTTTTCCCTTAATACCCTTAAAAATTCTGCGAAACAACAATAAATAAGAAAAAAAACCATCTCACTTTTCCTCGCTGCAAAGCTCCTCCATCCTCTTCAATGATCGTATTTAAGTGATTGATTGTCAATAATTTGTCGCTGACTAAACATCATGTGACATTTTAATAAGTTAAATATTTTCAATTATTTAGCTCTCATTGTCTTTGCTTGCATGAAAGTACATTGATTGACAGGCTTATGTTGAGTTGTTAGTTTGGGCCTAACTTTGGCAGGCTGGAGATTTTTTACACTATTTATTTATGAGATGGTTTGCATCTGATAGATCTTTATAGGGGGATAGTTGGAAGCCCCTAAGTGCAGAAAAGGACAATTAAAATGAAAGTGGGTATCATGGGCTTTGGTAAAACAGGCCGTGCAGTTGCATCCGTATTATTAGAGTCAAAAAAGACCAGTTTACAATGGGTTATTCGTCAGTCTAAACAGCTTGAGCACCGATCTGTTCCTGAGTTTTTGGGGGTTGAGGCAGATGATCCAGGCATTATCCATTCAAAAGATGAGTATTCTATCGTTGAACTTCTCGATCGCTATCCAGTCGATGTGATTGTCGATTTTTCCTCAGAACAAGGCTTAGATTATTACGCTGAAGAAGCGGCAAAAAGAGGCATTACCATTGTCAGTGCCGTGTCCCAGTATCCCGATGCTCGCATCAATCAGCTCCATCAATTGGCTGAAAGCACCTGTGTCTTACATTCCCCAAATATCACCATCGGGATCAACTTCCTGATTCTTGCCGCCAAGATTTTAAAAAATATCGCCCCTTATACCGATATTGATGTCATTGAAGAACACTTTAAAGCCAAATCTGAGGTGTCAGGCACAGCCAAAGTGATTACACGTGAGTTAGGGCTGTCTGAAGACACGATTAAATCAGTACGGGCTGGCGGGATTGTGGGGGTGCATGAAATCTTATTTGGTTTTCCATTTCAAACCGTTCGACTCAAACATGAGTCAATTACCCGTGAAGCTTTTGGCAATGGCATCTTATTTGCGATCGAAAACCTAAAAGATAAGCCTAAAGGTTTTTATAGTATGGAAGCGCTGTTATTGCCATTTTTTAAATTGGATGAGTCCGATAGCAGTATGCACATACAGCCAACGCGTTCTTGAGCAGAGGATTAGCTGAGCTTGTTTCACGTGGAACACCTGCTATTATCATTGTGACCCCGCCAAAATGCTTTTGCCGAATGATGGGAATTTCTTTATGATTTGCGCTGATATTTGTTAGCCAATTGCGCCCTTATGCCTCTAAATGACAACTTTGTTTATATGCCACCGCAAGATCCGTTAGAAATCTTGTATGAAGATGAAGACTTGGTGGTGGTGAATAAACCTGCGGGGCTATTGTCGGTGATGGGGCGTTTACCTGAACATCAAGATAGTGCCTATTTGCGTGTTTTGGAAAAATATCCGACCGCCAAAGTCACCCATCGTCTGGATATGGCGACCTCTGGTTTGTTGATGTTTGCCAAGCATCGTGATGCCGAAGTTGCAGTCAGTAAAATGTTTCAGGCGCGTAGTGTGAAAAAACACTATGTGGCTTTGGTGCAGGGGCAGATTCAGGCTGAAGGCAGTGTCGAGGTTCCATTGATTACCGATTGGGAAAATCGTCCACGTCAGATGGTGCATTTTGAAATAGGGAAGGCTGCCAAAACCTTATTTCAATCGTTGCACTATGATGCAGAAACGGATCAAAGCCGTGTGCGTTTAGAGCCTGTGACAGGACGTTCGCATCAACTTCGGGTCCATATGATGCATATTGGGCATCCGATTATGGGGGATAAACTCTATCATCCTGAACCTGCCAAGTTTCATTTAAAACGGATGGCCTTACATGCCGCTCATTTGGCTTTTCGACATCCCTTAAATATGCAAAATATTGAGATTCATGCTGAGGTAAAGTTTTAATCATCATCAGCAAGAGGTAGAACCATGTATCCAGTTCAACATACATCATGGGTCGCATTATCCGCACAACAACAAGCCCAATTAAAGTTGTTGTTATTGGAAGCTGATCCCGATTGGGTGCAAATCTCGACTTATCTAGAACAAGCAAATATCTTTGTAATTGTTGATGAGCAGGGTCATATCATTGCGCAACTGTGTCTAACTCAAAATGACCATGAGGCGGAGATTCGAAATCTCGCAGTAGATCAACGGATGCAAGGGCAGGGTTTGGCGAAGGCTTTAATTCAATCTGCGATTGAATATGTCGCGCAATTGGCAGTGCAAACTTTATGGGTGAAAACGGGGAGTTCGAGTCTAAATCAACTCGGGCTGTATCAGAAATGCGGTTTTCGCATGTCGCGTATCGAGCGTGATGCCTTTAAAAACTATCCTGAACCTATTTTTGAAAATGGCATTCGGTGTCTTGATCAAGTGGTGCTTTCAATCGAATTTAATCACCTTGCGCGATAATTCACAGCGATGATTTGGTTCAAGTTCTGGCTACAATAATTATATTAATGCGTCTAAAAACTGACATAAAAATGGTTTAATCTATAGCCAAACGATCAAGTCAAATACATAACAAAGGATATTCTTATGACACGCGACCCTGAACAATTTCCTGATGACGACAACGGCAATGTGCTGTGGCAAATGTTTGAAGATGGCAACGACCTGAGCGAACCCCATGAGGTGGAGTTTTCGATTGTGTTTGAGAAACAAGAGCAAATTGAAAAATGTGCTTTGCATCTTTTACACCAAGAGCAAAAAATCTCAATGTTTCAAGAAGAATTGCACTCAGACGGTTCGGATATGTGGGTGCTGAATATTCATGTCAATATGATGCTTGAACATGAAGATATTGTAGATTTGGAAGAGTGGATGACTCGTATCGCTCAAGAGTTTGAGGGTGAGTACGATGGTTGGGGCTGTATGAGTTACATCTATGATGAAGAAGATGAATAATCATGGATAAAATATGACTCAGCTCGCTTGATACGGGCTGAGTCATATTGATTAGAATTTGAATTGAGCTGACACGGAGGCATTCAAAGGTTCACCCGGCTGAACCCATAAATCACTATAACTCGAAACATAATAGGTCTTATCAAATAGATTATTCAGGTTGAATTGATAGCGTAAGCGATCAGACGGTGCGTAATAGGCATTTAAATTAACCAATGTGTAGCTTGGCAGATTAAAACCATTATCAAGATTATGACCACTACGCTCACCGACATAAGTGAGGTTGGCACCTACACCTGCTGTTATCGCATCTTGTTGTAAAAGTTCATAATTGGTACTGATAGAGCCTTGGTGTTTAGGCACATTGCTGAGGCGTGCTCCTTTTGCTAAGTCTTGGTCTTTTTCGATCTTGGCATCGGTATAGCTATAGTTGGCATTGAGTGACCAGCGATCCGTGAATTGACTGTTGAGATCCAATTCAATACCTTGGCTGCTGACTTCACCCGCAGCGGTTTGAAAACTATTGTCGATCGGATCTGTGGTTAGTACGTTCTGCTTTTGCATTTTGAATAATGCGAGTCTGAGCAGACTGCGATCATTGAGCTGATATTTGCTTCCAACTTCATAACTTTGACCTTTTTCAGGAGCAAAGTTTTCACCATTGCGATCCATCCCACTGTTCATCGCAAATGAGCGCCCATAATTACTATAAAACGACCATTGATCCGATGCTTTGAAATTGACACCGACGCGTGGACTGGCTTGGTTAAGACTTTGCTTGTGCTGTGTTTGCCCCAGATGATTTTCAAAGTTTTGTTCGACTCGATCAAAGCGAGTCCCAACTAAGACGCTCCATTGATCATTAAAGAACATCTGATCTTGTAGGTTGAGCGCAAAATAACGTTGTCGCTCATCGGTATCAGTAAATGGCGCTAAGCTTGGTGAGTACTGTCCATAATTTGGCTGATAAATATCAATGGTATTGGGGTACTCAGAACTATGATTGCGACGTAATTGATATTGACGATAGTCCAATTGTCCTAATTCTGTTGAAACAACGACTTCATGACGTGCCCATGTGCTGTCTAATTTTCCCAGCAGTTCGGTTTGTGCCAGTACATCTTCGCTTTGATAATCACGATAACGACGTTGGCGTTCCAATGTTCGAGCATCGGCTTGCATACGCCGAGGTTCAGTTGAGAAACCAACCATTTGCGCATCTTTATAACTGAGTGCACTGTTGAGTTTCCATGCATCATTAAATTCATGGCTTAAACGCAATTGGTAAAAATGGTCTTTGACGCGCATATCGCCATCACTGGGTTCACCAGTGAAGGTTTTCGGATTCATCACAAATTGTTTCTGAACTGTGCTGATGCCACGGTCAAAGGTGCCCAAATGTTGGGTAAATTCACTGTCAAAATCGAGTTGGGTTTGGTCTGAAATTTTCCAAGTCAGTTGTGGTGAAAAGAACCAACGTTCGCTACTGACATGATCACGGAAGCTTTGATTGTCTTCATGAGCAACAGCAAAACGATAAGCCAGCGCATCATTGATCGGGGCAGTGTGTTCGAGGCTGATGCGGTATTGCTCTTGGCTATTGGCACGAAGATTAATTTCACTTTCGCTTTGCCACTGTGGTTTTTTACTATTGATATTGAGTAGCCCGCCTGTTTCTCCACGCCCATACAGTGCAGCCATCGGTCCTTTTAGAAAATCCAGTGATTCGATATTGACCATATCTTTGGGTGCGCTGACCCCACGATTCACGCTTAAACCATTACGAATGGTTGCAGCACCGAGATTGGGATCGCTACTAAAACCACGAAAGGAATAATTATCCCAAAATCCACCGCCATAGTTATTTTGATGAAACACACCACTGACCAAGGTTAAGGCATCGTCAATGCGTTGCACATCTTGTTGCTCGATCACTTGTTGAGAAATGAATGACCGGTTAAAGGGGATATCGAGGACATCGTGGGAGAATTTGCTTGCGCTACTGTTTTGCTGGATATCCTGTTGAGATGTATCCGCTTGAATACGGATGGTTTCAAGTACCGTGGTCGGGTCATCTGCCCATGTTGTTGTAGAGAAAAGACCAAGCCCCAAGCAAGACCAAAATCCAAGTGTGCGTTGCATAAATCATCAACCAAAGAAAGACAAAAGGAGTATTTTGTAATAGTATAACATTACATTAATTTTTAAATCTTTTTTTGTTATGTCCTTAGTGAAAACGAGCCAACGGTTACAGTCGATTGACGCATTACGAGGTTTGGTCATTCTGATCATGTTGCTCGATCATGTCAGAGAAACTTTCTATCTGCATAAACAAGTACCAGATCCAATGGATGTATCTGCGACTGAACCCGCTTTATTTGGCAGTCGTGTATTGGCACATCTTTGTGCGCCTATTTTTGTATTGTTAACGGGTATTTCAGCTTTTCTGTTTTATTCAAAAACACAAAATTTGCAACAAACACGGGCTTTTTTATTAAAGCGTGGTCTGTTTTTAATTGCACTTGAGTTGACGTTGGTCAATTTTGCTTGGACCGCGACCTTCCCGCCAGATGTGATTTATTTGCAAGTGATTTGGGCAATTGGGGTCAGTATGGTGGTGTTAGCGGCGTGTATTCGTTTGCCTTTACCTGTGATGGTCCTGAGCGGCCTGACTATTATTTTTGGGCATAATCTTTTAGACAGCGTGCATTTCTCCGAAGGAACTGCAATACAGACATTGTGGCTGGTTTTGCATGAGCGTGGCTGGATCGAGTTTGCAGGAATCAAATTACGTACTTCATATCCTATTTTACCGTGGATTGGCGTGATTTTATTGGGCTATGCCTTGGGACATTTCTTTAGTCAAAAATACACCGCTAAACAAAGAAATCAGTATTTATTGGGCATCGGCTTGATCAGTCTCGGATTGTTTATTTTACTGCGTTTGATCAATGTCTATGGTGATCAGCCTTGGCAGCATTTTGATAGTTTACAACTCAGTATCATGAGCTTTTTTAATCTGACAAAATATCCACCCTCATTACTTTTCCTTTTGTGGAATGTCGGTGTGGGGCTGATCCTTTTGGTGGTATTTGATCGTTGGCAACAACGACAATGGTTTAAACCGTTGGTGGTGTTTGGTTCAGTGCCGATGTTCTTTTATTTACTGCATTTGTATGTGTTGAAGTTGCTCTATGTGCTTGCGGTAAGTATTTGGGGTGTCAATCAAGGCGCTTATCTTTCGGTTGCGCATGTATGGATGCTGTGGCTGATTTCGATTGGGTTGTCTTTTGCGCTTTATCCTGTGGTGAAGTGGTTTTCAACATTCAAACATCAAAATAAACACATCGCGATTTTAAAATATTTTTAATCGTGAAATATCTGTATCTCTAAAGCGTGTCCGAGCCAGACGCGCTTTAGTTTAGGGCTGTCGTAAACGACTGTGAACGTCAGCTCCTACTCATATCTAAATATAAAGACTCTTTTACTTCCTCCATCACCACATAGCTATGTGAAGATGCAGATGCGGGTAGTTTTTTCAATAAGTCACCCAATAAGCGTCGATAAGCACTCATTTCTTTGAGTCGTGCTTTGACTAGATAGTCAAACTCACCTGAAATCAAATGACATTCTAATACTTCAGGAATATCGACCAGATCTCTCGCGACTTGATCGAATACATCACCTGATTTGGCAGACAGCTTAATTTCTAAAAATACCAATAAGCTGCGATCCACATATGCAGGGTTGAGCCGAGCGTAATAGCCCATGATCACACCTTCACGCTCCAATCGTTTCACACGTTCTGAGCAGGGTGTGGTCGATAAATTGACACGTGAGGCCAGCTCACTAATTGCAATACGACCTTCACGCTGCAAAATCTCTAAAATCAGGCGATCAATACGATCTAATGTACGCATAGATTATTTCCTTTTATTTTAATTTTTTCATGACAAATCGATTAAATTACCTAGATTATAAGTCTAAAAACAGTCAAAAAAACTATTGATACGAAAATATACTAGTTAAATAAACTAGTGGGCGAGAGGGACCTATTATGCGCGTTATCGTTTTAGGAAGTGGTGTTATTGGTGTGGCAAGTGCTTACTACCTTGCGCAACAAGGTGCTCAAGTGACTGTACTTGATCGTCAGTCTGGTCCTGCCCAAGAAACGAGTTTTGGTAATGCAGGGCAAATCTCGCCGGGCTACTCAACACCGTGGGCTGCACCCGGTATTCCGTTTAAAGCAGTGAAGTGGATGTTCCAACATCATGCACCTCTTGCAATAAGTGTGGACGGTAGTATGTGGCAGCTACAGTGGATGGCACAAATGCTAAAAAACTGTAATCCACAAAGTTATGCGGTCAACAAAGAACGCATGATGCGTGTGGCTGAATATAGCCGTGACTGTTTACGTGACCTCAGAGCGCAAACTGGTATTCATTATGAAAATCGTTCTAAGGGCACGCTACAAGTGTTTCGCAATGACGCACAACTTGAAGCGGTACAACGTGATATTCAAGTGTTAAAAGAATGTGGTGTGGACTTCAATTTGCTCAATGCTGCACAACTGGGCAGTGTCGAACCGGCATTAGCGCATAGCGATAAACTGGTGGGTGGTTTGCATTTGCCGAATGATGAAACAGGCGATTGTTACCTCTTTACCAATGCTTTGGCAAAAATCGCCCAAGACTTAGGTGTCGAATTCAAATTTGATCAAAATGTGGAAAAACTGATTGTTGAAGGCGATCAGATCAAAGGCGTGATGGTCAATGGTGCAATCCTGACCGCAGACCGATTTGTGCTGGCCTTTGGCAGTTATTCACGTGATTTCCTGAAACCACTTGAACTGAATTTACCTGTTTATCCAGTGAAAGGTTATTCACTCACCGTGCCGATTGTTGATCCTAGCCTTGCGCCACAATCAACTGTATTGGATGAAACCTATAAAGTTGCGCTGACGCGATTTGATCAACGGATTCGTGTCGGTGGTATGGCTGAGTTAAGCGGTTTTAATCTGGGCTTGAATGAAGACCGCCGTGGCACTTTAGAAATGGTGACACGAGATCTATTCCCCGGTGGAGATTTGGAGCAGGCATCATTCTGGACGGGTTTACGTCCGATGACCCCAGACAGTACTCCGATCATTGGTGCAACAAAATATAACAACCTATTTTTGAATACAGGACATGGCACGCTAGGTTGGACCATGGCTTGTGGTTCGGGCAAGTTGATCAGTGATTTGGTTATGAATCATCGTACCGAGATTAGTACCGATGGTTTGTCGATTCAGCGTTATTCACACGCGGCATAAGTTGAGTTTACAAGGAAGTTAATCATGCCTCGTCCAATAACTGCGGTGATTCACAGTCAAGCATTACGCCAAAATCTTGAGCGTGTTCGGCAATCTGTGCCGAATAGCAAGGTCTTTGCTGTGGTGAAAGCCAATGCTTACGGACATGGAATCGAACGTGTCTACGATGCTTTTAAAACAGCGGATGGCTTCGCCTTACTCGATATTGATGAAGCCAAACGTTTACGCGCATTGGGGTGGTCAGGACCGATTCTGTTGCTTGAAGGCATTTTTTCACCCCAAGACTTGTTTGACTGCGCGCAATATCAACTCAGTTTCACCATTCATAATGAACAACAAGTAGAATGGTTACAACAACATATCTATCCTGCCCAGTTCGATATTTTCCTAAAAATGAACAGTGGGATGAACCGTTTAGGCTTCAAGCCACAACAATATCGTCAAGTTTGGCGACATCTTCAGCGTCTGAGTAATGTCGCAAAAGTCACCCATATGATGCATTTTTCTGATGCGGATGGAGAGCGATTCGGTCAAGTCGGGGTGGATTATCAACTGACCGAATTCGAGAGCAATATTCAAGATATGCCCGGTGAAAGATCGATCAGCAATAGTGCCGCCATCCTCAGATACGCCACTCAACTGCAATCTGATTATGTCCGTGCTGGCATTATGCTCTACGGCAGTTCGCCTGATTATCCAAAACACACGATTCAAGATTGGGGACTCGCCCCAAGCATGAGTCTACGCAGTGAAATTATTGCAATACAACAATTAAATGCCCATCAAAGCGTCGGTTATGGCTCAAGTTTTGTTGCAGAACAGCCGATGAGCATAGGCATCGTCGCCTGTGGTTATGCCGATGGTTATCAACGTATTTCGCCGACAGGCACACCGATTTTAGTGGATGGTATTCGTACCCACACCATTGGTCGAGTCAGCATGGATATGTTGGCTGTCGATTTAACGCCCATCCCAAATGCTGTGATTGGCAGTGAAGTTGTGCTTTGGGGGACCTCAAAAACAGGAAGTATTTTACCCATTGATGATGTTGCAGCAGCCTCAGGCACCGTCGGTTATGAACTGATGTGTGGGGTGACCGCACGTGTCAAATTTATCAATCAAGACGAAGGAAATCATCATGTCACATTCTGATATTCAGAAAATCAACTCGACCGAAGTCATGAGTGCCGTCACTGTTTTTAACAAGGTGGTATATTTATCAGGACAAGTGCCTAAAAATCCAGACCTCGATATTGAAGGACAAACGCGAGACATTCTGGCGACGATTGAGCAGCTCTTGGCTTCGGCAAATACCGATAAATCACGCTTATTGTCGGTTCAACTGTTTTTAAAAGATCTCTCAGATTTTCCAACGGTCAATGCGATCTATGTGGATTGGTTAAAAGGTTGTGTCACACCGTCGCGTGCCACGATTCAAGCCGATTTGGTCAATCCGAACTGGCTGATTGAAATTGCAGTGATTGCAGCACAAAAATAAAGCAAACAGCGATCGTTTTGCTTAAATAATATTAAAAAAGATGAAAAGTAACGTATTTATTGTAGATAAAACAGCAGCAGATGCGTATTTTCTTGCAATGAATATGCGCCAGCCATTTTAACAGAGCGTGAATCAACGCAACAAAATAAAAAGGCTGGCTCATACAGGAATAAGAAAAAGGGAACTTTTTATGACGGTTACGCAACAGCATTCAGAAGATCAACACGCACCAAACGATTTACAACGCAAGCTTTCCAATCGTCATTTACAAATGATTGCCATTGGTGGTGCGATCGGCACTGGACTATTTATGGGTTCAGGCAAAACCATTTCTCTGGCAGGTCCCTCGATTCTCTTTATTTACATCATCATCGGGACCATGTTCTTTTTTTTGATGCGGGGACTTGGTGAGTTATTGCTTGCCAATTTACAGTATAAATCTTTCGTAGATATGGCACATGATCTGATTGGACCATGGGCAGGGTATTACATCGGTTGGACCTATTGGCTCGGTTGGGTGCTGGTTGGGATTGCAGATCTAGCTGCGGTGATCAATTATCTGGGTTTCTGGCTACCAGATGGGGTGTCATTTACGCCAATGGGTCAGGCCTTGATTAGTGCAGGTTGTGTGCTGTTTGTACTAGGTCTTAACTTGCTGACCGTACGCTTATTTGGTGAGATCGAGTTTTGGTTTGCCTTGATTAAGATCCTCGCGATTATTGGCTTGATTGGTGTCGGCGGTTATATGATTTTTAGTCATTTCCAAGCGCCTGAAGGTGCTGTGGCATCGTTAAGCAATGTCTGGTCACATGGTGGCATGTTCCCCAAAGGTTTGGATGGCTTTTTAGCGGGTTTCCAAATTGCAGTTTTTGCCTTTGTTGGGGTGGAACTGGTTGGTACCACTGCGGCTGAAACCAAAGATCCGCATAAGAATCTCCCGAAAGCCATTAATGCGATTCCGATTCGGATCATCTTGTTCTATGTCTTGGCATTGTTGGTGGTGATGGCGGTCACGCCGTGGGACAGTATCCGTGCGGATAAAAGCCCATTCGTGGAGTTATTTATGAATGCAGGGATTGTCACCTCTGCGATTATTATGAATTTAGTGGTGCTCTCGTCAGTGATGTCATCCATGAATAGTGGCGTGTTCTCGACCAGTCGGATGTTGTTTGGTTTATCTAAAGATGGTCAAGCGCCTGCGGCATTAGGGCGATTGTCGAAAAAAGCCGTACCTGCCAATGGCTTATTTTTCTCTTGTGTTTTTATCATGGGCGGTGCGGTGCTACAGTACTTTGTGCCGAATACGCTGGAAGCCTTTACTTTGGCGAGCGCACTGTGTGTGATTTTATTTATCAGTGTTTGGAGCCTGATTATGGTGTGCTATATCCGCTACCGTAAATTACGCCCTGAGTTACACTTGCAATCGAATTTTAAAATGCCGGGTGGGGTTTGGATGTCTTATCTGGTGATTGTATTCTTGCTGTTTGCCTTGGTGATTTTGGCACTTGAACCAGATACTTTAAAAGCACTCTATGTCAGTCCAGTTTGGTTGCTGATTTTAGCTGTGACCTACCAGTTCGTGTACAAACCACGGATGCGAAAACTGCAACGAGAGTTGGCATAATTTAGGTATCAAACGATACCTAAAAGAGCTGATCCTAAAGGATTGGCTCTTTTTTTATCTGCCATTTAAATCGTTAATCAATGAGCAAATGCTGATATTGATCAGCTTGTTTACGCAAATAATCCCAAACCAGTTTAATTCGTGGTTCATGCTGTAAATCAACAAAAGTCAGCATCCAAAAGGTATGGTTAAAGCGAACCTGTTGCTCTAAAACTTCTTCAAGCTCAGCTTTGTCGTCTGCCAAAAATTTGGGTAAAATCGCCAACCCTGCACCTGCACTCACCGCAATTTGTTGCGCCAAAATACTGCTACTGCGAAAGTTCGCATTCAGTTTTAGGGGTAAGCGTTCTAGGCAATACAATTCCGGGCTATACACCAGATCATCAATGTAGTTTACAAAACGATGTTGGGTTAAATCTTCCAGCCGACGAATCGGTGGGTTTTGCGATAGATAATTTTTGCTGCCATAAATTTTTAAACAGTAATCTGATAAGCGCGTGATGATATAAGGGCCAGAGGTCGGGCGCTCAATCGATACCACGATATCGGCTTCACGATGTGAAAGCTTAATCATTTTCGGTACAGGAATGAGGTCAATGGTCAGCAGTGGATATCGAATCGAAAATTCTGCCAATAAACGTGCAAGGAATGCCGTACCAAAGCCTTCAGGTGTGCCAATTCGCACACGACCTTGCAGCGGTTGATGTGGTTTTTCGATTTGTAAGAAGGCTTGTTCCATTTGTTCAACCTGCGGAACAAGCGCCAAACCCTCAAAGGTCAATTCATAGCCAGTGGCTTCACGTTTAAAGAGTGTGGTGCCTAAAGCCTGTTCCAAAGCCTGAATACGCCGTGCCACGGTACTGTGTTCGACACCAATAATACGTGCAGCACTGGTCAAGGTCTTGGTTCGTGCCAGAACCAGAAAAAATTGCAGATGATCCCAATCCACTTTCATTGTTATTGTATCCCTTGTGCATATTTGCACACCAATCGTGCATTAATTTGCGTTGGTGGTCAAAGATTTGTTTGCTAGTCTCAACCAATGGTTAAAAAAAGAAAATACGACGAATCGTTATTTTCGAACATCTGAACACAATAAAAATAGTGCCTATGGAGAGGTTATGAATACAATCCAAAAAATCGAATTGGAAACTGCTAAATTACTCATTAACGGACAATTCATCGAATCTGAAACACAGCAATGGCAAGACATCGTCAATCCTGCAACTCAGGAAGTGATTGGTCGTGTGCCTTTTGCGACGATTCAGGAAGTGGATGCTGCCATTCAAGCTGCACAAGATGCTTTTGCGACTTGGCGTCAAACCCCGATTCAGGCACGTATGCGTATCATGCTCAAGTTGCAAGATTTGATTCGTGCCAACATGAAAGAAATTGCACAGGTGCTTACCGCTGAACAGGGTAAAACTTTAGCAGATGCCGAAGGTGATATTCAACGTGGTTTAGAAGTGGTTGAGCATGCCTGTTCTGTCGGTACACTGCAAATGGGTGAGTACATCGAAGGTGTGGCACGTGGGGTTGATACTTATACCTTGCAACAACCGTTAGGGGTTTGTGCAGGTATTACCCCATTTAACTTCCCAGCCATGATTCCATTGTGGATGTTCCCAATGGCAATCGTCTGTGGCAATACCTTTGTATTGAAACCATCTGAACAAGATCCTTTAAGCACCATGATGTTGGTTGAACTTGCGATTCAGGCAGGTGTGCCAGCAGGTGTACTGAATGTGGTACATGGCGGCAAAGAAGTGGTGGATCGTCTCTGCACGCATCATCATATTAAAGCGATTTCATTTGTCGGTTCAACTGCGGTGGGGACCCATGTCTATAACCTCGCAGGACAACATGGCAAACGTGTGCAATCGATGATGGGTGCGAAAAACCATGTGGTGGTGATGCCAGATGCGAACAAAGAACAAACCCTCAATGCCTTGGTTGGTGCGGCTTTCGGTGCAGCCGGACAGCGTTGTATGGCGTTGTCTGTTGCCGTGATGGTCGGTGAGAGTAAGCAATGGGTTCAAGAGCTAGTTGAAAAAGCCAAAACTTTAACTGTGAATGCGGGGCATGAGCTGAATACAGATATCGGACCTGTGATTTCTCAACGCGCCAAAGCACGCGTGATTGACTTGATTAATAGCGGTGTCGAGCAAGGCGCAGCGCTGTTGCTTGATGGCCGTGATGTGCAAGTTAAAGGTTATGAATCAGGTAACTTTGTTGGTGCGACCATTTTTAATGGCGTGACCACTGATATGCGCATTTATAAAGAAGAAATCTTTGGACCAGTGCTCGCAATTATTGCTGTAGACACTTTGGAGCAAGCGATTGAGCTGATCAATGCCAATCCATTTGGCAACGGTGTCGGTTTATTTACTCAAAGCGGTGCGATAGCCCGCACTTTCCAAAACTTAATTGATATTGGTCAAGTTGGGATCAATATTCCAATTCCTGTACCTGTGCCATTCTTTAGCTTCACAGGTTCGCGTGGTTCAAAACTGGGCGATTTGGGACCATACGGCAAGCAGGCCGTGCAGTTCTATACCCAAACCAAAACCATTACCAGTCGTTGGTTTGAAGACAGCCACGAAGTGGGCAGTGTAAACACCACCATTAGTTTACGTTAAGGGGATCACGGATGAATATCGCCTTTATCGGTCTCGGAAATATGGGCGGCAGAATGGCCCATAACCTGCTTAAAGCAGGACTTACAGTCTATGGTTATGATCTCAGTGACGTGGCAAATCAGCACTTCGCTGAGGCAGGTGGTGTGGTCTGTGACAGTCCACAAGCAGCAGCGCAACAAGCGGATGTGGTGATCACCATGTTACCAGCAGCTAAGCATGTCAAAGAGGTTTATCTCGGTGAAGATGGTGTGTTGGAGGTCTTGAAAGCAGGTGCTTTGTGTATAGACAGCAGTACCATTGACCCACAAACCATTAAAGACATCGCTGCGCTTGCGCAAAGTAAAAATATTCACATCTGTGATGCACCTGTTTCAGGGGGCACCATTGGCGCGCAAGCGGGTACCTTAACGTTTATGGTGGGTGCCAATGATCAGACCTTTGAGGAAGTTAAACCTGTACTCAGTCACATGGGCAAAAATGTCATTCATTGTGGCGATGTTGGCGCAGGACAAATTGCCAAGATTTGCAATAACTTAATTCTCGGGATCTCGATGGCTGCTGTGGCAGAGGGCATGGCATTGGGTGCGAAACTGGGGATTGATCCACAAGCATTAGCAGGTGTGGTCAATACTTCAAGTGGTCGTTGCTGGAGTTCAGAGGTCTGTAACCCGTGGCCACACATCAATGAGAATGCACCCGCCTCTCGTGGTTATCAAGATGGTTTCGCGACACAGCTGATGCTGAAAGATTTAGGTCTCGCAGTCGAAGCGGCAGGGCAGGTTAAACAGCCGATTTTGTTGGGCGGCATGGTGCAACAGCTATATCAGCAAATGTGTATGCGTGGTAATGCTCACCTTGATTTCTCTAGCATTATCCAGCAGTACCTTCCAGAAGAAGTCTAAGTACCAAGCATTATTGTAGGCACGAAGCCATAGGATGGCTTTGAATCATGAAACTCTGTCGTGAATAACTACAAATCCAGACTGAGGGAATAGAGATGTTAAATTATAAAGATGTGGCACAAGCTTTTGATTTAGAAAGCACAGCTCAACACATGCTGTCAGGTTCATTAGATGCACTGAATGCGTGTTATGAGTGTTGTGACCGACATGTAGACGGTGAAAAAGTGGCCTTGTATTGGCAAGGCAAAGATGGGCGCAAGGAGCAATACACCTTTGCTCAATTACAACAGTGGTCCAGTCAATTTGCCAACTTTTTAAAATCACAAGGCGTACAGGCGGGCGATCGTATTTCGGGATTATTGCCAAGAACGCCTGAACTGATCGTGACGATTTTAGCCGCATGGCGAATTGGAGCCGTATATCAACCACTGTTTACGGCTTTTGGGCCGAAAGCCATTGAACATCGTATTCAGCTTGCACAAAGTAAGTTGGTGGTGACCGATGTGGGCAACCGTAGCAAGCTGGATGAGATTGAGCAATGTCCTGCGATTGTGACGGTTGCTGATGCTGACGGCACAGCACTTACAGTGGGTGATTTTAACTTTTGGAATGAGCTGAATCAGCACTCTGATCAATGTGAATTGGTCATGCGCAATATCCAAGACCCGTTCTTACTCATGTTTACTTCAGGCACAACTGGACCTGCCAAGCCACTCGAAGTACCACTAAAAGCCTTAATTGCTTTTGGACGATATATGCAAGATGCGATTGGCTTAACTGAAGACGATGCCTTTTGGAATATTGCCGATCCGGGTTGGGCTTATGGTTTGTATTACGCGATTACTGGGCCGTTATTCTTGGGTCATGCCACTTTGTTTTATGAAGGCGCTTTTAGCACCGACAGTCTGTGTCAAATCGTCAAAGATTATCAGATCACCAACTTAGCAGGTGCACCAACGGCCTATCGTATGATGATGGCTGCTGATCCAGCACAAATGGCAGTGTTAAAAGGTCAATTCCGTGTGGTCAGTAGTGCAGGTGAGCCGCTCAATCCAGAAGTGATTCGATGGTTTAAACAGGTACTTGATGCACCGATTTATGATCATTATGGGCAAACTGAAGTGGGTATGGTGGTGTGTAACCATCACGGTCTAAGTCATGTAATTCGTGCAGGTGCGGCAGGTTTCCCAAGTCCGGGTTATCGCGTTGCGGTGGTCAATGAACAAGGCGAAGAACTCCCACCAGACACCGCTGGAATATTAGCAGTGGATATCAGCCAATCACCGATGATGTGGTTTGGTGGCTACAAGGAAAGTCGTAAATCGCCTTTTGTCGGTCATTACTATTTGACGGGTGATACTGCTGAATTACATGCCGATGGGAGCATGAGTTTTGTTGGGCGAAGTGATGATGTGATCACCACATCAGGCTATCGAATTGGACCCTTTGATGTCGAAAGTGCGTTGCTCGAACATGATGCTGTGATCGAAGCCGCCGTGGTTGGTGTACCTGATCCAGATCGGACTGAATTGGTCAAAGCCTTTGTGATTTTAGCGGCAGGCGTTCAGCCTTCAAGTGTGCTGATTGAAGAATTGAGCCAATTTGTTAAAAAACGTCTTTCTGCGCATGCCTATCCACGTCTGGTTGAGTTTGTAACTGAGTTACCGAAAACACCAAGTGGCAAAATTCAACGTTTTTTATTACGTAATCAGGAAATTGCGAAACAACAAGCGAAAGCAGGTTAAAGGACGAAAATATGCAATTGACCGAAGAACAATTACTCATTCGTGACATGGCGAAAAGCTTCGCCCAAGAACAAATCAGACCGTATGCCAGTGATTGGGATCGAGACGGCACCTTTCCCAAAACAGCTTTGGCGCAAATGGGGCAGCTCGGCTTTATGGGCATGTTAGTACCAGAGCAATGGGGTGGTTCAGATACTGGCAATCTCGCCTATGTACTGGCACTGGAAGAAGTCGCAGCAGCAGATGGTGCGACCTCGACCATTATGAGCGTGCATAACTCGGTGGGTTGTGTGCCGATTTTAAAATTTGGCAATGACGAGCAAAAACAACGTTTTTTGAAGCCCTTAGCACAAGGTGAAATGATCGGTGCATTTGCTCTAACTGAACCACATACTGGTTCGGATGCTGCTGCGCTTAAAACCCGCGCGGTCAAAGATGGCGATGATTACATCCTCAATGGTGCGAAACAGTTTATTACCTCGGGTCATAATGCTGGGGTGATTATTGTGTTTGCGGTTACTGATCCGAGTGCAGGCAAAAAAGGGATCAGTGCCTTTTTAGTACCGCGCGATACGCCAGGTTATGAAGTTATTCGTGTCGAAGAGAAATTAGGTTTACATGCTTCGGATACCTGTCAGATCGCCCTGACTGATGTTCGTGTGCACAAAAGTTTGATGCTGGGCAAAGAAGGTGAAGGTCTAAAAATTGCACTCGCGAACTTGGAAGGTGGTCGTATTGGTATTGCTGCACAAGCGGTGGGTTTAGCACGAGCGGCACTAGAAGAAGCAACGCGTTATGCCAAAGAACGTCTGACTTTTGGCAAACCGATTTTTGAGCATCAAGCGATTGCCTTTCGCTTGGCCAGCATGGCCACCGAAATCGAGGCAGCACGACAGTTGGTGCACTATGCCGCACGTCTGAAAGAAGCAGGCCAACCCTGTTTGAATGAAGCATCCATGGCGAAACTGTTTGCCTCGGAAATGACGGAGCGCGTTTGCTCAAATGCGCTACAAGTCTTTGGTGGCTATGGCTATCTCAAAGATTTTCCGATTGAGCGTATCTATCGTGATGCACGAATTTGTCAGATTTATGAAGGCACCAGCGACATTCAGCGTTTAGTGATCGCACGTAGCCTATAAAACTCAAACAAGGAATGAATGATGCAGTGGCAAACTATTTTATTGGAAAAGCGTAATGGTGTCGGGTTAATTACCCTCAATCGTCCCAAAGCGTTGAATGCGCTAAACAGTAAATTGATCAGTGAAGTGAATCAAGCCCTCGATCAACTGGAAAAAGATCGTGAGATTGGGTGTATCGTGTTAGCGGGCTCTGAAAAAGCCTTTGCAGCAGGTGCGGATATTAAGGAAATGGCAGAGCTGAACTTTCCTGATATTTATTTTGATGACTTTTTCCACCTTGCTGATCGTATCGCACAGCGCCGTAAGCCTTTGATTGCTGCGGTGAGTGGCTATGCTTTGGGTGGTGGTTGTGAATTGGCACTGATGTGTGACTTTATCTACTGCGCTGACAATGCCAAGTTTGGTTTACCTGAAGTGACTTTGGGCGTGATTCCAGGGATCGGTGGTACACAACGTTTAACCCATGCGATTGGTAAAGCCAAAGCCATGGAAATGTGTTTGACTGCACGACAAATGGGGGCAGTTGAAGCTGAGCTAAGTGGTTTAGTTGCACGTGTATTCAACAAAGACGACCTACTCGAACAAACCCTACAAGCTGCTGAACAAATTGCGGCACGATCACTTACCGCCAATATGATGTTGAAAGAAACCATTAATCGTGCTTTCGAAGTCAATTTGACCGAGGGTTTACGTTTTGAACGACGCATGTTCCATTCTATTTTTGCCACTGTGGATCAAAAAGAAGGCATGCAGGCGTTTGTAGAAAAACGGCAAGCTAATTTTAAAAATCAATAAGAGATCAACAAAATGAACAAAGAAAATCACTTAATGATTGAGCAACAAGGTGGTCTTGGCATGATCAGCTTGGATCGAGTGACCCATCTGAATGCTTTGTCGCTAGAGATGATTGAAGGCATCCGTAGCCAGCTCGAACTTTGGCGAGATGATGATTCTATCCAAGCGGTTTTGATCAAATCGAATAGCCCAAAAGCTTTTTGTGCAGGTGGTGATATTCGCTATCTGTATGACAGCTATAAACAGGGAACAACCGATCATCAAGGTTATTTTAGTGCTGAATATAAAATGCTCACCACCATACGTGAATATGAAAAACCGGTCATGGTGTTGTTGGATGGTTATGTGCTGGGTGGTGGTTTTGGTCTCGCACAAGCCTGTCACATTATTGTGAGTAGCGAAAAATCTCGTTTCGCGATGCCTGAAACTGTGATTGGTTTTTTCCCAGATGTTGGGGCAACGCATTTCCTGTCCAGACTGGATGATATTGGCGTGTATATGGCGATCACGGGCGAGCAAATCAGCAGCAGTGATGCCCTTTATCTTGATTTGATTGACTATCACGTACCGAGCGAGAAGTTACAAGCGCTACAAGATGCACTGATCGATGCGTCAGATTTGAGTAAAGAATATATAGAACAAATTGTCAGCCGTTTTATTACGCGTCCTGTTGAAAGTGAATTAAAGCAATTGGCGGCAGCGATTCGTAAACATTTTGGTTTTCAACATTTGGATGAGATTGAGCAGAGCCTTGCGAATGAACAAGACGAGCAGCTACAACCGTGGGCAAACAAAATGCTCCATCTTCTGCAACAACGTTCTTTTGTCGCCAAACAAACCAGTTTAAAACTGCAACATTTAGGGCGTGGTCTTTCATTAGAGCAATGTATGCAACTTGAGCGTGATTTGCAGGATATTTGGTTTGAGCATGGTGACTTTATTGAAGGGGTACGTGCGCTGATTGTTGATAAAGACAAACAACCTCAATGGAAGAAAGCCAACACTGAACTGGAGCAAATTTTAGAAAAACTTGGCTAAACACATTATAAAAAAAATAAAAAAGTGCACAGAAAGACAGCGGGATTTGAAATGCTTATGGTCAGGGTTGCCCATAAGCATCAAAACGCAAAAACAAGAAGATCCAAGAAAGGAAAATTGTGATGCAAACAGCAAATGGAAACGGTTCAGCCCCTAAAAAGTCGTCACATCGATTGGCTGGGATTTCTAGCATGGTCGGTACCACCATTGAGTGGTATGACTTTTTTATTTATGGCGCGGCAGCAGCGCTGATTTTTAATAAGTTATTTTTTCCAAATCTTGATCCACTGACAGGTGTGTTGGCAGCATTTGGTACTTATGCCGTTGGTTTCATTGGACGACCGTTAGGTGGTTTAGTGTTCGGACATTTTGGTGACAAGATCGGTCGTAAATCCATGTTGTTACTGACCTTGATGCTCATGGGTATTCCAACGATTCTGATCGGGCTGTTACCGACTTATGAAACAATAGGTTATTGGGCTGCGGTCTGCTTGGTGATCTTACGCTTTGTTCAAGGTATGGCGATGGGTGGCGAGTGGGGCGGTGCAGTGCTCATGGCAGTTGAACATGCACCTGAAGGCAAAAAGGGTTTTTGGGGCAGTTTGCCTCAAGCCAGTACCGGTGGTGGTTTGATGCTGGCCTCGATTGCACTTGGGCTTGTGTCCTTGCTTCCTGAACCAGCATTGTTTAGTTGGGGATGGCGTATTCCTTTCCTAGCGAGCATTGTTTTACTCGGTGTGGGGTGGTATATCCGTGTCAAAGTGCCTGAATCACCTGATTTTGAAAAAGTAAAACAGCAAGCCGAACAAGTCAAAGTCCCTGCATTACAAGTGTTTAAGCGTCATCCTAAACAACTCATTACCATTATCGTGGCGCGTGCCGCTGAAAACGCATGGTTTTATATTGCCTCCACTTTTACTTTGGCCTACACCACTGCACAATTGGGGATTCCACGACAAGATATTTTATTTGCCACCATCTGTGGTGCAGCGGTGATTTTGTTTATGACACCGCTGTGTGGACACTTGTCAGATAAAGTTGGTCAGCGCAATATGTTTATGTTTGGCTTATGTGTGTTGGCACTGTTTAGCTATCCATTCTTTAGTATGTTAAACACCAAAGATCCTGTATTGGTCTGGACTGCGATTGTTTTGGCAATCGGTGTGGTTTTCCCGATTATGTACGCACCACAAGCACAACTATTTGCACGTCAGTTCCCTGCTGAAATTCGTTACAGTGGTATCTCGATCTCAGTGCAATTAGCAGGCGTATTGGGTGGGGGAATCGCACCATTAATCGCCACTAAATTATTGAGCGTCGGAGGTGGGAATCCTTATCTGATTATGATTTATATTGGCTCGATGGCGCTGGTGGCGATTGTCGCCACTACCTTTATGCCACGAGATCGAGTTTATCGAGCGGATGGTGCGTATATGCAATCAGAAGATTTAGATTTGAAAACCAAAATCACTGAACAATCATAGCGAATAGATGTATAGACAGAAAAAAGCCCTAATCTTTCGACTAGGGCTTTTCTTGAATCTGGAGCGGGAAAGAAGACTCGAACACCCAATCTAACTTTAGCTATAGTCACGGACATAAATTATGCTAGATGATAATCTATAGAACTACCATTTATTGCTAATCGTTGTTTTGAGGTTTGAATATGATTGAAATTGCTCAACAGCAAGATGCAAAAGTAATCTTAAATGTTATCAAAAAAAGTATAGTGTCTTGCTCTCTAGATCATCAAGGTAATCAAAATGTTATTGATGAATGGTTATCAAATAAAACTGAAGAAAATATTATTCACTGGATAAACAACTCTTATTCGTATGTGTATAAAAAGGACAATAAGATTGTAGGTTTTATTTTGATGTCTAAAGGTGGAGTCATCCTTCTAAATTATGTTTTGCCTGATTATCAAGGCGATGGCATCGGAAGTGCAATGATTGATTTCATCATTTCTCTTTCTCACCAACTCGATAAAATTACGCTTGAATCAACACTCACTGCGAAAAAATTTTATGAGCGTAAAAACTTTATTATTTTGGACGAGATCTACGAATACGAAAAGTTAGTCGGCTTTAAAATGCAATTAAGGCTAGCTGGCAATCTTGCTTAAAAGATAAGAAAAAAGCCCTAATCTTTCGACTAGGGCTTTTTTTGAATCTGGAGCGGGAAAGGAGACTCGAACTCCCGACCCCAACCTTGGCAAGAGTCACCGACATAAAATACACTAAATAACATAATTTGTATTTTAATAAACCCTATATATAACAGTTATATAGGGTTTTTATTTTGTGTGGTGTAATTTAAGGTAGGGTAGGGTACTTTGATTTTTGGTCACTAATTGCAATATAGTAATCAACAATAATAACCAACATAGAAATGCTTAATCTAAAGGTATTTTACTGACTGGTATAATTTTATGATGAGAGAGGGGGTGCCTGGGTCTACGGTTTCTGTTTTGCCTTTTGGCGTAAGACGTACAAATATAAGCTTTCTACTTTTTCACGTGCTTATGGTGTGGTACGCAAGAATCGTAATGATGATTTAAAACTTGGGTCTATGCCAAAAGCATCTAATTTCAATTTTACGATTCAAGCCTTCAAAGCCACTATAGTAATCTAGCAACTCATCCAAAATATCAGCAAGCTTTTTGCCGTGTAAGGGGTCTTTGATGTTTTCATATTGGATCAATCTATTTGGTAAGGAAAGTGGTGGCAGTCCAAGAATAGACGAAATTTGTCTAGGAGAGTGGTGGCAGTCCACTGATCAGGCCAAAGCGTTACAACAAGCCTGGAAAGAAGGGAAGTATTCATCCAAAGCTGATCTGGCAAAAGCGTTTGGTATCAGCCGGCAGGCTGTTTACCGATATTTAAAATTCATAGACTAAATTATTAGAACTAGCGTTAATGAGCTTTGGTCATTAGCCAATTAAAATGAAAGCAGATAGTATTGAATGCGGTAAAAACTCTAAAGTTGCCTTGATTGTTTAAAGCAAAATATCGATATGGGGATCTTCTAGTTGCAGCAGTATATTCCTGTACGTTTCATAATGTTCTCTTTCCTTAGAAACGAAGAAAACATGTTCTACTGTTCTATATGTCATCAAGGTTGATAAAACAGTTCCTATCGCAATTTCAGCAGCAAGTTGCGGTGGAAAAGAATAAATTCCTGTGGAAATGTTTGGAAAAGAAACGGTTTTTGCTGTGATTTTTTCAGCTCTAAGTAGTGCATTACTATAGGTATCGCAGAGCAATTGAGGTTCATCCTTAGTTCCGTCTAACCATCGAGGACCTACTGCATGAATGACAAATTTTGCTGGTAGATCGCCAGCAATAGTCACCTCTGCAGAACCAGTTTTGCACCCACCTTTTGCTTTGTTAAGCTCGATACAGGCATTTTTCATCAAAACGCCTGCTTTTTTATGAATGACATAGTCAAGCCCACCACCACCTAGCAGAGATTTATTGGCAGAATTAACCAAAGCATCTACCGGTAGAGTGGTGATGTCGCCATGCAAAAGGCTGACTTTTTTCATTTTCATAGTATTAACGGTCAGAATCTTTAAAGGTTAAAAAATGTCCTTTTTAATATAGATAGAAGCATATCTATTTTTCAGTTTAGGTCATTTAATACAGTATTATTTAAAAAAATTTCAATTACTTATACATTTATTAATGTTTTTACTTCCTGACCATTATCATTAAATAAAACAATTCCAATAGCTTTCAATCGATCTAATGGATCATCTACTCCTAAATGCCATCCTGTAGGCATGGCACATTTTAGACCTGTTTCTTTCCCGTCAAGTCGTTTAGCTTCATCTTGAGTAATATAAGCGATCCCCAGATGACTTTGTAGAAGACTACTTAGTTCCTGATCTGTATGGTTATCTTCTTCTATCAACCTCCATAATTCATACATTAAGTAGTTCATGGGAACGATATGTTCTTTTCTCCGAGCCAAGTTCATGTCATTGAATAGCGCCTGGGATTTTCCTTTATAAATCAGCTTATCTTCAGGATGTAACAAACGCTCAATAAATCTGGAGTGATATCCCCAGGGCATCTTTACCTTATCTTGAAAAGAGACAACATTCCTTAAGTGCTGAATGATCACATAGCTTGTTCTTTTAATATGTTCATCAATTACGATTTTATGATCAATTGTGTTTTGCTGTGTTTCAGGAACGAGGTTAGCTTGGTCATGTAATTCTTCAAAGAATAAATCACCTGAATTTAGTTCAGACATTTTTATATCCTGTTCTTAAAGTAAAAACAGGATAACAAGAAGAATAGTTTTAATCAAATAAATATATAAATATCAATAACTTATATTGGTAAAACAAGAAATAAATCTATCAACGGCTCGAAGAGGCTCGACCGTACTGGTTTTTTACAAAAAATTACATATTGGCTTGAAATCAGATTGTTTTCATAAGGTAGTGGACACTGCAGCCCCGTTCTTCATGCTGTGTATGATGTGGTTATCAATCTTAAATAAATTTATATTTTGTAGTGATGATCTGTTCTCATGCCTGAGCTGAATAGTTATTAATTTCTGATAATTATTGGACTAACTAAAAGATATCTACAAAACTGGTAGCTATTCAGTCCTCACGCAATTGCTCACCTTGATCAGCACGTTCCAGTTGAAATCCTACTTCAAACTCGTTAATTGCCTCGAACATAATGTCCCAGGGATTATCGATAGGTAGTAACAAGACACCACGACCAAAATGTTTAATAGCAACTTCGTTGCCATTAAAGCGAAATGCTTTGGGCAATCTAACAGCCTGACTTCGACCTGCTTGAAAAACTTTAGTAATTTCCATTTTTATTCTCCCAGCATGATATGCACCGTTGGTATATATCATGCCATTACTGTCCAAGTAGTTATTGATGCCACAACAATAATTCATACAAAAAGCTCAATCTGGTGTAATTGGGCTTTTTGTTATATAATTATACAATTGATTTTTAATGAAAAAAATTACGCATAACGTGTATTATGTTGATTTTAGCGAAATTAAATAAGCTAATAGATTTAGAGACGTTAAATGACGCTGACCCAAAGGTTCCTAGACCAGATCCTACTTAATATAGATAAACATCAGGCAGCTCTCATAAAAAATGAAAGTAAAAAACTGGTACATCTAGGTAATACCGATTTTAATGACTTGAATCAAAATCAAAAGAATCTTGTATTAAAAACAATAGATAAGTTTTTGAATAATAATTAAAAATTATTGAATAGTGACTTGGATAATTTTTTTAATAAAGATGCAAATTTTAGTAACTTTTTTACAGTAATCCGTCTCCCTAGAGATATTGAATTTTCTTTATTTTGGGATCATATTGCATATTCTCATTAATTTGAACAGGCATTCTTATATACACTTGAACACCTGTTCTTACTTTACTTGGACGCTGATTAAGTTTAGATATAAATTCAAGAATTACGAAGTAATATTTAAAGAAGATAGTGTTAGTCTAAACTGATGTAGATTCTCTAAAGTATTTTCTTTCTGTTCAATCTGTTCAATCAAACCTTGCAAATTATTTTGAATTTCACCAATAATTTTATTGACCAAGATTTGTTGCATACTCTCAAAATACTGCTCAAGGTCATGTTCAGCCTGTTTGGTTAATTGCACAACATGTTCAGAAAGCGTAGCGATTGCTTGGTGATGTGCCTGCTTTAACTGCTGAATTTCACTATTGGTTACCTTTCCTAAACCAAATTTATCCACAATACGATCAACAACTTGGCTTATATCAAGATTAAGCCTTGGGGGTTCATAACTTTCTAAACACTGGCTAACTTGGAGTTTAAAAAAATCCACATCAAAATCAGGGTCACTGGTGTCAAATAGGTTGATTGCAGCCATCACGATATTTTTTCTAAGTTTAGGCATATCAATAATGCTATTTAAGCTACGTTGTAATTGCCCTACAGCTGTACGTCCAAAAGTTTCAATCTGTTCAATACTATCCTGAACCTGAGCATAAGGTGTAACAATGACTTTCTCTCGTGTTCCAATCCCACCTACGCCAAAGAATCTAGCCACTCCAGACCAAAAACCACTTTTTTCGTATTGTTCATATTCAATTTTTCTCTCTTCCGAGATACTGATAGATAGAAAAGCTTGACGCTCTGATTGTAGTTGTAGGGATAATCCTCGCACTTGATGATTAACTGCTTTAGATTCTTGATGAATAGCATACTCAAGTTTAGAACGCCCATTTTTCATATTTTTTTCAATAAGTTGCTTTTGAGCATTTAATTGTTCAATACTTTGATTGTCTAATAAGTCAATTTTGTCATCAACTAACTTTAATACCTCTTGCTGAATCGCTTGAGTACGTTGTTGCACACCTTCTAATAATAAGGCTACTTTCGCTTGAGTTAGTTCCTGTTTACGTTCTTTTTGCTGTTCAATAACCTGACGTAATTCAATGATATTTGAAAACTGCTTAAGCTGTTCTACATTAAAATTAAAACTAGTATCAAAACACAGCGCATCATACTGTTCCTGCAATTCACTCGATAAATTTGGTAGATCTTCAGCAATTCGCCACGTTAAAGCAGAAATTAAATGGGGTTTTGTACTTTGAATGACCGTTAATAGAGATTTAGAAGCTTCATCTAGATCAGGATTGTTTAAATGTTGCTTGATTTGGGTTTCAGTCATTTGTTGAATTTTTTTATCAAGTAACTGCATCATTGCTGAAATAGTGGCTTGGGGGCGGACTTCAACAGGATATCGTTGAGCTAATAATTTTGCATCAGTCAAAATTTGTCTATCCATACGAAAGACTAAGTCACGCTGCGAACCCACTAAAAATACTGCTTTACTGTCGATACCCGATGCTGTTAATTGTTCTCGTAATAATCTTAAATCTGAAACTGTTAAAAATTGACTGACAATTGACAATAAAAACACGACATCACATTGACCTAAAAATGTTCTGGTCTGTTGTCCACGAGAAATAACAGGGTCATTAAATCCTGGGGTGTCATAAATCTCTATACCATGCAAACGTTCATCATTGATGTAAATAGAGAACATTTTAGTAATCGCTGTAAATTTACCTTGACTACCAACATAATTTTTTAACTCATTTGCTAATTCGACTAATGACGTAGCCTCGATCCGCTTTTTTGTACCTAAATATTGTTGTAAATTGAGTTGATGAGCCATATCAACTAGCTCACGACAAGAGCGAAATTCTTCGCTAATTTGGCTTTGAATAATGGCAGGGTCAATATTTTTAGGTTTGTTTGGTACTATTTTCTTCATATTACCAAACAGACTTTTAGGCATACTTTCTTGTTCTTCTTGGGATAATTGCTGTTCAATTGCCCGATATTGAATATGATATTCTTCAGCAGCTTGATTAATACTATCCCAATCATTAACACTATAAAACTCGATTTCAGCATATGGCTTTTCAGCATAACCAATACGAGTTAAAGCTGCAGTCATCGGAGTCGCAGCTTTAGGTAGGACATCGATTGGAAATAATAAAGCATTTAAGAATGAGGATTTTCCTGCTTTCATCTGTCCGACAATTGCGATACGTAAATTTCGACCTTCTTCCTGAGCAGCTAACAAATTTATATCTAGCATCTTCGCCATATTAGACAATTCTGAAAAATATTTTTGACTATCTGAAGCAAAGAGTAACGATTGATGATTTTGAATAAGAGTTAGTAATGGTTTAATTGTAGGTGATTGCATTGTCTTGTCCTATGTTCCACTTAAACCCTTATAAGGTTTATATAAACCATTCTCATATGATGGTTATTGGTTTAACAGTTATGTTAATATGCCACAATTTCAAGAATATTGCTTTTTCTTTATAAAAATAAGCAGTTTATGGGTAGATATTTCATGACATTTGATTTTGATTTTTCTGAGATTGAAAACTCCGCACAGCAAAAACCTTTAAATTCGGATGATCAGGCGATTTTAGGACTAATAAAAAGTTTATTAAGACGCAGTGATAATGAAAATGGTTTCTTTCTAGAAGAATTATCACAACAACTTGAAAGAGAATTTCTACCATGGTTAGCAATGTTTTGCGAAAAAACCATGATTCAAGCAGAATATCAACAGTTACAAAATCTTATGATGTCTTATCAATGGAATATCCGTCATCCTGATTTCTCTAAGTGTAACACTCTAAGTTTAGATGCATTGCTTCAACATGAAATAGAACAACTTTTGAATAATGTAAAAATAGATACTGATTTATCTGAATGGCAAACCTTAATACAACTTTGCACAAAAATCCCTTATGTTATTGGTTATCGAAAGCAATTTAGCTTAGTGGTTGTAAATAACTTCCATACCCATATTCCTTTACAGGTTGAGGACCTAACCAGTCTTGAAAAAATGTTAATTGGAGAAAAGAATATCAAGGTTGATTTAGCTAGTTTAATCACTCTAGAAATCGGCTTACCAACATGGATATGGAAAAATGTGGTTTTATTGCAGCAAAGCACTAGCTCGCCATCAAATTTATCTTATTCCCAGTTAGAACAACAATTACAGCAGGCTGATACACAAATTGCACTACAACATCCTAATGATCAACTCAAACAATTGTTCAAGCGTACTCAATCCCACGGACAAGAACATCTTGATGAAATGAAACAGCAGCTGTCATTACTCACACAAACTTTACTTGATGATGATAAATTTAATGCGTCTGAACTCAAGATGATTGCAGAATTGCAAGCAAATAGCCGTAAAGAAACCACCCTATTAAAAAATAAAATTAAGCAATTTGAACAGTTTACTCAAAATTTTGAAAGCACTTTAAACGCTGTATCCGTATAAAATTGGAAGTTTAGGAATTTACAATGCAACACCACACCTTAGAAACCATTTATACGTTATTATCGGCATCGACTACACCTAAACAAAATATTAGAGTAGAGATTAAAAAATTATTGCCATTAATTGCTCAACTCGACCCTATAAATTACCTTGATTATTATCAAGAAATAATGCTCTTAATACAGCAGATTGAACAAGAAACACAACAAAAACAAATTGCAGAGAAAACTATTATTGGTGTAGGTGGTGGTTTTAGTGCTGGAAAATCTAGATTTATTAATAGCTTGCTTGCAATTGAAGCTCTACCCGAAGCTTTGGAGCCATGTACAGCAGTTGCAACTTATCTGAGTGCTAGCCAGCAAGAGCAGACGCATGCCCTTAATTTATTGAATCACCATATCAGTTTGAAATCTGAACAACTAGGGCAGTTACGCCATTTTGTCGGGGATAATAGTACGCAAAATGACATTCAACTCGGTGAATTGATTCAATATGTTCATTTGGGGATTCCACAACTAAAATGGGAACATATCGCTTTTTTGGATACTCCTGGCTATAGCAAGGCAGATGCAGAACATCATCATCATAGTGATGAGAAATTGGCAATCAATCAGTTAAGTAAAGCAGATTATCTTATATGGTTGGTCAATGCTAAGAATGGTACGATTCGTGATGAAGATTTACAGTTCTTGCAAAAAATCACACCAAAAGAACCTATTTTTGTTGTACTTACCCAGTCGGATTTGGTCAATCGCAGTGATATTGAACCGATATTAAAAAGTGTTAGAAAAAATTTAAAAAGTAGAAATATTAAAATTGCGGGGCTTATGGCATGGGCTGCACCGATAATGCAGTTAAATGGAAGACGACTTGCAGGTGAGGATATTTTGCAATGGCTAGATAAAATTAATCAACCTGTACAACAACATGCAATTGAAAAATTAGATACCTTAATTCAAAATATTTTTTCTATTGGAATAAATCAAACCAAACAGTTACAGATAGAAATCGACATTTTAAACACAATTAGAAATAAACAAAAAGATGCAACAAAAACGAAGATTTTGATTCAATCAAAGGAACTGAATAAAAAAAATCAAATAGAGTCAAACAGTGCATTAGCGCTTGAAATGGCTAAAATATATGAACACCTATTTGAAAATTTACTTGGTGCTAGTAAATTTCATGTGATGATAATAGATTATCTATTAAGATTTTTAGATTCTTCAAACGATGATGGAAATATAAAATATTTTTTAAAGGAGCCTACATTAGGTTCGGCTTCTTTAAAGTGGTTATATACTAAATCTTTGTCAGACATTACGTCTGTGAAAACTGAATTTGAGCGACTGGTTAATCGTTCAGAACATAAGGAATTACAGTATAAATATGCAATCCTTTTAGAAAAACAGCAAAATATTGAATCTGCAATTGAATATATGTTTTTTTCAGCAAAACAAAATTTCAGTTTAGCTTATGACTGGTTAATTAATTATGCTGAAAAACTCAATATTGAAGCGCAATTTAAAATTACAGAATTATTCAAAATTGGGGTGGCAAAAGATACAAGTAATGTATTTAACTATTCTTATAATGCTATCCGATATAACAATGATCTGAGATTCCTAAAATTTTTACAATCACAGGCTATTGATGAAAAAAATGAAGATGCCCAATATTTATTAGCAATTTGTTATACTTTTGGTTATGGCACAAGTATTGATTATGAAAAGGCTTATAAACTTTATTGCAATACTAATATAGGGAACTCTATTTATAATAAAACAGTTATTGATTATTTTAATCAGGGCATACATAAGAAAAATGCTATTCAATTTATTAAAAAAAACAAAATAAAAAATAACATTAATGAGTTGAGAAAAATATTATGGTTTAGAACCTTTATAGATCCTATTCTACTTGATTATAGACAAAATGATGCGAAATTTAAATTAAAGTATTTTAATATAATTATTGGATTTATATTCATAATTTTAACTGCATATATTTTTATATTAACTTTTTCGAATCAAAAAGTTCAATATAATCTTGGTAGATACACTACTTTCCATGAGTATTGGTATGAAAAATCAGCATCACAAGGCAATATTGATGCAATGTTGGCTTTGGGGAAATATTATGAATTAAAAGCAGATAGCTTATCTATGGATAAAGCAATATATTGGTATAAAAAATTAGTTGACATGGATAATTCTGAAGCAATGTTTGCTTTAGCAAAAATATATGAAGATAAAAATGATAACAATCTGCTTGAAAAAGCTATTAATTTATATATCAAATTAGCTAATCAAGATAATAAAGAAGCTATTAAAGCATTAATTTTTATTGATAAGAAAAAAGGTCAATTTAAAAATGTAATTTTCTGGTATCAAAAGTTAGTTCGGGATGAGAAAAATAATGAAATTTATGAAAACATAAAAAAATATAAAAATGATTTTGAAAATAAAGTTTTATGGTTAATTAAAGCTGAAGAAAAAGGAGATATTTTTGCACAAATTACTTTAGCTTCTTATTATGAAATAAGAGGAAATGAGAAAAAAGCTTTTGATTTATATAAAAAACCAGTAACTGAACAGCATGCTCAATATATTATTGATATAGCAAAGTCGTATTATGCGTTAAAAGATATGAATAATTCGCTTCTTTGGTATAAGAAATCAGCTCATCTAGGGAATGTTGATTCTATAAACTTCTTAGTACGTTTCTATGAAAAAGAAAAAGAGCTCCAAAAAATGCTGTATTGGCTCAAAGTATTGGCAGATTTAGGCTATGTTGATGCTATTGAACAATTAGCACAGTTTTATACAATTAATAAAAATTATGATCAGGCAATCTTATGGTATAAAAAAGCATTTGAACTAGGCGAGGAATATCAATACTCTATTAATATTGGTGATTCTTATTACTCCAAAAATGATATTGATGAAGCAGAATATTGGTATCAGCAAGCTGCTAATTATGGTGTTGATAATGCGGAAGAAAAACTACTCTTGATAGAGGAAGCGCATCAAAAAATTTACGAACAGGAAGCTTTGCTAGAGAGAAAAGAGCAGGGAAAAATTGAGCGGACTGGTTTATGGAAAGACCCTTCAACAAATAAAACTTGGATGCGCTGTAGCCTAGGACAAATATGGACAGGAAATGATTGTGAAAATAATTCAAAACAGCACTATACTTGGGAAGAGGCCAAATCTGCTATTAATGAGTTAAATGAACAAGAATATGGTGGTTATAAGAATTGGAGGCTACCTTATCTTGTGGAATTAGAAACATTACAAAACAATGAAATAACTCAATTAATTTATCCGTCGAATTATATAAGTCGTTTTTGGTCTATTGATTCTAAGAATAGTTCTTATGCATTTACATCTGTCTATTCTGGAGGTCGTTTTTTTTCTGATGCATCATATAAAGGTGATCATAACAATTATGTACGTGCTGTCCGGAATCATTAAAAATAATATATTTGTTCTATATATGTAAAATGCATTAGAGGTTGCTTCAATCTGGCAATCTTTAATGCATTTAGCACCTGCAATTATATTATCAGTGGATAAACAACTTATTTAATTGCTCACACACCTCAGTAATTCGTTGCTGTAATGATTGACGAGCAATAGTATCTGTTTCGAGTTGTTGTTCAATTTTAATGATATTGTCTGACTCTGTCTGTAACCGTTCTTGAATTGTTTGATGAATTTTCTCAAGATGACTCTCTGCGATCTCTCGTAACTGTATAGCCACTTGTTGATTTAGATTATTTAGCACATTGACAATAACATTATCGATCTCAAAACGTAATTGCTCTTGCTTACGTTTTTCTGCAAAGAACATACCACCAAAAATACCAGGAATGATTAAGAAAGGTAGTGTCAATCCTAATGCCATAGACGCAACGATACCAGTTGCACCACCGACAACCATTGCTGTGTTAGCATTACTCTCATCCGTTGCATGTATATTCGGTAAATAAGATACAAGTGAAGTATTCTGATTAATTGGAATAATCGCATTGAGTTTTTTTGCAGAGCGCTCTATTACCGGGTATAAAGATTGCTCGGTCGCCAGTTGGAAGGTATTTTGTACATCTGCCTGAATTAAAGCTTGTAACTTGCTTTCTCCACTTTTTGCAACACTATAATAGTATGGCTTACGTGCATTCAACATAGTATCTATAGTGCTGATCACCTCGGTACGGATATAACTTTCAACTAAACGTAATAACACGACTTTTTCTCGTTCATATTCTTCTCTCACTCGTTGTTGTGAGTCATGTATAGCTTGTTTTTGTTGGTATAAAGTTTCTCTTGATGAGTCTGTAGCTAATTGTTGTTCCAGATTTTGTTTTGCTAAAAAAATTAAACTTTGAACTTGATATTTTAAACTCTGCTCAAACAGTTCTTCTTTTTGCTCCTCAATATGATTAAGTAGATCAGCTACTCCTTTCAAATCGTTTTCATGAGCAGAACATCCACGAACTAATGAATATTCTTCATCAATCGCTGACTGTTGTGCAATCGCTTTTCTAACTGCCAAGCGTTCCTGACTAGCGATTAAATCTTCCTGACAAACAAGTAAAGAAACCGGTTTACCCATCGTATACTGGCGTAATACGAATTGGCGTTCAGCTTCGCCCAAATGAGTACGAGCAACACATAGAATAAAACTGCTATTGGCTGTGCCTGAGTAACGAATTAAAGCTTCTTCATGTGAGCCAACATTTGATTCAAGCCCAGGAGTGTCCACAATAACTAAATCTGGATGTCTAGCTAAGGAAGCATTATGTAAATGAATTTCGACCCATAAAATATTTTGTTGTTCTAATGTGCCGTTACATAGCAACTGCTGATAAATATCTAGGGTGTATTCTTCTCGGTGAGTATTGTTTATATTGTCTTGCTCGGTGACCACAACTACCTTTTGTTGATCATATTCACTATAGTGAAACTCTGTCGGATACGAAGTGCATGCCCCTAAATCAGTAAGCTGGATATTCTGCTCTAGCCATGTATTGAGCAAAGTAGATTTTCCGACACTAAATTTTCCAATCAAAGGTACAGATAATTTAAAGGTTAAAATATTAGCTTTCACCTGATTGATTTGTGGTTGTAAAGCTGATGATAAGATGCGCTCATCTATTAACTGTTGCAACTGTCCCAAAGCAGCTAACCAATTCTGTTTTTGTTTATCGATTGAGGTTAGTCTATAGGGGGTAATCCCTGCTGTTTTTAAATGCCATAATATAAGTAAAGCTAGATCCCATGCAGAACTTTGCTTACCTGTCGTAAAGAGGGTGAGATTGTCTAAGTTAGCAATTTGCTCAAGACTAAAATCATGAATACTGTTGGAATATAATTCATCAAATAATAAAACTGAGGGCTGTTGTGCCGTTGCAAAAGAATCTTTCTGATTGATTTTTTTTAATTGGTGGAACAATCTATTTTTTAAGTTCGATTGCATATAGGCATCTTGTATAAAGTGTTGAGGGTCGATATTTTCCAAACCGACCTGATTTAAAAAAGCCTGTAAAAATTCTAAATCTTTCCATACCCAAACACCTTCGGTTTTATGAATAAATTCATTGATTGCAGTACATAAACGCAAGGATTCAGGCATTTGTTTATAGCTTAGTCCCTGAATTTTTTGGATATGAGAAAGCTGCAACCAATCTTGTAATTTTTCATGTTTTTCTAGGCGTTCAATGCGAGCTTCATGTTGGATAATACGCTGTCTAAGTGAGGTATAAGCCAAAGACATTGATTGAAAAACTTGTTCAAGGTCATTTAAACGAGTTTGTTCTTGCCGTAGTAGCTTGTCCGTAATCCCATGTAATTGGGATTGAATAAATGCTATAAATTCAACTGATAGGCGTTGTTCACTTTGCAAACCTTTTAACATGCGTAAAGCAGCAAGTTGAGCAGTAAATAATGTTCTAATCGGTTCATTGGCTTGGTATTCAAGAACATCCTGTGAAAATACTTTTAATTTTAATTTATCCAAAAATGATAAAGGAACGACCTTTCGATTGTCATACTGCAATAATTGCATCGCATCTAAAGCAGCATTTTCAATTATGTGTCGATTATTTTGGTTCTCAATCAAAAAGCGTTCGATACAATCTTGTAATTCAGGGTGACTTTTTGCCTGTTCAGCAATCAATAGATTTTGTGCCTGTAAATAATCCAGTGCCAATGGTTCATGATTTGTAGCAACGATTTTTATTTCTTGGGTGAAATCATCATTTTGAATAGTGTGATTAAAATCATGAATATCATGATTTAATTGTTGTTGATGATTCATATTTTTCCCTTGTTGTTCTTGCTGATGTGTAATTGCAAGTTGATGTCCTGAATAAGCAATTTGCCATTGCTGTGCGGTGATTTGTGCTGTTTCATTTACGCTACGCATCCAGCCATTTACAATATCTTTTAAACCATGCTCAAATTGCTGACGCTCTCTAACATTACTTACTAGCCATTGTGCCAAAATAGGGACTAAAACGCCTACTGTTCCTGCAACTGATACCGCAGCCACCGTAACTAAAGTCAAAATCCCACGATTTAAACCCGCTTGTTTAATTGCGGACATCATGGTTTCACGATTAATGTCACCATTTTGATAACGCTGATAAATTTGTTTCACATCCCATGCAAAGGTTACGATATAAGCTGATAAACCTGCATCCATATGAGTCACAAAAGTTAACCCACCTGCGGTGACGGCTTTTCCTGCCCCTTGTTGAATATGTGTTAATGTTTGATTACTTTTTAAGTCTTTAAGTAAAGTTACACCTGCATGATTCAGCGGTAATTCACCAGAACCTACTTGTTTTAAAGTACGAGTAATCGCTGGAGCAAGCTCAAACACACTGACAAAAGCAGTTGCCATCAAGGCATTTTCTGTAAAATCTATGACATGGTCTGTAGTAGAACTTTGTTGAGCGTATTCTGGCATCACGCCATGACGAAACTCGCTTGTTCCTTGTTGTGCTTCACCATAGCTTAAAGGGGTTGAACTAATACCATTTACATCTGTAATACGATCAGTAAAGCTAATTTGATGTAAAGCATTAACTTGCTCAATTTGACCACTAGCTTGGGCTTGTGCAATCTGATGTTGGTGTAGTTGTTGAACTTGTGCTAATTGGTCACTAGGGACAATGATTGTCTGTTCTGAATACTTTGCAATTATTTCCCCATTATCATAAATAAGTTCTGAACCTGCGGCATAGCTTTGCTCAGGAGTAGAAAAGTATTTAGGGTTATATGCTATATTTGAGGTCGTTAGAATATCTACTGAACCAAATTCACGACTATTAACCAAGTCTGCAACATCATTACCTGATTGATTCGCTTGATTAATATTATAACTCGCTGCATGGTGGGTTTCAGCAAAGTAACCTGCACCTCCAAATGTATTACCACTTATTTGTGCTTGGTTATCTGAAAAATTTACAAAAGCAGAGTGCTGTGCATCTCTTAGATTTTGGTCTTCTAAAGTTTGATTTGCCATTAAGTAGGATGCTGCGAAATCAGTACTCTTTTGTTCCATAAGACAATTCTATTTTTACTGGTTAATGAAATTAATTTTAGTATAGCTATCAATATTATAATATCTGACTTCTACCACGATGTAATATCTTTCAAAACTTTTTTGGTTAATCAGCTGTTTGAATGAATTAGAGCTGCTTATTTGAATGAAATACAATGATGCAATCTCAATCAAACTGCATTGGATGCTTAGTTTGATACTCTGAATCAGTGTGATAGATAAACACAGCGATAATGGTTCACTTCTGATCACAAGCCAATATGAAACGAATATATGGCTAAATCATTTTGAAGACCAAACGGTTGGGGAGGCATTGTTAGATCGTATTGTTCATCGATCCCATGTTTTTAATCTAGAAGGTGAATCTATGCGTAAAAAGAGAGGTAAAGAAGTAGGCTAGTTTTTGATTCTTGTCCAAGTAAGGCGACACTTTAATTCCTGAATAAGTTTATTAAAGTGTCCAACTTGAATGAGAATGGGTGTTCAAGTAGTTGTTGATTTTGCAATCATATCCAATTAGTTGATGCTCTTAATAATGATTTGAATCAGCAGAACTTTAATAAATTGAAAATGTTTTTGGCTAATTTTGGATTTTTAAAAATTCAAGATCAAACTTTAGACGATTTTTGGAACGAAGCTATTAGCCATAATAATTCAGAGATTCTTTCACAAAGTATGTTTGGTTTAAGCCTTTACTCCCTTCTTTCTCATTTAGATATATTGACTCACCGTTCTCTTTTTAATGATATTGAACCAATATGTTTAGGCTGGTTCTTCCAAAAAAAACTGAACCCAAAAACCTTTCAGTGGAAGGATGGTAAGTTTACTAAAATTAGTAAACATAAGGCTATATGGACTAATCCCAGTCGTAGCTTATTGACTCTAATGGCAACATTTGCTGCTTTAAAGCTAGATGATGAAAAGCCCTCTACTTACCATGGTTTAAACTTTTCAAACTATTTATTGAATTACACTGATAAAAAAGAAAACTTTATCAAAAAGGCCAATGAAGGCTTTCCTATTAGCTATACAGACTTCCATTGGCTACTTTCAGACACAGTTGATCGTAATCATATTCAAACTACTAATTGCAAAAGGACTACCCGAGAAACAATAAATATTTTGCTAAATATAGAAACTGAGTATAAGGCCAATAACACTTTATTCTTACTGTGGATTATCTATAGATTTTTCCAAAATGATTATGAGTCTAGACCTCAAGATACCGCCTATATGCATGCGATTTACTATGAGTTTTGGGAGTTTTTTTCTAATTTTTATAAAAATAAAATTTCTAATGCCTTACTAAACCAATGGCCGACTGATTTACAAAAACTTGCTCAACCACCTAGTGGCTGAGCAAGTCTTGAGTAATTAAAAATTACTTACCTTTCGGTGGATTATTACCACGACCACCACCAGATGGATTACCTGTTGTACTTGGTCCATTTACTAGCTTACCCATAGTTTTTTCCTTTGATTTGATCAACTTAGTGATATAAATATATCTAGAATTCAAAGTTAACTATTCCCTAAAAAACATCTTTTTTAGGTTAAAAAAGAATCAAAATATAAAATTTCTGAATTTCTTAGATTAGCTATCTAACATAATGGGCATTATTCGGAATTAATTTTGTTAGAAACCATTTAAAGTGTCTGTATTCTCACCAATTAAAATGTCTGGTCTATGATGCACATCAATATTATGGACTAGATATGAATCGAGAGGCTGATCACTATGTCTGACAAGGAAATACAATGTCTTGCAGTTCACTTAAGGCTCCCATTTTTGTGGATTAAGTTCAAGAGCTTGTGGTCGGCCAATACAGGCTAGATGCAGACAAAATTTAAATGCAGCAAGAGCATGACCATCTTTTACTGAGTAGAGTTGTAGACGAGGAAATTCCTCTTGAGTTGATGGATGTTTATCTGTTGATGCTTTTGCTAATTTGAAAAGTTGAGGCTGTTGTTTAGCATCTAACTTTGTTTGCAAATCTTGTCCAAATAAGTGCCAAAATTTGGCAGGAAATAAAGCCTTAACCTGGGAGTAAAAATGTTCGAGTTGATCGATATCCTTCCAGCGATAATGGATACCTGTGTGTGATGCGGTCACTCGATTCAAAAATACATTCAGGACGCATGCAATTTGTGTTGGTTTTTTACGAGCTATTTTCTGTAAATGTTCAAAAAAATAAGTCACCGCATGAAGCTCTTCAGCGGTATCAAGCATCGCTGGCTTTAAGTGGGTTGAGCTCTCAATACTAAATAAACGCGAATTCCCTTTTTTTGATTTAATATTTGCTAAATTTAGGGCATTTTCATACCAATAATTGACGAGCTCTTCTGGTAAGCACATACGTTGAGCTGCACTTTTAGGATCGTTAGTAGTCTCCAATATATTGAGCGTTTCATAGAAGCGTTGAAGTGAAATTTTAGAATCTTCTGTACCAACAAAGAAAGCAAAAAAGTCATGGGGTTGATTTGTTTGTACTGACAGTTCGTTAAGAATGTCAGTAGCATTACTCTGGAGCCAGTTTGTTTGATCGTTCAATAATATAGTCGCTAGAACTGCTTGGTTTTTTTCAAAATTAAAGTCTTTTTCATCCTTTGTTATTTTCAAATTTTTAAACGTTGCATTGTAGCCCATGATTTTTTTAGCCAGTTCATTTGGCATATCTGGATGATGTTTCAGTAGTTTTTGACCAGCAATGAGATAACTTAAGTGAATATAACTTTTGAAAGTTTCAACGGGTTCTATATGCCCTAAAAGATGGGCGATAACAAACCAATGGTTCTGTCCATGTTGATTTTGAAGAAGTTCAGCTCGAATTTTTTCATATTCGTTTTCACTATAGTCAGTCAGCTCTTGCACAAGTGGTGCATATTCACAGTTCAGTAAAAGCGATAAATGATTCGCTGCCGTGTGACGAAAAGAGTGAAAGGAGTAATGATGCCCTTTAAAGACCTGATTCAATATCAGTTTTAGGGGCACAGTAACAGTGTGTTTATTCAGTTTTTTATTTTCATTCAAGTTGCTGAATAAATATAAACTTTTCTTATTCTCTAAACGTTTTTCAACAACAAAATCGCTAAAAAATTGGTACTCATCATCTTTAAGCAAAGCGTAGGCAGGCACAATCCGTTCAGCACTATCTGTTTTGAGCAGATGTTGATTCCCTTGTTTTTTTGAACCATAAGGTCGAATCCAGATAGAAAGTTGATCGAAACCCTCGATATCTTTTACACGTAAACCGAGTATTTCATTGATACGCATACCGGTGCGGTATCCTAAAATATAAGTGATTTTTAATAATTTATAGTGATTGTCTGAGATGGATTGGTCATGTAAGAGCTGCTTTAACTTCTTTAATATTACTTGGAAGGCTGTGTGACCAATAATGCGTGCACGAGGTCTACTTTGTGATGCAATAAATTCGAGTTCGAAATCTTCTGCTTGAAAAACAATTTGTTGAAAGGTGTGAAAGCGTTTCAACATACGAATAGTTTGGTCTTTAGATTTTTTAAACTCAGGTTGATCTGCTTCATCAGCAAGTCGTGTATTGCTAATGATTTGTTGATAGATTTTGTTCAGCAGATCATTAATGTCATCGTCGGTATCGAAGTATTGTAAGGCATGAGTTAAAAACGGTTCTGCGATCCGGGTATAGTATGTATAGATTGAACTATCTGCGAGTTTTTGATTGTCTTGAAATGACTTAGTGTACTGAGTTGTATCAAAATCAAAGGTGGCTGATAATTTTTTTATTTGCTCTGAACCTGGTCGATAGAGACTGATGAGCCATAAGATAATGCGCTTAGAAAACTCATTAAACTGCTCTTGGTGACACAGGCAAAAATCAATAATGAGTTCAGCAATGGGTTGCTCTGTTGATGATGTGCGAATAATTTTCAGTAAGTTTTTATGAATAAATATCACATTTTCTACCGCTTCAGAGGTATTTAGATCAGGTAAGGGCTTGGTTGCAGAAGAGGCATTTCTCTCTATTTCATCAACTAACTGAGTTTTAAATTTTGGGAGAGCAAAGTTTTCAAACTCATGTTCAGATAAACCACAAGTGAGTGTTTTTTCTAACAAGCATTGTGATAATGCTGGGTCAACATCTGAATTTTTCAGTTGTAGCCAGTTGAAATTGGAGTAGTCACGTAGAAATTTAAAAGTCTTGCTTGTGTATGGATGTTTAATTTTTTGAAAAATGAGACGAAGGTAAGCACCCACGTCAAGACTGATGTCACGAATTTGTCTTGTATTGAAATGAATGAGCCAAAGGCGTGTTAGTTGATCTGGAACAAAATTACGCGATTTGCGTATCGTTTTTTCATCAATAAATAAATCACCATAGCTTTGAGAAAGTGGCTCTAAAAAGATGATATTAAAATCGCAAATTTTTTGGATTTTTGCCAGGTTTTTTAAATGTTCGAGCAAAGCATTTAATGAAGATGTTTGATTTAATCCACCGTATAACATTGAGCAAAGCAGAATATTCCCAATAATTTCATCATCAGAAAAAGCGGAACTATCTTGAGCAAGAATCCAATAATCCCAAAGTTTTTCTATAATGATGTCAATTTCATGACCGGCCTGGATCCAATCTGGGGTGAAAATTGGTTCATCGCGTTTCATCTCAAAGGTGAGGTACGGTAATGGGAAGTCTAGGTTATTGTTCTTATTGAGATATTTGATATATGTTCGGAAGAATTCATGTGCATATTTTTTCCAAGCCAAATTTGGTGCTTTACGTTTAATAAACTCATAAATCGCGGGATAAGCTTGAATTAAGTCTTCAGTTGAAAATTTTTGTTCATCAAAGTATTGTCGGAGCTCTTGTTCTGCATCAGCTCGTAGGGTCTTTTCTAATTCATTACGTTGAAGTTGACGTCTATCTTCAGCATAGCGTTTTTTTTGGATTTTTTTATTGAATGATGACATGTACTTCAATCCCGCTAATTTTAAATTGATCTTTCATTTGCTCTAAAACATCTGCAATTTTAGAAAATTGAGAGAGCGATAAACTGGAAAATGGATGTGCTGCTTCTTGTTGCATGAGTTCATGTCCAAAGAGAGCTAAAATCTCAGGTTCGGTAATTTTATGAGTTAAAAAAGCACGTGCTGTGTGGCGGTGCCAGTTTGCATGATCAAGGCATAATTCAGGATGAAAATTTTTGACTATAGAAGGGCTTAGTGATATCCACTCGTTATTTTTGATAATGCCAAGTAAGGGCAATTGACTTGTTTTGATTTGTTGTAAGAGATCAGCTAAGTGTGAGTGGCTCATTATGATTTGAATCGAAAAATATTCTAAAAAATTAAGGAATTTTTTTATCTCTTCAACTAAAAATGGGCAAAGTGGAATGAGGCGTCCGAATCCATTGCGGCCGCCTACTTCTTTGTCAGAAACCATCAAAATTTGGCGTTTTAAATTAAAGTTTTTAAGAAATCCAGGGAATTCAGCAACGGGGCGTGCTGCTGTAAAAAGAAGGAGGATATGCCATAGCCAGATGTTGTAATGATTAAAGATTGAAATTAGGTCATCTTGGGCTTGTGAAAAAATATTAAATTTCAATACAGCAAAAATCTCTGTAATTACCTGTGGCTTGGGAGCTTTACGACTACCAAAATAAAGTGTTGAATCAGATGGTGAAGTGGTAACACCACTTTCATATTTACGCACTATATCCGCACAGAGTGATTTTAAAATATCGAGATATTGTGCGTGTAAACGCGGGATATGCTGATGACAATAAGAAATAGACGATGACTGATTTGCATCAATCCCTGTAACTAGGTCTGCAAGTTGTTTATTACCTGTTTTTTCAAGAACCGTGTGATGCAGTAGAGAACTCACCTTTACGACAGACAGTTTTGGAATCAATAATTCTTGTCTTAATTTGCGTAAATATTGCTGTATATCATCGAAACTAACCGAATTCATTTTGCGGAGATCCTCAATGAATAGATTAGGGATTGGAATGTCTAAATAGATCGTCTGATTGAGCAAGTTGTCTGAATACTCAAAATCGCGGTTCTCAAATACATTAAATTTACTGCTTAAGAAGAACTGATCATTTTTATGGATCAATTTTTGGCGGTTATTTAAGTTTATAGCTCGCTTGCTTTGTATATATAGCCACTCATTCACACTGTTGCCTGTTAAAAATGCGAGCATCAGGATCAAAGCACTTTTATTTTGATGTTCAGAGTAGTCCACATGAAGTCTTTTCAGTAGATGATTCACGCTAGATGGATTCGGGAAAAAACTACTCGACGTGAGTAAATGTTCTTTGCGTTGAATATGTTTTGCAACAAGCCGTAGAACATAGTTTTGACTCGTTTCTGAATGTGCTGCGAGTGGTGTGACGTGAGTTGGATTGACAACAATTTGCCTATTAATCGGCTCATCAATTAACGTTTCTATATTCAGTGCTTTAGATTTAGCACCTTTTTTGATTTCGATACTTTCTTCAATGAATTGTTCTTCATCAAGAAACTGATGTTGAAGCTGTGTATCAATACTTGTACGTGCAATCTTCGCTTTGTTTTTTAAAACGTAGTTAAAAGTAATGCGAATATCATTGAGTAGATTGCGATCAAACTCAGGCAATTCATCCGTATCTAATGTGATCAGATGTTGAATAAATTGTTCTAAGCTCAGCGTTGGATCTTTAAGATAGACATTCCAGAGGCGTTTATACTCTTCTGTATTATGATATTTTTTTTCAGTATCTAAATTTTTATTTGCAGTTCTAAAACGCTGAAATAAGCGCTTTACTGTATTGAAGTGTTCCGCGTGTGCTTGTTTAAAAAGATCTGGCTTGAGCTCAGGAAGAGCAATTAAATAAATTGCTGCTTTTAAAACTAGAATATTCCAATTTTGTGCATGAGTCTGCGACTCAGATAATTGCGAAATTGAATTGATATATGAAGTGATCGGTAGATCGCTGATCTTAACTTTTTTAGTAAAAGAGATTACTGATGGTTTAGGTAGATTTGACTGAAATTCTACATCGACGTTAAAGCAATCGAGATTGAGACCATCTAGAAAGTTGTCAGCCTGTTGCAAAGACAATAGTTTAATTACATAGTTGATGTGTTGTGCACGTTCAAATTTCTCATTACCAAACAGTTTTTCAAGCATTTTTTGCAGTGAAATAACTGGCAAATCAATATGTTCGTTTAGATCGTTCGACACTATGATCTCCAAATTTTTTCTGTACTTAGGCAGCTATCAGGGCGATCGATAAGTTCTTTTACACAACTGCTGTGTAGTGATAATTCATTAAAAATCTGTGTGCGTTCTTGCTTGATATTTTTCATCCGCTGATTGAGTTGGTTTCGAGAGCATGAAAGCAAGTGTGCAAGTAGCTCTAGACTCATTTGATGGTGTGGCTTCAAAGATGAGTCTTTGTTAAGAGTTAATAGTGTTTGACGCGAAAGATGCATATTAATTAAGTGCAATGTTTTCTTTGGATCCAAAGACTTAATATCGAATTTTGAATTTTTGATGAATTGAATAAATTCACGACTGCATAACTCCATCAGAAATACTAATTCCTCATCTGAAAAAGTTGGTTTTTGATGAATAATTAAAGAGACTTCTTTAGCATCTTGTTTTACATAGCTTAGATATAAGTGAATATTGTTAAAGATGGTGTAGCCATCAAAATTTGCAGTTTTCCACACGTGAAGTTCTTTTAGACGATTAGAAATATCTAAATCTGCAGCGAGATTTTTAAACATATGTAAGTAACATAGGTTTAAACCAAAAGCATATGGATGAATGATGATTCTGCTTTTTTTGAAATTTTTTAGAGTACTTATCTGTGTTGCTGGAAACTTTAAAAGTAGTTCAGATGTCAAATCCATGTGTGCTATTGAATAAAAATAATACAGTAATATTTACGTATATTTGGAGTGTTTGAATATGGCAGGAGGCATCATTTTTTTCTTGTTTTTAAAGTTTTTTTATTATTGAAAGTTTCAAATTTTCCTCCTCAATTTGATACTCACTATTAGTTAGCTATATTTGTGAGTTGGCAAAAAATATCAAGTTTCTATTATGATGTTCACATAGCAGATTAGACTGAATAGGGTAGGGATGAGTACAGCTGATTATTACAATAACAATGCTCAAATTTTTTTGATAGTACATACCGAGTTGACATGCAGAGTTTGTACGAACCATTTTTTAAGTATTTCCCTACACAAGTAAAGATTTTGGACTTGGACTTGGGCTGTGGGTCGGGTGATGACACTTTGGATTTCAAAAGTAGAGGGTATCAAGTTGATGCAATAGATGATTCGGCTGAGCTGGTAGTTAATGCGTACTAAATTTTCAAATGAAACATTTCGACCAGCTTCCAGATTAGATACTGTATTCACACCAATACCAGCAACGTCTGCTTGAGTTATTTCTAGATAAAGTCGTTCTTTACGAAGCCTCTCACATAATAACGCAACAACTTCTTCAGGTTTTCTGAGTTTTAAATCCATAATATTGTGTCTTATATTTAGTTATGGCTATTAAGCCACAAAATAATGGAGTTATGAGCTGTGCCAGTTGATCGGTAATGAGGTACTTTATTGGCTGATTAGATCCTATTAGATTAAAGAAATCTCATTAGACATTTCCAATCTAATAGAATCTATTGCAATGAACCAAGCGTTGCTGCGTAATTGAGATGACTACCATCTCCAATGACCCTTGGCATTCTATGTACAGAACTGGCTAAACAAATTTTAGGTATGTTTGAGACTGGGCTAGCTAGCTCTCTTACTTTTTTCCTCACGCCCGATGGGAAAAATGGAATTTTTATAAAAGATATTACGCCCCTAGCTGAACAGTTTGGATGGCGCATTTTTTATTTCAGTTTTTTAGATGCGGGTTTTTGTGTTGTTTTCCCAAGTAGAGATTTTATGTTAAATAAAAAATAAATTTTGAAAACTCACTTGGACAAAAAATAATACTTTACTACTATAATAGGTATATAATAGGTAAAACTGGCTATACTTTACTATTTAAATAGAATTATGAATGATTTTTGCTCTGTCCAAATATTTCTGAATAATCAATGGATCGATTGTGCCACTATTGAAGTAATAGGTGAAAAAGCTAAAGGTTGGAAAGCTAGCTGCGGAACATATTATTCAATGGATTATGCAATTGAACATATGGGGTTACGAGATGGTCATGCTGTTTCAAACCATTATCCGATTAATTTAGAAAGCAATATTGAGCCTACGTGGCCAGCTTTTCTAGTTGATCTATTACCTCAAGGATATGGTCGAAAAGAACTATTAAAAAAACTTGGCCGCCCTGAGTATGAAGAAGAGTCAGCAGATTGGCCATTGCTTAAAGTAGGAGCGAGCAACCCTATTGGTAACTTAAGAATAAAAGAAGCTCATGAATGGCTTTTAACTCAATATTCAGATCAGTTAGTACAAGGATTTTCAATACAGGAAATTATCGAACGTAGTGAAGAGTTTCTTGAGTCATTATCATCTTTTGGACTATTTATCTCTGGATCATCTGGCGTTCAAGGCGAGTGGCCAAAACTATTACTAACACAAGGTCATGATGAGTTATTTTATCTTGATCATACGTTACCTGATGAAATGGCTAAACAGCACTGGTTGGTTAAATTTAGCCGAGGAACGGATCAACGTCTAAACAAAATTTTGAATCAAGAACCCTTATATATGCAAGTAGCAGCATATTTAGGATTACGAGTATTTAGACCTTTAGAGTTACATGGAAGAACTTTATTTATTCCACGTTTTGATCGGCAAGTGGTGAATAACCGTGTTGAAAGAATAGCCCAAGAAAGTTTAGCTTCTTTTAGTGGAAAAGCGGGCTTCGGAGTAAAAATGTCTCATAACGAAGTCTGCAAAATTATAATGAATTGCTGTACGGATCCAGAAACAGAAATTCTTGAATATGTAAAAAGAGATTTAGCGAATATCGCTTTAGGAAATAAAGATAATCATACCCGTAATACAGCATTTCAAAGGTTTAACAATGGCGATATTCGATTAACGCCTTTATTTGATTTTGCCCCTATGTGGTTACATCCTGATGGAATCGCGAGATCTACTCGATGGGAAAAAGACGATAACAACTGGGCTTCAATTGCTCATCAGATTGTAGAATGCAGTTCTTTAACCATAGAACAAATAAAATCTTTATTTTTTGAACAATTATCTTTGTACCAGGGGCTTTTAACCCAGATGAAATCTATCGGGATAGATGATGAAATTCTAGAAAATTGTGCATATCGCATTGAAGGTATTTGCGCACAATTAAAGGAGATTTGTCATGGATAAACGTTTTATTCCACTCTCTCAAATAGAGCAAATTAGAAAAAGACAATATGTCTTAGAAATGATTCAGCTTAATCCAGACTGGCCGATACATGTCATTGCAAAATTCATTAGAACAGAGCTGCATCTGACATTACATGAAATGTCCAAGATCACTAAAATTTCGCTTCAAACTTTACAGAAGCTCGAGCGATCAGATGCAAATCCAACCTTAGAAACAATGCTAAAACTTTTAACCCCATTTGGTTTAAAATTAACTGTCGTGAATAAATGAGAACTTTCAATCAGGATATTTTCGACCTTAATGATCTGTTTAACTTCTCTGATTTGATTGTCTTTACTCACAATATTCCTATTGAGTGAGTCGAATCTGTGCTCAGGTTGAGCAGTTCGGCTACTATTCTGAAATGACAGCTTTGTCCGTTATAATTGTATAAACATTTAGTGTCTGGTAATCATGTCCTCATTGATCAATTTTCTATCTCGCTTTAGTACCGCAACTATTCAGCGCAGTCTGAGCTATGCTAAACACATTGATAGGGAAACGATTGAGTTCTTTGAGGAAAGCGGCGATGTCACGATGTATGCCCAAATTGAAGGGACGGATTATTACGATACTGCAATTACCTATAATCTTAAAAAAGACCGTTTAATCGATGACGACTGCACTTGTCCGGTTGGATATAACTGTAAACATGCTGCTGCTTTAGCACGGTTATTCTTTCAAGAATATCGCCAAGAATTTCAGCAGCGTTCTGCTGAGTCTCAATCCCCACAGGGAATCGCAAACCGCCAACAGGGGTATGATCAGGCGCAACGCTGGTTGAATGATTTTAAACGGTATTTACAACAGACTGAACCTGAGCAATCTGCCAAAACAAACACGTGTTTAATTTACCTATTAAATCAGTCTGTCAGCTCAAAAAAATTGACCCTTGTGGTGCAGAAGGCCAGACGCAATAAAAATGGCTCGATTGCCGGTGAAAGTGATTATACGCAATATGAAAATATCACCAGAAAGCATCTGACTTTACCTGAACAAAAACGACAATTATTTAATCAGGTTTATTATTACGCCAAAATAAACAGCGATGAACGCTTTTATCAGAGCAATCTTGATATCTCCGGGATTTTATTGGAGCAATTCAAAAGTTTTATTCAAAGTGGCGATGTTTATTGGCAAAAAAAGAGCCATGCTGCACTTCAATGGTCAGAACAAGGGTATAGCATCGAACTGATCTGGCAACAAGGTCTAAACAAACAGACAGAGCATCTAAACATTGAATTGGTCAATGGCGATATTCGACTCGATTTAAAATCAAATTCACATATTCAAATTCTCGCTAGCCAGCCACCGTGTTATGTCGATATTCGACAGAACACGGTAGGTCAATTATATGGCGAATATACGGCAAATCTTCTGTACCATTTTTTGCAGATGCCTGATCTTCCATCTACGCTATTGTCTGAGTTTGAACAGATGACTCATCAATATTCAGACATGCAGAATCTGCCTCAGTCCGAGTCTATTCAGAGTGTTGAGGTCCTTGCCGGTAGCCCCCAGCCAATTTTACGCTTCGGTGTTTTAGATAAATTTGATTGGAAATTGGAGGAGTCTGTTTGTGCTGAAATTGAATTCTCCTATGCAGGCGGGCGAATAAAAGCGGGTACATCAGGTGACAGTTTTATCGGTGAGCAGCATGGCAAAATGGTGCGACAGCTTCGGGATTTTGTTCAGGAACAACAGGCAATCCAGCGTTTACAGCTGTTGGTCAAATCACTGGAGTGGGTGAAAGATCTGAGCAATGACCAGCAATTAAAACTGGATAAACAACGTCTCGACTCTATGGTCTGGGCTTTCTATGGAGACTGGATCAGGCAACTCATGCCCATCAATCAAATTGAATTGATGGGGTGGCAGATAGAGCATCTGGAACACAGCCCATTTAAGCTGCAATATGTAGAAAATTTAAATATTTCCATCACTGAATCTGAAAGTCAGCAGGACTGGTTCAATATCGGGGCGACCGTTCAGGACAGTGCAGGCAATTGCTATGACCTGCTCGATGCCATTGCCGTTTTGGTACAACAGCAGCCTGATTTACTTGATCCGCGGACTTTTAGTTATCTGAATGACAGTCAAATTTTTACCCTGAAAACTGCAGTTGATCAACCCGATTTGGCTCTATCCGCCAGGGACATTAAGCCGGTATTGTTGCATCTGCGGAGCATTTTACAGCAAGAAGAGCGCAGTATCGATCGCTATGATGCGAGTCAGTTACTGGAGGTACAGCATCATCTTGGGATGGCATGGCAGGTCAGTGACCGGCTGCAGCAATTTGCACAGAAATTCAAACAAGGCTATCAGCAACAACTGCCGACACCAAAAGGTTTTCAGGGGGAATTGCGTCCATACCAGCAGCAGGGCTTAGGCTGGTTACAGTTTTTAAGGGAAACCCAGCATGGCGGGATTCTTGCAGATGATATGGGCCTGGGCAAAACAGCACAAACTTTAGCGCATTTGCTCATGGAAAAGCAGGCTGGACATTTGCAGGACAGCCCCGCCTTAATTGTTGCACCTACATCGCTGATGCATAACTGGCTCAAAGAAGCGGAAAAATTTACCCCTGAGCTCAAGGTGCTGCTGCTACAAGGGCCGGACCGCCATCAGTATTTTGAACAGATTCCGCAATATGACATTGTTTTAACCACCTATCCGCTCCTGGCGAGAGATGAAGAACAACTGAAGCAATATGAATATCATCAACTCATTTTGGATGAAGCACAGAATATCAAAAATCCGCGTGCCAAAGCTGCACAGGTAGTACGGCAATTAAAAGCGCGACATCGTCTGTGTCTAACCGGTACCCCGATGGAAAATCATTTGGGTGAGCTGTGGGCACTATTTTATTTTCTGATGCCAGGATTTTTATATTCACAAGAAATCTTTAATAAAAAATACCGCTATCCGATTGAAAAACGCGGTGATCAGGAGTTAAGGCAAAAGCTGGTGAACCGGATTAAGCCCTTCATTTTACGTCGCTTGAAAACTGACGTCGCCAAAGAATTGCCTGAAAAAACCACGATTGAAGTCAATATTGACATGAATGAACAGCAATCCAAGCTATACGAGGCTGTTCGCGCCACGATGCAGGAAAACATTCAGAAAATTGTGGCAGAAAAAGGCTTTAAACGTAGTCAAATTCAAATTTTAGATGCCTTGTTGAAACTACGTCAGGTGTGCTGCCATCCTAGTTTGCTGAAACTGGATTCGGTTAAAACCGGGCAGGCACATTCTGCCAAACTTGAACAGTTGATGGATATGGTCGTCCCGATGGTGGAAGAGGGACGAAAAGTTCTCATCTTTTCTCAGTTTACTTCAATGTTGGAATTGATTGAGCAGCGACTCAATCACTCGGAAATTGGCTATGTCAAACTGACTGGAAAGACCAAAAAACGAGATGAAGTCATTACTACATTTCAGTCTGGACAAGTGTCTGTGTTTTTAATCAGCCTTAAAGCTGGAGGCGTAGGCTTGAATTTGACAGCAGCGGATACGGTCATTCACTATGATCCATGGTGGAACCCTGCTGCTGAAGATCAGGCTTCAGATCGTGCATGGAGGATTGGACAGGACAAGCCGGTATTTGTGTACAAGCTGATTACCAATCAAAGTATAGAAGAAAAAATTATTGCCTTGCAGCAAAATAAAGCAGAACTGGCACAGTCTATTCTAAGCGCCGATCATGAGGGCGAAGCGAAACTTACGGAAAATGATGTGATGAAATTATTTGAGAAATTTTAGTATTTTATTTTTGGCTAGTCTTTTTGTCGAGACTGTAAATTAAATAAACTTTATCATCAGGAATGAGCATCAATTGAGCATTTAATTCTGCCGCAATAATTTCTAAGATCTCTAATCGTGGATTGCCCTGACTTTACAGTTTTTGGTACTGCTGCCTTGAAATGCCAGTGCGGGATTGCATATCAACTTGCTTTAAGCTCAATTTTTAATGGTAATTAAAGCCAAACAGGAATAAGTTTTTAGTAAACATGTAGATGAGTTTAACTTGATTGATACAAGGAGCTGCATATGGAAATCAAACAACTGAAACAGGAGGAAGTCGTTACAGATGTTCTATGTGATGTATGTAATCAATTAACGCAACTGGAGTTTGGAACTTTATCAGCGAATTGGGGGTATGGCTCCACGCATGATGGGGAAAGATATGAGTTGCAGTTATGTGAGAAATGTTTCTTTTATACCCTAGCGACGTTAAAAAAAGAGAGAGTAGATGAGTTTATGTTTGATGAAAATTTTGACCCAGCGACATTGGATGGGTTTGGATTGAAGTAAGTTTAATAATATTAATACGATCTAGCGATTAAATTTTTTAATGAGCAGTGGGGATGGTGGATTTATTTTATAAATGTTTTCAATATATTAAGATGTTTTGGTCGTGAGTAAAGTGTAAGTGGCCTACTGTAGACTTTCATACTTTTTTTACTTGTGTGAGAGCGTATGTATAAATATCTTGGATTAATATATTCATACTTAAATGTACTGCTTAGGAAGACAGGTTGTGTCGTATCAATGGAGTTATTCCTTGAATAAAATTATAATGATGTATAAGCTACTGGAGACAATCTTCCAGTAAATCTGTTTTTAAGACGACTAGACTATGAGTTTTACACTACGCTTTTCAGGTCATGAGACTTTTGCATTAAGATATGGATGGCTTAATAAGTCGTATAATTCATTAGATTATAAAGAAAAAAATGAAGAAAATTTGGTTGTCGACCTAGGTGTAGGTAAAAATATGGTCAATAGTATTAAATATTGGACCGAAATTTCAGGTTTACAACCGCTTAAAGTTAGTGATCAAAAAAAAAGGTACATTTCGGACATTACAAAAGTTATTAAGTTATATGATTCTTATTTAGAGAAACCGGTATCAAACTGGCTTTTGCATTATTATATTCAAAAAAATTATTCAGAATTGACGTTTGCTCGATGGTATTTCAATTTTTCAAATAAGCAGTTTTTTGATAAAAATGATTTAATTTTAGATTTAATGGATTGGTTAAACACAGAGAATTTAAAAATCCCTGCGCTTGCAACTTTACAGAAAGATTTTGATTGTTTTGCACTCTGTTATGGGAAAAAACTAAGCAAAACCTTTAAAGGAGAAGATAGTTTTATCTCTCCTTTAAATGAGTTAGGTTTACTGTATCACTTGGAAGCTAATAAATTTAAGTCTGATTTTACTGAACAAAAAAGTTTAAAACCTGAAGTATTTTTATACTGTCTAGTGGATTTTTGGCAAACATTTTTTAAGAATACTTCGACGATTAGTGTCGATAGTATTTTAACTATGCCCGGAAGCCCTGGACGTTTATTTAGAATCAATAATATCGGTATCGATTTTTATTTAAATCAATGTTCATTACTTGATGAAAGATTTTTTTGGTCGGACACATTAGGTATTAGAAGCCTAGCATGCAAAGATATTCAAGCTTTTGATTTAGATAATTTATTAGAAAAAATTTATAGTGAGAGTGAGTAAGATGTCAACGACTAATTTGAATCAATACTACCAAATTAATGTGAATCATCTACTTTCTACGCGTTTAGATACAGATATTTCAAAAGAATTTTTTGATAAAATTATTTTCCATGGCACAGCATACAATGCTTTGGCTACTGTAGTGGATTCAAAATCTTCTACATTTACGATTACAGGTAGTTACGGTACAGGAAAATCAACCTTAGCTGCAATTTTGACTGGTTTTGTACATTCTGATCAAAATGTTCGTGATGCAGTCAATAAAATGATTGCCGATCCCATATTGTCAGCAAAATTAGAAACTGTATTTAAAACTGAAAATATTGAAAAAAAACCGTGGATTATAATCAAAGCGGTGGCAGGTATTATCTCACCAATTGAGTTATTTTATCGTTCAGTAGTTGATGCTGTACAGGTTGCAGGATTATTAAAATATTTTAAACAGTCTATGTTATTAGAACAGTATCCTGAAACTGAAGCACAACTTTTAGATTGGATTATTCAAGTATTTTCAGAGTTACAAGGTAAAATCTCGGGAACATTATTCATCTTAGATGAAATGGGTAAACTGCTAGAAACTTTGGCAAGAGGTTCTGGCAATTTACATTTTTTTCAGGATCTTTCGGAAAAAATTAATCGTTTATCTCAACCTGAATGCCCTTTTATTTTTATTGGTATTTTGCATCAATCATTTGCTGATTATGCAAAAGGCCTAAGTCATCAAATTGCTTTAGAGTGGGCAAAAATCCAAGGTAGATATGTCGATATTTCTTATCGCATATCCTTAGATGAATCAATTGCTTTAGTTTCGAAAACTCTAAAAAGAACAGATGCTAAAATACCTCAATCAGTAGATAAAAATGATCATGATTTAATTGATCAAATTCAAAAATTTATTGGTTCACGTCTCTTAGAAAATAGCCCAAAAGTAAAACAATATTTTTATAATGCATTGCCTTTGCATCCACTTACAACTGTTTTGCTTGGAGCTGTTTCAAAAAGTAGCTTTAGCCAAAATGAACGCAGTATTTTTAGCTTTTTACTTTCAGCAGAACCATATAGTTTAAGAAAGTTTTTAGATGCTAATACAGTATTGGAACAAAAGTATTCTATCGTAGATTTATGGGACTATCTAAGTCATAACTTACAACATCAAATTTTAAGTTCTAAAGAAGGACATGCTTGGAGTCTTGTTGAGCAAGCTTTGACTTTAGTGAGTCAAAAAACGAGTAAAGAAAATTTTTCTATTGCTAAGAATCAATTATATTCAAATTTAATTAAAGCAATTGCGATGTTGAATATTTTTGGTAAGTCCCTAGGCGTATATCCAACACGTGATTTGCTGAATTTTAGTTTTTATGCGAGTAAAAAAGAAACTAAAGCCATCACGGAATGTTTAACTCAACTAACAGAATGGAAAATTCTGAGTTTCTGGAATAGCACACAATCCTATGAGGTTGTGACGACATCAGATTTAAATGTGCAGCAGTTAATTCAGGACAAGCTAGAAACCTTAAATCCAAAACAAAATTATTTGCAATATACAGGTTATAAAGCAAATGTTGTTTTAGCGAAACGTCATTATCAGGAAAGAGGGATAATGCGTTGGATGGGGCAATATCTTATTTATAATGTGAATGAACTAAAACAATTTTCAGAGTTAGAACATCAAAGTAATCAGTCATACAGGGACTTTGTATTGATTGCTGAAAGCTCACTAACAGATAGGCAATTGATGAAGTTGTCTCAAACTCATTCAAACTTAGTGATCGCGAGTTTAAATAACTATAATGAGATTGAAAATTGGGCGAAAGAACTTTTTGTATTACAGCAAATTGTAAAAGAACAGCCTAAATTATTGATTGATCAGGTTGCGAAGAAAGAATATCAGCATCGTTGTGATTATATTTATCAACAATTAACCTTTTTGTTTAACCATGCTTTTGAGTCTGCTACGTGGTTCTACCAAGGTGAAAAACAAGCCCAAAAGCAACTTTCAGTGATTGCTTCTGAACTTGCTGACAAAATTTTTGATCAATGTCCAAAGATGTTTAATGAACTTGTGGTAAGAAATGAAATTTCAAGTTCCGCAGCTTCTGGGCGAAGAAAGCTTTTAGAAAAAATGCTTCATAGTCCAGAAATGGAAAACCTGGGTATTGAGAAATTTCCTGCTGAGAAAGCGATTTATTTATCTTGTTTGAAGCGGTTAGGTCTTCATCAGCTGAATAGTGAAACACAGGAATGGGCTTTTGTAATTCCGACGCCACATGAGGCGAAAGACTCAAATTCGCATATTCTGTTGGAAAACGGTTTTAAGGTTATTAAAGAAAATAAAGGTTTAATTACCCTTGCAGACTTTTATGAGAAAGCAAAATGGACGGTTGCACCTTTTGGTTTACCACAGGGTATTTTGCCTATATTTGCACTCGCTTTATTGCAAGCTAAGAAAGAAACTCTTGCATTTTATGATCAAGATGTAACGAATGAGTTCCGTTTTATTAGTGATATTGATGAGGAATTTATCAATAAGTTGATCAAACGTCCTCATGAAATCGCAGTAAAATATGTAAAAGGTCAGGTTGAGAAACAACAGTTTATTAATCTTTTAGCAAATAGTATTGAAGCAAATTATGGAAAACCCATAGAGGCTTCAGCATTACAAGTAGCTCGTTTCATTGTTTCTGCACTAATGAAAAAGTCAAAATGGATTAAGCATTCACGTAATGCCAATTTTTTTAGTGAAAAAACACAAAAATTGCGCGCTGCTATTTTAATGGCAGATGATCCTTTTAAGTTGTTATTTGAGGATTTATATGACTTATTAGATGCTGAACATGCAAAAAATGATTCTATTCAATCAGATATGAGCAACTTGTTTTTAGAATTAGATCAAGCAAAATCGCATTTATTACAAACATTTGAAGCTGAGTTAATCCATGAATTAGGAAATTTGACGCCTGAACTACTTGCCCAAGCAGAGATTATTAGTCATTCTGCTGCGGATTGGCAGTTACAAAAATTTGCCTTTCATTTAATGAAGAGTAATGACGCATCTAAGCAATGGCTCAGTAATATCATTACATTATTATCTCAAATACCTGAGCGAGATTGGACAGATGATAGTCTTAAGAAGGCATCTCAAAATATTCCAAATTACACACAGCGATTTAAACAACTCTGCTTTTTTGTCAAAAATGGTCATCCTCAGTTAAATACGTTGGATGAGCAAAAACATTTAGCCATTATTGTAAATACGCCTCAAGGCTTTGAGGAATATAATCGAGATGTACGGATTACATCCGAAACAGAGGAAAAAGTATCGTCTGCGATAGGTTCATTTAAAGAATATCTAGATAGTCGTGATTTAAATAAAGATACTAAAGCGATTCTTTTATATGAATTATTAAAAGAGTATCTAGATTTAGCACATTCTGAGAAAGGAGGCGAACATGTCTGACAGAAAAGTAAAGCATGTCCTTGGTCTTTCGGGTGGAAAAGATAGTGCAGCTCTCGCGGTATATATGAGAGATCACTATCCTGAACTAGATATCGAATATTTCTTTACGGACACAGGAAAAGAACTTCCTGAGGTCATGGAATATCTTAATCAGTTAGAGTCTTATTTAGGTAAGCCAATTTTGCGTTTAGGTTCTGATAAAGATTTTGATTATTGGTTAAAAGAATACAATCATTTCCTACCTTCAGGACATCAACGTTGGTGTACGGTACAGATGAAATTGGTTCCATTTGAGCAGTGGGTTAAACCATTTTTAGATGATGGCTATGAAATTATTAGCTATGTTGGTATTCGTGCAGATGAACCTTGGCGTGAAGGATATGTTCCTACCCAAAAATATTTGACGACTAAGATGCCATTTGCTGAAGATGGTTTAGTGAAGCAAGATATTATTGCTCTCTTAGAAAGTACAGGTTTAGGATTACCAAAATATTATGAGTGGCGTTCGCGCAGTGGGTGCACATTTTGTTTCTATCAACGGAAAATTGAATGGGTACGTTTAAAAGAGCGCCATCCTGAAAAATTTGAAGAAGCAAAAGCGTATGAGAAGCAGTTTGAAGATGACAAATCAGCGAATGGTGAAACCTATTATTGGATGGGAAAAGACACACCATTAAGTACCCTTGAAGATCCTGAACGTATTGCTCAAATTAAAGCAGACCATGAAAAAAAGATGGAAAAGTTTAAGAAAAAACGCCGTCGTAATATATTGCATGATGATCAGTTAATCGAAATGGTCGATTTGGATGCCGTATATGATGATATTGAAGGTGGTGGGGCATGTGTAACATGTTATAAATAGGCTAGTACTAAATAAAAATCTCAGTCTCATATTGATTTAGATAGAAATAATATAAAGCCCGTACTCAGTATCTAGCTGAGTACGGGCTTTATTTAATTTAACATTTTTAGTAGTTTTTGTTTTAAGTCTGGACTTAGGGTATTAATCCGTTCAGCTAAATCTTCTAATGAAATAAGATCTAAAGCAGAAGCTATTTGTTTTTGCAATGTGATGATCTTTTGTTCTTGTTCATCTAATAATGGCAAAATTATGTGGGGAACATTTTTGAGTTTAGTACGTAATTGCATTAACCCTGTTTGATTTTGAGATGTTGACATAAATTCACTTTCAAGATTCACAAACCAACGTTGGAACATCTGCATATGACATTGATTAAATTGATGACGAATTTCATCCTTTAAAGAGTGCAAAAGAATTATTTGATCTTCATCAAAAATTTCTGGTGCCACTTCAACTTTATCAACGAGTTTCCGCAGAATAGAAATATCCTGCTGTGTGAAAGAAAGTTCATTTTGTGTTTGTGTTTGTGTTAACCAATGTTCAGCTGTTGATCGTGCCTTTTTAACATAGCCATCACGAATAGGTTTAAAAATTTCCTCAATAAAATCCCACTCTGCATCAATCTGTTGTTCACTCAAATAAGCCATCATAGCTTCCTGATCTTTAACTATCGTTTGATTTAAAAAAGCGAACATTTTTTGACTCGGTAAACCTTGTGTAATCCAAGATTGGGTACGATCAAAAGCGAATTGAAGCTGTTTCTGGATTTTTAAAATTTCCTCATATTCCTCTGTCGATACAAAGAATTTTAATAATTCTTCAGCATCCAATAAGCGAATTTTGAGGTCATTTAATTCATTAAAACCACCATACAAATTTGCAAATTGTTGACTGACATCAGTAATTCTTTGTCTAAAATCATTTTGTACAGTCCGAATTCCATTTTGTTTTTCAACAAGGGTTTGTACTGAATCAAAAATAGAGGGTTTATTGTCAATATCAATTAAAAGACGATCACCTTCTTTAATTAATGTTTCAAGCTCTTTCTTTTTCATTGTTTTATTTGGTGAAGTATGAATATAGCTCTCAATATCTTGCAAGAGATACTTAAAACGTTCTTTTTCTTCAATTCTTTGAATCAGTTGAGCTGTTTTATCTTGTACTTTATTTGCCTCTTGTTGCATTTGTAAGGTGATAAAAGCACGTTGATATTGTTCCGATTTTTCACGGAAGTTAATAATTTCATGATGTGAGGTTAGAACAAGATTATCAAAAAAACGATTAAATTTGACTGATAATGTGTTTTTGCCTTGTGAAATGTATTCAACTAAAGAGGTCGATTTTGTTGGTAATTCAATATGACTTTTTTTGAGATCAAGGTCTTTGGCAAATTTAATTAAAGCTGAAGTTGCTTGTAATAATTTGCTATAGTCTCGGATATCTGAGCTTTCAAGACCTCTTAGCATTTGGGTAAAAGTAGCATCAAATCTATCCTGTTGTTTCTTATGCTCTTCATAGGTTGTTTTGAATTTATCGAATAACAAATTATATTGAATTTCTAAATCTAACGGAATCGGGTCTACTTTCTTTTTATTTTCAATAGATTGAAAGATATCAATCATTTTCTTAGGATTTGACTCTTGGCTCCACTGCTTGAATAGTAGAATCCATTCATCACGTGTACTCATTTCCATTTTTTGTAATTGAGTATGTGCCAAAATATCTAAATTGAGTAAAGTCCCTGTTTTTTTATTCAGAACTAAGTTCAGCCATTCAGCAAGATTCTTTGGCTTACCTTGATGAAGGATTCTATATTGTGGTGTTTCTTGCGCAAGGTAGATACCTAGAATGAGCGCAAATGAACAGTCATTTAAACCATAACTTGGCATCACGAGTTTTTGATACAGCGTTTTTAAATCTAAGTCAGGTTTAATCGCAAATGTTGTTTCTATAAAGTTATATAAACTTTTAACATTTTGTTGTTGGGGGAGCGCAAATTTCCCCGTCATGGTATCTACGGCTTGCCAATTTTTTTTAAACAAGGTGTCAAAACGGTTCTGTAAAGGTGTCTTTTGCCCTTGTAACCATGCAATAGAGAATTGGCGATTCACCATAATACTAAAGAGTGCTGCAATATCCGAAGGTGCTGTTGCAGTATTTAAACGGAAGCCATCAAAAACAAAAGGAATGGTATTTTTATAGTTATGTTCAAACAATGCTGTTGCAACATTTTTGAGTAAGCCTAGAGGTAAATCTGGATAGTAAGGTGAGAAAAATTCCTTTTGTTTCATTAGTTTTGATGAAGTATTTTTTAATACAGTGAGCACATCATCTTTTTCTTCTTGTATAAAGCGCATAAATTGCTGTTGATCAGCAGGAGACATTATTTCAAAAGATTTCAGGCGTGCTAAAGCAGTACGGAGTTCATCATTTTGATCATTGAGATAGCAAAATAAGAAAGGTAATTTGTTTAATTTATATTTTGCTAAAACTGTTTCTAGCATTTGTTGAATTTTGGTTTGATATAGCTCTAAATCTTGCTGACTATTGAGATAGATATAGATAACACGACCTTTTGCATCTTTATAGGTCATATTATTTTGCCAATCTTGAATCAGAATTTCTAAATTCTCACATGAAATTTGTTCGGCAACATAGCTTTTGGGTTGGAATACCCAATCAGGAGTTGAAATATTACGTTTTTGTGCAAAGTCACATTCAATTTGACCTAAGCCAATATCATAAGATTTGCTAATAAATAGCTCACCAATATCCTGTTGTGTGAATTGAGCAGCTGTTTTTTTCATCCATGCAGTGAAACTCGCTCGACTTGCTCCATCTGTTAAGAGCTCATATCGCCCTAAGTCTGAATTCCACTCAGTTGCACCCAACTCAGACAAGCTCATGATTTGCTCTTGAAGTTGAATTGCATCAAAATTAGTCAATTCTTGTAGAATTTCATTGGCTTGAGATTGATTGAGTTGACGTAATTTTAGGGTTTCTAAAATCGCAATAGCAGTTAAGGTTTTTGGGTTATTGGTTTGAAAACCACTATGAAATTTTTGTAAGAGCGTTTGCAATGTTTCAATGACATTTGCACCTGTATCACGTTCAGCTGCAAGCATTTCATCGAGTAAATAATCATGTACAAGGTCAGCAGCCGAAACTTGGAAAAGTTGAGGTTGGCTGAAGACATCTAATTGTGCAGATTTTTGTAGTAAATCTCGGATAAACGTCAGTGCTGATCGTGATTGTACAGTATGCTCTTGGCGTGTGAGTAACCATGTTGCAAATGGATGTAATGGCCAACAACCTTTTGCAATAACTTGATTAAATAAATTTTCATCGTGCCAGACAGGGTATAGTTTAGTTTTAGGTAAATACTGTGCAAGACGTAACCAAGATTGATGGAAGTTATCTTCACTTGGATATTGTTGAAATAAGCGAGTTAATTCTTGCGTATCTTTTTGAATAAGATTGGCAAAAATAGTTTCTAAATTTGAAGAAAGATGTACTTTATTGGCAGTATCAAAGCGTGTGATATAGCGTTGTAATTGTCTAGAATCTTTAGCATTAAAGCGTTTTAGATACGTTTTTAAATCGTACTGAATAAAACCAATAAATCTTATCTTATTAGCATTATCTTGAATACCTTGGAAAATTTGCTGTAGCGATGAATCACCAGCAAGGTCAGGGCGATCCGCAGCATATTCAAGATAACGACCAAATTCATCAAAGAGTAAAATAATATTTTCAAAGGGTTTATCTGTACCGCAATAGGTATCACATAAGGTTTGTAGTAGGTCTTGTGCAGATTCTTGACCATCTACAGGGATTGCACTGCCCGTAACATCCAAGAAAATTTGATCAACAGCAGCGTAAACATCTTCATTATTTTCAGTGAGTAATTGAAAAATTTGTGCTTGATCAAATTGTGCTAATTTTTTTTGAAATTCTACAGCATAAATTTGATAACTTCGTTCAACAAAACGTTGTGCTTTATTAAAACGTGGTGATAAATCTCGTACAGCTTGAGCATCAACCGCATGCATATCAAGTTGCTTAAGTACCACTTTGTTAAGCTGATTGCCTAAATGGAAATTACCCATGCCATCTAAGGCAATAATTAGGCTCGGTTTTGTAAAGGTTTCAAAACAGGACTTTGCACGTTGTCCGAGAGTAGCATCTACACGCTCTATATGCGTTAAGATTGTTTGTGCTAAAGGTGTATTAGGTTTAGATAATAATGTCGCTAATGTAACAGCTAAATGTGATTTACCCGCACCATAACCTGCAGTTGCTAACCAATAGGGATTATCTTCTCGCCCTTGTTTTGCAAGTGAAAGACTTTCAAGGAGTTCAACAACTAGTGAAGCTGTATCTTTAAGTAAATGTTGGTCTTGTTCATTGACTGCACCATGGTAATGGGGGCCATGAAAAATAAATGATTCTGCTGCAATATTGGCTTGATCTATACGATTTTGAAACCAACCAAGTTGTACTGCACCCTCGAAAAAACTTTGTTGATTAAACTGTACTAATTCTTGTAATTTCATGATTACACAAGCTCACTAAAAAATTCTGTTAAAACACGATCAGTAGAAACCAATTTAAGGATGAGAGCATTTCCTGTTAGGCGATCGATTTGTATAAACCCTTTTTCTGCCATCCAATCTAATAAACGGTTAAAGTGTTTATTGGACCAATTCATTAATAAATTCCAACGGGTTTGTGTCAAAAAATCATCAAAACTAATTTGTGTCTGTGATGAAAATAGTCGATCCCATTCAAGAAATAAAAATGAACTGTAAGCAGGGAAAAATTTATATTCTAAAGGTGCTGTTAAGCGTTTAATCACAAGTTGTGTTTGAGCTTGCTCAACCTGAAATACGGGGATTTTATAAAAAGGAGCATCTACATTGTTTTGATCATAGCTTGTAAGAATGAGGCGTAGAAGCTTATTCAGATATTTTTGGTCACCACGTTTATCTTTTATATATTGTTCAAGTTGATCTAAATAAAATGTATCGGAAATTTGATATTTACTAGAAATACAGACATCAAACCAAGCTGAATTTAGACCTTCTCGCGGTTGTTGTGGGTCAACACGATTCATCATTAAATGCATCATGAATAAACTTACATCTTCATTTAACATGCTATCTTCTTGCAAAATAGTTTTAGCTAAAGGTGTAAGTTCTAAAGCCCAAATACTTTGTGTTTTTTCAGCTGAAAGTAAACCACTGCTAAAACCATAGGCGATAGTGGGTTCAACTTTTCCTGAACTAGCGCCTGTAGGAATACCTGTTAACTCTGAAATTTCATGTATCGTGCCATGTAAAATATGACATTCATTAGTTTTAATGAGTAATTCAGCAAGTAGTAGAGGCTCTAATTTAAATGTTTGTGGAAAGTTGTAAGTGAGGTTCATATGTTAAAACCTCGTTGCTCAAGTGCGGTGATGTTAGTAAGAATAATTTTTTCTGTTAAGTGACCATGTTGATCTTCGACATAACCTAAATAATAGCATTGTCCTTTATTTAGCTTATTTAATCTGTCACGCCAATCATTTGCATTATAATCAGAGCTGACTTGACTAAGAAGTTTGGCAAAACTATCGACTTCCGTAGTTGCAGGTTTAAAGAATAATTTAGTCGATGCTTGGAAGAGACGATCTTTCTGCTCTTTATCAAAGTTACTGATTGTTTGCGTGGCTAAAATTAAGCTAATACCAAATTTACGCCCTTCACGGAGCATTTTATCAATAGGTGAATCTGGTGCATGATCTAAGTTTTGCATTTCATCCAGCACAATAGTCATAGGCTTATCTTTGCTACCATGTTTTTGTACATAAGCCCAAATATCCCAGAGAATAAATTCAGTAATAATTCTTTGTAAGTCACGAGGTATGTTAGTGAGCTGAATGACTTGCACAGGGAACTCATTGCGGAGTTTATCTTCATATAAATTTTCGGATGCTTCTGTATCAAAACAATTCACTTTGACAAGTGTTCTGATTTTATTCGCGACACTTTCACCACGAGCACTATCAGCTTCTAAATCTTCTAAGAAATCCGTTAAGTGATATTGAGGATTTTTTTCTAAACCTTGCTCTAATACTTTATCAATAATGGCTTGTTGCTGACTTCCAAAATCTTTGTAGACAGAGCAGAGAATATTTTTTACCCGTGTCGCAACATTAAAAGCCTTTTCTTGTACCTCTACTCCTGGAGCGATTTCATTGCTATAGGTTTTAAATGGATTGATCGGTAATGGATTGACAACCACATAATAGTCTTTAGGTGTACATACTTTTTGATAGACTTTTTCTGTGTGATGCGTCAAGAATCCATCTGTGTAATCTACAATAAAGGATGATAAACCCGCCCGAGCAAGCTCAGATAAAATACATTGAATGGCATAGGTTTTGCCTGAACCTGAAGAGCCAAAAATCAGCATATGACGGTTATTTAATTGTTTATGATGAAATGGCCAATTCACAGTAGTCAACATTTTCCCCGTTGTACCAAAACTAATATCTTGTTTGACAAGTGGAAGGGGAGAGCATTCTTCAGTCACTTCATTTGTAGCAATGTTGACCATTAATGAAATTTTTGTCGAAGTATCAGAATGATCTATTGTTTGAAAATCAGTTAAGTCTAAATGAGAGCTTGATGTTCGATCTTGTGTATTATCTTGACTGAAATCTGAAATATCTTCTTGTTCTAAAAGATCTGTATTTTCAGTTACTGTTGGTTGTTGAGTGTCATCTATATAAGTGAATTCTAAATCTATACCATCAAGTAAAGCCTGCTCAAAGCTTAAGGCAGAATATTGACGAACAAGATATTTTTTTTCATTTCCATGCAGTGAATCATGGGTAAAGAAAAGCTCTTTAGATTTAGATAGGTTTAGTTTGGTCTCTGTATCGCAAATTACAATTTCAGAAGACCAATGAATTTGGTAATCACCTTCAGACAGCTTTTCAAGCGCAATATTAAGATCATTTAAACAGACTTGCGCACGGTCAAGCTGAGAACGTAATACAATTGCACGATAGAGTTGACCCCACCAATAGCGACAATCATAACGATTTTTTTGTGTTTCATGAATAGGCGTGAAAAGGTACTTTAAATGTAATAGTCCTGCTTCTATTTGCGCTTCAGCTTTAGTTAATAAAGTTTCTATTCCAGCGCCTACTTTTGCTTCAATAATTTTTGCATGAATGATGGGTTGATTATTTTCATCCATTTGTAATGAAACTTTGAGTAAATCTGGGCGATACTCTTGATCTTTAAACCAATGAGGGAAGGCATCTAAAGGAATCCATTGCTCAAGTATAGATGAATCTATACACGGTGTTGTTTGCATTGTTAAAGCATAGCCGTATAGATTACGAATAATTTCTGATTCACCTAAAATGGCTTTGATTGAAGCTACACCAGATAAGCCTTCATTTAATGCTGTAATTTTTTCAACGAGAGGTTTTAAGTTGCTTTCACGTAAAAAAGGCATGTTTGCAGAGAGATGACTACGAATTTGTGTTTTTAATAGGTCATGCGCTTTTTGGTCTGCAGAAACAGTAACATTAAGTTCACCATATGCACCATAGCCTGAACTAAAGCTGATAACTTTATGAGTATATTCGGTTTGATGTAACTTCAGTAAGTGATGATCAAAATACTGATCAATATTTACCACCCATTGTGCCATTTGGTGTAATTGTTCAATAAGCTGTTTTGAATTTTCATCATACTGAGTTTCAGAAATAACAAAAAATTGTTCTGAATCTTTACGATCGGTGACTTCTAGGCGTGCAGTTAAATCACTGTGTTTAGATTGAACTTGAATACGTCGATTACTTAAGAGTAATTGACGACGATCAGCCGTTTGTAGATAAGTTGGTTTCGGATAGTAAATAATTGGATAAATATTTAAACGATTTGCTGATGCGTCAAACTCATAGATTGGCGCTGCTTCAGTTTTACCAATTGCTTGAGCTTGCAGAAAATCAAAGTTAAATGCGAGATCATAGCTTGTCCAAGGATATAATTGTTTGCTTGCGTCAACCAATAATCTTTGCTGAATATTTGTACGTTTTGATACAAAATGATTAATTCGTAAATCTAATTTTTTATCTAGTTTGCTAAACTGATCAAGCAAATGACTATGCCAGATTTGCAAGGTGTTCACTGCATTTAAGTGAGATAAACCAACGGTATAAATGGTTAAATGTACAGTATAGTAAGGTGAGGATGTTATATTTTTCAAAATCTCTTGGCTTAAATACTGTTGTAAGCCAGAGAGTAGCGTTGATAACTTAGAAACATTGATGGCTAAAATTCTCAAGCCATTACAAACATGATGATTCGCTAAGGCGTAATCAGTCAAGACATTATAAATAATGTCTTGTTCAGGTACTTTCTTAACGATTTCTTTAACATCATCATCTTCGTCAATATCATCATCTTGTAATAATGCCTGAATAGATAAGTCCAATTCACCTGTAGGTTCACTACCAATAAAATGAAGCCATGAGAAAGATTTAATTTGGGTGCTGATGCCTTGCTTTTGTTTTAAAGCCAATAATGGTGCTTGAATTTCAGCAAGATTACAAATGCGATCATAGGTCAAGGCATTCGGTAGATCTTCAGATTCTTGATGAGTAAGTTCAATAGCTTCATTAATAAATCTTGTTTGCGCTTGAATAAGTTCAAACACACTTGGATGAAATGCTGACAGTAAAATTTGATTGATATTATGAAGGTCAAGGCGTTCAGATTGCTCTACAAAGCAGAATGCATAATAGACACGCTCAATCATTTCTTTTGCTTCAAAAGTTGCTAAAGATTTAAGTCGTTCACAAAGTTGCGTATAGGCTGTAATCAGTAAATGCGCTTTGGTCTGTGCGAAATAACGACCATGATCTAAATAGTTCTGAATAAATTGGATATATGTTGCTTTTAATTCAATGCAAAGATGCTGTATATCAGAATGGTTTTCTAGAGAAAAGTCATGGAATACATCATATATAGTCATGTTATTTAAGCCTAAACTTAATAAACGACATGCTTCTTGCTCATCAGTTGCATAGTAAATAGCTTTGAAAATTTGTTCAGGTAAAGTAAAAACAGGCAAAGTGTAGTCAGAGTAAGCGAGAAGATGACGATGTAAAATATTGGCTAAACTGACATGAATACGTTCGACTTGATACTCAGAAAAAGCCCATTTAAAGGCATATTCTTCTTCTTTTTCACCCGAGATAGTGATTTTAAATAAAACAACTGGATTGGTTGTTTTAAAAGAATATTCAACTGTGTCTTGTGCATCGGGTGTTAATAAAGGTGAAAAATGTAGTTCGACTTCATTAAAGCCTAAATCAAGATGATTGATTTGCTCTTCAATACCACCTAATGCACCGTGTAATAGTACACGTGCAAGTGCTTTATGAGAAAGATTCTGTGCTGAATTATTATGATCTGATAAATCATGTTGGAAGTTTTTAACCGCAATATTGACCCGCGTAACTTCTGAAAAATCATAGTTTTTTTGGTATTGCTGTAATGCAAAATGTAAGCCTTTTTGAATAGCTTCAAGACTATGACCACGGTAAAGCGGAATACTTTGTTTAGGTTCTGACGTTTTTTCCTCCTTTAGCCCCAATGCTTTTACTAGAGGTAGGAGATCAATTTGTTTTAAGTAGTGCTTTGCTTCTGGATGAGCATTAAAAATAAATAATTCTACATTTTTCAAATAAGTATGTATTTCAGTATGATGAATACCATCAATATCTTTAACTTCAAAAGGATCTTGATTTAAATGCGTATAGATTTTTTGATAATCTTTCTTTTTACGTGCTTTCGCTTTATAGCGAGCATGACTAATAAATTCATAGGCATTTTTTAGATATTGTAAGCCTTTTTTGTTTTGAAAGGTTTTGAGATCATTTTCGATATTTAAATAGGGAATCCCAATGTTTGGAAGTACTTTGAAAAAATGTGAAAAAATATCTTTGAATTCGGAATTATCCCCTATGCTTGAGAAGCATTGTATCAATAATTGACTACGTTGATTTAAAGTTAAAGGGATCAATTGATTGATGTGTTGAATAGTTGAATTAAACTGCTGAAGTTGTGTATCAGAAATATAAACATCTAAGTCTTCAAAGGCGGCAGTTAACCAAGTTTGATATTGTTTATCTAAAGACAACCAAATTTTTTCATCATCGCAGATAAAGAAATCAGAAAGCCCACCTTTATCAGTTGTATGATCTAGACCAACTAAAAGTATAAGTAGTTGATCAACATGTTCATCATTCAACGTACGATTACGATACCAAGTCAGTTTATCTTCATGATCTAACCAGCCCTTTTCTTGTAAATCAGAAAAAGCTTGTTGATCTAAAGGATTTAAGCTTTGATTTTCCCAATAATGAATGAGTCCATGGGCAACTTTAAAATAGCTCTTAAACTGATCATGTAAAGGAAATACCTGACTTAAATGTGAAAAAATCGTAAAAACCTGATGAGGCATCAAGCTCTGTGTAACAATCCTCAATTCATTGGTTTTAAGAAAATTTTCTTGAATAGTATTAACTAAAAAGTTTTTATAACTCTCTAAAAAAAAGTCGGTTTTCATCTTTATTCTCAAATTTAAGGGTTTTTTACAATAGAAACAGAGTCTGATAACTCGATCAGTAAACCTGATTGTTTTAAGCTTTCCTCAAACCAGTTCAATTTAATATCAGTTGTAGGATCACTTAACTGTTCATATTGCCATTGCAAAGCTTCTTGTAATTGCTCACCAAAAAATGAGATTGCAAAATGAGTTTGAATTCTGGCTAAAAACTCAGTCATCTGAATGCGTTTTCCAGCAGGAATTAAAGTGTAAACAAAGAGGCGAATCATATTCGCATTCAAGACAAAACGTTGATGTCCACCTGTAATAGGAATCACCAGACCAATGGTTTTAGCCATTTTTTTAAAGACATCAAAACTATGTTTGTCAATATTGGTATATTCACTTTCTTGGACACCATGTTTTTTGCCTTCTGCGCGCAAAATTCGATAAATAATTTCTTCACTTTTTTGATAAGAATTTTCTGCATATTTGCGAATAGGATCGGATGTTATTGCTGTCGGTGAGCAAGCGACCCAAGCATAATGACCATGAAAGTTTTTTGTTTCATGGGCTGTTGTATCAAGTTGTCTTGAGCGTGCCATAATAGAACGTAGAACTTGCATCACACAAAGTAGTTGTAATAATTCAATTTTTTCTAGTTTACTAATATTAGATTTCAATAATGACAATAATTCGTTTGCAAATAAAAATGCTTCAAACACATAGCTCTTGGGTATGGTTGCTAATTTTGCATGCGATAATTTTGCTTTTGGAAGGTCGAAATCTTCTAGAGCATCTTCAATAAAATCACAAATTTTTTCAATTGATTGTGTCTCACTTCTGAATAATTTATTGAGCTCATTTTCAAGTTGTTGTTGTAGGCTCTCTAAATTAAATTCAAGATGTTTATACTGGTCTGTAGATGCCATTTTTTGAATGAAATCTGTATTTTCAGTGATATTTGAGAAGAGATAACCTAATTGTAAAAATAAAACCTCACCACCACGAGCCATGAAATTATGATCGCTGAGTGAGAATTTTACAGTACTCTCTTCCCAATCATTAAAGTTTTCAGTCGTATGAGACCAAGTAATTTCACGACCTAATAGCATAGGTGTGATCGGCAGGAAATTGTAAGTTGACCACGTTCGATTTTTTGCAACACCTACAAAACCATAAAGTAAAGCTTGCAAAGTTTGTACAAGTTGATTTTTTTCTGTCGCAGAAATAGAAGGGCTCATTCTATTCTTTAATTGTTCAATCGCATTTAAAAACTCAATTTGATGTACAGGATGACGAGTTTCTAATTTTGATTGACTAAAAAAACTAAAAAATTTTAATGCTAATCGTGTAGATGGGCAATAATGAGTTGTTTGATCATTCACTTGAAAACTATTTTCACCAAAAGTATTTTTATTTTCATCTGCTTTTGCTGAGTTAAAAACTAATAAAAATTCTGATAAATATTCTGTTGGTGTTTGATCTGCATAAAATCGGCGTCCAAAAATATCTAAGGCAATATTAGGTTTTTTGTCAGTATTAGAGGGATTTTGATTGGGGGTATTTTTCTTAGGAAAATAACTATATGTATTTAAAGTGCTCAACGAATTAATCCTCTAAAGTTAAAGTTTTATTTTGTTTTAAGTCTAATTCAATTTTAATAATATTCTCTTGAATATCACCATTAGATAAAGTACGTACTAGCGTAATTTCATCTTCATGATCAATTTCTGAATACTCGATAAGACTTAATTTAAATCGTTCTAATTGAGTTTTATAAATAGGTGTAAGAGACTCTGTGATATCACCTTTAATAATATTTTGAATATAGTCAAGTAAAGGTAAGCTTAACTCTAAGCGGACTTCATTTTCCTTTTTGAGAGTTAAATAGGGTTGTTGTTTATTATTACAGTAATTAACAATAAATTCTTTTTCCATAAAGCTACAAATTTTAATTTGTGCGATTTGAAATATAGAACTATCTGATCGTTTTAATGTAATGTTTAAATATTTATCTTCACTTATACCGCTGAAAAATAAATTAAGAGCTTGCAAACTCATTTTTTTAATTTGACGAGCATCCTCGGCCATAAATTTTTGAGGGCAGAGTAAAACTTGAAGTGCGACATAAACCACCTAATTAATTTAAAGGGTTTATGGAGTATATAAAATTGTCATACCATCATCTTAACTTTGAAGATCGTACTGCATTAATGCTTGAGTCAAGAAAAGAAGGCTTTTCAGCCAGAAAATTTGCTGAACTCATTAAAAGACATCCTAGTACGATCTATCGTGAGCTTAAAAGAAATAGCATCAATGACGTTTATCAAGCTCAATATGCTTCTGATAACACCTTCGCTAGACGTAGACGTGGTCACAGAAAACTCAAAATCGATTCAATCCTCTGGAAATTTATTGTTGAAGCGATCCGTTGTTTATGGTCTCCTCAGCAAATAGCAAAGCGTTTAAAGACATTTCCTGATTTGGATCAAACAATGAATGTAAGCCATACAACGATTTATTCAACGATACGAGCATTACCAAAGGGTGAGTTGAAAAAAGACTTATTATCCTGTCTGCGTCATGAAAATAAAAAGCGAAAAGCTAACGGTGAACCTAAAAAAGATTCTATATTACAGGATATTAAAACTATTCATGAGCGCCCAGCCGAAGTTCAAGAAAGAAAAATACCGGGTCATTGGGAAGCTGATTTAATTAAAGGTAAAGACAATAAAAGTTCGATAGCAACACTTATTGAACGAAATACACGGCTCTGTATCTTGGCAACATTACCTGATGCAAAGGCAGAATCAGTGCGCAAGGCTTTAACTGAAGCTCTGAAATATTTACCTGCAGAACTGCGTAAAACGTTGACCTATGACCGTGGACGCGAGATGGCAGAACATAAAATACTTGAAGAAGATTTAGGCATAGATGTATATTTCTGTGACCCACATTCACCCTGGCAAAAAGGCACATGCGAAAATATGAATGGTTTAATTAGGCAATATTTACCTAAAGGGATTGATTTAAATCAGGCAGATCAGCATTATTTAAATCAAGTTGCCATGTCACTGAATACTCGTCCTAGAAAAGCGTTAGATTGGCTTACACCATTAGAGAAATTTGCTCAGCTTGTTGATTATCATAAGACTTTTCAAACTGTCGCACCTCATGTTTGAATTCGCCGAGTATCTAAACGCCACTCACTATATTTTTCAATATTAGGGGATCCTAGAAATTGTGCTTGAGCATTGGTATATGTGGTTGGATATAAATTATAGATAAATATTAAACGTCTTAAAGCAGGTTTAAAAAGATGTATATCACTATCTTGATCTTTTTGAATATAGTTTTTGATTATGCTGTGCAAGGATGGGGTTATACCTTCGAAATTTTTAAGATCAGCCATAAGTTTTTCGATTTCTAAACTGCGATAACCTGCGAAGTTTAATGTATGAAGTAAATGAATCGCAGGAAGTTTAAATGCATTCTCCCATGGAAGATGGTTTTGATATCCAAAAAATAAGTCACTGAAAATAATAGGATGTATAGGGGAGTCTTCAAGTTGAAAACCACCTGTCAATGATGCGCAGAAATGAGCAAGCATTTGTCTAAGGGTTAAACGTTTTTCATAATTGAGTAAATATAAATAAAGTAAACGTATACTATGGATGACATTTTCTATGTTATTTTTGATAGAAAGGTAGTTTTGAATAATGGGATGTTGAGGGTGGCTTTCAACTAATTCATGCCATGAGCTATGTTGAATAATTTTTTTAAATATTGATAGTGCAACCTCAATATTGTCTAATTTAGCTATATTGATAATGAAAAGCTTTTTATTGTGAATGTTGAGGCTTAAATTTAAATGGTCTAAACTTTCTAATTGATCAGAAATATAGATTTCTTTATCTAATAAACTAAAAATTTCAGATTCAATATCTTGTGTTAAGTCAATAGATTTTAGATATTCAGTAATAGAAGTAAGTAAAGGTCCTGTATTGCTTACAATCAACCAATTGTCTGTTTCATTAAATGCTTGAGAGAGCCATTTTATCCGTTCGGATAGACTTAACTCACTCATATCTTTTAAGATGTTTAAATTATATTTTTCTGAATATTCATGTTTTTGAAAAGTATGCTGCTGAAATTTTTCATCTAAACGTTTAATTAAATCAAATGCAATGGTTGATTTACCATCACCAGCATGTCCAGTAATAATAATGATGTTATTTTTATCTTTTGTAAGCAGATTATAGATATGTTGAACAATAGGAAATTCTGAGTAAATTTCATTAAAATATATCGTATTTATTTGTGATTCTGCTAAAGCATTTGCTCCAGCTGGCGTTAAATTATGTAAGGAATTTAAATAGCTTATAAAGTCAAGAGTCATTTTTTCTTGTCCCAAAAAATTATTTCAAAGTAAAAGGTATAATTAATGTATTAAGTGTCTCAAAAGTTTATCAATATCTTCTTTTGAAGTCGTGAAACCTAAACTAACTCGTATTGTAGATAGTCCTTCTTCTGTAGAGAGTCCTATTTCTTTCAGGACATAAGAAACTTCTACATTGAGTGATGAACAGGCTGATCCATTTGAGCAAAGAATTTTTGAGTTAGCGATAAATAATTGACTTTCTAAATGTGGTACCGTGAAGTTAATGATATGTGGAATTGCATTTTCGACAGGCGTATTTAATTTCCATCCTAAATTTAAAATTTTTCCTTTTAAATAATTTGATAAGTCCTCAAAATATCCTTGATGTTGAGATAACATCTCGTCAGTTGCCGCTGTGGCAAAAGCAAGAATTAAGGGGGTTGCAAGAGTGCCTCCACGTAATCCAAATTCTTGACCTGCACCATGAATAATAGGGTGGAGTTTAGTTTCGCGTATATCTCTGATATATAAAGCCCCAATACCTTTAGGACCATAAATTTTATGTGCAGAAAGTGAAAGAAAATCAATATTTAATTCATCTACATCAATTTTTACTTTTAGATATGATTGCGCGGCATCAACATGAAATTTGATATTTTTTTTGAAGCAAGCATCGCCAATTTCTTTGATAGGTTGAATAGATCCTAGTTCATTATTTACATGCATAATGCTGACAAGTGCTGTATCTTCACGCATATGTGAAATAATATCTTGTGCTTTTACAATCCCATTTGCTTGTGGTGCAACATAAGTAATTTCATAATCAAATTCTTTTTTTAAAAAATTACAAATAGATAAGACACACTTATGTTCGATAGTGCTTGTTATAATATGCTTACCTGCTTTTGTGTTAGCAAGTAGATAACCTTTGATTGCTAAATTATTTGATTCGGATGCTCCACTCGTAAAAACGATTTCACTTTTATATGCTCCAATCGACTCCGCAATTTTTTCACGGGCAATTTCTATTTTATCAGAAGAAGATCGGCCCATTTGATGAGCTGAAGAAGGATTTGAGTAATCTTCCTGAAAAGAACGAAATAATTCGGTTTTAACAGAAGGGAGTAAAGGGGTCGAAGCAGCAAAGTCTAAATAAACCATCTTCTACTTAAATCTACGATTATATTTTGATGATACATCTGGAAGTGTTAGTTTTCAAAAAAATAATCACTAGATCTCTTGCGAAAGTTAATTTAAGAGCATCCAATTCACCATTCCAGCAATTAAATTCATTCTTAGACCAAATCGTTTCCGTCTATTTCTATAGCGTTCTGTTAATATCCGAAAATGTTTAAGTTTGCCGTTGATATGTTCAATGGCTGTCCTACGCCGACTGATTTCTTGGTTGATCTGTTTTGCTATTTTGGGTAATGATAAATTCTTAGGTTTCTTGATTGGAATGAGTAACTTACTCTTAATCTGATGAAATCCTTTATAGGCTAAATCTGCCATAATACAAGGATAAATGATCATCTCCTTAAAATACTTACGCGCAATCGTCAGATCATGTTTTCTGCCACTTTCGACCTGTATACTTACAATTTGCTTTAGTCTTGGGTTAAAAATGACCTGTGTTTTTAGCGTATGTTTCTTCTTTTTACCACTATAGAATTTTCTTTGTTTTTTTGGGATGCTCAATCTGTGACTCAGTGACATCAACGATCACATAATCCCCCTCACTAAACTTTTGATTCCTTTTAGGCAATGCGAAAATCCGTGATTGAATCAGAGCATTTTCAACTTTATGAATAGTACGATTCACATTGCTTTCAGCTAGGTTATAGTCAGCGGATAACTCAATTTGAGTTCTATAACAGCGTAAGTAATTTAAAGTTAACAACAATTGATCCTCTAAACACAACGAATGAGGTCTTCCAGATTTTTTCTTGGCAAGTTCAGCGTGTTGTAACACCGATACCATTTTTAAGAATAATGGACGAGGAACTCCAACGAGTCGTTTAAATTCCCCATCATTAAATCGAGTTAAATTTTCATATTTCATGGGGCTAGTATAAACAATTTTTTACTTTCGCAAGAGATCTACTATATACGTCAAATTATGTCGTTGAATCGCTTGTGCTTTATTTTAATAGTTTAGCCATTAGGTAGTAATTATATTAATAAAGGCAATTCTTAATGGACTTTGTGAGCTTCAACTTAAAAATGAAAGGATTTCATCCCTTCTTCTGGAAATATTTTGTCTATATTTTACATAATAAAGGTCATTATTCTGGGAACCTCAGTAACTAAAAAGCCAACTATCTCAGTAAGATAATTGGCTTGAGTAAAGGGTTCTCTTATCCGGTTATTCGTTGATCATCCCAATAACACGGCACTACAATTAAATTGTTTTCATGTAACCGCGACCATAACCGAACTCCTAAATCCCGCTGCATATTCTGTAATGTGAAATTGGAAATCAGTAGTGTGGATTTCATGTTGTCATAACGACTATATAAAACCTTATGTACCATTTCCAGACGTTTCTCATGCCGGTCATGCAGGCCATATTCATCAATCACCAATAAATCAAAACTGGAAAAATGGTCGATTAATTCTTTTTCAGAGCGTGAAGTATCTGACCAGGTGTCCATCATTTTTTGAGCAATTTCTGCACTGGTATAGTAGCGTGCAGATTTCGTACTGTTATGCATAATGTTGCGAATGATTGATGCACTCAGATGGGTTTTTCCTGTACCCGGTGTGCCGATGAGCAGCAGGTTTGGATGATGGTCGGAAATAATCTGTTGTGCAAAGGCCTGACATAGCTTGATGGCATTGTCTTGTGCAGGACATGCAATCACATAATTCTTGAAGCCACAGTCTAGGTAGCGTTTATTGAGTCCTGAGTTCTTGATTTTCTGCTGCAGTAAGCGCTGCTGCAATTCATCTTCATAGGCTGCATGTGAATGACGAACGGTTTCTTTTGCACACAATTTACAGAGTCTGTGACCGGCAATTTCCATCAGGGGTGTATGATGGGTAGGACAAAACGTTTCCGTTGCTTCAGCGTGAATCTGGAGCGTTTTAAGCATGGTATTCATGGTCGTTCTCCTAAATCCATTTTGAATTTTCTAAAAAATTCTCATTTTTTTCTTCAAAATTTGAAGATGAAGATGAAGATGAAGATGAAGATGAAGATGAAGATGAAGGGCATTGCTTGAGCTTGGTCGGAGCAATGCTCGGGGTATCCTCAGAGGATGCTTGAGCATTTTTTTGCACTTGCTTGTTAGATGCTTGAGCATTACTTGCGGATTTATTCCAGCGTGCTTGTGCTGCATTTTTAGCTTTATCAGATTTCATCTGCTGATTTTGTAAAGCCTGGCTTTTTAAACTGGTTAAAAAATTTGAATGAATCTGTTCAGATTTGATTTCAAACAATTCCAATGACATCAGCGTATTCAACAAAGTTTTAGCCTTGGTCTGCTGCGGTAATTTCGTGATGCTGCAGACCGTCGCTAGATCATGAGGAATAGCACCATTTTTCCAGAAATCCATCATTAACAGCAGTGCTGCACCAATTTGTTCTGCAGTCATTCGTGCGAATTTTGCCTGTAAATCGCCAATATAGAGTGGCATCCAAATTGAAATATCTTTATGCATATTTTCACCTTTTTATAGGTATAGAAGGGCTAAGGTCATCAATTAGATGACCTTATATATTTGTTTGATTAGGGAACTAGGCTCATTAACCGGATGCGGGCCTGGCGGGCTAAATCATCGTAATGGGCTTGCCCATCATCCAGCAGTCGTTGTAGCCAAAGCCTTAAAGCCTGGTGATCATCGAAGCATTTATTGATTTCCAGCAAAAAGGCCAGATTGTGCAGTTTAGGAATGTGTAACTCATGAATGAGTTCACGCGCGACCATATCTGCTTCTGGGCTAACGACTACGCCGCCAAAGAAAGCTTTACTGTTCATGGGCAAGCTCCTCTGTATTCAGTCTCTCCAGCATGGCTTCAAAAGCACTACCATCGCGACGCGTAACATTCGGAATGTAGCGGCTATAGACCCGGAACAGCATTTCAGTGGTTGAATGTCCCAGCTGGCGTGCGATCCATTCCGGGTTCTCGCCTGCAGATAACCATAATGTTGCAGCGGTATGGCGTGTTTGATAAGCACGACGAGGCTTTAATCCTAGTAACCGCAAGATCGGATGCCAGACACGTTTATTCACCAAACGGTAATCGAGAGGTCCACCGTCACGATTACAGAATACAAACTCTGATTTACCATTATTTAAGCTTTTCTGTTGCAGAAAGGCTTGATAAACCCGGTCACTCATCTGGATTGTGCGGTCAGAACCATAGGTTTTGGTTCCACCCAGCTCCCCATTCACCAAGGCTTCACGAATATGGATTTCCCGACGTTGCAAGTCCACATTTTTCCATTGCAATCCATCGATCTCACTGGTGCGGATACCCGTGAAAAATCGAATAGTGTAATAAGGTTTAAAATCATCACGAACTGTGGCCAAAATTGCATGTACTTCCTTTAATGAAAAAGGCGTGACTTCAATTTTTCCTTGCTTTAAGTTCTTGATATTCTTGTAAGGGCTGTCGAAATCATATCGTTCTGCAGCACTATCGAGTATCATACGAAGTGCTATCATAATCTGGTTGATTCTTGATGGTGAAAGGCATTCTTGGTTTTTCCCGTGAGTCACTTTGGCGAGGGATGAACGGAATCCAAGAATGTCTGACTTTTTAATAGTAATAACCGGAATTGTGCCAAAAAAAGGGATTAAGTACTTTTTGATCACAATTTGAATTTTTCCCTTGTAGCTTGTACGCCACTCTATTTCTTTATCAGTGAACCAAATTTCACAGAACTTAGAAAATAGAGGTGTTTTTGAGCTGATTTCATTTACTCTGTTTTCTGCGTTTTTGATTTCTTTCAAACGAGAACTTTTTGGAAAGTATTTAGCATAGTCAAAAATGCCCAATAAGATTTCTGCCTCCATTCGTTCAATCGCTTTTTCAAGCTTTTTGCGATTTTGAGCATTGTCTTCAAGAGCTGTTGTTTCACGGCAACGGATGTTTAAGTATCGAAAATCGACACATAATTTACCGTATCTAGTACGAATAGCAGCCATAATAATGTTCCCCCTTACTGAAGTTGTAGGCTGTGTAGCGAGCCTAAAGTGGTTTTAGTCATATCTTCTTCAATGCGTTCCCATACATATAAAATTTTGCGACCACCAAAAGGGCGAATGTAATGAATACCTTCAATCAAAACGCTATCCTTTAACTGATTACGGATGGTACGTTCGTTATAATGGATTCGTTCAGCCAATTCTTTTGTAGTAATATAAGTAAGATTCATATTTGTATCCTTTTATGAAGTATCACAATGATGTTATTTAAGATCACAATGCGATAATAAATGCATTTAATACATCATGCAAGTACTTTATTACACAATGGTGGTAATTAATGATAGTTTGTAACTTGCCAGTTCTTTTGGCAGAACGAAGAATGAAAGTAGCAGATGTTGCTAGAGAGACAGGGATGAGTAAGACCACACTACATAAGTTATATAATGGTCAATCAACTCGAATAGATTTTGAAACCATAGAAAAGTTATGCGTATTACTGAATGTTGAAGTGGGGGATTTATTAAAAATTAAGCAAAATGATGAACAAGATTTTTAAGAAAAATAAAGTCTGAATTATAATTATATAGGTTAAATATTTGTTTTATTTAATATTTTTTGGTGACCAAATTTGGTCACCTTGGGAATATATGAAGTTAAAAATACTAAAATAGAGAAAAAGAAGGGAGTTCAGTTTTCTTGAAGTTTACTATCCTGATTATTGATAATGAAACTAATAAAATAAATATCAAAATAATGAATCTATAGATCTGTATATTATGGGCTAGGGCACGTTTTGGTCACTTTTGGTCACGCAGTCAACTTATGAAAACATTTATCTAAAATATTTAGTACTTTTATAAAGCTAGAAATTTTAATTTTTATGAGAAAATAATCTTAAAAATCAACAAGAAAAAAGCCCTCATCTTTCGATGAGAGCTTTTTTAAATTTGGAGCGGGAAAAGAGACTCGAACTCTCGACCCCAACCTTGGCAAGGTTATGCTCTACCAACTGAGCTATTCCCGCTTATTGAGCAGTTTTTTCTAAAACTTACACTAAAAAATTTGAGCGGGAAAGGAGACTCGAACTCCCGACCCCAACCTTGGCAAGGTTATGCTCTACCAACTGAGCTATTCCCGCATGCCGTGTATAATACATTATGCAAAAATAGGGTCAATAATTTTATGCAAAGAAAATGATTAATTGCATAAAATAAAAGCACTTCTATGCTTTTAAAAGGCAAAAAGCGAAATTTTGTATAAGCATTTTACTCAAGGTGCGCTCATGTATACTAGTGGACTATCTGAATCTGATCATACCGAGTGACTGATGAAATTAGAACAACAGTTGATTGAACGTTTACAAACCCTCGCTCCGAGCCACCTTGAAGTGATCAATGAGTCGGCAGGACATGGTGGTTATTTTCCTGGGAAAGAATCACACTTTAAAGTGATCGTGGTCAGTGATGCGTTCCAAGGCTTACGTTTGGTACAACGCCACCAAAAAATTTATGCAGTTGCCGCTGAGCTGATGAGTCCAGGACAGATTCATGCTTTAGCTATTCACGCCTATGTGCCAAGTGAGTGGCAAGGTCAAGCGCCCGCAAGCCCTGAATGTGCACATGCACCAAAACCTTAAGGATAGATTATGGATGCACATTTAATCACCAAGATTATTCATATGTCAGCAGTCAGTCTGTTGATTTTGGTCTTTGTCGCACGTGCTGCGACATTATTCGTGGGGACACAACAGCAACAACCGAACCCTAAAGTGCGTAAAGGTTTTGTGGGTTTACAACACTTGTCACTGACGCTGATCATCATTACTGGTGCAATATTACTGGTGATGAATAACTTTGAAGTACAGCCTTGGTTCTATGCCAAAGTGATTCTATTTTTTGTACTTTGGTCGTCTATGCTTAAAACGTATCGAGAGGATAGCAGCATTTTATTGGTGCAGCGTCGCGTTGGTGTTTTGATCGGTGCAGTTGCATTGGTGGGGATTCTTGGCTTGGTGATGATGAAGCCCGTTTTTGGGTAATTGTCTGACATTGTTTTAGTAATTGTTGGGGCACTAGGTTAAACTGTGTGCAATTTGCAAAAAAATCGTGTGGAGGGAAATCATGTTAACTCGTGTGGTATTTAACCAAAAAGGTGGTGTGGGGAAATCAAGTATCACTGTAAATTTAGCCGCGATTAGCGCTAAACAAGGATTTAGAACCTTGGTGATTGATCTAGATCCACAAGCAAATTCAAGCCAATACCTTTTAGGTGAAGATGCGACATATTCTGCGGACAAAGCCGCATTAGAGCCAAACATTGAAAATTTCTTTGACGATATTTTAGCGGCAACACAGCAAAAGGGCTTGATCGGCAATGCGATCGGCTCAATTCTTAAAGCGCCGCGCAGCAAAGGTTTGGACAGTTATGTTCATCGCACATCTTTTGAAAATTTGGATGTGATTCCTGCCAGCCCAAGTTTAGGTACGCTCGAGCATGCCTTAGAAAGCAAGCACAAAATTTATAAGTTACGTGATTCGATTCAGGTACTAAGTTCGCGCTATGACCGTATTTATATTGATACGCCACCTGCATTTAATTTCTTTACATTATCCGCGCTGATTTCGGCACAACGTGTGTTGATTCCATTTGATTGTGATGTATTTTCAAAACGTGCGTTACAAACTTTGATTGAAAATGTGCTCGAAACCCAAGATGATCATAATGATCGCTTGGAGATTGAAGGAATCGTGGTTAATCAATTCCAGTCTCAGGCAAAATTACCGCGCGAAGTGGTTCAACAGTTAAAAGATGAAGGTTTACCCGTTTTAGCAAGCATGTTGCCCCCATCTGTATTGATGAAAGAATCACATCAAAAGAATCTACCCTTGATTCATTTGGCATCTGAACATAAGTTGACGCTTGCTTATGTCACCTTGTTCAATGAGATTGAATCAAAGCAATAAGAGAACGTTATGAAACGCTTATATTGGATGCCTGTTTTGGCAGCGAGTATGCTATTGGGTGCTTGTGCATCAACGGTTAAACCCGCTTATGTCTCGCCAACACAATACCAAGCTTTAAACTGTCAACAACTACAAGCGGAATACAACCGTATTCAGCATTATATTGACAATGGTGTACAAACGCCGAAACGAACTGGTGTCGGAGTTGGCGTGGGACTTGGTGGTGGCTGGGGAGGCAAAAGCGGTTGGGGCTTTGGTCCATCAGTTTCTGTGAATATGGGCCAGTCGATGAATACCAAAAATACTGAGCTCGCAAAAGTTTTAGGTCAGCAAGACGCAATTGTGCAAGCAGCACAGTTTAAAGGCTGTCCAATTATTGTGAAACCACGACCGAAATCATAGTTTTTAGCGATTATTGCCGTAGTTCGCTACGGCAATAAAAACTAAATCTTAGCAAAATGTTTCAAGTAAAAATTATAAAAATCAATAATTTGTATTTATTTCCCGTGCTATTGTCTTCATCTTGTCTATTCAGGCAGTCGCTTAAAACTTGTCTATTCCCCCTAAATTCGTTTAAGGTGGCGACCACGAACAGTCATTCGGTATATATATGATAGAGAGTTGGTTTTTTGTTTTGGCAATGTTGGCGGTGTTACTTATTCCCGGTCCAACCAATGCTATGCTTGCCAGTGCAACACACCAACAAGGTGTACCTAAAACACTCGCGTTTATCCCTATAGAATGGTTAGGCTATATATATGGTGTGAGTTTATGGGCATTGTTTATCCATCTTTTTGAACCTATTTGGCCCGCGCTGGGGGTGATTCTCCATGTTGGTGGTTTACTCTACGTGCTTTGGATGGCATTCCATCTTTGGAAAAGCTCTCATCTACAAAAACATTCTCAACATCATCAACATATACGCAAGACACAGTTATTTATATCGACCTTAAAAAACCCAAAAACTGTGCTGTTGGCAGCAGGAATTTTTCCGCTTGAGACATGGAATTCGGTCCAAAATGCGGCTTTAGTATTTACGATTTTTACGTTGATATTGATTCCAGTTTCTATTTTCTGGATGGTCTTTGGACGTGCTTTGTTGGCGGGAAGTTTGGCTGGAATTAAAGCCGACCATTTATATAAAGGATCGGCGATGTTATTGCTGATTTGTATGCTACCGATGGTATTTCGTTTCTTTTAAACTCAAGTAGTAGCAGAGCTGGCTAGGCTTTGCGACGATTCATTCTTTGACGAATAAAACCGATAATACCCGGTAAAATACTGAGAATAATGATGCCGAAAATCAAAAAGGTGAAATTGTCTTTCACAATTGGCATGTTACCAAATAGATAACCCAATGTAATAAATGAGGAAATCCAGCAGAAAGCACCTATGACGTTGTAGGTGAGGAAGTATTTATAGTTCATGCTACCCGCACCAGCAACAAAGGGTGCAAAGGTACGTGCGAATGGAATAAATCGGGCAAATATAATGGTTTTTCCGCCGTGACGTTCAAAAAACTGCTGCGTTTTAAACAAATGCTGTTTATTGATAAAACGCGAATTAGTTTCAAATACACGCGGGCCGATATAGTGACCAATATGATAATTGACGGTATCGCCTAATACAGCCGCAATAAACAGCAACACACCTAATACCCATGGATCCATGACACCTGTTGAAGCGGCAAGTGCACCGGCTGCAAAAAGTAAACTATCACCCGGTAGAAATGGCATAACCACAAAGCCAGTTTCGACAAAAATAATCAGAAACAAAATGGCATAGATCCATACGCCATAATTGGTGATAAACTCTAAAAGGTGTTCGTCAACGTGCAGAATAAAATCAATGAGTTCCATGAAAATGTTAACACTATAAATTTGAGCTAAATCCTAACAGCGCGTGTGTGGAATGTCAGTATAAAAAGCAAATTAATTGGTAACTTTACTTGAGCTAACACTTAAACGGCTAGAGGAAGAGAAAAAGCCACTTTGTTTCAAATACGGAACGATGCGTGAACAAATATAGTGTTTATTGCAAAATAAAAGATACATAAACTGTTCCTATCTTAAAAAATCACGTGGAATAAAGCATGTTAAATCCGAATGTTGTTGTAAAAAATATCGTAACGCAGTCTGGTGTAGAAAATACCGTGGCGCTGATTGCTCGTATCTTGATGGCTTATATATTTATCATTGCTGGCTGGGGTAAACTTACCGCCTATGGCGCTACCGCAGGCTATATGGAAGCCATGGGTGTGCCTGCTGCATTGTTGCCACTGACTATTTTGGTTGAATTTGGTGGTGGTTTAGCACTGTTATTTGGTTTCCAAGCACGTTTTGCCGCATTTGGCCTAGCGATCTTTAGTATTTTGACTGCATTTCTTTTTCATGCTGCCGATGATCAAGCACAACAAATTAACTTTATGAAGAACTTAGCGATGTCAGGCGGTCTATTTTATCTGATGCTGCATGGCGCAGGTCGTTTTAGTCTTGATCATGCCATTGAAAAATAATCATCGATGCAAATAACCTTCACTTAAACCAGTGAGGGTTATTTTTTTACCTATAAATTTTACCGATGATTACAAACAAAAGTCGAAATATCTGCTTAGATCATAAGATGTTAAACACAGCGGGATTTGAAATGAAAAGAATGATGGTGAGTTGTGGGCTTTTGATTGTACTGGGATTATCTTTGAGTGCTTGGGCAGGTAAAGATGATCATGTGTTGGTACAAGAAGCCGCTAAGAATGTCGTGACAGTGAGTCAGGCAGCAAAAATGGCAGATGAAACAGGCGTTACTTTGACGGGTCAAATTACCAAGCATCTCAAAAGTGATCACTATGAGTTCAAAGATGCCAGTGGTACGATTGGTGTTGAAATTGATGATGATATTTGGCGTCAAGCAGGATTAAAGGTCGGTGACCATGTACGACTCGTGGGTGAGGTGGATACTCATCGGTATAAGCCGACTGATATTGAAGTGATTAGCATTGAGAAACATCAGCACTGATTAAAAATAAAAAAAGGAAGCGAGCGCTTCCTTTTTTGATTGGGAAAAATTTAGAGCATAAAGAGAATTTGCATCTCGCCCACCATAAAACCAAGTACCGCACCCACGATGATCAATGACCATTCATCTTCTTTAAATGCGGGGCGTAGCATACCTTCAAATTCTTCAGGACTGAGTCGTTGCATGCGTTTGACCAGCGTATTGCGGACATCCATTGCATCTTCAGCATAAGATTCTACATAACGCATTGTTTCTGGTAGTTGTTGCAAAATACGTTCAGTTACTTCTGTTTTGATATTTTGATACTTCTCACCGCCAATCGCATAGACCACGAGAGGGCGAACCACGCCTGCTTGTAAGTCAATTTCTTGTTTGACATGTCGACTGACCAGATCAATGACTTTATCTGAGTTTGTACCAGAAAAAAGCTCTTCCATCATGTTGCGAGAAGTGAGTAACTGCTTTGAAATTAAAGCGGCGTAATCGGCTGCGACTTCATTTTGGCGCTTAATGAAAAGCCCTTGGAATGTAAAACCCATAACTTTTTTCGGGTGCAGTGGTCTAAACATCATTTGTAAAGCAATCCAGTCACTGAAAAAGCCGACAAAACCACCAAACAAAGGGAGCATCCATGGATACTGACCTTGGGTCACTACCCAGCATACCATCTGAATTACACCAATCCCGAAACCAAAAATAAAGCCGACATTACTAAAGAATTTGAACTCTTGTTTGCCGACTTTTTTAAAGATTTCGTTGAGTAAGCGTTTATCTTTAAGCAGGTTGTTGACCACCATGTGCTTAATATCGAAGTACTTAGTGACATCTTTTTGTACTTCGCCCATGATATGTTCAACAATTTCAGGCGCTTTGGCTTGAACTCGCTTAATCAATCTCTGACGTGCAAACTCTGGCATACCTTCCCATAAACCAGGTTGATACTGTTGAGCTACTTCACGGGTAATGTCTTCTGCGGCCGCCATTAATGGTTTTTCAATTTCTTGGGCGATACGCTTTGGGTCGAGTCTGGCAAAAATTTCTTCAGGTTTAATTAGCTTCGAGGTCATCAGCTCTACGGCTGTGGTTGCCATCTTTTCTGCTTTACGGGGTACAATTCCTTGCCATCCCAGCGGTAAGCCAAATAATCTAAGCCCTTTAAATTCAAGTGGCCCGAACATCATTTGAACCGCAATGACTTTGGTTATATAACCAATAAAGCCACTAATAAACGGGATGGAAATATATAACCAGAAATTCTGTTGAAAATCCGCAATCATTTCTTGAAACATTATTTTATTGGTCCTTCAAGTCCTAATTGTTGCTCGTGATCGGGCAAGCCATAGATAAAGAGTTAAATATTTGAGGATAGATGTTGATGATTCGCCTATACATGTATGTATTAGGCTTTGAGTCCCCTTTTGTTAGTTTTCCTTTTTCAAGGACATCGAAATCGCAAAAAAATAAGGAAACGATGGCGTCGATTGAATACCTTTCCATGGTAATGCAAATTTTCGCTTCATCATATTAGCACCAATTTTTGCTTTGTGTTGAGCAGAATTGGCAAGAATTGTTGATTTAGCTCTCTTTTTCGATGTTGTGCAGCAAAAATTTAATTTAAATATTAGCGGCCGTTGATGAGTAGCGCTAAAAAATAAGATAGGTGATGAATTGCGGTGCGCCAAAGCATGAAAAATGTTAGAATAGGGCGCTTATTTCATTTGCTTTTATGTTTAGCTATGACGACCAATACTCAAATTACTGAAGATCGTATCCTTATCTTGGATTTCGGCTCTCAATATAGCCAGCTGATTGCACGACGTGTGCGTGAAGCAGGTGTCTACTCTGAAATGTATGCCTTCGATATGTCTGAAGAAGACATTCGTGCATTCAATCCAAACGGGATTATTTTATCAGGTGGCCCTGAAAGCGTACATCAAGAAGGTAGTCCACGTGCACCTCAAGTTGTATTTGAGCTGGGTGTGCCAGTTTTGGGTATTTGCTATGGTTTGCAAACCATGTCTGAACAACTGGGCGGAAAAGTAGAAGCCGGTACAGTTCATGAGTTTGGCTATGCTGAAGTTGATATTGTGGTACGTGATCAGTTAATTGGTCATTTGCAAGATCGTGAAAACCAACTGCATGTATGGATGAGCCATGGCGATAAAGTCGGTGCGATTCCTGAAGGTTTCCAAGTTACAGCGAGTACGCCGAGCTGTCCATTTGCCGCAGTGAGTGATGAAACACGCCGTTTCTATGGTGTGCAGTTCCACCCTGAAGTCACGCATACTGCTAAAGGTGCTGAGTTACTTTCTAACTTTGTGCACAAGATTTGTGGTTGCCGTGGTTTGTGGACACCTGAACACATCATTGATTTGCGTATCGAACAACTACGCCAACAAATTGGTAATGAAAAAGTTCTGTTAGGTTTATCTGGTGGTGTCGATTCATCTGTCGTGGCTGCATTGTTGCACAAAGCGATTGGCGATCAGTTAACTTGCGTATTTGTAGACAATGGTCTGCTTCGTTTAAACGAAGGTGATCAAGTGATGCAAATGTTCGCAGAAAACATGGGGATTCGAGTCATTCGTGCCGATGCGGAACAGCGTTTCTTATCTGCATTGGCTGGTGAAGTTGATCCTGAGAAAAAACGTAAAATCATTGGTCGTGAATTTATTGCCGTCTTCGCTGAAGAAGCGCGTAAATTGGATGGCGTGAAATTCTTGGCGCAAGGTACGATTTACCCAGACGTCATTGAATCCGCAGCAAGCAAACAAGGTAAAGCACACGTCATTAAATCTCACCACAATGTGGGTGGTTTACCTGATGATTTAGAGTTTGAATTGGTTGAGCCATTACGTGACTTGTTCAAAGATGAAGTACGTAAATTGGGAACCACCATTGGTTTGCCACACAGCATGATTTATCGTCATCCATTCCCAGGTCCAGGTTTGGGCGTGCGTATCTTGGGTGAGGTGAAAAAAGAATATGCAGATATTCTGCGCCTTGCCGATGACATCTTTATGCAAGAGCTTCGTGCAAGTGGTTGGTATGACAAAACTGCTCAAGCATTCGCGGTATTCCAACCTGTAAAATCAGTAGGTGTGGTGGGTGATGGTCGTCGTTATGCATGGGTGATTGCACTTCGTGCGGTTGAAACCGTTGACTTTATGACGGCGCGTTTTGCTCATTTACCGTATGACTTGGTTGATAAAATCTCAACACGTATCATGAACGAAATCAAAGATGTTTCACGTGTTGTGTACGACGTGTCATCTAAGCCACCAGCAACGATTGAATGGGAGTAAATTTGGGCTTTCTAAAAGCGATAGCTTTTAGCCAAATTTACGCTATGAATGAACTTAAAGCACTGCTTTAAGTGAAGTGCAAGATGCCTGCGGCAGTACGAGATTTCAAGAAGCGAAGCTTCTTGTCTGAATTACGCCAAGCGCTCTGCGCTTGGTAGTAGGGATTGCTAAAGCTCGTTAAGAAAAGCCGACTTAGAAAAGTCGGCTTTTCTGCTTTTTAGATTAAACTTTTTAAGTATTTAATTTCTAAATAAGATTTTGATGCATTTTTTATGAGAGATATAATGCTATGAGTATAAAAAATAAACCTTGGGTTGAGGATTCTGATCCATTAAAGCCTTATTATGGAAAGCTGACTAATAAGGAATATATCAACATTTCTAAGATATTTAATCTATGGATTAATAATCATAACTATATCGATCCATCAATTATCGCCGAAAATAAAAAAGTAAATCTATTAGATTACTACAACAGATATGATGAAGAATGCGGACAAAGCTTATATAAGATGTTATGTGAAGTTTTAAAATATACCGATGGGTATCTTTATTGGCTACCTATAGACAATGCAGAAAACCATAGTACCTTTGAGGAATATTTTCCAGCAATGATTGCCAAAACTCCTATAGATATTAGATATCTAGACTATACCTCAAGGTCTTTCTTGCAAATACAAAATGGTGGATATGCTATTATTGAAAGTAACTTAAATTTTATAGCTTTAATTCTTGACGGTAATTATATGCAGGTAGCATTAGATACTAAATTGATGAATGGTCGATTTCAAAAATATCTTGATAATTGGCATCAAATCAGAAAAAATCTTGATGAAATTACTGCAAAATGTCTTTCGAAGGCTTATTTCATACAATAGAAAAGAAAATATGTAAGAGCATCAAGTTAATTTATACACTTTAAAAAATAAATTCCTCTTCTTATTACCTTTAAATAGACCCTTGATCACAAATCTAAGCGGCTCTATCTTTACACAACTTATTGTTAATAATAATAAATTTACAAAGATGAATTTTACTCTGATGTGGTTCTAGGATTTTAGACCACGCCTATAAGTGATAATCTACTCCCCAATAAGCATGGGAAATGCTTGTTTTTGGAGTCAACCATGACAC
>NZ_KB849200.1:163293-302444 GCF_000367985.1 Acinetobacter sp. CIP-A165
GTGTCATGGTTGACTCCAAAAACAAGCATTTCCCATGCTTATTGGGGAGTAGATTATCACTTATAGGCGTGGTCTAAAATCCTAGAACCACATCAATAGGACATCAGGCATTGCAAATTGATTTTTTAGAAGGTGCGCTCAGAAAAATAGGGCAGCTGAGCGGCAAAAAATGATCGATAAGACCCATCAACTTTCGGTACGACAACAATCGCAATTGATTCAAATCAATCGCAGTACGTTGTATTACAAGTCCAAAGAGATTTCATCAACTGATTTGAGTTTGATGCGCCTGATCGATGAAATTCATCTCGACTACCCATTTATGGGCAGTCGAATGATACGAGATATGCTACAGCGTCAAGGGCATCAAATAGGTCGGCGTAAAGTCCGACGTTTAATGCGCTTGATGGGAATACATGCCTTGTATCCAAAACCCAATACCAGTAAGCCTAATCTTGCACACCGTATTTTCCCATATCTGTTGAAAAACATGGTCATCGATCACTCTAATCAAGTCTGGTGTACAGATATCACGTACATTCCTATGGCTAAAGGCTTTGTCTATCTGTGTGCAATTATAGATTGGCATAGTCGTAAAGTACTGGCTCATCGTGTATCGATCAGTATGGAAACAGGCTTTTGCATAGATGCGTTGCAAGAAGCAATTGTGAAATATGGTTGTCCTGAGGTGTTTAATACAGACCAAGGCAGTCAATTCACAAGCGAGGCATTTTTGAATGAGTTAAAATTGCGAAATATCCGTATCAGTATGGATGGGAAAGGACGATGGATGGATAATGTAATGATTGAGCGTTTATGGCGCAGCGTGAAGCATGAGGAAGTCTATTTGAAGGCTTACGATACGGTTAAACAAGCGAAACAATCAATTGCTGAATATTTGGATTTTTATAACATGATACGTCCTCATTCAAGTTTGAATAAGGCAACACCGGATGAATTTTATGATCAACATTTACTAAAAGTAATGGCAGCATAATTTAAATATTTAGAGCGGATTTATCACTTATAAAACTGAATTGAGTGGTCTAATTAACGGAACCACATTACTCACTTTTCTATGAAACTAAATCATTTTTATTCATGTTGTGAATCGGGTATAAATCACATCATAAAGAAATTAGATTTATCACGGAAATTAGGGTGTCAGATCAATGAGTAAAGAATTTAAATTTACGATAAAGAGTATTCGTTTCGATGAAGACTATCGCCCTTCAGACAATACTCGCATAACCACCAACTTTGCGAATTTGGCTCGTGGCGAAAGTCGTCAAGAAAATTTACGCAATACTTTAAAAATGATCGACAATCGTTTCAATACCTTGGCACATTGGGATAACCCAAATAGCGATCGCTATTCTGTCGAACTTGAAATTATTTCCGTTGAAATGAAAATTGATGCTGAAAGCAATACAAATGCATTGCCTTTGATTGAAATATTGAAAACCAATATCGTTGATAAAAAAACCAATCAGCGCATTGAAGGCATTGTCGGGAATAATTTTTCTTCTTACGTGCGTGATTATGATTTTAGTGTGTTATTGCTTGATCATAATAAAAATCAGTCTGAATTTAAAACACCAGAAAACTTTGGTGATCTACATGGCAACTTATTTAAGAGCTTTATTAATTCTGATACTTACAAAGCAAACTTCAAAAAACAGCCTGTGATTTGTCTCAGTGTTTCGAGCAGTAAAGTTTATCGCCGTAGTGATAATCAACATCCAGTTTTGGGTGTCGAATACCTGCAAGATGAATACTCTTTAACTGATGAGTATTTCCAAAAAATGGGCTTAAAAGTTCGCTACTTTATGCCGCCAAATAGTGTTGCACCTTTGGCTTTCTATTTCTCAGGTGATTTATTAAGTGATTACACCAATCTTGAGTTGATCAGTACGATCAGTACGATGGAAAGCTTTCAAAAGATTTATCGTCCTGAGATTTACAATGCTAACGCTGCGGCAGGAACATCTTATCAACCGAGTTTGAAGAACCAAGATTATTCACTTACTCGCATTGTGTATGACCGAGAAGAGCGTAGCCGACTGGCGATTGAACAAGGCAAATTCGTTGAAGAGCAGTTCATCAAACCCTATCAGAATATTCTTGAGCAGTGGGCGAAGAACTACGCTGATCAAAACTGTGCTGCTGTTTAACGATTCATATTGAGAAGATGATTGACGATGAAAATATTATTACCGACTTCAACAGCTGGCAGCTTACCAAAACCATCTTGGCTTGCAGAACCAGAAAAGCTTTGGTCACCTTGGAAGTTGCAAGATGAAGAACTGATTCATGGCAAACAAGATGCGTTACGTTTGTCATTGCAAGAACAGCAGCATGCAGGCATTGACATCGTTAGCGATGGTGAACAAACCCGTCAGCATTTTGTCACCACTTTTATTGAACACCTTGACGGTGTAGATTTTGAAAAACGTGAAACCGTTCGAATCCGTGATCGTTATGATGCGAGTGTACCGTCAGTTGTAGGTGCAGTGAGTCGTCAAAAACCTGTTTTTGTTGAAGATGCCAAATTTTTACGTCAGCAAACCAAGCAACCGATCAAATGGGCGTTGCCTGGTCCGATGACCATGATTGATACGCTTTATGATGGGCATTATAAAAGTCGTGAAAAACTCGCTTGGGAATTTGCCAAAATTCTTAATCAAGAAGCGAGAGAGTTAGAAGCCGCAGGTGTAGATATTATTCAGTTTGATGAGCCAGCATTTAATGTGTTTTTTGATGAAGTGAACGATTGGGGTGTTGCCACCTTAGAAAGAGCACTCGAAGGTCTTAAGTGTGAAACTGCCGTTCATATTTGCTATGGCTATGGCATCAAAGCCAATACAGATTGGAAAAAGACACTCGGTTCAGAGTGGCGTCAATATGAAGAAGCGTTCCCAAAGCTGCAAAAATCCAAGATCGATATCGTTTCGTTAGAATGCCAAAACTCACGTGTGCCAATGGATCTGATTGAATTGATTCGAGGCAAGAAAGTGATGGTGGGTGCGATCGATGTGGCAACCAATCAAGTTGAAACACCTGAACAAGTTGCCGATACCTTACGCAAAGCACTTCAGTTTGTTGATGCTGACAAGCTCTACCCATCGACCAACTGTGGCATGGCACCTTTAGCGCGTGAAGTCGCAAGAGGCAAGCTCAATGCTTTAAGTGCTGGTGCGGAGATCATTCGCAGAGAGCTTTCTGCTTAATACTCACCAAAATCGTATGTGTAAAGGGATGAGGCAGTTTGATTGGATTTTTCATGATCAAACTGCTTCATCCCACTCCATAAAGATGAAGTGCTTGCGTGACGGAATAGCTTGGTATCACTAAATCTCAAAACTAAGGTGCAATTTAGGAACAATGTGATGATTGAAGCAACAGACTTTAGAAATGCAATGTCTTTGTTAACCAGCGCAATTAGTGTCGTGACTACGGCAGGCTTATCTGGTCGTTATGGATTTACTGCATCTGCCGTGTGTAGTGTTACAGATACGCCGCCGACATTGTTGGTCTGTATGAATCAAGCCTCTAGTTCACATGTGCATTTTGTAGAAAACAAAATTTTAACTGTGAATGTTTTAGGTGCACATCATGAGCATGTTTCTAAAGTATTTTCGTCTAAGTTAGGTCCAGAAGAACGATTTAAACATGGGGTTTGGACAGAATTGGAAACTGGTGCACCCGTTTTAAATGATGCTTTGGTGAGTTTTGATTGTGAGATTGATCAAATTCAACAGGTTGGAACACATACTATTTTTATTTGTCCTATTGTTGCAATTCAACAAAGTCAGCACGATCAAAGTTTGGTTTATTTCAATCGCGCTTATCATCAAGTGGGGCAGACGGAAATCGCTTAAAGCAACTTTTGTATGTTCTTATTCGCTATAAAAATAGATTATCTCATTCATGACACTCTGCGTTTTACTAAAAGACTATATTGATTGATGTTTGTATTGTTAAGATCAATAAAACAACTCATTGCAATAGCATAGGTAAAAAAGAGAGCGATATCATGAGCAATAACAACGATTACGATATTTCTGATTCAAAAGACTGCGAAACTTATATCAATCAATTTATTCAAGATTTTACAATTCGTTCGGCTGAAATTGGTAAGGGCACCGTGATTAAACGAGCTTTGCCAAGTCGACAGAAACGCCTAGTGGGGGCGTGGTGTTTCCTTGATCATGCAGGGCCTGTTACGTTTCCCGCAGGTGATGGTTTAGATGTAGGACCACATCCACATATTGGTTTGCAGACTTTTACATGGATGATTGAAGGCACCATGATGCATACTGATAGCCTTGGTTCAAAACAGTTGATTCGTCCAAAGCAGGTCAATTTAATGACGGCAGGGCGCGGGATTTCGCATACTGAAGTTGCCCCTGATACTGAAACCAAAATGCACGCGGCACAGCTCTGGATTGCATTGCCAGATGATAAGCGTGAGATGGAACCGAACTTTGAACATTATCCAGAATTACCTGTGGTCACCAAAGACCAAGTCGAGTTTACGGTGTTGGTCGGTGACTTTTTAGAAACGTTATCACCTGTGAAAGTGCATACCTCTTTGGTGGGTGTAGATCTCACCGCCCAAGCCGATACCAAAACACGTATTCCGTTAAACCCAGAGTTTGAATATGCCTTTATGGCACTCGAGGGAACGGCTTGCGTCAATGGCCATGAGCTAAACATAGACAATATGGTGGTCTTGGAAAAAGGTTTAACTGAAATATCAGTGGAGCTGACAAAAGGTCATCGTGTGTTATTGATTGGTGGTGAACCCTTTGAGTCACCTATTTTACTGTGGTGGAATTTTGTTGCACGTACCATGGATGATTTAAAACAAGCACGCCAAGACTGGATCAATCACGATGCACGCTTTGGCGAGATTGCTGACTATCAAGGCAAGCGCTTAGAAGCACCTGTATTACCTGATCAAATGAGGGCGTCGAAATGAGTGTGATTGCAAGTGCAAAAGTACAGACTTTGACAGCACCGTGGAAAGGTGAGGTGACGAGTGGTACACATCAATTTCTCACCGATAAGCCTGAAGCTGCTGGCGGACACGATACTGGCCCCGCACCTTATGATTTTCTCACCGCGAGTTTGGCATCATGTACCATGATTACCTTGCGGATGTATGCCAAACATAAGGAAATAGAGTTGGGTGATTTTCAAGTTGAGGTCGATTTTCATACTAATCGCGAACAACAGGAAAAAATACAGCGCCGCGTAATCTTTACGCAACCTATTTCACAAGACTTAAAAGAAAAGCTTCTAAACGTGTGTAGCAAAACACCAGTGACTAAAACTTTGTTACGCAGTTTAGACATAGAGACCGTGATTCTTTAAGACTAAAGTGCTATTGTGCTTGGGCAAAACATAATTCTAAGTGTGATTGTTAGAGGGATCAAAACAGCAATCACACAGCAAAAAAGCAGGCACAAAAATGATTACCTTACATTATCTACAATGCTCGCGCTCATTTCGTATATTGTGGGCATTAGAAGAACTGGGTTTGGATTGCCATGTTGAATATTATCAAAGGTCGTCCAGTTATACCGCGCCAGAAAGCCTAAAACAGATTCACCCATTGGGCAAAGTGCCAATTTTAGTGGATGATGGGCAGGTGATTGTTGAATCTGCTGTGATTTTGGATTATCTGCAACAAAAGTATGATGAACAGCAAAGATTCAAACCACAAAGTGCTAAAGATCAGATGCAATATGCTTATTGGATGCATTATGCAGAAGGCTCTCTGATGCCATTATTGGTGATGACTTTGGTGATGAATAGTGTAAGTAAACACGTGCCGTGGGTGATTCGCCCAATTGCTCAGAAGATTACAGATGGTGTTAAAGCCGGTTTTGTTCGCCCGCGTGTAAAAGAGCATATTCTTTATCTTGAGAATTATTTGTCAGAACATGATTATTTTGCAGGGGATTTTTCTTTTGCTGATATTCAGATGGCATTCCCACTCATCGCTATTCAAAATCGATTACATGGCAAATATCCGCATATTCAAGCTTTTGTACAACGTGTTCAGGAGCGTGCAGCCTTTCAACGCACAGAGCAAAAGAGCTTAGATTCTGAATGCGCATGAGTGGTTGAGATGCAAAAAAAGGAACGATTTTTCGTTCCTTTTTTATTTAAAATCATGTGACTAGCGTTTAATGACAATCGAATCAATGCCACTATGCTGTAGTGTTTGTTGTGCAGCTAAAGCAGCTTCTTGGCTATCATACGGACCAGAAAACACGCGGTACCATGTCTGACCATTTTCAACAGTTCTCACCACATCGGCAGACAATCCATTTAGAATAATTTCTGCACGACGCGCATCTGCGCTATCAGGATCTGGATAGCTACGCACTTGTAAAATATACGTGGTCGGTGCAGGCGGCGTTTGCTCACTTGGGGTGAGGCTTGCTGAATCTTCTGTTGTTTCGACTCTAGGTGATTCAATAATCACAATATTGCCTTGTTGTTTGGTTTCAGGCACAGCTTGTTGTGGAATCGGAGTCACTTGTTGTTGTGGCAACAAGTCGTAGAAACGATAATCTTTGTTGGTGTTTTCTTCTTGATAGTGTTCAGCAGGCACCTGAGTTTTTGTAGGGACAGGTTGCCATGGCTGCCAGAGCATCAACATGACTGCGGCACATAGGATCGCTAGAATGGCGACAAACATGCCTAGCCATTTCGGAATAAGCGGTTTTTTGGGCTTATTTGGTCGTTCAGATACACCACGTTGCGTTTTTCCAAACACCTGAAATTCCTCTTGATTCTATTATGTTATTTCTAGCTTGAATCTTCTGGGAAACAAAGCATTATATTTAAAATAATGCTTTGTTTACTGTATTTTATCCACTGTTCTGTAAGAGCGTTGCTTTGCTATTTACATTGTCTCAGGAGCGGACACACCTAGTAATGTTAAACCATTTCGAATCACTTGCTGTACGTTTATTGATAATAATAAACGGGCTTGTGATAGTTCAATGTCTTGTTCATCGAGTACACGACCATGCGTTCTGTCGTCATACCAGCCATGAAACAGTGCTGCTAATTCTTTTAAATAAGTACCAATCTGATGCGGTTCACACACATTTGCAGCGCGAACAATAATCTCAGGATAGGCAGCCAGTTTGGTCAGAATTTCTGTTTCAACTGGTAGGCTTAATCGTGCAACATGATTACGTGCGAAGCTTTCATCAAAATGGATATTCTTTTCAGGCGCACGAGATAGCATGCGATTGACACGTGCATATGCATATTGAATGTAATACACCGCATTGTCTTTACTTTGTGAAACTGCAAGGTCTAAGTCAAAGTCAATGTGCTGCTCAGATTTACGCATCACGTAGTAGAAACGCGCAGCGTCGTTACCAACTTCCTTACGTAAATCACGCAAAGTCACGAACTGACCTGAACGAGATGACATTTGTACCATCTCGCCACCACGCCATAAGCTGACGAACTGAACCAAAAGAACGGTTAACTTCTTCGAGTCATAACCCATCGCATCAATCGCCGCTTTCACACGAGAGATATAACCGTGGTGGTCTGAACCCCAAATATCAATCAGGTCAGTATAACCACGTTGTAATTTATTGAGGTGGTAGGCAATGTCTGATGCAAAGTAAGTGGTTTGACCATTGCGACGCTTTACAACACGATCTTTTTCATCACCAAATTCAGTTGATTTAAACCAGATGTTGCCATCTTTTTCATAGAGGAAGCCACGTTGATCTAAAGTTGTGAGCGCTTCATCAATCTTGTCGGCCAATGATGCTTCACTAAACCATTCATCAAAGGTTACGCCAAAGTCAGCAAGATCATCTTTGATGTCATCTAAAATGGCATGTAATGCTGCTTGATGGAAAACGCGGTAGCCTTCAGCTAACTGTTGTTGTGAATTTGCGATTAAACCATCGATATGTTTTTCTTTATCACCAGAAAGCACAACTTTGTTGCCTTCAGCATCTACTTCTTCTGCGTATTGAACGTCTTCTGGCACATCTTTATAGATGTCAGCGACTGGGCGAACATGCGCATCACCATCTTGGTCAATAATGCTTTGTGCGATTTCTTTGACATAATCACCTTGATAAGCATTTTTAGGAAAGACCAGTGTTTGACCCGTAAGTTCTAAATAACGTAAATAGGTTGAAGTTGCCAAAATATCCATTTGACGACCTGCATCGTTAACATAGTATTCACGGTCAACTTGAGCACCTGTGGCTTCTAATAGGTTTGCAACCGTCATACCATACGCTGCACCACGACCATGCCCGACATGTAGGCTAGAGGTTGGGTTTGCAGACACAAATTCGACTTGGATTTTTTTGGCTGCATTGGCTTGGCTGCGACCATATTGATCTTTTTGTGCATGGATCTGATCGAGCACAGCAAAGCGCTGGTCTGCATTTAAAAAGAAATTAATAAAACCAGGACCTGCGATTTCTGCTTTGTTAATGTCAGCGACTTCAGGCAGTGCTGCTAAAATCTTTTCAGCAAGATCACGTGGTTTCATGCCAGCCGCTTTAGAGCCGATCATGGCAATATTGGAAGCAAAGTCTCCGTGACTTCGGTCTTTGGTACGGGTTAAATGGCTCGTGTTTGTCCAATCTGAAGGGAGTACACCTTGTTGTTGAAGGGATTGTACCGCATGATCAAGAGCTGCTTGTATTGCCGTATTCATAGTTACCGAAATAAATGTCGCGGAAAAACGTTAAATATAGCAAATTTTGATGGCTTAAGGGGAGAGTCTATGCAGGGAATTCACATATTCCGATCAATCTTTTTTGAGTGCTTTGTTCGTTGGCATTCATAAAGATGCTACACCAGTCAACGGCATAGCACCTTGCGGTTTTAATCTTCCAAAATTTGTTCTAGCAATGCATCACTTGGCGCAAAATAATAAGCACCATCCACAGCCGTTGTGAAGTGCAGTAAACGGTCATGAATACCATCACCAGCAGTACCAAACATGCGTTTTAGCATCGCATCAATAATCGTTAAATTATTGGTGTAAGCAACGAAGAACAAGCCTTGTTCACCTTTTCCATCACCATAAGGCAAGCTGTGGCGCAAGATTTCCATTTCCTCACCTTCATCATCCTCAACCACTGTACGAGCAACATGCGCATTTTCAGGTTTTATTTCGTCATCTAGCTCAATTGATTCAAGCTTGGTGCGTCCAATCACATGCTCTTGTGCATCGACTTTCAGTTGTTGCCATTTCGCTAAATCGTGTACATAACGTTGTGCGAAAATAAAACTACCCTCTTGGAAGATACCAGCGGATTCGGGTAGCAATGTTGCTTCGGCACGATCATCGGGGAATTGCGGATTTTCAGTTCCATCAATAAAACCAGTTAAATCACGACCATCGAATTGGCGGAAACAAGCACGCTCATCGAGCACTTCAACTTTATCTTGAATACCTGCAAAGAACGATTGGCTCATTGCAAAGCATAAATCAGCCCGTGCACTTGCGATGTGAATAAATACATCTGCGGGCACCACAGGCATATTGAAAGCACCTTGCTCAGGATCAAGTTGTTTAAACCCATCAGGTGTTTGTGGGTACAATTTGGACCAAAGTTCAGGACCGAAGGCGATCGCAGTTTTGATCTGAGCATCTGGGTGTTGGGTGATCAAGCGATCACGAGTTAAAAGCAGCGCTGAAATTTGTCGTTTTAATTCAGCGATCGTTAAATCTTTTAAACGGAGAACAATAAAACGCGCATGATCAGAAGGTAGTGGAAGAATGACAGATTGAGCAGCCATTAAGATCTCCTTAGTCATTTTTAAGGCGGCAAAAAAAGGAGTCATTGTGCCTGATCTAAGCAGGACTTAACAATTTTTTTGTTCATTTTTTATCGACTAAAAAAAGTACTGCTTGCACTCAATAAAACGGTATAATTCAACTTTTATTTTGCTCTTTGATTATGTCTTTACAGGTCTGGTTTGCTTTTATGTTGGCATGCTGTGCGATTAGTGTTTCGCCGGGTGCAGGTGCAATTGCTTCAATGTCCAATGGCTTGAACTATGGGTTTAAGCATGGATATTGGAATGTGATTGGATTACAGATTGCACTGCTGATTCAAATCATGATTGTTGCGGCTGGGGTGGGGGTACTCTTTGCGACGACGCCATTGGCGTTTCAAGTGGTGAAGTGGTTTGGGGTGGGCTATCTGATCTATTTAGCATATCAACAGTGGACTGCACCGATTAAAACGATTCAGATTGAACATGAACAAAAGCATAAATCGGCCTTAAATCTAATGCTCAATGGTTTTGTGGTGAATATCAGTAATCCCAAAGCAATTGTATTTTTATTGGCGGTGTTGCCTCAGTTTTTAGATTTATCTCGACCACAATGGCTGCAATATTTGATCATGGCGTCAACGATGGTGGCGATTGATCTGATGGTGATGGCGGGATATACCGGTTTGGCTTCAAAAGTATTGAGATTATTGCGTTCGCCTCGGCAACAAAAGTATTTAAATCGAGGCTTTGCCATGATGTTTGGTTGTGCCGCACTATTGCTTAGTGCGATTCAGCAATCAAGCTAAACAGGGTTAAATTGATTGCGATCGACTTTTCAATTTTTGTGCTGTGAAAATTAGCGCAAAACAAAGTGCCATACATAAGACAATACTTAAGCCAGTGGCAATGTTTAATGCCGCACTTGACCATAGGCCAACCGTGATGCCAAATTGAGCCAATATAAATGCCCAAATCACCATTTGTTTAGGGGAGTGTGCCAGTAAGCGGGCGCTTAGCGCAGGGATGACTAATAAGGCACCCATCAGTAATGAACCGACTGCACGTAATGCCAGTACGGTAAACAATGCCAGTAATAACATGAAAATCAGACGTTGCCAGTTCGCATTTACGCCTTCACTCATGGCCACATCTGGGTCGATCGCAATTTGAATTTGTGCGGACCACGAGCGATACAGCACCACCATTGCAGCTGCAATCACCACAGCAAAGATTGGCAATTCAGCCCATTCAACACTGAGTAAATCACCAAACAAGTAGCTTAATAGTTCTGGGCGTAAGCTTGGAATTTGTTGGATCAGTAATAAACCTGAACAAAGTAAGGTGGCTGAGCATAAAGCAAGCAGTGCATCATTGGGTAGGCGCGAATCGTGCAAAATCCATAAAATAGCAACCAGCAAGACGGCTAAACACGCAACACCAAGCCAAAAAGGTAAATTCAGTATGCCTGCAATAGCAACACCAAGTAAGGTGCCGTGTGCCATGGTATCGGCGAAGAATGACATTCTGCGCCACAGCATCAAGCAGCCCAAAGGGGCGGTTAGAAATACCAGAAGTGTACCCATAATCCAAGCAGGGAGCAGCAGTTGTAACCATTCCATCATTGCTTAGACCTTTGGTTCAGGGTGAATGTGAGGGCGTGGGTCATGTGTACATGGTTCGACATGATCGCTATGTGCACAATCATCATGATGGTGCTGATAGAACATGCGTTGCGTCCCAAAAATAGCTTGGTATTCAGGATGCTGTTGAATGCTTTCAGGCAAACCGCTACAGCAAATATGTTTATTCAGACACACAACACGATGTGTCCCTTGCATGACCCATTGTAAGTCATGAGAAACCATCAGTACGGCACAACCATATCGCTCGGGCAAGCTGCGGACATATTCATATAGCTCTGCTTCAGATTGGATGTCTAAGCCCTGCATGGGCTCATCTAGCACCAAAATATCAGGTTGGCGCAATAAAGCACGCGCCAGTAACACGCGTTGACGTTCACCGCCAGAGAGTTGTTGTACTTTGGAATGCTGTAATTGCAGAATGCCTGTATCCGCCATGATTTCTTGGCGTAAACTTGCTGCACAAATTTCTAAATCGAGTAAGTCCTGAACCCGTAACGGTAGACTAGCAGATGGATTGAACTTCTGTGGAACATAGGCCATCTTAAGTTTTTTAGCAAAGTGAACTTTGCCTTGATTGGGCGACATGATGCCCAGTAATACTTTGATGAGTGTTGACTTACCAGCGCCATTCGGACCAATCAGCGTCACAATTTCTTTTGCTTGTAGTGCAAAATCAACATTTCTCAAAATAACGCGCTCATCACGTTGGACAGAGATATTTTCCAACTGAATCAGGGGAGAGCTTACTGCGATTTGCTGCACTGATGACATTTTCCCGAAATTTCAATGATGCTGTGTTGAGCTGAAAATTGATCAGAGTGAGCAAGTTGATCAAGTTGTTGAAGCAGCCCTTGTGCGGAAGCCTCTTTGACAGAGCGGCATTCAGTACAAATTAAAAACGCAGCTTGATGTCCTTCACGTGGGTGGCAACACGGAATATAAGCATTAATAGACGTTAAACGATGGATCAGTCCCTTTTCTAATAAAAAATCCAATGTTCTGTATACCGTCGGCGGCGCAGCAGGGCGGTCTGCTTGGCCTTTAATTTTTGCCAATAAGTCATAAGCACCCATGGGCGCAGATGCATTTAATATCAGTTCAAGGACTTCTTTACGTAGAGGAGTCAGTCGAGCGCCAGTTGCAGTACATAAAAGTTCTGCCTCTGCGAGTCGAGCTTTAATATCATGATGACCATGAACACCGTGTAAAGCGTTGTCATGTTCATGTGAGCAAGAACTCATAAATGGACCTCATTGTTTGCCTTGAATCGGTTGATCTATCACGGATAACTTTAACTAACCAAATACCTTGTGCTGTAGATGAGCGCGCTAAGTATCTGTGAAATGTCAACGGACCGTATATCATAACATGCAATTCATTTGGAACTAACTATATAAGTCATCCAAGCAAGGAATGACGTTAAGTAGATAAAATAGACATAGGTATTTTTTAACTTTTGTTATATTATAACATGCTTTGCTAAGTTGAGTAGTGTTGTGATGTTGCGCCTTTTTCTGTTTGTCTCGTTTTCAATGTTAAGCACATGGGGCTGGACACAAAGTTTGGTCGTGTCAACACATCCAATTTATTTGATTGCAAAAGAAGTCACCAATGGGATAGAAACACCTGTTCTTTTACTCAGCGATCAAACTGGGCATGATGTGCAACTCACACCAGCACATCGCAAAGCAATTCAAGAGGCTTCTTTGGTGGTGTGGCTTGGTAAAGCACACGAAGCCCCATTAGAGAGATTGCTACATCAAAATCGTAAAGCCGTTGCGTTATTAGATATGGGGATCTTAACGATATTACCGCAACGTAATTTACGTGGCGCGTCACTAGAAAATACCATTGACAGTCATGTTTGGTTAGAGCCAAATAATGCAGTACGTATTGCTTTTTTTATCGCGACACTACGTTCACAGCAGTACCCAGAAAATAAAGCCAAATACTTAGCCAATGCAAGAGATTTCGCACAACAGATGCGACAAGCTGCTCAACAGTATGAAGGAAGCAATAAAGCAAAACCTTATTGGTCATACCATGATGCTTATCAATACTTGGAACGCGCATTGAATTTAAAGTTTGCTGGTGCACTTACCAATGACCCACATATTGCGCCAACAGCTGCACAAATTAAATACTTAAAAGACAGTCGACCTAAGACACAAATGTGTTTATTGGCTGAAATTTCAGCCAGCAGTAGCCAGTATCGAAGACTGAATCCTGTCATTTTTGAGACTGTGGATGAAAGTATGAATGGTGAGGACAATTTTATCTCCGCTTGGAAGAAATTGGCTACAAAAACTGATAAATGTGTATTAAGTGCCCAAAATTAATCAGAAAATTAAAAAAGCGTTGACTCTATCGTCAGAAAATAGGGTAACGAAAAAAGCAGACTTAGGTCGAGAAAAGATTGCATGTTCAGGGGTGTAACTCTATAATGCCTGCGATTCGAAACGATCCGTATTAAAACTTGTCAAGCAGTTATGTTGTGAGTGGATAAAAAATGAGCCGGACTAGTCGATTGATTGACCGACGATTGGCAAAAGCTTTGGTCTTCTTACAAGCATGTATGATTCCAATTGCAGCTTTGCTGGCATGGATGATGAAAGATATAACTGCTGCGATGAGTGCTGCGCTTGGGGCTTCGGTTTGTTGGTTAGCACACTGTTATTTTGCTTGGCAGTCGTTTAGAACGGCGGGCGCAAGAGCATCAAAACAAGTCATGCTCAACATGTATCGAGGAATACTCGGCAAGTTTGCAATTGTGATCGTGGGTTTTATTTTAATTTTAAACAATGTTGAACCACTATCACCGGTTGCATTGTTTGGTGGATTTATCCTTGTTCAAGCGATGTCGTGGGTTGCACCATTTTGGGTGACACGTCTGCAAAAACAAGTGTAAGACACTTTTTTGAGATTTTTGGAGGGTAGCGTGAGATATTCGCAGTTCGCAATATTCATTGCCCTTCTTTTAATGATTGACATTGACCAGGTGTGATTTATGGCTGCTGAAGAACATGCCCTGACTTCGACCGAGTATATCAAGCATCACTTGACCAATATGACCTATGGCAAAATGCCAGACGGCTCATGGAAGTTAGCTGAGACTGCTGAAGAAGCTCAATCGATGGGGTTCACTGCAATTCACTTGGATTCAATGGGTTGGTCTATCGGACTTGGCATCATTTTTTGCTTAATGTTCTGGATCGTTGCGAAAGCTGCAAATGCAGGTGTACCAACAAAATTCCAGTCTGCAATTGAAATGATTATCGAGTTTGTGGACTCAAGTGTTCGTGATACTTTCCACGGCAAATCGCGTTTAATTGCGCCATTGGCATTAACCATTTTCGTGTGGATTTTCCTCATGAACTTAATGGATTTAATCCCTGTTGACTGGATTCCTTATTTAGCTCAACAGATTGGTGCAAGTGTATTTGGTATGGACCCTCACCACGTTTACTTCAAGATCGTACCAACTACTGACCCGAACATTACCCTAGGTATGTCCTTGTCAGTATTTGCATTGATCTTGTTCTATAGTGTTCGTGAGAAAGGGATCGGCGGTTTCGTCGGTGAATTGGCACTTAACCCATTCAACCCAAGTAACAAATTTGCAAAAGCGTTATTGATTCCAGTGAACTTAATTTTGGAATTAGTAACTTTCCTTGCTCGTCCAGTTTCGTTGGCTCTTCGACTGTTCGGTAACATGTATGCGGGTGAGTTGATCTTCATCTTGATCGCATTATTACCGTTCTGGATCCAGTGGGCATTATCTGTGCCTTGGGCTATTTTCCACATTCTTGTAATCACGTTGCAAGCATTTATCTTTATGATGCTGACCATCGTTTACTTGAGCATGGCAAGCGAAAAGCATTAATGGTATTGCCTGATCATCAGTTGATGGTTGGGCTTAAATTTTAGTTTAATTTGGTAATAACCTAACCTCTGAGGAATTTTTCATGGAACTCACTTTAGGTCTAGTTGCAATTGCATCTGCTATCTTGATCGCTTTCGGTGCTTTAGGTACTGCGATTGGTTTCGGTCTTTTAGGTGGCCGCTTCTTAGAAGCTGTAGCTCGTCAACCAGAATTGGCTCCACAACTTCAAACTCGTATGTTCTTAATTGCGGGTCTTCTTGATGCTGTGCCTATGATCGGTGTTGGTATTGGTTTGTTCTTCATCTTCGCTAATCCATTTGTAGGTTAATAGCTTAATTCCTAAATCCACATATTGAGGAATAGCGAAATGAATATCAACCTCACATTGATTGGCCAAGCGATTGCATTTGCGGTATTTGTCGCATTCTGTATGAAGTTTGTTTGGCCACCATTAATCAATGCAATTAGTGAGCGTCAGCGTAAAATTGCTGATGGCTTAAATGCTGCTGAAAAAGCGAAAGCTGACCTTGCTGATGCACAATCACAAGTGAAGCAAGAGATCGACGCAGCAAAAGCACAAGCGGCTCAATTGATTGAACAAGCGAACCGTCGTGCAGCGCAATTGATCGAAGAAGCGCGTACCCAAGCTGCGGCTGAAGGTGAACGTATTCGTCAACAGGCGAAAGAAACTGTTGATCAAGACATCAATGCTGCTCGCGAAGAATTACGTCAACAAGTTGCTGCCTTGGCAGTTGATGGTGCAGAGAAAATTCTGAACCAACAAGTTGACGCAGAAGCTCATAATGCCATGCTGACTCAGCTGGCTGCTAAACTTTAAGCGAGGGAAATATGGCTGAATTCTTGACGTTGGCACGCCCATACGCTAAGGCAGCATTTGCTTATGCATCTGAGCACAATGCAACTGACTCTTGGTCAAATGCGTTACAAGTGCTCAGTGCTGCGGTGCAAGATGAGGCATTTTCCGCTTATTTAAATCGTCCTGAGCTGACTCCTGCGGAGCAAGTAGGTCTTTTTGCTAAGATTCTAGGTGAAGATCAAACTCAATCGGTGTCGAACTTTCTGACACTGCTTGCAGATAATGATCGTTTAATATTGTTACCTGAAATTGCAGCAGAATATGAATTACTTAAATCGCAGAACAACAACACATTGGAAGTAGAGATTCAATCTGCTTTCCCAATGGATGCGAAACAAGAGCATATTTTAGCTCATGCGTTAGAAAAACGTTTTAACAGAACAGTACATGTTACTGTGAACGTTGATCCAACGCTCATCGCAGGTGTTGTGATTCGTGCAGGCGACCAAGTGATAGATGACTCTGCGCTTAACAAGCTTGAAAAAATGCGGACTCGTCTTCTTGCCTAACAGCAAAAAGACTGAACTTAAAAAAGATTGAGGAATAGCGCAATGCAACAACTGAATCCATCCGAGATCAGTGCGCTCATTAAACAGCGTATCAGCGATCTGGACACCAGCGCGACCGCTAAGAATGAAGGTACCATCGTCATGGTATCTGACGGTATCGTGCGTATTCACGGTCTTGCAGATGCAATGTACGGTGAAATGATCGAATTCGACGGCGGCTTATTTGGTATGGCACTGAATCTAGAACAGGATTCAGTGGGTGCCGTTGTTTTAGGTAACTACCTAAGCCTTCAAGAAGGTCAAAAAGCTCGTTGTACAGGTCGTGTATTAGAAGTTCCGGTTGGTCCTGAACTTCTTGGCCGTGTCGTAGACGCTTTGGGTAACCCAATTGATGGTAAAGGCCCGATTGATGCAAAATTGACTGATGCTGTTGAAAAAGTAGCACCAGGTGTAATTTGGCGTCAGTCTGTCGACGAACCTGTTCAAACTGGTTATAAATCAGTTGATACCATGATTCCTGTGGGTCGTGGTCAGCGTGAGTTGATTATTGGTGACCGTCAAACTGGTAAAACAGCAATGGCGATCGATGCGATCATCGCTCAGAAGAGCTCTGGCATTAAATGTGTTTACGTTGCGATTGGTCAAAAACAATCAACAATTGCAAACGTAGTACGTAAGCTAGAAGAAACTGGCGCTATGGCGTATACAACTGTTGTCGCAGCTGCGGCCGCTGATCCTGCAGCAATGCAGTATTTGGCTCCGTATTCTGGTTGTACAATGGGTGAATACTTCCGTGATCGCGGTGAAGATGCGTTAATTATTTATGATGATTTGTCTAAGCAAGCTGTTGCTTATCGTCAAATCTCATTATTGTTACGTCGTCCACCAGGTCGTGAAGCATATCCAGGTGACGTATTCTATCTTCACTCTCGTCTTCTTGAACGTGCTTCGCGCGTTTCTGCTGACTATGTTGAGAAATTCACGAACGGTGAAGTTAAAGGCAAAACTGGTTCTTTAACTGCATTACCGATCATTGAAACTCAAGCCGGTGACGTATCTGCATTCGTACCAACCAACGTAATTTCGATTACTGACGGTCAGATCTTCTTAGAAACATCATTATTCAACGCGGGTATTCGTCCTGCTGTGAACGCGGGTATCTCGGTATCGCGTGTTGGTGGTTCTGCTCAAACTAAGATCATCAAAAAATTGTCTGGCGGTATCCGTACTGCTTTAGCGCAATACCGTGAATTGGCTGCGTTTGCTCAGTTTGCTTCTGATCTTGATGAAGCAACACGTAAACAACTTGAGCATGGTCAACGTGTAACTGAGTTAATGAAGCAGAAACAATATGCGCCTTACTCAATTGCTGACCAAGCTGTTTCTGTTTATGCATCTAACGAAGGCTACATGTCTGACGTTGAAGTGAAGAAAATCGTAGACTTTGATGCTGCGTTAATCTCTTACTTCCGCTCTGAAAAAGCTGCGTTAATGCAACAGATCGATGAAACTGGTGATTATAACAAAGACATCGAAGCGGCAATCAAAGCAGGTATTGAGAGCTTCAAAGCGACTCAAACTTACTAAGTTAAGCTTTAGTTAAGTTTGGTTCACGGATCAACCTTCGGAAGCTCGTAAGAGCTTTCGACTACTAGGTTAAGCGTATGGCAAATTTAAAAGAAATTCGCGCCAAAGTTGCTAGTATCAAGAGCACGCAAAAGATTACTCGCGCGATGCAAATGGTAGCTGCTTCTAAAATGCGTCGTGCGCAAGAGCGCATGGCACAGGGCCGTCCGTATGCCGATAATATGCGCCGTGTAATTGCTCACTTGGTACAAGCAAACCCTGAATATAAACACCGTTATATGGTTGAACGTCCTGTAAAGCGCGTTGGCTATATCGTGGTGTCTTCAGATCGTGGCTTGGCGGGTGGCTTGAACATTAACTTGTTCAAGAAAGTTGTGCAGCATGTCAAAGCACAACAACAGCAGTCAATTGAAGTTGAATTTGCTTTGATTGGTCAAAAAGCGGTTTCGTTTTTTAAGAATTACGGCGGTAAAGTGCTTGGTGCGACCACCCAACTTGGTGATACACCGAGTTTGGAACAGTTAACTGGCTCAGTGCAGGTTATGCTTGATGCATTTGATAAAGGCGAATTAGATCGTATCTATCTCGTTTCAAATGGCTTCATCAATGCCATGACTCAACAGCCTAAAGTAGATCAACTTGTTCCTTTAGCATCAGCAGAAGAAAGCGATGACCTCAACCGTACTTATGGTTGGGATTATATCTACGAACCAGAAGCAGAAGTATTGTTAAATGGTTTGTTGGTTCGCTATATCGAGTCTATGGTTTATCAAGGTGTGATTGAAAACGTCGCATGTGAGCAATCTGCACGTATGGTCGCAATGAAAGCAGCGACCGACAACGCAGGTCAGTTGATTAAAGACCTACAACTCATTTACAACAAGCTGCGTCAAGCCGCGATTACTCAGGAAATTTCCGAGATCGTTGGCGGTGCCGCTGCCGTTTAACATTATTAAGTTTGAATTGAGGAGACAGCAATGAGTAGCGGTCGTATCATTCAGATCATCGGCGCGGTTATCGACGTCGAGTTTGAGCGCAATAGCGTTCCTAAGATCTATGACGCTCTCCAAGTTGACGGTACTGAAACTACATTAGAAGTTCAGCAACAGCTTGGCGATGGTGTAGTTCGTACCATCGCAATGGGTTCTACAGAAGGTCTTAAACGTGGTCTTACTGTAACCAGTACAAATGCACCGATTTCAGTTCCAGTGGGTCCAGCTACGCTTGGCCGTATCATGGACGTGTTGGGTCGCCCGATTGATGAAGCAGGTCCTGTTGCAACTGAAGAGCGTTTGCCGATTCATCGTCAAGCCCCTTCTTATGCTGACCAAGCTGCATCTACTGATCTTTTGGAAACTGGTATTAAAGTCATTGACTTACTTTGCCCGTTTGCGAAAGGTGGTAAAGTTGGTCTATTCGGCGGTGCCGGTGTTGGTAAAACCGTTAACATGATGGAGTTGATCAACAACATCGCGAAAGCACACTCAGGTTTATCTGTGTTTGCTGGTGTTGGTGAGCGTACTCGTGAAGGTAACGACTTCTATCACGAAATGAAAGATTCTAACGTTCTTGACAAAGTAGCAATGGTCTACGGTCAGATGAACGAGCCACCGGGTAACCGTTTACGCGTCGCGTTAACTGGTTTGACCATGGCTGAATACTTCCGTGATCAAAAAGACGAAAATGGTAAAGGTCGTGACGTATTATTATTCGTCGACAACATTTACCGTTATACACTTGCAGGTACTGAAGTATCAGCATTGTTAGGTCGTATGCCATCTGCAGTAGGTTACCAACCGACACTTGCAGAGGAAATGGGTGTTCTTCAAGAGCGTATTACGTCGACTAAAACGGGTTCGATCACATCGATCCAAGCAGTATACGTACCTGCCGATGACTTAACAGATCCATCGCCTGCAACAACCTTTGCTCACTTAGATGCAACAGTTGTATTGAGCCGTGACATCGCATCTTCTGGTATTTATCCAGCGATCGATCCACTTGACTCAACTTCACGTCAGCTAGACCCATTGGTTGTTGGTCAAGAGCATTATGAAATTGCACGTTCTGTACAGAACATTTTGCAACGTTATAAAGAGCTTAAAGACATCATCGCGATCTTGGGTATGGACGAATTGGCTGAAGAAGATAAGTTGGTTGTTTACCGTGCGCGTAAAATCCAACGTTTCTTCTCTCAACCATTCCACGTTGCTGAAGTGTTCACTGGTGCACCTGGTAAATTAGTATCGCTTAAAGAAACCATTCGTGGCTTTAAAGGTCTATTAGCTGGTGAATACGATCACATCCCAGAACAAGCGTTCTATATGGTGGGTGGTATTGACGAAGTGATTGCTAAGGCCGAGAAACTTTAATTAGCAACTCTAATTTAGGAGGTTCTCATGGCGACGATGCAATGTGATGTCGTAAGTGTGAATGAGTCAATTTACTCTGGCACAGTAACGATGTTGATCGCTAAAGGTGCAGGTGGTGAGCTTGGTATTTTACCTGGGCACGCTCCACTAGTAACTTTACTCCAGCCTGGACCGATTCGCGTTCAGTTGGAAAATGGTACAGAAGAAATTGTTTATGTATCAGGCGGCGTGTTAGAAGTTCAACCTCATGTTGTGACCGTGCTTGCAGATACTGCAATCCGTGCCGACAACTTAGATGAAGCAGCAATTTTGGAAGCTCGTAAACAAGCTGAACAATTGTTGGCGAATCAAAAGAGTGATTTGGACTCTGCTGCTGCACTTGCTTCGCTTGCTGAAACAGCAGCTCAGCTTGAAACGATTCGTAAAATCAAAAATCGTGCAATGTAATTGCTGATTTGAGATAAAAAAAGCCACCGTCAGGTGGCTTTTTTTATGGAAAAATAACTTAAAAACAATATTTAAATAATTGTCATTTTCATATAAAGTGCGTCACGCATTCTATAATTAAATGAGAAATACCATAATGAAAATTTTACTTCCTGTTGTACTGAGCCTTGCATTCGTTGGTTGTGCTTCAGTGCCTCAAGCAACACCGCAATTGTCACAACAAGCCAAAAAACTGGATGCACCCACTGAAGGGAATGCCGCAATTTATGTTTATCGCTCTAATAGTATTGTTGGTGCTGCATTGAAAAAAGATGTATGGATTGATGGCGAGTGTTTAGGCGAAACGGCTCGTGGTACGTTCTTCTTAAAAGAAGTGGCGGGTAATCAAAAACATACGGTTTCTACAGAGTCAGAGTTTTCACCAAATCATTTAGCACTGACGACGGAAGCGGGTAAACAATATTTTATCCAGCAGTACATTAAACCTGGCGTGTTAGCGGGTGGGGCGAATCTAAAACAAGTCGATGAACAAACCGGTAAAAAAGCGATTGCTGAATATCAATTCGCACAGTCTGGTAAATGTAGCAAAGCAACGATTAGTTTAGATAAGAAATAACGAATCGTCACTTTAAGGTGGCTATTCTTCTATTTTGTTATACTCAATTGGGTGAATTAGAAATATAAATCCAATTTAAGCACCTTCAAAGTTGATCTTGATATCGACCTTGAAGGTGCTTTTTTATTATCTAAAAACATAATATGATGAATACTTAGTGCGATATGGATCACGTCACGCTAAGCGATAAATAACGAGTATATTGAATAAAAAATTAGGAAAAATATGTTAGCAAGTAATGTCTTAAAGTTGCGCTTGGATCGTATTGAACAACAGGGACATCATTTTTCTGTAAAAGATCAATTGAAGTTGGTCACACTTGCTCAACCTGAATTAACTGCGGGCTTATACAGCCATCTGCTTCAGGTCACTTTGCCTAAAACATGGCATTTTCAACACGATACTATAGAAGAAATAAATTGCTCATTACGTTTAATTACATTGATTCATCAAGTTTTTATACCTGCTTATCAGCAACATGCCCATCGTTTTGCTTGGTTTGAACAATGCGTGGCATTTCGTCTGCAATATTTGACCCAAGGCCTTAGCGAGCAACAACGATATGAAACGGTAACGCAGTTAGCAAACTGTAAAGATAGCCCGCTAAAATTAAGTATCTTGAAGCAATTACACGCTGAATATGATGATGTTGAGATTAAGTATGCTTTAGCTGCTTTTTATCAGCGTTTGGAGGATTGGTCAGCAGCAATTGAAAACTATCGTATCGTATTTCAGCAGCAAGCCATTCAGCCTGATAGTGTTCATTATGATTTTATACACTGCCTATTGAGTCGAAATCGTCATCACAATGAGCAGGGTAATCGTGATGCGGTTGATGCCTTACAGCACTTGGGAAATTTAGAACATATCCAGCAACAAGCGAAACATGAGCAGTTAACCCAGTGGGCTGTTTCATTGATGTTGCCTGAGTGCTTACAATCCAGTCCAGTTGAATCAACCAAGCTACTGATTGATCTACAACACCGATTAAAATATATGGGTCATTCTTTAAACCATTGGCTGGTCACCCATGCGTTTATCGTGCCTTATTATAAAAATGTGATTGAAAGTGCACCGAAGCTGTTAAATAACAGTGAGCTCGTGGTGAGTTTAGATCGGCATAAAGCGGCCAATGATGCTTTGCAGAAAATTTTAACAGGTCGAGACTTAAAACTGGTCAGTGGTATTCATCCTGCGCATTATCGTCTGGGTTTTATCTGGAACTATTTACACATCAATCCCTTAGTTTTGGATGCTTTGGTCACCGCGTCTAAAGGTCATCCTGATGCTTTTTATAATCTAAAACAAATTCCAGCGCCTGATGATGATCATGATGCAGCTCTGACACGCTTATCCTCTTATTTGGCAAAGCAACAAGTCGCCTATAACCTAAGCCAGCAGGGACATACGATTGAGTTTGCAGAACACGCTCACTTAGCAGGTTTTGACTTGATTGTAGATGGTACACCGATGCAGGTGAAGTGTACTTTAGCATCGGATGCAGTAGAGTCCTTTGCAAAAAGCCATCCGCATATTGCGATTATTGTGAATATTGAATTGGCGCATCTGCAAGAGAAATATGCTTCTGTTTTTGCTGATCTGGCATTGAGTTATGAGTCCGTGCAACGCACCGCCCAAACCAGTTTGCAACATGTGGTTGGTGTTGATGACTTTGTTTCAATTCCACTGATGAATACAGGCTTTGCGGTGTATCGTAATTTTTCTGCCTCACAAGCTCAGCCAGTTTCTCGTCCATATTTAGCTTATAAACAATCGAACTCCGTGATCAAAAATAGTTTGGCGATCGGCGCTGCGATTGGAGGACTTGTTTCGGGGTCTATCGGTGCTTTTGTTGTCGGCGGATTCGCTGTTTATCGTACTTGGCGCGTGCAGAAAGTTGAGCAAGCAAAGCCGTTGCAAGAAAAACAACAATTGGTTGCACAGTGCAATCAGATAATGGACTTACTCATTGATTTTGCCGAATGGTTTAATCAAAACCTATTAAAATATCGCGTTGATTTATATGCGTATCAACTTCGACAAATTGAGATGAAGCTGATGGGTAAAATACCTGAAGCGGTGATTTCCACGACTTTATTTGCGTATAAATTTGAAGCTTATCAACGTGCATTGAAATTGCATCAATGGATGCAACAACAACTTGCTTATGAAAATCCTAAGCGTAGAGTACAAGCGGGCTGGGTTGCTCTGGCACAGTCAGATCAGTTTATGTCGATTGAATTAAAACAACGTGTCATTCAACTCAATGCCGAACTCATAAAATATAAACAGATGACACAACATGGTTTGCACTTATCAAATGTTCAACATGCATCGAATGATGTTGCTAAACCCGCTTATCAGATGCAAACAATGCAGATTTAGATGTCTGTCTGAGTTTCAGTATCCGTTTTTCCTAATATAAGTGTTGCCAGTTTAAGCATATCCATTTGAATACGATTGAATTGCTGCTCAATTTTTTCAAGGTCTAATTGGCTAATATCCAGTTGACCATGAAGGAGTGGCATTTTTAAAAGTTGTTGATTTGCATTAAGTAGACTCTGACGAATTTGATCGACTTCATGACTCTTTAGTTGAAGTGCTTGTAAGGTATCGTGTAAAGCATGCAAATTTTGTTTGAGATCTGTCGTTGCATTTTGCAGTTGCTGGGTATTCTTTTCTTGAATCGCTTGCTCAAGCTGGTTTTGGGAGCTTTTGAGCAGAGCCGTATAATCATCAGTTTTTAGCTGTAGTTGTGCTACATCACGTACCATATTAAATAGGTTGCCACTGCTTAGCTTTTGAATATCCTGCGGTGTTGTTGTATTGGCATCATCGGTACTGATGTTTGAGTCAAACTCAGTGTTTGGTTCAGCAACTTGATGGTTTTCTTGAGGCACTTGATCACAACCGACGAACGCGAATGCAGTAACAACTACTGTTGCAGAGAAAATGGCTTTGATGGCTAGATTTTTCATCGTGGCTGAACTGCACCAAAATATGAGAAGATCGTCACTATAATGAGAAAGTATGAAGAAAAATGTGATTTTTGCAATTCATTAACATTTTAGTCAAACAAATAAAATAACAAGGGGAGCGTTTTACTTGTGAAAAAGAGAAGGAACGCAACATGATCCCTCCCTTTGGTTTTTTTAATTTACTTTGCCAATTCAGCTTCAATTGCAGTCACGATACGCTCATCATCTGCAGTAATATCTGGCGCAAAACGAGCCACGATCTCACCATTCTTATTGACTAAGAATTTTTCAAAATTCCATAATACTTCAGGTGGATTATTTGGTGTTAGACCATAATCAACCAGATCTTTCCACCAAGGGCCTTCGCCAGTACGTTCTGGTATCGCTTGGGTTAAGGTCTGGTACAAAGGATGTTTATCATCGCCCGCGACTGATATCTTGGCAAATAATGGGAAATGCACATCATAGTTGAGTGAGCAGAATTGTTGGATTTCATCATTTGAACCCGGTTCTTGTTCTAAGAAATTATTGGCAGGGAAGCCTAAAATTTCTAAACCTTGCTCTTTTTTTGCTTGATAGAGTTTTTCTAACCCTTCATATTGTGGTGTTAAACCACACTTTGAAGCAACGTTAACAATCAGTAGAACTTTGCCTTGATACTGATCGAGATCAACGTCTTGACCTTTGATATCCTGAACAGGGATGTGATAAACCGATTGGCTCATGGAGTATGTCCTAATTTGTTGTTGTGAAATCACTTGTTTGTTTTAACTGCTAATCTTTTAGAGTGCAATGCTATTGATATGAATACATACAAATAATATTTATATCGTCGCATTTTTAAGTTGAATCGGCGTTTGCCCCGTATAGCGTTTAAAAAATTCGATAAAGCTCGAACTATGGTGATAACCCAATGCAAAGGCCAGTTGTTTAATGGTCATGCCTTGGCGGATTTGGTGAATGGCGAAAATGATTTTCGCTCGATTACGCCATTCGGATAATGAGAGTTGTAATTCTTGTTGGCTCAAGCGTAGTACATGACGCTCGCTGACAGAGAAGTTCTGTAAAATTTGCTGTAGGCTGATGTTGAATAAATCAGGATCAGATAATTTTTCTAAAATCGGTGCCAAAATCGGGTGGCTACTTTGTGGCAAATAGTGCGAATGGGCAGGGGCTTGTTTGAGTTGATCAAATAAAACTTGCAATAAATGTTCAAGGTATTCAGGCTGCGCCGCTTGTTTTTGTTGTTCTAAAATCTGCACGATCAAAGCACGAAAAAAAGGTTGGATACTAAAGCAACGACAGCTATTGCCTAAAAACTGCCCGAATTTAGGGTGTATCCGAATACAAATATAATGAATTTCGTGTTCAACAGGCAAAGATTGGTGTTCAGTACGCGGTGGTAGCCAAAGCCCATAACTGGGTGGTGATAAATAGTACTTTCCTTCAATGTCAAATTCTAAAGTACCGTTTAAACTAAAATTAAAGTCACCCCAAAGTGAAGTATGAGGATTGACAACATCGTCTTTTTGATAAAGAAATTCATGTACTTCGATACCATTCAGAAAGGGAAGTTGTGCAGAGACATCATGCTTCATTGGGGACGCTCATGTTAATTTTCGCAGGTGAGTTTAGGATTATTTAAACCGCGTGCGAGGGTAAAAATCAATACCAGAGAACAGAGTACTAGCGGGAGCATAGCAAAAAACAAGATCGTGCCGTCAAAATGATCGACAATGATTCCGCCAAACATACTGCCTAAAGCAATCAAAATTAAGAAGGTCAATGTCACCATCGGCATACCTTTTTCCACTGCTTCAGGTGCATGAGTAAACATCCAGATATTTACCGCCGTTGGGATGATGCCATAGGCAAAGCCCCACAACGCCGTCAGTACGATCGCGACCATGATATGTGTGCCAAACATAGGGAGACTTAAAAATGCCAAAAAGAAGGCAACGCCACTGACTGCAAAAGTATAGCGAATATTGATTTGTCCGAGATAACCCGCAAAGATATTGCCAAAAATTCCTGCAATTCCATATACCAGAAGTAAACGGCTAATCAGGCCGTCAGAAAAGTCAATCTGGTGCTTAAAAAAGGCAGAAAAATAACTATAAACGGCAAAGTGTGCAAAACCCATAAAGATAAAAATAATCAGTCCTTTACGAGCAGCGGGATGTTGTACGAGGATTGGGAGTTCTTTCCAGCGTAGCGAAGAGGATGGTTTTAATTGAGGTAGGTACAAGTATTGGAAGATAAAAAGCAAAATTCCCATTAATGAAATGACTGTAAAAGATGTACGCCATCCATTATATTGCGCGAGCCACGTACCCATTGGCACACCCAGTACGCTCGCCAGCGTGACACCGAACGCGACCCATGCAGTTGCTTTGGCAATAGGTAAATGTGGTGGGGCAAGACGACCACTCAAAGCAACTGCGGTTGCCCAAAAGCCACCAATCGCAATCCCTAAAATAATTCGTCCGAGCAGTAAAAGCGTGAAATTTGGTGCAAATGCCGTGATGAAATTCGCGAGAATCATCAATAAGGTTAACATTAGTAACAGCGGCCGCCGATCTAGTGTTTTGGCAGACACAGGAATGAGTACTGCTGCAAACATCCCGACAACCGCAGTTAAAGAAACGGTGAGACCTGCTGTGCCCACAGAAATCTGAAAATCACGCGCGATTTCATTCAGTACCCCAACGGCAAGAAACTCACCTGTGACCAAGGCAAAAGCACTGAGGGTCACGGATAGAAGTGCAAACCAATTGCCTTGTGTTTGGCTTGACTGAATGGGGGGTATTTCACTAGAAAGGGAGTTTTCCATAAAAATTCCTTTATTGTTAGTAAGATAACAATAAAATTTGAAAAAGAATAATGTTTTATAACGATCGTTAAAAAATAAAATAGTTGATAAAAGCCAATCAGTCAATTATTTTATAGTGAACGTTATAAAAATATTTGTGACCCTTATGACTCATCCAGATATGTCTCTGCCGTCACCTTGTGATGACGCGCTAAAAAAGAAGCGTGGACGCCCAAAGTGTTTTGATGAGCAACAGGCTTTAGAAACGGCGATGTTGTTATTTTGGGAACATGGCTACGAAGCAACTTCGATTAGCGATTTAACTCAGGCTTTAACGATTACAGCTCCGAGCCTCTATAGTAGTTTTGGCGATAAAACAGGGCTATTCTATAAATGCATTGATTACTATCTCGCCCATGAAGCTTGTCCAATTGAAGCAATTTTTTTAGAAGCCAAAACCGCAAAGGTGGCTTTTGAACTTTTTCTTTATGACAATGTACAACGTCTAGCGCAACCCGATAAACCTTCAGGCTGTATGTTGGTGGTTGCAACCATGAATTGTTCTGATAATACCCAAGCGATACAACACAATATTCTTGAAAAGCGATTGAAAACCAAACAAAAAATGTTGCAACGTTTACAGCAAGGTGTTTCTGATGGTGATTTGAAAGCAATAGCCCCATTAGCAGAAATGGCAGATTTCTACGCAACGGTTTTACAAGGTTTAACCATACAAGCAAGAGATGGGGCAAGCGTCGCACAGTTGCACAAAGTGGTTGAACACGCGATGCGTGCTTGGGAGCTATTCTAAAGGATGTCGTAACTGCGATATAAATGTCTGAAATACGATATTTCAATTAATTTGGACATCTTTCACAATACTCACATTGCTGAAATATTGTGAGAAAGGTCATGGGTCAGTTAACAAAATATCAAAAATGGGCATTTGTGCTGCCATTGATAGCGGTCTTAATTTGGTCACTGAATATTGTGGTGACCCGTTATGTGGCTGACCTGATTTCACCTGTCAGTATTAGTTTTTATCGTTGGTTTGTGGCTTTTCTTATTTTGACGCCATTTATGTTGCCGAAAGTTTGGCAGCAACGCGCTTTAATTCGTCCATTGATCGGTAAGTTAGCCATATTGAGTGCATTTGGTATGGTGTTATACCAAGGCTTGTCTTATACCGCCGCACATTATACCACTGCCACCAATATGGGCATTGTGAATGCTTTTGTCCCTATATTTACCATATTTATTTCGTATCTGATTTTGAAAGATCGACCGAATCGTTTTGCGATCTTCGGTAGTCTGTTGTCATTTGCAGGTTTGATTTATGTCATGAGCCAAGGGCATATTTCCAGTTTATTTGCCCAAGGCGGGCACTGGGGCGATGCGGTGATGGTCGTTGCCGTTGGTTTCTATGCTTTCTATGGTGTATTCCTGAAAAAATGGCAACTGCAATTGCCCTTAATGACCAGTTTATATGTACAAATTGCATTTGCGTTGTTGTACCACCTGCCATTTTTACTGTGGTTTGGGCTAGACCGTATCAATGCTGACAATGCCGCAAGTGTATTGTATGCAGGCATGTTCCCATCATTGATTGCGCCATTATTATGGATGCTTGCTGTGCAATCGATCGGTCCAAACCGAACCAGTATTTTTATGAATTTGATGCCAGTGTTTACTGCCATTATTGCCAGTTTTTGGCTCGCAGAAAGCTGGACGATTTATCATACTGTTGGAGGGGCGATGATTCTTGCAGGTATTGTGATGGCACAGAAAAAAACCGTGAAATTATCATCCCGAGTGTTAAAGCCGACGATTTAAGATGTATTTAAAATGCGTGTTTGTTTAAAAAATAGACAAACGCGCAAAATAATAGATATGAAGACAATTCTTTCTATTTGATATTAAACGTATATTTTGAAGAAATGCTAAATTTGTGATCAAAAAAAAGCTGAATAAAAATAGAAATATAATTTTATTAAAAATATAGAAGTGACAAAATTGGTACGCTTTTCACCTTTTTTGCACGGCAAATAATATATTTGTATAAATGAGATGATTGATCCATAATAAGCACAGAAGCAAATTGATACATTTTAGTGTTTAGATTGCTTGCCGAATTTGTGAACCCTCTGGATGTGATTATACACATCCTTTTTATGCTCAGTTATCCCTATATAACTGAGCTTTTTTTTGTCTGCATTTTGGCTCATTTTATCCGTTGTTTTATGCCCGAATCACTTCGCCTGTGAGCGCATTTAAGATTCGACTCGGTTCTTGGCTTTGTCCCAAAGCACCGTCGAGATAATGCAATGCAGAACCAAAATAGCCTTGCGCCTGTTCTAAACGATGTGCAGGGGTTAAACCTGCGGGATTGGCACTGGTTGAGACAATAAAACCACCAAAAGCATTGCATAGTTCGACACACAATGGATGGGTGGTGACACGCACAGCAACCAAAGGGTGTTGCCCTTGAATCCATGTTGGAATCTGTTGATCAGCAGGCAGTAACCAGGTGGTTGCGCGCTCAACTGGTGTGCGGTTAGACCAACTGTTGATCACTTGCTGACGTATTTTGGGAGTCAAACTTTGTAATAAATGTTCGACTTGTGCGACTTTCCCCGCCAGTAAAATTACGCCTTTTTCGATTGGGCGATGTTTGAGTTCAAGAATCTGTTGAAAAGCTTGCTCATTGAATGGATCACAGCCCAATCCCCAAACAGCTTCTGTCGGATATGCCAGTACTTGACCTTGTTTGAGGAGCTGAGCGGCTTCAGAGATTGAGGACGTTATCATGTGAGGTGTGCAGAGTGTTAATAAGAGAAGCTTAGTTTAAAGCATTGGGCGACAACGTAAATAGCGTCCAGCTTGTTGTGTGCATAAACCTAATAACTCAAGTTCCATCAATTGCGCTGTTAACTCTGAAATTGCAGCTTGGTTGGCTTGAGCAAGTTGATCTAAGTCTTGTCCGACCCAGTCTAAGCGTTGATAGAGTCCGATCAAATGAGAAGGGAGATTCGGTGTGGTGGTGTTCGGTTTTTCAGCGTGTTGCTGTTGTGCTTGCCATTGGGTGGGCAAAGCCAAATCTTCAATCACTTGTTCTGGATGGTCGACCAAAATCGCGCCTTCACGAATCAGTTGGTGGCAGCCTTGATGGTGCTCACTATAAATATGTCCGGGAATCGCAAAGACCATCTTGCCTTGATGAGCCGCCTCGTTTGCGGTGATCAGAGAACCACTTTTTAATGCAGCTTCTACCACGACCACACCGAGACTTAAACCACTGACGATACGGTTACGCCTTGGAAAGTGTTGTTGTAAAGGCATTGTGGTGGGTAGAAATTCGGTCACAATCGCACCTGACTGAATAATCTGTTGCGCCAGTTGTTTGTTTTGTGCTGGATAAACGGTATCTAAACCTGTGCCGACGACGGCAATGGTGCGCTGATGGGTGAGACCCCCTTGATGCGCGGCTTGGTCGATGCCATGTGCTAAGCCACTGCTAATATAAAAACCTTTTTCACTTAAATAATAGGCAAAATCATATGCGACTTGCCGCCCATGTGGACTGGGCTTTCGGCTGCCAACCATGGCAATTTGTGGTTGTAATAGCGCGTGCGCTTGACCTTGTCCAAATAAAATCGGTGGATGATCAGCATAAGGTAAAAGTTGGGTGGGATAGCCGATATCGTCAGGAGTTAGAATAAAATCGCTATGTTGACAAATCAGTTGAACCAGTTGTTCAAACTGTTGTCGCCCTTGAGTTGTTTGGAATGTTTCTACGCGTTTTAAGTGATTGGCATGTAAGCCGAGTTGTTGCCATTCCGAAAAGCGATCTGCTTGGGTCGCTTGTTCACAATCCCCAAAATAGTGGATGACTTTTTTGAAACTAGAAAGCGAATGTTGAACCAAATACCACAACAACACAGTGTGGTAGTGATGAGGTGATAGTTGATTCAACATTTCAGATCAGTGCTCAGTCATCAACTAGTCTTCAAGACGAGGCGGTTTGATGTTTGAACCGACTTTAATTGGTAAATCGCTTTCAAGTACATAGGCATAACTAAGCCGATCAAAGCTCTTAAAAATCATGACATTACCCACATATTGCCCAGGTAATTTAACCGTTTCTTTGGTTTTAGGATCTTTGACGGTTTCGCCGTCTTGATAAGCATGAAATACTTGTCCGATTTCAATGCCATCATTTGTACCACGGTCAACGGTGACGACACCATTTTTAGCAGCAGTCCCAATTGAACCCATGACACGAATGATTTTACCGCCATCTTTGACTTGATTTGCATCTGTTGGATAGAACAATGTCGGCAACATCGCATCTTGTTCAGCCATGACACGATCGCCACGACGCACTTCACCATTGTAGCTATCGGTTAATTCAACTGTGGTGATGTCATTTTCATTGCGAATGGCAACACCTGAAGCCACTTGAGTGAGTTCGATGCCGAGGTTCTGCTTTTTACCGTGCTCATCAACAATGATGTAGGGTTCGCCTTCGCGGAATACGCCATAGCGCTGACCATTTTCTAGTCCTTTACCACGGACATAGACACTTTGACCTTTACCTGCAAGGACGCGTTTGTCAGCTGTACCCAAAATGTATGGGGTATGAGCAATGGTGTCTACTGGAAGAATCGAGGTGCGTTCTAACCATTGTTGAATATGCGCCAGTGGAATCACGGGAACACTATTATTTAGAGCTTCAACACGAACCTGTGGACGTAAGGTTGAGATATTGCCACTGTGGCGACGAATAATCCCAGCACAGCCATCGCCCTCATCTTTGCCAATTAAAGGTTTGCCGTTCAATGTGCACAATAACAGACGATCACCTGGATAAATCCAGTGTGGGTTTTTCACGTGTTTATTGCTTGCCCAAATTTCTGGCCAGCGCCAAGGTTTGCTTAAAAACTTGCCTGAGATATCCCAAAGTGTGTCACCTTTTTTCACCACATAAACATGGGGTGCACCTGCTTTGACAGCAGGAGGGCTAACGTTTGGACTTGCAGCATGTGCGATATTGACGCTCATCCCCAATCCCGCGCAAATTGCCACGGCAATCAGTTGTTTTTTTAACCCCAAGGCATGAAATGAGTGTATGCCGTTTAAAACCTTTTTCATTATCATAATTCCTAAAAATTATGTGCGTAGTTGCGTTATAATAACGACATTACCCACATTTTTTTTTGATCAAGCATTCCCTTCAGTCGGTTTTCTGATCAACGGCATAAGTTGAGGATGTCAGTATGGCCTTATTACCTATTCTAAGTTTTCCTGATCCCCGCCTTCGCACCATTGCCAAGCCAGTCGAAGAAGTCACTGATGATATTCGTCAGCTTGCAGCAGATATGCTTGAAACCATGTACGAGGCACCGGGTATAGGTTTAGCGGCATCTCAGGTTGATCATCATATTCAGCTTATTGTTATGGACATCTCTGAAGAGAAAAACCAACCGATGGTGTTCATTAACCCCAAAGTCACTCCGCTGACTGTAGATACTCAGCCTTATGAAGAAGGCTGTCTCTCCGTGCCTCAAATATACGACAAAGTTGAGCGTCCGTCACGCGTAAAAATCGAAGCAATTAACCTTGAAGGTCAAGCATTTGAGTTAGAAGCTGACGAACTTCTCGCTGTTTGCATCCAACATGAAATGGATCACTTAAATGGCAAACTTTTTGTGGATTATTTATCGCCATTAAAACGCCAACGTGCCCGTGAAAAAGTGGAAAAATTGGTTCGCCAGCGTGAAAAAGAGAAAGTGGCAGTTAAACGTTAAGTCAAAATAGAGTTCCCCTCTTTAGTAAAGAGGGGGTAGGGGAGATTTTTACTTTGTTTCGTTGTGGTTTCCTGTTTGCATTCGCCGCGGTCTGTTTACAGATCGCGGTATTTTTGCAGCCATTACTCCCGAAGCAATATCAAATCGCACCTGTGTGTGAAACCATTACTCAAGCTTTGCTATTACCTAAAATACAAGTCCTATTAAGCCAAGCCGTACATTCTTCGCATCATCACCCACATCAGCTTGAACATACTCAAGTTTCGATGCCGCAACATGATCATCATGATCCGAATCATCAATGTCAGTATTGTACCGTCTATGCCAATTTGATCCTGCCGCCTGAGCTTGGGATTAAAGAGGTCTTGGTTCGGATTCAGATCCGTTTAGTGGCCTATCAACATGCCTTTAGACATGTTTATTTTGCGCTACAACAACTGTTTTTATTGCCCCAAGGGCGAGCCCCGCCACACTTTGCATAAATCATTGCTTTTTAAATAGGGTGAATCCAATTCGCCCCTACGAGAGTTTGTAAATTTGATTTTGCAAACTCAAGCCGTGTTTATGTTTTAAGGAAAGCTCTTATGGCTCAGCCTAAATTTTTATTACAACCGCTCATGGTTGCGATGCTTGCTGTCTCAAATACCGCGATGGTGTGGGCAAGTACGGAAACTCAATCAACGCAACAATCTGCTCAAGTTGTTCTTGCACCGATCGTCATCACTGCACAACAACCCAATCAGAGCAATGGATTGGTCATTCAAGCCGATCCTAAGCAACCGATTCAGCCTGTACCTGCAACCGATGGTGCAGATTATTTACAAAGCATTATGGGATTCAGTGCCATTAAAAATGGAGGCAGCAACGGCGATGTTACCTTCCGTGGCATGTTTGGTTCGCGTATTAAAATGTTGGTGGATGGCAGTGAAAACCTAGGTGCTTGTCCATCACGTATGGATGCACCGACCTCTTATATTCAACCTGAAAGTTTTGACCAAATTACGGTGATTAAAGGGCCGCAAACGGTTCAATATGCAACGCCTGGCTCTGCTGCCACGGTGATTTTTGAACGTCAGCCTGAAAACCTAAGCAAAGATCAACCCTATCGTGGTCAAGCCAGTGTATTGGTCGGTTCTTATGGACGTTTAGATCATAATGTTGAAACTGCAATTGGTGATGAAACGAAATATGCACGTTTGAATGCCAATCGTTCTGTGGCGGATGATTATCAAGATGGTGACGGGAAAAATGTTCACTCCAACTGGGAACGCTGGGGTGCTGATCTTGCCTTAGGCTGGAAACCGACTGAGGATGCTTGGTTAGAACTTCGTGCAGGCAAAGGCGATGGTGAAGCTGCCTATGCCGGTCGTGGTATGGATGGCGCGCAATTTAAACGTGAAAGTTTGAGCTTACATGCCGAGCAGAAAAATCTGAACAACGTGATTAAAAAAGTCCAAGCACAAGTGGACTATAGCTATAACGATCACATCATGGATAATTTTAGTTTACGTACTCCGCCGATGACCAATATGAATATGCACGGCATGCAGATGATGGTACCGAATAAGATGTCGATGCGTGTCGATCGCCGTACGTTAAATACCCGTTTGGCGGTCACGACAGATTGGGATAAATTCAGCGTGGTTTCAGGGTTGGATAGCCAGCATAACAAGCATGGTGGTGACATGGTGATGTATGCCATGCCTAAAATGAGTTCCCCTTATGCTGAAGATCTAAAGTTCCAGTCTTATGGTGCGTTTACTGAATGGACTTATAACGTTGATGCCGATCAAAAATTAGTTGCAGGTGCGCGTGTTGATCAAGTCAAAATTGATCAACTTCAAAATGGTAAAAACCGCAAGGATACCGTACCAAGTGGCTTTATCCGTATTGAAAAAGCGTTTCCTGAACATGGTGTGAAAAGCTATGCAGGCGTGGGCTATGTTGAACGAACTCCTGATTTTTGGGAGTTGTATAGTACTTCAACAGATCGTGGGGTGGGGACAACGGATATGATGGGTGTCACCACTTATCGTATGATTGATAATTTAGACAATCTGAAAAGTGAACGTACAGCCCAATTCGATATTGGTTTTCAGGCTGAACATGGCGCATGGAATACATGGGCTTCTGCTTATGCAGGTTTAATTAAAGACTTTATTTTGCTTGAATATCATACGCCTGATAAGCGGAAACCTTTGGCGCGGAATGTTGATGCAACCATTGCAGGTGCTGAAGCAGGCGTGGGTTATCAGTTTAATGATCAGGTTCAAGCAGATGTTTCAACGATGTACGCTTGGGGTAAAAATACCTCTGATGATCGTGCTTTACCGCAAATTGCACCTTTAGAAGGACGTATTAACCTTCGTTATGTCGAGGAGAAATATAGTTTAGGGCTATTGTGGCGTGTGGTTGCTAAACAAAATCGTATTAGCCTAAATGAAGGCAATGTGGTTGGCTATGATATGAATCCAAGTAAAGCGTTCGATACTTTGGCTTTGAATGGGACATATAAGTTAACAGATACTGTTGATGTGTCAGTTGGTGTCGATAATGTCTTGGATAAGACCTACACCGAACATCTCAATAAAGCGGGTGCGTCCATGTTTGGATATGGCGCCAGTGAACAGTTTAATAATATTGGACGGAATTACTGGATGCGTATGAGCATGAAGTTCTAAGCAACAAAAAAACAAGGTGGACTTTCCACCTTGTTTGATTTTGCATTAAGCCAAACAATCTTGTTTTGGCATTAAACTATCGCAATACAGCGGGTTTAATGCACATTGCAAATCATCAATCTGCTCTTGAGTGACATAACCTTCGGCTTTAAGATATTCTGCTACACGGTCATCACGTAAACTCAAGAACGCAGCATCATATACGCCTAAATCAACAAATAATGCGGCGGTTTCTAGACTATTAAAGTGATCTAAAAAGACGTCATTTTCATACATTAAAAAAATATGTTCAATTTCAGCATCACTCTCAATTTTTAAGCGCTGCGCTAAATTTTCAGGACGTGTTTTGATAAAAAGCAAATCTGAAAGTTCATCAAATTGAGTTCGATCAAGCTGATTTTCACCTGCTTTTACATGACCCAGCCACGCTTTAAAGACCAGTACCGCACCACCGCGTAACAACATGCTCCACATTTGATGGCGAGTATCTTGATCTAGATGAGATGACTCAGTTTCGAGTGCTTTTAAGAAAATTTCTTCTTGTTGGGCTAATTTTTCAAATAAACCTAAACCCTGTGGCTGATAAGCAGCAGGTGCGAATACATCAAAATGCAGCTCATCGAAAACATTTAAAGCCAGAGGAACAGCCGCTTGATACAGCGTATTCAATGCGCGTAAGTGGGTATCATTTAATTTGTTTTGAGCAAAGATAGTTTGCCAGTTGAGTTGTGGTAAGAGTGCATTGGCGCTGTATTGACGATAAAACTGTTGCGAGCGATGTTCAGAGCTAAGCTGGGGGCTATTCATGATCAATATCCTTTCTGGCGGTATTATTGTGAGAAATCCTAAAGACGTGCAAATAGGTTTCTATTGATTCGCATAAATTTATGCTTTATTCAGAAAGCAAGTAGAATACGACTAAAGTCTTATATGGCAATTTTTGATATAAAATGGTAATAAAAACAATATTTTATAAAATTGTAAGTAAGTGTACAATCGTTCACTAATGTAAGTGGACTTTTTTGCCATAGTCAAAAACTATTTGAGCACTTCGGTCAATTTTTTAGCAACCAAAGTGCAGGTTTTTGATGGTTTTTGCCTATGTTTCAAAATATTATGCTATTTATTCGACTTCTTTCACAAATCTCCTTGCGGAACTTCAATCGTTCCTCATTCTCCCAGTGAAGAAATACAAGGAGGGTATGAATAATGATGAAAGCAGTTTATTACATCGGCAAGATTTTTAAACCTGACAACCAAGCGCGTAAACCTGCGGGTTTGAGTGGCTTTTTGAGCAGTATAATATTCTGTTTTTTCAGTCGTTGTGGCAATTCAGGATCTGAATCCGCCGTGATCAGTGCCACAGGAACATGTGCGGGCCGATGTTGCTCAATAAAATCTAAACCTCGTTGATCATGATTTAAATGCTGATCAATCAACCAGACTTGAATATCATGCTGTGTGATGAGTTGTAGCGCTTCTTTCGGTTCGGTTGCGGTGAAAACTTGATAGCCCCATTTACTGAGTAAAGTTCGCATTCCGTCTAAAATAGTTTCATCATTGTCCAGACAAAGAACTTTATAAGCCGTGTGTTGTAGTGCTGTGGTTGGTACGACAGATGTATGTATCTTTGTGGCTGCAGTCAACGGCACTTCAATCATAAAGCAGGAGCCTTTGCCCAATTCGGAATGTACATGGACAGGGAAATCTAAGAGATGGGTCATGCGTTGTACGATCGCCAGCCCCAGCCCAAGACCTTGCTCTCCCCAAGGCGAGGTGTGCCCGCAACGCTCAAATTCTTGGAACAGTTTAACCCGTTGTTGCTCGTTTATGCCCGGCCCAGTATCCCAAACCCCGATCCGGATATGATTCGGTCGTTGTGCGGAGCGTAATACGCCCACCACAACGCGACCCTGAGCGGTATAGCGGAGCGCATTGCTGACAAAATTTTGAATAATTCGTCGCATCCATTGTGGGTCAGTATCGACCCAAAACTTGGTGTCATGGACTTTAAATTGAATATCGCGTTGGGCCGCAATCGATTTGAACTGTAATTCAAGGTCATTGAGCAAATCATGCAATGCATAAGCTTGTCGTTTTGGCTGAATGGTGCCCCCTTCCAAACGCGCAATATCTAACAACGCGGATAACATGCTTTCTGCACCATATAGTGCACGATCAAGCTGTTGTAAGGTTTGTTGATCTTCAGACGAATGTATGCTTTGTTCCAGTGCAGTACTAAACAATCGTGCAGCGTGCATTGGTTGCAATAAATCATGGCTGGCTGCAGCAAGAAAGCGGCTTTTGGATTGATTGGCTTTATCAGCTTGTTCCAATGCCAACTGTTGTTCAGTGAGCGCATCTGCCAGTTGTTGTGTGCGATCGTGGACACGTTCTTCTAACACAGCTTCATTAGTACGGAACGCGGTGATGTCTGCAAAAGTTGTGACAAAACCGCCGCCTTTAATCGGGTTGCCCCGCATTTGGATGACCAAGCCATCTTTACGAATACGTTCAAACTCATGTGCACTGCCGACTTTCATCCAGTGAATCCGTTTGCGGACATGTTCTTCTACTGAACCCGGTCCACATTCTCCACGTTCAGCGTTATAGCGAATTAGATCTGCAATTGGACAGCCGACATAAACCAGATCTTTAGGGTAATCAAACAGTTTTAGATATTGATTGTTCCATGCCACCAAGCACATATTCTTATCAACTACACTCACACCTTGGGTCATGTGATCAATCATGGTCATCAGTAAGTTTTGGTTAAAACGTTGCCATTGCGAGGCTTGGTCTAAAATGTTGGCGACTTGCCCTAAAGCTAAGCCATTATTGATCATGGCCGTGGTCAGCAAGGTACGTGCAGAAGCTGCTCCAATAATCCCTGCAAGATATTGCTCAGTAAAGCGCCACCACATGCCATTGGCAACATGATTTTCATTTAGAAGTACATGATTTTGTTCAGAGAATTGTTGAAACGCTTGGGTCGTTGGTCTTTCGCCTGTGATCCGTTTCGCCAAAGCCAATAAGTCACCGACTTTTAGGCGGGCTGCATTTTGATGTAAATCCGTCAGATCAGCCGCAGATTGTGCTGAGGGAAGTGGTTTGCTTTCATAATAAAAAAAGCTTTCTGCCTGAATCTGTTCTGCAACACTGGGACGATAAAGACGCGAGATCCAAATATATAAGACAAGGTTGAGACCCAAAGACCAAAGCACACCATGGGTAAGCGGCGCAAAAGATTCAAAGCCGAGCAGTGCTTCTGGACGTAAGCCATGTATATCAAATGGCCCGAATAACAAAATATGTTGTGCAAAGTTTTGATAATGTTCAGGTAAGCTGCGCAGCAAAGTCGGAAAAAGCAGCGTGTAGCTCCACATTACAAAACCGACAATCAGACCGACATAAACCCCTTGTCGGCTTGCCCCACGCCAATATAGTCCGCCAATGAGGGCGGGTGCGAACTGTGCAACAGCACTAAATGCCAGCAGACCGAAGACCGAAAGCTGATTAATATCATTAAAGAAATTAAAAAATAAGAAACCCAATAACATGACGCTCAGGATGCTGATTCGCCGTGTTAGTTTGAGCACTTTAGGTAACTGTCGGTCATGTCGAGAAATAATTTTGAAGCGCCATAGCGCAGGCATGATCAAGTCGTTGCTGAGCATGATCGAAAGTGCCACTGATGAAACTAATAGCATGCCAGTTGAAGCAGAAAAACCACCCAAAAATGCCAATAATGCTAACCAATCTTGTTGGTAGCTGAGTGGTAGTGCTAAAACGGCAATATCAGAAGAGCCAAGGGATTCAGGAAGTGCATGTAGTGCCCAACTGGCGATTGGAATGATGGCGATTATGGTGAGAATTAAATAAGCCGCAAACCAATGTCTTGCACCACGAATATGTTTCTCATCGCGGAGTTCAACCACAGCGACATGAAATTGGCGAGGTAAACAGATCATCGCCAGTGCAGCGAGTAAGGTTTGCACCCAAAAGGTTTCGGGTACACCGAGTTGTTGTAAATTATAAAAATGCTCCGAGACGTCATTGCTGACTTGTTTAATATTCTCAGGCGATTGTAATAAGAAAAATCCTGCTACACAGAGTAATGCAAACAGTTTTACGAAGGACTCAAATGCGACTGCCAGCATCAGACCACCGTGTTGTTCGGTGTTAGCAATATGTCGTGTGCCAAAAATCATCGCCAAAATTGCAAGTACCGCAGTTAACATCAGAACGCTATTGGTGGTGGTATGTATATTGGCGTTTTGATCAAGAATCACCGCAGCACTGAGTGCAATCGCATGTAGCTGGAGTGCCAGATAGGGCACAATTGCAATCACAGCCAAAATGGTTACAAGGGCGGCCAAGCTGCCACTTTTGCCGTAACGGGCAGCAATAAAATCGGCAATCGATGAAATCGAGTGGTATTGGCGAATACGACCTAAACGCTTCCAAATATCATAACCAAACCAAAGAAATAGCAATGGACCGAGATAAATAGGTAAGAACAACACACCTTCACGAACCGCTGCGCCAGTTGCTCCATAAAATGTCCAAGATGAGCAATATACACCTAAGGTTAAGCTGAACAGCAACATGCGACCACGCGTACTGAGTCGACTGGCATGTTTTTCTCCAAAAAATGCACAGCCAAATAACAGCGCGATATAAAGCGCGAGTATGCCAAGAATAAGCCAGCTATTCATATTGCTCACGTGATCAATTCCATTTTTTATCATACCCGAAGCGTGGGCATAGTGAAGCGTACAGTTCTGCTTGTAACGACCAAAGTCTAAGTTACGGCATCATCATAAACTTGCTAAGTTGGATAGTGAAGAATCCCATAGAGAAAAAGGGGTCCATGGTTGGACACAAAAATAAGGAGTTGATTATGGATGATTCACAAGTAGAGCAGATTCTACAAAATCCAAAGTTTAAAGAAATGGTGAGAAGGAAAAGTATTTTAAGTTGGACGCTAACAGCAATCATGTTGTTTATCTACGTTGGCTTTATGCTTTTGGTTGGCTACAACAAAGAATTTCTAGCAAGCTCATTTAGTGGTGGTGTCACGACTTGGGGCATTCCTCTCGGTTTAAGCATTATCGTGTTGTCGTTTTTATTATGTGGTGTGTATTCCTACATTGCCAATAATAAGCTTGACCAACTCAATGAAGAGGCACTCAAGGAAGTTGAGGCGATTGCACATGAAAAAGGGAAGCACTGAGATGAAAGGGACATCATTTAAAGCGACACTCTTGGCACTGACCAGCATGTGTTGTTCAAGTATTGCATTGGCTGGGCCTGATCTCGGTGCAGCAGAGCAACAAGCGACCAACTGGCATGCGATCATCATGTTCATGATCTTTGTGGGTTTAACTCTATTGATCACCAAATGGGCCGCTAAAAAAACTCAATCTACGCAAGATTTCTATACCGCAGGTGGGGGCATTAGTGGCTTCCAAAATGGCTTAGCGATTGCAGGCGACTATATGTCTGCTGCATCATTCTTGGGTATTTCTGCGCTCGTCTTTATGTCAGGCTTTGATGGTCTGTTGTACTCGCTCGGTTTTATGGTTGGTTGGCCGATTGTTTTATTCTTGGTGGCTGAGCGTTTGCGTAACTTAGGTAAATATAATCTATCTGATGTGGTTTCATTCCGCTTGGAAGAGAAGCCAGTCCGTACTTTGGCAGCCATTAGCTCATTGGTGGTGGTGGCTTTCTATCTGATTGCTCAAATGGTGGGTGCAGGTCAGTTGATCAAACTGTTATTTGGTTTGAACTATAATCTTGCGGTGGTGATCGTTGGTCTATTGATGATGGCCTATGTCATGTTTGGTGGAATGTTGGCCACCACATGGGTACAAATCATTAAGGCGGTGATGTTACTCAGCGGTGCAACCTTCATGGCCTTTATGGTGATGAAAGCAGTTGGTTTTAGCTTTACCAATATGTTTAACCAAGCGATCGATGTTTACAGTCAAGCACACCATTTAAGCTGGGATGAAGCACTTAGAATTATGGGGCCAGGTACACTCACAGCAAATCCAATTGATGCAGTTTCACTTGGTTTGGCCTTGATGTTTGGTACCGCAGGTTTACCACATATTCTAATGCGTTTCTTCACAGTGAAAGATGCAAAAGAAGCACGTAAATCGGTTGTGGTTGCGACGGGCTTTATTGGCTACTTCTATTTGTTAACTTTTATCATTGGTTTCGGTGCGATCTTATTCGTTGCGAACAACCCACAATTCCTTGATCTTGCAAAAATGGCAGTGACAGGCAAGTTAGAACTAATGGGTGGTAACAACATGGCTGCGGTGCATCTGAGTGATGCAGTGGGTGGCGATTTGTTCATGGGCTTCATTTCGGCGGTGGCTTTTGCAACGATCCTTGCGGTGGTTGCAGGCTTGACCCTTTCAGGTGCATCGGCGATCTCACATGACTTGTATGCAAACGTGTTTAAAAAAGGTAAAACCACACCTGCATCTGAGTTGCGTATGTCAAAAATAGCAACTTTAGGTTTAGCTATTTTTGCGATGATCTTGGGTATTTTGTTCGAAAAGCAAAACGTAGCATTTATGGTTGGATTGGCATTCTCTGTCGCATGTTGTGCAAACTTCCCAATTCTTGTGTTATCAATGTTCTGGAAAGGCTTAACGACTCGTGGTGCAGTGATAGGCTGTTTGGTTGGTTTGGTCGGTGCTGTAAGTTTGATTATTCTTTCTAAAGCGGTTTGGGTGGATACGTTGGGTATTGCTGAAACAGCGCCAAATCCATTTAATGGCCCAGCATTATTTGCAATGCCATTATCTTTCTTCTGCTGTTGGTTCTTCTCTGTAACGGATAAGTCAGCACGTGCAGAAAAAGAGCGCAAAGCATTTGATGCGCAGTATGTGCGTTCAATGACGGGTGTCGGTGCTACAGGTGCTTCAGATCACTAAACACATTTGATCCTTAAAAACAAAACCCTCATATCAAATGAGGGTTTTTTTATATGTTTATTGATGCATGCTCGCGAGCTGTTTTGATTGGTTCTGATACAAAGACAATCCCGATTTTTGCATGTGTCGACCGTTACGCTCCAACAAAACATTCAATTGAGGAATGAATCTTGCGCCTGTATAAAGTGTCAGATTGCGCAACAGCAGATAATAAGCAAACCAAGATGCGAATCGAGGGGCAAGTCCCAATTTTTTCATTTTTTTACGTCCAATAAAGAACTGGGTCATTTCTAAATGTTGTCGATAAGCTAGCTTTTGTTGAAAAGTACCAAGATAGCCATATTGCCGTTCAAAAGGTTCTTTAGAAAGACTCGAACCAAGTGAAATACTACTGGCATCGGATTGTGGGTGCGCGAATTGCATCCAATAGATCAGTTTCCAACCGTCTGATTCTTTATCTACTAGCCATTTTTCATCAATCCCCATGAGCCAGCCCGCATATTTCCAAAAATGTAGAAAGCTGTCTACTTCTTGCTGATTTGGGAAAATTCCGAGTGCACGAATGCCAATCAGAACCACACCACTAAACGCAATATTGGTCATCGCTTGATCATATTGGTTAATCGGTACTCCCCATGTTTCAGCATCCCATTTTTCTGACTTTTGTAGTTGATGACGAACCAGTGAATGAATGAAACGAACATAAATCGTTGAGGTAAAACCTTTGCTGAAACGCGCAAAACCATCTTGTTCGGTAATATCGATCCACCATTTGGTGGTTTCAGCCAAACGTGTACCTGCTTGTTTGTTTAATGCGCCTGTCAGTACCAAAGGTTGATTAAATCCGGGATACATATAACCCGTCATCAAGGATAAATCTCTTAAAATAAAACCATTATTGGCACCTAAGCGATAGGTGAATTTGAGTGCGGCATCTATTTTACTCGGTTCATACCAAGTAGGGGGCTGTTGCACCAAATCAAAAAAGGTCGTCAGTTCAGGAATCTCATGTGGCAGTTGATCTAAACCTTGATATAGCGCCGTTTCAAAATATTTTCGATGTTGTCGAGGGTTGAGCATCACCCAACGCATCACTTGATCCATCGGTTCATCACCACTTTGCAATGCGATGTTGAGGGCGAGATATTCTTCGTAACTTGGTTGGACTTTTTGATCAGTCATATAATTTAAGATTTTAGTTTTGATATTTGACTGAATCATTTGCTTAAAGGACGCTAAGCGTTTTGGTCTAATCATACTTTGCATTGCATAATTCCTCTGATTGTTATTTAATCAAAGCATAATATGAATAAATATTCGCATTCAATTCGCATTTAAATTGAGACGAAGTATGAGGAAGCGACCACAGCAACAACGTGCCAAAATGATTGTGGAAAGTATTTTGGAAGGAACGCAAAAATGCATTTCAGAATATGGTGTGTTGCATGTCACCACGCCCAAAATTTCTGAAAAATCAGGCGTTAGTGTTGGGTCGATTTATCAGTATTTTGAGAATAAAGAACAGATTATTGCTGAATTATTATTACGCAAAAGCGAAGATCTAGGACAAGCTTTAAAACAGTTGGTGACCTTACAGCAGCAAGCGTCTATTCAAGACATCATCACATTAAGTATTGCGTTTGGCTTTGAATCTTTGAAATCAGATCAAGGTTTTTTTATTGAAATTTTAAAAAATTGGCATGCTTATAGTGATTCAGAAGCATCACAAATTTTGGAAAGACATTTTTTAGAAATCGGGATGTATTTATTTGGGCGTTATTATCCGCATTGGGATTTTGAAACCTTGAAACATAAATCTTTTGTGATTATTAACAGTACTTTATTTACCATGATGCGCTATGTCAGTAAGAATACTTTTTTGATCGAAGAGCAACGATTGCAACAAGAACTTGGAAAAATGATTATTGCTTTTTTAGACACCGTCTAAGTCTATGTTGTCACGCCTGATTTGATGAAATGTGTAGTGTATTGGTGAGCAAAGTGGTTGATGATTAGCTGTTCAGTACATTCTTTGTTACCCTAAAAATAACCGAAAGAAAGGTTTTTATTGGAAAGTTGTCAGTTTTGTGTGAGCAAGATTGGTACTTCCATTTGATAAACTCTGATGAGTTTTTTACATATTAGACGTTTTTTATTATTCAATTTCCGTCTTCTAGTGTGCCTAAGCCAAGCAATAGCTATTAGAACAGTATGGAGAAAATATGCATTCCAAAACATCATCTTGGTTGGCTAACGTTAACCGAAATGTTTTCTTTAGTACGGTATTGATCATTGTCGTTTTTCTTTCATTTGCAATCATTGCGCCTGATCTCTTTGAAAATTTAACTGCACAAGCAAAACAATGGATTACGGACTCTTTTAGTTGGTTCTATATTTTGTGTGTTGCCATCTTCCTTGTGTTGTTGGTTTATATTGCGTGCTCATCAAGCGGCAATATTAAATTGGGACCCGATCATAGCCAGCCAGATTATAGTAACGGCTCTTGGTTCGCGATGCTGTTTACCGCAGGGATGGGGGTTGGATTGATGTTCTTTGGTGTGGCAGAACCTGTCATGCATTATGTCACTCCTCCAAGTAGTGATCCTGAGACGGTTCAAGCAGCTAAAGAAGCAATAAGAATCACCTTCTTTCACTGGGGTGTACATGCTTGGGCTGTGTATGCCTTAGTGGGCTTATCTCTTGCTTATTTTTCTTATCGCCATAATTTACCTCTAAAAACACGTTCCGCATTGTATCCACTGATCGGTAAAAGAATTTATGGTCGATGGGGCGATGCCATTGATACCTTTGCCACTGTTGGGACGATTTTTGGTGTCGCAACCTCATTGGGCTTTGGTGTATTACAGGTCAATGCTGGTTTAAATTATTTAGTAGGTATCGAGCAGAGTACCGGCACACAAATTGGTTTAATTATTTTCGTTAGTATCTTGGCCGCTTTGTCTGTTTTTGCTGGGTTAGATAAAGGTGTAAAGCGCCTATCAGAACTTAATTTAATACTTGCAGTAATATTGGTGGTTTTTGTTTTCTTGGCAGGACCAACGCTACACTTACTCCGCACTACCGTTGAAAATACGGGACAGTATCTTTCCAACTTATTTGTGATGACTTTTAATTTACAGGCCTATGAGTCGACGGGTTGGATTGGCGGCTGGACGGTTTTTTATTGGTCTTGGTGGATCGCTTGGTCGCCATTTGTTGGGATGTTTATCGCGCGTGTTTCACGCGGTCGAACCATTCGAGAATTTATTCTCGGTGTTATTCTGATTCCGACAGGTTTTACCATTGTTTGGATGGGTTTCTGGGGAAATGCCGCACTCTTTAGCATCATGCAAGAAAACAATATTGCGTTGATGAAAATGGTGCAACAAGATTCATCAGTGGCACTTTTTGAGTTTTTAAATCATTTGCCGTTCTCGGCTGTGATGAGCTTATTGGCGGCAATACTGGTTTTACTTTTCTTTGTGACCTCTGCGGATTCAGGTGCCTTAGTTGTGAACTATCTCACGGCTAAAGATGAAAACACACCTGCATGGCAGCGTGTATTCTGGGTGGTGTTGATCTCGATCCTCACTATTTGTTTGCTCTTAGTTGGTGGTTTGTCCACGTTACAGGCTTCAATGTTGGTGAGCGCATTACCATTTGCCGTGATTATGTTGCTGATGGCTTGGGGCTTGCTGAAAGCGTTGAATCTCGATGCTACCAAATCAAAAATGTTGACCGAAGCTCGAACCACGCCAAGAGCGATGAACAATCCACGCAGTTGGCAACAGCGTTTAGGCTTGATTATGCATTACCCTCATACGGAAGATGAGGTGAAGCAATATATTGCAACTCAAGTGCTAAAAGCATTTGAGGCAGTACAGGCCGAATTTAAACGTCGGAAGTTAAGCGTCGCTATTGATGAAACTGAGCAAGGTTTACGTTTGCGTGTCGATCATCACCAAGAAATTAACTTTGAATATACTGTTTTTTCAAGCAAGACCACGCCACCGAGCTTTATGCTTGGGCAGGGTGAAGCGGATGATAGTGAATACTTTCAAGCTGAGGTGTTCTTGCGTGAAGGTGGGCAAAATTATGATGTAATGGATTGGACACAAGAAGACTTGATCCAAGATATTATTGATCAATACGAACGCCACTTATATTTTCTTAACGTTGTGCGAAGCTGATAAAGTACAAAACAAGCAAAAAAGAAGTCCTCAGGGACTTCTTTTTTGCTATTTAATGGCTAAAAATTCATATTTATGCCGATAAAAGCACCAAACCAATCGTTTTTGTAGAAAAAAGAAACAAGCAAAAGGAAAAGTTAAAAAAAGGGGTTGTGTGTGATTGGAAATGCTGTAGAATGCACATCCATCGGCGGTGATGCAGATAAAAACTTGTTGAGAAACAAGGATTTGGATTGAAAGGTTTAAATCTTGTGTTTGAGAATAAGTTTTAAAAATATCTAAATTGCCTGTTGACTTTTAAGAGATTGAGAGTAATATAGCCGACCTAGCTTGATGGTGACGAATCATCGAGAAGATCATTAAGAATTGAAGAAGAACAACTTGTGTGGATTTTTACTGGTTAATCGATCGAAATTATTTTCATTGATTAGATGGTAGAAATTACTCGAAGTTTATTTGAGAAATATTTGTCAGAAAATTGATGAGCCAAGATTGGTACCCTTTAAAGGTACTACTGATTTTAAACTGAAGAGTTTGATCATGGCTCAGATTGAACGCTGGCGGCAGGCTTAACACATGCAAGTCGAGCGGGGTGATGTAGCTTGCTACATTACCTAGCGGCGGACGGGTGAGTAATGCTTAGGAATCTGCCTATTAGTGGGGGACAACATTCCGAAAGGGATGCTAATACCGCATACGTCCTACGGGAGAAAGCAGGGGACCTTCGGGCCTTGCGCTAATAGATGAGCCTAAGTCGGATTAGCTAGTTGGTGGGGTAAAGGCCTACCAAGGCGACGATCTGTAGCGGGTCTGAGAGGATGATCCGCCACACTGGGACTGAGACACGGCCCAGACTCCTACGGGAGGCAGCAGTGGGGAATATTGGACAATGGGGGGAACCCTGATCCAGCCATGCCGCGTGTGTGAAGAAGGCCTTATGGTTGTAAAGCACTTTAAGCGAGGAGGAGGCTACCTAGATTAATACTCTAGGATAGTGGACGTTACTCGCAGAATAAGCACCGGCTAACTCTGTGCCAGCAGCCGCGGTAATACAGAGGGTGCGAGCGTTAATCGGATTTACTGGGCGTAAAGCGTGCGTAGGTGGCTAATTAAGTCAAATGTGAAATCCCCGAGCTTAACTTGGGAATTGCATTCGATACTGGTTAGCTAGAGTATGGGAGAGGATGGTAGAATTCCAGGTGTAGCGGTGAAATGCGTAGAGATCTGGAGGAATACCGATGGCGAAGGCAGCCATCTGGCCTAATACTGACACTGAGGTACGAAAGCATGGGGAGCAAACAGGATTAGATACCCTGGTAGTCCATGCCGTAAACGATGTCTACTAGCCGTTGGGGTCTTTGAGACTTTAGTGGCGCAGCTAACGCGATAAGTAGACCGCCTGGGGAGTACGGTCGCAAGACTAAAACTCAAATGAATTGACGGGGGCCCGCACAAGCGGTGGAGCATGTGGTTTAATTCGATGCAACGCGAAGAACCTTACCTGGCCTTGACATAGTAGAAACTTTCCAGAGATGGATTGGTGCCTTCGGGAATCTACATACAGGTGCTGCATGGCTGTCGTCAGCTCGTGTCGTGAGATGTTGGGTTAAGTCCCGCAACGAGCGCAACCCTTTTCCTTATTTGCCAGCGGGTAATGCCGGGAACTTTAAGGATACTGCCAGTGACAAACTGGAGGAAGGCGGGGACGACGTCAAGTCATCATGGCCCTTACGGCCAGGGCTACACACGTGCTACAATGGTCGGTACAAAGGGTTGCTACCTAGCGATAGGATGCTAATCTCAAAAAGCCGATCGTAGTCCGGATTGGAGTCTGCAACTCGACTCCATGAAGTCGGAATCGCTAGTAATCGCGGATCAGAATGCCGCGGTGAATACGTTCCCGGGCCTTGTACACACCGCCCGTCACACCATGGGAGTTTGTTGCACCAGAAGTAGCTAGCCTAACTGCAAAGAGGGCGGTTACCACGGTGTGGCCGATGACTGGGGTGAAGTCGTAACAAGGTAGCCGTAGGGGAACCTGCGGCTGGATCACCTCCTTAACGAAAGATTGATGGCCGGTAAGAATCCACAACAAGTTGTTCTTCTTGAAGATATATCTGAGGGTCTGTAGCTCAGTTGGTTAGAGCACACGCTTGATAAGCGTGGGGTCACAAGTTCAAGTCTTGTCAGACCCACCAAATCTGATCGCTAAAGCTGAAAGATTTAAAGATATAGAATTCACAATGATAAGCTGGGGACTTAGCTTAGTTGGTAGAGCGCCTGCTTTGCACGCAGGAGGTCAGGAGTTCGACTCTCCTAGTCTCCACCAAATTTCAAGAACAGAAAAGCAACGCTTTTCCTTGAAATTTAAGCAAACAGCTATGCTGTGCGCAGGCACACATAGGATGGAGCTTAACGAAGTTAAAGATTATAGAGCTTAGTGAAACAGTCTGTTGACTGATTTATTAACCTCTGTGATTTATCACAGTTTAATGTAGCTGACGAGGTTACATTAATTCATTAACAGATTAGTAGAATTGAGTCTGAAATAAATTGTTCAAACTCGGTTAATTCGAAAGAATTAATACGAGAACTAGCGATTAACTGAATCAAGCGTTTTGGTATATGAATTAGATTGAAGCTGTACAGTGCTTAAGTGCACAGACAACGAACCAGTAGCAATTAAGATTGCAACGATAACACTCACTTGTATGTGTTAACGACTGTTTGGGGTTGTATAGTCAAGTAATTAAGTGCATGTGGTGGATGCCTTGGCAGTCAGAGGCGATGAAAGACGTAATAGCCTGCGATAAGCTCCGGGGAGGCGGCAAATATCCTTTGATCCGGAGATTTCTGAATGGGGGAACCCACTTACCATAAGGTAGGTATTGCATACTGAATACATAGGTATGCAAGGCGAACGAGGGGAAGTGAAACATCTCAGTACCCTTAGGAAAAGAAATCAATTGAGATTCCCTTAGTAGCGGCGAGCGAACGGGGATCAGCCCATTAAGTTGTGTGTGTTCTAGTGGAACGCTCTGGGAAGTGCGAACGTAGAGGGTGATATTCCCGTACACGAAAGGGCACATACAATGATGACGAGTAGGGCGAGGCACGTGAAACCTTGTCTGAATATGGGGGGACCATCCTCCAAGGCTAAATACTCCTGACTGACCGATAGTGAACCAGTACCGTGAGGGAAAGGCGAAAAGAACCCCTGTGAGGGGAGTGAAATAGATCCTGAAACCGCATGCATACAAGCAGTGGGAGCCAACTTGTTTGGTGACTGCGTACCTTTTGTATAATGGGTCAGCGACTTACATTCAGTAGCAAGGTTAACCGAATAGGGGAGCCGTAGAGAAATCGAGTCTTAATAGGGCGTTTAGTTGCTGGGTGTAGACCCGAAACCAGGCGATCTATCCATGAGCAGGTTGAAGGTTGGGTAACACTAACTGGAGGACCGAACCCACTGTCGTTGAAAAGCCAGGGGATGACTTGTGGATAGGGGTGAAAGGCTAATCAAGCCTGGTGATAGCTGGTTCTCCCCGAAAGCTATTTAGGTAGCGCCTCGGACGAATACCATTGGGGGTAGAGCACTGTTTCGGCTAGGGGGTCATCCCGACTTACCAAACCGATGCAAACTCCGAATACCAATGAGTACTATCCGGGAGACAGACTGCGGGTGCTAACGTCCGTAGTCAAGAGGAAAACAATCCAGACCGCCAGCTAAGGCCCCAAAATCATAGTTAAGTGGGAAACGATGTGGGAAGGCATAGACAGCTAGGAGGTTGGCTTAGAAGCAGCCACCCTTTAAAGAAAGCGTAATAGCTCACTAGTCGAGTCGGCCTGCGCGGAAGATGTAACGGGGCTAAAACTATGTGCCGAAGCTGCGGATGTAACTTTTAAGTTACGTGGTAGGGGAGCGTTCTGTAAGCCGATGAAGGTGTATTGAGAAGTATGCTGGAGGTATCAGAAGTGCGAATGCTGACGTGAGTAACGACAAAACGGGTGAAAAACCCGTTCGCTGAAAGACCAAGGGTTCCAGTCCAACGTTAATCGGGGCTGGGTGAGTCGACCCCTAAGGCGAGGCCGAGAGGCGTAGTCGATGGGAAATTGGTTAATATTCCAATACTTCTGTGTAATGCGATGAGAGGACGGAGAAGGTTAAGTCAGCCTGGCGTTGGTTGTCCAGGTGGAAGACAGTAGGCATGCATCTTAGGCAAATCCGGGGTGCTCTATGCTGAGAGTCGATAGCAAGCTGTACTTGTACAGTGAAGTGGCTGATACCATGCTTCCAGGAAAAGTCTCTAAGCTTCAGTTACACAGGAATCGTACCCTAAACCGACACAGGTGGTCAGGTCGAGTAGACCAAAGCGCTTGAGAGAACTCTGCTGAAGGAACTAGGCAAAATGGTACCGTAACTTCGGGAGAAGGTACGCTGCTGACGGTGATGATCCTTGCGGTCTGAGCTATTGGCAGCCACAGAAACCAGGCCGCTGCAACTGTTTATTAAAAACATAGCACTCTGCAAACACGAAAGTGGACGTATAGGGTGTGATGCCTGCCCGGTGCTGGAAGGTTAATTGATGGGGTTAGCGTAAGCGAAGCTCTTGATCGAAGCCCCAGTAAACGGCGGCCGTAACTATAACGGTCCTAAGGTAGCGAAATTCCTTGTCGGGTAAGTTCCGACCTGCACGAATGGCATAATGATGGCGGCGCTGTCTCCAGCAGAGGCTCAGTGAAATCGAATTCGCCGTGAAGATGCGGTGTACCCGCGGCTAGACGGAAAGACCCCGTGAACCTTTACTGCAGCTTGACATTGAACTTTGACCTTACTTGTGTAGGATAGGTGGGAGGCTTTGAAGTTAGAACGCTAGTTCTAATGGAGCCATCCTTGAAATACCACCCTGGTAATGTTGAGGTTCTAACTCTGCCCCGTAATCCGGGGCGAGGACCATGTCTGGTGGGTAGTTTGACTGGGGCGGTCTCCTCCTAAAGAGTAACGGAGGAGTACGAAGGTGCGCTCAGCGTGGTCGGAAATCACGCGTAGAGTATAAAGGCAAAAGCGCGCTTAACTGCGAGACCCACAAGTCGAGCAGGTACGAAAGTAGGTCTTAGTGATCCGGTGGTTCTGTATGGAAGGGCCATCGCTCAACGGATAAAAGGTACTCTGGGGATAACAGGCTGATACCGCCCAAGAGTTCATATCGACGGCGGTGTTTGGCACCTCGATGTCGGCTCATCTCATCCTGGGGCTGAAGCAGGTCCCAAGGGTATGGCTGTTCGCCATTTAAAGAGGTACGCGAGCTGGGTTTAGAACGTCGTGAGACAGTTCGGTCCCTATCTACCGTGGGCGCTGGAAATTTGAGAGGATCTGCTCCTAGTACGAGAGGACCAGAGTGGACGAACCTCTGGTGTACCGGTTGTCACGCCAGTGGCATCGCCGGGTAGCTATGTTCGGAAGGGATAACCGCTGAAAGCATCTAAGCGGGAAGCCTACCTCAAGATAAGATTTCCCTAGGACTATATGTCCTCTAAAGAGCCGTTCGAGACTAGGACGTTGATAGGTTGGATGTGGAAGTACGGTGACGTATGAAGCTGACCAATACTAATTGCTCGTGAGGCTTGACTATACAACACCCAAGCAGTTGTATAAAAGCATCAATTCGATTCATAAAACATCAATTCATCTTGATTTAGTGAAATAGCTAGATATGAGCGAGGATAAGCAAAGATTAATAATCTTTGCCCGAGCGCAAGACATAAAGCTATGCTTTATGTTACACTTCAGACTTAATATACTAATCCGTTAATAACTCTTTGGTTCGTAAGTAAGGCACTCGGTGAATACACCGTGATTAAGACCCCAAAACACCACAACAGTTTGCTGGCGACAATAGCAAGAGTGAACCACCTGATCCCTTCCCGAACTCAGAAGTGAAACCTCTTCGCGCTGATGGTAGTGTGGCACTTGCCATGTGAGAGTAAGTCATCGCCAGCTTTTAATTCTAAACACCCCAATCAGAAATGGTTGGGGTGTTTTTTATTGTGTAGAATTTCAATAAAAAAATGGGGAAAAACTGCGTTTTATAATTAATTGGGGTTTAGACAACGTATTAAATTTAATCAGTCCTTTATTGTGAGGCGTAAATCAAATATAAATATTTGAATAGAACAATGTAAGCTATTATTTAGATGTACTTTTAGTACCTTAAAATTATAAGAAGGAAACGTTTGTGTTTAATGTCATTGTGCAGTTGATGGGTGGAATCGGTTTATTTCTTTTAGGCATGTCTCTGATGACAGATAGCCTAAAAGCAATCGCGGGTGAAGCACTGCGGCAATGGTTAGTCAGATTTACAAATTCGCCAATCAAAGCTGTACTATCGGGGATTGGTTTGACCGTTGTCGTTCAATCCTCGACAGCTACCACTTTGGCAACGATCGGTTTTGTCAGCGCAGGAATATTAAGTTTTAGTCATGCGATTGGTGTGATTATCGGTGCAAACATAGGCACCACAAGCACAGGTTGGATGGTTGCATTACTTGGTTTAAAGTTTTCTATTGCCAGTTTTGCCTTGCCCTTGATTGGTATAGGCGCGGCGCTCAAATTATTTGGTAAAGAAAAATTTAGTTTTATTGGACTCACTTTGGCAGGCTTTGGACTGTTATTTCTAGGGATTCAATTTTTACAAGACGCCATGAGTGGTATGGCTTTATTAATCGATCTATCTCGGTGGGCTGAACCAACTTTAATGATGAAACTCATTCTTGTGGTTATTGGTGTCCTCATGACGATCTTATTGCAATCCTCCAGTGCAGCCATTACAACCACATTAGCAGCGCTCTCTACCTCTACAATTAATTTAGAACAGGCTCTGGCTTTAGTGATTGGTCAAAATGTTGGAACGGTCGCAACAGCTATCCTTGCAGCGATAGGGGCGACCACCAGTGCTAAACGCACAGCAGCAGTTCATGTTATGTTTAATATTGTGACTGCCATTTTTGCATTTATTCTATTATCTCCAGTATTTATATGGGCATATCATCATATTGAAAGTATTCATCAACTGGATTCTGTGATCTTAGTTGCTGGATTTCATACAACTTTTAGTTTATTAGGGGCATGTATTTTCATGCCTTTTTTGTCACAATTTGAACAACTGATTATACGGTTACTGCCCGAGAAACAACCGCTAATCACACGATATTTAGATGAATCACTTTATACAGTTCCTGCTTTGGCGATTGCCGCAGCAGAACGTGCACTTTTGCAATCGATTGCGGATATGTATGGGATTTTTATACGTTGTATTCGTGGAGGAATCGTGAGTTCGTTGGTTAAAACGGATGAGTTCGATCAAACGTTGCTTAAAGTTGAGCATTATTTAGACAAAATGACGGTTTCACAGTCTTTAGAAGACCAACATCGATTAATCATTTTATTGCGATTGGCAGTATATGTCCGTGTTCTTAAAAATGATTTAAGCAGCGTTGCGCATATTGAAAGCATTCAAAATCAAAGAAATATTCATGAATTGGCCAATCAGTTTGCAAAGATTCTTGAGCAATTTATTCCGTATTTAATGCATGAACCATTTGCGCGAATCCCAAAAAAACTTGTAGATGAGTTAGCTGATTTTTCCGCAGAGATGCAAGCACATCAAGATTTGGTTCGGCAGAAAATTATTGAGGACTCTTCATCAAGAACAGTATCGGTTACTTATACCTTGGACCAACTCGCTGCACAACGTTGGTTAGAACATTTAGTGATTCATTGTAGCCGTGTGGCTATTTTACTGGGTAATACAGAGCAAGTATTATTGAATGAGGAATTGGGATCAACTCAATTACCATCATGACAGTGTGGCGTGATTGGGTTTTCAAATGATAAAAATATGAATCGCAGGTTTTATGGACTTATGTTTTCTATGCAGTGATAAGTTGTAGCGTTGTCATAGTCTGTGCCTAAGGCGTAATGCGTTTTCATTAAGAATCTTAGATCTCATACTCTAAAAATATTGTTTTTCATAAAAGCTAAAGTTTTCTACTTTTCTCATAGGCTGACATGCCTATAATGATTGGGAATCATTCCAAATCTAATAAGGAAATAACATGTCTACTGATCAACAATTTCCAACACCTGCCAATCTTGGTATCGCAGTTTATGAAAATAATGCAGAGGCAATTGGTAATACACCCTTAGTACGTATTAATCGTATTATCAAAACAGGTGCAATGGTACTGGCAAAAATCGAAAGCCGAAATCCTGCGTTTTCAGTAAAATGTCGTATTGGTGCAGCTTTGATTGCCGATGCGGAAAAACGTGGTGTACTCAAAGCAGGGATGCATATTGTTGAACCAACCAGTGGCAATACAGGTATTGCCTTGGCTTTCGTGGCAGCAGCAAAAGGTTATCCCATTACCTTAACCATGCCTTCAAGTATGAGTTTAGAGCGTCGAAAAGTACTTAAAGCTTTGGGCGCAAACTTAGTCTTGACTGATCCAGCCAAAGGTATGAAAGGTGCGGTAGATGAAGCAGTACGCTTGGCTACTGAAAATCCAGAACTGTATTTTTTACCACAACAATTTGAAAACCCAGCAAATCCACAGATTCATGTTGAAACAACGGGTCCTGAGATTTGGCAAGCAACCAATGGTCAAGTGGATATTTTGGTTGCAGGTGTTGGAACAGGCGGTACCATTACAGGTATCTCACGTTATTTTGAGCAAATAAAAAATCAGTCTTTGTATTCTGTTGCAGTTGAACCTGCTGAATCGGCAATCATCACCCAAACAAAACGCGGTGAAAGCATTACACCTGCGCCACATAAGATTCAGGGCATTGGGGCGAACTTTATTCCGAAAAATTTAGATCTAGATTTGGTCGATGAAGTTGTACCAGTGAATAGTGCAGATGCAATTGAATGGGCGAGAAAATGTGCGATGCAAGAAGGAATTTTGGTTGGTATTTCTAGTGGTGCAGCATTAGCAGCGGCAGCTCAAATCGCAGAACGTCCTGAAAATGCAGGTAAAACTATTGTGGTTATTTTACCTGATAGCGGCGAGCGTTATTTATCTTCAGTATTGTTTGAAGGTTTATTTGATGAGGCTTAGTTATAAGTTTAGGGAAAAAAGCCATGCTTAAAGCGTGGCTTTTTTATACTTGCTGCAATGATTTATAACGCAGCTTTCAGCATTTTTTTATGATGTTTAACCGACTTCGCATATTTCTTACCTTGGCGCTTCATTTTCCAATTGCGCTGATAACCCGTTGGCCCCACATTATAATAAGCCAGTGCTTTTTCCCAACTGCCCGCAGATTGATTATATTTTGCAAGAATGTAAGTACCACAATTGACGTTGGTATATTCATCAAATAAGTTACCGCCACAGGTGCTTTGCCAATACCGTGGGATGATTTGTGTGAGTCCAACTGCACCTGCTGACGAGGTCACATAAGGTCTGTAGCTTGACTCTTGTCTAATCATCGCGGCAATAAGCAGTGGATCAACATCGTGTTGTTTAGCACTTTGAATGATCATCGGAGCAACACGATTGGCTGTATCTGGTTGTACTGAATAGGCTTTTTGAATCCCAACTGATAATTTCTGAGCTCGTGTAGCACTAGAACCGCTTAAATGACTACAAGCCGTTAAGTAAACAGCAGCAAACATCATGCTGAGTTTAAAAAGTAATATGGCGATATTACTGATATGGCGTTTTGCACTGTTTTTTGGAGTGATCATCGTGAAAATAAAAACTTAATCGCATATTCGAAAGTAGGGTGATGGTATGAAGTTAAATTCATGCCGTCAAGTGTGGTTATTTTACTGAGTACAAACAAAAAAGCCCCGACATCCTGTCGAGACTTTTTTATATTCAGTTTATTGCCGTTAACTCCTGTCAACGACCACATCCTGTGCATCTTGTTATTCTGAATGAGACTTCCTGTCTCTCTATGATTTAGATATTACGGAATAAACCTGTACGGGTATATTCGCCATTCACTGCAAGTGATGTAGGCTTTAACTTACAACGGTGTTATCGAAGATAAATATGCTTAGCGGTTTTTAAGAATGAGGCTGACCAGTTTCTGTGCGATAGGCGCGCAGACCAGTACACTTGGAAAAGCAAACATCCATGCAATCATCCAAGCTGACATCCACATGGAAAAGAAGTTTTCAACGAAGCCCAATGCTTTTAAAGTGGTGATTCCAGAAATTAGAAATGACATGATACAAGATAGAATTAATGGAAATAAAAGCGTAGCTGCCTTCATCGGTTAGCCTCTTGAGTGGTTCGGGTAAAATGGTATGGCCAGTCGCTATCATACCGTGTTCGCTCGAAAAGGTGAAAAGTGAATTAGAGCGGCTTGAGGAATGAGGAGAATTATTGTTAGGGAAGATCAACAGACTAAACTTTAATATATTGCTGTAAAAATTTAAGTGAAAAGTCACCTATATTGTCGTGGATTATTTTAGTGAAAACGCGCGTATACTGATCAGGCATAAGGAGTGGCCATGTCTGAATCAGTTATACGTCCAAGCCATATTGAGTATGGTTCAAAATCATTTACTTCGATTTTATGGTCATTGTTTTTTGCAGGTTTTGCTTCATTTTCATCGCTCTATTGTGTTCAACCAATGATGCCGATTTTTGCAAAATTCTTTCAGCTTAGCCCGACGCATAGTAGTTTTCCTTTGTCTTTCTCCACCATTGCATTGGCAACTGGTCTGTTGTTTACAGGCTTTATTTCAGATCGGTTTGGACGTAAACCGATTATGGTGTTTGCCTTATTTCTGGTTTCGATTTTATTGTTGATTAGTGCCTCTTTCCCGATTTGGGAAGTGTTTTTAGGTACCCGTATTTTTATTGGTTTAGCGGTCAGTGGCGTGGCAGCCGTAGCCATGACCTACATCGGGGAAGAAATCGCACAAAAAGATATTGGTTTCGCGATGGGACTTTATATATCTGGAACCGCGATTGGGGGCATGGGTGGTCGCTTGATTGCAGGGGTGTTGGTCGATTTTATTTCTTGGCAATCTGCTACTTATATTATTGGATTTCTCAACCTCATAATCGCCTGTTTATTCTATCTGTTATTACCAAAATCTCAGCATTTCCAACCCTATCCGTTCCGTTTTTCTCGCTTTAAAGCTGCTTTTGAACAGAATCTCAAAGATCCGAAATTACGGATTTTATTTGCTCAAGGTTTTATCCTGATGGGGTGTTTGGTGACGGTGTTTAATTACATCAGTTATCACTTGTTAAAAGCGCCTTTTCATTTATCACAAACATGGATTGGGGTGATTTCAATTGCCTATTTGGCAGGAATTTATAGTTCACCTAAAGCGGCACAATGGGGCTTTAAATACGGACGGGATAAAGTTCTGCCATTTTTGTTGTTGAGTATGATCATTGGATTATTGATTACCTTGATCCCATCGCTTTGGGCTATCTTAATTGGTTTAACTGTTTTTACCTTTTCATTTTTTGCTGCCCATTCAACCGCAAGTAGTTGGGTCTCGGTACAAGCCGTGCAATATCGAGCAGTGGCTTCATCACTGTATTTATTTTGCTATTACATGGGATCTAGTGTGTTGGGGAGTAGCGGCGGTTTGATTTGGGAAAACTTTGGCTGGCTCGGTATTAATTTAAGTGTGGGTATGGTTTTGGCAATCGGTTTTCTGCTTACCTTTTATTTAGGTGACTCAAAAAAACAGGATATTCTCATAAAATAAAGCGACAGATATAGTCGCCGAGGGCTTGCTAAAAATCATTGGATTTTAGTAACTTAAGCAAGTGCTAATTTTAAGCACTATCATATTTTTTTAGATTTTTTATCGTGGGGAAATAACAATGGAATTACATAGTCGTGTTTATTATAAGCATCCAGATGCAAAAATAATGGGGCAATTAGAAGTCTTATTTAAGGAACATGAGGGAAATGCGGAACAGTTCTTACAAGCTGCTTTAGCCATCAATCTAGAAAGTGCGGAAGCCGTACAAGACTTGCTCGATCAAATTGATTCGCCTGAATATGATTTGGAACCAGAAAGTTTATATTATGAGGCAGGGTATGCCGTTTTAGATTTTGTTCATGGTTCTTCTGGCGATGAAAATATTGAAAATATCTTACTTTTTTTAAAAGCGTTGCTGCCAGAGATACACGCCCAAGCATGGGGATGTGGTGATGATGATCCGTGGGAGTTTTGGTTCAAATTTAATGGGGATGAGTTAATTCGAGAAGATGATGAGCCATTCAACGATCCTGATGAAGATGAGAACATCAAAGCATCGATTTATGTGTGGTGGCATAAAGACTTGCCAGCCGAAATTAAAGAAGGTTTCTTAAACGAAGCATAAGCATTATCAGATAGTTAGCACCATATTTCCCCATGCTCTAAATGGTAGAGAATGGGGAATCTTTTTTGTATGTTTTTTAATCTATAAAAATGAATAGAATTCATGTTAAACTGATCAGCTTTCATTTTGGCATCAAAAAATTCCGAGATGCCTCTCTCTTCCTTATTGCTAGCCGAGATTCGCAAGCTATGTCTACTGCCTATACCATGCAGACCGCGCCAAAAGCGTTGTTTGATTACGACAAATATTGGGCGTCGTGTTTTGAACCCGCACCATTTTTGCCGATGTCACGAGAAGAAATGGATCTCCTCGGCTGGGATGCATGTGACTTTATTTTAGTTTGTGGCGATGCGTATATTGACCATCCTTCATTTGTATCAGGTGTGATTGGTCGTGTGCTTGAAGCACAAGGTTTTCGTGTCGGTATTATCGCGCAGCCTGACTGGACCAATGCTGAAAGTTTTCGTGTACTCGGTAAACCAACCATTGCGTGGGGTGTAACCGCAGGCAATATGGACTCAATGATCAACCGCTATACGGCAGATCGTAAAATCCGTTCGGATGATGCATATTCACCAAATAACGAAGCCAATAAACGCCCTGATCGTGCGGCAACAGTCTATTGCCAGCGTTGTCGTGAGGCATTCCCAGATGTACCTGTGTTACTTGGTGGTATTGAAGGCAGTTTACGTCGTATTGCGCATTATGATTATTGGTCAGACAAAGTCCGTCGTTCAATCTTGATGGACTCTAAGGCCGATTTGTTGATGTACGGGAATGGCGAGCGTGCCATTATCGATGTGATGCATCGTTTAGCGAAAGGTGAAAAAGTTCAGGATATTACTGATGTCCGTGGTACTGCATTTATTATCAATAAGCATAATAAGAATTCAAAAGCAAAGTTCGTTGAAATCGCCAGTAATGATGTCGATACCATCGGACGAGTGGATCAGATCATCAATCCTTATGTGATGACTGAAGATATTGATGGCTGTGAAGTTGAAAAAGAAAAGGGCAACTCACTGGCACAATATCAAGATTTTCAAAAAGAATTCGTGGCAAACCCAATTGTCCGTGAAGGGGATAATTTAGATCCTGATACACAGATCGTACAGCTCAAACCTGCACCATCAAAAGCGATTAAGCATAAACTTCCACCACGTGAACTTGCGGTGATCCGTTTACCTTCTTATGAGGAGGTCGCGAATGATCAGGTCCTTTATGCACATGCCAACCGTATTTTGCATCTTGAAACCAATCCCGGTAATGCGCGCGCCTTAGTTCAACGTCATGGCGAACGTGATGTTTGGATTAATCCGCCTCCGATTCCTCTAGCCACTGAGGAAATGGATTATGTCTTTGATTTACCTTATGCACGTTTACCGCACCCTGCTTATGGCAATGCGCGTTTCCCTGCCTTTGATATGATCAAATTCTCAGTCAATATCATGCGTGGTTGCTTTGGTGGTTGTACCTTCTGTTCGATTACTGAGCATGAGGGACGTATTATTCAAAACCGTTCCGAAGAGTCGATCTTACGTGAAATTGAAAAGATTCGTGATACCGCACCTCAGTTTACAGGCATTATTTCAGACCTAGGTGGTCCAACGGCAAACATGTATCGTTTGCACTGTAATGATTCTGAGATTGAAAAGAACTGTCGTAAGCCATCTTGTGTCTATCCGGGTGTTTGTCAAAACTTACATACCGATCATGCACCATTGGTTCAGCTTTATCGTAAAGCGCGTGAAATCAAAGGTGTGAAAAAGATTCTGATTGGTTCAGGTCTACGTTATGACTTGGCAGTATTGAATCCTGAATATGTCAAGGAATTGGTACAACACCATGTCGGTGGATATTTAAAAATTGCACCTGAGCATACCGAACAAGGTCCATTATCGAAGATGATGAAGCCGGGTATTGGCACTTATGATCGCTTTAAACAAATGTTTGAGCGTTTCAGTAAGGAAGCAGGCAAGGAACAGTATTTAATTCCTTACTTCATTGCTGCTCATCCGGGTACGACCGATTACGACATGATGAACTTGGCGATTTGGTTGAAGAAGAATGGTTTCCGTGCCGATCAGGTACAGACCTTCTATCCATCGCCAATGGCAACGGCAACCACGATGTATTACACAGGCAAAAATCCATTGTCTAAAGTGGCGCGTTATACGGAAAATGTCGATATTGTCAAAGGCGATAAGCGTCGTCGTTTGCATAAAGCATTCTTACGTTACCATGATCCAAATAACTGGCCATTGTTACGTGAGGCGCTAAAAGAAATGGGTCGACCTGACTTGATTGGTAACTCAAAACAGCATTTGATTCCGACTTATCAGCCTCAAGGTACTGCTGAGAGTGAATATAAATCTGCGCGTAAGAAGAACTCGACCGTCGCGGGAGATTCAGCAAAACGCAATCAATCGGGTCAAAAACGTCCGCAAAAAGGTCAAATACTGACCCAACATACGGGTTTGCCACCGCGTGAAACTGGTGAGAAAAGACCATTTTCAGGCAAGCCGAAAGCCAAAGCGAAAACACATCGCTAATCAGCATCAAAGAAGGCATGTGGAAGCATGCCTTCTTTTTATATAAAAATGATAAATGGGTCGCAGTCCAATTTCAAAACTATGCTCTATGGAAACATATACTGACAATATCGACTTGAATATTTGCGATATGCTGATTATAAATAACAAGACAGCAAGCTTTTACGACTTTGGTAGGACCGATTAAGAACTTTAAGTTTGAACTGTTAAAATAACTTTACTATCGTTGTTATTGATTAAAAAATTGGCATAAAGCCAAAAATGATTATAAAAAATCTAAAGGGATTAGTTAGAAATGTATTATTTCATAACAATAGTTGGTTTGCTGTTGATTACAGCACTTGCACTTCGACATTTACATCAAAATCGGCGTCAAGATAGTCCATTAAAGCGACGTGGTATTTTGAATATTGCTGAGCAAATTACTTTAATGCGTTTGCAAGCCGTTTTGCACCGTCATACGATATTGGCACATGTATCGTTTGATGCTTTGCTTACCACTAAGTTTAGCCATACGCGACGCAAGTATCAGGGTTTGGTTGCTGATTTTGTGGTGCTCGATCAACAACATCAGGTGCTTGCGATTGTTGAGATTGCAGATGAATCTTATGTCAATCGTCTGAATCAAAAGCATTATCAAGACAGCCTACTTGAATTGGCTGGATATCGTGTTTTTCGTTACAGCAGTATTCCAACTGAGCAAGAATTACGTGAGGACTTGATCCCTGATTTATTTGATCCAATGAGTTCTGCTACATCCACAATTTCTAGTCCGATGCCGCAAACCGAACATTTGATGAAATACAATGTGTTTGCGGCAAAATCATTTTAATCTGGGCGTACCGCAGTCACGGTCATTTCGACTAAGACATCAGGTGCGTATAGTTTAGACTCTACACAGGTACGTGCTGGGGGGTGTCCCTCAGCAATCCATGCATCCCAAACGGTATTCATTGCTACATAGTCTTTTTCGATGTCTTTTAAGAAAATCAATACCGATAAAATATGGGTTTTATCGGTACCTGCTTCAGCAAGTAAACGGTCAATATGGTCTAAGGTTTGCTGTGTCTGTGCACTGACATCTACACTGGTATCATCTGCCAATTGACCCGCCAAATGAACAAGATTTCCTGAAATTGCGACTTCGCAAAAACGTGAAGTGACATGCAGTCGTTGCACAGACATAGAGGTGCTACCTAATTAAAAATGTATTTATAAGATTGTACTTGATGGCCTTTAGTTGCTGTGTAATTTTGTTTTAAATCAGCTGCTAAAAGTTTCCATTTTGATTAAAGAGCGCTGCTAAAAAATAAAATGTAATGTTGTTTTTTATAAAGTGAGTTGAACTGAAGTTCTATACAAAAAAGTAGGATGAGTGGTTTTTATCGTTGGGGAAATAAGAAAAGGACACTTGAAGTGCCCTGTAATATTCGGATTTGATCGTCACGCCAACCACAGGAGCAGATGCTAAAAGCGAGGATTTCTTTAGCAAGAGCAAGCAACATGGATAATGCTACTGCGTTGCCTAGAGTACTGAAAACTGCATAAAAAGCAAACATAAATTTCAGCGTGAAGGGTACTTTTGTGTAAAAAAACCACATTACCATAAGGAAAGTTGAGATTCTTCTTGAATCGGTTGCAACTGATAGACTCCTACACCCACTAAACGAAACTGAAAGTTAGGATCAATATGCATTTCATTCAGTAATTGCATAACCACTTGTAATAATTGTTGTGGAGACTGTAGCGGGTGTTTAAAGCTTTTTCCGTGTTGTAAGACCTGAAAATTTTTGAGCTTTAGTTTGACATTGACACCCCGTGCTGTGAGTTGTTTTTTATCTAAACTTTGCCAGATCTTTGTCGTCAACGGCTGCCATGTATGCGCACATTGATCGAGGTTATAGTCGTCATCAAAGGTGATTTCTTTAGAAATCTGCTGACGTTCTCGTTCGGCTTTGACAGGACGATGGTCGATACCTTGTGCATATAAATAAAGCTGTTTGCCGTATTTTCCAAAATGATGGATAAGGACATTTTCTTCGATTTTTTGTAGATCGCCTAAGGTATGCAAATTCAATTGATTTAGTTTTTCATGGGTGACTTTGCCGACACCTGGAATTTTACTCAATGCTAAGTCTTGAATAAATTGCAGCACTTGATTGGGCTTAATCACGAATAAGCCATTCGGTTTATTCCAATCTGAAGCGATTTTTGCCAAAAATTTATTCGGGGCCACACCTGCAGAAGCCGTCAGCCCTGTCATTTTGAAAATATCCGAACGGATCTGTGTCGCGACTTCGGTGGCGCTTGGGATATTTTTTAGATTTTCAGTGACATCTAAATAGGCTTCATCTAAAGACAGTGGTTCAATCAGCGTGGTGTATTGCTGAAAGATTTGATGGATTTGTACTGAAACCTCACGATATTTTTCAAAATTTGGTTCAATCACAACCACTTGCGGGCACAGCTTTTTGGCTTGTCCCATCGACATCGCAGAACGCAAACCAAAGACGCGCGCAGGGTAGGATGCAGCAGCAATCACTGCACGAGGATGATGGGAAGAAATCACGACTGGCAAATCTTTAAGATCAGGGCGTTCTCTGAGTTCGACTGAAGCAAAAAAGGCATCCATATCGATATGGATGATTTTACGCAGTTCATTTGTCATCCTGAATGCCTTGTTCTTTTAAAAACATACGCCACTGCTGTGGTGATTCAGCATAGACATTTAAATCAACAGGCTTTGCAATACCGTCAATTTTCCCTGTTTGACTGTACTGCCAAAATAACCATGCTCGACCATCTTTGAGTTCAGGTTTGCCATCGTAGTCTCTGACCCAAAGTGGTGTGTCGGTAAAACTTCCCATCAAGACAATGTGATAAAAACTTTTAGAAATATAGAAAATCGGTTGTTTGCCATAATGTCGATGCAGTTGATCATGCATAAGCTGAATTTCTTTGAGTAGCTGCTCTTTGGTATAAGTATTTATACAGTTACTGTCATATTCCAAATCGATTACAGGCGGCAGCGCATCGGTTTTGTTGGGTACGGTGGCAATGAAATTATCAGCCTGAACCTTGCCATCACGACATAAACGATAGAAGTGATAGGCACCCACATGTAGACCTTGTTCACGCGCTTTGAGCCAGTTGTCCTGAAATTTTCGGTCTTTAAAATCACCGCCTTCTGTGGCCTTGAGATAGACAAATTGATATTGCAGTGGCGAGATTTTTTTCCAGTTAATCTCACCTTGATGATGGGATACATCAAAACCGCGAATGGCATAATCTTGAGCAGAGGCTTTTTGCTGATAGAACACACCGAAATACGTCAAAACACCCAACAGACTCGCAAGCCCAATACTGACATAAGTATTATGGCGTTGGTATACGGGTTTCGGATTCGATTTTGGCATGTAAATTTTACAGCGATTTTAAAATAATCATCATAACGTGATTTTGGAGCGGATGCTATTTCAGCTCATCCGTGGTCTCTTTTGGAATCTGCCAAAACACCATCGCAGTAATGATATTAATACAACCTAAGGTAATCAGTGAAGCATGGAATGCGGTGGTAATGGATGCCGTTGGATAATACTGACTAAACAGATTGATTAATGTTCCTGCCAAAGCTACCCCGATACTCATCGAGAGCATCATAATCATGGATAAGAAGCTATTGCCACTGCTGGCATCGTGCTGAGGTAAATCTTTTAAAGTCAGGGTATTCATTCCCACAAACTGGAGTGAGTTGAGTGTACCAAAAATAAAGAGGTGCACAATTTTGAGCCAAAGCGGTGTTGCAGCAGTCATTAAAGCAAAACTGGCAATACACAAGCCGACTAAAATCGTATTGGTCAGCAGAAAGTGACGATAGCCGACGCGTTGAATGAGCGGGCGAACAATTGGCTTGGAAAATAGTGAACCTAATACCATTGGGATCATCATTAAACCTGTAATAAAAGGTTCAAAACCAAAAGCGACTTGTAGCATCAGCGGTAAAATAAAGGGAATAGCATTACTGCCTAAACGCGCAAAGAAATTGCCCAACACCCCGATGGAAAAAATTTTGTGTCGAAACAAACGTCCATGAAACAGTGCATTTTGGTGGCTATGTGCATGATAAGCATAACCTAACGTTGCAATACTTCCGATCACCAATAAGCTGATACTGACGATGCCTGAGTATTGTGGTGCGGCAATATTTTCAATTCCCAATGAAAGCCCGACCATGGCAACGATTAATAAGATAAAGCCACTCAGGTCAAACGATTTCACGGTTGGTTCTTTGTGATTTGGCATGATTTTGAGTGCCATGATCACGCCGAGTACGCCCATGGGTAGATTAATTAAAAAAATCCAGTGCCATGTTGCAACCTGAACCAACCATCCTCCCAAAGTGGGTCCCATCAATGGACCAATCAGACCTGCAAGGCTCATTAAACTCATGGCAGATAGAAATTGCGTACGTGGAATCAGCTTTAATAAAGCGAGCCGCCCGACAGGCATCAACAATGCGCCGCCCATGCCTTGAATCACACGACAGACTAACAGTTGATTTAGATTCTGAGATAAACCACAGCCAAGCGATGCCAAACTGAAGATGACCATCGCTGCGAGATAGGTATTGCGGATACCGAAGCGATCTGCCAACCAGCCACTCAGTGGTATAAAAGCAGCCACAGAAAGCACGTAGGCGACAATTACCCCATGCATTTGTAATGGATTTTCATTGAGTTGCAGTGCCATCATTGGAATCGCGGTATTGACGATGGTGGTATCCAGTGCCTGCATAAAAAAGCCAATGGAAACCAATAACACCAACAAACGAAATTCGGGCTGTACAGCTTGATGCGTGGTTGTTGTCATGAGCTTTGGTGGATGAAATATCCGTTTTAGTTTAATGCAATTGTCATTGAAATAAAGACAAAAATTGTCAAAGAGTGGTCATCGAACTGACATAAAAGTGTCATCGAACTTGCATCTCAGAATACTAGATTAGCCCTACAAAATAAAATCTATGGAATTTGATCATGAAATTTAAAATTTCAGTGGTATTGACCGCAATGCTGTCAGCGGGGTTGGTGGCGTGTAATGATGATAACAAGCAAAATAAGACACCGAACAAAGAAGTTGAACCAAAACCTGAAGTGGTTGAACCGACGCCCGAGCGTATTCAGCTTAGTTTTATGAGTCGTTATGAATCAGGTGTTTTTGCTAAAAGTGCCGCTGAAATTCCAGCTTATGATCCAGCAACGAAACGTGTTTTTGTGGTCAATGCTGAAATAGGGGCATTGGATGTATTGGATCTTTCTGATCCTGCGAAGCCCACTTATCTACAATCACTGACCGTGGATGATATTGCTGAAGGTGCAAAGGTGAATAGTGTCAGCATACAAAATGGCATTATTGCATTGGCAGTTGAAGCAGCCAATAAAACTGATCGTGGTTTTGTGGCGTTCTACCAAGCCAGTGATCTAAAACGATTGAGCCATGTGCCAGTTGGTGCATTGCCTGATATGTTGACCTTTACACCTGATGGAAAAACGGTATTGGTCGCCAATGAAGGTGAGCCATCTGATGACTATCAAATTGATCCAGAAGGTTCAATCAGCATTATTAATGTCAGTGATATCAGTAAGCCAACGGTCAAAACTGCTGATTTTAAAGCTTTTAATAGCCAGAAAGAGGCATTGATTGCCAAAGGTGTTCGTATTTTTGGACCTAATGCCACGGTTGCTCAAGATTTAGAGCCTGAATATATTGCGGTTTCTGATGATGGCAAAACTGCTTGGGTGGCACTGCAAGAAAATAATGCCATTGCCGTTTTGGACATCGCGACAGCCACTGTAACCTCGATCGAGGCAATGGGTTATAAAGATCATGGCCTCAGCGACAGTGGTTTTAAATCCATGCTTGATCCAACTAAAAACTCAAGTAATGGCTTAGATGTCAGTGACTTTGATGGCAAGAAAACCGTCCAAGATATTATGATCAAGACTTGGAACGGGTTGAAAGGGATTTATCATCCTGATGCCATGGCAGCTTATACCGCCGCAGATCAAAAAACTTATTTAATCTCTACCAATGAAGGTGATGCACGTGCATGGGGAGAAAATACAGCTGCGTATTTTGGCTTAACTAAACTTAAAGACTTTGAAAAGAAGAATTTGCAACGTTGTGATAATGATAACAGCAAAGGCTTTGTTGAAGAGTGGCGCGTCAAGCATTTGGTGCACAAAGACGGTTTTGATCGCCGTTGTGCCGATGACCTACCTGCACAATTACGTGATTTAGCTGCGGGTGCGCATTTGAATCCAACCGCTTTTAGTTATTGTGGTGCAAGCAAAGGTGATGCAGGCGATTGTCGTGATGACAAGCAATTAGGACGCTTAAAAATTACGTGGACACAAGGTTATCAAACTGAAAATGGCAAACCAGTGTACTACTCAAAAGCGGGCGATAAAATTGGAGTCAATGGTAATCCATTAACCGATTATTTAATGTATGACGATTTGTATGTGCTGGGTGGGCGTTCATTCTCGATTTGGGATACACAAAATCAGGTCAAAATCGCCTATGACTCAGGTGACTTTATTGAACAATACCTGAATAGTGACCAATGTAAATTAGGCAAGGCGCGTAATCTTCCATGTAAAGACTGGTTTAACAGCAACCACGAAAAAGGCAATACATTGGGTGGTCGTAGTAGTAACAAAGGTCCAGAGCCAGAAGGTCTCACCATTGGCAAGATTGGCAATAAACAATTCCTGTTCCTAGGGCTTGAGCGGATGGGTGGGGTGATGGCGTTTGATGTCAGTAATCCAAAACAGCCAATTTTCCAAGATTATTTAAATACTCGTGAAATATGGGATCAGGCTGATCCATCGACTGCATTATCTGTACATGGTGATCTTGGACCAGAAGGCTTAATCTTTATTTCGGCAAAAGATTCGCCAAATGGCAAACCATTGTTGGTGGTCGGTAATGAAGTCAGTGGCACAACCACCATTTACCAAGTCAATTCAAACTAAGTCAAAAATGCCAAAGGCGGATCAAATTTGATCCGCCTTTTTAATTTTACATTGCCACGTGTTTAGGCGAGTTTAGATTTTTAATCACATTGAAGATTTGTTCGGTATTTTCGCAAATAATGACTTTGGCGCGATGTTGAGGGGGTAAAAAGCCTTCTTCAACCGCATGATCAAGTTGAGCAATTAAGGCATCATAAAAACGGTTCACGTTATAAATGATCATCGGTTTCTGATGTTGGTTGAGCTGTCCCCATGTGGCGATTTCTAGAATTTCTTCAAAAGTGCCGAGTCCACCTGGTAGCGCGATAAAGGCATTGGCACGTTCAGCCATCAATGCTTTACGCTCGTGCATACTTCTCACAACATGCAGTTCCGTCAGTTGATTATGTGCAATTTCATAGTCCAACATAAACTCAGGAATAACGCCGACAACTTCGCCGCCGTGCTCAAGTACGGTATCTGCGACTTGTCCCATGAGACCGATACTGGCGCCGCCATAAACAATACCAAAGTCTTGTGTAGAGAGGTGTTGGGCAAGTTCAATCGCCTTTTCACGGTAAATCGGATTGTTGCCTGGACGAGAACCACAATACAAAGCAATAAGCGGGAGGGTTGTTTTTATGGGAGGAGTGGTTTTTTTAACTGTCATTCTAAATACACTATTCATCTACTTTATTTTTACCTTATCATTTTCGTCGTACTTGTCTAGGCTAAATGACTTTTATGACAGTTTTATGCACATTTCGCATACAAAGCCTTTTCGCTATTGTTAGAAAAAAATTAAAAAACACCCATATAAAAAATGATGAATTTTATTGAAATCTTACCTATACTAAAAATCCTTTCATTCATAAATGTACCTCTATGAGTAGTGGTTGTTGTCACTCTGCTTTGTTCTCTTTTTCTAAAAAAAATGTTTGGGCTATGTATGCCGATCGATTCAATCATCAGTTTAAAGCTGATTTTGTAGAGGAGTCAGCTCTATGATTTTTGAATGGATGTCGGATCCTGCCGCATGGGTGGGCTTAGCGACTTTGGTGGTGCTTGAAATTGTACTTGGTATTGATAACCTTGTTTTTATTGCAATTTTAGCTGAAAAACTACCACCAGAACAACGTAATGCTGCACGTAAAATTGGTTTAATTCTCGCATTGTTAATGCGTTTGGTGTTACTCGCGTCTATTGCTTGGGTGATTACCTTAACTGAACCACTATTCCAGATTTTTGATCATGCATTTTCAGGTCGAGACTTAATTTTACTTTTTGGTGGGGCGTTCTTATTGTTTAAAGGAACGATGGAGCTGCATGAGCGTATTGAAGGTAAGCAAGCATTAAGGCAGGAAAATCCTGTACATGCCGTGTTCTGGGTCGTGGTGGTTCAGATCGTGGTGCTAGATGCAGTCTTCTCACTAGATAGCGTAATTACGGCTGTTGGAATGGTGAAAGATCTATCCGTGATGATGATCGCGGTGACGATTGCGATCGGGATCATGTTGATCGCCTCTCGACCATTAATGGACTTTGTCAATAAACATCCAACCGTGGTGATTCTGTGTCTTGGCTTTTTGATGATGATTGGCTTCTCATTGATTGTTGAAGGCTTTGGATTCCATATTCCAAAAGGTTATTTATATGCCGCAATTGGCTTCTCGGTTTTGGTCGAGGCGGTAAACCAAACTATGCGCCGTAATCAAGAGAAGCTGGTAACGACTACTGATTTGCGTTTTCGCACTGCTTCTGCGGTGTTGCGTATGTTGGGTAATAAAGGCAGCAGTAGCGAAAATCAGCACAAAGAAACAGAGGATGTACTCGCTACACAAGCCTATGCCAAAGAAGTCTTTGATGAAGATACAGGGGTTTATCACAGTGTTTTGGTACAAGGCGTATTAGGCTTATCCGAACGACCAGTCAAGTCAGTGATGACACCACGCCCAGAATTGGAATGGTTAGACTTAGATGATGATCCAACAGAATTAAAAGACCGTTTAATGTCGATGACACATTCGCGTTTGATTATTGCGCGGGGAGAGTTGGATAATATTGAAGGTGTCGTACTCACGCATAAAGTGTTGAATGAATACATTGAAACAGGTGCAATTGATTTCGCAAAACATTTACGCGAGCCCGTGATTGTGCATGAAAATGCACAGGTTCTCATGGTCATGGAGCAATTACGCCAAGCGCCATTACAAATGGCAATCGTACTGAATGAATATGGTTCGATTGAGGGGATTGCAACACCGATTGATATATTAGAGGCGATCGCGGGTGAGTTCCCTGATGAAGATGAGCTGGAAGCAACAGCAGAAACGCTCGATGACGGATCTATGTTATTAGAGGGATCAACCGATATTCGCCATGTGTCTTTATTATTAGGTAAAGACTTGGTGGATGAAAGTGAAGAGTATTCCACTTTATCAGGCTATATCTTATTTCATCTCGGTCGTTTACCTGAAAATGGTGAAATGGTGGAAGCAGACGGACATCGTTTTGAAGTGGTGACGATGGATGGGCACAAGATTGAAAAAGTGCGCATTATTGCGAAAGAGAAAACTGACGAAAAATGATTTCCTCACCAAACTGTCCATGTGGACAAGGGCAATATGCTGCGTGCTGTCAGCCCCTACATTTGAAACAACAATTTGCTGAAAGTGCTGAACAGCTCATGCGTTCGCGCTATAGTGCTTTTGCCTTACAGCAAATTGATTACATTCTTGAAACAACGGCTCTAGGGCAGCAGGCTAGTTTAGATCGAGCTGCGATTGCAGATTGGAGTCAGTCCAATCAATGGTTGCAATTAGAAGTGCTACAACATCAGCCTAAGCTGGATAAAACCCATGCCTTGGTTGAGTTTAAAGCGCATTACCGCGATAAAAACCATGATGAGACACAACCTCATATTCATCATGAAATTTCACATTTTGTGCGACATCAACAACGTTGGTATTTCCTTGACCCGACTTTAGATATGCAAATCACCATGAAGCAACCTTGTATTTGTGGCTCAGGGAAAAAATTTAAGCAATGTTGTGCACAATTCATCTAAGTTTGTCTTAAAATAGCGCACACTTTTCCGCCTTGTTTAAGGATTCAGGCAAATGTTACTGACCGTGATTTATATTATTGCCATTACTGCGGAAGCGATGACAGGGGCATTGTCAGCGGGTCGACGCAGTATGGACTGGTTCGGCGTAACACTAATTGCTTGTGTCACTGCATTGGGTGGTGGCTCAGTCCGTGATGTGTTACTTGGGCACTATCCTTTAACTTGGGTCAAGCATCCTGAGTATTTGGTTTTGACTTGTTGCGCGGCTTTTGTGACGATTATTATTGCCAAATGGATGCGTCATCTACGTAATATATTTTTGGTACTGGATGCTTTGGGTTTAATTGGTTTTACCATCATTGGTTGCCAAATCGCTTTATCTATGGGGCATGGTTTTGTGGTGTCTGCGGTTGCAGGGGTCTTAACAGGCGTATCGGGTGGTATTCTGCGCGATATCTTATGTAATGACGTGCCTTTGGTGTTCCGTCGTGAGTTATATGCCAGTATTTCCTTTGTTGCAGTGATTTGTTATTGGGTCTGTTTAGAAGTTGGATTGCCACATGATTTAACGGTAATTTTCACTCTGGTATTTGGTTTTACCCTACGTTTAATCGCGATTTATTTTGGTTTAGAAATGCCGAAATTTATTTATCAAGAAGATGATGCAGAGTCAGCTTCGTCTACTGATGAGCATTGATTAATATTAAAGTGAGAAGAGAATTTTAGGTAAAAAACCTAAAATTCATTTACATTAAATAAATTAACCTTTAACAGAATCTTAAATTAAAAATGAATCTTTTATCTGTACAAGAAATGGCTCTTGAAGTTATGGAGTTTGATGTAGGTCAACAAATACAGATAGGTCTTGATTATTGTCTTGGGCGGAATGACAGGGTTGAAAATCTTTTATTGGGTAGGAATTGGCTATGGATTGCAGCAACTTATAATAGATCACTTGTTGCTGAATATAATTGGGCTTCAACTTGGATGGAGCAACCCGAATATAACGAAAGTGATGTTATTTATATTGAAGATCTTGAGGTAATTGCAGAGCAAGGCAACGCAGCTGCTTTGTATCTTTTAGGCGTTTATCATTCTGGCTCAAATGAAGAAGAACAGGTCGATATTGATCTTGCATTAAAATACTATGAGAAAGCTGCACAGCAGAAGTTTCTTCCAGCCATTAATAATCTTGCTGATAAATATGAAAATGGGACAGGTGTTTCAAAGAATTTAAAAAGAGCTTTTGAGTTCTATTCTGTTGCTGCGAATCAAGAAATTGCAGCATCACAGTATAGTTTGGGTCTTTTTTATTTAAAGGGGCTCTATGTTGAAAAAAATGATGAATTAGCTAGGGAATGGTTAAAAAAGGCTGAGAAAAATGGTTGGTTTCCAGCATCAGACGTTATATTGAATATGTTGCATTAAGTTTAACAAGACACCATTTGACGTTTAAACAACAACTAGGGCTTGTCACAACGCTTGCATCCACATAGCATACAAAGCATTGACGATAACAATGATTTTGGATGACTTGCTGAAATGACCAGCCTTGCACACCATGCAACCGAAAACCGTTCCGTAGCCGAATTCACAGAACAAGCTTACTTAAATTACGCCATGTACGTGATTATGGATCGTGCATTGCCGCATATCAGTGATGGTTTGAAGCCTGTACAACGACGTATTGTCTTCGCCATGAGTGAGCTTGGCTTAAAATCAACAGGAAAACCAAAAAAATCAGCACGTACCGTTGGTGATGTACTCGGTAAATATCACCCACATGGTGATTCTGCCTGTTATGAAGCAATGGTGTTGATGGCGCAGCCCTTTAGCTATCGTTATCCATTGGTTGAAGGTCAAGGTAACTGGGGTTCACCTGATGACCCTAAATCATTTGCGGCAATGCGCTATACCGAAGCCAAACTTTCAGCTTATAGTGAATTATTGCTGAATGAGTTGGGTCAAGGCACCAGTGAATGGCAAGATAACTTTGATGGTTCGATGAAAGAGCCGATAACCTTGCCTGCTCGTATTCCAAATATCCTGCTCAATGGGACAACGGGTATTGCAGTCGGGATGGCAACCGATATTCCGCCGCATAACTTGCGTGAAGTGGTGAAAGGAACGATTGCACTGATTCGTAATCCTGAAACCACCGATGAAAAATTGGCGGAGTATATTCCTGCACCTGATTTACCAACCAAAGCAGAGATCATTACCCCACCTGAAGAATTACTCAAAATTCAAACCACAGGTCGTGGGAGTTATCGCATGCGTGCGGTTTACACGATAGAAAGAAACGAAATCGTGATTACTGAATTGCCTTATCAAGTCTCTGGTTCAAAAGTGGTTACCCAGATCGCCGACCAAATGATTGCCAAGAAATTACCCTTGGTGGCTGATATTCGGGATGAATCCGATCATAGAAACCCAACGCGCTTGGTAATTGTATTGCGTTCTAACCGTGTCGATGCAGAAACGGTGATGAGCCATTTGTTTGCAACGACTGATTTGGAATCAAGCTATCGTGTCAATCTGAATATGATTGGGGCGGATGGTCGTCCGCAGGTGAAATCCATTCGCCGTATTTTGTTGGAATGGATTGAGATTCGTAAGCAAACCGTGACGCGTCGTCTGCAATACCATTTAACTAAAATCGAAAAGCGTTTACATATCTTGGCAGGTCTTTTGATTGCCTATTTGGATATTGATACGGTGATTCGTATTATTCGTGAAGAAGACAAACCCAAACCTGTGCTGATGCAACATTTTGGTATTGATGAAATTCAAGCTGAAGCGATTTTAGAATTGAAACTTCGCCATTTGGCCAAGCTTGAAGAAATGGAAATTCGCCGTGAGCAAGAAGAACTGGAAGCGAAAGCCGCTATCCTTCGCGAGCAACTCGAAAATCCTGAGTCACTGAAAAATTTGATTATCAATGAGCTGAAAGAAGATGCCAAAAAGTTTGGTGATGATCGCCGTTCGCCATTGGTACGACGAGCAGATGCGGTTCAAATTAAAGAACAAGACTTGCTGCCAGCCGAAACGGTAACGGTGGTTTTGTCAGAAGCAGGTTGGGTGCGTGCAGCCAAGGGCGGTGATGTGGATGCCGCAAATCTCAATTTCCGTGCGGGTGACCAGTATTTAAGTCATGCAGTGGGTAAGACCAATCAACGGGTTTATTTCTTGGACAAAACAGGGCGGAGTTATGCTTTACCCATCAGTAGTTTACCTTCAGCTCGTGGTTTAGGCGAGCCATTGAGCTCGAAACTTGCACCAGCGAGTGGGGTGTCATTTATCCAAGTTTTAGTTGATGATGACAAGAATGAGTTATTGGTGGCAAGTTCAAAAGGCTACGGTTTTAAAACACAAGTAGGTCAATTGGATACCAATGCCAAAGCGGGTAAAACCTTTTTAACGGTTGGAGATAAAGCAACGGCGTTACCGTTGTTACCAATTCAGCAGGCAAGCCATGTTGCAATACTAAGTTCAGCAGGACGATTACTTATTATTGATTTGGCTGAACTCCCTGTCCTAAATAAAGGTAAAGGTAACAAGTTGATACAACTTGAGGAGAAAGAACAAATTTTATCCATGACAACCTTGACGTTAGATGAAATAATCCAAGTCGCTGCAGGACAACAGCATTTAAAACTGAAAGGGGATGATCTCCAAAAATATATAGGAAAAAGAGCAACAAAGGGGCAACTTTTACCACGGGGATATCAAAAAGCAAATAGACTCCTCGTTCAGAGATAAGGCTGGTATTCTGTGATACAAATACGTTATATATGATGACGTATTCATATTATTTGGATAGGTCTACAGGGCAATTCAAGAACTTAATAAAAATGTTTTGCCATGGAAAGTAACGTTGTTACATTTTTAAGGATTACCACTCGGAGATAATGGCATTATGGAAAAGATTTGGTTTGCTGAATACCAAAAGACAGGAATCCCAGAAACAGTTGCACTGCCTGCTGAAAACACTTCACTTGTTGATATTTTTGAACGCAATTTCCAAAAATTCGGATCACGTGATGCCTTTATCTTTATGGATAAGGTTTTAACGTTTAATGAGTTAGAAGTTGCGAGTCGTAAATTTGCAGCTTATTTACAAAGTTTAGGTTTGGCAAAGGGAACACGTGTTGCGGTAATGATGCCGAACGTTTTCCAATATCCAGTGGTTGCATTAGGTGTATTCCGTGCAGGTTTGGTTCTTGTCAACGTCAATCCACTTTATACTGCGCGTGAGTTAGAACACCAATTAAATGACTCAGGTTCAGAAGTTTTAGTCATTATTGAAAACTTTGCCAGTGTATATCAAAGCATTATTGGTAAGACTCCTGTGAAGCACGTCGTTGTTGCGACAGTGGGAGATATGCTTGGTACCCTCAAAGGAACATTGGTCAACTTTGTATTACGTAAAGTGCGTAAACAAATTCCAGCTTGGGATATTCCAGGTTATACCAAATTTAACACCGCATTAAACAAAGAAAATCCAAGTAACTATAAACGCCCAAGCTTAACTTTAAGTGATACAGCGGTCCTTCAGTATACGGGTGGTACGACAGGCGTTTCTAAAGGCGCCGAACTGACTCACCGTAATTTAGTGGCAAACCTTTTACAGTGTGAAGCAATTTTCTCAAGTAAGTTTGGCGCTGCGGATAGTGAAAAAGGCGATCGTATTGTTTGTGCATTACCGCTTTACCATATTTTTGCATTTATGGTTTGTGCGATGTACGGCATGTACAAAGGTCAAGCAAATATCTTGATTCCTAACCCACGTGACTTACCTGCAGTTATTGGTGAACTACGTAAATACCAACCTTCATTCTTCCCAGCAGTAAATACCTTGTTTAATGCATTGGTGAATAACGAAGAGTTTAAACAACTGGATCATAGCAATCTTAAGATGGCGATGGGCGGTGGTATGGCAGTATTACCATCTACAGCCGAAGCTTGGAAGAAAGTGACGGGTACAACCATCATCGAAGGTTATGGTTTATCTGAAACGTCTCCTGTAGCAACAGCAAACCCGCCAGCAACTACTGAATTCAGTGGTACGATTGGTATTCCATTGCCGTTGACTGAAGTTGCGATCTTGGATGATGATGGGAAAGAAGTTGCTCAAGGCGAGCGAGGTGAAATCTCGATCCGTGGTCCTCAGGTGATGAAGGGCTATTGGAATCGTGCTGATGAAACCGAGAAAGTAATGACTGCTGACGGATTCTTCCGTACAGGTGATATCGGTATCATGGATCCACGTGGTTACTTCAAAATTGTGGACCGTAAGAAAGACATGATCTTGGTATCTGGCTTTAACGTTTACCCAAGTGAAATTGAAGAAGTCGTTGCACAACATGCAAAAGTATTGGAAGTGGCAGCGATTGGCGTTCCAGATGAAAAATCAGGTGAAGTACCTAAATTATTCATCGTGAAGAAAGACGCTTCATTAACGACTGAAGAAATCATTGCGTATGCGAAAGAACACTTAACAGGCTATAAATGCCCACGTTATGTTGAGTTCATCGATGAGTTGCCAAAATCGAACGTAGGTAAAATCTTACGTAAAGATCTTCGTAAACCAGCTTAAAAGTCTTTCTTGCCTCTCTTTTTAAAGGGAGGCACATAAAAAATGCCGCAATTGCGGCATTTTTTATGACTATCGATTGTTGTTGTGCTGACTAGGAAGATTTTTTCAGAAACCAGCGATCGATATAGCGACGACTAATACCTGCAATTCCCACGAAAATGATCATGGTGATGAGTTGGAAACGTAAACGCGTTGGGTCAATGCCGTTAAAGCTAAAATAATTATCAACAAAGACATATAGCGTGGTGATGATCAACCAGTGCCAGAGCGTGAAACGCTTAATCCCAACTGCATAAAAGGCAATGGTCAAAATGACAAAAGTGCCCAAGGTCGATTGCCAGTTTAGGTTGGCACAGATCACGCTGAGTAAAAAAGCAACAATCGGAAATACAATTTTTAAAACCCGATCAACCTTAAGTTGGTTTTGGCGTTGTTGATCAAGGCTATCAAACAGTTCTTTTTGATCTTGGCGTTGCATAAATCGACCCTAAAACAATATAAAAATATAGCAATGTTATTTGATCTAACTTCCAAGTAGCGCACATGTACCAAAACAAATGCACTTTGAACAAGTACAAATGAAAGTTTCATAAATCATAAGTTATGATAGCATGATCAGAAGAACTTCAAATGATGGATGTCAGGATGCAGGGTATTAGCGGCATTATATTGATTATTATCGTCGCATGTTTATTGCCTTATGTTTTTACTTTGATTGCGAAATCAAAAGGTGGTTTTCAAGCAAAAGACAATCACAATCCTCGTGAATTTTTGGCTAGAACGACAGGGTTGTCGGCAAGAGCAAATGCTGTACAGCAAAATAGCTTCGAGAGCTTACCTTTATTTATCGCTGCAATTTTAATGGCGGAATATATGGTGATTCCAGAGCGATTTATTCTGACATTGGGCTGGGCGTATATTATTTTTCGCGTTATTTATGGAATTTGTTATTTAGCCAATCTTGCAACTTTACGCTCAATTATTTGGTTTTTTTCCTTGCTTTGCCCAATATTTTTGTTTGTGATCACCATTAAAATGACTTAAACCAAGTTGCCCATAAAAATTCATGACGCCTAATACTAATATACAGCATCATTTTGACTGTATTCACGTTATAATCTGACCGATTTTTTATATTTAATTTCACATACACGAGTGTTGATATGAGTTATAGCAATATTCCTGCGGGTAAAGACGCGCCAAATGACATCTATGTCATCATTGAAATTCCTGCAAATGCAGCGCCAATCAAATACGAAATCGATAAAGATTCAGATGCGTTATTTGTAGACCGTTTCATGGGTACAGCAATGTTCTACCCAGCAAACTATGGTTATGTACCAAACACCTTATCTGAAGATGGCGATCCTTTAGACGTACTTGTTGTGACGCCTTATCCAGTTGCAGCGGGTTCCGTGATTCGTTGTCGTCCAGTGGGTAAATTAAATATGGAAGATGATGGTGGTATCGATGCGAAACTGATCGCAGTTCCACATGAAAAATTATCTCCATTGTACAAAGATGTTCAAGAATATACAGATCTTCCACAATTGTTGATCAGCCAAATTGAACATTTCTTCCTACACTACAAAGATTTAGAGCCTGGTAAGTGGGTGAAATTGAATGGTTGGGAAAGTTCTGAAGTTGCTAAAGCAGAAATCATTAAATCAATCGAAGCTGCCCAAAAGTAAGTTTAGAGGATTAAACCAAATTTGCTAATTTTAAAAATTTGGTTTAAAAAAACCTCCATTCAGATTGAATGGAGGTTTTTTTTATGGCGAGTTATTCACTGTGAATTAGAAGAATTTCACAGGAATATCAAGCCAGAGACGCCATTCGTTGGTGTCGCCGATGTATCCAGCTTGGTATTCATCACTAGCACGGTAGTATGAGTGACGTACACGTAAGCTGGCATCTTTAGCAAAACCTGATTGAACCGTGTATTTAACTTGGTTAAAGAATTCACGCTCAGTTGCATTATCTGCTGTACGTACACGGTTTACTACAGTATCGCCAACTTTAACAGCCGTATTGGTATCAATATCCCAACCATAAACAAATGCTGTGGTCCAACTTAACCCGGGTACTCCAAAGCTTCCGAAATCAAGGCTATATTGCAGTTGAGCTGATTTCTCATCATTACCGATGAAGTCAGAAAGGTATGAGTTAGGTAAATGAATGGTTTGATGCCCATCTCCAACACCTTTACCTAGTCCATAGTCATATCCTGCATTACCGCTGTTTTGTTGGTAAGCAAGCATTACTGTATGTGGGCCAGTATTATAAGTGGTCGAAATTGCCCAAATAGAGTTTTGGTATTTGTCATCAGCTGAGCCAATATAAGAGTACAAGCTTTGGTTTGCTTGGCGATCCCAATCAGTATGGTATCCGCTGAAATCATAAGTTAATGAACTATTATTTGCCAAAGTTTGCTTATAATTAGCATTGATATAATGACGCTCTAAACGATCTTTAATATCAGTACCGAAGTACGCTGTATTTAATTGATCATTTACTTTGTATTTTGCGCCCCAAACTACCGCACGGTCTAATTCATTGCCATCAGATTTAATCTGATCAGAATATTGGTTTTTGGTAAATTTACCGACGGTAACTTCTAAACCCTCAACTTCACGGCTATTTGCTAAAACACCTTCAAAGTATTCTGGTACTAAGCGAGCAGTGTTGCTTGAAAGAACTGGAAGGTCAAGAATCTGAGTACCATAGGTAACAGTTGTATTCGATACGCGTGCTTTTACGTAACCGCCACCACGCGCCCAATGGTCATATGCTGAACCGTCTGGGTGCTTAGGGATCATGCCGTTACCCGCATTATTGTTAGCGCCTAATTTAAAAGACGCATCACCAATAATACCAGCACCGAAGCCTACAACACCTTGGGTAAAGCCAGAGTCTAGCTTAACCATCGCAGTTTGCGCATATGAGCTGGTGTCTTCAACACCATTTTTTTTGTCACGATTTAGATAACCTGTACGGAATAAAACATTTCCGCTTGCATCTTCAACAAATCCTTTTGCTTCGCTTTGTTCGCTTGCATATGTTGAGGTGATTAGTGCGGCATTAATCAATACCGCTAATGTAAGTTTCTGTGCCTTTGGCATAACCTAGCCTCATAAAAAAAATTGGGAAAGAAACTGCAAATTTTGAGCAATTGTATAAGTTATACATGAAAAAGATAGATTTTTATTAAAAAATTTTCATTAATTTTTAATAAAAAGCTTATATAATTTTATGATTTGTTTCTCGTTTAAAAAGTGATCATAATAAAATTAAGTTAATGATTTTAATTGTTAAATGTGTTTATAAAGGTTGTAATATTCGATTGTTATTTCTATATAAGTTATGTTTAAAAAGTGTGATTATGAAATATAAATTTTGTTTAAATTTAATGGGTTATTTATTGATTGGTTAAAAATTTAGCAACTTGATTTGCAAAAAATTACATCCCGACGAATGGCAATCCTACAACGACGAAAAAGGAACACTTTATTCAGATTATTTTAAGTTAACTCAGGTGCACTTTTATTGAGCACTCATTAAATTACATACGTATAACTGATATTTCCAATAGTTAGACAACTTATGGTGCTGAAAAGTGCGTCTTTTTTGTGCAATAAACAACCTGAATTTCTATACTGCTTCTAAATAGATCAAAAAATTAAGAAATAAAGACCTTAGGATCAATTGAAGCGCATCTAAAGTGTCGTAATGGCACTTTTATGGTACGGGAACTATATTTCCTAAGGATTGTTTAAAGTTGGCACAGCATTTGCTATCTATTCCATGATGCAATTTAAAACATAAATCAGTCGAATATCCATCATGGGGGAGATCAATATGATGAAATTTGCATGTAAGGCACTTGCGCTTAGTATGATTGCTGGACTTTCAACAGTGAGTTTCGCTGCAGAAGATAATGCACTTGCGAAAAGTGGTTTAAGCTTTTCAGGAAGTGCTGCATTGACAACCGATTATCGTTTCCGTGGTATGACTCAAACGGAAAGTGACCCTGCGATTCAAGGTGGTTTTCAATTAGATCATGAGTCTGGTGTTTATGCTGGTGTGTGGGCTTCTAATGTTCATTTTGGTTCAGATGATCCAACGCATTTAGAGCTTGATCCATATATTGGTTATGCGACAGAGTTACCATTTGCTGGTAAACCAACTTTAGATGTAGGTTTGTGGTATTACGGTTATCCAAGTTCATCTGACTTGAATTGGTTAGAGATCTACGCGAAGCTTGGTTTTGACAATGCAATTGTGACTGGCGATAACATCTTAGCTGCTATTAATTATAGCAACGATGTCGTTGGCTCAGATGAAGATGGTTGGTATCTAAACCTTGCCTATAGTGTTCCTTTTGCTGACACTGGTTTTGGCGGTGTGGCAAGTGTCGGCTATACCAAGGTTGATATTGATGATGCTTTCGGTGAGAAGGATACTAAAGATAACTATGTCGACTGGAAAGTTGGCGTGACTTATGATGTCAAGTCTATTGAAGGTTTTAGTGCAGAATTGGCTGCGATCGGTACCAATATTGATGCACAAACACAACCATACAAACGTGGTGTGAAAACTGGTGCAGTCTTTACGCTAACCAAAAGCTTCTAAGCTATTCTTTCTCTAAAGCAGAGCGAACGCTCTGCTTTTTTTATACCTATATTTTCCCATGGGAAAATATTCTTTCTGATGAATATTATTTTATTTAACCGAAAAGCAACGTAAATGCATATAGAGCTAGATCATCACTGTATTTTTAAATAATGATTGAGTTGAATACAGAATGATAGAGTTGCTTGCATTTTCATTGTTACTTTTTGAGTGCGCCATAATGATCAGTTCCATTGCAGTTTAGTTGCACTATTTAGTTCATCCTTTTTTAAAAACCCAAAGCATGATCGGGTTCTAGATTTTATATCTAATTAAATAATTGTTATTTATGGTGTTTATTATATTTTTTTAAGTGCTCTAAGCTTGGCATAGCATTTGCAAATTACCCCGTGATGCAATTTAAAAACTTAAATCAATTGAATATCTAAATTATGGGGGAGATCAATATGATGAAATTTGCATGTAAAGCTGTTGCTTTGGGGATGATGACTGCAACTTCAACTTGGGTGATGGCGGAAGATAGTACTTTGCCATTTCCGGGTGCACTTTCAGGAAATATAAGTGTTGTATCCAGTTATAACTTACGCGGGATGACCAATTCACCTGAAAGTGATACACCTGCAATTCAGGGCGGGCTTGATTATAGCCATGACAGTGGATTTTACTTGGGCTATTGGTTTTCAACATTGACTGCGGCCTATGCTGATTTTAATACATCACCGACCTATGTACCCAAAGAGAAAAAATCATTCGAAAATGACTTTTATGCTGGCTATAAAGGCAAAATCACCGATGACTTGGGTTATCAAATTGGGGCAACAGTTTATTACTATTATCCAGGTTGGGAATCAACGGGCTACGAAACGATTGTGGGTTTAACGTATAAAGATTTAACAGTGACAGCCCAAACGCTTTTGAATAACGTGACTTTTGGCAATAAAGGGGACACCTACTTTTTAGCAACTTATGCACCAAAACTCGCAGGTGGGTTCACTGGTAAAGCGCAAGTTGCAGCGTATTATTATGGTGATGATGACGAATATTTAACTTATCAAGCCAAAGCGGGCGATGTCACTAAAACTGATTTTGCTTTCCGCCACGCAACTTTAGGTGTATCACATCCGTTAGCTGAAACAGGTGCAACTTGGAGTTTAGATTATATTTTTGGTGGCTACACGCGCGATGAAGCTAAGCAGAAAAATAAAGTGGTTTTAGCGTTAGGCTATGCTTTTTAATCATAATAACAATCAAAAGCGACCGATATGGTCGCTTTTTTTAAGCGTGATTGCCTCGATAAGACAGTGCCTCAGTGAGATGAGTACTCGTGATCATGTCACTTTCAGCTAAATCTGCAATTGTTCGAGCAACACGCAATACTCGATGATAGGCCCGAGCGGAAAGATTGAGACGTTGTTGTGCCATTTCAATGATTCTTGCAGAGCTATCATCTAAAAGTGCATATTGTTCTAATAACTTCGGAGAAAGCGCTTGATTTAAGCACTGTTGTCGCTGAATCTGCTTTTCATACGCAGTGATGACACGTTGGCGTACAATTTCAGAGTTTTCAGTGGGTGTTCGATCTTGCAATTCTTGTGCTTGCAAAGGTGGCACATCTATGTGGAGGTCAATACGGTCTAATAATGGTCCTGAAATACGATTTTGATAACGTTGAATACTTTCAGGTGAACATTGGCAACGGCTGTCTTGATTAAAGGCATAACCACAAGGGCAGGGATTCATTGCCGCGATAAATTGAAAGTTGGCTGGGAAGGTCATTTGTCTTGCCGCACGTGATATCACAATTTCTTTAGACTCAAGTGGTTGTCGTAATACTTCCAGTACTTTACGGTCAAACTCAGGCAGTTCATCTAAAAATAATACACCTAAATGCGCCAGTGTGATTTCGCCGGGTTTGGGTTGTGAGCCACCACCGACCAATGCAATTGCGGATGCAGTATGATGCGGTGCTCGAAAGGGACGTTGTCCAAAATGATGTTGGGCATTTGCAACCGAATAGATGCTCGCAACTTCTAAATTTTCCTGAGCATTGAGTGGCGGCAAGATCGAGGGCAACCTTGATGCAAGTAAGGTTTTTCCAGTGCCAGGTGGGCCTTTAAACAGTAAAGAATGTCCGCCTGCCGCTGCGATTTCGAGGGCACGACGTGGGCGTAACTGACCTTTAACATCTGCCAGATCAAATTGGTAGCCAGATAATGCCGCATTTTTTTGCTTAGGTGCTGCTGTTATTTGTGAATTGCCCGAAAAGTGTGCACAAACCTCTTGTAAGTGATTTGCTGCATAGACATCAAAATTTGGAAGTTGATTGGCTTCATCTAGATTTGCCGTGGGAAGCAACAAGCGGTGTTGACTCTGTTGGCATGCCATTGCGATCGTCAGCGCTCCTGAGATTGGACGCAAATGTCCATCTAGTGCAAGTTCTCCAATAAATTCAAAGCCCTCTGTACTATTTTCAGGGAGTTGACCAGAAGCGATTAGGATTCCTAAGGCGATGGGTAAGTCTAGTCGTGAGCCATTTTTAGGAAGATCCGCAGGTGCAAGGTTAATGGTTAAGCGTTTGGTTGGAAACAAAAATCCACTGTTAATAATTGCAGAGCGAACCCGATCTTTACTTTCTCTCACTGCGGCTTCAGGCAAGCCGACAATGGTGAGAGAGGGTAGCCCTGAACTGATGTGGACTTCAACTTCGATTTGAGGGGCGTGTAGCCCCAATAAACCCCTTGTATAAATTTTGGCGAAAGACATTTTATTGTTGTTCCATTGTGGTGCTTTATTTTTAGTCATTTTACGGTGCTGTTTGCACCGTGTTGGTGCTTATTTTTTGTTCTGTATGATTTCTTCAAGTGATTTCATCTGTTGTTGTAGCTCAGTGAGGCGTTGGTTAGCTAAATTCAAGGCTGTTCTCTGACGATCGAGCTCTTGCTTCGAAACGAGGTCTAACTTTTCGATACTTTCATTGAGTAAAGCACGTAAATTTTTTTCTAAGTCTTTTTTGGGTTGATCAACTTGCTGCAAAATAGCCTGTATAAGAGTTTCAATCATAAAGTGCTCAATCGTTTATGTGTATTTGTTGCTCAGTGTATCATTGCTTGCGGCAATCCTCTAGCGCTGTTCAAAACAGCTTGATGAGTGACTGCAAGATTCAGTTAAATCTTGGTAAATAGAACTTATTTTCGATTGAGGATCTACATCTCTAAGCGTAAATAGGTTATAAAGAAAACTGATGTCCAGTATTTGAAACCCCCTAACCTTCCAATATTGGCATGAAAATTGAACATAAAACCTTACTGGTGAAAATAAGCCGAAGGAAAACACACATGAAGCTTGTAACTGCAATTGTAAAACCATTCAAATTAGATGATGTTCGTGAAGCACTCTCTGATATTGGTGTTCAAGGGATTACCGTAACTGAAGTCAAAGGTTTCGGGCGTCAAAAGGGACATACTGAACTGTACCGTGGTGCAGAGTATGTCGTTGATTTCTTACCGAAAGTAAAAATTGAAATTGCGATTAGCGATGAAATGGTAGATGCAGTCATTGAATCTATTACGCGTGTCGCAAGCACAGGAAAAATCGGTGATGGAAAAATCTTTGTCACTAATCTAGAACAAGTCATCCGTATTCGTACTGGTGAGACTGGACCAGATGCTGTCTAAATTGGCATAAAGTTTGCTGAGTTAGAAATTAAGAGACACAGCTCACAAAATGAGGTTGGGGGACACGAATGAAAAAAATGCTTATGGCGCTTAGTCTATCTGGCGCACTCTTAGGTGGTTCAGCCGTTGTTTGGGCTGAAGAAGCTGCTTCTACACCAATGACTGAACAAACTGTAGCAGTAACTGAAACAGTATCAACGGCTGTTGCGGCAGAATTGCCAGCAGTTGCGGAAGTCGAACCTGAAGCAGAAGCAACACTCGATACGGGTGATACCGCTTGGATTCTTGTTTCAACAGCACTGGTTCTGTTGATGACGATTCCTGGTTTGGCTTTATTCTACGGCGGTATGGTCCGCAAGAAAAACGTACTCAGTACCATGGCGCATAGTTTTGTTGCTGCGGCAGTGGTGAGTATTGCTTGGGTTGTCATTGGCTATAGTTTGGCTTTTGGCGAAGGGAACGCCTTTATCGGTAGTCTTGATAAGATCATGTTGTCAGGTATTGGTACCGATACATTGAGTGGCTCGATTCCTGAAATTCTATTTGTCATATTCCAAATGACCTTTGCGATTATTACGGTTGCGATTATTAGTGGTTCAATCGCAGAGCGTATGAAATTTGGTGCTTTTGTTGCCTTTGTTGCGATTTGGGTTGTTGTCGTTTACGCACCAATTACTCACTGGGTATGGGGCGGCGGCTGGTTAGGTAATGACGGTGCGTTAGATTTTGCTGGTGGTACTGTTGTTCATATTAACTCAGGTGTTGCAGGTTTGGTTGCAGCGTATATGCTCGGCAAACGTATGGGCCTTGGTCGCGAATCAATGGCGCCGCATAACCTTGCTTTAACTGTGGTTGGTGCAAGTTTACTTTGGGTGGGTTGGTTTGGTTTCAACGGTGGTTCTGCGTTGGGTGCCAACGGTTCTGCATCTTATGCAATCGTGGTTACTCAAGTTGCAGCAGCTGCAGCGGCACTGTCTTGGTTAGTGGTTGAGAAAGTTGTCCGTGGTAAAGCATCTGTTCTTGGTGGTGCATCAGGTGCGGTTGCTGGTTTAGTGGTGATTACGCCTGCGGCTGGTTTTGTGACTGTTGGTGGCGCATTAATCATGGGTCTCATCGGTGGTGTGGTATGTTTCTGGGGTATTACGGCGCTTAAACGTTTACTCAAAGCAGATGATTCTTTAGATGCATTCGGTTTACATGGTGTTGGTGGTATCGTTGGTGCGATCTTGACAGCAGTGTTTGCGAGTGAATTTATTATGGGTGATGCTGCACCTGCGAATATGATGGCGCAATTATGGGTGCAAGTTGAAGGTGTACTCGCAACGATCGCATATAGTGCAGTGATGACCTTCATTATTCTGAAAGTGATTGATCTAGCGATTGGTATTCGTGTCAGCAATGATGACGAACGTATGGGTCTCGATCTAAGTCAACATGGCGAACGTGTTGAATAATCGGATGTAAAATATAATTCGATAAAACGAACAGCCTTGTGCTCCTGCACAAGGCTGTTTTTTGTGTTGTGATGGCTAGTTCAGCAAATGAAGAAACTTTGCTACACTTAGCCAAAGTGAGTAAATAATTGCACAACTATGCATTGTCCATTTTGTAACGCTGCTGATAGTAAAGTCATCGACTCCCGTTTGGCTGCCGAAGGCTGTCAAATTCGCCGTCGTCGTGAATGTACGATTTGTGGTGAACGCTTCACCACCTTTGAAAGTTATGAAGTGGTGATGCCACGCGTGATTAAATCCGATGGTAAAAGTGAACCGTTTGATGAAGCGAAATTACGTCGCTCACTCATGCATGCTTTGCAGAAACGTCCTGTGACGCAAGAGCAAATCGAAACGGTGCTCAGTGATATTCAGTTGCAGATTCGTCGTTTAGGCGAACGTGATGTCAAATCAAGAATGATTGGTGAAATCGTGATGCAGGCATTATTTGCATTGGATCATGTCGCTTATGTTCGATTTGCCTCGGTTTATCAAGATTTCCAAGATGTAGAAGCATTTCGTCATCAGATTGAGCAAATGCAACAACGTGAAAATGAAGCCTAAATTAGAGAAATCATGTCTGAGCTAAACCAAGATCAAACGTTTCAAGATCAAGCTTTTCAGGATCAGTATTGGATACAACGAGCAATTGATTTAGCTCGACTTGGACAATATTCAACTAAGCCCAATCCAAATGTGGGCTGTGTCATTGTAAAAGATGGTCAATTGATTGGAGAGGGCTATCATCCCAAAGCAGGACAACCACATGCAGAGGTTTTCGCCTTAGCGCAAGCGGGTGAACATGCCAAAGATGCAACCGCTTATGTGACTTTAGAACCTTGTGCACACTACGGTAGAACCCCACCTTGTGCAGAAGCATTGGTCAAGGCACAAGTCAAAAAAGTAGTGGTGGCATGCTCTGATCCAAATCCGTTGGTGGCAGGCAAGGGTGTTCAAATTTTACAAAATGCAGGCATTGAAGTTGAAACAGGGGTCTGTGCCGAAGTTGCGAAAACTTTAAATTTGGGTTTTCTAAAAGCAATGTCAACAGGTTTACCCTATGTGCGTTTGAAAATTGCTTCAAGTCTTGATGGGCGTACTGCAATGGCTTCGGGTGAGTCGAAGTGGATTACAGGAACAGCCGCACGACAGGATGTACAGCATTGGCGTGCGATTTCAGGGGCAGTGATTACTGGGATTCAGACGGTTTTGGCAGATGATTGCGAACTGAATGTTCGTGCATTAGCAGATGTTGATCTTGCAACGGTGGTTCAACCGAAGCGAATAGTGCTCGATCGACAAGGACAGTTACCTCTCAGCGCCAAGATCTTACAGAATCCTGAAACAGTCATGGTAATGACCCCATTTCGTCAAGAACTTGCCGATTTAGGCGTGTTACAATTGGCACCGCAACCTTTAAATCAGTTATTGCAAACCTTATCTCAACAGTATCAAATTTATGATGTATTGGTTGAGGCAGGTGCGACTTTATCGACTGCCTTTTTACAACAAGGTTTGGTTGATGAAATGATTAGTTATGTTGCACCAACTTTACTTGGTCAGTCTGCTCGATCAATGTTCAATGCGAAATTGAGCGAAATGGCAGAGCAGCTTCGTTTTGAATTGGTCGATGTAACCCAACTTGGGCAAGATATTCGCCTAAGATTGCTCCCTATCCAAGAGATGATATGAATCCTGAAGCATCGGTTTATCACAAACGTCGCCATGCGGCGCGTACCACTGACGAATATCTTTTTCATCAGCTCGTACCTTATCTGGGTAATAAGCGCCGACTCCTTCATCTGATTTTAGAAGCGCTTGAGATTACGGGAACACTGAATAGTAAGAAAAAGAATCCACCAATTTTTGCTGATTTCTTTGCGGGCAGTGGTGTGGTTTCTCGTTTGGCTCGCCAAAATGGTTATCGTGTGATTGCCAACGATTGGGAACCTTATAGCCATGCCTTAAATCACGCGATTTTAGCATGTACCGATGCGCCGGCATTTAAAGAATTAGGTGGCTATCAAAAAGCGATTGATATTTTAAATCGACTGCCTGAAGTGAAAGGCTGGGTAACGCATAATTTATGTCCTCGCAATGATGATATCTATGATCCTGCCCGTGATCGACTGTTCTTTAAACGTCGTAATGGGATGAAGATTGATGCGATTCGTCAGCAAATCGCAACTTGGCAAGCGCAAGGTGCGATTAATGATGTAGAAATGAGTGCTTTACTTGCACCATTACTGTATTCAGCCAGTTTTGTTAGTAACACCAGTGGCGTATTTAAAAGCTTCCATCAGGGTTGGGGAGGCAAAACACAGACGGCATTAGAACGGATTGAGTCGTTATTGTGGTTAACACCAAGCCGTTTTTGTGAAATTGGTGAGAGTAAACGACCTGCCGCAGAAGTGTGGTGTGTCGATGCACAGCATTTAGCCAATCAAATGAGTGGCTTTGAAGTGGATGTGGCGTATCTTGATCCGCCGTATAACCAACATGCCTATAGCAGTAATTATCATGTTTTAAATGCCCTGACCTTGTGGGATCAGAACGACTTACCCTCACCAGATACCAAAGGTTTTAAAAGCGGTATTGATCGAGCATGGCGTAAAGAACGTCCGAGCTCGTATAACTCGTCTAAACATGCTCAAAATGCCTATGAAAAGTTATTGGAAACCATCAATGCGCGTTATATTTTGACCAGCTATTCGACTGATGGAAATATTGAGCCTAAAGATTTATTGACCGCCAATTTAAAGCGCGGGAAAGTCACATTGCTGACACAAGACGTACCTCGCTATCGTGTTAGTAAGCAGCGACAATCTGAACGGGCAAGGGTACTTGAATTTATTGTGATCACCGATACACATGCAAAATCAGGTCCGCCATTGCGACAGTTACTGGGTCAGCTCTATCACTTTGCTGAATTGGGTGGTGTGGATACCTCAGGGAACAGCACTCAACTTGCACTTTGGTAAGGTCTAACAAGCACCACTTTATAAACAAAGTGGTGTTTTTATATGTAGATGTGCTCTGATCGGTAAATATAATCAATTAAATCGTATTTTTAGATAAGTGGCTGTTTTTATGGTCATTATCTTCTATTTTTTGGTTGTATTTTGACTGAGCAGAATTTTCGACAGAATTTCTTCACTTCGATTTTTATTTAAAATAACCATAAAATACATGGGTATATGAGAAATTAACCTCTACTCTTAAATCCACTTCATTGCATTTTTAAAACTTAAATAAATTTTACTATTCGGTTAAAAAAATATTGACCTAATATCAAAATAAATATAATTTTCCGGGCTCATTTAGGGTCTTATCGATGAGAAGCGATAGCCAAGAGAGGTTGTTATGAGTCGCTCGGAACCCACTTTGTTGGGACAATGTATCGCTGAGTTTTTTGCTACTGCGGTTTTTTTATCATTTGGTATCGGTGTGGTTGCTGCACTCAAGCTAACAGGTGCAGGGTTTGGCCAGTGGGAAATTAGTGTGGTCTGGGGTTTGGCGGTTGCCTTGGCGGTCTATCTTTCAGCAGGCATCTCTGGCGCACATCTTAATCCAGCGGTTACTATCGCATTGGCATTATTTGCAGGCTTTGATAAAAGGAAAGTGCCTTTCTATATCATTGCACAAGTTGCTGGGGCTGCGGTTGGCGCGTTACTAGTTTATGGCCTATACAGTAATTTATTTATCGATTATGAACAAAGCCATAACATGGTCCGAGGTAGTGTTGAAAGCTTAGAATTGGCGGGAATTTTCTCGACTTATCCGCATCATTTACTTTCAATGGGGCAAGCGTTCTTGGTCGAAATGTTTATCACCATGTTGCTATTGTGGTTGATCATGGCAATAGGTGATGATCAAAATGGCTTGCCGCGCGGTGCTTTAGCGCCATTATTGGTAGGTTTATTGGTTGCGGTGATTGGTGCTTCTTTTGGTCCTTTAACTGGTTTTGCCATGAATCCTGCCCGTGACTTTGGCCCTAAAATCGTTGCTTATTTCTCAGGTTGGGGGCCTGTTGCCTTTACTGGCGGTCGTGACATTGCTTACTTTATTGTTCCGATGACTGCACCGATTGTTGGGGCTTGCTTGGGTGTACTTGGCTATAAGTTATTCTTTAGCCATTTTTTAGTGAGTGATCAAGTCGAAGTGCCAAGCACGGTTGAAAAGCAAATCTCGGACATGTAAGCGTAATAAAAAGAAGGCACTGAAATAAGAGCAGGGTGATCAGATGATCGCCCTTTTTGATTTGGCGGCATTTGCGTCAGCGTCGCTTGTTATCTCAAGTTCTTTGCATTAAGGTATCTTGATTCGCTGAGACTCGTACTTGAATGAAGGTAGGTTAAAAGTCACATGTTTACAGGCATTATTGAAAGTTTAGGCAAAGTTGAAAGTCTACAAAGTGTAGGTGGTGATGTTCGTCTACGAATTCAAACTGATTTGGATATGTCGGATGTGCATTTAGGAGATTCTATAGCCACTAACGGTATCTGTTTGACGGTGATCGAGTGGGGCGAGAACTGGTATGCAGCCGATGTTTCCCGTGAAAGCTTAAATCGTACCACCCTAGGCCAATGGAAAGTAGGGCAAGCAGTCAATGTGGAAAAAGCCATGTTACCCACTACACGTTTTGGTGGGCATATCGTCAGTGGGCATGTCGATGGCTTGGGTGAAATTACCGTCTTTCGTCAAGATGCGCGCTCATTGTATTTTGAGGTGACGGCACCAGTTGAGTTGGCCAAATATCTAGCAGAAAAAGGCTCGGTGACGGTAGATGGCATTAGTCTGACCATTAATCACCTACGTGGCAATATCCTCAGTTTGAATTTGATTCCACATACAGCTGAACGAACCAATATCGGTTCTTGGCAAGTTGGTACTAAAGTAAATTTGGAAGTGGACGTCTTAGCGCGTTATATCGAGCGTTTATTGTTGGGTGATAAAGCTGCTGAGCAAAAACCTGAATCTAAACTCAGTATGTCTTTTTTAGCTGAAAATGGTTTTTTGAAATAAGATTTTAAGTAAGGAAAAGCCCAGATCGACTGGGCTTTTTTCTCTTTATTTTTCGTTAGAAAATTCACTATTTTTCAGTATATATTCAATTTCATCTTGAGCGAGCGAATGTAGTTTGGCTCGAAATACCGTCACCGCTTGTTCGATCAGACTTTCTGATTCTAATTCAAGTCGAACCCGAACGCTTTCGAGTTCAGATAAAATTTGATGATCTTCAATGACAAGCTGTTGTCCCGAAGCATAGTCAATGCTCGGTTGTTCAGGGTTACTTTGATAGCGCTCAGTTTGTTGCGCAATTTCTTGATCAATATGATTGCGCAATGCCACGAGATTTTCAGTTTGTTGAGCAAATTGCTGTGCTTCATCTGCTTGTAGCTGTGCTGCATACGCAGCTTCAGCAGCACGTTTTTCGGCGAGGGCCTTTTCTAGTGCTTGTTGTTTACGAATGCGGGCTTGTTCGATCAACTCTGCTTTGAGATCAGCATAGGCCTTTTCGATGCGTTGCTGAGAACGTTGTGCTGCGTGCTCCTCATGTTGTGTCCAAGTTTGAATCAGGGTTTGTGGCAACAGTAGATCACAGATACGTGCTAAATCTTCCTGATAAGTCTGACGGACAGTTTCAGGGGTATTTAACCAACGTTTCTTAAAGTCCTGACCAACATTTAATGCCACAAGACACTCCTCAAATGATGTTATTGCATGCAGATTTATAATTTAAATGTTCGGGCTTCAATACCTAAACGCCGATACTGTTTAAATTTTTCTCGCCCAATCTGTTTCGCGGTTTCATTATTTTCAATAATCTCGATAATGTGGCGAAAATCTTGATTGAGTTCAAGTGCATGATTGTTAAAATTAAACACGATCCAATCATTGGATGGCGGTAATTGCTCTGAAATACAGACCGCATTATTCGGTTGATGAATGCCGTGAGGAATGAAGCTAAGCGGATCGAAAGTCCATAGTTTTTCATCTAGCTCAGTTTGGAGCGCTAAATCAGGACAATACCACCAAATATGCGGATGCTGAGTTAGAATCTTTCGACATAAACGGCAAGCACTTTCGACTTGCCGTTCTGCACTTTTTTCAAAGAGGTAAAAGCTGATTTGGGTCATGTTTTTAGCTATTCGTTTCAACACGATTTGCTAAGAACTGCATCAATAATGGCACTGGACGACCGGTTGCACCCTTGGCTGCACCTGATAGCCATGCTGTTCCCGCAACATCAAGGTGCGCCCAACGGTATTCACGTGTGAATCGCTCAAGGAAACACGCTGCAGTAATTGCACCACCATACGGTCCACCGATATTCGCGATGTCGGCAAAAGGCGAGTCGAGTAATTCCTGATATTCTTCCATCACAGGCATACGCCATACGCGGTCAAGCGACTGTTCGCCTGCATGTTGTAAGTCTTGTGCAAGCTCGTCATCTGGCGTGAATAAACCACTGACCACTTTACCCAGTGCGACCACACATGCACCTGTTAATGTTGCGATATCAATCACGAGTGCAGGATTGAAACGTTTGATATAGGTCAATGTATCGCAAAGAACCAGACGACCTTCTGCATCGGTATTTAAGATTTCAATGGTCTGACCACTCATGCTAGTGACAATATCACCGGGACGTGTCGCACGACCTGAAGGCATATTTTCAGCTGCTGCTATCGCACCAACCACATGAATCGGTAATCGTGCTTCACAAAGCGCCTGCATTGTACCCAAAACGGAGGCCGCACCGCACATATCGAATTTCATTTCGTCCATGCCTAAGCCCGGCTTTAGTGAAATACCACCTGTATCAAAAGTCACCCCTTTACCGACCAAAACGACAGGTGCTTGTTCGAGTTGGGTGTTGTATTCAAGGGTAATGATTCGTCCTTCACGATCAGAACCTTTGCTGACGGCTAAAAAGGCATTCATGCCTAAGTCTGCCATTTGTTGTTCGTTTAGCACATTCACGGTGAGTAGATCAGGGTATTGTGCAGCGAGGGCCAGTGCTTGATCAGCGAGATATTCAGGGAAACAGATGTTGCCCGGACGGTTGCCTAAGTCACGGGCATAGTTTTGTCCAGATTGAACGGCATGAATCAAATTCAATTGTTGATCATTTAATGGACTTAGATCGGCTACAAGCTGGATGCTGTCTAAGACAAATTCATTTTTCTTAGATTTGAATTCATCGTAAGCATAAGCTGCTTGAGTTAAATTTAAAGCGAACAACTGATGTAAATCAGCAGGTAGCGCTGACAGATCTACAGTGATTTGTTTAAATTTATTTTGTGATGATTTGATAATCGTTTGTGCGAGTTTTGCTAATTTTATCGCTTTTAACTCAGTTGTTTCTCCAAGACCTAACAATTGAGTGTTATTTTGAGCAGTAACTTGAGCAATTAACGGCAAGTTTTCGTTAAAGCCAGCTTTGAATTGTGTAGCAGTAAGTATCTCTTCTAGTTGATTGATTTTATAGCTGTTTAGCTGTTGTTGTAATTGCTCAGAATCAACCAAAATCCACAAAGATTCACTTGGCGTTTGCGCTGGGAATGCGCGATGAAGGGTAAATTTCATTGTTTGTATAGAACCTAATGGACAAAAAATAAAGTTAATCCCATTAAACACTTTCAGATATGAGGTTGCAATCCGCAACACGCGATAGGTTTTATATTTTTAACATTCGGGTAAACTAGCATTACCCCTCGATTGGTCTATTTTTGGAAGCATTACTTTGATTATTCGGCGTTACCTCGTCAAACAAGTGGTGTCCACTTCACTGGTTGTGACTGCCTTACTTACTTTAATTATTATGGGTGGTCAGCTCATCAAGATATTTGGACGAGCTGCACAAGGACGTTTGGATGCTGGTGTTCTACTCAGCATTATTGCCTATCGTTTGCCAGAATTCTTAACTTTGATTTTGCCATTGGGCTTTTTTATTGGTCTGATGTTGGTCTTTGGTCGGCTCTATGTCGATCATGAAATGGCGGTACTCAATGGCAGTGGGGTTAGTCGGAATCAATTGACACGACTCTTGTTGCCGATGAGCTTTGTATTTTTGATTGTGCAAGCGATATTGATGTGTTGGGGTGCATCCGCGGGCATCAGTGGCTATCAAAATCTGATGCAGACGCAAGCGGTGCGCGCAGGTTTTGATTTGGTGAGGCCAAGAGAGTTTATTTCCTCGGGATCTTATACGATTTATGCGGGGTCGCTGTCAGAAGATCGGAAAAAGCTAAAAGATGTTTTTTATTATTATAAGTCTGATCGCGATGATAAACCTGATCAAATGATTTTGGCTAAAGAAGCGACTCGGGTAGAAATGGAAAATGATACCGCCAGTGTCGTTGATTTGGTGCAAGGTCGACGTTATGAAATCTATCCAAACCAGCCGCGATATAACCAAGCTGAGTTTCAATCTTATCGTTTACGCTTAGAAAATGATAAAGATGTAAATTTTGAAAGTGAAAATGTTGAAGCCTTGTCGATGGCAAAATTATGGCAAAAACGTGATGATTTTGTGGTCAGAAGTGAGCTGGGGTGGCGTATTTTCGGTCCATTTGTCATGCTTGTGGCCTTGTTGCTTGCGGTGGCATTATCTGAAGTGAATCCACGTCAAGGACGATATTATCGTTTGATTCCTGCGATTTTTATTTTCGCTAGTTTGATTGTGTTAATGATTGCGATTAAAACTCGGATCAGTAAAGCAGAGTTAGACGTTTGGGCGTATCCAGTGGTATTGCTGATTTATGCAATGGTCGCGGCAATTTTTGCACGGAAACAAAAATTGGCACCAAAAATCAAGAAAAGTATTCAGCGAGTGGGGTTGTAATGTTAGCACGTCGTATCATCGCCAAACATGTCACAAAAACCACAGTCCTCGCCATGCTTGGTACAACGCTGGTGTTGTCTTTCTTGCAGGTGTTATTTACCTATCTCGGTGAATTAGGCGCGCTGAAAGACAGTTATAATGCGTGGCAAGCCTTCCTTTATGTGATGTGGGGTGCGCCGCGTTATCTCTATGAAATTTTACCTGTCGCTGCATTGATTGGGTCGGTTTTGGGGCTAGGGGCATTGGCTTCAAATAGTGAACTCATCGTGATGCGTTCTGCTGGGATCAGTCTTTGGCGGATTGTGGGCTGGGTGATGCGTTCGGCACTATTGTTGATCGTCTTATCGTTTGTTTTGAGTGAATGGGTGATCCCTTATACCAATGAACAAGCGCAAAGCATCAAAAAGCAACGCAGTGTTGCCGCTTTAGGTGAAGTCAAAGGTTATTGGTCGCGTGAAGGGCAGCGTTTCGTTTATATCGACTATGCCAACGCACAAGGGCAGCTTCGTAATATTCAGTCGATTGATTTTGATGAAAACTATCGCTTACAGTCTTTTGTAACGGCTGAACATGGCAACTTTGTCAAAGATGGGCAATGGACTTTAGAACAGGCACATCAAGTTGATTTATTAGCCCAAGGCAATGCCATCAAAACTGACCACGCACAACAAGCTTTGGCTTTGGCGCTACAACCGAAATATGTGCATATGGTGACTTTGGATCCAGAAGATCTCTCTCCGAGTCAGCTGATTAGTTTTATGGGCTATATGGAGGAATACAGCCAAGTGCCAAAAACCTATGAATTAGCGTTTTGGCAGAAAGTTGCTTCGCCGTTCGCTTTAATTGCATTAGTGTTGATCGCTTGTTCCTTCATTTTTGGTCCATTACGTCAGCAATCAATGGGTTTCCGCTTGGTAATAGCCTTATTTACAGGACTGGGCTTTTTCTACCTACAAGACTTTATGGGGTATGCGAGCTTAGTCTATGCACCTTCACCAGCTTGGTTTGTATTATTACCCGTGGTGTTGATGTTTAGCATCGGTAGTTATTTATTGTATCGAGCCAGATAGGCGTTGCTTGAATCGAGCTATGATTTCTATGCTGCATATGGGTGAAAGCCAGCAGCAAGGTCATAGAGAATTTGCTTAAATTTCGGTAAACTATGCCGATCAAATGATAGACACACAGAGAGCCCATTATGACGGATGCAAATGCTGGTAAAATTCCTCACGTTCTTGTAATTATGGATGGTGTAGGACATCGTGAAGCAGTCGAAGATAATGCGTATTTAGCCGCTAAAACGCCAAACCTTACAGCGATGAAAGCCAAGCATCCGAACAGTTTGATTTCTGGTTCAGGTGAAGATGTTGGTCTACCTGATGGTCAAATGGGCAACTCAGAAGTTGGACATATGAATCTTGGCGCAGGACGTGTGTTGTACCAAGATTTTACCCGTATTACCAAAGATATCCGTACGGGTGATTTTTTTGAGCATGAAGTCCTGATTGATGCCGTTGAAAAAGCCAAAGCTGCCAATGGTGCAGTGCATGTGATGGGGTTGCTGTCTGAAGGTGGTGTGCATTCGCATGAAGACCATATTGTTGCGATGTGTGAACTCGCTTTGAAGCGTGGCGCAACGGTTTATTTACATGCATTTTTAGATGGTCGTGATACGCCACCACGTAGTGCCAAACCATCATTAGAAAAATTAGATGCTTTATTTGCACAATATCCAAACCAAGGTCGTATTGTTTCGATGATTGGCCGTTATTTTGCGATGGATCGTGATAACCGTTGGGATCGTGTTGAACAAGCTTATCGTTTAATGACTGAAGGTGAGTCAACTCGAGTTGCAGCTACCGCAGTTGAAGGTTTGGAACAAGCGTATGCTGAAAATGAAAATGATGAATTCGTTAAAGCAACACGTATTGGTGATGTTGTAAAAGTACAAGATGGCGATAGTCTGGTCTTTATGAATTTCCGAGCTGATCGTGCGCGTGAAATTACCCGTGCTTTTGTTGAAAAAGATTTTGCGGGTTTTACACGTAAAGTTATTCCTCAATTGTCAAAATTTGTCATGCTGACACGTTACCAAGCCAGTATCGATGCCCCGATTGCGTATATGCCTGAAGGATTGAAAAACTCAATTGGGGAATATCTGTCGAGTTTAGGCAAAACTCAATTACGGATTGCTGAAACTGAAAAATATGCACATGTGACCTTTTTCTTCAGCGGTGGCCGTGAGGATGAGTATGTAGGTGAAAAGCGTATTTTGATTCCATCTCCAAACGTTGCAACCTATGATTTAAAACCAGAAATGAGTGCCTATGAAGTCACGGATGAGTTGGTCAATGCAATAAACTCTGGTGAGTTTGATCTGTTGGTGGTGAACTATGCCAATGGTGATATGGTTGGACATACGGGGATATTTGACGCTGCGATCAAAGCCGTAGAAACCGTGGATACTTGTTTAGGTCGGGTTTATGATGCTGTGATGGCAAACAAAGGGCATATGTTAATTACTGCTGACCATGGTAATGTAGAGCAAATGCAAGACTATGTCAGTGGACAGGTGCATACCCAGCATACCACTGAGTCAGTTCCATTTATCTATGTCGGTCCTACCCAAGCAACCATTGCTGAAGGTGGTATCTTGGCTGACGTTGCGCCAACTTTACTGCATTTGATGCAGATTCCTGTACCTCCAGAAATGCAAGGTAAGAACTTAATTACTTTACAGTAATCTCCCCCTTAATCGCGCTTTATACAGCGCGATGCTTTAGAAGGTGAACGTATGACTCAACACAACAACATTTATCGAGCACTATGGGCAAGTTTGTTGATGTGTTGGGGTGTTACACTTCATGCTGCCCCTCCTTCTGGATGGGGCGATGATAGTACATCACCTAGTGCTGAAGTGCCGATTGAGTCGATTCAACAGTTTGTACAGATTTATGGCATTGTTCGAGATAACTATGTTGATAAAAAATCAGATGATGCTTTATTTCAGCAATCGATTAAAGGTTTGGTGAGTGGCCTAGATAATTATTCTCGCTATTTATCTGCTGAAGAATACCGTCAACTGATTCAATATACCGAAGGTGATCTGGCTTCGGTCGATTTTAATTTAAATTATGATGCGCATACCAAATTGTGGCAGATTCAAGGTCTAAAAACAGGCTCTGATTCGAATAAACTGGGTCTGCGTAATGGTCAGGCGATTGTTAAAATTGATCATCAAGAGTTAAAAAACTTAAATCAAGATCAAGTCCAAGGGTTATTGTATGGTTCGATTGGCAGTACCATACAAATTTTGCCAGAAAGCAATATAAGTACACTGATCTTGGTCAGAAATAAGAAAGTAGAAACAGATATAGAACCCGTTTTATTACACAATCAAGTCTTAGTCCTTAAAATTAGAGTGTTTCAACAAGATACAGCCAATGAAATTAAGCGACTCATCGAGGAATTTGGTTCACAAAAATTAAAAGCTGTGGTGTTAGATCTGCGCAATAATCCGGGTGGTCTACTTTCAGCCGCAGTTGAATCGGCAGATTTATTTTTGGATCAAGGTCTGATCGTCACAACCAAGAGCCGTTCTGAAGGTGATCAGCAATTTCAGGCGTTACCATCGAATGAGTTTCAAAAGCTTAAATTGGGAATATTGATTAATCGACGTTCGGCATCGGCAGCCGAAGTATTTACCGCCGCATTAAAAGATCATAAACGTGCTTGGGTGGTCGGAGAAAATAGTTACGGCAAAGGTGTCGTACAAAAACTGTTTCCGTTACCAAGTGGTGCTGCGCTACAAATGACAGTATCGCATTATTACACCCCGAAAGATCAGATGATCGAAGGACAAGGCATTCAGCCGAATCAAAGCTATGCGTTGCAGCCTGAAATGAAAGAAGATTATTATTTAGAGCATATCAGCGAATTAGTGCTGAAAAGTAAACCTTAATGCAATGAAGCCCCTGATTTAGCAGGGGCTTCATTTTTTAAGAATTATTCATCCTCTTCAGTATCTAAGCCGAACTTTTTAAACGGTAGCGTAAAGAGCGGAAGGTCATCCCTAATTTCTTAGCGGCTAAGGTCCGATTCCAATGGGTTAAGTTTAGTGCGTTGAGCAGGACTTCTTTCTCAATATTTTCTAAATAACGTTCTAAGCCTTCAGGTGGAAGCTTTTTGGAACTAGTGCTTGGACTGGTTGAATATTGTGCTTGTTCAACATCTTCTTGAGTATAGAGTGATGCTGTCGGCATCGAGATCGGACTGCGCAAAGGTGCGGTCTGTAAGTGTGCGAGGTCAATGCTGTTGTCATCGCTGAGTGTCATTGCGCGTTCGATGATATTACGCAATTCACGGACATTGCCAGGGAAGTATTGCTGTAGCAAGAACTGCTCGGCACGAGTCGATAAGGATTTAGGTGATAAATCCCATTCCTGACTAATTCTCTGGATGAAGTGATTGGCCAATAACAGGATATCTTGTCCGCGTTCACGTAAGGGTGGAAGTACGATATCCATCACATGAATACGGAAAAATAAATCTTGTCTAAATCGACCTTGTTGCACCAGTAGTTCAAGGTCTTGATGGCTGGCACTAATCACTCGGAAATCAACATCAATTTCCTGATCCGAACCGACAGGGCGAATTCTCTTTTCCTGTACTGCACGCAGTAATTTAACTTGCATATTCAACGGCAATTCAGCAATTTCATCTAAAAATAAACTACCGCCGTGCGCAGAAAGAATTAAGCCTTGTTTGTCTTGTGTCGCGCCCGTAAAGCTGCCTTTTTTATGCCCAAATAACTCACTTTCCATCAATTCAGTTGGAATCGCACCACAGTTAATGGCGATAAATGGCCCTTCACTACGATTGCTTAAACGATGGACCAGATTTGCAACCACCTCTTTGCCTGTTCCTGATTCACCTGTAATAAACACAGGCGCTTGAGAACGCGCAATTTTCTTTAAAGCGATCCGTAACTGTTGAATTGGCGGCGAGCGCCCGATTAACAGTTTATTTTCTAACGCTGTTTCGGCTGCCTCTTGCTCAGGTTGCGGTCGATTCAAGGCTTTTTGAATCAATTGATCCAAATGCTTTTGATTGACTGGTTTACTGACAAAATCAAATGCACCTGCTTTTAGTGCTGCAATCGCAATGTCCATATTGCCATAAGCTGTAAGTACAGCGATGGGTGTGTTGGGATGGTTCTGAGTGACGTGTTTGACTAAATCTAAACCGTTGCCATCTGGGAGGTTCAAATCTGTTAGACAAGCATCATACTGAAACTCAGTGAAAAACTTTTTTGCTTGCTCAATCCGATAAGCGAGATGTGTCTTGATGCCCATTCGTGCAAGTGTCATTTGCATTAAGAGACACAAGTCCTCTTCATCGTCTACAAGCAAGACGAGTGGTTGTTTAGTTGTCATTCCCCGAAAAACCTAATTTAATCAATTAATTATTGAGCACTCAATCCTGAAGCATGCTCCTTGTTGTCGCTCTACATAAGTGAGCTTTGCATGATTTGCCTCACAAAATGTATGAGACAGATACAATCCTAAACCAGTTCCATTAATTTCGGTACTAAAAAATGGTTTAAACAGTTGAGAAAGGTCACGTTTCGCAACACCCGTACCAAAATCAATGACATCAATGCGTGTTCGCCCCTCATTGCGCTGAACTTCGATCTCAATATAAGGGGCATCTGAGGCATTATGGCGCAATGCATTTCGAATTAAATTAATCAGCACTTGGCGTAATTGTTTGTCATCAAATAGAACTTTGACATCTTCAGGAATATTGAGCTGAATCATGTGCTTGACGTCAGCTAAGTCCTCATTGCATAGACTTTCAAAGAATGTGGTCAGCTCAATCGTTTGAGGCTCTGTTGGCTTGTTACGTGCCATTGCTAAAGTGTCTTGCACAATGCAGTCAATTCGTTTGGCTTGTTTGCTAATCATACGAGACAGCATTTCTTGTTGATGCTCATCGCTGGCTTTAAATAACTCATTGGCTTGCACGATCGCAGCCAAAGGGTTGCGAATCTCATGGGCGATGCTGGCCGAGAGTTGTCCTAGCGCAGCTAATTTTAATTGTTGTACTTGTTGCGTGAGCTTCTGCGCATCTTTTAATACCAGCAACACCAGTGCTTGTTCAGGAACGATTAAATGTTTCACCCGAACATTGACGGTATATAGACTCTGTTGCGACTCAAATGTAAATTCTTCGCCATCTTCTAAATCACTAAATTTAATCAGTTCAAAAAGATCGGGTTGCCACTTAATGAGGGGCGTTTTTTCAGTCGAGACAGGCACGTGAATGCCCAATAAGGCGTTGGCAGCGGGATTGGTCAATACGATATGATTGCTTTCATCGAGTACCAAATAGCCGTCTTCAATTTGTTCCAGAATATAACGGTTAATATTTTGAAGTTGATGAATTTCAATCGATTGATGAAAGGTCAATGCTTCTAAAATATTAAACCGTTGTACTGCAATACGCCCAATCGCAAACACCACGAAAAATAAAAAGGCCAACAGCAGACTATTGCCTAAATGATTTAAGTTGTTGTAATCAAGAAAGTTACCAATGAAACGCTGGTAAATCACCATGATGACAGCAAAAAGCGTAATAATCAGGGAAAGTCGGGCATCGAGTAAGATTGCAGATGAAAAAATAATAATGACGTAGAGCAAGCTGAGTTGCAGATTGGGTCCACCCGTTGAAAAGGTGATAATACTTAAGCAGACCACATCAATGATGAAGATCAAGATCAGTTGCTTACTGATTTGTGATGGAACCAATCTTAGAAATAAAAGCTGACCGATATTGAGCGTGACATAAGCAATCAGCGTATAGAAATATAAAGACGGGTAAATGTAATTGTTGGCCAGTTGCTCGGCGGTCAATAGGTAAATGAGCAATAAGCTGACGGAAATAATCAGACGATATCCGCTATACCAAGCGCCTAGTTGGTAAATGGTTTGTGACACTGAGGATGCAATTTTTCCCAACATAGGCGATTCACAAGGGTTTTAAGGTTTAATCAGTCCATAACGAATCGCAAGATGGGTGAGTTTGACATCACTATCAATTGCCAGTTTTTCAAAAATACGATAACGATAGGTATTTACGGTCTTCACACTGACAAATAACTTGTCAGCGATTTCTTGGGCGCTAATACAGTTGACCACCATCATCGCCACTTGCATTTCACGTTCAGACAGCGCATCAAAAGGGGATTGCTGCGTATCAGAAAGATAAGAACTGGCCAGTTGCTCAGCGATGTCAGCACTGAAATATTTACCACCCAGCATCACTTTGTTAATCGCACGAACCATTTCTGCAATCGGTGCACCTTTGGTGATATATCCTTTGGCGCCTGCTTTGAGTAAAAGGGAAGGATAAGGTTCTTCTGCTAGACCACTTACGGCGATAACTTTGGTATCCGGAGCACTTTGTAACAAGCGTCGTGTGGTTTCTACACCACCAATCCCCGGCATGTTTACATCCAGAAGCACAACCTGAGGGTGTTTTTGGCGAACAATAGCGATCGCGTCTTCTCCAGATTCGGCCTGTCCAATGACCTCAACTTCTGGGTGGTCTTCTAACATACGACAAATACCAGTACGTACGAGTTCATGATCATCAACAACGAGAACAGTGATCAAGAAGACCTCCTTTTATTAAAAAATTGGTTTTTTGTTACATAAAGCAAAATTAGCTTGCAATGAAATGACAAAATTAGCAATGCTATTCTTCATTTTAAGAGAATAGTTGTACACAATTGTGTCTATAAAAGCTTTACCCAATATGCTCAAATGTAAGGCATAATGATAGTAAGCGCAAATGTGCAGCATCCTGAGTTGAGTATTGTGTCGTGAAAAATCCTAAAAAATCCGTCATGCATGTTTTAGGCATGTCTATCTTGTTGGCTTGCAGCTCAACAAGTTTTGCTGAGTTAGTTGTCAATAACAATTCAGCGTCTTCGATTGACAATGGTTCAGCTTCATTGAGCTGGTCGGCCAGTGATGTCAATCAATTGATGAATGATGATGAGTCATTGGATATTGGTCCACAAGGCTCTACGTCTGTAACGACGACCTTGCGTAGTGGTGGCTCTGCTACGATTAGCTCGTCAGCAACGCCACAACAAAGCGTTCAGATACGCGATACTTCTGGTTCAATCAGCCAGCCTTCAGTCAATGCACGCGCTGCATTGGTGATGGATGCGCAAACGGGTGAAGTGCTGTATAGCAAAAATACCAACTCAGCTTTGCCAATCGCGTCAATCACCAAAGTCATGACAGCCGTGGTTACTGCTGATGCTCGATTGAACATGTCTGAAGAAATCACCTTACAGAGCATTGATTTTGCTGGCGCAGGCGGGAAGAACTCGAGTTCCACACTACGCGCAGGCGATAGTATGAATCGAGCAGAATTACTACTATTCGCTTTGATGAAATCAGAAAATCCTGCTGCTGCTGCTTTAGCGCGAACTTATCCAGGTGGGCGTAATGCCTTCTATGCGGCGATGAACAGCAAAGCAAAACAATTGGGAATGACAGCGACACATTATGTCGAGTCCACAGGTTTACATCCGGGCAATGTTTCATCTGCACGTGACTTAGGCATTCTGGTCAGTACAGCATCACAGTATGGCTTGATTCGTCAGTTTTCAACCACACCGACCTATGATTTTAATTTAGGTTATCGTGTACTGAAGTCAAATAATACCAATGCTTTAGTACGTAATGGTGGTTGGAATATTAATTTGTCTAAAACTGGATATATTAATGAAGCAGGACGCTGTGTGGTTATGCACACTACTGTGAATTCACGTCCAGCGGTTGTGGTGTTATTGGGTGCGCCAAGTACGCAAGCACGAAATAGTGATGCAACCAATTTATTGACTTGGTTAAATACTTTGCCAAAACGTGTTTAATCATTATTGAACAAATAAAAAACCAGTTGCATGCAACTGGTTTTTTTATGTCATGAGACGCGATGGTTACATATTAGAAAGAATCGAATCTTTCACTTGATCCATCGTAGCATCAATCGACAACATCACAGCATCAGCGCATTGCTTGATCGCGGTATCAGGATCTTTTAAGCCATTACCTGTCACCGTACAGACAATCACAGAACCTTCAGCGATTTTACCTGCTTTAAGATCACGGATTGCACCACCGATCGATGCTGCTGATGCAGGTTCTACAAAGACACCTTCATACATTGAAAGTAAGCGTTGTGCTTCTAGGATTTCAGCATCCGTTAGTTCATCGAACCAACCTTTAGAATCACGTACTACTGCTTTAGCATGGTTCCAACTTTGTGGGTTACCAATACGAATCGCCGTCGCAACCGTCTCTGGATTTTCTACTGGTGCGCCACGTAAGAATGGTGCAGCGCCAGCAGCCTGATAACCGACCATCGTTGGTAAGCCTTCTGGTTTTGGCCCAGTAAACTGATCTGTAGCTGCATCATAAATCACTTGTTCAAACTGATCAGCAGGTTGATTTGCAACCGCTTCGGTATAACCCATCCAGTGTGCAGTGATATTACCCGCATTGCCCACTGGCAAGCAGTGATAGTCTGGTGCACGACCCAAAGCTTCTACGATTTCATAAGCAATGGTTTTTTGACCTTGCAAACGATAAGGGTTAATTGAGTTTACAATAGTAACAGGTGCTTGATCCGCAACTTCTTTGACCAGACGCATACCATCATCAAAGTTACCGCGGATTTGCATGGTAATCGCACCGTACATCATCGCCTGAGCCATTTTACCCATCGCAATCTTGCCTTCTGGAATCAAGACAAATGCTTTGATGCCTGCACGCGCTGCATAAGCTGCTGCGGCTGCTGAGGTATTCCCTGTAGATGCACAGATGATCGCTTTAGAACCTTCCTCAACGGCTTTGGTCACCGCCATCGTCATACCACGGTCTTTAAATGAACCTGTTGGATTCAGACCTTCGTATTTCACGTAGATTTCAACGTTTTTACCAATAATACGTGGAATATTCTCGAGTTTAATGAGCGGTGTATTACCTTCACCTAAAGAAATTGCACGCGTAGTTGCAGATACAGGTAAACGGTCACGATAACGATCTACAAGACCAGTATAACGATTGGCATTCGACATGATGGTGTTCCAATATATAGATATTTTAAATCTTTGTTTTCAAAAGGGACTTGACGATGTGCAAGTCCCCCCTTTGAAAAGGGGGATTTAGGGGGATTTAAAAACCTGATTAACTATCGAGCGATTCTAAACGAATTCTGACGATTTCGCCATGAATTGCAGGTAATGCTTGAATTTGTGCAAGCGCTTCATCCATTTTTGATTCAACAATTGGATCAGTTAAGATCACGATTGGAATCAAATCTTTTAGACGAGATTGTTGCATGATGGCATCAATACTAATACCTGTACGGCTTAAAATCGCGGTGACATCAGCCAGTACGCCTGTCTGATCTTCGGCATTTAGACGGATATAGTATCCAGTCGTCATTTCTTCACGGCTTAAAATCGGCATGTCGGCTAGGGCTTCAAATGCCAATTGCGGAATAGTCCCCGCACCATCTTCGGTATACGAGATGTCACGAACAATATCAATCACATCAGCTACGACAGCAGAAGCCGTTGGACTCGCACCAGCGCCGGCACCGTAATAAAGCGTTGGACCGACGGCATGTGCTTGCACCAACACTGCATTTTTAACGCCGTTTACATTGGCTATCAACTGTTCAGCAGGGATCAAGGTTGGATGTACACGAAGTTCAATACCATTGGCTGCGCGACGAGCAATACCTAAATGCTTGATACGGAAACCAAGTTCTTCAGCATATTTCACATCTTGCGCGGTGATTTTGCTGATCCCTTCGGTATACACCTTGTTAAATTGTAATGGGATACCAAAAGCACAAGAGGCCAAAATCGTAAGCTTGTGTGCTGCATCAATTCCTTCAACATCGAAAGTTGGGTCAGCTTCAGCATAACCAAGTTGTTGCGCTTCTGCCAAGACATCTGCAAATGCACGACCTTTTTCGCGCATTTCGGTGAGGATAAAGTTACCTGTACCGTTGATAATCCCTGCGAGCCATTGGATATGGTTGGCAGCAAGACCTTCACGGATCACTTTAATAATCGGAATACCGCCAGCAACGGCTGCTTCATAAGCGATTTGTACCGCGTTATCCTCAGCAGCTTTAAACAGTTCATTGCCATGTTCAGCAAGTAAGGCTTTGTTTGCTGTGACGACTTGCTTGCCATGTTTAATGGCTTCCATAATCAGTTCATAAGCAGGATGAATCCCACCCATGACTTCCACAACGACATCAACATCAGGCTGACGCACAATTTCCATCAGATCAGCGCTTTGCTGAATCCCTGCGAGTTGTAAATCTGGACGTGGACGGCGGGTGCCTACGTGTGTAATTTGAATTTCTCGACCAGTACGGCGTTTAATTTCAGCAGCATTTTCTTGTAGTAATTTAAGGGCTCCACCACCAACAGTACCAAGACCGAGTATCGCCAGACGAACTGGTTTCACGTCACACTCCATTTTATTCAATCATTTTAATGAAGCTTGATCATAGCTAAAAAAATGCAGCGAAACTAGGGCTAAGATCATCTTTAATCTGTCGCCCAAGTCGTTCTTTCTTGGCGGTAGAGAAAAGGCTTATTTGTTTAAGCGTTGAGCGATTTCATCCGCAGTCATATAGCCGCCTAAATACTCACCCTCAACGTTATAAATTGCAGGCGTACCATTCACACCCATATTTAAACCGAGTTGGTATTGGTCGCTTACTGGATTTTTACACTCGGCTGCTGTCACAGGTAAGCCTTGAATCGCTTGGTCAAATGCAGCTTTACGATCTTTACTACACCAGATGGCTTGCATCGTTGGCATAAATTGATCACCACGCGGCCATGCAATATAACGAATCTCAATGCCTTTTTCGTTTATGGCAGGAATATTTTCATGGAGTCGGTGGCAGTATGGACAGCTTGAATCGGTAAATACATAAATGATATGTTTGGCTTTGCCACCTTTGGCTGGATAAACAATCAGGTCTTCATTCTTTAATGAAGCCAAGTGTTTTTTGTTCTCAGTGGCTTGCAGTGCTTCGCTGACATTATGCAACTGTTTGTCGCCTAAGCGAATTACATCACCTTGAATAATATATTGACCATCGCTGGTGGCATACACAGAACCCATACCTTCAAGATTGACCCAGAATAAGTTGGGAACTTCAGTTTTTTGTATTGAAACGATTTTGGCGTTAATTTTAGCGGTTTTAAAATTCTTTTCTAAAGTAGAGATCAAACGTTGTTGTGCATTTCGCTCATTTAACGTGGATGCTTCACCTGTCGCAGGTGTGCTTGCTGTGAGCGTATCTTGTTTTTGTGCTGAATTTTCTTTTGAACAAGCACTGACCAATAAGGTTGAGGCTAATGTACAAGCAAGTACAAGCTGAGATCGAGTAAATACCATAAAGAACCTTTTTTGTACGTTTTCATTTCTATAAGCGGCTAAGCATACCAAAAAAATCAAATGACTTCGTTAAATCTTGCTGACTCTCTGTGAATGAGAATATCTTCTCGCTGATTCCCTGATAAAAGGTCATTTTAGCCGCGCGGATGGTGTTTGCTGTGCAGTTCTTGCATACGATGTTGCGCAACATGAGTATAAATCTGTGTGGTAGACAGGTCACTGTGTCCGAGTAGCATTTGGACGACACGTAAATCAGCACCATGATTCAAAAGGTGGGTTGCAAAAGCATGGCGCAAGGTATGCGGTGATAGTTCAGTTTGAATGTTGGCTTGTAGGGCATAGCGTTTAATTGCATACCAAAAATTTTGACGACTCATAATTCCACCATGCTGGGTTAGAAATAGATAATCAGTACTACTCTTATACAGTTGTGGTCGAGATTCTGCTAAATATTTTTCGATCCACTCGCAAGCATATTGCCCAAGTGGTACTAGGCGTTCTTTATTGCCTTTACCGGTAATACGTAAAAAACCTTGTTTTAAATTAATCAGTTCTAAACGCAAATTGAGTAGCTCTGAAACCCGCAAACCGCAAGCATATAAAACCTCGAGCATGGCGCGATCACGTAGACCTAAAGCATTGCTAATATCTGGCGCATGAATCAACGCTTCCACATCTTGTTCGGATAGATCCTTGGGCAATGCTCGACCAATTTTCGGCGATTGATGGGTGGCAACAGGATTGTCATCTCTGAGCTTTTGTTCTCTTAGAAATTTATAAAATTGACGTAAAGCGGATAAGCAACGAGCGATAGAACGAGGACTCTTTCCTGCTTTGGTCAATGCAATCAATACATCCGCAATATCATCACTCGACCATTGTGGTAATACGCCATTTTTGTGCAATTCACTACATTGAATCAGATCAGATAAATAAGCATTACGGGTATGCGGACTGACGGTTTGCGCCACTAAATAATCACGGAAACCCTGTAAGAAACCCAAATGTTCGGGAATGGTCACGGCGGCAGGGATACGCGGTTTTTTATTTAACATGGTCGTTCTGATATGCATGATGTGTTGGCACTTTAAAAGAAAACAGAAGGCTTGTCGATTGGAGGTTTATTGTAAATGCCATTGAGATTGCTTTTGGTAATTATTCTCATTTGTCTGTATACTTGGGCAAAAGGTTTTATGGTGAAAAGTGGTGCGTTTATCAGCATTAAAAGTCAAGCAAACAGCGATGATTACCAAAGTAAATCGCTCAGTCGATGAAACGGAACATGCAGATCTTGTGGCAGTTCGTTTAGAGAGTTTAGGCTTTGTGCCAGGTACACAAGTACAAGTGGTGACCAAAGGTATTTTTGGTGGTGACCCCATTCTCATCCAGATCGGTTTTACGCGCTTTGCATTGCGTAAAGCTGAAGCCGATAAAATTGAAATTCAACTTGAAGGAGCACCTGCATGAGTGATGCGTTACGTGTTGCCCTTGTGGGAAATCCAAACTGCGGTAAGACTTCATTATTTAATCATTTAACTGGAACGCGCCAAAAAGTTGCCAACTATGCGGGTGTAACAGTTGAGCGTAAGGTCGGTCACTTTCAATTGCCTTCTGGTCGAAGTGTGCGTGTGCTGGATTTGCCAGGCACCTATAGCTTGCAAGCAACCAGTCCAGATGAAGAAATTACCCGTGATGTTTGCCAAGGTAAAATTGCGGAAGAAGGGCAGCAAGATGCCTTTTTATGTGTCGTAGATGCAACCAATTTGAAATTGCACTTGGGCTTGGTCTTGGAAATGATTGAGCTTGGGCGTCCGATACTGGTTGTATTGAACATGATGGATGAGGCGCGTCGTCGCGGTATCCAGATTAATACGCAGAAGCTGTCACAGCGCCTAGGCGTACCTGTGGTCGAAACGGTTGCTGTTCGTAGTGCGGGCATCGAGAATTTACGTCACGCTTTGGATCAAGAAAAGTATGCGATCCCGCAAACGGAGTTAAGTGGTTTAACGGGTGAACATCATCAGAAAATCGAGATGATTTTCAAAGATGTGGTGAGTTTCGTTGATCAGGAAGATAAACGTACTGACTTTCTCGATAAAATCTTTTTGCATCCAGTCTTAGGCCTACTTAGTCTTGCCGTCATGATGTTCGTGGTGTTCCAAGCTGTTTTTGCTTGGGCCGCCCCTTTTATGGATGGCATCGAGGACTTTTTTGCTTGGCTCGGTGAGATGTTGGGCGAATCGATTGCGAATCCTTTACTGAATAGCTTAGTGGTTGATGGGATTATCGCTGGGGCGGGTAGTGTGGTGGTGTTCTTGCCACAAATTTTAATTTTATTCTTCTTTATTTTGGTATTAGAAGAATCCGGTTATTTACCGCGCGCAGCGTTTTTACTCGATAAGTTAATGTTTAAAGCCGGTTTGAGTGGGCGTGCGTTTATTCCGTTATTGTCTAGCTTTGCTTGCGCAATTCCTGGAATTATGGCGACGCGGAGTATTAGCGACCATCGGGATCGTTTTACCACGATTATGGTTGCGCCGTTGATGACCTGTTCCGCGCGTTTACCTGTTTATGCACTGTTAATTGCTGCATTTATTCCAAGTCAAACAGTGTTGGGAATCTTTAATCTGCAAGGTTTGGTGCTGTTTGGCTTATATATGGCGGGTATTGTTAGCGCGTTGTGTGTTGCCTTTGTGACCAAGTTTTTACAAAAGGATAAATCACAGCATGCATTGTTACTCGAATTGCCAAGTTACCGTATTCCCGATATCAGAAGTGTGGCTATTGGTTTATTGGATCGAGGTAAAATCTTCTTAAAACGCGTTGGTGGAATCATTTTCGCTTTATCGATTTTACTTTGGTTTCTGTGTACTTTCCCTCAAGCACCTGAAGATGCAACCCGCGCTGCGATTGATTATAGTTTTGCAGGGATGTTGGGTCATTTGATGGAACCCATTTTTGCACCACTTGGTTTTAATTGGCAAATTTGTATTGCTTTGATTCCCGCAATGGCTGCACGTGAAGTGGTGGTTGCTGCATTGGGTACGGTTTATGCACTGTCTGGCGCTGATGATGATGCAATTGCAGAGGGCTTGGCGAGCTTAATTAGTGCGGATGGTTCAGGCTGGTCATTGGCAACTGGATTGTCTTTATTGGTGTGGTTTATTTATGCGCCACATTGTCTCGCGACTTTGGCAACAGTACGTCGTGAAACAGGTTCTTGGAAACATGTGGCCATCATGACAGCTTATCTGTTTGGATTGGCTTATTTGATGTCCTTCTTCACTTACCAAATTGCATCCAGCATTTGGGGGTGATTGTAATCTTCCCTTGCGCTGCGATAACCGCAGCGCAGCCCTTTTTTAAGGGGCGAGATCATTGGAGAGCGGCTTATGCTTGAGTATTTAATTGTTGTTGCACTGGTACTATGGAGTACCGTTATTGTTTTTAAAAAGGTATTTCCTAAAACAGCAGCTTCAGTATTTTTAGCTTTGTCGAATGTCTGTCAACGTTTTGGGTGGCAGCGTTTAGCAACATGGCTGAAACCTAAAATGGTTGCGGGTTGTGGTGGCGGTTGTGGTTGTGCTACCGATGACAAAGAGACGAAAAAGTCCGAGCCAGTACAAACCGTAAAATGGCGTTAAGAAATATAATGATTGCTCATGTTTGAGAATGTGGGCAATTTTTAGGATTGCTGACCTCATATCAGGATGCTGTGCATCACCCTCTACTTTTACGCACTGACACAAAAAAGACTGAATAAAACCAAAACTGAAAAAGCATTTAAAACAGTAAAGTGCTAACATTTTTGCCATTCCGTGATCCGTAATAAATGGGGCAAAAATGTTAATACAACGTGGTGGATTAAAAGTTGTGGCTGGCTTGGGTATTTCAGGCGTATCAGCAGTAAACTTTCTGCATGAACAAGGCTACCAAGTTGCAGTAACGGACTCCCGAACAACGCCCCCAGGACACGATCAAATTCCTGAAAATGTACGAACAAGTTTCGGAAAATTAGATACCGATCTTTTGCTTCAAGCCGAAGAAATTATTTTAAGTCCTGGTCTTGCGCCACAATTACCCGAGATTCAACAAGCGATTGCCCAAGGCATCCCCGTGGTAAGTGATATTCAACTGCTTCGTCGCGCGACTGAAGTCCCCATTGTTGCAATTACGGGGTCAAATGCAAAAAGCACAGTGACGACACTTATTGGTTTGATGGCCGCTGATGCAGGTAAAAAAGTCGCTGTAGGCGGTAATCTTGGACGTCCAGCGCTTGATTTACTCAAAGATCAACCTGAATTGATTGTGTTGGAACTTTCCAGTTTCCAACTTGAAACTACCTCGAATCTCAATGCTGAAGTCGCGGTGTTGCTCAATATGAGTGAAGATCATTTAGATCGTCATGGTGATATGTTGGGTTACCATAAAGCCAAGCATCGTATTTTCCAAGGTGTAAAAAAGGTGGTGTATAACCGCGATGATAGTTTGAGTCGTCCTTTAGTTCCTGATGTAACGCCAATGCAAAATTTTGGGCTGAATGCACCTGATTTGAATCAATATGGGGTGCTTCGAGAGGCCGATGGGGGCATGTGGTTGGCGCGTGGGCGTGAGCGCTTAATCAGAAGTTCAGAACTTTATATTCAGGGCATGCACAATATCGCCAATGCCTTGGCTTGTTTGGCACTTGGTGAGGCGATTGGCTTAGCAACGTCATCGATGCTTGAAACACTTAAAAGCTTTAAAGGTTTAGAGCATCGCTGTGAATACGTCGAAACGATCGATGGTGTACGTTATTACAATGATTCTAAAGGGACCAATGTCGGTGCAACACTGGCTGCTATCGACGGTCTAGGTGCTGCTATTGAAGCCCAAAAAGGTAAACTGGCATTGATCATGGGTGGTCAAGGCAAGGGGCAAGATTTCAAACCGCTACGTAATGCAATACAAAAATACGTAAAGAAAGTGATACTGATCGGTGAAGATGCGGCCATGATTGAACAAGCGTTACAAGGTACGGCGGCCATCCAACATGTCAGTAACTTAAAGGAAGCGGTAGAGCTTGCTCAGAAAGTCACTCAAGCGGAAGATGTTGTATTACTTTCTCCTGCATGCGCTAGCTTTGATATGTTTAAAAGCTACAATGACCGTGGACATCAATTCGTGGCATGTGTACATGCCTTGAATGAAAATAAAAACTAGGAACAACATTATGGCTGATTTAGCCCAAAATACGGCACAAAAAATTTCGCAATTATTGAGTCATCTGCCAAAGCTTCCAGCAGAAATGACGGCACGTAATCTACTCATTTTCTGTGTTATTTCTTTATTGTGTTTCGGTTCGGTGATGGTGGCATCTGCATCAATGCCTTATGCTGAATATATTCATGAGAACCCATTTTACTTTTTGATTCGTCATGGTATTTCGATTTGTGTGGCTGGTGTGGTAGCTTTTCTGACCTATCGAATTTCTATGAATCTGTGGTTCAAAAATGCATTTCTATTGTGGCTCATCACCATGGCTTTATTACTGGCAGTATTGCTGGTTGGTACTGAAGTAAATGGTGCACATCGGTGGATTAAGGTCGGCAGTTTTACCTTGCAGCCGACAGAAATTGCCAAAATTGTGATGGCTATTTTTACTGCTGATTATGTGGTGCGCCGTGCCAAAGAGGTTCGAACGCATTGGAAGGGGTTATTACGTTTAAGTGGAGTGATGGCTTTAACGGTTGGTTTCATCGTAGCGGAACCCGATCTCGGTGCAACGGTCGTGATCGTGTTGATGATGGTTGGTGTGTTCTTCTTAGCTGGTGCACCTGCGACACAATTCTTGATCATGCTGGGTGCGATTTTAGCAGGCATTAGTGCGCTGATTATTTTTGAGCCATTCCGTTTTCAACGCTTACTTTCCTTTACCAATCCGTGGGCAGATCCATTGGGTGTGGGTTATCAGCTATCTAACGCGCTGATGGCATTTGGGCGTGGCGAGTGGTTTGGAACGGGTTTAGGCCATAGTGTACAAAAGCTTTCCTATCTTCCTGAAGCGCATACTGACTTTATGTTGGCTGTGCTTGGTGAGGAGTTTGGTTTTGTCGGGGTGACCTTGGTCATGATCCTGTCTTTTACCATGTTGGCGTGTTGTATCAAAATCGGACATCGTGCTTTGCAGCATAATTACTTGCGTGCTGGCTATTTGGCCTATGGAATCAGTATTATTTTCTTACTACAGATTTTGGTAAATGCTGGTATGAATATGGGCTTGATGCCGACCAAAGGTCTAACACTGCCATTTATTAGTTATGGTGGTACTTCGTTGATGATGTGTGCGGCGATGATTAGTTTGATTCTAAAAATTGATGCATCCACACAAGAGCTCAATCCTGTCAAAGAAGAATCAAATTTCTAGTTGATATCTAAAAAGTCAAAAAGCCCTAAGCAATTGAATGTAATCGCTCAGGGCTTTTTTTTTAATGGCTATTGATAGATTCCAGTCAAATTATTGCCTTTTGGAATCAAACTTACATCCCACTGTTGAACGGCTTGTTGCAGCATGATGCGTGGTTGGTCAAGATCAACAGCAGGCTGACCGAGTGCTAAAATGGCATGTTGTAATAATTCGGGGGCTTTAGATATGTCCAAGGCTTGCGCTAGATTTTGTTTCGAGAGTTTCTGTCCTTGTTCGTTCATGGCAAGAGGAAGATGCATATAGCTTAATAATGGATAATCTAACAGTGAGCCGAGCCAAATTTGGCGAGCTGTGTTATCTAGTAGGTCTGCGCCTCGCACCACGTGTGTGATGCCTTGTAGATAATCATCGACCACTACAGCCAGTTGATAACTCACAATGCCATCACGACGTTTTAGGACAAAATCACCGAGTTCATCCTGTAGGTTTGAGCATTGCCGTCCTTGTAGACGATCTTCAAAGCAGATGAGATGGTCGGCGACTTTTAGGCGGATCGCTTGTTGAGCAAAATCTAAATTTAAATCACGGCATGTTCCTGCATAAATGTGATTTGAACCGAGCATTTTACGGGTGCATTGACAGGCATAGATGGCTTGAGATGATTTTAATTGTTCAAATACCTGTTCATAAATATCTAAACGATCTTTTTGGAAAATGATCTCAGCATCGGGTTCAAACTGAAAAGCTTCTATACAGGCAAGAATATGTGTTTCGCTATTCGGATAAATGCGTGGGATATCGGTATCTTCAATCCGGACCAACCATTCGCCTTGATGAGCTTTGGCATCGCAATAACTGGCAACCGCAGTGAGTAAAGATCCAAAATGCAAAGGACCTGTAGGCGAGGGGGCAAAGCGACCGATGTATGAGCAGCGATTAAGCAAAGCATCGCTTTGCCGCTGCGCAAGAGAAAAACTATGTTTTTCTGGCGGGCGATTAAGCAAATTTGGAAGTAGGTTAATAAGCAAACGATTGCTTTGCCGCTGAGCAAGAGCCGAGCTGTGCTCGGCTGGAGCCTTCTCAACAGTCACAATTATCCGTTATTTTGCTTTTCTTTGATTTCAGCCAAAGTTTTGCAATCAATACACTGAGTCGCAGTCGGGCGTGCTTCTAAACGACGTAAGCCGATTTCGATACCACAAGTTTCACAGAAACCATAATCACCCGCTTGAATCGCTTCAAGTGATTGTTCGATTTTACGAATGAGTTTACGTTCACGGTCACGTGTACGCAGTTCAATCGCAAATTCTTCTTCTTGGGTCGCGCGGTCATTCACATCAGGCAGTGCAGATGACTCGTCTTGCATGGTGTTCAAGGTGCGATCAACTTCTGACATCAACTCAGCTTTCCACGCATTTAAGATCAGGCGGAAATGCTCCAGTTGTCCATCAGACATGTATTCTTCGTTTTTCTTTGGCTGATAAGGTGCGATACCAAATAAGCTGGCAGTCGTTCCACCTTCTGAAGCTTTAGGTTTGGTTTTTCGCACACGTTTTACAGGCGCTTTTTGCTCGTCAATCACTTCTGTTTGTTCATCCAAGACTTGATTTTGGTTGTCATTCGCCATATAGGGCATTCCTCATCTTACACGTACTATCTATACGCAAAAAATATGGTGATATGCAAGTGTTTTTATAGAAACTGTTGATGGTTTTTTCCATCAGGGGTCGTCATCATATAGATTTTTTGAGCAAGATGGTAGTCATTCCTGTCTAGATTTGGTGAGAAATCATGGATGTGATTTGTAATCAAAAGTTTAGAGTCGGGTGATTGTTGACCTCCGCTAGTCATAACCCAAAACTTCTGAGCTCATTAAGCGTTCGGACGTAGATAAACGATAAACTTGGGTTTCTAATTCCCCGTTGGCTTTGAGGCAAATATACCGATAACCTGGATGTTCTTCATCTAAAGCAAATTTATCACTTTTCGGTTTAAACTGAATACAGGTCGATGGGGTAGATAAAAACTCAATGCCTTGCCATGTTTGAATAGAGTCTTGATGGACGTGTCCACAAACAATGGCTTTGATATTAGAAAAAGGTTTAACTATTTCCAGTAAATCAGACGAGTTTTTTAATTTGTGCTGATCAATCCAAGCAGACTGCATGGCAAATGGATGATGGTGACATGCAATGATGACATAGCGATCCTGCAATTTGGGGAGCAGTTCAGCTAACTGTTTTAACTGGATATCCGCAATTTTTCCGTCAATGCGTTGTGGTTGAGCACTATTCAGTAGAATAATGCACCATTTCCCCAGTTCAATAATTGTGGGCTGTGTTTGGTCGGCTTGATGGAATGGAAAATGTGCCACGTCATCATGGTTGCCAGGGGTATGAAAAAAGGGAATACCCAAGCTTTGCATATGCTGAATATAGCGCTGATAGGTCACAGGCGTAGGTGCTTGGGCTAAATCACCTGTGTGAACAATGAGGTCGATCTGAGGATGTTGTTCACGCATTAAGTCAATGACGGCACGAAAACTCAGTTCGGGCTGCATTCCAACGAACTCTAAATGTGGATACTCTAATAAATGTGTATCAGTAATCTGTATCATCACAAAATCTTGTTGAGATGATGTTGAGACTTGGAATGTCACCGTCTTTAGCCCCTCAGACTTGTTATCGTTGTTGTATATGTTGAGCAAGCCATTGTAATGCCATAATTACAGGTGCATTTCTCAACCGCCCATTGTGTAATAATACGTCTAATTGGCAATAATCGAATAAATGAAGCTGAATATTTTCACCTTCATCCGATACCCCAAAAATGCCCCCATCTATTGGCAATTCAACTTCTGCGACATATAAATGAAAAAATTCAGAGCAAGCGCCAGCAGATGGATAGAAGCTAAATAAGTGTTTTAATGTTGTGATTTCACAACCTGATTCTTCTAATGTTTCTCGGCGAATACAGCTTTCAGGAGATTCATCTCCATCAAGCACGCCTGCAATGATTTCGAGTTGCCATGCAGAGTCAGCATCATTGAATGCACCGATACGGAACTGTTCAATGAGTGCAAAGCGTTGTTGTTGGTCATTATATAATAAAACACCAGCGGCTTCAGGACGATGAACAAGTTCACGTTGAATGCTCGGTGAATAATCAGCTCGATGAAAGAGCCGATGTTTTAGACTCACTTTCTCAACTTGGATGAATCCTCGAAATAACAGCTCTCGAGACTCTATCTTTACATCGGATGCTGAATAGCTAGCGTGTTCAAGAATATTCATCTTCAATTAGGATGAGATTGTACATATCTCATCCTAACCGAGAATGTTTCGCAGGAAAATCTTTTTTTAGTGGATTTACACTTTGTGGTACAATTTTTGACCATGTTCCTGATAAGCGGCTTTCATCGCATTGAGACCTGCTTCAACTTCTGTTTCAGCATCATCTGATTGCTTGGCATTGCGTTGGTTTTGCGCATAATCTCGCACATTTTGTGTGATCTTCATCGAGCAGAATTTAGGTCCACACATTGAGCAGAAATGAGCTGATTTATGTGCATCTTTCGGAAGCGTTTCATCATGCATACTGCGTGCGGTGTCTGGGTCTAAGCTCAAATTAAACTGATCATCCCAACGGAATTCAAAACGTGCTTTCGACAGGGCATTATCACGCACTTGTGCGCCCGGATGGCCTTTGGCCAAGTCGGCTGCATGTGCTGCGATTTTGTAGGTAATGATGCCGTCTTTTACATCTTTCTTATTCGGTAAGCCCAAATGCTCTTTCGGTGTGACATAACACAGCATTGCAGTGCCATACCAACCAATCATCGCTGCGCCGATGGCAGAGGTAATGTGGTCATAGCCCGGTGCAATATCAGTCGTCAATGGTCCAAGCGTATAGAATGGTGCTTCTTTACAGACTTCGAGTTGTAGATCCATATTTTCTTTGATCATATGCATTGGCACGTGACCTGGACCTTCAATCATCACTTGAACATCGTGTTCCCAAGCGCGATGCGTCAACTCACCTAAAGTTTTGAGTTCGCTGAATTGCGCTTCATCGTTGGCATCTTGGACGCAACCGGGACGTAAACCATCGCCCAAACTAAAAGACACGTCATAGGCTTTCATGATTTCGCAGATTTCATCAAAATGCGTATATAAGAAGTTTTCTTCGTGATGCGCCAAGCACCACTGCGCCATAATTGAACCACCACGTGACACGATGCCTGTGAGGCGATTCGCGGTCATTGGTACATAACGCAGTAACACACCCGCATGAATCGTAAAGTAATCTACGCCTTGTTCGGCTTGCTCAATCAAGGTGTCCTTAAAGATTTCCCAGGTGAGATCTTCAGCAACGCCGTCTACTTTTTCTAAAGCTTGATAGATTGGTACAGTACCAATTGGAACAGGTGAGTTGCGAATAATCCATTCACGCGTTTCGTGGATATTTTTCCCTGTGGATAGATCCATAATGGTATCTGCACCCCAACGCGTGGCCCATGTCATTTTGGCCACTTCTTCATCAATTGATGAGCCGAGTGCAGAGTTACCGATATTGGCATTAATTTTCACCAAGAAATTACGACCAATAATCATCGGTTCAATTTCAGGGTGGTTAATATTGGCAGGAATAATCGCACGTCCTTCAGCAACTTCTTGACGCACAAATTCTGGGGTGATTTCTTTTAGATTTTGTGCACCAAAGTTTTGACCTGCATGCTGACGCATATCAACGCCTTCACGTTGGCGTTGGTTCTCACGAATGGCAATATATTCCATTTCAGGGGTGATAATACCCTGTCTGGCATAATGCATTTGTGAAACGTTTTTGCCTGCTTTGGCGCGACGTGGATTTTGAATATGTGCAAAACGAATGTCAGCAGTACGAATATCTTTTAAACGTGATTGTCCAAACTCAGAACTTAAACCTAAAAGGACATCGGTATCGCCACGTTCCTCAATCCATGCTTGACGAACAGAGGGTAGGCCTTTATTGAGGTCAATTTGTATATTTGGGTCGGTATAAACGCCAGAGGTGTCATAAATCATCACAGGTGGATTATGCTCACCGCCTAAGCCAGTCGGGGTATCAGTTAGGCTGATTTCGCGGAATGGGACTTGGATATCTGGGCGAGAACCTTGGACATAAACTTTGTTTGATGCGGGTAAAATACGCGTTAAATCTTTAGCGTCTTGCTCATGTTGAGCAGAGATATCAGCAGGGGAAAGATTCGTTAATTGATTCATGGCATGATCCTTATGGAGAGCATTAACGAATCAAGCACGACCAAAAACGATGGCAGATTTATCTTTTTGATAAATAGAGGCTAAGTTTTTGCTGGGCTTGATTCCTACGCAGGTGTTAACCTGATCAGGTTCAACGGTACTGATCTTTAAATCTAAGGATTAAGATCATCTCAGCAGTTGATTAACTGCGCTCCGTCAAGCTATGGTGATTAGACTAACAGATTTTTTATGTTTTGTTATAGCAATTCATACCACTCGACAATCGGCAAATCCATGCTATTGTCATAAAAGTTTCATCATTGTTGTGTTTTAATCATCCATCATTTTCCATGTGTCTAGTGGAGGCATACTGTGAGTCCAAGTAATCCTGTGTTAAGTCATCATATTTCTTCTCAATTTAATGAAGACTTACAAGATGTGCATACCAAATTTATGAGCATGGGGGGATTGGTTGAGCAACAGGTTGCCAATGCAATTCATGCGCTTTTAGATACCGATGCCAATTTAGCAATGGATGTTCAGTTCAAAGACAATACCGTCAATCAGCTCGAACGTGATATCGATGAAGGCTTAACTTTGATTTTGGCACGTCGTCATCCTGCAGCGATTGATTTGCGTATGGTCATTGCGATGAGTAAAGCCAATACAGACTTAGAGCGTATTGGTGATGAAGCGGCAAAGATTGCTCGTATCGCTCAAACCTTGTGTGAAGAAGGTGAGTCGCCACGTGGTTATATGGAGACGCGTCATATTGGTAATCAAGTACGGGTAATGATTCATGATGCCTTAGATGCTTTTGCGCGTTTAGATGTCGATCAAGCGTTAAAAGTTGTGATGGCGGATGGGGATATTGACCGTGAATACCAATCAGCGACACGCACGCTAATGACTTATATGATGGAAGATCCGCGTCATATTTCACGTGTGATTAACGTGATGTGGGTATTACGTTCATTGGAACGTATTGGAGATCACTCGCGTAATATTTCAGAGCAAGTGATTTATATGGCTAAGGGCAGAGATGTTCGTCATACTAGTATTGAAGAAATTGAACAAACAGTACATCGAAAATAATTTTTCCTGTTTTTGTGGTTTCGATAAATAAAAACATTAGCTGAGCGTTGAAATAATTTCAGGCTCAGCTTTTTTATTGTTTTACCCTCATGATTCTTTCTAAGCGGGACTGTTATAGTTTTTTGCAAAAGCGCTGTATCTATGTTTTGAGGAGCAATACATCCAAAATGACCTTAATCTCAGATTAAGGTATGCAGAAGATGATGCGATTTTTAAAAAAGAACAACAAAGCCAGTTTTGTATTTTTTATTATTATCCTTTATGCCTTTCTCGGATTTGGCTTGGGTTTTGTGATCTGGGAATATGTTTTATTAAATTAAAGATAAAAAAATCCCAGACTTCGGGGGAAAGTCTGGGAGAGAAATATCATATGTTGCGTGAGATATCATCGTATCTCTTTGTCCTTCTGAATTAAATATAAGCGCAACAAGCATCACTGTCATGTAGACAAGTGTGTATGCTCTGTAAGGCTTTATTGCTAATGTAAATGCCACGTAAAAAGAGAGCCAGTTTAAGCTCTCTTTTTAGGTTAGATAATCGATATCACAGCGATAATATTTTCTATGAAAACGTTGAGACTACAGCCTACGCGGACTTCGTCCTTGTCTTGCAGAAAACTAAAGCTTTAAAAAGTTTCGTTTTCAATTTACTCGAAGCATCGCTTCTCGTCTTGCGCAAGGGCAGAGCCTTAAAACGATGTTTTAAGTTTGCTTATCCTTGCACTCCGAGCATAGCTCTCCGTCTTGCGACATTAGACTCTTTTCGATTATAGCCTACGCGGACTTTGTCCTTGTCTTGCAGAAAACTAAAGCGTTGCTTTAGTTTTCCTCAGGCTTCCAGCCTTCAGCTTTTTCAACACTTTCATCATTATCAAAGAATTTTTCACGTTGTTCTTCAAGAAATTTCTTTGCGTCTGACTCAAACACATTTAAACGCTTTTCGTTAATCAGCGTGGTTTGGTGTTTTAACCATTCTTGCCATGCTTGTTTTGAAACAGTCTCAAAAAATGCTTGACCTTTTGCACCAGGAAAAGGGGCAAAGTCTAAGCCTTCAAGCTCTTGTTTATATTTACGGCAAAATACTTGTCTAGTCATCATCAATCCTTAAGCGTATAACTGTTCTAGGCGAGTGTGTGCACGTACAATAGCAGCTTCAACTTGTTTTGGTGAAGTTCCGCCAATATGATTACGCGCATTGACAGATGCTTCTAAAGTTAAGGCTTTATCAAAAACGTCCGCAGTAATCAAATCAGAGAATTGCTGTAATTGCTCAAGTGTGAGTTCAGACAAATCTTTTTCTTCCGCCACGCCTAAAGCAACTGCTTTACCCACGATTTCATGCGCATCACGGAAAGCCACGCCCTTTTTCACCAAATAGTCTGCAAGATCAGTTGCTGTTGAAAAGCCACGCAAGGCTGCTTCACGCATGATTTCGATATTTGGTACAAGTGCTGGAACCATGTCGGCAAATGCCATCAACGAGCCGCGAACGGTGTCAATCGCATCAAATAAAGGCTCTTTGTCTTCTTGGTTATCTTTGTTGTATGCCAAAGGTTGACCTTTCATTAAGGTCAGTAGGCTAATCAAATCGCCAAATACGCGTCCTGATTTTCCTCGAACTAACTCAGGAACATCTGGATTTTTTTTCTGAGGCATGATTGAAGATCCTGTGCAGAAACGATCAGGAATATTCACAAACTTGAATTGCGCTGAAGTCCATAAGATCAGTTCTTCTGACATGCGAGATAGGTGCATCATAATGAGCGATGCAGCGGCATTGAATTCAATGGCAAAATCACGATCAGACACCGCATCAAGCGAGTTCTCAGAAATCGCCTCAAAGCCTAATAGTTCAGCAGTAAAAGCACGATCAATTGGGTAGGTTGTACCTGCCAAAGCAGCCGAACCGAGTGGCATACGATTGACACGTTTACGGCAGTCTTGTAGACGCTCAGTGTCACGCACCAACATTTCAAACCAAGCCAACAAATGGTGACCAAAAGTCACAGGTTGTGCAGTTTGCAAATGGGTGAAACCCGGCATGATGGTGTCGGTATTTTTGCTTGCTAGACCAAGTAAGCCTTTTTGTAAGCGGAGTAATAAGCCAAGGATGTCATCAATTTCATCACGCAAATATAAGCGGATATCTGTCGCAACTTGGTCATTACGGCTACGCCCTGTATGCAGTTTTTTACCTGTAATCCCGATACGTTGAGTCAAGCGAGACTCAATGTTCATATGCACATCTTCTAAATCAATGCGCCATTCAAAGTTACCCGCTTCAATTTCTGCTTGAATTGTGGTTAAACCTTGAATAATGTCATCACGTTCAGCTTCGGTGAGTACGCCGACTTTTGCAAGCATAGTTGCATGTGCGATTGAGCCAGCAATATCTTGTTTATAAAAACGTTGGTCAAATTGCACAGATGCGGTAAATTCTGCAACAAAAGCATCTGTTGCTTCTGAAAAACGACCGCCCCACATTCCAGAGGTTTGATGAGGGCTTGCTGAAGAAGAGGATTGAGAAGATGTGGTCATGGCAGCTCAGGAAAATAAAAAAGAGTATAGCAAATCCAAACGCAGTTGCCGAAACTCGACGTAAGAAGTTATTGCAATCTCGTCAGTTGAATCGATCTGGTTCCTATTTTTTTACGAAAATTGGCCAATGGCAATACTTATTGGAATTAATTGTTGCCAGTAATGTCTTGGCAATGGTGTTGGCATTGGCCGAAGCTCAGTCATGGCAAGCATTACAGGGTGTTCGTGTTTTACAATATATATTTTTTATTAACTGGGTGATTTTATCCTTTGCAGCATGTGTTGATTATTTTCAAGATTTTTTTGCCAAATTTAGTCAGAAAGTGGCATTAATGCTCGGTTTTATTTTATTGCTGCTGATCGTGTTGTTGACGACCTGTGCAGTTAATCTTATCCAATATTGGACGGTTCGATCAGGAGGCTTCTCTGGAGATATTTTATTTGATGGCATCAGTCTGCATTTGAGTTATGGGGTGTTGTTGGGTGCATTTTGTTTGCGCTATTTATATATGCGAGAACAGTGGCTCAATCAGCAATATAGTGAGCTGAATGCACGTATTCAAGCGATGCAGGCGCGTATTCATCCGCATTTTCTGTTTAATAGTTTAAATAGTGTGGTGAGTTTAATTACGATTGATCCTGATAAAGCTGAAAATATGTTGATTAGTTTGTCACGTCTTTTCCGTGCGAGTTTTCAGGAACTTAAATTGGTGAGTTTGGCGGAGGAAATTGATTTATGTCAGCAGTATTTGAGCATCGAAAAAATACGTTTAGGGGATCGTTTAAAGGTAGAATGGAATATACAGGCGACACCACTTGAATTAAAACGGGTCACGATTCCATTATTGACATTGCAACCTTTGCTTGAGAATAGTATTTTCCATGGGGTGGAAAAGGTTTTACAGCAGTAAACAATTAGCGTATTGGTTGAAATATTGCAAAATCAAGTCAGTATAGTCATTACTAACCCATATTCTCGCGATACAATAAAAACGCGAAAAGGAAATGGTATTGCGATTGAAAATGTAGAGCAACGTTTGAAAGCGTATTATGGTCAAACCGTAAAGTTTCAAGTTTATGGGGGCACATCGTTATATACCACAGTGGTCTGTTACCACTATCGAGTAAAATAATAAGTCAAGTTAACCATAAAAAATATGGATGATGTTAGCGGTGACAAGGAGGAAAGGATGAGAGTCCTAATTGCGGATGATGAACCGCTAGCGGTAGAGCGTTTATCACGTTTAGTTACTCAAATGGGGCATGAAGTCGTTGCGACTGCACATCATGGACAAGATGTGTTAAGTCATATTGAAAATGCTTCGCCTGATGTCGTTTTATTAGATATTCAAATGCCTGGAATGAATGGTTTGGAATGTGCAGAACAACTGCGTCATTTAAATCCTCGCCCTGCCATTATTTTTTGTACAGCCTACGATCAACATGCACTGGAAGCATTTAAGTTTCAGGCGCAAGGGTATTTGCTAAAACCAGTAGCACTCCAAGATTTAGAACAGGTATTTCAGCATTTAACCCAACTGACTCAGGCTCAAATGACGGGTTTGCAACAAGATGAGTTGTATGATGTAAAAAACCAGCGTCATCAAATTGCGGCGAAAACCTATCGTGGGGTCGAGCTGATTCCATTAGACAGTGTTTATTATTTCTTGGCTGATCAAAAATATGTCACTGTGCGCCATAAAAATGGCAGTGTACTGATTGATGAAACACTCAAAGATTTAGAGCTGGAATTTGCGGATCGCTTTATTCGAATTCATCGAAATGCATTGGTTTCTCTTGATTATTTGGAAGGTCTTGAGTTGGTTGCCGCTGGACAATATCAGGTGCGATTACGTGAACTGGATGAGCGGCTGTCGGTCAGTCGTCGTCATTTACCTAGTTTAAGAGAATGTATGCATCAATTATAAATGCCGTATTTTTTGGCAGCGTATGGGCGGCTTTATGATTTTTTGCTTGCAATTTTAGGTGATCAAGTTAAGTTTGGAACAATTGCCTTGATCAATACTTAATTTGGATTTATGAAAACCTTAAAAATTGCGACTCGACAAAGCCCTCTTGCACTTTGGCAGGCGGAGCATATTCGTTCTCGTTTAACCGAGCTTTATCCAGATTTGACGGTTGAACTGGTTAAGTTCGTGACACAAGGCGATAAGATTTTAGATACCCCATTAGCCAAGATTGGGGGCAAAGGATTGTTTGTGAAAGAGTTGGAAGCCGCTTTGTTGGATGGTCGTGCTGATTTGGCAGTCCATTCCATGAAAGATGTGCCAATGCACTTGCCACAAGGTTTAACGCTTGCAGTCATTTGTGAGCGTGAAGATCCTTTAGATGCATTTGTTTCAAATCAATATCAGCATTTTGATGCATTACCACAAGGCGCAAAAGTGGGAACTTCGAGTCTACGTCGTAAATGCCAAATTTTACAACAACGCCCAGATCTAGAAATCATTGATTTACGTGGTAATGTTGGCACACGCTTAGCAAAGCTGGATGATGGTTTGTATGATGCCATTATTTTGGCCAGCGCAGGTTTGAAGCGTTTAGGTTTAGCAGATCGAATTCGTCATTGTTTAACGCCCGTGGTAAGTCTGCCTGCGGTTGGACAAGGTGCTCTAGGCTTGGAATGTCGTGCAGATGATGCAGAATTGCTTAAATTAATCCAACCCTTGCAACATGAAGAAACTTCGATTTGTGTCCGTGCGGAACGCGCCTTTAACGCCTATCTAGAGGGTGGCTGCCAAGTGCCAATCGCAGGCTATGCCACTTTAGTCAATGATCAATTACAGATCGAAGGGCGAGTCGGTAGCGTTGATGGTAAAACTTTGCTGAAGGAGCAAATGGTCGGTACAGCAGCAGAGGCGGAGCTGTTGGGAGAGCGGCTTGGACAGCGCTTACTTGATCGAGGTGCTGGTGAATTATTGAAAGCGTTGTATTAATGCTTTTTATCAATACTCGTCCTGTAGATCGCGCAGACGCACTCACCCAAGCGTTGCTTGGGGCGGGTTATCAGGTCGAGACTTTGCCATTACTTGAGTTGGTTGCTGAACCTTTTTCTGATGTATTACAACACCTTTATCAGCAACTCGATGAAACTCAAGTCATCGTCGTGGTGAGTCCGACGGCTGTTGAAATTGGTATGCATTATTTGCAGCAGGCTGGTATCCAGTTGACGCAGCTCAAGCATATCCAGTGGATTGCGGTGGGGCAGGCAACCGCACAAGCGCTGATGAAATTTAATATTGCCAGCGATGTTCCTGATGTGGAAAACTCGGAAGGAATGCTCGAGTTGCCAATTTTAAAACAAAGAGAAAATTTAAATAAAATCGCTTTCTGGCGGGGCAAAGGCGGGCGGCAATTTATGATGCAACAATTGCAGCAGCAGGGTGTCTCCATCCTTAATTTTGTGCTTTACCGCCGTCAGTGCCCTGAGCAAAGTAGGTCTGGGTTTTTAAAGATTGTGCAAAAACTTAATCCTAATCAACCTACTGCTGTGCTGGTGAGTAGTGAGGCTAGTTGGCAAAATTGGTTGCAACTTTGTGCTCAGCATCCTAGTGATGTACAGTGGATTTATCTTGTTTTGGGCGAGCGATTGACAAAAATTCTAACAGATTCGCAAGTACAACTAGGCGACGCGATTAACATTATTCAGCTTGAAAATTTATCTGCATCAGAGATTATTCAACGCATGCGTGACTGGCAAGGAAAGGTATGAGAAAAATTGTGTATTTGGTACTGCTGCTGAGTATATTGTGGCTAGCCAAGCTGAGTTATGACGTTGCGAAAAATGCTCAGAGTGTTCCGCAACTTCAACAACAACTTGCTCAAACAGACCAGCGTTATGCATTATTGAATGACCAATTGGTCGCCGTACAACGTCAATTACAAAATAGTGGTGTTGCAACTACCGCGTCAACTGATTACAGCATGACACCGATCATAACGACGGGGATTGCCCCCGTCATTTTAATTCAACAACAATTGCAACTGGTTCAGTTTGCTTTAGATCAGCAGCAGTTCACTTATGCACTGGATCATTTGAATCAGGTGCATCAGCATATTGCTCAGTCCGCGTTATCGCCTGCATTGCAGCACAGCCTTGTTAAAGCAATTGAACAAGATAAACAAGCGATTCAGCAATATATTCTGACTCAAGACCAACAACAGCAACAGCTACAAGATTTATTGCAGGAAATCGATCAGCGAATCCAGCAAGAGCTGCAAAATCCTAAAGTGACGATTGCAAAAAATGAATCATCTGCATGGTGGCAGTGGTTTAAGTTGGAAAAAATTCAGCGTTCTTCACCTGATTTAATGCATCGTAATATTACCTTGAAAGAGGCTCAGTTGCGCTTATTGCTTGCCTCGCAAGCGTTGCATCAAGGGCAATTAATTGAATATCGTAAGTCGATTCAAGAGGTGATGAAATTATTGGCTGAATTGCCTGATCAGAATAGCCAGAAAATGAAGCAACGATTAGATAAAATTTTAAATCTTCCTGCAGTACCAACACCAAAATTAATCACATTAGGCTTGTTGGGATAATCGATAATGAAGCATTTACTACGGATCTATTTACTTGCAAGTTTATTGTTATTTGCCCTGTTTGCTGTATTGAGCTATGGCTATGGGCATGGCTATGCCTATATTTACTGGCGTGATTGGCAATTTCAAAGCAGTGCATGGGGATTGATCGCACTATTTGTTTTTGTGAGTTTCTTGACACAACTCTTGTGGTTATTTAGTAAGCGTTACATCGTGCGTGAACAACGCAAAAAAGAAACGGCGCTACATTTTAAAGATTTACACCCTTATGAGCAGCTTGGCATCGTTTGGTTGCTAGACTCAGCCAAAGATCAGCAGGTGTTTATTGAGCGTGTTTTTACTCAATCTGGTTTGTTGAGTCCGATCGTTGATGCACAATTTGATTATAAAAATGGTGATTTTGATACTGCCTTGCAGTGCTTGGATCGCTCAGCCCCGATGGCTTTTGAGCTGGCAGAACTGCAACGAATCGATATTTTTCTAGCACAACAAGAGACCGAAAAGGCACTGATACACTTGGAGTTTTTGACACAGCACCAACTTTCTCCATGGTTGGCTGAAGTAGAAACAGCTTATCAGCAACGTATGACTGCGCTTTGGGGCAAACTTGCTTTACAAAAGCCTTGGTTATTTCTGCAAACGACTCAATTTGGTCTACTTGACCCAGCGCATCGTGATTTATGGTTGCAACAGCTTTTGATTCAGTTTGATCAGGCTTCAGTTGATGATTTGGCAGCTTTACAGCAGCGTTATCTCGCGTTGCAAAGTGAAATTCAAGCTCGCCCCTATACGAGTAAGGTGCTCTGGCTAAAATTATTGGCGCGGATGCCAGAGATGAGTGTGCAGCACGAAGACTTGGCTTTACATTTGTTGCAAGAGCATTTTGATCCAGAAGTATTTTACCTGTGGTTCCAACAACAGTTGTTAAAGCAAATCCCCGATTATAGTTATGTTGAACAACGCATTATGCAGCTCGAACAGCGCTATACCAGTGTGCCAATGTTGACCTTTGCAAAGTGGCATATTTATGTGGCAACTCAACGACACCTTGAAGCAGAACAATTATTAACTTTATATCCTGATAATATTTTAATGAGTTATTTACGAATTAAGTCAATGCTTGGGGATAATCTTGATTTAATCAAACAGTTGAATTTAATATTTGAAAATGATGTTAATTTTCTTAATTTTAAGCTATGAGTCTAAATATGAATGAATTGTCTGTCTATCCAATTGTGCATAAGCAAGCTGTTGCTTGGGGGGATATGGATGCTTTTGGCCATGTAAATAATGTGCAATATTATCGTTATATGGAAAGCGCCCGAATTGTTTATTTAATGGCATTAAATATATTCGATCAAGATATATTGACTGTGGTTGCTTCTAGCCAATGTAAGTATTTAAGACCTGTATTTTACCCTGATGTCTTGCATATTGGTGCGAAAGTTGAAGAGCTTCGAAACAGTGCATTTCGAATGCAATATGTTTTATGGAGTGAAACTCAAAACGAGATTGTTGCAACAGGTGAGGCGGTAATTGTCTGTGTTGATAAAGTAAGCTCAAAGAAATCGAATATTCCAGAACTTATTAGACAGAAAATCGTTCAGCTTGAAGCGAGTGTTGGAAATGATTTGGAGCTAAACTCGTAATTATAAAGACAATTATGTCTTTATTGGCGGTATGTATAATGGGGTTCTTTTATTGTTTAAATAATAATGATGGTAATTGAATCTCGCTCTCATCAATAGGATGAAAAGTGTTTTTATTGGGCTTAATATGCTCACTGTTAAGATCAGTTTGGAATGGGTTTAAATTAAAATAGATAAATAAATATTTTATGCTGGGTTTATATTTTTGAAGTTTATTGTAAATAAAAAGCAATTTTTTTGTTATAGTGTCATTAAATCGACTATTCTTATATTGATTAGTGAATTGCTTATAAATTAATATTGAACTGAATTTTTGAATTCATTTTATTTTTGCGTGATATATATTTTTCCTTATTGAGTTGGAGTGGTTCGGATGAAACCAGATATTAGTGATTTATCGGTAGAAGACTTAAAGCGTCTGCAAGCAGAAGCAGAAGTATTGATTGCGAGTAAAAAAGACCAAGCTGTTGAAGATGCATATAATCAAATCGTTGCGATTGCTGAAGGCATTGGATTTACGGTTGAAGAGTTATTGGCAGCGGGTGAGCAAAAACGTAAGAAAACAACACGTAAAGCTGTAGAGCCACGCTACCGTAATAAAAACAATACTGAGGAAACTTGGACTGGTCGTGGTAAACAACCGCGCTGGTTAGTTGCTGAGTTAGAAAAAGGTGCAAAACTTGAAGATTTCTTAATCTAAGTAAGTTTTAAAAGTCATCGTTTTGTCATACGCTGACTTTATCCTTTATAAAAAACCAAGCTGAAAAAGCTTGGTTTTTTTATATGAGAGAATTGGCGATGTTGAAAAATTATGCATAATGTCATTCAGAGCGAATATTTCAAAAAGGATGATATTTTGTATGTTGGTATGGGTAGGATGAAGAAAAAAACCAAGCAATGGAGATGGTGGTTGTTCGCCATTTTTGCATTTTTAATTTTTATTATTTTACAGATTCCAGCAACATGGCTAATTGCGAAATTTTCTAAAGATAATCAATTATTACATAACGTCAGTGGCAACATTTGGCAGGGGCAGGCGGATTGGCAACGTGGTCAGCTACGGGGTTCGGTGCATTGGAAAACGAGACCTTTGGATCTGTTGTTGTTTCGCTTAGGCGCCAATCTTGATATACATAGTGGCAATACTCAATTTAACGGTATCTTTGGTTATGGTTTGGGGAAAAAAATCGTGATTAAGGATTTGAACGGTGAAATTTCACCTGAAACATTGAAATATTTTGCAGACTGGCAGTGGCCAGAGAATGCAATTCAGCTTGCCGATGTGCAATTAAACTATCAGAAAGAAAAAGGCTTCAGTGCAACAGAAGGGCGATTGAACTGGGGCGGGGGTGAGCTGACCTATATTTTTGGTCAACGTCAAGATCGTATGAATATGCCTTCACTGGTTGCTGAATTAAAAGATAGCAACGGACAATTACAACTTGATGTTCGTGATCAGCGTAGTCAAAAAATGGCAAACTTAAGTGTAGATGCCAGTCTTATGCTCGATGTGCAATTGACACAGCGCATGCTTTTGAATGTTCCGTCTTATCAAGGCAAAGCGGGACTTGAAACTTTTGTTATTAGTTCACGTCAGCCATTGCTGCAAGGTGGTTTGTAATGGACGCATGGATGCAGAAAATACAACAACTGCGTTGGCAAAAGTTAGATAAACTCAGTCCTTTGATTTTAGCCTTGCTTATTTTATGGCTCTGCTGGAAACTGGCTTCTTTGTTTTGGTGGGTGGTTGCTCCGCCACAGCCGATGCAATTTGATCGAGTTGAACTGGGTTCGCAGCAAGCCCAAGTTCCCAACATTAGTTCATTTGCATTATTTAATGAGCCTGCTGCGACAACGGCTCAAGACAATATCAATTTAGAATTACAAGGCGTTCTCTTGGGTTCGCCGAGTTTCTTGTCTTCAGCGGTTATTAAGCTGAATGATACGGCTGAGCGTTATCGCGTTGGTGAGACCTTGGCTTCGACCTCTTATCAGTTGGTGGAAGTCTATTGGGATCATGTGGTATTGAAGCAAGGGAATGGTGCGACACGAGAAGTGAAATTTAAAGGAATAGATAAAGGGTTGTATCAACCAGCCGACCCCGTTATTAGCAATCCGAATAATGTCCCTCCTCAAACACCAGAACCTGTTCAGAACGCGCCGCAGTCTGCATTGGGTCAAGCGATTCAACAGATGCAAGACAACCGTGAACAGTATTTGAAAAATATGGGTGTAAGCGGTGGGACAGATGGTTATGAAATATCAGATCAAACGCCAGCGAATTTAAAAAATACATTGGGTTTGCGCTCGGGTGATCGTATCCTGTCGGTCAATGGACAGACAGTTGGGCAAGGACTTAGCGAAGTACAATTATTAGAGCAAGTACGTCGTCAAGGACATGCCAAAATAGAAATAAAACGTGGTGATCAAGTGATGACCATACAACAGAGTTTTCAGTGATAACACGTCATCACATTAGTTAGGAATAAGTGCAGGTTATGGCTTCTTTGAATCATCATCGTCCACTTTGGGCATTACTTGCTGCAGCGCCTTTGGTTGCGGCAATCAGTACCCATGTACACGCACAGACATGGAAGATCAATTTACGTGATGCAGACTTAGCAGCATTTATTAATGAAGTTGCAGATATTACAGGTAAGAACTTTGCGGTTGATCCTCGTGTAAGAGGCAATGTGACTGTTATTTCGAATAAACCGCTCAATAAAGATGAGGTTTACGATCTGTTTTTGGGGGTGCTTAGCGTTAATGGTGTGGTGGCATTGCCTTCAGGAAATACCATTCGTTTGGTACCAGACAGTAATGTAAAAAATGCTGGTATTCCTTACGATGGGCGCAATCGTGCAGGTGGTGATCAGATCGTAACTCGGGTGATTTGGTTGCAAAATACCAATCCAAATGATCTGGTTCCTGCGTTACGTCCATTGATGCCGCAGTTTGCACACTTGGCAGCAGTTGCTGGAACCAATGCATTGATTGTTTCGGATCGCGCCGCCAATATTTATCAACTTGAAAACATTGTACGTAACTTGGATGGTACGGGTCAGAACGATATTGAAGCGATTGGCTTGCAGTCGAGTCAGGCTGAGGAAGTGATCACTTTGTTGGAAACCATGAGTGCAACAGGTGCAGCAAAAGACTTTGTGGGATCACGCGTACGTATCGTTGCTGACAATCGCACCAATCGTATTCTAATCAAAGGTGATCCTGATTCACGTAAGCGTTTGCGTCAAATCATTGAGATGTTGGATGTGCCATCGGCAGATCGTCTGGGTGGCTTGAAAGTCTTTCGTTTGAAATATGCCAGTGCAAAAAGTCTCGCTGAAATTTTACAGGGTTTAGTTTCTGGTCAGTCGGTTGCTTCTTCTGCTTCATCAAACAATAGTAATGCATCAAATCCGATCAACAATTTGATTTCAAATAACCAAAGCACAAGCTCGTCAGGGAATTCATCGGGTAGTTCGGGGATTAGCCTCAACAGTGGCTTTAATAACCGCCAAAATGATGTGACCAGCTTCAATAGTGGCGGTGTCAGTATTATTGCGGACAGTACGCAGAATGCTTTAGTGGTTAAGGCTGATCCGCAGTTGATGCGCGAAATTGAATCAGCAATTCAACAATTGGATACCCGTCGTCAGCAAGTGCTGATAGAGGCTGCGATTATTGAGATTGTGGGTAGTGATGCCGATCAACTTGGTGTGCAATGGGTGCTGGGTGATCTAAGTAGCGGTGTTGGACTGGTTAACTTTTCAAATCTTGGTTCTGGACTGTCCAAAATTGCAGCTGGTTATCTAACTGGCGGTGCAGCAGGTGCAGCAGGTGCTTTGGGAGATGGTGCTTCAATAGGTGTCGGGAATTTTGAAAACCCACGCAGGGCGTACGGTGCGCTTATACAAGCGCTGAGAGCGAATACTAAATCGAACTTTTTATCGACTCCATCAATTGTCACAATGGATAATGAAGAAGCTTATATTGTCGTGGGGCAAAATGTGCCATTTGTCACAGGGTCAGTTGCAACTCAGGGTAACAGTACCGTAAACCCCTATACGACGGTTGAACGGAAGGATGTGGGGATAACGCTGAAAGTTGTGCCTCATATTGGTGAAGGAGGGTCGGTTCGTCTTGAGGTTGAACAAGAGGTTTCAAATGTTCAGCCTAATCGAGGGCAGGCAACAGATTTGGTGACCAGTAAACGGGCGATTAAGACCTCGGTATTGGCTGATCATGGACAAACTGTGATTTTGGGTGGTTTGATTTCTGATGATACTAGTCTAACTCGCCAAAGTATCCCTGTTTTGGGCGATATTCCGTATTTAGGACGTCTATTCCGTGCAGATACTCGAAGCAACGAAAAGCGTAATCTTTTGGTGTTTATCCATCCGACTATTGTTGGGGATTCGGATGATATCCGTCGTATCTCTCAGCAACGCTATAATCAGCTTTATAGCTTGCAGCTTTCGATGGATAAAAATGGCAACTTTGCAAAACTACCTGAGAGTGTAAACGATATTTATCGTCAACAACCTGCGGTGAATGCCTCACCTTATCAAAACGTGCCAACAGCCACACAAAGCCAAACAGCGGTTGTGACAACGCCAGTTGCGACGGTGGAAGCACCTTTACAAAAGCGTTCAGTGGAGAGAAGTAAAAACACAGTGACCACGACAACGATTCATCCTGCATCTTCACAGTAGATGCACACAAGCACATATGTCACAATGTTAAGATTGCCAGAACCGATAATCAATAAATCAGGATAAGGATTGGTGTTTATGACTTGGAAATTGCAAGCCATTACAGGTGAGTTCACGGGGAAAGAAATCACGATCGAGCGTGATATGTTGGTCGGACGACATCAGGATGCTGATATTTTATTGCAATCAGCAGATATTTCACGTCGTCATGCGGCGCTATTGCTCAAAGATCAAATGCTGTGGGTGCAAGATTTAAATTCATCCAATGGTACGTTTGTAAATGATCTGCGTATTGAGCAAGAAACCGAGTTACATGATGGTGATATTTTGCAATTTGCGAGTTTTACATTCTCGATTTTTGCGCCTACAACGATGGATATAGATTTGCCAGAGATTGAAATCGAACCTATTTCATCTGCTGCGCACGACCAAGGTATGCCGAGTATTGCTGAGCGTGCAGTTGAGACTCCGATTAGCCGTGATGGTATGCCACAGCAAGTTGCGATTCCAAAACCAGCGCCAATTCCTGAACATGTAAATGTTCAAACTGCTTCAGAACAACCACCAGTTGCAACTGAATCACCTTTGATGCAGGAAAAACAGCAACAAAAAAATGCTTCGGTTGGTTTGATTTCGATTATTGTGTTGATCATTTTGGCGATGGTTGCTTGGCTGTTCTTTAAATAATCAGTCTAAGTCTTTACAATAAAAGGCATTCCATAATAGGTATGCCTTTTTTATTTTATAGAGTCAGTATCATGTCTGTTGCACAGTTACAAAGTCGTCATCTGATCCTATTTGATCTTGATGGAACGTTGGTGGATTCTGCTGCTGATTTATATCGCGCCATGAATCTGAGTTTGGAGAAGTTGAGCTTGCCTTTGGTTACAGAAGTGCAGGTTCGGGAGTGGGTTGGCAAGGGTGCTGCAAAATTATGTGAAACTGTGCTTGAACATTTGTTTGGGCGAGTGGATGCACAACTGCAAAAGCAATTGCTTGAGACGTTTATGCAGGTATATGCGCAAGAGTTGTGTGTGAACACCACTGTTTATGATGGTGTTCTCGCCTTTTTAGAGCATTGTCAAGCGCATGGGATCTCGATGGTCTGTGTTACCAATAAACCTGAACATTTAGCAAAAGGTATCCTCGATATTTTGGAATTGAGTCGGTATTTTAAAATGGTTGTTGGTGGGGATAGCTTGTCTGAGCGAAAACCGCACCCTTTGCCTTTACTGCACTGCATGCAAAGTCAAAATGTATCTGCATCGCAAAGCTTGATGATTGGCGATTCGAGCAATGATGTCGAAGCAGCAAGACGCGCAGGTATTGATTGTATTGTGGTCAGCTATGGCTATAATCATGGAGAAAGTATCTATGACTGTCAGCCGCAACAAGTGGTTGATAGTTTAGTTGAGTTGATTGAAGAAGATCGAGTAGGGAGTAAGGCATGAATGTTGTTATGGTTTTTCGATGGCGGGCTTGACGCAATTGAAACAAGGAAACGCAAAAAAATCGAAACCATAGAGCTAAAAGCATAGAGAATGCCCATGACCACATTCGCACAATTTGAACAACTAAAATCAGCAGGCTATAACACGATACCTGTTTACCGCCAACGTTTGGCGGATACTGAAACGCCACTTTCTGTTTTTGCACGGTTTAAACAGCACAAACATGCTTATTTATTTGAATCGGTTGAAGGTGGGGAGAATTGGGCGCGCTATTCCATGATTGGCTTGGGTGAGTCGACCGTTTTTTCATGTAATGAAGGCGTTTTAACCGTTCAGCAGGCGGATGGGTCTGTGACCCAGCAGCGTTGCAGTGATCCATTTCAATATATTCGTGACTTTCAAAGCCAATTTAAAGTGCCAACCCAAGTGGAGCTGCCTGACTTACCTAACTTTACTGGTGGTTTGGTTGGTTATTTGGGCTATGATGCTGTGCGCTATATCGAACCAAAACTCAAAAATATCCCAGCAGCCGATCCAGTGACTTTGCCAGATTTATGGTTGATGTTGTCTCAAACTGTGATTGTATTTGATAATTTAAAAGACACCTTGTTTTTGATTCATCACGTCAATGCTCATCAAGAAGATGCTTATGCAAAGGCGCAAGAGAAACTTGATCAGCTCGAACAGTTGCTTGCAATACCAGTAAGTTTGCAAGCGAAACCACATACTGCACCGAATTTTGAATCGATTACAGGCAAAGAAAAGTTCATCGAAACAGTTGAAAAAGTAAAAGAATACATCCGTGCAGGGGATGTCATGCAGGTTGTACCTGGGCAGCGTATGGTCTCTGATTTTGATGGTGAGGCATTACAAGTCTATCGTGCTTTACGTCACTTAAACCCATCACCCTATTTATTTTTGGTACAAGGTCAAACCTTGACAGATCAAAAACCGTTTCATATCGTAGGTTCATCGCCAGAGATTTTGTCTCGCTTGGAAAATGGCATTGCGACAGTGCGACCTTTGGCAGGCACGCGTCCAAGAGGCAAGACCAAAGAAGAAGATTTAGCTTTAGAGCAAGATTTGCTGTCTGACGAAAAAGAAATCGCTGAACATTTAATGTTGATCGATCTAGGTCGTAATGATGTGGGTCGTGTTTCTAAAATCGGTAAAGTGCAAGTGACTGACCGAATGGTGATCGAGCGATATTCGCATGTCATGCACATTGTTTCCAATGTACAAGGTGAAGTGCGGGATGATGTCGATGCTTTAGATGTTTTTAAGGCGACTTTTCCTGCGGGGACACTTTCAGGCGCTCCCAAAATTCGTGCCATGGAAATTATTGATGAAGTTGAGCCTGTAAAACGTGGCGTATTTGGTGGTGCTGTCGGATATTTAGGCTGGCATGGCGAAATGGACATGTCGATCGCGATTCGTACTTGTGTGATTCGCGATGAAAAAGTCTATGTACAAGCAGGTGCGGGGCTTGTTGCTGACTCAAATCCTGAGTCAGAGTGGAATGAAACCCAAATAAAAGCACGCGCAGTGATCAAAGCGGTTGAATTATCGTCAAACGGATTGATTTTATGAGTTTTTCGCAGTTTTTCTAAAAAAACTGCTTGCATCATGTGTAAGTTTTGCTAAACTGCACACCGTTCCGATACGAAACGTACGAAACACTAAGAAACGCCGGCATAGCTCAGTTGGTAGAGCAACTGACTTGTAATCAGTAGGTCCACAGTTCGAATCCGTGTGCCGGCACCATCTTAAGGTTTTGATATTTTGAGTAAAGAACAGCACTGTGTAAGTGTGATGTGGTGAGATTCCCGAGCGGTCAAAGGGGGCAGACTGTAACTCTGCTACGAAAGTTTCGAAGGTTCGAATCCTTCTCTCACCACCATTTAGCTTCGATTGAAGTGGTAAGTACCAACATGCGGGAGTAACTCAGTTGGTAGAGTGGCAGCCTTCCAAGCTGCATGTCGCGAGTTCGAACCTCGTCTCCCGCTCCATTGTTATCGAAGACATCGCTCTTATAGCTCAGTGGTAGAGCACTCCCTTGGTAAGGGAGAGGTCTCGAGTTCAAATCTCGATAAGAGCTCCAGATATACAGCTTAGTAGAATTTCTACAAAAGATTTAAAGAAGCAGGCTATTATAGTCTGCTTTTCAAGTATTGGGTGTTTAGTTTTTTTAGGCGAATGTCGATAAGAAAAGTGTTTCAGGGTTGTTTTCTCTAAACTGGTGTCGACGTAAACGAGGAAAGTCAAATGGCTAAGGCTAAGTTTGAACGTAATAAACCACACGTAAACGTGGGTACAATTGGTCACGTTGACCATGGTAAAACAACTTTAACTGCTGCGATTGCAACTATTTGTGCAAAAACTTACGGCGGTGAAGCGAAAGATTACTCACAAATCGACTCAGCTCCTGAAGAAAAAGCACGTGGTATTACCATTAATACATCACACGTAGAATACGATTCTCCAATCCGTCACTACGCTCACGTAGACTGCCCGGGCCACGCCGATTATGTTAAAAACATGATTACTGGTGCTGCTCAGATGGACGGCGCGATCCTTGTA
>NZ_KB849200.1:303129-343209 GCF_000367985.1 Acinetobacter sp. CIP-A165
ATGGAAGTTCGTGAACTTCTTTCTACTTATGACTTCCCAGGTGATGACACTCCAATCATCCGTGGTTCAGCGCTTCAAGCATTAAACGGTAACGATGGTCCTTATGGCGAACAAGCTGTAATCGACTTAGTTGCTGCACTTGACTCTTATATTCCAGAGCCAGAGCGTGCAATCGATAAAGCATTCCTAATGCCAATCGAAGATGTATTCTCGATTTCTGGTCGTGGTACAGTTGTAACTGGCCGTGTAGAATCTGGTATCGTTAAAGTTGGCGAATCAGTTGAAATCGTTGGTATTCGTGACACTGTTGTGACGACTGTAACTGGCGTTGAAATGTTCCGTAAATTGCTCGACGAAGGTCGTGCTGGCGAGAACTGTGGTGTTCTTCTTCGTGGTACTAAGCGTGAAGACGTACAACGTGGTCAAGTACTTGCTAAGCCAGGTACAATCAAGCCGCACACTAAATTCGACGCAGAAGTATATGTACTTTCTAAAGAAGAAGGTGGTCGTCATACTCCATTCTTAAATGGTTACCGTCCACAGTTCTACTTCCGTACAACTGACGTAACTGGCGCAATCCAATTACAAGACGGCGTTGAAATGGTTATGCCAGGTGACAACGTTGAAATGTCAGTAGAATTAATTCACCCAATCGCAATGGACCCAGGTCTACGTTTTGCGATTCGTGAAGGTGGTCGTACTGTAGGTGCTGGTGTTGTTGCGAAAGTAACTGCATAATACGATATGCGATTCAAATCGGAAGCTTCGGCTTTCGATTTGCATAATAGGTCAGTAGTTCAATTGGTAGAGCGTCGGTCTCCAAAACCGAATGTTGGGGGTTCGAGTCCCTCCTGACCTGCCACTTTTTTTAAATAAAAAAGCTTGATTCTGGCTAAGTTGTCATATAATAAGTCGCGAATTCTACGACGAGTAAAAAAATGTCGAATGATAAATCGCGTGACGCATTAAGCGACGCGCCAATTCCCCAAAGAAATAATGCTGCAGAAGTTGTGCGCTCGGGCTCTCCATTAGATATCGTCTTATGGTTGATTGCTCTAGCTTTATTGATTGGTTCAGCAATGGTAAATCAGTATTTGCCAGCCCATTGGGCACCCGCAAATGATATTTGGGTGCGCATCGGGGTAATTTTGGCTTGTATCGTCGTCGCTTTAGGTTTATTATACGCCACCCATCAAGGTAAGGGCTTTGTGCGTTTATTGCAAGATGCGCGAATAGAACTACGTCGAGTGGCTTGGCCGACAAAACAAGAGACGATCACGACCTCGTGGCAAGTGCTTTTGGTTGTAATTGTAACAGCAATTGTATTGTGGTGTTTCGATTACGGGTTAGGCTGGTTTATTAAGTTAATTATCGGGTAAGAGCGCAATGAAACGTTGGTATATTATTCATGCCTATTCAGGTTTTGAAAAACAAGTAATGCGTTCACTTAATGAACGAATTCAACGTAGCACAGTAGCTGATAGCTTTGGTGAAGTCCTTGTTCCTACTGAAGAAGTAGTGGAAATGAAGGACGGAAAGAAGCGCAAGTCTGAACGTAAATTCTTTCCTGGCTATGTGTTAGTCGAAATGGAAATGAATGATGATACTTGGCACATCGTAAAAGAGTGTCCAAAGGTTCTTGGTTTTATTGGTGGAACACCAGAAAAACCAGCACCAATCACACAGCGTGAAGCAGATGCAATTCTTGCTCGTGTACGTAATCTTGGTGAAGCACCTCGTCCTAAGACGATGTTTGAACCAGGTGAAGAATTACTCGTTATTGATGGTCCGTTCACTGACTTTAAAGGGGTCGTGGAGGAAGTACAATACGAGAAGTCACGTTTAACGTTGACGATTAATGTATTTAATCGACCTACTCAGGTTGAACTCGAGTTTCGCCAAGTCGAAAAAACGATTTAATTTGAGTTGGTTGGAAAGCGCCCGATTTTGTCGGGCATTGTTGTTGTAATGCTTTGGCGTTACTTGATTTTTGGGGAGCCTAACGGCGTTTGTACCCAGAGGTAATTTTTAATGGCTAAGAAGATTGACGGCTATATCAAGCTGCAAGTCCCAGCTGGTAAAGCAAATCCATCTCCACCAATTGGTCCTGCTTTGGGTCAACGTGGTGTAAACATCATGGCATTCTGTAAAGAATTCAATGCTGCTACACAAAAACTTGAAGTTGGTTTGCCGATTCCTGTCGTGATTACTGTGTACAACGACAAGTCGTTCACTTTCATCATGAAAACTCCACCTGCATCTATTCTTCTTAAGAAAGCTGCTGGTATTCAAAAGGGTTCAGCTGTACCTAACAAAACTAAAGTGGGTAAGTTGACTCGTGCTCAACTAGAAGAAATCGCGACTACTAAAGAACCAGATTTAACTGGTGCTGATTTAGACGCTCGTGTTCGTACCATCGCTGGTTCTGCACGTTCTATGGGCTTGGAAGTGGAGCTATAAGACATGGCAAAGTTAACTAAACGTCAAAAAGCCATTGCTGCTGCTGTAGAAGCAAACAAAGTTTACACTTTGGAAGAAGCAGTACAAGTTCTCAACAGCCTTCCAGCTGCTAAGTTCAAAGAATCTCTAGATGTAGCGGTAAACCTTGGGGTTGATCCACGTAAATCTGATCAAGTGGTTCGTGGTGCGACAACTTTACCTGCGGGTACTGGTAAAACTGTACGTGTTGCAGTGTTTGCACAAGGTGCTGCTGCTGAAGCAGCTAAAGCTGAAGGCGCTGATATCGTTGGTTTTGAAGACTTAGCTGAAAGCATTCAGAAAGGTAATCTTGACTTTGATGTTGTCATTGCTGCACCTGACGCTATGCGTGTTGTAGGTAAGCTTGGTACGATTCTTGGTCCACGTGGCTTAATGCCAAACCCTAAAGTGGGTACAGTGACTCCTGATGTTGCGAATGCAGTTAAAAACGCTAAATCTGGTCAAGCACGTTACCGTGTCGACAAAGCGGGTATTATCCACGCTGCGATCGGTCAACTTGGCTTTAGCGAAGAAGCTGTACGTCAAAACGTTGAAGCTTTGATTGCAGACTTGAAAAAGTTAAAACCTGCAACATCTAAAGGCGTATACGTTAAAAAGATCACTTTGAGCTCTACTATGGGTCCTGGTTTGATCGTTGACGTAAGCAATATTTCTAAATAATTTAGAAAAGAATTTTAAAGCCCTGAGTAATATTTGAAGCACTGCTTCAAATATTGCGCAAGAGAAACCGGTTTCGGACTACTTGCAAACTTAGGCAAACTTTGAATTGATAAATAAATATTTATCAGCGTCAAAGACCTCAGGCGAGGAATATTTTCGAATATTCTTCTTAAAAATCCAGTCTGAGTAGACGCGGTGGTGTGATTTATTCCTCCTCCGCGTGTAAGTCTGAATAAGACTTGCGAATTGGGAGTGTACTCATTTGAGTACATAAATCACCGTTAGGAGGTTTTACAATGGCTCTTCTTATCGAAGACAAAAAACAGATCGTTGCTGAAGTAAGTGAAATTGCTTCTACAGCGTTCGCTGCCGTTGTTGCTGACTACCAAGGTTTAACGGTTGAGCAATTAACTGCTCTCCGTGTTGAAGCTCGTAAGTTAGGTGTTGCTACACGTGTTGTACGTAATACTTTGGCTAAACGTGCTCTTCAAGATACGCCATTCGCTATCTTGAATGACGACCTTGTTGGTCCAACAATCTTAGCATTCTCAACTTCTGAAGACGATATGGGTGCAGCTGCACGCTTGTTCGAAGAATTTGCTAAAACTAATAAAGCATTTGAATTAAAGGCTGCCGCATTTGATGGCAAAGTTTATCAAGGTGCAGACATTAGCGTTATCGCAAATCTTCCGAACCAAGAAAAAGCGCTTACTATGCTTGCCTCTGTTCTTCAAGCTCCTATTTCGAAATTGGGTCGCTTACTTACAGCGCTTCAAGAGAAAAACGAGTCAGAAGCTGCTTAAGTTTAAATCTACTTTCACACCATTCAATACCCATTTGGAGTTACTCTCATGGCTTTAACAAACGAAGAAATCCTAAACGCAGTTGCTGAAAAAACTGTTCTTGAGCTTGTTGAACTTATTTCTGCTTTCGAAGAAAAATTCAACGTATCTGCTGCTGCTGTAGCTGTAGCTGCTGGTCCTGCTGCTGCTGTTGCTGAAGAGCAAACTGAATTCAACGTTGAGTTGACTTCTTTCGGCGCGAACAAAGTTGCAGTAATTAAAGCAGTACGTGAAGCGACTGGTCTTGGTCTTAAAGAAGCGAAAGATCTTGTTGAAGGCGCTCCAGCTGTTCTTAAAGAAGGCGTTTCTAAAGAAGAAGGCGAAGAGCTTAAGACTAAGCTTGAAGCTGCTGGCGCTACAGTTACACTTAAGTAATACTGTAGGGAGTCGGTTTTTTTGATAATCGGCTCCAAAAAATGGCTGATGGCTCTTGGGTCATCAGCCTTTTTGCGTTACAATAATCGGCTCGTTTTTTGTTAGTTTCGCATATAATATGCGGGTTTTTGCAATAAAAAGACTAATATCAAACGCTTAACAATGTTTTTTGCTTATAAAAATATTGTTAAGCGTTTTAATACCACTAAAAATTGCAGCATTTGTAAACAGTGGTGGCCATATCGGCCTGCGTAATCCTTCTAGGCCCGTTCTGCAGGCGGGCTTAGTTTACTTCCCGAGGACTCCAGATGGCATACTCATATACCGAAAAGAAACGGATCCGTAAGAATTTTGGTAAATTGCCCCAAGTGATGGAAGCACCGTACTTACTTTCGATTCAAGTCGATTCGTACCGTACGTTTTTACAAGGTGGCAAAACTCCAAAGAACCGCGAAGATATCGGTCTCCAAGCCGCATTTCGTTCAGTTTTTCCTATTGAAAGTTATTCTGGCAATGCTGCTTTAGAATTTGTTGAGTATAGTCTTGGTAAGCCTGAGTTTGACGTGCGTGAATGTATTTTACGTGGTTCGACTTATGCAGCACCAATGCGCGTAAAAATTCGTTTGATCATTAAAGATCGTGAAACGAAATCAATTAAAGACGTTCGTGAGCAAGAAGTGTACATGGGTGAAATGCCACTCATGACCGATAACGGTACTTTCGTTATCAATGGTACTGAGCGTGTGATCGTATCTCAGTTACACCGTTCGCCAGGTGTGTTCTTTGACCATGACAAGGGTAAAACTCACTCAAGTGGTAAAGTGTTGTATTCAGCACGTATTATCCCTTACCGTGGTTCATGGTTAGACTTTGAATTTGACGCAAAAGATCTTGTGTTTGTACGTATTGACCGTCGTCGTAAATTGTTGGCGACTGTGATTTTACGTGCTTTAAATTATAGCAATGCGCAAATTTTGAATTTGTTCTACGAAAAAGTACCTGTATATCTTGATATGGGTAGCTATCAAATTGACCTCATTCCAGATCGCTTGCGTGGAGAAATGGCGCAGTTTGATATTGCTGACAATGACGGTAAAGTGATTGTAGAGCAAGGTAAACGTATTAATGCGCGTCACGTACGTCAAATGGAAGCGGCTAACTTAGCCAAGCTTTCTGTACCTGATGAATACTTGTATGAGCGTATCACCGCTGAAGATATCCCATTAAAAGATGGTGAGGTGATTGCTGCAAATACCTTGTTAAGCCATGAAGTGATGGTGAAGTTAGCTGAAGGCGGTGTTAAGCAATTTAACATCCTATTTACTAACGATATCGACCGTGGTTCTTTTATTGCTGACACCTTACGTGCAGATACTACAACGGGGCGTGAAGAAGCACTCGTTGAAATCTACAAAGTAATGCGTCCAGGTGAGCCACCGACGAAAGAAGCTGCAGATAATTTATTTAATAACTTATTCTTCTCTTCTGAGCGTTATGACTTGTCGCCTGTTGGTCGTATGAAGTTTAACCGTCGCTTGGGTCGTCCATACGAAGTCGGTACTGATCAAAAGTCTCGTGAAGTTGAAGGTATTTTATCGCACGACGATATCATTGATGTACTTCGTACATTGGTTGAAATCCGTAACGGTAAAGGTGAAGTCGACGATATCGACCACTTGGGTAACCGTCGCGTACGTTCTGTTGGTGAAATGACAGAAAACCAATTCCGTGTTGGTTTAGTACGTGTTGAGCGTGCTGTTAAAGAGCGTTTAAGCCAAGCTGAAGCGGATAACCTGTCTCCACAGGATTTGATTAACGCAAAACCAGTTGCTGCTGCGATTAAAGAATTCTTTGGTTCAAGCCAATTGTCTCAGTTCATGGATCAAAACAACCCATTATCTGAAATTACACACAAACGTCGTGTATCAGCGCTTGGGCCTGGTGGTTTGACACGTGAACGTGCGGGCTTTGAGGTTCGTGACGTACATCAAACGCATTATGGTCGTGTTTGTCCAATTGAAACGCCTGAAGGTCCAAACATTGGTTTGATCAACTCGCTTTCTGTTTATGCAAAAACGAACAACTTTGGTTTCTTAGAAACACCTTACCGTAAAGTTGTAGATGGTCGTGTTACTGATGCGGTTGAGTATTTATCTGCGATTGAAGAAGTAGGTACTGTTATTGCACAGGCCGATTCAGCAATTGATAAAGAAGGTACTTTGACTGAAGAAATGGTTTCTGTACGTCATCAGGGTGATTTCGTTCGTATGTCACCTGAGCGTGTCACTCATATGGATGTATCTGCACAGCAGGTTGTTTCTGTTGCAGCGTCATTGATTCCGTTCCTTGAACACGATGATGCGAACCGTGCATTGATGGGTTCAAACATGCAGCGTCAGGCAGTTCCAACGTTACGTGCTGACAAGCCGCTTGTTGGTACGGGTATGGAAGCAAACGTAGCGCGTGACTCTGGTGTGTGTGTGATCGCAAACCGTGGTGGTGCGATTGAGTATGTTGATGCCTCACGTATTGTTATTCGTGTAAACGAAGATGAAATGATTGCTGGTGAAGCAGGTGTAGATATCTACAACCTGATCAAATATACCCGTTCGAACCAAAACACCTGTATCAACCAAAATGTTATCGTAAACATGGGCGACAAAGTTGCGCGTGGTGATATCTTGGCTGATGGTCCATCGACGGATATGGGTGAGCTTGCGCTTGGTCAAAACATGCGCGTCGCGTTCATGACATGGAACGGTTATAACTACGAAGACTCGATCTTACTTTCAGAGCGTGTGCTTCAAGAAGACCGTTTAACTTCGATTCATATCCAAGAGTTGTCATGTGTCGCACGTGATACCAAGTTAGGTGCAGAAGAAATCACTGCCGATATTCCTAACGTTGGTGAAGCAGCGCTTTCTAAGTTGGATGAGTCTGGTATTGTTTATATCGGTGCTGAAGTTACAGCAGGTGACATCCTTGTTGGTAAAGTAACACCTAAAGGTGAAACACAGTTAACACCTGAAGAAAAATTACTTCGTGCTATCTTTGGCGAAAAAGCAGCTGATGTAAAAGATTCATCTTTACGCGTTCCATCTGGTACCAAAGGTACAGTGATCGATGTTCAAGTCTTCACGCGTGATGGTTTGGAAAAAGATGATCGTGCACAAGCGATTGAAAAAGCACAGCTTGATGCTTACCGTAAAGATTTGAAAGAAGAATACAAAATCTTTGAAGAAGCAGCACGTGAACGTATTGTTCGCTTGTTGAAAGGTAAAGAGTCTAATGGTGGCGGTACAACGAAGCGCGGCGATAAACTTGCAGAAGATATGTTGTCTGGTTTAGAGCTGGTTGATTTGTTAGAAATCCAACCAACAGATGAAGCAATCGCTGAACGTTTAACTCAAATTCAGGTATTCTTGAAAGAGAAGAGTATCGAGATTGATGAGAAATTTGCTGAGAAGAAACGCAAACTCTCTACAGGTGATGAATTAACAACGGGTGTATTAAAAGTTGTTAAGGTTTACCTTGCAGTGAAACGTCGTATCCAACCGGGTGATAAGATGGCGGGTCGTCACGGGAACAAGGGTGTTGTCTCTAACATCTTACCTGTTGAAGATATGCCACATGATGCCAATGGTGTACCTGTTGACATCGTATTGAACCCATTGGGTGTACCGTCGCGTATGAACGTGGGTCAGATTCTTGAAACCCATTTGGGCTTGGCGGCAAAAGGTTTGGGTGAGCAGATCGATAAGATGCTGCAACAACAACGTACCGTTGCTGAACTTCGTTTGTTCCTTGATAAGATTTACAACAAAGTTGGTGGCGAGCAAGAAGATCTTGATAGCTTAACTGATGAAGAAGTGTTGAAGCTTGCAGGTAACTTACGTGCAGGTGTTCCTTTGGCAACACCAGTGTTTGATGGTGCTGAAGAAAGCCAAATTAAAGAATTACTTGAACTTGCTGAATTGCCGCGTTCTGGTCAACAGACTTTGTTTGATGGCCGTACAGGTGAACAGTTTGACCGTCCTGTAACTGTTGGTTACATGTATATGCTCAAATTGAACCACTTGGTTGATGACAAAATGCACGCGCGTTCAACTGGTTCTTACTCGCTTGTGACACAGCAGCCGCTTGGTGGTAAAGCACAATTCGGTGGTCAGCGTTTTGGTGAGATGGAAGTCTGGGCACTTGAAGCATATGGTGCAGCATATACACTCCAAGAAATGCTCACTGTGAAATCGGATGACGTCGAAGGTCGTACTCGCATCTATAAGAATATTGTAGATGGTAACCATTATATGGATCCGGGTATGCCTGAATCGTTCAACGTATTGACCAAAGAGATCCGTTCTTTAGGTATCAACATTGAACTGAAAAATGGTGACTAATTAGCCATTAATCCCCCGAGCCCCCTTGACGAAAGGGGGAGTTCCCACTTGAAAGGGTAGGAGCTTCCCTCCTTAGAAAAAAGAGGGACTGAGGGAGGATTATTCAGTTAAAAAACAATATTTGTGACCCAGTCGGGCGAGCTTAGCTCCCTGACACACGGAGAAAAAAATTGAAAGACTTGCTCGATATCATGCGTAAGAAAACGGATTCAGAAGGTCATGCACCTGTTGAATTTGACCGTATCCGTATTGGTCTTGCGTCACCAGAAATGATTAAGTCATGGTCTCACGGTGAAGTAAAAAAACCAGAAACCATTAATTACCGTACTTTTAAACCTGAACGTGACGGTTTGTTCTGTGCCAAAATCTTTGGTCCAGTTAAAGATTACGAATGCTTGTGTGGCAAATACAAGCGTATGAAATACAAAGGCGTCATTTGTGAAAAATGTGGCGTCGAGGTTACGACTGCTAAAGTACGTCGTGAGCGCATGGGTCACATTGATCTTGCTTCGCCAGTTGCGCATATTTGGTTCTTAAAATCATTGCCAAGCCGTATCGGTTTGTTACTTGATATGACATTACGTGACATCGAACGCGTCTTGTATTTCGAATCATATGTCGTTACAGATCCAGGCATGACTCCGTTTGAAAAGTATCAACTTTTAACAGACGAAGAATACTTCAATGCGCTTGAAGAACATGGCGATGAATTCACTGCAAAAATGGGTGCTGAAGCAATCCAAGATCTATTGAAAGATATCGATCTTGAAGCTGAAATTGCGCGTTTGCGTGAAGAAATCCCTCAAACAACGTCTGAGACGAAACTTAAAAAAGCGTCTAAGCGTTTGAAATTGATGGAAGCTTTCAAAGATTCAAACAACAAGCCAGAATGGATGGTGTTGACAGTACTTCCAGTACTTCCACCAGATCTTCGTCCACTTGTACCACTTGAAGGTGGTCGTTTTGCGACGTCTGACTTGAATGATCTTTATCGTCGTGTGATTAACCGTAACAACCGTTTGAAGCGTCTACTTGACCTATCAGCACCAGACATTATCGTGCGTAACGAAAAACGTATGTTGCAAGAGTCTGTCGATGCGTTGTTAGACAACGGTCGTCGTGGTCGTGCTATTACAGGTTCGAACAAACGTCCATTGAAATCTTTGGCTGATATGATCAAAGGTAAGCAAGGTCGTTTCCGTCAGAACTTGCTTGGTAAGCGTGTTGACTATTCTGGTCGTTCGGTTATTACTGTTGGTCCTACTTTACGTCTTCACCAATGTGGTCTTCCGAAGAAAATGGCACTTGAATTATTTAAGCCATTTATTTTCGCAAAATTACAAGCATCAGGTCAGGCTACAACCATTAAAGCTGCGAAGAAAATGGTTGAGCGTGAAACACCTGAAGTTTGGGACGTTCTAGCATCTGTAATTCGTCAACATCCAGTGATGTTGAACCGTGCGCCAACACTTCACCGTCTAGGTCTTCAAGCATTTGAACCTATTCTGATCGAAGGTAAGGCAATCCGTCTCCACCCACTCGTATGTGCTGCGTTTAACGCCGACTTCGATGGTGACCAAATGGCGGTACACGTTCCATTGACGCTTGAAGCACAGTTAGAAGCTCGTGCCTTGATGATGTCAACCAACAACATCTTGTCACCTGCAAATGGCGAGCCGATTATCGTTCCTTCTCAGGACGTTGTCTTGGGTCTTTACTACATCACACGTGATGCGGTAAATGCCAAAGGTGAAGGCATGATGTTTGCTGATACACACGAAGTAAACCGTGCGTTGGCAACTGGTCAAGTTGCGATTCATGCACGCGTAAAAGTACGTGTACATCAAACAGTAATCGATGAAAATGGTCAACGTGAACAACAAACCATTATTGTTGATACCACGCCTGGTCGTTGCTTATTGTGGGAAGTTGTTCCACAAGGTTTAAGCTTTGAATCGATTAACCTTGAAATGACCAAGAAAAACATCTCTAAGTTGATTAACTCTTGTTACCGTAAACTTGGTTTGAAAGATACCGTTATCTTTGCTGACCAATTGATGTATTTGGGCTTCCGTCAAGCGACGCGTTCAGGTGTATCAGTCGGTATGGAAGACATGTTGATTCCACCAACCAAGTATACGATTATCGATAAAGCTGAAACAGAAGTTCGTGAAATCGAACAACAGTTTGAGCAAGGTTTCGTAACAGCGGGTGAGCGTTACAACAAGGTTGTCGATATTTGGGCACGTACCAATGACCAAGTTGCGAAAGCAATGATGGATAACTTGTCTTTTGTTACGGTTAAAAACCGTGACGGTGTTGATGAGAAGCAGAAATCATTTAACTCAATTTATATGATGTCTGACTCTGGTGCCCGTGGTAGTGCGGCGCAGATTCGTCAGCTTGCTGGTATGCGTGGTTTGATGGCGAAACCAGATGGTTCGATCATTGAAACGCCGATTAAAGCAAACTTCCGTGAAGGTTTGACAGTACTTCAGTACTTCATTTCAACACACGGTGCACGTAAAGGTTTGGCCGATACTGCATTGAAAACTGCAAACTCTGGTTACTTAACGCGTCGTCTAGTCGATGTAGCACAAGATTTGGTGATTACTGAGCCTGATTGTGGTACAGCTGGCGGTTTAGTGATGACACCATTCATTCAAGGTGGTGACGTGATTGAGCCATTACGCGATCGCGTATTGGGTCGTGTAACTGCTGAAGATGTACGTCGTGCGTCTGATGATGAAGTGGTGTTGCCACGTGGTACGTTAATCGATGAGAAAATCGCTGCTCAGCTTGAAGAAGCGGGTGTCGATGAAGTTAAAGTACGTTCAGTGATTGCATGTGAATCTACCTTCGGTGTATGTGCACGTTGTTATGGCCGTGATCTTGCACGTGGTCACTTGGTGAACCCGGGTGAGTCTGTTGGTGTAATGGCTGCACAGTCAATCGGTGAACCAGGTACACAGTTAACGATGCGTACCTTCCACGTCGGTGGTGCTGCGAGCCGAACATCTGCTGCAAACAGTGTTCAAGTCCGTAATAAAGGTACTGTACGTTTCCACAATGTGAAAACAGTTGAACACAACAAAGGTCACTTGGTTTCAGTTTCACGTTCAGGTGAAATTGGTATTGCGGATGACTTAGGTCGTGAGCGTGAGCGCTATAAACTTCCTTACGGTGCAAGCATCTTGTTGAAAGATGGCGAGTCTGTAGAAGCGGGTGGTATCGTTGCGACTTGGGATCCACATACCCATCCACTTGTGACAGAAGTTGCGGGTAAAGCACGCTTCAGCCAAATCGCTGATGGTGTGACTGCGACCTCTAAAACAGATGATGCAACAGGTATGACCACTGTTGAAATCTTACCAGTTACAGCACGTCCTGCTTCTGGTAAAGATTTGCGTCCTGCAATCGTGTTGGATACAACCGATGGTGGTGAACAGTTCTACTTCTTACCACAAAACACGATCGTAACCGTTCGTGATGGTGCAACGATTGGTGTCGGTGATGTACTTGGTCGTGTACCACAAGAAACTTCACGTACACGTGATATTACCGGTGGTCTACCGCGTGTAGCTGATTTGTTCGAAGCACGTAAACCGAAAGAGCATGCAATCTTGGCTGAAGTGTCAGGTGTTGTAAGTTTTGGTAAAGAGACTAAAGGTAAGAACCGTTTGGTGATTACACCAGATGATGGTTCTGAGATTTACGAAGAGCTTATTCCGAAATGGCGTACCATTAACGTGTTCGAAGGCGAACATGTCAATCGTGGTGAAACCATTTCTGATGGCCCGCAGAATCCACATGATATCTTGCGTTTGAAAGGTGAAGTGGCATTGACTAACTACATCGTGAACGAAGTTCAAGATGTATATCGTCTCCAAGGTGTAAAAATCAACGATAAGCACATTGAAGTTATCGTACGTCAAATGTTGCGTAAAGTTGATATTACTGAGGGTGGTGATACTAGCTTCATCAAAGGCGAGCAAGTGGATTACATTCGCGTTGTTCAAGAGAACCAAGCGGTGTCTGCTCAGAATAAATTCTCTGCGAAGTTTGAGCGTTTATTAATGGGTATTACTAAAGCATCGCTTTCTACTGACTCATTTATTTCTGCTGCATCGTTCCAGGAAACAACACGTGTGTTAACTGAAGCGGCTGTAACAGGTAAAGAAGATGACTTACGTGGCTTGAAAGAAAACGTGGTTGTGGGTCGTTTGATCCCAGCGGGTACGGGTCTTGCGTATCACTTAGAACGTCGTCGTCAAGAAGCTGAAGCTGCTGAATTAGAACTTCACAATGACTTTAGTGAAGTTGACCAAGCATTTAGCCAAGCGTTGAACTCTGATCAATTCTAAGTTCTAGCTAAATCAAAAAAGACACCTTCGGGTGTCTTTGTTTATGAAGGAAATGAGAGCAAAGCCTTACAAAAACACCTCAGAGCGTTAATGTTTCATTACCGGATCTGAATAGATACTTCATGAAACATGACTATCTTATTGCATAGAACGAGAGGAGTAGTTCCAATGAAAAAAATGATGATGCTTACGGGTGTTGTGCTTATGTCAACGACAATCTTGGCAGGTTGTCAGCACGCAAGTCCAGAAAGTAAACGTATCGGTGCTGCAGCAATTGGCGGTGGTGCAGGTGGTGCTGTAGGTAAAAATCTAGGTGGTAATTTGGGTGCGGGCCTTGGTGCAGCTGTTGGAGCTGGTGTTGCAGCGAATACAAAAGGTGCGAATAGTAAGAATACACGTAATAGTGCGATAGGTGCTGGCGTAGGTGCATGGCTAGGTGGTGCAGTATTAGGTGGTGAAGCTGGTGCGGCAACAGGTGGTGCACTAGGTGGTAGTGCTGGTGCTGCGTATGGCGAAAAAAAGGGTAAGTACTAGTCGTATAGTTTAGTACAGAACAAAAGCCTAAGATTAAAAAAGCCCTTATCATTGATAAGGGCTTTTTTAATTAGGTGGCATTGCAATAGTAAGCTTTCCAGATGGCATGATGGGATCAATACCGCGGGAGGTCATACGCCTTGCACAACTGCCATGTTCTGATATGGATATGTTTAGAAATTTTCAAACAGCTTTTAAAACACTAAACTTATGCTCGATTCGGCTCTTGATTGGCTCAGGGCTATGCAGTTCTAGCGAGATGGATTGCTGAATAGGGGAAGGTGCTTTACAAAATTTCAATCGATTAGGACAGTGTGATAACACAATATGATCAAAATACTCATAAAAGAAGACTATGCTTTTTATAAGAACAGAAGGAGTGAATACGGTCATGAAAAAAACAATTGCTTTAGTTTCTGCTGCTATGTTGTCTACGGTTATGTTTACAGGCTGTCAAAATATGAGTGCATCTGATCAACGTATTGGTGCGGCTGCATTAGGTGGTGCTGTAGGCGGTGGTGTAGGTAATCATGTTGGTGGTGGTCTCGGTGCTGGTGTCGGTGCGGCAGCAGGTGCTGGTGTTGGTGCAAATACCCAAGGTGGTAGTAGCAAGACCACGACCAGTAGTGCCGTCGGTGCAGGTATTGGCTCGGTTGTCGGTAAAGCGATCTTCGGCGGCGACTCGGGTGCTGCGATTGGTGGCGCGATCGGTGGTGGGGCTGGTGCAGCAATCCAAGAAAAGAAATAGTTCTTAGAGCTTTCAACAGCCTTAAATGTTATGAAAAAGAATGTCTGCAAGCGATAAAGTGCAGGCATTTTTTATTTTTTAAGCGCTTTTATTTTGATGTTGCTTTCGGCTTTTTACGACGGATGTATAAAACTTTTTCAACTTCCGCAATGCGTGTGCCAGCATCATCGATGATATTTAAGGTGTAGTGACGTAACACGGGTTCATGATTTTCAGCCAATTGCTTAATTTCTGCAATTTCAACGGCACTCAGTTTAATATCTGCATAAACCGTATTGCGACCGGGTGAAATAAAATTAATGGTGGCGCTTTTATCCCAGACGATATATTTATGCCCGAGGTGGTGCATCAGGATTAGCATATAAAACGGATCAACCATCGAATATAAACTACCACCAAAATGCGTACCCACAATATTACGATTTTTTCTGGTAAGCGGCATTTTGACTCGAATGTGGTAATTATCCAGATCCATGCTCTCAATTGCAATTCCTGCACCACGATACGGGGAGTAGTGGTTGATCATAAATTTTGCAACCACAGGAATGGTTCGAATTTTTTTGAAAAAGCTTTTCATGGTCAATTTTTTTTCTTACAACTCAATTCATACTGCATAAGTATCATTTTTATAGTATCGCTGGCAATGGCTGATTGAACGACCAAGCCGTCTGAAAACAAAATGGGAAACAATTATGCAAGTACAAGTAGAAACTGTAACAACCTCTGATCAGCAAACGCTGTGTGTAAAAACATGGGGTGATGAGAAAAAGCCAGCATTGGTGTTAGTACATGGCTATCCTGACAACCAAGAAGTATGGGAACCGATTATTGAAAAACTGGTGAATGATTATTTTGTTGTCACCTATGATGTACGTGGTGCAGGCTTATCTTCGATTCCAAAACGCATTAAAGACTATCGTTTACCGCGCTTATCATTAGATTTACAAGAAGTTGTTGATCAGGTATTACCGAATCGTAATTTTCATATGGCAGCGCATGATTGGGGCTCTTTACAATCGTGGGAGTCAGCGACTGAACCAAAATTAAAAGGTCGTTTATTGTCTTATACGACGATTTCAGGGCCTTGCTTAGATCATGCATCTTTGTATTTACGTGAAAAATTTAAATCAGCACCGAGCCATGTGTTAAAAATGCTGACTAAATCTTGGTACATCGGCGCATTCCATTTACCTCTACTTGCACCAACGGTATGGACTTTGTTTAGTCCTGAGAAATGGGGCAAGGTGTTAAGTGGTCTAGAGAAAAAACAAGATTTACCTTTGAATGCAAATATTGTGGCAGATGGCAAATATGGAATTAATCTATACCGTGCTAATTTTATTCCGTCTTTAACTCAACCGCGCCAACGCTATGCTCAATGCCCTGTACAGGCAGTTGTCTTAAAAAGAGATGCTTTTGTTAGCCCTGAATATATTACGGAATCTATGCCGAAATGGGTTGAGAACTTTGAGTATGTTGAGTTGGATGCGAACCATTGGGCTGTGTTGAGTCAACCCGAAAAAATTGCGGATTATATTCGTCAATTTATCGTGAAAAATGCATAAATAAAAATCACGTGATGGCAATCGCAGAATTTAAACTCTGCTAAAATGGCGACCTCGTTTCATTTAGTTCAAAGTTATGTTTGCAATTCTTGCTGCGGTTGCCGTCATGTTCGGTCTTTCCTTGGGCCGAGTTCCTGTTGTTTTTGCTTTAGTGATTGGTGCTTTGACAGGCGGTTTACTGGCTGGTTTGGGGTTACAAGGAACTTTAGATGCATTTAATAATGGTCTAGGTGGCGGAGCGAAAATCGCACTTGCCTATGGGGTGTTAGGTGCATTTGCCTTGGCCTTGGCGCGTTCTGGGTTGCCTGATTTATTGGCCTATAAACTCGTTAAAATTCTTAAAAATGATACCGACATTCGTGCTCAAAAACAGGTGAAATTTCTCATATTTCTCACTGTTGGCTTAGCTGCGATTGCCTCACAAAATGTCATTCCAGTTCATATTGCATTTATTCCCGTTTTAATTCCGCCTTTATTGAGTGTGTTTAATCATTTGCACTTAGACCGTAGAGCAATTGCGAGTGTGCTGACCTTCGGTTTGGTTGCAACCTATATGTTCCTGCCAATGGGATTTGGGGCAATTTTCTTAAATGATATCCTTGCACATAACATCAATCATTTTGGTCAAGGCTACGGCTTGCAGATCAGCAATGATCAGATTCCCCGTGCGATGATGATTCCTGTTGGGGGAATGTTTTTAGGTCTACTGGTTGCTGTATTTATTAGTTACCGTAAGCCGCGTGTTTATGAAGATAAACCCTTACATAACGTGACACGTAGTATTGTCGGAGAGATGGCGCAACAGCAACAAGCGCCTCAAATTGCCACTTTTACTTTATGGATGGCGGCCTTTGCGATTATTGCAACCATTGCGGTGCAGCTATATTCAGATTCGATGATTGTTGCTGGCTTGGTGGGTGTGGCCATATTAAGTTGTGCGGGTATCTTTAAGTGGAAAGAGGCAGATGATGTTATCGTCAGTGGGATGCGGATGATGGCGTTGGTTGGATTTACCATGATTGCTGCGCAAGGTTTTGCTGCTGTCATAGAGGCGACTAATCAAGTGCCTGATCTAGTCAAAGCAACTGCTGGTTGGATTGGGGATAGTAAAGCTCTCGCTGCTTTGGTCATGCTTTTGGTCGGGTTATTGATTACTTTAGGGATCGGTTCTTCATTTTCAACGGTGCCGATTCTTGCGATTATTTATGTCCCATTATGTTTGCAATTTGGCTTTAGCCCAATGGCAACGATTGCACTGATTGGTACAGCTGCGGCATTAGGAGATGCGGGTTCTCCTGCATCGGACTCAACTTTGGGTCCAACATCGGGTTTGAATTTAGATGGGCAGCATGACCATATGCGGGATACGGTTGTACCGACCTTCATACATTTTAATATTCCATTGATTGTCTTCGGCTGGATCGCCGCGATGGTACTTTAATACAAAAATGGCTCTAATTAGGGCCATTTTTAATATTAAGAAATAATAAAATGATGATCGATGCTTAAAATAATATTTTTGTTTTCTAATGAATCGCTTTTATTATCATGCGATGGTTGATTATAAAATTTGGTTTTAATTTAATTATCTGGTTATAAAGTGACATTTTTTGTCTTTTATGTGATTTTGCTTGTGTTTTTATCAAGGCTTCATTCTTAAATAAAACTACATTATTTGATTTTTAAATCGCTTGGTGGATTTGTTTTTTTGTTGTGCGAATCCATACAAAAATACTTGGTTTTCATGTATTTAATCCGATTAATTAAGTTGGGAATGATGTTTGTTACATATATTTACAAATATATATTGTTGTTAATCAGTTGTTTAAAAATATAATCAAATTGGTCGGAATTAATACATATTGCATAAAATAAAAACCCATGATTATTATTAATAGCACGGTTAGATTTTTATTAAAGAGGTTATTTAAATGTTTAAAAAATTATTAATTGTTACTTTATTGGGGATGTCTTCAACTGTTTTTGCGGGTGGTTTTCAAGTTAAAGTGGGGGCAAGTATTATTGCACCAACGGATGAAACAACAGTTGCGGGCGTGGGTACGTTAAAAGCGGATTATGAGTTTGCATTTACACCGTCTGTTGAGTATTTCTTTGGAGATACGCCTTTTTCTGCTGAATTATTGCTTGCAACACCGATATCACATGATGTTTCTTTAGACGGAACGAAAGTGGTCAAGCTTAAACATTTACCGCCAACAATTACGGCGAAATATAACTTTAAAAACTCAACTGCTTTTACGCCTTATATTGGTGTAGGCGGTACTGCTTTTCTTGCTTGGGATGAAAAAGCAGTAGGTCCGTTATCAGGCGAAAAAATCAAAGTGAAAGAGGATTTTGGCTTTGCGGGTCAGTTAGGTTTTACTTTTCAGCCTGCTGATGCAAAGAATTGGGGAGTCTTCTTCGATGCCCGTTATGCTCAATTAAAACCAGAAGTAAAGCTTAATGGCACAAAGTTGACAGATTTGGATATCAACCCGATGGTATATACCCTTGGCTATAGTTATAAATTCTAAGTTGATCCCTCAAACAAGTCTTACCGAAAGGTTGGACTTGTTTGATTTTTGAGATTGATCGTATTGAAATGAATGAACAGATAAAAAATTAAAATTGAGGTATTGAAAAATCGAAGATATGCACCATTCATAAATCAATCCAATTTAATACGCCTCACAGATAAGGAGTGATTTATGAGTGAACAAGCATCACAAAATTATAGTTTCCAAGCTGAAGTTGCTCAGTTATTGCATTTAGTGACGCATTCTCTCTATTCGAACCCTGAGATTTTCCTACGCGAATTGATTTCAAATGCTTCTGATGCATGTGATAAGTTGCGTTTTGAGGGAATCAATCATCCTGAATATTATGAAAATGATCCGAACTTACGTGTTCGTGTGACTTTAGATAAAGAGCATAAAACGCTGACCATTTCTGATAATGGGATTGGTTTAAGCCAACAAGAAGCGATTGATAATTTGGGAACGATTGCGAAATCGGGAACCAAAGATTTCATGTCTAAGCTGACAGGCGATCAAAAATCTGATGCGCAGTTGATTGGTCAGTTTGGTGTGGGTTTTTATTCAGGTTTTATTGTTGCTGATAAGATTACGGTTGAATCTCGTCGAGCAGGTTCAGAGGCTGCTGATGGGGTACGTTGGATCAGTGGTGGTACAGGTGAGTTTGAAGTTCAAAGCATCGATAAAGCGACACGCGGTACCGATATTATCCTGCACCTACGTGATGATGCACTTGAGTATTTAGAATCGTGGAAAGTTAAGCAAATCATCAATAAGTACTCTGACCATATTAGCTTGCCAATTGAGATGCAAAAAGAAGTCTGGCAGGAAGAAGAAGTTGCCGAGGGTGAAGAGCCGAAAGGCGGTCAAATGGTCAAGAGCGATGAGTGGGAAGCGATTAACTCTGCTAGTGCGCTATGGACACGCAGTAAGAGTGAAATCAGTGATGAGCAATACATCGAGTTCTATAAGAACCTCAGCCATGATTTTGCTGAACCGTTGGCGTGGGCACATAACCGTGTGGAAGGCAGTACTGAATATACCCAGTTGCTTTATATCCCGAGTCAGGCCAAACAGGATTTATTTACCCGTGAAGCCAAAGCTGGCATCAAGCTTTACGTCAAACGTGTCTTCATCATGGATGAAGCGGATAATTTGATTCCAAACTATTTACGTTTTGTACAAGGCGTGGTGGATAGTGCTGATTTACCACTCAACGTCAGCCGTGAATTATTGCAAGAAAGCCGTGATGTTAAAACCATTCGTGAAGGCAATGCGCGCCGTGTGCTGACTTTGATCGATGGTTTAGCGAAATCGGAAGATGAGAAAGACCAAGAGAAGTTCAAAACGTTCTATGCTGAATTTGGTTCGGTACTGAAAGAAGGTTTGGGTGAAGATACTGGAAATCGTGATCGTATCTTGAAGTTATTACGTTATGCGACTTCAAATAATGACGAGATATCAACATCTTTGGCTGATTATAAAGCACGTATGCAAGAGGGACAGAAAGCCATCTATTACGTGACGGCTGATAGCTTAATGGCAGCGAAAAACTCGCCGCAACTTGAATTGTTCAAGAAAAAGGGCATTGAAGTTTTGCTCATGGCAGACCGTGTTGATGAATGGGCGATGAACTTTGTATTTGAGTTTGATGGTACGCCATTACAGAACGTTTCTAAAGGTGCGGTAGACTTAGGTGATCTACAAGATGCTGATGAGAAAAAAGCACTTGAACAAGCAGCTGAACAATTCAAACCTGTTGTGGATCGTTTAACGACATCGTTAAAAGACAAGACTAAAGAAGTACGTGTCACGACACGTTTGGTCGATTCTCCAGCATGTTTGGTGACCAGTGAAGGTGAGCTTTCTCCACAACTAATTCGTATGCTAAAACAAGCAGGTCAGGCGGTGCCGGAGATTAAACCGACACTGGAAATTAACCCTGAGCATCCTTTAGTGAAGAAATTAGAGAGCTCTGCGCAGTTTGATGATCTTGCCAATGTGATTTTTGATCAAGCTGTGATTGCAGAAGGTGGTTTACCTGAAGATCCTGCTGCGTATGTAAAACGCATTAATAGCTTGTTATTGAAATAAACGTTTTTCTTAAAAAACTCTGCTTCGGCAGAGTTTTTTTATGTCTATGGATAACATTAAAGTTATCCACAGTTGTGCTGATAATTCCATCAAAACTAAAATAAGGTCTCAAGACGAACAAAGGTACGGACATAGTGGTCTCTGTCTTCACGATGATCATTAAAATAATTGAGATCACCTTGCACATAAAACCATTCACGCCACAGTGGTTGTCGCCATGAGACAAAAGGTCCCCAGCTATTCAAACGCAAGTCATTGTCGTTGTAATAACCACCCGTATAAATGCCATAATTAAAACGATTGTGCGCAAAAAACTGATGTTCACGGAAGGTTCGATTATCCCAGCGTAAATCATCATCCTGTTTATCAGCATAGGTCAGGCTGAGCTGATTGGATAAAAAAGCTTGATTGGGACGGGCGTGAATAAGTTCTAAATTAGTACGAAGATAGTTTTCACTTTTACTGCCATAGCGATAAATTTGCTCAGCATTGAAGCTGAAATCGTTATTTAATTGCCAATCTTTTTTCGCTCTTAAACGAAGATAAATATCACTGCCTGAACGCAAACCAATATCAGCATTGGTTTCAAAAGGCAGTTTCTTAGAGAGGTCGGAGAAGCGTAGAGCAACAGAACCATTGTTATCACGGCTTTGCTTAGAGTCGAATCGTTTATCAGGATCTTGGTTTGGCTGTTGGTTGGTGCTGGAAATATGATTATCAAACTCATCATCGAGTGAATCATCACCAAACACCAAGCTGAGCCGTTTTTCCAGTGTTGGTAGTTTGATTTTACCGCGGATACGTGGTTTTACTTCATAGTTATCATATTCATTCCAATAATTGTCGAGCATCAACCGAATGGTTGCAGAAGCAGGCTTCTCTGGATCGACCTCACCAAACCAATCATCAATTTTAACTGAGGTTCGATCGGCCCATTCTCTGATATCACGTTGTTTGCGATCAACCCAGGTTCGTTCCTCTGTTTCTGAAACGGGAGGTACAACAGGTTGACTAGATTGCTCTGGAAGAATAGTCGGTGTTGCATCAACCCACTTGGGAATATAGTTCAAAACGCTTTCAGTATTTTTACCATTCGATGTTTGCGTATTGTTGCTTGGTTGCTGTGGCGGGATCGTTGCTTCAGCGGCATTTGTCATATTCACGAACCCGCAGGACAGGGTGAGTATCGTATAAAAGAGATGAGGTGATACCGTTCTTTGGGAAATTGTCATGGTGCAAGCTTATGTATTGTTCTTGTTTTTAACTCTTGATGATTCGACCTATAAAATCAAGTCATAATCACAAAAAACTGCAATTTAATCGTATAAAAGGTGAGTCAACAGAATGACTTAGTACACTCAAAATCTATCACCAAAAATGCGGAGAAAACCTCGCAGGGTCGATGATAGATATAAGGGTTTTGGCTTTGTATACGCTCAATGCTAGGTTGATTCTGATAGCGCACTACTTTCCAGTGCTTGGTATAAGTCATGTACTGAAATCGGTTGAGGTAAGCGGCTAATAGCTTGGCGGATCAACTGCCATGTATAACCATCGGCGCGATCCAATAACAGATAAGGATAAGCTTGGTCTTCATTGGATAGCTTAATCCGTTCAGCACCGTGAATCACACGAATTTTATGACGCTCTCTTAATAAAATCACAGGGGTCAAAAAAGTTGCCGAAGTTTCTTCAAATGGAATGAATTTTTGCGTATTCACAAATGAAGCTGGGATATATGGATAAACACGTTGATCACGTTGCCAGATCAATGTTCCATTCATAATACATTGATTAAACAAACTTTCATGTTGATGATAATGTTGCTTAAAATTACTCCAGTGGGTTTGATGAATCGAGCTGGTTTGAGTATGCAGTGGGTTTGTATAGGACTGTAGGACTGAAATGGCATACTCGATGCTGTGCGTACCAATCAGCACCACATAATGCGAAAATTGACCTTGTGCATAGAGTTGTTCTGCAATGAAAATCTGTGCTGATTCCCATACAGGCTGAACGTCATTTTCAGCTTTTAAATATAACCAATCAATTTTGATGTTTTGATCAATCTCATTGTGTAAATCAACACGATATAAAGAAGGGAAGGTGCGCGCATTAATACGCTCTAAGCGGCAAACTAATCCATCTAAATTAAAATCATTCAGTGCAACGGGTTTCGCTTTATTTAGATTGCTAGACGTCGCTGTGGTCTGTTTAAGGTTCGCTTTCACCGCTGTTGTTTTTGGGGCTGAGACGGGTTGAATCCTCTCTTGGATAATCGCGTCGAGTTGTGACTGAAACTGAGCCGTTTCTTCTTTTATTAAGGATAAGGGATCGGTATGAATGCTTTGATTTGAGTTTGATGATGAGGTTGAGTTTTGGTTAATTGGCTCTAAAACTGGAATTAAATGTTGTAGTTCATGGTCTGTTTTAACATATTCACTGGCATGGTTTTTTAGCCATTGTAATGCGTCCTGAGATGAATTCATCCAAGGGCTTTTAAGAAATGATAAAGCAGGGCGAATGACCCAGACTTGCCAATGTTGGGCTTGACGCAATGCAGCCCATCCCATATCCGCAGAGGCAAATAAAGCATTCTCTACGCGCCCCATAAAATTATAAGTACCACGATAGGTCATGGCATAACCGTGATTGCTCAATTCGTCCGTTGAGAACTCTTCATTTTGAATATATGCCTTAAAAGGCGTGATTTGATCCTGAAAAGTAGGATCGTCACAAGAGGCACAAATGTCTTTAATTCGTTGTTTTGATTTTGCAATTTCAAACAGTGAGGTTTTATCATCATTGAGCCCTTCAATGAGATGCTGGAGCTCATCTACCAAGAGTGCTTTCTCTAATACGTCCATTTATTGTTTCCTTAGAGATAGGCTTGAGCCTGTTTTGGATAAAAAATTAAGTCGTCGTATTTCTAACAATTTGTTGTTGTCGCTTGCAGTGGTGAGCTTCTATTTTTTGCTCATCCTATAAGCGATTCGAGATAGATGTCTGTTGCATAAATTTAACGATCTATTCGGGCTGTAATGTGTGTATTTTCATCACAAAAGATTGTCACATTATGACAATTATAGAAGAAAACAATGCAAAATCTATAGCACTTGAGTTAGTAAGCAATCTCATTTGACTCAGTTAAATCGAGATGTCGTTCATGCTTTAGCATCAAAAATAGAAACATTTTAAAAGAATAAATCGGATAAATAGATCATAAAATAGAAAGGTATCTATAAATCTATGCATGAGTTGTGATCAGGCTCACAAATCAATCGCTAAAAAGCATGGCAAAAAGATCAATTTCAATAAGAAAAGCTCATTAGCCAAGATAAAATATTGAAATAAATAGGAAATAGAAAATTTGTAGTATGAATAAGACAAGCTCCAATCTTGGATTAGAAGCTTGTCTTAGGGGCGAATTATTCTGGTTTTATTTCACATTGATCATCATGACATTGTGCCCCATCCGTTGGTTGCATGTCTTGCTCAGATGTTGATTGAGCTTTTTGTAGTGCTTGTAAGAAAATTTCACGAGGCTGGGCGCCAGGAAGAGCTAGCTTTTGATCAAAAACAAAAAAAGGAACGCCTGTCACCTTCAATTGTTCATGTGCAATTTTTTCATCGTGCCGAACAAAATCAGCCAATTCATCCGAGTCTAAGACATATTCGACTTCAGCATTGTCTAAGCCAATCCGTGAAGCAATTTCTTCGACCACTTCACGTTCACCAATGGCTAAACCTTCGGTCATATAGGCGTGAAAGAAAGCCTCTTTTGCTTCATTGCCCATGCCTTTGCTTTGCGCGAGATGAATAATACGATGCGCATTAAAACTATTGCCTGAGTTGGCTTTTTGCCATTGAAAGTCGATGCCTTCCTCAGCAGCCATGGCCGCAATATTACGTTCCATTTCTTCCATCTCAGCATAGCTTCGACCATATTTTTTGGCTAAACGTTCTGTATTGGATGTGTCATGTTTTGCTGGCGCATCTGGATCGAGTTCAAAACTATGCCAGTGAATATCAAGTTCGATTCCAGCTTCTGCTGCAACATGTTCAAGACGTTTTTTACCGATATAACAAAAAGGGCAGACCACATCTGACCAAATATCTACACGCATGGCGTATCTCTTCAATTTCAGTTAAAGAGATAATAGGGATGAAGTGCTTGAATTTAAAGTGAGTAATATGTAATGCTCCGTTACGTGAAGTGAAATAAAAATCATATTAATGCATACGTTTTAATGATTACACTAAAGTTAGGACATAAAAAATATAATTAAGCTTGGAGGCATTATGCGCCGTTTTCTATTATTTATTGCTGTAATCGCGATTTGTATTGGTTCATTTTTTCTATATCAACATAAGCTACAGCAGCGTGCTGAGAACAATAAGCAAATGTTTGATGTGGTCATGGCCGAGAAGATGCGTGAGCTATATGACCAAGCACAAGATTGGTCAACGCCAGTTCAACTCGATGTTAGGGATGATCGCTTATCTGGTGATTATAAATTAATGTCGGAATTCTTATTATCCTATTGGATGCAAAATGTTGAAGCACGAAACGATTATCTACGAGCACTGAAAGCTGCGAATTGGGATACCTTTTTAAATGTAGAGCGATTGGATCGTGATCGTAAACAGGACTATAAAGAAACGCAGCAGATGCTTAGCGATGTGCGTAAAATCTCGACTGAATATGAGCAAACACGTCAAAAAATTCAATTAGACGCGCTTGAACAAGCCAAGAGTTTGTCTATTCAACGTGATATGCGTGATTTGTTGCAAGCAAAACTAGAAAGCAACCTGAATGCTGATCAAAACCAAGATATATTTGCAATTGAACAACAGATCCTAGAAAAGGCAGAAGTTATGTTTGATCTGTTAAAGACCCATCAATGGCAAAGAAAAAATAATACCATTCTATTTTATGAGAATGCACCCGTGAAGAAATTTAATACGCTTTATCAAGATGTCCTTAAGCTCAATAATCAGATGGAAAAAATTAAAAACAATAACGTCGAAGTGTTGGAGGAGGAACTATAGCTATTTTCTGCTTGCACCGTTAAAAATAGCGCATCTAGATCATCATCTGCCATGTTTAAGCTGGAGAATCACATCGAAGTCATTGAGTTCATCGCTGTAAGTTAAAACCTGTCGTCATCAGCATTTTGGGAAAAATCGTAAAAATATGAATCTATGGCAGCTTTTTAATAGAGTTAAGCCCTTTGTTGCACCGTATAAATTACTGGTGATTGTGACATTGGTTCTGACATTAATCGGCGCACTGACGGCTCAGGTTAATGCCTTAACCCTTCAATATGCTGTCGACCAGATCAATCGTTTAGTTGAAGCAGGCGGCGGCTTGGCGGAAGGCTTGCATATTTTAATAACGATTAGTGTGATTTTACTGAGTAAGGAAGTCCTCAGTACTTTGATTCAGTTTGGCCAGAAGTTATTTGGTGAACGCCTCAGAATTATGGTTTCCCAAGATGTTGCACAGGCGATTATTGAGAAATTTCTCACTTATCGTTTGGCATTTTTTACCCAAGATGACAATCAGGCAGGCAAATTACAAACAAGGATTGATCGAGGAATTGGCTCGATTACCCGTTTGATTCAAATCTTCTTTATCGATATTTTACCGCTGTTTAGCAGTGCGATTTTGGCATTGGCTTTGATGTTCTATGCTAATTTTTGGATTGGATTAGTTGCGCTTTGTATCGTACCGATTTACTTCTGGCTGACATTCAAGCAAGCACAGAAGTTAGGTGGGGTTAGGCGAAGTTTACGTGATGGGCGCGAGCGTAAGAGTCAGGGTATTTTGAGTATTATCAATTCCATCACGGTGATCAAATCATTCAATCGGGAAAAAGTCGAAGCTGAAAAACAACTGATCTTACAGAAGCAGCTAACAGATAATCAGATGTATACCCGTCAAATTAGCTTTGTTTTTGATGGTTTGAAAACGTTTACAGAACAAATCGGTATTGTTTTTATTATCATCTTAACGGCTTATTTTGTCTTGGTTGGAGACATGAGTATCGGAATGATCATGTTCCATATTCTGTTATTTAACAACGTATCTGCTCCAATTCGTTCACTCCACCGCATTTATGATGAAGTGAATGATGCCATGATTTATGCAGAAAGTTTTTTTCAGATTCTTCAAGCAGATGATGAGGTTGAGGATTCGGGGCAGCAAAAGCCAGCGCACCTGAGAGGAAAATTTGAGTTAAAGCAGGTCGATTTTTATTATCCCAATGGCCATCATGCCCTGAAAAATATCAACATGGTTATTCAACCCAATAAAATTACGGCCTTGGTTGGACTATCAGGTGCAGGTAAATCGACCCTGATTAGTTTGCTAGATAAGTTTTACTTACCGCAATCTGGGCAGATTCTCATGGATGGGATTGATTTAAATCAAATGGATACTCAATATTTACGTGATCATATTGGCTTAGTATTACAGAAAAATCATATTTTCCAAGGCACTATCCAAGACAATATTTGCTATGGAAAAATGGATGCAACTGAAGAAGAGATTATCCGAGCAGCAAAAAAAGCCTCTATCCACGAACAAATTTTGAAACTACCAAAAGGTTATCAATCAGATGCCTTGCAGTTATCGGGTGGTCAACAACAACGAATCGCAATCGCTCGGATGTTTCTGAAAAACCCACCAATTATCTTTTTAGATGAACCTACCGCCAGTTTAGATGCTATTGCCACTGAACAGATTAAACATAGCTTAGATGAAATCAAACAGGGGCGGACAGTGATCATTATTTCTCATAGTTTGTCACAGATCATTGATGCGGATTATACCTATGTGATGCAGGATGGTGCGATCGTTGAGCACGGTGAGCATTATCAACTTTATCAGCAGCAAGGTGTTTATAAGGATATTTTTGATGCGATGGCGAAAAGTCTAAATATCGATAAAATCGCCAAAACCTTTGATAATGAAGGTGAAGAAGAGACACATAGTTAGAGTGATATCTCTGATCTATACAGAAACTATTTGTCTTGATTTGCTTGATAGATTTTTCTATATAGTTCTTCACATTCGATTAGATTTTGGTTGGTAACTGGCTGATGATTATGTGTTTTGTATCTATAATTTAAAGTACATTTTTCAATACATTTGAAGCCTAGAAATGAAACTTTACCATTTAAGTTGTATTGGTACGTGATTAGCTGTGGTTGAGATGGCCCTATATAACAGTGTATAGGCAGCCAGTGTTGATGATCATTGATTGAAATCTTTGCTGCTATTTTGTAAGGTGCAGGATCGATTAATGTGTATGAATGTCTGACGCTGCCAAGCGTGATGGATTGTTGGTGATCAGGATTTTCGAAAACTTTTTGTTGGATTTGAACCATGATGACTTGTTCGTTACCCCAAACATGCGTAATAGCACTGAATAAGCCATTCATCATCCATACAGTTGATTGTTTAGCCATCAAGGCCAATAATGTACTACCAAATAGATTAAGAACTAAAAATAGGCCTAAATAAATTTTTAATCGTATAGGACGATAAAAATTGTCTTTTTTGAGCGTTGGAATATCTCGTTTCCAAAGATAATTTAAGACATATATAAAAACGTACAATGCACTCAGTATCGAAATGATGAAGATGATGATTTGGACAAATTGTGAGGGATAATACGGATAGTTGGTTTGATCATTGTCGGATATAAAAACGATGATAATTCCGATTACAAACAACAATATTGCAACGTACTTTAGTACAGAATATAGCGGTGTTTTCTTTTTATAGCTTTTCATTAAGGTTATAGAGTTTCGTTTCTTTATCATGGACTTGAATATATTAAAAAATCCTCATTTCAAATGAGGATGTTACGAAAAAAAAAGAAATTAAATATGTTCTAATCAGTGAAATCACATTAAGTATTAATCAAAAATCTTTTCGGCAGCTTGGAACGGTAAGCTCACCACATCAATTGCTACGGCGAAAGGTAGTAATACTAACTTTTCAAAAGGATTGAGACTTGATCTTGATTTATAGCTTTCTTGTTGATTGGTATAGATTGTAACTTGGTAAGGTTTGCTTAATGCTTTCAATGAAGTCAGATTATTTGCGACAGGGTAGACTACACCCGCAAGTTTTATATCAAAACAAAAACGTTGCGCTTGCATACGTGTATCACTTGAAGACGAACATTCTTTTGCACCATTTTCAATAAAAAATTCTAAGTCTTTTTTGCTTAAATCCTCTTTGAGTTTGACATAAGAAATGGGCAATGTTCCTGAAAAATGACCGTCATTTTTTTCAGAAAAGAAATTTAGATCACGTGTGATTTGAATATTTTTGGGATCAAGCTTATTGATGATAGTCACAAATTGACTGCCGCCTTGAGTCAAAATATAACTGTTTTTTTGACCTGCAATGACGATGCTATCTCTTGGTAAATTGGCTGTTGCTTGTGCAGGTCGTCCAAAAGCGACCACATTGTCTTCAACTAAAGTAACCTTTGCCGTCCGAGTATAAGTTTTATTGTCTTTGGTGATGAGGGTTTTGGTGGCGCAGCCCGATAAAAGTATTCCTGTGGTAACGACAGCCAGTATTGTTTTAGTGTGTATTGAAAACATCCATTTCTCCTAATAATTTGAAATATCTATCTATGATGACTTCTAATTTAAATGATTTTTAAGTTCTTAAGTAATACATTACGAAAATCAGCATTTGTTTGATCACGACCTTTCTCTTTATAGGCTTTTTCAATGTATTGATAGGCTTGCCGTTCAGACATTGGTTTTTTCATTTTGATTGATGCAAGTAAGATATTATAAACACTGAATAAATCTTCTGGATAAGCACATGCCTCGATTAACGTTTTGACCAAGATGTCTTGCGCAACGTCAGGATACATGTTTTTTAATTTTTGAGCAGTGTCAATTAAGCATGATGCATATAGAATTTGAGAGTTGTCCGCTCCATTAAGAATTTCTTGTTCACTCAATATCGTATCTGACAGTCTTTCGTGAATCATTGATTGTTGATGAGGTATGTTTTCATTCTTTGCCCATAAAGGTGAGCAAAAACTTAAAATAATAAATGTCGAAAATACTTTGAGTTTTTTATTTTTAATAAAATTTTGAGACATCAAAGACCACCAGTTAAGTACGCATTGTGTTAATTCTATCTTTAAATAGAAGTCGACCAGCTATTATTTTACTCGATTTAAAATATTTTTTTCATAAGAGAAAATCCACGGTTGACGGAGATTTTTATCTGGATGTCGATTAATCACGCTCAAGTGAATTTCTTTATTTGATCTTCCGTTCAAAATTTTCTTGATATTTACCGTTTATCTGAGCCTTACTGAATCAAGCCCGACTTTGTTGTAGCCTATGAATAGATGCTTTTATTTAACTCATCATCTTTTCGTATGGTGACGGATTTTTGGAGCGAGCCGAGTCATGAACTTTCTAAAACGATCAGTGTTTATCGCCGTATTTGCTGCTATTGGTATACCAACGGCTCAGGCAGATGAGGTGGTTACATTGCCAACGATTCGTATTATGGCGGAGTCTGAGTTGCGTGAAGAAGTAGGCTTCATTCCCTTTCAAGAGGATGAAAAAGTACGTGAAGCCTTACAACATCAGATCTATAAAGCTCATAGTGATATGCAGAATGCTGGAGTGAAAGAGGGCGTAACGACGGTTAATTATCAACAAAAAATGGAAGAACCTGATTCATCGCAACTTTCTCCGCTATTAGAGCAACATGTTTTAGCCGTTGCTAAGGGTCTACAATCATCTGATCCGACTAGTGGTCTGTTTAAAATGTTAGAACCTTTGAATATTGATCGAAATAATATAATAGGGATTCGTGATGGGTCGATTAAGATCAATATGGATGATATTTTGAAATTGCAGCAACAGATTCAAGACGGGTTAAAAGGTCCTAAAAATCAGTTTTTCATACCCTAAAATTTGAACTTAGTTCAAAAAAAGAAACCCCGCTATAAGCGGGGTTTCTTTTTTTTAGTGTCGATTAAACACGTTCGATAATGGTCGCGATACCTTGACCAAGACCGATACACATGGTCGCAAGACCGATTTGTGTATCTTGTTGTTCCATCACGTTCAACAATGTTGTTGTGATACGTGCACCTGAACAGCCCAATGGATGACCCAATGCAATCGCACCACCATTCAAGTTGATGATGTCTTGTTTGTCATAAACGCCTAAGCCTTTCATGACTGATAAGCCTTGAGCAGCAAATGCTTCGTTTAATTCGATGGTTTGAATATCAGCCATCGTTAAACCAGCGCGCTTAAGTGCTTTTTGAGTTGCTGGAACTGGACCGTAACCCATGATCGCAGCATCACAACCCGCAATCGCCATAGAGCGAATCACGGCACGTGGTTTTAAACCAAAAGCTTGTGCACGTTCAGCAGACATCAACAACATTGCAGAAGCACCGTCAGAAAGAGCAGAAGATGTTGCTGCTGTTACTGAACCGCCTTTAGGATCAAATACAGGTTTTAATGCTTTGAACGCTTCAAGGTTTGCTTCAGCACGAATCACTTCGTCGATGTCGCAAAGGATTTTGAAGCCATTGGCATCATGACCTTCAACACCAACGATTTCGTTTTTGAAACGACCTTCTTGTGTTGCAGCCCAAGCGCGACGGTGAGATTCAACACCAAACGCATCTTGTTCTTCACGGCTAATGCCATTCATACGGCCTAACATTTCAGCAGTTAAGCCCATCATGTTAGATGCTTTCGCATAGTGTTTAGACGCTTCTGGGTTCAGGTCGATGCCGTGCATCATACCTACATGGCCCATGTGCTCTACACCACCGATGATGAACACGTCACCTTGGTTGGTTGCAATCTGTGCAGCAGCCGTGTGGATTGCTTGCATAGAAGAACCACAAAGACGGTTGACGGTTTGACCGCCAGCAGTCTTAGGGATGTCAGCCAATAAACCAATATTACGAGCAATGTTCATACCTTGCTCTAAAGTTTGGTTGACACAACCCCAAATGATGTCTTCAACTTCGTTTGTATCGAACTGGTTACGAGCAACCAGTGCACGTACTAATTCAGCAGATAAACTGTCGGCACGTACATTGCGGAACATACCGTTACGCGATTTGCCCATGGCAGAACGAACGCCATCAACAATCACAACGTCACGTGGATTTAAAGTAGCCATTCACGTCGCTCCTTAACCGTAGAATTTTGTGTTGTTAGCAGCCATGTCACGCAACATCTGTGGCGCTTCATAAGCCTTACCTAAGTGTGCATACTTGTCGCAAAGCGCAACGTATTCAGCAACACCTGTTTGGTCGATGTAACGACATGGACCACCACGGAATGGAGGGAAACCTACACCCATAATCATTGCCATATCTGCTTCAGCAGCCGTTGCAACGATGTTGTCTTCTAAGCAACGAACAGTTTCGTTACAGAAAGCAAGCATCATGCGGTCAATGATTTCTTGGTTGTCAAACTCGCGTTTTTCACCCGTAACGAAAGGTGCAATGATTTCGTAAGCTGTTGGATCAACAGTTTTCGCTTTCTTGCCTTTCTTGTCTAACACGTATTTGTAGAAACCAACGTCATTCTTTTGACCAAGACGTTTTGCTTCGTACATCGCTTCGATAGAACCTTTGTAGTCAGGCTTCATACGGTCAGGGAAACCTTCAGCCATGACTTCAGCGCCATGAACACCTGTATCGATACCAACAACGTCGATCAAGTATGCAGGACCCATAGGCCAGCCGAACTTCGCCATTACATTGTCTACTTGTTGGAAATCCGCACCGTCTTTAACAAGAAGGTCGAATGCACCAAAGTAAGGGAACAATACACGGTTTACTAAGAAACCTGGGCAGTCATTCACAACGATTGGTGTTTTACCCATTTTTTGAGCAAGAACAACTGTGGTTGCAATCGCTTCGTCAGAGGTCTTTTCACCACGAATGACTTCGACCAGTGGCATCATATGTACTGGGTTGAAGAAGTGCATACCAACGAAATTTTCAGGACGTTGTAATGCTTTTGCTAAACGTGTAATTGAAATTGTAGAAGTGTTTGATGCAATGATCGTGTTTTCACGAACATTTTTCTCAGTTTCCACCAATACCATTTCTTTTACTTTTGGATTTTCAGTCACCGCTTCAATCACGATATCCACTTCTTTAAACTCATCGTAGCTTAAAGTCGGGCGGATGCGAGCAAGTGTTTCACCCATTTGCGCAGCTTTCATTTTCTTGCGTTCAACTTGCTTGGTCAGTAAGCCATTCGCTTCTTTCATACCAAGTGCAAGTTGTGGGTTACCAATGTCTTTCATGATGATTGGCGTGCCTTTGCTCGCCGCTTGGTAAGCAATACCACCACCCATGATACCAGCACCTAGAACAGCGGCTTGGTTTACTGGGTGAGCACCTTTCTCATATTTTTTCGCAGTTTTCTTCACAACTTGATCGTTGATGAATAAACCGATCAATGCACCTGCTTGTGGCGTGATCGCTGCTTTAGCGAAACCTTGTGCTTCTGCTTTTAATGCATCATCACGTGTTAAGGTTGCACCTGCTTGTAATGAATCAAGCAATAATTTTGGAGCAGGGTATTGCGCAGGGTTTGCTTTTGCAAGTACCGCACCTTTTGCTGTATTGAACGCCATCATTTGTTCAAGTGGGTTCAATTTAATCGCGTCTAATTTTTCTTGACGTTTTGTTTTCCAGTCCAAACGACCAGCAATGGCTTGTTTAACCAAGTCAACGGCAGCTTCTTGTAGTTTGTCAGCAGCAACAACCGCATCTACAGCACCGTCTTTAAGTGCAGCAGCAGGTTTCTTCGGATTCGCCATTGCCATCCATTCAACGGCATTGTCGATACCGATTAAACGGCTTAAACGTACGCTACCACCAAAACCAGGATAGATACCCAATTTGATTTCTGGTAAGCCGACTTGTGCTTGTTCAGACATGACACGGTAGTCACAGACTAAGCACATTTCAAAACCACCACCTAACGCCATGCCATTAATAGCAACAACTTTAGGGATGTCTAAATCTTCAAAGCTGTTGAAGATTTCGTGTACAGGCATAAGCCAATCAACAATAGCTTGTTCACCTGCGGCGAAGTTGTCGCCAAATTCAGTGATATCTGCACCAACGATAAATGTTGATTTTCCAGAAGTTACAACTAAGCCTTTAATATCGTTATTGGCTTTAACCGCAGCAATCGCTGCTTGGAAGTCTTCAATGGTTGCACGGTTAAATTTATTAACCGACTCACCTTGTAAGTCAAAGCGGAATTCTGCAATTCCGTCCGCAAGCATTTGGACGGTAATGGCATTGCCAGCGTGGATCATGCCTGATCTCCCTTGTTGTGGAGGATTCTGAGTTGATGTCATAAAGCATGTGTGCGGTTAGGCACACAAAAAAGCTTCGCTAATCTTACGATAACTATATCTAAAAAGGACATAACAAGTTGTATCAAGGCGTGACGCAGTGGTCATCAATTTTTTGAGGAATAGATCAATTTTGAAAACTTCACTAAAAAGATAGAGGTAGGTTGTTTTATTCGTGTAAAAACGAAACGCTGAAATGATGGTGTTATTAAAAAAAGCCAGTGTGTAGAAGAAATGATAAGGAGTGCTGGTGTTGTTAAGTTTTTTTGAATTAAAGATAAAAAAAAAGGAAGATTTTTTAAGAATTGTTGGACAGAAAGTATTGTCTGGATCTGTATAGTTGGTTAAAATTTGTGTTATAAAAATGTTATTCACCAATTAAAATGTCTATGCGATAAACCATTTAAAATGTCCTGTTTTTAACCACAAGAGTCAAGCACAGGATTTAACTTTCTTTGTTCAATAACAGCTTTCTGAGCTTTACGACTCGGCATACTTTTCTTGAGACGGGAACGTTTATTCTGTTTTTCCAACTCTTCATGCTGTTGCTGAATATGTGCCAGAACTGTACCTAACCGTTTATTCTCAACGATCTCATTCTGCTGTAGCCCAGCTAACTTATTGAAAATGCTGTAGTTGAGCTTTCGTCCCTCGTGCATGAGGGCCACAGTCCCATCCGGGTACTCCAGAAATGAAATATATTGCCCAACAAGCTTATGATTCAGCTCTATCGGTTCAAGCAGATAAATACATTTGTCATAGGTCAGGGTCAGATTCTTGGTGACCTTACGCGGTTCCTGCCAGGTAAAAATATCATCCAGTTCAAGATGAGATTCGGTTAATGGCCGATGTAAATTCTTTGAGTTTCGCGCACACTTGGCAAACTTCTGATTGAAATGCTCAATAAAGCAGGGCAGCCAGGCATTTGCCTCGGCAATTGAACAGATACCTTCTAGGCGCATTTCCTTGATCAGGCGATCCTGGAGTGTTCTATTGGCACGTTCCACACGGCCTTTAGCCTGGGGTGAGTTGGCGAAGATAATATCAATATTTAACTCATTCAGAATCCGCCCAAATTGCGTGATCTGGCTATCTTGGCTCGATTTCTGATTCACTCGGAATACCGAGTGTTTATCGCTATAAAACGCTAAAGGCTTGCCGTATTGCTCAATGTAGGCTCGGGTTGAAAGCATATAATCAAAGGTCGTTTCAGCCTCACAAAAGCGCAGATGCAACAGCTTTCCAGTGGCGTCATCGATATAAACCAGCAAGCAGCATTTGGAAGCTCGGCCTTCAAACCAGTCATGATATGAGCCATCGATCTGGATCAGCTCACCGAAGCAATCACGGTTATATCTAGGCTGATACGGACGTTTCAGACGCTTGGATCGAGGAATCCACAGGTCATTTGCAGTCATCCAGCGACGAACCGTTTCTACCGGGATATGCAGACCAAACATGCTGCTGAGCTTCTCATGCGCCAAGGTGGGTCCAAAGCCCAGCAAATGTTCAGCAATAATGGAAAGGCACTTTGATTTTAACAAGTCATCATGGCGACGATGGCCAGGTTGACCACGACTGGCATGTGCCATACCTGAGACACCATCTTGATTGAGTTTCTGCAATAACCGGGTAATTTGACGGGTGGAAAGATTCAGGATTTCAGCAGCACGGACCTGGGTAATACGATGATCTCTAACGTCTTGCAGAACTGCAAGACGTTGAATTTCTTTATCAGACATAGTGATCAGCATCTATATTTTATATCCAGTCCATGGTGATAAAAACCATCATAAACCAGACATTTTTATTGGTGAGAATATAGACACTTTAAATGGGTTCTAACAGATAAATTTCGAATAAGAGATTTTATGTTAAATAGCCCTCAACAGAGGGCTATTTTTAATACTAAAAATTACATGCTTTTAAGACATAAGGATTCATATGCTGCACCTTTAGCTAAAACAGTCTTCAGCTTACCATTCGTGGTTATTTGCAATAGTGCCAAATAGGTTCATTTTCGATACTCTTACTTCAAAGCCAAAATTTTTCGGGCACCATTAAGTACGAATAAAGAAACCAGTATGCCAATGATTAAGTCTGGATAAGCTGATCCCGTCCACGCCACGAGTACACCGGCAAATATAACGCCCATATTTACGACAACGTCATTCGCCGAGAAAATCCAACTGGCTTTCATATGTGCGCCATCTTCTCGATGACCAGAAATAAGATATAAGCATGTCACGTTAGCTATAAGTGCGAGCAGGCCAATAACAATCATGAGCGTTGATTCTGGCTCGCTTCCAAACATGAATCGTCTAATGACATCAACAATCACGATAACAGCAAGTAATAACTGAATCCAACCTGCGAAATGGGCTGCTTTTATTTGATATTTCGCAGCTTTTCCGACGGCATATAGCGCAATACCATAAACGGCTGCATCGGCAAACATATCTAGAGAATCAGCAATCAATCCTGTAGACGCAGCAATAATACCGCTGATGAATTCTATAAAGAAAAGTAGAGCATTAATACCTAATAACAGTTTAAGTACTTTAGCTTGTCTCACAGGATCAGGTTCATTAGGTATATCGCCTGAAGAAAGCTGTGTTTCATCAAGTTTCGCCCCAAAACCCAGTCCTTCGAGTTTAGCCGTAATTTGCTGAATCCCTTCATTATGGAAGACTTTCAGTTTTCGATTGGGAAGATCAAAAGTAAGACCTTTAACTGCTTCAATATCTGCAAGAGCCATACGGACCATTTGCTCTTCAGCAGAGCAATCCATTTTAGGAATGGTGTAGGTACTTGTTTGCTTAGCCTGTTGATTGCTTATATAAGTTTCAGTCTTCACAAGCTTTGCACCAAAACCCAAAGCTTCAAGTTTGGTGGTTATATTTTCATCTTTTTGATTATGTAGAACCTTTAAAGAACGGTTAGGTAAATCAAAGATGAGTTTTTGAACACCATCAATTGAAGATAGCGCCATACGAACCATCTGTTCTTCCGCAGAACAATCCATTTTGGGAACTAAGTATTCACTCATGTAGTGCGAATCTTTTAAAACATCTTCAGTGCTTAAATTTTCTTTGGGATCAGAACCATAACAGGATTGAGCGGTATCTTCACAACTGTTTGAAGTGTTACAGCAAGGAGATGAAGATTTTTTTTCTTCCTCTTCACCACAACAGCTAAGCGTATTATCACAATTCTTTGAATTGTTTGCTTCTGCAATTGATGGATGATTTTCTTGTTGAGATTTCTTATCTTCGCATGGTGTTTCTTTACTACATCCACAACCACTCATAATTATACCCATTAAAAAAATTATAAACTTTGAATATTAGAATCCCTATAGTTACTATAGAGTCAAGAATCTTTGGAAATACTAACTCAATGCATTTAAAAATTGGTGAACTCTCTAAAAAAACCTCATGTTCAGTATTAACAATTAGGTTTTATGAAAAGGAAGGTTTAATTCCGGAACCGGAAAGAACGGAAGGAAATTACCGCCTTTACGATGTAGGCTATGTTGAGCGAATTAAATTTATTTTGAATTGCCGAACTTTAAATATGAGTTTGAATGAAATTCGTCAATTACTTACCTATAAAGACAAACCTGAGAAAAATTGTTCAGATGTGAATGAATTAATTGACTTACATGTCAGTGCTATCAGAGAAAATATAATCAAGCAACAAAAGCTTATTGAACAACTATCTGATTTAAGAGGTACTTGTGATGGTTTATGTACAATTGACCAATGTGGAGTTTTAAAAAATCTAGCTTGATTATCTAGACCTATGCTTTTTTCAAAAAATCGGCACTGTTGCAAATAACCACGAATGGTAAGCTGAAGACTGTTTTAGCTAAAGGTGCAGCATATGAATCCTTTCCATGGTCGGCATTTTCAGGGCGAAATCATTCTTTGGGCTGTGCGCTGGTATTGTAAATATGGCATTAGCTATCGTGAACTGCAGGAAATGCTGGCCGAACGGGGTGTGAATGTTGATCACACGAATATTTACCGTTGGGTTCAACGTTATACGAATCTAAAAATGGGAGCCTATAGCTCCCATTTTTATTGTTAAACGTTGAATCCTATATGTTTTCCTGTTGGAAGCTCTACATCAATACGGAGCTTCCCACCCATTGCCTCAACATACTTTTTCATGGTTGAAATCTTAAGATCATTGCCACGATTTTCTATTGCTGAAAGCGATGGCTGTTTTATTCCCAAAGTTTCAGCAAGCTCTTTTTGAGAAATTTCGAGTTCTTCACGAATAAGATGAAGCTGATTTTCTAGCAGTAATTCATCAGCCATTTTTTGAATACGGGCTTGGCTCTCTGGAGAGCGGCTAGCTAACAATTCTTGCAGAGTCTTAGCCATTAGATTTATCTCCTAGGGTAGTGAGATGAAGTTGGTATTGTTCATCTGCAATATCCAGCATGTCTTTATAAAAACGCTTTTTACCGCCTTTATCAGCAATACATAGAACAATAGCCTGTCGTAAGGGATCAAATGCGAAGAAAGCTCTTAAGGGTCTACCGCGATGTTGAACACGCAGTTCTTTCATATTGGTAAATTTAGACTCATACACAGTATCTACTAAAGGACGGCCTAAACTCGGTCCCTGCTGCTGTAGAACAACCAGGGCAGCTAGGACCTTCTCTTGTGTAGGTTCATCTTGCTGTTCAAGCCACTGATTAAATAGATCTGTCGTAATGACTGTCCACATACCACAACCAGAATATAGATTATAGTCTATATTTTAGGGGCATTATGTTTGTTTTGCAAATGAGAAAGGATAGGCAATAAAAAACCCCGGTATCCTGCCGGGGTTTTTTATTGTGCGATCTTTGGTAGGTGCTGCTCTACCTCACAATCCTAGTGTTAGAACTTATCATTGTTGTTTTTTGCTCCGGAACATCCTGTTCCTGTATGAATCTATCGTAGGGATATTCTAGCTATCCTGATAGCCGCAAAGAACTGGAATTTGAGTAAGCTAAAGCGTACAAAGTGCCTGAAATTTATCCACAAGAAATGGGGATAATTTTGAACATTCACGCATTGATAAAATTTAAAAAATCGCAAAATCGACTACTTTTTAAACAAAATTATTGGCAAGAACTATCAAAACCGCCTAAAAAAAAGCCGACTTGTTTCCAAGTCGGCTTTTTGCGGTTTTTGTGATGAGGGTGAATTTTTTAAGTTATTGATTTTTAAATTAATATACAAGTGTACTTCGTATAACGACCATTATGTTAAATGGAGGGAAAATCTATTTTTAAAGTGATAAAATTATTGTAGTTATTTTAAGAATAGCTGCTTTTGATACTTGATCATCTATCCTAATTAAAAACTGTTTTTTAATAATTTGGAATATAAATAAGATTTAGTTAAAATTAACATTATTCATATAAATTAAAATTATGTATTACATTTACTAATAATTTAAAATAATTAGTAGAAAAAAATTATGTTTTAATTATTTCTTTGATTATATAAGTTGAGAGTAAAAAATGATTAATACGGAATTTTCAGAGTGTATTTCTGCATGTACAAACTGTTCACTTATTTGTACTGAATGTGCAACTTCTTGTTTAAAAGAAAAAGATTTAGAGATGATGCGTGAATGTATTCAACGTTGTCTAGAATGTGCAGATATTTGTCAGTTATGTGTGCGTATGCAACAACATAACTCACCTTTCCTCAAAGAGATTTGTGAGCTTTGTGCTAAGATCTGTGAATATTGTGCGGAAGAGTGTGAAAAACATTCACATGATCATTGTAAAAAATGTGCTGAGGCTTGCCGTCAGTGTGCAGAAGAATGTCGAAAAATTGCCATGTAAAATACTTCAATAATGTTAATTATATGGCTCTAGACTAACATAATCATTCTGCTAGTCTAGAGCCTTTCCTAAAATTAACATAATACACCTTATACGAAGCCAAAATGTTAGAACCCATTTAAAGTGTCTATATTCTCACCAATAAAAATGTCTGGTTTATGATGGTTTTTATCACCATGGACTGGATATAAAATATAGAT
>NZ_KB849200.1:344629-345433 GCF_000367985.1 Acinetobacter sp. CIP-A165
CAAAGAAAGTTAAATCCTGTGCTTGACTCTTGTGGTTAAAAACAGGACATTTTAAATGGTTTATCGCATAGACATTTTAATTGGTGAATAACACAAAAATGGGAGCTTTAAGCTCCCATTTTTAGTCTTTAATTCGCTTTTTCGCTTCGTCATAAACTATGCTATCAGCTCGTTTTCCGACGGTAATGAGCAGGATAACTACCTGATCATCTTTAACTTGATAGACAAGTCGGACACCAGCTTTTAATAATTTGATTTTATAGCAACCTGCAAGATCGCCTCTAAGCATATTCTTTGGAATATGTGGCTGCTCTATGACTTTGGCTAGTTTCTTTTTAAATTGATCTCGTATAGCAACAGGGAGTTTTTCCCATTCTGCTGTAAAGTCCTTGTGACGTAAAAGCTTATAAGTCATCTAATGTGACTTCCTCAAACATCTCTTTAGGATCATTAATGCGCTTACGGACAAGAGCTAATAATTCTTCATCTTCTTCTGAAAGCAAAGCTTTTTTGACAGGCAGTTTCCCAGTCGTAGCAACATACTCAAGAATACTAGTGAAGAAATCCGTAGGTGCAATACCTTGCTCTTTAAGGATTGAATAAGATTTTTCTTTAAGGGCTTCATCGATCCTGAAGTTAACAGTAGCCATCATATTTCCCAAGTATTTAATGTACTAGGAATAGTGTAATGCAAATTGCATTACAAGTCGTGTTATTCACCAATTAAAATGTCTATGCGATAAACCATTTAAAATGTCCTGTTTTTAACCACAAGAGTCAAGCACAGGATTTAACTTTCTTTGT
>NZ_KB849200.1:350473-358203 GCF_000367985.1 Acinetobacter sp. CIP-A165
ATCTATATTTTATATCCAGTCCATGGTGATAAAAACCATCATAAACCAGACATTTTTATTGGTGAGAATATAGACACTTTAAATGGGTTCTAACAAGTCGAATTCGCATAACAGCCATTATGTTAAATGGAAGGAAGCAAAATAAGTTAACATTTTGCTTCCGGCCACATTAAGCTAGAGTTTTATTTAAATAAAGCTATTTAGTAATCATTAAATTAATTAAAATCTAAATCTAACACCAGCTCCATATAACCAACCTTTCTCAGAGTTTGATTCTATTTGCCACGACGTTTCATCATTACCTTTTGAATACTCATAGGCAATGTCGATATACGGCATGATCTTTTTACTGATTTCATAGCGAGTTTCAAACCCTGCGGTTGCACTGCTTAAACCAGTTTTTTTCGCATATTTAGAGTCATCACTAAAGATAGCATCCAACTCTAAATAAGGTTGAATAATCAACTTTTGCGTAATCAGAAAATCACGTTCCGTTTCTAGGCTAAAGCCCGCATAATTGTCTTCTCCCGCATAGAGATAAGCATCAGTTTCAAAGAAATATGGCGCCATACCATGTAAGCCAATCACCGCATCAACATTTTCTTCGGTGTCTTTGCGATGATCATTGAGTTCAACTTTTTCACTACGATAACGTGCACCAATCTGTGCATCCCAAAAGTCTGAAATCATACGGCTATATAAAAGTTTGGCATCATAATGTGCATCATGCGATTCTTCTTTATCGGCATGAATTTTAATAAAAACCTTATTTTCATCTGTGCCAATACGGGTTTCAAACTCTGACTTTAAATCACCTGTGCCATCTTCATTGACAAGCCACTTATTATCCACTGTCGTAATCGCATAAATTTGCGCACCGTGTTCTGAGCGATGATCATAATGCGAACTCTGCTGAGCATTCGCATCTGGTACATGATGTAAATGATTAACCGTAGATGTTGCCTGATGTTGTGCCTGATTCATTTGGCTATGGTTCATTTGAGAGCGATCCATTTGCATCGGCTGATTTTGACTAGAAGATGTAGCAACTGTCATTTTTTCAGGCGCACTATGATCTTCACCATTATGTGCCAAACTCACTGCACTGACCATCAACAAAGAGCTTGCTAAAACAGTTTTAGAAAAAAGATTAATGGTGCGCATGTTGATCTCCTTTCTGTACTTTTTGATCTTGCTGTTTCTCTGTTGATTTGTGATGCATTGGCTGATGACCTGCATGTTGATGGTTCATCGGTGCTGAATGTGCAGCATGATTCATTTTCCCCATCATCTGCATGTGTTGTGCATGCTCTTGTGGAGAATGCTGTGAATGATCCATCTCAGACATCGCTTGATGATTCATTGATGGTACATTTTTTCCATCAGTCTGAGCAGTTGAATGATGCCCTTCGTGCGCCACACTTAAGGTCGTTAAACTCAATACCGCAACAGAAAAAATCGCTTTCAATACAAAATTAGTGATGTGCATGTTCAGCTCCTTTTTGCTCAGTTACTTGTTGAGTTTGAGTCGAATTTGTACCTTGAATTGGCGTTGTAGACACTTGTTCATCGCTAACATTTGCCACGATCAACTTGTTCATCATTCCTGCACTCATGTGATACAACAAATGACAATGGATTGCCCATTCGCCCAACTCATCCGCAGTTAATAAAGCAGTCACTGTTTTACCCGGTGGTACAATCAATGTGTGTTTATTCGGCATATCTACCGACTCTTGACCATTCTCCAACTGCATAAACATGCCATGTAAATGCATGGGGTGCGCCATCATACTGTCATTAATAAATTTGATACGGATACGCTCGCCATACTTCACTTTTAATGGCTCAGCATCGCTGAATTTTTTACCGTTAATCGTCCAAATATAACGCTCCATAGTACCGCCCAAACGCACTACTAATTCACTGCTAGCTTCACGAGTATCTTTTTGCGGTTCTAAAGATTTTAAATCACTATATTGCAAGGCTTTATTGCCCGCAGGTGTAGATGCATTTGCCCAACCATAAACCACTTGATCATTTTCTTGTGGTTTTGCTGTGCCATGCTGTGAATGATCCATTTTCGAGTGATCCATGCCTTGCATATCGCCATGGTTCATTTTTGAATGATCCATTTTCGAGTGATCCATGCCTTGCATATTGCCGTGGTTCATTTTCGAATGATCCATTCCTGCATGATCACCGCCACCATGTCCCATATCTTCCATGGTCAAAAGTGAGCGTGGACGTGGTGCAGGCATATGAATGCCATGTGTCATAGGATTTAATTCATTGTGCAGTGTACCAATCGCATAGCCTGCACGGTCAATTGACTCAGCTTCAATTTGATAATGTCCGCCTTTTGGCTCCACAATCACATCATAAGTTTCAGCTGTGCCAATACGAAACTCATCCACAGCAATAGGTTTTACAGGCTGACCATCAGCACTGACCACAGTCATTTTCAAGTTAGGAATACGGACATCGTAGAAAGACATCGCAGATGCATTCACAAAACGTAGGCGAATTTTTTCATTCGGTTTAAACATTCCTGTCCAATTTTGTTCAGGTGTTTTGCCATTAATGAGGAAGGTATAACCTGTAACATCCGACATGTCGGTTTTTAGCATACGCATCTGATTCCACATTTTGCGGTCAGACCATGTCGCTTTTATGCCATCACGTTTAACCTGCTTCCAAACATCACCCAAGGTTTCACGCTGATCTTGATAATATTCAGCTGAAATTTTAAGATCTTTCTGAATTTGATCACTGGTTTTTTCATGAAAATCTGACAACATCACCACATAGTCACGTTCAGCTTTTTCATGTGCTGCCAATGGTGTTTTACCTTTTGGATAAATCACAAAAGAACCATATAAGCCGTCCTGTTCCTGTCCTTTAGAATGAGCGTGATACCAATAAGTCCCGCTTTGGCGAATCTTGAATTTATAAACATACTCGCTTTGAGGCTTAATACCGTTAAAACCATTAAATCCTGGTACACCATCCATAATGCCCGGCAACAACAGTCCGTGCCAATGAATAGAAGAATCTTGGTTTTTTAAATTATTTTTCACGCGAATGATGGCTTCATCACCCTCTTCAAACTCAAGCAAAGGCGCAGGAAATTGACCATTTACGGTAATTCTCTCAACTGGTTTTCCTGTGATATTTACAGTTTGTTCAGCGATTGTTAAATCATATTCTTTAACTGCCGCCATTACCCAAGTTGATGAAAATAAACCAACTCCAATTAAGAGTACATGACTTAACTTATTTGACATTCTATCTCACCGTTAAAAAGACCAGATTAGAGTATTAAGGCAATCCTTATCGTTAGCTCCAATACTCCTTTCCTGCTTTTATAAAATTATTTATTTGATGTATTGGACATATTCATTTTTGAATGATCCATTTTCGAATGGTCCATATTCATCATGGAATGATCCATTTTCGACATATCAGAGGAATTTGCCGCTTGCTGTTGGCTAGGTTCTTGCTGAACCTTATTATCCTTGTTCATCTTACAAGGTTTAGAACACGGCTCTTGTGCTTTTTTTGCAGTTGTCACAGCATTAGATTTCGAATTTGATAGATCTTTTGCATCATTTGCCCAAGATTGAGTACCTGCGATTAATGCTCCCATGCACACTAAAGTAGTTAAGCTACGACGCACTACAGTTTTCATAAGTTTCTCTAAAAGTTAATTTCTTGCTACTACAATAAAGTGAAGCATTGAAAATCTAAGTGACTTGAAAATGACATTTTTGTAATCTATCTCGATCAGATGTTTTATAACGTTATTATAGTTTTAATGAATGACTTAGGATTCGGAAATGAGAATACTATTAGTTGAAGATGAACAAAAAACTGGTGATTATCTCAAGCAAGGTTTATCCGAAGCTGGCTATATTACGGACTGGGTTACAGATGGGTTAACGGGTAAACATCAAGCTCTTTCTGAAGAGTATGACTTAATTATTTTAGACGTGATGTTACCTGGACTAAATGGTTGGAATATTATCAATGATATTCGTAGCAGCGGTAAAACAATGCCCATTCTATTTTTAACAGCCAGAGATCAGATAGAAGATCGAGTAAAAGGTCTAGAGTTAGGCGCTGATGATTATTTAATAAAGCCTTTTGCTTTTGCAGAGCTTCTTGCTCGAATCAAAACTCTCCTTAGACGAGGGCAGCAAAGAGAAGATAGTAATATTATTAAGATTGCTGATTTAGAACTTGATTTGAGAAAACGTCGGGTAACGCGAGCGGGTCAACGCATTGATCTGACGGCAAAAGAATTCGCGCTTATGGAACTTTTTATGCGTAGACGAGGTGAAATTTTACCAAGAGCGCTGATTGCTTCTCAAATTTGGGATATGAATTTTGATAGTGATACGAATGTCGTTGAAGTCGCTATTAAACGATTAAGAAGTAAAGTTGACAGTAACTTTACTCCCAAATTAATTCAGAATATTCGAGGAATGGGGTATGTACTAGAGGTAGAGGATGAATAATAATTTATTCAGAGCGATCAGTTTCCGGATCGGTATCATTTTCTCATTATCTACTATTTTCATTCTAATTATTATGGGTTTGTTCATAAATAAATTAGTAATGCATCATTTTGAAACTCAAGACCGTACCCAATTAGAAGGTAAAATCCAGCTTATTCAGAATCTTCTCCAACAGCATCCTAAAAATTCTCCAGAACTTAATCTTTATTTAAGAGATGCGTTAGTTGGACACCATGATCTTATGGTCCAAATAGAACGACCGACAGGCCAAATTTTATTTAGTTCAGCATCCTCAATCATTAATACTCAAAATTTAATCAAGTCAGCAAATAATTCATGGATTAAATGGCAAGTTCAAAATAAGACCTATCGTGGCATGATCTACACTACAGGTATAAATAGAAATTCTGAAATACAATCTGTACAAATTATTGTTGGGATCGATACATCAGAACATCTACATTTTCTAAAAGATTTTAAGCGTCAACTTTTGTATATTGGTTTGGCTGGTACAATTTGTTTAATGTTTTTAGGTTGGTTTGCAACCTGGAGAGGTTTAAGACCCGTGCAAAAAATGGCTAAGGTCGCAGAAGGAATTTCTGCTCAACATCTTTCAGAACGTTTAGAAGTTGAGCATACACCAACCGAACTAAAATCATTGGCAATCGCCTTCAATGCTATGCTGGACAGACTAGAGTCAGCTTTAGAAAAACTTTCCGATTTTTCATCTGATTTAGCACATGAAATTAGAACACCGATTAATAATTTAATGACCCAAACTCAAGTATGTCTCGCCCGTAACCGAGATATTGGTACTTATCAAGAAATACTATTTTCTAATTTAGAAGAATTTGAACGTTTGGCTCGAATGATGTCCGATATGCTTTTCTTGGCAAAAGCAGAACATGGCTTAAATTTACAGAACTTACAGAATATTGACCTTGTTAAAGAAGTTACCGCTTTATTTGATTTCTATGACGCTCTCGCTGCCGAAAAAAATATGACACTTCAACAAACAGGATCTGGCAATGTAAAAGGTGATCCTGCTATGTTACGTCGCGCACTCAGCAATCTATTGTCTAATGCAGTTAAATATGGAAACAAGAATTCTACAATACGGATAAAACTTCAACAGAATTTAGATAACACAATATTTTCAATTGAAAATGAAGGCCCTGAAATCTCTCCTGAACAACTATCCAGATTATTTGATCGTTTTTATCGAACAGATGCGTCTAGGCAAAGAACAGAAGAAGGAACCGGCTTAGGGCTTGCCATAACAAAATCTATTCTTGATATGCTTGGGGCGACCATCCAGGCTGAATCCCTCAATGGTCGAATCATTTTTACCATTGTTTTTCAAAGTGAATCCATGCAAGGGGAATCGTTTTAACTCATTTTTTGAACATCCTCCATTTACCCGAGTTGACCTTACATAAAGCTCAAACTGAGAGCTAGAGCTACGCCAGCACCTATCATGGCAATTGTGTAGCCAATTATGATGGCTCGGCCAAACTGTACCCCCCCTGTCATCCATGCAATTGTCGCTTTGCTTAACATGTTGCTCAGTGTGGCCAGCCCTAGCGCGACAGCAGCCACATTTGTTGTTAAGCCTTCAGTACTATGCAGGCGGGCAAGTGAGACTAAAATAGCATCTACGTCTGCTAGCCCGGAAATAGTCGATAGTACGAAGATGCCGCTGGTGCCCAACCATTGTTTTGCTGCCGGAACCAAGACTGCCATGACAGAAAGGAAAGCAGCGAAGCTGAATGCTGTCCCAAGATCAAAAGGAGCCATTGCTTCTATTGTTCGATCGTTGTTTTCAGCGCTGGTAATTTGGCGTTGTCTCCACAGTGCCATACCCAGCAAAAGGATTCCCGCAATCATCATTGCACCACCAAAAGTGCTTAGAAGTGCGGGTTCAATGACGCCTATCAGTACAGCCATACGAAAAAACATGATGCCACAGGCAGCCAATGTTCCAGAAATAGCAGCACTGACCATGACGGGGTGCTGGCGTGTATAGCGTGCCAGTGCGACAGTTGCAGCTGTAGAAGATGCCAAACCACCCAATAGACCTGTCCAGAGTATGCCTCTTTCTGAACCGGTGAGCCGCATGGCAAAATGACCTGCCAGAGAGAGTCCGGCAATCAGGATCACTGCCCACCATAACTGGTAAGGATTTAATGCAGCAAAAGGTCCCATACCCGTATTGGGTAAGTAAGGTAATATAACGACAGAAAGTACCAGTAACTGTAGAGATGCGGTTAATTCACGATGTTCGATCAAGCGTAACCAACCATGTAAGGTTGGCTTGAGATCCAAAAATACAGCCACGATGACAGCCGCTGTTAATGCTAAAGTAACATTACCATGGGATGCATATGCACCTAGAACTAATGTCAACAGCATCGCGATCGTCGTGGTAGCGCTTAAATTACCGGAAATTTTTGCGGTACGCGCGTAGGATACCGTAAGTAAAAGGGAAAGCCCTAATACGGCTGCGACTAGTGGCCAAGGCCCAAAGTTTGGCTGTAGATGACCCAGCACTCCTCCGAGTAATCCTGTCAATGTGAAGGTACGTAGGCCTGCTACTCGGCTGCCTTCTGGCAGTTCACGATCATTCCATCCTCGTTCTAAACCAATGAGCAGGCCGATGGCAAGTGCTGCAACTAGGCCTGATACATCTGGTGGAAGAAAAGGACTCTCTATCATAGCTTTTTATGTCGCAGGCGAAGGGCATTCGTGATCACTGAAGCGGAGCTAAAACTCATGGCCAAGGCCGCAATCATGGGTGACAACAACCAACCTGTAAATGGGTAGAGTACGCCAGCTGCTATTGGGATACCCAAGGCATTGTAAAGGAAAGCAAACATGAGGTTCTGTTTCATGTTGCTGACAGTAGCTTCCGAGAGTGAACGGGCAACCGAGATACCGCGTAAATCTCCCTTGACCAGGGTAACTTGAGCACTATTCATTGCGACATCAGTCCCGGTACCCATAGCGATACCGACATCAGCCTTGGCTAGTGCAGGTGCATCATTGATTCCATCGCCGGCCATTGCCACGATGCGACCTTGCTTCTGCAATTTGCTGACAAGTTCGAGTTTATCTGGGCTTTGTTGCACAAACCTATCTGTAAAGGGTTTTTCAGCGATATAATTTTCAAATGAAGAAGCCTGCACACAAAATCTACCGCACAACCAATTG
>NZ_KB849200.1:359073-361648 GCF_000367985.1 Acinetobacter sp. CIP-A165
ATTTACGGAATTAGGTCGACCACTTACCCAAGTTACGCCTTAAATTTGGCTCAATTAGGGGCGCTTTGCATTTCAAATCTTTGTGCAACAAAGCCGATAGAAGGTAAAGAAGATTATTTTTAATATTAGGGTTTATAATCCAAATTTCAGAGTAAGGAATCTACTACTTATATAATAGAGATTCCATCTCCAAAACAGTACTACTGTATGAATGAGTTGTATTCAATGCAGGGAAGAATGTAGATCCTTAATACTAACGGAAAATTATTTTACTGAATTTTCATGTAAAGACTCATTTAATTGATCAATCACTGTCGTCCATTCACCATCAGAGTGTAGTTTTTCTTCTAAAAAATGACGTTGAGCATCAGTCCAAAAAATTGCTTGTGTTAAAAAAACATCTCCAGCTAGCTGATGGCTCTCTATGAATTTTGCAATTGCTTCTTCAGTAGAAGCTAAACCAAGCTGTTCAAATAATTTGGTCATTCTTGGACGTGTTTGAGTCATGTGCTTAGCCCACAAATTTATATTAGATCAAATTAAACATAACATGTTTATATTTAAACTAAAATATAAAAAATTAAATAGCTACTATTTTCTTAGACAAAATGATTACTACATTTCATAAATCAACCACCTACATAATTTGTTTGTTAAATGATCATTATTTTTCAATAAGATTATTTTAATAGTTAAAGATTTTAAATTTTAAAAATGACAAAAATGTAATTTTGAAGTCATCGCTCTGTTTCTGTCTCTCACTAATAATTGAAATATAAGAGGAGATGATGTGGTCTCATTAAATATAGATTTTATAAAGTCATCTCTAATGAACTAACGAATCAAGAGGAAACGTAAATGAAATTATTTCAAAATAAAATGACTGCTCTACGTAATGTTGTAGTAGCTGCAACGATGATTGTGGCTACTACAACTACGTTCGCTCATGTGAGTTTAGTGAGTGCGATTCCTGCGGAAAATGCATCTATCCTTAGTCAACCAAAGAACTTGACCCTTAACTTTGGTGCAGAGGTTATGTTGATGAATATTAAGTTACTGGATGCTCAGCGAAGAGATGTTCCTTTAAAATATGAAGTTACTCATGACTTAAAGAAATCCTTTGATGTCGCTCTTCCGAAACTGAAAAAAGGTAAATATACCGTTGTCTGGACAACAATGGGGAAAGATGGTCACAACATGAATGGTGAATATAGTTTCACTATCAAATCAACTAAATAAGAATTGATTACCTTTCAACATGTCAGTGAGGTGCTGGCATGTTGTTCTAGAATGGACAAAAATAATGATTTCTGAATATTGGATGTGGGCCACTTGGTTAACTAAGGTTATTTTATATTTAAGTGTAGCTTTTGTCGTTGGTGGAGCCTTTTGCTATTTTTTACTTAGACAATATCTTGAACTAAAAGAATCGATTCTTAAATATATTACAATTGGCGCTGGATTAGGCCTAATTTCCAGTACCTTGGGATTTTTTATTCTGATTGGTAGTTTTGCCAATACTGGTATTACAGGGATGGTGGACCCCACGTATATTAATATATTGGTTAATACTCCGACGGGGTATATATACGTTCTTCGTTCTATTAGTTTTGCTCTTTTACTTCTTCTCATGGTGGTTAAAGTTAACAGGAACAAAGGTCAGTTTTCTATAATTGAAAGTTCAATATTTTGTGTTTTACTTCTCCCGATTATTTTTAGTTTTTCCCAGCTCGGACATGTCGCTAATTTAACCTTACTTGCTCAAATTTTATTATCAATCCATATTCTAGTTATGTCGTTATGGATGGGGTCTTTATATCCGTTATGGAAAACCAGCCGGGAAATAAGTGGTTTACCTTTAAAAGATCGCATGCATGTATTTGGACGTATTGCTGCTTTCATTGTTGGGATATTAATCGCCTGTGGCGCTAGTGTAGCTCTTCTTTTAATTAAAGATTTTAATACCTTAATCAATACTGCATATGGCTATGGTTTCATGGTTAAAATGTTTTTTGTTATAGGTATTCTACTTTTAGCTGCCTTCAACAAATGGTATTTCACCCCGCGTCTTCAACATCCTAAATTCGCTAAACACCTTAGTCATGCCATTTTATTTGAGATGTTATTAGGTCTATCAATTCTATTAACAACAGGCTATATAACCACTGTCGTGGGTATTGAATAAGAGAATTTCAAAATAAGGGAATTGAGGAAATTTAACATTACTGCATTTATCTTTTGTAGCTGAGCAATAAAGTTTCTACTGGACTGCCAACTTACGACAATCAGAACAGTAAAATCGCATCATGAGGCATTATACATAAAGGTAGTCACCGGTTTTTAGCTTATCTTCAACCCATAACGGTCTCATCTATTCAGTTCACTAGGCTTTGTTGCACAAACCTATCTGTAAAGGGTTTTTCAGCGATATAATTTTCAAATGAAGAAGCCTGCACACAAAATCTACCGCACAACCAATTGGCCCGCATATAACCGAGCACTCATGAGTCGCGGAAATATTGCCATTTGGTTTGATCCTGCTACGCAATGGTATGCTCCGTCCATCGGTAAACAA
>NZ_KB849200.1:362588-591862 GCF_000367985.1 Acinetobacter sp. CIP-A165
ATTTACGGAATTAGGTCGACCACTTACCCAAGTTACGCCTTAAATTTGGCTCAATTAGGGGCGCTTTGCATTTCAAATCTTTGTGCAACAAAGCCAGTTCACTACCATTGATTGAAATAACTAATCTTATAAATTTCAGAGTGATCGTAGATGACAAAAATGTCATTTTAAAGTCACATTAATGTTGGTTAAGTACTTTTACTGTAGTCATTAGAACACTCTTCTTTGGAATACTCTGAAGAAAACTGTAAGGTTGTAAACAGACCAAGTTACAGCGAGTAACTGATTCAGAAAAAGGCTGGTTGTATGGTGAAAGTTTAGAGTTACTGTTCTAATGTTTTAAACAAATGTTTTGTTAAAAAGGAGCAACATATGAAATTTCACATCGCTAATATGACTTGTGGTGGTTGTGCACGCGGCATTACTACCGCAATTAAAGAGCTCGACTCGAATGCCTCACTCGATATTGATTTACAAAACCGTATTGTTGAAATCAACACAACGGTGAGTCAGGATCAAGTCATTGCCACTCTCAGTGAGCGTGGATTTACAGCTGATCCTGCTTAATCTCTGTTAGAGTAACAGTGGGAATTCCTTACCACTTTTACTCTCTCTTATTTTCCTCATCGTACAGATAAAACCTGTACTTGCTTGAAATAAAAGTAATCCCTGAATTCCCCCTAATCTTGGTTCGAGCTGATCTTCGCATATAGAACTCAGCATATCTAAATGATAGAGATCGTATATGAGTACCGAAATGACTGATACGCCACACTACAGTGAAACATTAGAGATTGAGGGGATGACATGTGCTTCTTGTGTAGGCCGTGTGGAAAAAGCTTTAAAATCTGTTGAGGGTGTTGAATCGGCTCATGTAAATCTGGCTACCGAAAAAGCAGTCATTTATGCGCATCAACCACTTGATCGCGCTACTTTAATTAAAGCCGTAGAAAAAGCAGGCTACGAAGTGGAAGCGCTGCAACCAATAGAGCTTACGATTGAGGGTATGTCATGTGCTTCTTGTGTAGGTCGAGTAGAAAAGGCCTTAAAATCTGTTGAGGGTGTGGAATCAGCTCATGTAAATCTGGCTACTGAAAAAGCGACTATTCAGGCAAGCTCATCTGTCACTCGTGACTCGTTAATTCAGGCTGTCACCAAAGCAGGGTTTGAAGCAAAGTCAGTTCATCAAACTACGGAAAGCTTTCAAGATAAAAAAAATATTGAATTAGAAAAACTTAAAAAAGATTTAATTTTGTCAGTCTTATTGACTCTACCCGTTTTTATTTTAGAAATGGGATCACACCTGATTCCCGCCTTTCATACGTTTATGATGGATAACATTGGCCAACAAAATAGCTGGTTAATGCAATTTTTCTTGACCACAGTAGCATTAATTTTTCCAGGCCGACGCTTCTTTAAAAAGGGCATCCCAAGTTTATTCCGCTTAGCACCAGACATGAATTCCTTGGTGGCTGTAGGAACATTGGCTGCTTATCTTTATTCAGTGGTTGCTACTTTCTTTCCAAGTGTCCTGCCACAAGGCACGGTCAATGTTTATTATGAAGCTGCAGCGGTTATTATCACTTTAATTCTATTAGGTAGATTTTTTGAAGCCAAGGCAAAAGGCCGAACGTCTTTAGCAATTCAACATCTAGTTGGAATGCAGCCTAAAGTTGCCAGAATACAGCTCAATAATCAGGTGATAGAAGTTCCGATTGCCGAAGTTCAAACAGGAACGATTGTAGAGATTAGACCAGGCGAGCGTATCCCTGTCGATGGTGAAGTTATTCACGGCCAAAGTTTTATTGATGAATCCATGATTACTGGCGAGCCTATGCCCGTTGAAAAAACGATAGGCTCTACTGTGGTAGGAGGAACAATTAACCAAAGTGGCAGCTTAAATATCAAAGCCACCTCTGTTGGTAGTTCATCAGTGCTTTCTCAAATCATCCGAATGGTTGAACAGGCACAGGGTTCCAAGCTGCCTATTCAGGCATTGGTTGATAAAATTACCATGTGGTTTGTACCTGTAGTAATGGGTCTCTCTCTTTTAACTTTTATTACTTGGTTTATCTTCGGCCCTGAGCCAGCCCTAACGTTTAGCTTAGTTAATGCAGTTGCGGTACTCATTATTGCATGTCCTTGTGCAATGGGACTTGCAACGCCTACATCAATCATGGTGGGAACTGGGCGTGGTGCTGAAATGGGTGTTTTATTCCGTAAAGGGGAAGCTTTGCAGCTGCTCAAAGAAACTAAAGTGGTTGCTGTTGATAAAACAGGGACCCTGACTGAAGGGAAACCAATTTTAACCGATCTGCATGTCTTAGAAGGGTTTGAATACAATGCCGTACTTTCACTTATGGCAGCCGTTGAATCAAAGTCTGAGCATCCTATTGCTCGAGCAATTGTACAAGCCGCTATAGATAAGGAATTAATTCTGTCTCCTGTTGCTGATTTCAAGTCAATCACGGGCTATGGAATAGAAGCAACGGTGTCTGAACATTTGGTTCATATTGGTGCAGATCGATATATGGAAAAACTAGGTTTGAATCCTAATGTTTTTTCTCAATTTTCGGATCGTTTGGGAGAAGAAGGAAAAACCCCTCTCTATGTTGCGATTGACCAGAAACTTGCTGCCATTATTGCTGTAGCAGATCCAATTAAAGAATCAACATTTGCTGCAATTGAAGCGTTACATCAGTTAGGTTTAAAGGTTGCCATGATTACAGGTGATAACCGTCATACAGCTCAAGCGATTGCAAAAAAACTAGGTATTGATGAGGTTATTGCAGAAGTCTTACCAGAAGGTAAAATAGAGGCCGTTAAAAAATTAAAAAATCAATATGGTAAACTCGCATATGTTGGAGATGGCATTAATGATGCCCCTGCACTTGCAGAAGCAGATATTGGTTTAGCAATAGGTACAGGTACAGACGTAGCTATTGAAGCTGCTGATGTGGTTTTGATGTCTGGCAACCTGAAAGGAGTGCCAAATGCTATCGCTTTAAGCAAAGCGACTATAACCAATATTCGTGAAAATTTATTTTGGGCATTTGTTTACAATGCAGCTCTGATTCCTATTGCAGCAGGTGTACTTTATCCGCAATTTGGACTGCTACTTTCTCCTGTATTTGCTGCTGGTGCAATGGCTCTCTCGTCAATATTTGTACTAGGAAATGCTTTACGATTAAAACGTTTTAAAGCCCCCCTTGCAATTATTTAAGTTTAAATAAAAAAACCTGCAGATTCGATGCAGGTTTTTTTTAGAGATAATCAATCGCGTCTTATTTGGCTTTACGCTCTTTTTCAATCAGGTAATTCACCACCTGAATTACTTTGGCATCATTGCCCTGCACAATATATTTACCATTCACGGTCACCGCTGGTACACCGCTTAACTGATATTGAGCAGTCAAATTTTTTGCCTGAGCAATTTTTGACGAAATCGGGAATGATTTATAAGTCGTGTTAAATTTCTCTTCAGAAATACCATAACGGGTATAGAACTTGGCCAATTGTGCCTGTTCTAAAATTGGACGCTGCTTGTCATGAATATCATGGAATAACTGTAAATGTGCTTTTTGACGCACACCCAGGGCTTCTGAAACATAATAAGCACGTGCAGCCTGTTCCCAAAGCGGGTTCATTGCAGCAGGTGTACGTACAAAACGGATATCTTTGGGTAATTTTTTCAACCAGTCCTGCATATGCGGTTCCAACGTGAAACAGTGACCACAGCCATACCAGAAGAATTCACGTACCTCAATTTTGCCCGGTTTTTCGACTTTGACTGGTTTTGCGACCACCTGATAGTCCTGACCTGCCACAAAATTGGCCATAGCACTACCTGAAAAGGCCAAAACAGATGCGGCAACAGCTCCTAAAAGGAATTTTTTCATTGGGATTATCGTCCTCTAAATCATTATGCTTAGTGTATGGGTTCACTATAAATCAATTATGCCGGTTCCGTTTTCATGCTGCGAACTTTTGTGCTATCAGAACCGCTACATTAAAGTATGCGACTGATTTTAAGTCAGTTAATATGGCCATTCGACCGCTATGTGTTTTTAGATAATCACAAAAGTTAAACTTTGAGTAATAAAAACGGTTATAATTTCTACGATTAAAACGTAGTGGTCAAACCTACAGTAAATATTAACTTCTTACTATTCTCTTCAGTAACAGCCGCGTGGCTCTGAGAATGATCTTCTGACATACAATAGTTTCCTTATTCTATTTACGATTAGCTGAGAGACTTGAGTAAGCCTCAATATTTCTGCTAAAAATTGCTTACTATAATTGGTCAAGAAGCTTTCTTTTCATTTATCCACCGGGACAATATTGGTAATAAAACCAACATAAGAAGGGTTGATGAGATAATCCCTCCAATAACCACATTTACTAGTGGGCACTTTACTTTTTTCTCCAATTCCAATGCCTCCCTAACTAATTAGAGAGTTTTAAGCATTATTACATGAATCTTTCCAGTACTATTGTTGCAAATATACTAAGTTGCATATTTATTCCTGCCTATGTATAGGAGCATATGTAACCCTAAAGTTTAAAATAGTCTTTTCGGATTATTTAAAAATTTGAAAATGGTAAAGAATAAATTAAAAACAATAAATATATTTATCATTCGATTTAAAAAAATTAATTAATCTTAGTTACACCATACTAAAAATAACTAATTTTTAGTTTTCCTAGTTATATGTGCTTCATTATAATTTTGAATTAATTCTCTTCACACCCTTTGCTTTTTTCATTGTTAATTATTTCTAAATTTTTCTCTAAGAAACGAAGTCCCCCATCAGCAAAACTACTGGTTGAAAAAACTATAGTAAAAATAACTAAAACAATCTTCATATATATATTATTGAATCTAATCATATCTTGGACCAAAAAATAATTTCTTCATATACTAATTCCTAGATATATACACCTAAATGACAACCAAATTACAAATTTGTAATTTGGTTAAGGTTTGTCCTAAAAAAAATAAATTAATACTATTTTAACAAAGATAAGTCGTTGCTGAAAAATTTGAATTGTAAGGGATTTAATTATTGCTAAATCAAAAATTTATAGGCCGGAAACTTTGTGATTCTTTGCTTTCTGCACTTATTATTTAATCAATGTTTCACGATTTTCATCGTGAAACTAAGTCTATTCGCAAATTTCAATGAGTTACTCACTGTCTTTTAAATAGCGGTATACCGCCTGGCGACTAATTCCAAATGCCTGGCCTAATGCCATTTTTGAAGGGTACTTCCCCTCCTTCCATGCCTGCCGTAAAGCTTCAGCTTGGTCGGGTTTTAATTTATGTACCCGGCCTTTGTACTTTCCTTGAGTAGAGGCTAGTTTAATTCCTTCCTTTTGCCGTTCTAAAATGATCTCACGTTCGAACTGTGCAAAAGCACCCATCAGTTGCAGCATCAAATTATCCATCGGAGTGGATTGGGCCGTAAAAGTAATATTTTCTTTTACAAACTGGATGGCGATCCCTCGTTTGACCAGTTTATCTACTTCAGTGACCAAATCTTTTAGGCTTCGCGCAAAACGATCCATGGAATGTACAACAACTTGATCGCCTTCCCTGACATAGTTCAACATTTCCTGAAATTTAGGTCGATCGGTATTTTTACCTGAAGCGCGATCAACAAAAATTCGATCGACTTCAATTCCCTCAAGTTGACGTCCCGTATTTTGCTCGACCGAACTGACCCGGACATAACCTACTTTTTGACCTTTCACTTTTTCATGCCCCAATTGGATAAAAATGAACAATTTCGTAAATTATAAATCTTTAATACCAAAGTTACATGTTACTTATGATTAAAAATCATTTAAATGAGACATGCTTTTACGAACTTTTAGATTGTCACTTTAGGGTATACTCTAAAAACACAAAAATAAAAAATTATAAAATATGATAAGTGACCGTCACACGACACATAAGTTGTCATTGATAAAAACCTTCATTATTGGAGGTTTTTATCAAGTCTCATATTAATTTTAGAAAATTAAAACTTTATGGGTTTTCCAAAATCAATAATTACTTGGACGTTTATTCTTCTTTTATCGGGACATTGTTTCTGCTTTAGGGTTAAATAAGACTACATAAAACCGTGGAACATTGCTCAATAATTAAGCGTGGAACAAGAAAAAACATAAAAAAAGCCCGAACAGTGATGCTCGGGCTATAAACTTTGAAATAAGTATTTGAATTTCAAGGTTAATTATAACACTGTTATTCACCAATTAAAATGTCTATGCGATAAACCATTTAAAATGTCCTGTTTTTAACCACAAGAGTCAAGCACAGGATTTAACTTTCTTTGTTCAATAACAGCTTTCTGAGCTTTACGACTCGGCATACTTTTCTTGAGACGGGAACGTTTATTCTGTTTTTCCAACTCTTCATGCTGTTGCTGAATATGTGCCAGAACTGTACCTAACCGTTTATTCTCAACGATCTCATTCTGCTGTAGCCCAGCTAACTTATTGAAAATGCTGTAGTTGAGCTTTCGTCCCTCGTGCATGAGGGCCACAGTCCCATCCGGGTACTCCAGAAATGAAATATATTGCCCAACAAGCTTATGATTCAGCTCTATCGGTTCAAGCAGATAAATACATTTGTCATAGGTCAGGGTCAGATTCTTGGTGACCTTACGCGGTTCCTGCCAGGTAAAAATATCATCCAGTTCAAGATGAGATTCGGTTAATGGCCGATGTAAATTCTTTGAGTTTCGCGCACACTTGGCAAACTTCTGATTGAAATGCTCAATAAAGCAGGGCAGCCAGGCATTTGCCTCGGCAATTGAACAGATACCTTCTAGGCGCATTTCCTTGATCAGGCGATCCTGGAGTGTTCTATTGGCACGTTCCACACGGCCTTTAGCCTGGGGTGAGTTGGCGAAGATAATATCAATATTTAACTCATTCAGAATCCGCCCAAATTGCGTGATCTGGCTATCTTGGCTCGATTTCTGATTCACTCGGAATACCGAGTGTTTATCGCTATAAAACGCTAAAGGCTTGCCGTATTGCTCAATGTAGGCTCGGGTTGAAAGCATATAATCAAAGGTCGTTTCAGCCTCACAAAAGCGCAGATGCAACAGCTTTCCAGTGGCGTCATCGATATAAACCAGCAAGCAGCATTTGGAAGCTCGGCCTTCAAACCAGTCATGATATGAGCCATCGATCTGGATCAGCTCACCGAAGCAATCACGGTTATATCTAGGCTGATACGGACGTTTCAGACGCTTGGATCGAGGAATCCACAGGTCATTTGCAGTCATCCAGCGACGAACCGTTTCTACCGGGATATGCAGACCAAACATGCTGCTGAGCTTCTCATGCGCCAAGGTGGGTCCAAAGCCCAGCAAATGTTCAGCAATAATGGAAAGGCACTTTGATTTTAACAAGTCATCATGGCGACGATGGCCAGGTTGACCACGACTGGCATGTGCCATACCTGAGACACCATCTTGATTGAGTTTCTGCAATAACCGGGTAATTTGACGGGTGGAAAGATTCAGGATTTCAGCAGCACGGACCTGGGTAATACGATGATCTCTAACGTCTTGCAGAACTGCAAGACGTTGAATTTCTTTATCAGACATAGTGATCAGCATCTATATTTTATATCCAGTCCATGGTGATAAAAACCATCATAAACCAGACATTTTTATTGGTGAGAATATAGACACTTTAAATGGGTTCTAACAAAAAATGTTCTAGAAAGTAATATTATGTTAAAAATTAAATTTGTTGTTTTGGCAATGCTTCCATTAATGCTGAGTGCGTGTGGCGGTGGTGGTGATAGTTCAGGTAATAATAGTTCAGGTAATAATAGTTCAACAGGTGGTAATGCGCCGCAGGACTCCACTGCCAATGGTACACGTTATTATTTTATGGATCATGAAGTTTCCATATATGAAGATGATGATATCAGTGTTGAAATTGGTGATACTTTATCTTTTGGTGCATTTGAAATTTTTAATAAACAAGTCAAGGACCCTGCATCAAATCAACCATTAAATAACTATTTATTAACTGAGAAAAAGCTTTATTTACCAACTGATATCGCAACTAAGGTGATGAATATTCGTTCGATGACAGATTGGACATATGATGTCATTGGAGATGTGAAAGAGGATTGGAAACTTGAGCGCGTTGACCTTGCGAACAAAAATATGTTCGATACAGTATTGCCTAATTACCGAACTTTGGGCTTTGATGAGTTTGCTTTGGGTAATGCTGAGATATTCTTAAATGTTCATGGCAATAAGGTATTCCCTGCTGGAAGTGCTTGTTATCGTTTGGTGTCAAGAAAATCGAATCAAGATACGTTTACTTTTAATCAAAAGATGATGATTGAACAGAGTTTTGCAGATTTTAATCTAGAGAATGAATGGTATTTATCTGGTCTCAATGCAAATAATCTATTTGATTTTACTTATAGAGCAGCCAATGGAACGTGGCAAGGCGTACCTTGGACAACCATTTACAGCACAAGTTTAGGCTTTTCAGCTAATGAGAGTGTAGCTGTTCAATATCAAGGTCAAACGTATGAAGCTGATTATACCAGTAGCATTGAATGGACTGCGAAGAAGGAAATTGAGCACTGGGAAACCTATCTAAAAAAAGTGAGTGAACCAGAACAGATCCGTGCAGCAAAATTGAAAATTGCTCAATTAAAGTCAGGTTGTTATGTGTATAACGAAAAAGCAGCAGAAGCGCTCTATGCTTTACCGTCTTTAGATTGGCAGGCTTATAAAAACTAAAACATATTGAGTATATGGATATCTCAATATGAATGTTTTGAGATATCCATGGTTGTTGTATTAACTTGATCTGAATTTTTTTTAAGAATTTGATATTATCTCCTCACTTTTAAAATTTTACATTTCATTGCGGTATTTTAAACAATACGCAAAAGTGAGTAACTATATGATTAAATGGATCATATTAGCGATCTTTATCATTTCGGCATTCTATGTTCATCGCCGTGGTAAAGTTAGGCACTCGTTTTATCGTCAATTTTTTGACCATTCAACGCTATTCGCACCCGTTAACTATTTAATGTACATGTTTTCCAGCGTGCCGAATCAACCCTATATCGACACACAGCATTTCAAGGACTTAAAAGTTCTGGATGAAAACTGGGAAATGATCCGTGATGAAGCGCAAGCGCTTTATGACAAAGGTGGTATTAAAGCATCAAGTACTTATGATGACTTGGGTTTTAATTCATTCTTTAAAACGGGTTGGAAGCGTTTCTATTTGAAATGGTATGACTCTGCACATCCATCAGCATCAGAATTTTGTCCAAAAACAACGGCTTTGTTAAAAACACTCCCAAGTATCAAAGCTGCAATGTTTACAGAGCTTGCACCTGATAGCCGTTTGGTTCGCCATCGTGATCCTTATGCAGGTTCATTGCGTTACCATTTAGGTTTGATTACACCGAACGATGATCGTTGTTTCATTGATGTCGATGGTGAGCGTTATTCTTGGCGTGATGGTGAGAGTGTGGTGTTTGATGAAACCTATATTCACTATGCGGAAAATAAAACTGATCAAAACCGTATTATCTTTTTTGCTGACGTAGAGCGCCCATTAAAAACGCGTTTCATGGAAAAGTTTAATCATTGGTTTGGAAAAAGTGTGATGACTGCGGCAAGTTCACCCAATGAAGTGGGCGATCAAACTGGCGGCCTAAATAAAGCATTTGGTTATGTCTATCAAGTTCGTATTAAAGCCAAGGCGTTGAAGAAATCAAATCGTCAGCTTTATTACTTTTTGAAATGGTTCATTATGCTTGGCTTGTTCTTCGTTATTTTTGTTCGACCTTATGTATTTTAACTTTATTTATCAAAACGCCTGCAAGGGCGTTTTTTTATATATGGACCAAGTAATACTACATAGAATTATTGTATCGAATGGTTAAATTAAGCATAATCAATTCGCTTTATATTTATGAGAACAGATAATGAAAAAAATATTATTAATTTGTATTTCTATGTTAGGTCTGAGTGCTTGTGAAGAAGGTACAGAAAATACGGAAGCATCTAATAAAAAGGTGTTCTATGGTTTGGATTTTTTTGGTGGCAATGATGTTAATGTAAAAACCTATCGTATAGATACAGGTATTCTCAGTGAACAGTCATCGATACCGCTAGATAAAACGTATCTTTCTGAATCTAATAGATATTACTTTTCAGATCAAGGTGTTCCAACACTAAAGCAAACAACGAATCAAAATTTTATTTGGGGAAAACAAGCATCGTTGAAAGAAACATCGACTCAAGCAGTTCTTAGCTTTGCACCAACGAACCTAAGAAAAAATGAGACTTTAACAGTTGAATATCATTTAAAAAAAATGGATTTAACGGGATTAAGTTTTGATATCTTTGCTCAAAATAAGTTTTTTTATCAACTATATAATTCTAATGGGGATAAAGAGAGTTATGGTGATCCGAATAATCATATCATATATGCCATTGCATTTGCACATTTTGAAGATAAATTTCCTTTAGGATCAGTGTGTTGGAGAATGGTTGAAACACGTAGTAATAAAGATTATATCATTTTTGATCAGACCAAGATTAGCAATCAAATGGTCGATGGAACAACGTTGCTAAAAAACCAAGGTGTATGGAATGGTACTGCGTGGCAGGTGATTGATACGTCCAACCTGTTTAACACTTTCTTTAAAATCGGAAATCAGCAATATTTAGGGCGTTATATTTCGAAAAAGAGTGCTGTACCAGACGTTGCTGGCGAGTTGCAATGTGATTATCTCAATGAAACGGCAACCAAGGCGTTATTAACGAAATACAAGCAAGTAAAATTATAATTTAATGTACTAAAAATCGATTAAGTGGACTTTTCAATCACTTGCCCCCATGATAAGAAATCAATAATGGTGATTGAATTGGCTAAACAAAGTATTGTGAACTCAAACGCACGTGAACACATTGAAACCATCCTGACTCACATGACCCAACTGCCCGGTGTTTATAAAATGCTCGGTAAAGAGGGGGAGTTACTGTATGTGGGCAAGGCAAAAAATTTAAAAAATCGTGTATCCAGCTATTTTGTTAAAACCATTGAGCATCCTAAAACACAAGCCCTTGTTGCGCGTATTTATGACATTGAAACGCTGATTGTTCGTTCAGAAACAGAAGCTTTATTACTCGAACAAAATCTCATAAAACTGCACCGTCCGCCGTATAATATTATGCTGCGGGATGATAAATCTTATGTTTATATCTTTGTCTCAGCAGATAAGCCCTATCCGCGTATTGCCAGTGGACGTGGCAAAGGCAAACATCAAATTGGTAAGTTTTTTGGACCTTATCCGAGTGCCTATAGTGCTCGAGATACTTTGCTCACCTTACAAAAATTATTTAATGTACGGCAGTGTGAAAATAGCTATTTTGCCCAAAGAAAACGTCCTTGTTTGCAGTATCAAATCAAACGTTGTACCGCCCCTTGTGTAGGTTTGATTAGCCCTGAAGCCTATAAAGAGGATGTTGATAACTCGATTCGCTTTCTACAAGGCGACACCAAAGAGCTGAATCAAGAATTGATCGGAAAAATGGAGCAAGCGGCTGAAGCACTTGAGTTTGAAAAGGCAGTGTTCTATCGGGATCGTTTAGGCTTATTGCGTGAGGTTCAGGCACAACAGGCAGTCTTTAAAGTTAAAGGTGAAGCCGACATTTTAGCGATTGCCCATCAAGCGGGCGTAACTTGTGTGCAGATCATGTACGTTCGTAACGGAAGGATGCTCGGAGGGAAAAGTTATTTTCCAGATATGTTGGGAGACGATCTCGGGCAAATGCTCAGCGACTTTATTGCGAACTTTTATTTTCAGGTGGCTGATGAAGTGCCGACTGAGTTGATTGTAAATATTGAGGTGCCTGATCGTCCCCAACTCGAAGAAGCATTACAGCAAACCTTTAACAAGAAAGTCCACATCAAGCATAAAGTACGTGAAACACGAGCGGAGTGGCTAGAATTGGCACAAATGAATGTGCAGCATGCCATTAAAGGTAAACTTAGTAACTATCTAGAATTGAACGAACGTTTTCATCAGCTTGAACAAGTGGTGGGGCGTCCGATTGACCGAATTGAATGTTTTGATATTAGCCATACGATGGGTGAAGCACCGATTGCATCCTGTGTGGTCTTTGATCAAGGCGGCGCGAGAAAGCGGGACTATCGTCAGTTTGCGATTCAAGATATTACGGGTGGTGATGACTATGCCGCTATGCGACAAGCGTTAATCCGTCGCTATAAGAAAAATATATTGCCTGATTTACTCCTCATCGATGGTGGTAAAGGTCAATTGCATATGGCAATGGAGGTGATGCAAGAGTTAGCACTAGATGCTTTTATGATTGGGGTGTCTAAAGGTGAGGGGCGTAAAGCGGGTTTGGAAACGCTACATTTTACCGATGGCACTAAGCTGCAATTGGCAGAAGATCATAAAGCTTTGCATTTGATTCAACAGGTCCGTGATGAAGCCCATCGTTTTGCGATTACCAAGCATCGAGCGAAGCGTGATAAACGTCGCAGTAGTTCTGTATTGGAGGCGATTCCTGGGCTAGGTCCTAAACGCCGTCGTGATTTACTGACGCATTTTGGTGGGATACAAGGTGTACTGAGGGCATCTGAAAAAGAGCTTATGCTGGTTCAAGGTTTAGGTGAGGTGATGGCACGCACCATTTATAAAATCTTGCATGAGTAGATGGTGTTGTACGATGGGTGGGATAGGTCGCGTTGAATCGATTGAACGATCGGTCGTGTTATGGTGTCAGCATACTGAATTGACATAATTGCTCTGACATTTTAGCCAGACCGATCATTCACATTTAGGCTGAAAAGTTGAAAGATAACATTTATTCAGAGCGATCAAGGAAATCAATATGTCACTACTCCCGATTTATCAACAGATCGAACAACAAGAATGGATTGATATTCCATCGGGATGGCTACAAGGTCGCACAGTATTTGGTGGTTTAGTTGCAGGCTTAATGATCCAAAAAGCGTTGAGTGTGGTGAATGATGCAGCAAAACAACTCTTAAGTTGTAATGTCACTTTCGTTGGCCCTGTACAACAAGGGCGAGCAAAGCTGAGTGCTGAGATTTTAAGACAAGGAAAATCAGTCACTAGCTTAGAAATACGTTTATGGCAAGATGACGCAGTACAGAGTATTTTAGTTGCAAGTTTTGGTTCACAGCGTGAGTCTCGGATCCACGTGAGTAATTTGCCTCAAGTTCCTGATTATCCGATGGCTGAACAATTGGAAAAAACCTTCTATCTCGAAGGTTTGATGCCAGAATGCTTACAACAATTTGAATTGTGTTGGGCAGAGGGGAGCTACCCAATGGCGGGAAGTAAGGTCCCTGATTTTGGTGGTTGGAGTCGTTTTTCACCTGCTTTACATCCCAATCGTGACATGCAGCTTGCAGATTTGTTTGCTTTAATGGATGTTTGGCCGCCAGGTGTGCTGCCGATGTTTAAGACCCCAGCGCCTGCGAGTTCTTTGACATGGCAGATTACTTATTTAAGTCCAATTGCACATCAAATTCAGGATTGGTTTAAATATAAGGTCGTCACTGAGTTTGCCCATCAAGGGTATTCAACGGAATATGCTTATGTTTGGGATCAACAAAATCAGCTCATTGCCGTGTTAAGACAGACGGTTGCCGTTTTTGCCTAATCGACATTCAACTATATTTCGTATAAAGTTGCTTACAGATGGATACATACTCGGTACATCCTTTGTGCAATATGCAAATTTGACGCGAACAACATGGCGGTGTTTATGAGTACAGGGCAAATCCTGAACATTCCCAATATCTTAACCTTGGCGCGTATTGCTTTAATACCAGTGTTTTTGGTGATCGCTTATTGGCCACCAGCCATTGGAGCTGAACATCATGGTGGAATGCTTCGCCATATGGTGCTGACAGCAATCTTTGTCGTTGCTGCGCTTACGGATTGGTTCGATGGCTATTTGGCACGGACATTAGATCAGAGTTCAGCTTTCGGACGTTTCCTTGATCCTGTTGCAGATAAATTAATGGTTGCAGCGGCGCTCATTGTCTTAGTGCAATGGCAACCGACCATTTCTATGGCATTTGCTGCCATCGTGATTATTTCTCGTGAAATTACGGTATCTGCTTTGCGTGAGTGGATGGCTGAACTCGGTGCGCGTACCAATGTTGCGGTTTCAACGGTAGGGAAGTATAAGACTGCTTTTCAAATGATTGCGATTAGTGTGTTTCTGTTGAATTGGAAACCACTCGAAATGTGGGCCTATGCTTTGCTTTATGCAGCTGTGATTTTGACATTATGGTCTATGTTTATCTATCTCAAAGCAGCGTGGCCATACTTGAAACAACCTTAAAATAGATATTTGATCGATCCATTCAAAATTTCTAAGCCTTCCAGATGGAGGGCTTTTTATTGACTATATAAAAATAAAGGCAAGAAAAAAGCCCATAGCAAGGATGAGCTTAGTTCTCTGAGGAAACATGCTCTTTTCGGAGAGTATGCTGAAGAACATAATCATAATATGAGAATTCATCTATTTTAGCAACGGCTAAAAATGTAAATATTTTTTATATTCTCAAGTTTGGCTTTATGGATTTTCTGGGAGTGCTGCAAATTTAAGTTCAATTTGTGCGGCATTGTTTTGCAGAATTTCTGTCAATTTTTGAATGTTTAAGAAGTCAAAACGATTTTTTGATGCCACCAAAGTGAGCGCAATCGGCGCTTCTTTGTTTGAAAATCTAATTGGTACTGAAAGACCACAAACAGATGGGTCAATCTCACCTTGTGATAAATAAAAGCCTTGTTTCTTGATTTTTCGCATGTGTTGAGAGAATTCATCTAAGTTTTGTGCGAAACCAACCTGAGCCAGTTCATGACTGAATTGTTGATAGTAGGCTTGAATGCGTTGTTTGCTCAAATGTGCAATCACGATTTTTGGTGATGCGCCAATATAAACAGGGCGAGGACAACCACGACCAAATGAGAGTAGCTCTGACTCTTTAAATGTTTCGTGATGTAGGTCGATACAATAATCATGGTTTAGATAGGTGAGCAAACAGCACAGTTCAGTTTTTTCAACGATATCTCGCATAAAAGGAATACTTGTTTGCACCAATGGATCGGTGCTGTGCGAAATATAGTCCAGAACAGCGATTTTAGATCCTAAAGTGTAGTCACCTGACGTGCCACTAATGCGTTTCAGCATATCGGTCGCGACCAATTCTTTAAGATAGCGATAGGCAGTAGGTTTGGATAGAGCAAGCTCATCACAAATGATATCGACATTGATAATCGGGCGTGAAACTGAGAATAGATCCAGTACAGTGAGAATCTTACCAAAACTCGAAATTGCCATGATGGGGCATCTACTCCTTAAAAATAACGTGAAAATCAAACTTTTATTGTTTTATAACAGAAAAGTCTGAGTTCGTGTATGGACTTTTAAATCTGATCGAGATGGTTGAATAAACCAATGGTCATGATGAGAAAGAAGATCACTTCTATTAGTATTATTCTAAATTAAAATTAAATATTATCAAATGGTGATAATTTGTATTGACTAATTGGTCTTGTTTTGAAAAAATAGATCACATAATGTCTTATTTGGATATTTTTTGGGTTGTAACTCTAAATTTTCCGAATATTGCACATCACTTCCTATCATCAGCTTTACGCTTATCGAACTGATTTGGATCTGTCCAAATCAGTTGAACTCGTCATCACATTTATTGGTGTTGTTGAAAGAATATGAGCGAAAAGTCTGGCTCAGAATTGAGACACGTTCATGCTATTTAAACAGTTGTTGGCTTTTAGACCGAGCCGACTGGACATTATTTTTGCCTGCAAAACCTTTGTGGCAGGTATGCTGGCACTGTTTATTTCATTTGAACTCGATTTAATTAATCCAATGTGGTCGATTGGTACGGTATTGATTATTGCCAATCCTTACTCAGGGATGGTGTCGTCAAAATGTGTGTATCGTTTAGTAGGGACGGTGGTTGGGGCAATGATTGCCTTATTGTTAACCCCTCATTTTATTAATACGCCATGGTTATTTACCATTATTTTGTCTTTATGGGTGGGTTTTGCTTTATACGTTTCATTGCTTGATCGTACACCACGTAGTTATGTCTTTATGTTGGCGGGCTATTCAACCGCAATGATCGTGTATAACGCCATTACCTATATTGATACCTACAATATGTTTGATATTGCATTGGCGCGCGTGTTAGAAATTTCAATCGGTGTGATTGCAACAGCGGTCGTCTCTGCAACGGTCTTACCCGTTCATGTTGGTGCAATGATCAAGCAGCGTGTCAATAAAACCTTAAGTGATCTGGAAAGTACCTTTAGGAATTTAATGAGTGTGCAGGCAAGTTCGGACGATGATACGCAAATTCTGTCAGTGATCACGCGTGATGCTTCTGATATTCATGCTTTGGCAGTTCATTTGGCTTATGAAAAAGGTGAGTTGAATGGGATGACCAAGCCTTTGCAGGAAATGTTGCATCAGGTGTCGTTAGTGGTCGCTAATTTGGTGGCGCTGTCTCAACGCGTGAAACAGCTTGAAAAAATGCAGATGAGCAATCTAGCACCGCATTTGGATCTGATTCTTCAGCATAGCTTGGCATTTTTAAAACAAGATCACTTGTTAAAACCGAGTGATTTACAGGGCTTACCGAGCAGTTTTGAACAGGATTTTGCTGAACTTATGGTTCTAGCAACGTCCGAACAGCAAATTGTCTTGGCGGCATTGAAAATGGATGTGCGTCATTTTATTGCCAATATTTTGGCGGTAAAGCTTATTTGGCAGCAGATCCAGCAAGGCAACAAAGATATTCCTGTCGAAATTACCGCGATTACCACCAAGTACCCAAGTTTACATCGTGATCATGGCATCGCTGTTCGTGGTGGCATTAGTGCGGTACTGATTACTTTTATTGTGACTGGCGCATGGATTCTTTCGGGTTGGAAAGCTGGGTTTATGATGGCGCAAATGGGTGCGGTGACGGCGTGTATTTTGACTGCTTTGGATAATCCTGTGCCTGTGTTACGGATTTTTATTTGGGGCAGTATTTTTTCTGCGGGTTTGGTCTTTTTATACGCCTTTGGTATTTTTCCGCATGTCACACATTTTTGGCAACTGGCTTTGGTCCTGTTTCCAATGTTCCTTGTGGCTGTAACCATGATGGCCAATCAAATGCTGATGCCGATTGGTATGGTACTTGGGATCAACACCATGATGGGTTTGAATCTGCATAACCAATATACGATGGATGCGGTTTCTTATCTGGATAGTTCCTTTGCCATGATCTTGGGCGTATTGGTGTCGCTAATTGTGATTGATTTGGTTCGTGCCGTTTCACCTGATACCAGTGCTACGCGTATTTTGGCTTTGCATTATCAAGCCATGCGTCAAGCCTTAAGCATGTCTTATGGTAGTGATTTTAAAATCCATTTACGCAGTATGTTGGATCGTGTGGGTATTTTGAATACCAAGTTGGTGCAAAATCCTGAGATTAAAACAGCGATTCAAAATGCATTGATTGAGAGCAGCTCGATTGTTGATTTGGTGCGGCTACAAGAAATTAGTCAAAAACTACCGCAGCTATCCGCGCTGCAAACTGAGGTCGCAGTATTGCAACAGCAATTAGCTCAGTATTTCCAAGCCCAAGAGAAACAAAGTGCATCACATTATTTCTCAACATCTATTGTGCAGCAAATCAATCTACTGCATCGCATTGCTCAGCAGATTGAAGATGCTCAATTACAGCAACGGCTGTTGATTTCTCTGAATAATATTTGTGAAAGCATTGGTCATATTCCAACCGATGAAATGGATGTGGCAATGTCAGGCGGAGGTGTGTCACATGGGTGAAATTAATCTTTATGGGATTTATATCCCCATTCTTTTGGTGCAAGCCATCATCGCTTATGTCTTGTTTAAGCTGATTAGTCCATGGGTCGACCGATTGGTCATCAAGGGTTGGATTGCACTGCCGAGTATTTTTAATCTGTGTTTTTACTTGGCACTGTTGCTACTGGTCCATGGGCTATTCGTGTGGCTGTGGGTCTAAGGTTTTTATAAACACTCAATTCGAAATTTAATGATTTAAAGAATCAGTGGTAAAGGTAATGAACATGAAGGCATTTGAGGTGCGAAAAGTCATACGTCCTGTGGTATTACTCGTTGCGATCGTGATCGCTGTCTATGCGATCGTGCATTTGTGGAATTACTACAATGCCGCACCGTGGACGAGAGATGGCCGTGTGCGGGGTGATGTGATTCAGGTCGCATCAGATGTCAACGGTCTGGTCACAGAGGTTCTGGTACAGGATAACCAGACTGTAAAAAAAGGACAGGTGCTTTTCAAAATTGATGTTGCACGTCAAGCCTTAGATGTGGAACAAGCAAAATCTGATTTGGCTAAGGCCAAGGCGGGTTTGGCACAAGCTCATGCAAACTTGGCAGGTGCGAAAGCCAGTTTGATCAAAACCGAAGCCAATATGAAGCTGACTGAAAAGAATGCAGCGCGTTATGCTAGCCTCATGGACGGTGCGATTTCAAGGCAAGAGCAGGATCAAGTGTTTGCAACCCGCGATCAAGCTGTCGCAGAACGTGAGCAACTGGTTGCAAGTATCGAGCAGTCCAATGCAGCGATTCAACAGCAACAAGCACTGATAGAAGTCGCACAAAGCAGTTTGCATTTAGCTCAATTAAATTTACATCGTTCAGAAGTGGTTGCACCTGCTGATGGAACTTTATCAAATTTTGATTTGCGTGTCGGAAGCTATGTCAATGTGGGGCAAGCCGTTGCCGCTTTACTTGATCGCCATCAGCTTTATGTGGTGGGTTATTTTGAGGAGACTAAACTCAATCGTATTCATGTTGGTGATCAGGCAACAGTTCAACTCATGGGGGATCGTCAGCAGATTAAAGGGTATGTTCAAGGAGTAGCAACGGGAATTGAAGACCGTGAACGCTCAGGTAGTTCGAATTTACTTGCTAACGTGAACCCAACCTTTAGTTGGGTGCGTTTAGCGCAACGTGTGCCTGTGAAAATTGTTTTGGATGAGCAACCGCATAATCCATTGGCTTTTGTATCAGGACGTACTGCGACAGTAAGGATTATTGAGAAATAAGTTAAATTTTTAGGTACCAACAGAAAGTGTTGGTACTTTTCTTATTTTCCAGTACCATAAATAATAAATCTTATAATGAAAGAAATTAAAAAATAACTAAATAGTATTCCTAAGAAAATGAGGCTTGCAATACCAAGGCGTATAGTATCTGCTTTTTTAAACTTATTTTTTGCTGTTAGTATTAGGTTTTCAAATTTATCAGCATCATTATTATTTTTAAAGCTGAATCTTCCTGAAATATCTTGACAGAAATAGCTATTGAAGCTGATAGAGCATCCCATACTCTCTAAAGTATTTGCAGTAATATATGGATTTGTATCCGGATCTATAATTTTCCCATTATTCTCAATATCTGAGAAATATGCTGGTCCTATTGGATATTTGAAATTTGTTAGAAAAATTATTGTTGAACCATCGTAAGTAGAATATTTGAGAAAGTTATTATTATTCATTTCATTATATTTTTTTAAGGAAAATGAAAAAACAGGACCACAACTGTTTTCCTCAACATCACAGCTAATTTGTTGTCCTCTTTCAAAAATAAAATCTTGTTGAGATAGCCACCAACTAAGAATAGCAAAAGGAATAACTAGAACTATGGTTAATCTAAAAAACTGTTTTTTATTCATAATGATTTTGAGTGAATAGAACTATGGTTTAATTACTAATATTTTACTAGATTAGCTATTAGGTTGCTAAGGTGTAATCCCAGCAGGATCGCGATACCAACTTTGAATCAGCAACGCAGCCGCAAAACTATCTGCGGATAAGCGCTTAGCGCGACCTCGCTCTTGATGAAATTCAAGTTCTTCTCGTGCTTCTCGAGTGGTTAAGCGTTCATCGACCATCCATGTTTCAATGTTGGTTTGATGGCGTAAGCGTCGTGCAAATTTGCGGGCACGTGCAGAAAGTTCTGACTCACTATCATCCATGTTCAGTGGCAAACCCACTAAAAATAGATTGGGTTGCCATTCTTTGACCAGTTTCAATAACTGATTCCAGTCAGGAATGCCATCTTTCATGATGAATAGAGGGAGAGGGTTGGTGCTTTCGATACTCGACTGACCAATCGCAATTCCCATTTTCTGGGTGCCAAAATCAAAAGCCATGATTGATTGTGAAGTTTGGATATCAGGCATGACCAATCTCTGAAGCAAACCATGTACGATCTACCCCAATTTTTTTGTAGGCCGCATCCCAACGATCGTCATAAGGTAAGTTGAAAATCAAATCCATATCTGAGTCACAAATCAGCCAATCGCCTCGAGCCATTTCTTCCTCAAGTTGATTTTTGCTCCAACTCGCATAACCCAATGCGATTTGATAACGACCAACACCTTCATTGTGTGCAATCGCGTCTAAGATATCTTTACTGGTGGTGATACAAACATTTTCACCCACTGCGATGGATGAATGCCAAGTGGGTTGACCAGTATGTAAAACAAAGCCAGCCTCGGGACGCAAAGGTCCACCTTGCAAAACTGCATGTGGCTGTACATTGTCGGCATCGATCTCTAAATCATTGAGTAATTCTTTGATTTGTAGATCAGAAGGGCGATTGATCACAATGCCTTGAGCGCCGTCTTCATCATGGCGAGCAACATATATGACTGTATTTGCAAAGAAGTCATCTGCCATGTCTGGTGGAGCAATTAGACAACGATGAGTTAAATATTGTTTCGTCACCTAGGCGGTTCTCCATCAAAATATTCTGCTAATTTATCTATATAGGTTCTTTTTATCAACATACAAGAGTTGATCGGATTTCGCCAATCATTTTCTGATATTTTGTTAATAGACGCTAGCTCGGTTGAAATTTCAACTGACGTAGTTGTTTCGCGTGTTGTAAGGTGGTTTCGCTAATTTCGACACCTCCAGACATGCGGGCAAGTTCCAAAATTCGTTGCGCTTCGTCAAGTTCAATAATGGTGCTACTGGCAGGGTCAGTTTGTTGCTTTTTCACCAAGAGATGCTGGTCAGATTGTGCCGCAACTTGCGCTTGATGAGTAATACAAAGCAATTGTACGTGTTGCGCCAAATCAGCGAGGAGGCGACCAACCACTTCAGCAGTTCCGCCACTAATCCCGACATCAATTTCATCAAATACCAGCACTTCAGCTTCAGTTTTTTCGGCATTCATGACTTGCATGACCAGCGCAATACGTGAAAGTTCGCCACCTGATGCCACACGTGCTAGAGGTTGTGCTGGGATGCCTTTATTGGCGGTGAATAGCAGTTGAATAGAACTTAAACCTTCTGCATTTGGTGGCATCAATGGTTCAAACTTAAATTCAAAATAGGCTTCAGGCAAGGCGAGTGGTTTGACTTGTTCGATCAGTTGTTGTGCCAATGGGATGGCTGCAGCACGACGAATTTCATCTAAATGTTGTGCTTTTTGCATAAATTCTTGATATGAAATCTCAACTTGTTCCGCTAAGGTTTCAGGATCTTCAAGATGATGGAGCTGTTCTAGCTCTTGTTGCCAAGCTTCGTATTCCTGCTTTAGTTGTTCAGGTTGGCTACGATGCTTACGAGCAAGGCGATGAAAAATTTCTAAGGTTGCATTGAGCTGTTCCATCCGCTCAGGATCAAAACTTTGTCGGTCAATAAATTGACGCAAACTCGCAGTTGCATCATCTATTTCACTTTGTGCATTCAACAATGAATTATAAATACTGGAGAGTTGCTCACTACGTCCTGCGTGAGACTCCAAACGACGGATGATGGAGGCAACTTCTTGGGTAATATTTTGTTCTGCTTCATCTAGCACATTCAAGCTAAAACCACAGTCTTGCATGATGTGTTCATGATGGCTCAGACGATCAAATTCTTGTTCTGTTTCACGATAATCAGTCTGAATGATATCTTCGAGTTCTTCAAGTTGGGATTCAAGCGTTTGTATTCTTTGAATACGTGTTGCTTGCGCATCTAAAGCGGCTTGATGTTGATGAATGTTTTTTTGCCAAGTCGCATAAGCCTCACGCACAGCCTGTGCTGGCGTTGCAAAGTTGCTATAGCGGTCTAACCAATGTTTGGGATAGGGTGGTTCAAGTAATTGTTGTTGGCTATGTTGGCTATAGAGTTGTACGAGCAAACGCCCTATTTCTTTAAGTTCAGTTAAACTGCTTGGTCGCCCATTAATCCATGCTTTACTTCGGCCTGTCGCAAAAACCACGCGTCTTAAATGAATTTCAGCAGTGTCATCATCCAGTTCATGTTCTTTTAACCAATGTGCTTCGGCACTTTCGGGCTGATAACTAAATACAGCAGTCACATCTGCTTTATCGGCACCATAGCGGACATAATGGGTGTCTGTGCGCTCTCCTAAACAGGCAGATAATGCATCTAACAATAATGATTTACCTGCACCAGTTTCACCAGTAAGTACATTAAAACCTTGTTCAATATCTAAAGCGAGGTGGTCGGCGAGTGCAAAATTAATTAAAGTTAAATGGGTGAGCATAAACGCATCCAATGCACAAAATCTTTTGCTTAAAGATAGAGAAGTTTTATAGTTGCTACAAGCGTTGAATAGATGAATTTGTTGATTTGCCTAGGATATGACAGTTCTCTCTGTGATAAAGCACTTTGGTGCTTCGAAATTTGCTGCAAAAAGCATGATAAAAATGGATTGATTAGTGACGCAGGCACAATTAAACTACGTCCATCATAACCTAATATAAATGCTGCATTATTTGGAGAGTAGGCATGAGTTCAGTGCAGTTTGATCATGTTACGGTCATTAAAAAGTCAAATGTGTATTTTGGTGGGGCATGTATTAGCCATACAGTACAGTTTGAAGATGGTACCAAAAAGACTTTAGGTGTCCTTTTACCGACTGAACAGCCTTTAGCATTCGAGACACATGTACCAGAGCGTATGGAAATTATTTCTGGTGAATGCCGTGTAAAAATTGCAGATAGCACCGAAAGTGAGTTATTCCGTGCTGGACAGTCTTTTTATGTGCCTGGCAATAGTGTTTTTCATATCGAAGCGGATGAAGTGCTCGATTATGTTTGCCATCTAGAAGGCTAACCTATTACTGTTTAAATCGAGTACACTTATGCTGTAAGGGAATCCTGTAAAGTCATTTTACAGGATTTTTTATTAAATTCCCTTGCGGAGCTATTCGCTCCTCACCTGTAAAGTCATTTTACAGGATTTTTTTATTAAATTCCCTTGTGGAGCTATTCGCTCCTCACCTGTAAAGTCACTTTTCAGGATTTTTATTTTTTATAAGTCTCCCAAAAGTTTCTGCTTCAAAGAGAAACTTTTACAATCTAAATCCCCTTTTTTGAAGCGGGCATTTTTAAAGAGGTCGTTCGTTCATGGCAAAATCTGAATATTATTATGGTGTTCACTCTGTGGAGTCATTATTAGAGTTAGAGCCTGAGCGAGTCTTGACGTTGTTTACCCTGAAAGGGCGTGATGACCAACGTCTACAAAAGATTTTACAGCTTGCAGAACCTTTTGGGATTAGTGTGCAACAAGCCAGTCGAGAAAGTTTAGAAAAATTGGCGGGTCTGCCTTTTCATCAGGGGGTTGTCGCGGCTGTACGTCCACATCCGACCTTAAATGAACAAGATTTAGATCAACTGATGCAACAGACTCCAAATGCGTTGTTATTGGCACTGGATCAAGTAACTGATCCGCATAACCTTGGTGCCTGTATTCGTACTGCTGCTGCAATGGGGGTTCAAGCGGTGATCGTGCCTCGTGACCGTTCCGCAGGGCTTACACCAACTGCTCGCAAAGTTGCAGCAGGGGGCGCTGAAAAGGTTAAATTTATTCAAGTCACTAATCTTGCACGTACTTTGGCGCATTTAAAAGACACCACACATACGCGCGTTATCGGCACGATGTTAGATGAAAAGGCATTGCCACTACAGCAGTGTGATTTTAGTGGACCGATTGTGATCGTGATGGGTGCTGAAGATACAGGCTTGCGACCAATTACACAGTCTCAGTGTGATCACACCGTTTATATTCCAATGTCAGGTGATTTACAAAGCTTGAATGTGAGTGTGGCGACGGGAATGGCATTGTATGAAGCATGTCGTCAGCGCAATGTATAAGCATATGCTTGCGGTATGATGATTCAAGTGCTTTGACATGACGGTTCGAACCCAAGGCTACGTATTTGTCTTCATTACCATGTGTATTTGGGGCGGCTTTACCATTTTTTCTCGCTTAAATGCGCATTGGCATATCAGTGCTTGGGATCTGGTTGCAATGCGCTTTGCGATTGCGTTTACGATTCTCATGCCGATCCTGATTTATAAAAAAGATTTGGCTTTTTTATGGCATCCACGTGCAGTGATATTGGCATTAACAGGGGGTTTAGCCTACTGTTTTACCGTTTATACTGCCTTTTTACATGCACCAGCAGCGCATGCCGCGATTTTTTTAAATGGTTTTATCCCATTATGTACTGCCGTCGCTGCTTATGTATTTTTTAAGCAGACCTTTGATAAGCATACGTGGTTGAGTTTGATCATTATGTTGAGTGCTTTGGCGGTGATGAACTATTTGATGTTGCATGAGCAAGCTTCGTCATTTGGTCTAGGTGATCTGTTATTCTTTTTTAGTGCAGTTTGGTGGGGGCTATTCACTGTGTTGTTGAAACAGTGGCAATTGTCCGCATGGCATGCGATGGCAAGTGTGGCAATCTGGTCTGCATTGATTTATTTGCCGATTTATCTTTTATTTATTCCAAAGCATTTTCAAGAAGTCGAAGCTGTGCATTTGTTGGTACAAGGCTTGTTTCATGGCGTATTGGTCGTGATTGTTGCCACTTTGACTTATATCGCTGCAATTCAGCGTTTAGGTGCATTTAAGACTGGAAGTATTGTCACTTTAGCGCCGTTTATCGCGGCTGTGCTTGCCGTTCCGTTGTTAAATGAACCCTTAAGTGTTGCCGTTGCTTGTGGTTTGGTGGGAATGGCAATCGGGGCATTACAGCCATGGCGGTGGTTCCGCCAAGACAGCTTAAGTAAACAACTTGCTCAGCAAAAAAAAGATTAAAAGAACTGCTCAGCACGTTGCAAATAACTTAAATGTAAGGGCTTCAACCGCTTATGCAGATGTTCTAATAAACCATCATTGAGAACAACATCATGGGCGAGTTGTTGTTTTTGAGCTCTAGGCATTTGTGCTGCAATAATTTTTCTAATCTCTGCTGCATTTTGTCCATCGCGTTGGCTGGCACGCTGTAACTGTGTTTGTTCATCTGCATCAATCAGTAAGGTGTGATGAACAAGTTCATGCTGATTGGTTTCAAAGAGTAGTGGTGAAACCAAGATCACATAAGGGCTTTGAGCGTTTTGTAGTTGTTGGATAATCGACTGGCGAATCGCGGGGTGGGTAATTCCCTCTAACGTTTGACGCGCTTCAGGTGATTGGAAAATATGCTCGCGCAGTGCACGTCGATTTAAGTTGCCATCTTCCAATAACACCCAATCTCCAAAAGCATCTTGAATACTTTTTAATGCGGGTTGACCTTGTTCAACAACTTCTCTTGCCACAATGTCAGCATCAACAACGCAGATACCTTGAGACTCAAACCATTGGGTCGCCGCAGATTTACCACTGCCAATGCCTCCTGTAATTCCCAAGATAAATCGCATATTAACCTCCAAGATAAACTTTCATAATTTGATCACCCCATAAAAAAGCAATCCAACCTGCAATCGCAATATAAGGACCAAATGCAAAGGGCTGATTTTCACCACGCATTTTCAGCAGAATAATCCCTACAATTGCGCCGACGATAGAAGACAGTAACACAATCAACGGCAGTAGCATCGGCCCCATCCAAGCACCTAAGGCTGCGAGTAGTTTAAAGTCTCCATAGCCCATTCCTTCTTTGCCTGTGATGAGTTTAAAGAGATAATAAACAATCCATAGACAGAGGAAGCCGATTACATAGCCCCAAATCGCCGAGCTTGCTGTGGTATAAACCGCAAAACTATTGATTGCTAAGCCTAGTGCTGCAAGGGGAAGGGTAAAACGGTCAGGAAGCAGTTGTGTATCGAAATCAATAAAGGTCAGTGTAATCAAAACCCATGTGAAGACCAAGGCAAACAGCATTTGAATGGTTGCACCAAATACAGCCACGACCACCAGAGAACACGCCATTGTGAGAAGCTCAATCAATGGATAGCGGATACTAATTGGATTTTGACAAGCACCACATTTACCGCGTAGCACGAGCCAACTGATCACAGGAATATTTTGATACCAGCGTATCGCAGAGTGACATTTTGGGCAGGTCGAGGGTGGTTGACTGAGTGTTAATTTACTTTGATCGATGAGCGGTTGTTCTGGGTGGAGCAGCATCTGACACTCTTGCTGCCATTCCTGTTCCATCATTCGAGGTGTTCGGAAAATAACGACGTTGAGGAAACTACCAATACATAAACTCAACAACCCCACTGCAAGATAGAGCGCAGTTGGGTTTTCGATAAAATAAGAGAAAAATTGTTGCATTAGACCACAGAACCCATTTGGAAGATTGGAAGGTACATTGCAATCACAAGTCCACCGACCAGTACACCTAGAATTGCCATAATGAGTGGTTCCATCATTGCAGTTAAACCATCAACCGCGTTATCGACTTCATTTTCATAGTGGGTTGCCACTTTATCGAGCATGCTGTCTAGAGCACCTGATTCTTCACCGATCGCAACCATTTGAATCGCCATCGATGGGAAGCGATTCGACACGCGCATGGCAAACTGTAATTGTTGTCCAGTTGCGACATCTTCGCGGATCTTCATCACCGCATCTTCATAAACCACGTTGTTGGTTGCACCAGCGGTTGATTCAAGTGCATCAATCAGTGGCACACCTGCTGCAAATGTTGTCGCTAGAGTACGACTATATCGCGCAATAATGGCTTTATAAACTAAATCACCAAAAATAGGCAATCTCAGTGCCATTTTATCCAGTGTATCTCGAAACTTTTTACTGCGTTTTTTCGCTTCGAGAAAGCAGGCAATAATCGCACCAATCACAATAATCAAGATAAACCAATATTCTTGCATCCATACCGACATATTCACCACCATTTTGGTAAAGGCGGGTAAGTCAGCACCAAATGAACTAAATAGATCTTGGAAAACAGGCACAACTTTGACCATCAAAATAATCGTCACAATGACCGCAACCACCACCACTGTGGCTGGGTATTTCATGGCTTTTTTGATCTTTTGTTTCAGTAATTCACTTTTTTCTTTGTAGATCGCTACACGATCAAGCATGGTTTCTAGCGCACCAGACTGTTCGCCAGATTCAACTAAAGAACAAAATAAATTGTCAAAATATTGTGGGTATTTTCTTAGTGCACCAGCAAAAGTATTACCCCCTTCGACCTCGCTCTTTATGCCCAGTACCACTTCACGCATGGCAGGGTTTTCTAAGCCTTCAGCAACAATTTCAAAACCTTGTACCAGTGGTACGCCGGCTTTCATCATGGTTGCAAGCTGGCGTGTGAACACCGTGATATCCAGTGTTGTGACTCGTTTTTTCATTAAGCCATCGAGAATATTTTTGCGTTTTTCTCGAATATTCTTAATGGTGACGCCCTGTTTACGTAAAGTGACTTTTGCTAAAGCCATATTCCGTGCAGGTAATTCCCCTTTAATTTTTGCCCCTTTACGATCTACCCCTTCATAAGCAAAAGTAGGCATCATTTGCGCTTTTTTAGCTGCCATGATTATTAATCCTTTTTATTAATTTTATTCACTTGTGACTCGATTAACTTCTTGTAATGAAGTGATCCCTTGCATGACTTTTTGTAAACCTGAACGCCTTAAATTGTTAAAACCAGCTTGTGCAGAGGCGGTTGCGATTTGTAATGCATTGCCATCTTCCATAATGATTTTAGAAATTTCAGGGGTCACTTTCATCACTTCATAGATACCGACACGGCCTTTGTAGCCTTCACGACATTCGGAACAACCAACCGGTTGAAATATCTGAAGTTCAGGATTTGCTAAATCTTGTTCAGTGAAGCCTAACTCCAAAAGACTTTGTTTGGGAATATCTATCGCTTGTTTGCACTGTGGACATAAGCGACGTGCTAATCGCTGTGCAATCACAAGATTGACCGAAGTCGCGATATTGAAGGAGGGGACTCCCATATTACGCAAGCGAGTTAAGGTTTCAGGTGCACTGTTGGTATGAAGTGTAGACATCACCATATGACCGGTTTGTGCTGCTTTAATGGCAATTTCAGCAGTTTCTAGGTCACGAATCTCACCAACCATGATGATATCAGGATCTTGACGGAGAAAGGCTTTAAGGGCAGCAGAGAAGGTTAAGCCTGTCTTGGTGTTGACGTTAACCTGATTGATCCCTTCTAAGTTGATCTCAACGGGATCTTCGGCTGTGGATATATTGGTGTCTTCAGTGTTGAGGATATTAATCCCCGTATATAAAGAAACCGTTTTACCTGACCCTGTTGGACCTGTGATCAAGAGCATGCCTTGAGGCTTGTCGAGCGCTTCTAGAAATAATGCTTTTTGTTCTTCTTCATAACCGAGTGCCTCAATGCCTAACATTGCACTGGATGGATCAAGGATACGCAGCACCAATTTTTCACCAAATAGCGTGGGTAATGAGTTGACACGGAAGTCAATCGCTTTGGTTTTGGATAGCTTGAGCTTAATACGACCATCCTGCGGCATCCGTTTTTCAGAGATGTCCATTTGCGACATAACTTTTAAACGTGAAGCAAGTCGAGTGGCGAGTTGCAACGGCGGATTTGCAATTTGACGCAATACGCCATCGACACGATAGCGAACCCGATACATTTTCTCATAAGGCTCAAAGTGTAAGTCGGATGCCCCCATACGAATCGCATCAATGAGTAACTTGTTGATGTATTTTACAATCGGTGCTTCTTCACCTTGAGGGGCTTCATCATCTTGTGTTGATTCGGTGGGTATATCGACATCAAGATCAAAATCTTCATTTTCCCCAAAATCGAAGTTGTCCGTGTCCCCAAATTGTTGCTCAATGAGTTTTTCGAGTTTGCTGTGTTCAACAATAATCGGTTCGATATTGAGTTTGGTATTAAAACGAATTGCATCGAGTGCATCAATATTGGTTGGATTGCTGGTAGCAACATAGAGGATTTGCCCACGTTGAATCAAAGGCGCAACCCGATGTTTGTGAATCAACTTGCTGTCAGCGAGCTCACGTGGCAACAAAGCCGTATCAAAAACCGCTAAATCAAAGACTGGCTCACCGAATTCTACCGCAATGGTTTCAGCAATGGTAAGTTGAGAAAGACGATGATGTTCAATCAGATGCGCAACAATATCTTGTTGTGCTTTTTTTGCTGTGTCGATTGCTGTTTGCATACCTGATGCAGACATATGACCATCTTCGACCAATCGTCGAATAAACCCCGAAAATTTTGGAGACGTATGTAATCCTGACATCTGTCCGCCTTATGACAATAAATGTTTATAATATGTATCCTAAAAATTATACTTTTGTTATGCAAAAATACCACTAGAGAAAGTGTCGTTTTTGACTTGGTTCACCGATAAAACTTTGAACTAATCGAGTTTTTTATAAATTAATTTTCTTTTATTCGTTCCGTTGCTAAAAGACACACGATTAATTCGATCTAAGTTTGAGCCGTTTTTAGCGATAATGCAATGTGTGTTGGAAAGAGTAGCAACGCCTAAGCAACTTAATTTTAAAATAAATATCAAAACGAATAGAGCGTTCGCAAAGGATTTCTTGTTGAGCCCATGCTGTTTTCAATCTGATTTATATTTAAACAATAGAAAAAAACTCAATTTTATAAAAATCCGTGTAAAATATGCAGCATTTTTGAGAAATTAACATTAGGCAGGCGAAGTATGTCGAATTCGACCATTACCCCTTGGGTTGTTGGTAATTGGAAAATGAATCCAATGCATGCGAATGCTTTCCAATTAATACAAGAATTTAAACAGTTATTAGAGCAAGAAAATATTGCTCCCGAACAATGTCATATCGGTGTGGCACCGACCACAATCGCTTTAACCAGTATTCAGGCTGAGCTAAAAGATGCCGCTAGGACAGTCTATACTGTAGCGCAAGATCTTTCTCGGGTAGCGGGTACAGGTGCGTACACGGGAGAAGTGAGTGCGGAATTACTGAAAGACAGTGGCATTGAGTTTGCGCTGGTTGGTCATTCTGAGCGCCGTGAGTTGTTCGGTGACCATGTCGAAATTTTAAAAGAGAAGTTGCATCATGCATTAAATGCAGGCTTAACTGTGATTTACTGTGTTGGTGAAAGTCTTGATCAGCGTGAGCAAGGTTTGGCTGATCAAGTTGTATTACAGCAAATCTGTGATATTGCTGCTGTGGTCAAAGCTGAACAATGGCAAAATATCGTGATCGCTTATGAGCCAATTTGGGCGATAGGCACAGGTAAAACAGCTTCACCAGAAGATGCTCAGGCGATGCATGCAAAAATTCGTGAAGGGTTAACGCAAATCACATCATATGGCGCAAACATGGCGATCTTATATGGTGGTAGCGTTAAAGCTGAAAATGCAGTTGAATTGGCTGCATGTCCAGATATCAATGGTGCCTTAGTGGGTGGTGCATCTCTCAATGCACAATCTTTTTACCAAATTGCACAAGCATTTGCACAAAGCAAATAACGAGGAATAGAAATGTATAGTTTTATACTCGTTGTACACATCATTTTAGCAATTTTGATTATTGCTTTGGTTTTAGTACAACAAGGTAAAGGTGCAGAAGCAGGCGCATCGTTTGGTGGTGGTGGTGCTGCAACTGTATTTGGCGCGTCAGGTGCAGGTAACTTCTTGACACGTTTAACTGCAGTTTTTACTGCAATCTTTTTTGTGACCAGTCTAACTTTGGCTGTACTTGCAAAAAAACATACCACAGATGCATATAGTTTAAAAACTGTTCAAACCTCAACCTCTGCACCAGTGACATCGGCTGAAACTTCGCCAAATGCACCAAAAACGACTGAATAAGCTGAATTAATGCTTTCCTTTTTTTGTTTTAGGTACTAGAATTCGTCCCACAAAGCTGCGGTGGTGGTGGAATTGGTAGACACGCTACCTTGAGGTGGTAGTGCCTTCGGGCGTGGGGGTTCAAGTCCCCCCTTCCGCACCAAGCTTAATAACCAGTAAGTTTGGTGTACGCAGTAATTTGTTGATGCGGGATGGAGCAGTCTGGTAGCTCGTCGGGCTCATAACCCGAAGGTCGTTGGTTCAAATCCAGCTCCCGCTACCATTTGATTAAGGTGCAACTTAATCAAGCAATGGTGGAAAAAACTTAGATTGACTTTTTTTCATAATTGTATATAATTTTGCACGTTGATGCGGGATGGAGCAGTCTGGTAGCTCGTCGGGCTCATAACCCGAAGGTCGTTGGTTCAAATCCAGCTCCCGCTACCAAGTTTCTAAAAAGAGGCTCACAATAGGTGGGCCTTTTTGCACAGTGGGCTTTGCTTTTCTGTGTAACATAGGGGCGATTACGCCCTTTTTTATTGGTTGTTTAGCTATCGTGTAGTGTCGATATGAGCCGTATACGGCGCAAGATCAAATCATCGTGTTCACTATACGGTTAAGATTGATTGGCTCGCATGAGAGCGACGAGAGTAAATGAAATTATCAAATAAATCTCAAGCACTGTTTGATCTTATCGCACCAGCTGTGGCTGCTTGTGGTGTAGATCTGTGGGGAATTGAATTCCTACCACAAGGTAAACGTTCTTTATTACGTATTTATATTGACAAAGCGACTGATGACAATGCAGAGCCACTTCTCACCGAAGATGGCGAAGCAGACCAAGGGCGTGGTATTGGTGTTCAAGATTGTGTGCTGGTCACGCAACAAGTGGGCGCAATGCTAGATGTCCATGATCCGATTTCGGGTGAGTATGCTCTAGAAGTTTCTTCACCTGGTTGGGATCGCCCATTCTTTCAGTTGTCACAAATGTCTGGGTATATTGGACAACAAGTCGCTTTACGATTAATTGCTGCTGTCGAAAACCGTCGTAAATTTCAAGCAAAATTACTTTCTGTAGACCTAGAAAATGAACTCATTCAGGTTGAAGTAGAGGGTGGTCAGGTGCTTGAAGTTGATAGTAATAATATTGATAAAGCAAATTTAATCTATCAAGACTAATATTAACTTAATTTTATAAGAAATCGGTAGGTGACTTATGGGCCGCGAAATTCTTACCGTTGCAGAAACGGTTAGTAATGAAAAAGGTGTTAGTCGTGAAGCGATCTTCGAAGCGTTAGAGCAAGCACTTGTTGCCGCGACGAAGAAAAAATTCTACGAAGGCACAAATTCAGAAGAAGCTCAACTTCGTGTTGAGATTGATCGTAAAACTGGTGATTACCGTACTTTCCGTCAATGGACGCTGGTTGCAGATGAAGACCACGAAATGCCAGCATGTCAGGATGCGATTTCTGATGTGGATGCAACAAAGTGGTCAATTGGCGATATCCGCGAGCTTGAAGTTGAATCGATCGAGTTTGGTCGTATTGCTGCGCAAATTGCAAAACAAGTGATTGTGCAAAAGATTCGTGAAGCTGAACGTGCGTTGGTTGCGGATGCGTATGCATCTAAAGTTGGCGAACTGATCTATGGTGAAGTGAAAAAACAAACTAAAGATGGTTTTATCATTGATCTTGGTGACAATGCAGAAGCATATTTGGCGCGTGAAGAAACCATCCATAAAGAAATTTTACGTCCTAAGCAACGTATCAATGCAATTTTGTATAACGTAAACCGTGAAGGTCGTGGTGCACAATTGCTGTTGTCACGTGCTCGTCCTGAAATGCTAATGGCTTTAATGAAAAAAGAAATTCCAGAAATTTCTGAAGAAATCATTGAAATTAAAGCCGCAGCGCGTCAACCAGGTGTACGTGCTAAAATTGCAGTGAAAACCAATGATCATCGTATTGACCCTGTAGGTGCATGTATTGGTATGCGTGGTACGCGTATCCAAGCGGTACAACAAGAATTAAATGGTGAGCGTATTGATGTTGTGGTGTGGTCTGATGATCCAGCGCAATACATTGCAAGTGCATTAGAGCCAGCAGACGTTTCAGGTATCGTACTTGATGAAGATGCACGTAGTGCAGATATCATTTTTGCGACCAGTGACCAGTTGGCACGTGCGATTGGTTCGCAAGGACAGAATGTTCGTTTAGCATCGGAATTAACCGGTTATAAACTCGACATGATGTTGGAAGAAGAGTATCGTGCTCGTCAGCAAAATGAAGCACAACAATATCTTGATATGTTCGTATCACGTCTCGATATTGAAGAAGATTTAGCAATGGCTTTGGTAGAAATGGGCTTCACTTCATTAGAAGAAATTGCTTATGTTCCTGCTGAGACATTTGATGAAATCGAGCTTGATGCAGACTTAGTTGAATTACTACAAAGTCGTGCAAAAGAAGCTGCATTAACGGATGCGTTAAAACAGCAAGAAAATATTCAAGAGCCAAGTGCAGAACTTCTCGGAATGGAAGGTATGACCACTGAGATTGCATATGCATTGGCGGCACGTGGTGTGATTACTGTTGATGATTTGGCAGACCAAGCGACTGATGATATCTCTGATATCGAAGGTTTAGGTCATGACAAAGCGGGTCAACTCATCATGAAAGCACGTGAATCATGGTTTAACTAGGAGATAATAGATGACGGACAAGTCGATTCAAGAGTTAGCGCTCAGCGTAGAACGTCCTGTAGAGAAACTCCTAGAGCAGGTTCGTGATGCAGGTCTACCACAGCGTAAAGCAGATGATATTATTACCACTGAGCAACAAGACACTTTAGTCAATCATTTGAAAAAAGTTCATGGTCAGGAAAGTGGTAACACAGGAAAAATTGCGTTGAAACGTAAAACAACGAGTACTGCTAAAGTTACAAGTACTTCGGGCAAAGCAAAAAGCATTAATGTTGAAGTTCGTAAGAAACAAGTTTTTGCTAAACCGAACCCAGAGTTGCTTGCTGCTGAAGCAAAAGCACGCGTAGAAGCGAATGTGAAAGTACGTGCTGAACAAAATGTACGTACTGAAGCAGTGCAAAATGCACGTGATGTTGCAGAGAAAAAAGCCAATGCAACTTTAGAAGCGATGCGTGCAGCGCATACTTCTGATAGCGCAACCCAAGCACCGTCAAAAACGGCTGTTGTGGTGAAAAAACGCAATAGCGATAAGGTGATTAAAGCGCCTCAAGTGGTAAAACCATCAGAGACGGCTGAACAGAAAAAAGCACGTGAAGCACAAACTGCTCAGTTAAAAGCAACTGAAGAAGCAGTGCGTCGTAAGGCGGCTGAAGAAGCTCAGCAACGTACGCTTGAACAAATGCGTAAAATGGCATCAAAATATTCAAATGATGATACCACTACGACTGTTCGTGTGATTGATGATTCGCCTTTAGCAGCGGGTCTTGTTGGTCAAGCATATGAAGATTCCTTTAACAAGGAAGACCGTGAAATCAAACGTGGTGGTGCAACTGCAAACCCACGAGCTGGTAAGAAAGGCGGTCGCGGCGGTGATGCTCAGTCTGAACAAAGTTTCAGCAAGAATCATCACAAGCGTGGTTTAAAAACCAGCCAAGCAAACAAACATGGTTTCGAAAAACCTGTCAAAAAACAAGTTTACGATGTTGAGATTGGCGAGAAAATCGTTGTTGCTGATCTTGCTCAAAAAATGGCTGTTAAAGTTCGTGAAGTTATCAAAACCCTCATGAAAATGGGTGAGTTGGTTACACAGAACCAAGCGATTGAACAAGATACAGCGGTACTTGTAGTTGAAGAAATGGGACACAATCCTGTTCTAGTTTCGGATACTCAAGCAGAAGATAATTTATTGGTTGCAGCTGAAGAAGCACGTGGTGAGCAAACAACTCGTCCTCCAGTAGTTACGATCATGGGTCACGTTGACCATGGTAAAACTTCATTACTGGATCGTATCCGTCGCTCTAAAGTGGCAGCGGGAGAAGCGGGTGGTATTACTCAGCATATCGGTGCTTATCACGTTGAAACTGAGAAAGGGATTATTACTTTCTTAGATACCCCTGGACACGCAGCGTTTACTTCTATGCGTGCACGTGGTGCAAAAGCGACTGATATTGTGGTACTTGTTGTTGCTGCGGATGATGGTGTAATGCCACAAACTGCGGAAGCAATTGACCATGCGCGTGCTGCTGGTACGCCTATTATTGTTGCAATCAACAAAATGGATAAAGAATCAGCAGACGTAGATCGCGTCTTAAATGAATTGACCACTAAAGGTATCGTGCCTGAAGAGTGGGGCGGTGATGTACCTATCGCGAAAGTTTCAGCACATTCTGGTGCCGGTATCGATGGGTTACTTGACCTGATCTTGATCCAAGCTGAATTGATGGAACTCAAAGCTTCTGCAGACGGTGCGGCTCAAGGTGTTGTTATTGAAGCACGTGTTGATAAAGGCCGTGGTGCGGTAACGTCGATTCTTGTACAAAACGGTACTTTGAACATCGGTGATTTAGTTCTTGCTGGCTCATCTTATGGTCGTGTACGTGCGATGGTTGATGAAAACGGTAAACGAATTCAGTCAGCAGGTCCTTCGATTCCAGTTGAGATTTTAGGTTTACCTGAAGCACCAATGGCGGGTGATGAAGTTCTTGTTGTGAATGATGAGAAGAAAGCTCGTGAAGTTGCTGATGCTCGTTCTGATCGTGAACGTCATAAACGTTTAGAGCGCGCGAGTGCGATGCGTCTTGAAAACATCATGGCATCTATGGGTAAAAAAGATGTGCCTTATGTAAATGTCGTACTTAAAACTGACGTACGCGGTACTTTAGAAGCATTGCATGTTGCACTTGATGAGCTTTCAACTGATGAAGTTAAAGTTCGTGTGATCGGTTCTGGTGTCGGTGCAATCACTGAGTCAGATGTCACTTTAGCTGAATCTTCAGAAGCAGTCTTACTTGGTTTCAACGTACGTGCGGACAACACTGCACGTCAGAAATCTGATCAAGACGGTATCGATATTCGTTACTACAGCATCATTTATCAATTGATTGATGATGTAAAAGCAGCAATGAGCGGTAAGCTTGCACCTGAACATCGTGAAACGATCTTAGGTGTAGCGGAAGTACGTGAAGTCTTCCACTCAAGTAAGTTTGGTGCAGCAGCAGGCTGTATGGTACTTGAAGGTATGTTACACCGTAATAAACCGATTCGCGTATTACGTGACGACGTGGTTGTGTTCCAAGGTGAGCTTGAATCTCTTCGTCGTTATAAAGAAGTGGTTGAAGAGGTTCGCGCAGGTATGGAATGTGGTCTTGCGGTGAAAGGTTATAAAGACATCAAAGTACAAGATAAGATCGAAGTATATGATGTTCAACTGATTAAACGGAGTCTTTAATGGCGGGTAGCCAACGCTTAAAGCGCATGGCGGATTCAGTACAACGTGAGTTGGCTGAGCTGATCCGTCAGGAGCTTAAAGATCCACGTCTGGGTGGTCTAGTGACCATCTCAGCCGTGAAAGTCAGTGCAGATATGGGATATGCTGAAGTTTATGTCACTGTTATGGGGCGTGAACTGGGTGATGATCAAAGTGAAGCTGCAAATAAAGAAACTTTAGATGTGCTGAATAAGGCTTCTGGTTTCTTGCGTCATGAATTGAGTCGTCGCATCAAGACGCGTATCACGCCAAGATTGCGTTTCCATTATGATAAAACCAATGCATATGGAAACTATATGTTTGGTTTGATTGCTGAAGCGGTCAAGGATTTGCCTGAACACGAGCAAGATAAAGAATAAATTAAAAAGCCACCTTCGGGTGGCTTTTTTATATTGGGCTTTCGGTAAATTTTTAATAAAAAAAGACCAACTACAGTTGGTCTTTTTTGTCTTTACGGCTATACCGTTGCCAAGGAAGCGGGCGATTTAAAGCCTCAGGAACATCACCACTATTCGAGCGCAAACGCAAATGAATAGCAGCCTGCGCCATTAAATTTGCAGATACAGGTGCGGTAATAAAGATGAATAGGGTAATCAGTAACTCAGCAAAACCAAAACGCTCTTGTGTCACACCAAAGATCATTGCTGCGATCAAGAAACTTCCTAACCCTAAAGTCCCTGCTTTGGTCGGTGCATGCAGACGCATAAATAAATCAGGTAGACGGATCATACCGATTGATCCAACCAATAGGAAAAAAGCGCCGAACACCAAAAAGAATGAAATGAGGATCTCATAGATCAGTTGCATGGTGTATCTCCTTAATCAATCACATGCCCAGTTGTGAAATAACGAGCAAGTGCGACAGTCGAAACAAAACCGAGCATTGCAACCAATAAAGCACCCTCAAAGAAATTGGTGCTGACCCAATAAATACCCAATACAACGATGAGACAAGTTGCATTGAGAAATAGGGTGTCCAAGGCGAGCAGTCGATCAATTACAGACGGCCCAATAATCAGGCGAATGAGGCACATGAACATGGAAATGGTAATGGCGATCAAACCGATACCCAGTGCATAAGGTAAAATGGTCATTTTGTGGTGACTCCTTCTGCAATCTTCACATTAAAGACTTGGATTAAAGGCATTTCATAGCGCTTTTTAATCTCTTGGATATCAAGTTCAGTATCATCACAATCCAATGCATGAACCAGAATATCACCACGTTCTTGATCGATTCCTGCTGAAACAGTACCCGGTGTGGTCGTGATGATCATTGCGAGCAGTGTATTGACCTGCTCATGTTCAGTATCTAAAGGGACGCGATACCATTTAGGGCGCAACTGTTGCATCGGACCAAGCACCATTCTCGCCACTCGGAAATTTGAGATCACGATATCCCACAGCACCACAAAAAATAGCTTCATGGCGGCCGTCCAATCAATACGTGGCGTATACGCAATAAAAGGTCGGACCAAAAGCGGAATAATGACAGCCAATAAGAAAGCAAATGTAAGACTCGCTATCTCTACGCTATTGGCAAGCATTAACCAACTGAGAAAAACCAAGCAGGATACGAATGGATGTGGAAAACAACGATGAAGCAAAGCGCGTTTTTGCATTAGTGTTCCTCCATTGGCTTGAGCTGGGTTGCATTTGGACGTGTTGGTGCTTCTAATGTCTGCTCAGCGATTTGGCGTTGCTTATATTCAGAAATATGCTCACCTTGTAAAGTGGCTTTTGAAATGATATCTGGAATAAGCAAAGCATTATGATCACTTACTTCACCACCATATTTGGTTTCTGGTAAATAACTTGGATCATAAGGTTGTACGCTGATCGCACGACCTTGAGCATCTATTTTCAAGATCGCTTGATTATACAGAGCATGGTCTTGGATTTGCTGTGCGGTCGCAACAGTATATTGTTGAATAGGGGAGGCGAAAACCACATAAGCCATTAACCCAGCAAGCAGTATATAGATCGCTTTATCATTACGCTTTGGTGCGCGCTCAGGCAGGGCTTGATATAAAGTAAAGTTTGCTTCTTTTGGATTTTCTTCAGGTGCGCTCGCACGCCAAAACAGAATAAAACCGACACGAGTAAAGGCGATAATACTCAATAAACTCACGATCAATACGATGGCAATAATCCAACCTTGATAAGGACTTTCTGCTGTTGCTTGTAAAATAAATACTTTACCTAAGAAACCGCTGAATGGAGGTAAACCTGCCATCATCAAGGCAATGGTGAAATAGGTAAATGAAGCCGCTTTTTCCTGCTTCATTTTAGGCGCAACTTTCAAATGATCTTTAAATGCGCCGCGTTGTGAAGTGATCCAACCACAAAACAAATAGAATGCTGCTGCAATCAAGGTACTATGGACTAAGTAATATAAACCTGCAGCCCATGCTTGGGTATTGAACATCGCAATGGTGATGAGTAATGTTCCAATAGAGGACAACACCATAAAGCCAACAAAGCGACGTAAACGATCAGCCCCTAAAGCCCCAATCACACCATAAATTGACGTAATTAGACCGATAACCATTAAACAGTTTTTAAATATGTTTTGTGCTAATTCATCATCAAATACCGTGCCGTTCACACGTAAAATGGCATAAATGCCGACTTTGGTCATGATGGTGAAGATCGCAGCTACGGGTGTACTGGCAACGGCATAGGTCTTCGGTAGCCAAAAACCCACAGGTAGCATTGCAGCCTTAATACCGAACACCACAAATAGCAATAAACCACCTGCAATCGCCAGTTTGTGCTGATCGCCATCTAAGGTTGGAACCAGACGACCTACATCCGCCATATTTAAGCTACCAACACTGCCATAAATCATACCTAAACCGACAAGGAATAGTGCTGAAGCCAGTAAGTTGATGGTGACGTAATGTATGCCTAATTGAAAACGTTGACGACCTTGACCATGTAAAAGCAGAACATAAGAAGCCAACAATAAGATTTCAAAGAATACAAATAGGTTAAATAAATCGCCTGTTAAGAATGCGCCTGTGATACCCATCAATAAGAAATGAAACATCACGTGGAAATAGCGACCACGTGTGTCCCAGTTATGACTGGCATACCAAAGCACAGGCACTGCCAGTACGTAGGTCAAGACCAACATAAATGCAGATAAACGATCAAGCACCAATACGATACCAAATGGTGCAGACCATTCAGCCAACTGGTAAACCGTAATTTGACCTGTACTTGCAATCGCTAGATAGCTCACCGCAGTGGCGAGCCCTAAAACGACGGAGAAGAGACTGATCCCACGTCGCCAAGGTTGACGCCAGTCTTGTTTTAAAGCCCCTGCACCGGGATTACCCAATAGTAATAATATAAAACTAGTAAATGCTGGAATTAAAATACTAAGAATTGGAGCATGAGTCTGCCAAAATTGGTAGAAATCAAACATTATGGCTCATCCTCACGTGGGTCATAAGTCAAGGTTGGATCTTCTTTTGAGTCGACATGATCTGTGCCTGACTCATAACGACTGCGCAATGCCAGTTGTACGATAAATGCGGTGGTCGCAAAACCAATTACAATTGCGGTCAGTACCAATGCTTGAGGTAATGGGTCAGACACTCTAGTGGTTTCAGTCAGTACAGCAGGTGCGTTGACTTGGGTTCGTCCCATTGCAAACAAAAACAAGTTCACGGCATAGCCAATCATGACCAGTCCGAGTACCACAGGGAATGTTCTGGCACGTAGAATTAAATAAATGCCTGTCGCAGTCAGTAAACCAATGCCAGAAGCGAGTAAAAATTCAATACTGAGCATATTATTTGTCTCCACTTGGGATTGGTCCCGTCATACCTGAGTGACGTGAGTCACCTAAGACCGAAATCAACAACATGGTTGCACCCACGACGGTGATGTAGACCCCTAAATCAAATGGTAATGCAGAAGCTAAATGCATTTTTCCAATCAGAGGAGGCTCTACATAGAAATGTGCGCTGGTGAGGAATGGGCGTGCCCAGAACCAAGCGCCAACACCAGTTAAACCCGCAATCATTAGGCCTGAACCAATACAAATTTCGTATAAACGACCCGACTTGGCTTTAATTATTCTTTCAGCTTGATCTTGTCCCAAGGCAATATACTGAATGATCAGCGCCATTGCGGTGACTAGACCCGCGATAAAACCACCACCTGGATAGTTATGTCCACGTAAGAAGATATAAATACTGATCACAAGTGCGATCGGTAATACCCAAGAAGCAGCGATACGTAACATCAAGGGAGATGGATTAAAACGATAGGTTAATCCTTGAGTCACCGTAGTGCCATGTGTACGCATACCGTCCATCAAGCACAGTGCACCAATGGCAGCAATCCCAAGGACCACAATTTCACCGAAGGTATCAAAACCACGGAAGTCAACCAGAATGACATTGACCACATTTGAACCGCCACCCAATGGGATGGATTGCTGCAAGAAGAACCATGAAATTGAATTATGGTCTCGACTCAGGATTAGCCATGCGATCCAGCCAATCCCTAAGCCGCCTGCAATCGCAAGACTGGCATCGCGCCAACGATGTGGGCGCGTTGATTCGTAAGGTGTGAGTTGTGGTAGTAAAGACAAACTCATTAACAATAAAATGGTGGTCACCACATCTACAGTGATTTGCGTTAGCGCCAAATCAGGTGCAGATAAAGCCACGAAGGTCATGGTCACGACTAAACCGACCGCGCCGCTAATCAAGATGGCTTTGATTCGTTCATGATGGAACCAAAGCATCATCCAGCAACCAGAGAACAATGTGAGCCAAAGTACAATGGCAGCCCATGGTGCATGTGTCAGTTCACGTGTGCCTGTGGTTAAACCTTGATTGAAGAGGGGTAAAGCCACCATGACGATGCTAAACAGCACAATTAAAAATAAGTAGTGCTGTAAAGAGCCATTTTCAGTGCGTTGTTTTATTTTTCGACTGATCAGTAATAAGTGTTTAAGGAACAGTTCAAATAAGATTTTGCCCTGAAATTTGCCAAGATGAGGATCGAGATCAATTTTACGGATACGACCATCTTTAGCCAACGCGAAGTAAAATATTGTACCGCCCACCAAGGCAATCAGACTCATGATCAGCGGTGCGTTAACGCCATGCCATATCGCCAAATGTGTTCCAACAAAGTCTGGCTGTGCCAAACTGGCACGAGTTACACTGTTGACAAATGTTTCAGCCAATAGTGCTGGGAAAATACCCACCAAAATACATAAGGCTGCAAGAATAATGGCAGGCATACGCATGCCTAAGTGTGGTTCATGCGCATCTTTATGCGGAACCTGCTTACCCACTTCGCCATCAAAAAATACGCCATGGACTAAGCGGATTGAATAACTCACCGCAAAGATACCAGCTAAAGTCGCCACAATTGCGGAAGCAATCATGACAGGACCAGATAGATTTACCAGCAACTCAGTAAAGAACATTTCTTTAGAGAGGAAACCATTGGTGAGTGGGACACCCGCCATTGAAGCGGCAGTGATCATGGTGAGCGTGGCTGTGAATGGTAATAGTTGCCAAATGCCACTTAGCTTACGTAAATCACGTGTGCCAGTCTCATGGTCAATAATGCCTGCAATCATAAACAATGCGGCTTTAAAGGTTGCATGGTTAATGATATGAAAAATTGCCGCTGCAACTGCAAGCGGAGAACCAATACCGAGTAGGCAAACGATCAAACCTAAATGGCTGATGGTCGAATACGCCAACAGCCCTTTGAGATCTTCTTTGAAAATGGCAAAACCTGCGGCCATACACAAGGTAAACAGACCAACAAAAGTCACGATATTGTGATACAGCGCAGCACCAATAAAGATCGGTGCTAAACGAGCCAGCAAGAAAATCCCTGCTTTAACCATCGTGGCGGAGTGTAGGTAGGCAGACACTGGTGTCGGTGCTGCCATGGCATTCGGAAGCCAGAAGTGAAATGGAAACTGCGCACTTTTGGTAAATGCACCGAGTAAAATCAACAATAACGTGGGTACAAAAAGTTCATGCTGTTGAATGGTATCTTTCATCAGCACCAGTTGGTCGATCTCGTATGTTCCAGTGATTTGTCCAAGCAGGACAAAACCACCCAGCATCGCAAGACCACCTAAGCCTGTTATGGTGAGCGCCATACGTGCACCGCGTTGCGCCGCATCGTAATTGCTCCAATAACCCACCAGCAGGAAGGATGAAATACTGGTCAGTTCCCAAAATACTAATAATAAAATCAGGTTGTTAGAAAACGAAATCCCGAGCATCGCCGCCATAAACAGCATCAGTAACTGATACAGTTTAGTCAGCGAATTCTTAGGGCTTAGATAATAATAGGCATAAATATAAATGAGGGTACCGATACCGCTAATCAGTAGACCAAATAATAGACCTAAGGCATCAAGGCGGAAACTGAGATTGATTCCAAGTTGTGGTAGCCAATCCCAGCTTTGTTGCAGGGTATTGCCCTGAAGAATAGTTGGTGCCTGAGTTAATAATAAAATAAAACAACTCAGACTGATGCCAATCGCCCCAAGTGCCGTCATGCCACGTGAGATACGTTGCAATTGTGGGATTAGGGTGGTGCCGAGTATGAGCGGTAATAGGATAATAATCGGTAGCACACTGGTATCCATGTCGATGATGTAGGTCGAAAACCTAAAGTGAAATTTATTCAAGACTCACAGGCGCGCAAAGAGAACGCCAAAGCTTTAAATCTTGAAGCCCAATCAAGTTAATAGAGCAGTAAGTTGTATTGCGCAACTTAGTAATAAAAAGCGGTTTATTTTACTACAAAAACAACAAAAAAGATTGGCTTATTACATGAAAAACACAGATCAAAACCTCAAAAGAGCTGGGTGCTGTTATTCGCTTGGCAGGCTATAAAGCACTTTTTTGTGGGGTATCATCAATTTTAAGTAAGTCTAATAACTCATTTTTTTCTTGTGGACTAAGTTCTTGTATCTGATTGAATAATTCATCAACTCTACGCGACAATGTCTCTGACTCAACTAAGTCGGGGCTTTGCAGTTCAGTATCCTCTTCTGTCTGTGAAAGTTCACTATATAGTTCAGACAGTTGTTGTTGTGATTGCTCTAGATTGATTTCAAAAATCTCTTTTGAGTCTAAGCGCAAACATTGATAGTGGAGTGCATGCTCGAGGAGTTCGTCGCGGTTGCCTGTCACGATGATTTGTAGGCGAGGGAAGGCTTGATGTAAGCGCTCAAGAATTTCTGCACACATGACTTGATCGAGTTGTGCATCGATTTGGTCAATCAATAAGACACCTTCGCCCTCTAAACAGGGATCAAAGCAATGCTGATTGAGTAAACATAAACGACGACTGATGTCTCCAACCAGTGCGATCCATGTTTTTTGTGATGTAGAAAGTTGCTGGAATGGGATCAATTGTTCTTGATAGCGCACGATGAGCTGGAGCTTTGGTACATATTGAATATAAATATCATCCAGTTCGGGGAACACGGTATTCAAGCTTTTTTTCAATGCATACAGATTGGGGGCGGAGAGCTGTTTAGGATGATTGAGCAGTTCTTGTTGTAGTTCTTGCAATATTTCAGATTGGTTTTGTTGATTAAAATCATTGCCCATCAAACGTCTGACGATATGCGCTGAATGGGCATTTTCGACATCACTGATTTCGCGGAACCATTCAAAAAAACGAGTAAAGGTCGTGTAAGGAATCGCGGTTAGGTCATAGGCTGAGTTTTTTTGTAAAATACCAGGCACATTTTTACTTTGTAAGTTGATGTCTTGGACAAAGCGTTCGGCAGGATAATAGGCGATCAGAGGAAGACCAAATAACGGATCTTGGAGAATGGTTTTTTGATACAGACTTACCATTTGATCGAGTTGTTGCGTCTCAACCTGACTGATTCCGACACCTTGATTATTAAAAGTTTTGAATAACTTCCAGATGCAGCTTTGGGTGTTTTTTTGTTGTGCCGAGCTACTTTCTGTTAAGACATTGTTGAGCTCACTGCTGATACGCACTTGGGTCTGAATTTTGGCCTGTAAGCACCTCAGCATAATATCTTGATCTGAGATGACCACCCCAGCGGTTCTGATATCTTTGTATCGCGCTGAAAACCAAGACAGTGCCTGATAGATATTCTTTATAACCGTGGTTTTACCAGTTGCTTGATCGCCTAGGATCAGGGTGATGGGATGCCGTTCAGGTTGAAACTCAATACGAAGGTCTCGAAACATGCCCACATGTTTAAATTGAACCGATTCAAGTTGCATAAGCTTACCTCGATCATGAGCGCTTTAACCTGCGGTTTTTTGAAGGCTTGGGGGAGCGCATCGTTTTAGTTTTAATTGTTGTATTAAGTCAAAAAGATGATGGATATTTAAACTTACTTTAGCACGAGTGCAGGCCACGTAAAGTAATCTTAATTCTTCATCTGTAATTTTATGTTCAAGTCCATTTATTTTAAATTGGTAATCATCTTCGATATGCACACGATTCCATTCTAGACCTTTGGCTTTATGCGCAGTTGAAATCACATAATCCGCTTGTTCAATTGGGGTGATTTTGGCCAGTGCTCTTTTCAATGGATCTGTACCATGTTCATCAACCAATTTAACTAAAGGTTTTATGTCACTGCCATCATTGGTTTCACAGTACTCATGCACATCGTGCCAAGAGTTAAACCAAGCCAACTCTGGAACATCGACGATACGCTTGCCTTGTTTGAGGAGGCTGGCTGCATCCACAAAACGACTGAGCTTTTGATGATCAGCTTGCAAGCCGACTTTATCACCATGCACCAAACCAGCCAGTAACAATTCCATGGCACGGGCATTGGTGCGACATAGTATTGCATCACGCATTTTGGTATGTGGTTTATTCACTACATTCGATTTGACATGAGGATTACCTAAAAGCGGTACGCTTTCATTCAATGCACCCAATAAACTATTGGCCACATCTGCAATCGCATCACCAAAACGAAAGGAGGTGGTTAAACGACTTTCAGGTAGTGGCATTTGCTGCATGGCATTGATTGCACCACGCCATGCATAGATTTGTTGATGCGCATCGCCGACATAAATCACTTGGGTACTTTTCTGTCGCAACAAAATACCGAGCATCAATGGATCAGCATCTTGTGCTTCGTCGAACAGCACATAATCCGTTGGAATATTGGGTTCTGACAACGCCCATAATTTGAGATAAATATCATGCCCAATGCCAGCCTGATGATTGGGATCAATCGACTCTAGCCAGCGACGTTCAACCGCAGGATAAAGATGTTGCTGTAACGATTCGATATCATCTTGATGCAGCCAACTTGGTGCTTGTATATGACGTGGTGCAGGGTATTGCGAACTGGTCGAGCAAAAATAACTGACGGTATTGGACACTAAACTGGCAAGCCGACTTGGCATCAATACATATTTTTCATAGCGTCCGCCCATTAAGCGTCGCAAGGTAATGGGTTCTAAACGATATTCTTTGGCGATAAAACTCGGACTTAAACGCGGTAAACGTAATTTATCGGTGATGCCACGTGGAACACTGCGAAATGCCAGCGAGTGAAAAGTACGACAATTGACATTGCCATGAAATTTACTCTGCGCCTCAGTGGCAATCGCTTTGTTAAATGCCAAATACATACCACGCCGTTCAGGCATGGCATCACTGATCATTTGTAAGGTTGTGGTTTTACCTGTGCCAGCATAGGCAATCACTTTAAAGGATTGTCCTAAACGAGCATTATCTATGGCAACTGCTTGCTCATAGGTGGCTTTGGGTTTTTCGATATTTGACACAGGTTTGGATTACGCCTCTTTGCTACGGTTTGCTTTTTCAACCAAACCTGATAAACCTTGACGGCGTGCTAACTCATCTAAAACCACTTGTGGGTCAAGATCGAAGTAACCAAGCATGACGATACTATGGAACCATAGATCAGCCACTTCATAAATCAGGTCGTGTTTATTTTCCAAAGAAGCATGCACTGCATAATCTTTAGCGGCGATGATCGTTTCGACACTTTCTTCGCCGACTTTTTCTAAAATCTTATTGATGCCTTTTTTATAAAGGCTTGCGATATAAGAGTTATCTGCTTCTGCTTTTTTGCGTTGTTGCATCAAACGACCTAAATAGTCGAGTACATCGACTTGCTCACTTTGAACATGATCTTGAGTGTCTGTTTTTGCAGATGTGCCGTAAATCGCAGTGGGATCTTTCAGTTGTGCATCGACGGTTTCCCAGCCTTGCGGGGTGAGTTTGCGATAGAAGCAGGATTCACGTCCTGTATGACAGGCAATACCGCCATGTTGTTCGATTTGTAGAATGATGACATCTGCATCACAATCCAGACGAATTTCATGCACCGTTTGGAAATGACCTGATTCTTCGCCTTTATGCCATAGTTTTTGGCGTGAACGTGAGTAATACACCGCTTGGTTTTTTTCTGCGGTGAGTTGTAAAGCCTCACGATTCATCCACGCAACCATTAACACTCGGCCAGTTTGATGATGTTGTGCAATGGCAGGAACGAGACCATTGGAATCAAATTTAACTTCATCTAACCAGTTTGACATGAGTGAAAATCCATTGAGTGGAGAGCAGGTAGTTTAGCCTGTGTGGCTAGGGTTGGCTATGCTTGTTGGTTAAAAAATCGGTTTGGTGATTTTTACATGATACTGATACAAAGAAACGTATATTTTATGAATAGTATTTAGATTAATTTTTTTTAGCTATAAGTTCTTTTCTTTGATTAAAATGAAGAGGAGAGCAAATGACTATCTAAATATATGGATAAATTAGGAAGACTGAACATTGGATAATAATGAAAATCTGGCTTGTCGTGTTTGTGGGTTTATCCAATGTGAAGAGCCTTGGGGTGAGGATGGGAGTACACCCAACTTTATGATTTGTGCTTGCTGTGGTACAGAGTTTGGATATGAGGATTGCACAAAAGAATCAGTAAAAGTTCAACGTGATAAATGGCTAGATGCAGGGGGACGTTGGTGGGAGCTAAAAAATAAGCCAAACAATTGGGACATGAATGAACAACTGAAAAATATCCCAATAGATTATAAATAATTTAGATTTTTAGTAGTTCGAAATCTCAATCAAATTCTGATCTGGATCACGTAAATAAATCGATAAAATTTTCCCCATTGCCCCAGTTCTTTCGATTGGACCTTCAATAATCTCAATATTTAGGTGTTGCAGATGTTCAATCACTTTTTCCAGTGGAGTTTCAGCAATAAAACATAAATCCGCTGATCCTGCTGTAGGACGAAGTGCTTTGGGTTCAAACTCTTTACCGGCTTGATGCAGATTAATTTTTTGATGACCAAATTGTAGTGCTTTACGGTTTTCAGCAAAAGTAATCACGTCAAAATTCAGAGCTGATTGGTAAAACTGACAGGTGATTTCAATATCAGCAACTGTCAGAACTAAATGATCTAAATGACTAATTTTCATATCTAACGGAACTCCTTTTTGATGTTAGTCATATTCAGGCAACGATTGATTGTTTTGAAGCAATGCATTTTCATTTTGTTGATATGCAGCAATTTGTTGATAGCTCATTTGTTGGAACATGCCTTTTTTTAAGCCTGAAATGGTGATTGCCATTTCCTTACGAAAATAGGGAATCTGATACATCCAAGGAAAAGTAAGGTCACGTAAGCTGCCTGCCCACCAATGATTGGATTGATAAAGGGGTGTCAGTAAACGGCTGAGGAACTGATAAAACTGGGTTGAAGAATGACGATGCTGATGATAATGCTGCCACAGCATTGCCCAATCTATTTGTTGATTTTTCTTGGCACTTTGTACGGATTGAGAAAAAGCCCACGCATCTAACAGTGCCATATTGGCACCTTGCCCTAATTGTGGACTCATGGCATGTGCGGCATCACCAATCACCCCAATTCGTCCTTGCCCATATTGCGACATCACCACATCACGGTATTGTGCGGATAACCATTGTGGTTGGATTTGTTCATCGTACACAATCTGTTTCAGCCATTCTGCGACATCAGGCCAGCGATCTGACACCTGTTGTAGCCATTGCTGTTTTGCTTGTTCATCTTTTAAAAAGGATTGTAACTGTGGCGTTGGCAGACTCCAAAATACGCTTGAAAGCCGTTGCTGCGGTGCAGAGGGGATTGCACCTGTGGGTAGAACACCCATCATGATTTTTGAGCGATCATAAAACTGATGCAAAATTTCAGAATTCAGTGTCAAGCATTCAGGTACGATGCTCCACGCTGCGCCCCACGGATAAGCTTGATCGACTTTCACCCATTGTTTAGGTCGTAGTTGACTACGTGCACCATTGGCAATCAATACCGCATCAAAACAGTCATCAATATTATGTTGTTTGGATGAGCCAAATAATCGAACCTCATTTTGTCGTTCTTCAATTCGTTCAATGCTGTGATTCATCCGCCATGTCACTTGACTTGAGTATTCAGCCAGTTTTTGTGTGAGCACATGACAGAGGGTGGCGCGATGAATGCCTAGACCATAGAGCTTTGGAGCAGCTTGCTGGTAATGGCTATTGACCAAAAGTCGTTTATTGGGGAGTTGTCCTTCTAAGCCTGTGACTTTCGCTCCAAGCTGTAAGGCATGCTCAAGTACACCGAGATGTTCAAAGACCGCCAAACCAACAGGTTGTAACAGTAAGCCAGCCCCGACCGGTGATAATTCATCGACTTGTTCAAAAATGGTGACCTGATTGCCTTCGCGTGCAAGTAGAATTGCGGTTGCGAGTCCTGCTGTACCTGCGCCAATAATCGCAAAATGGGGTATTTTCATATTATTTTTGAATGAATATTTTCCATCATCATGTCCTTTTATGTAAGAACACAGATATCTCTATATCATTGTTAAGCCATTATATCGTTTAAGCATAATACTTTGTTTTATAGACAAATCAAACTTGACGTTGGTGATCATAGGGGCAAAAGTACCCTGAGAGCGTTTTTGGAAACGCTCTTGCAGGTTTAGCTTTTGAAGGAAGTATCGGAAACCGCTTCATGGATTGCTCAACAGAGTTTAAGCCTCGACATGTTTGTGTTTGTGATGCAAAAAACGCCAGCACCTCACCCCGATAATGATTGAATTGTGCATCTTCAGTCAAAGCGAGGCGATCACGAGGGCGAGGCAGATCAACCGTCAAGATTTCACCAATGGTCGCAGCAGGTCCGTTGGTCATCATCACAATGCGGTCTGATAACAATACTGCTTCATCGACATCATGGGTAATCATGATCATGGTGTTATTTAGCTCTGCCTGAATTTGCATTAATGCATCTTGTAGCGTGCTGCGTGTGAGCGAATCTAAAGCCCCAAATGGCTCATCGAGTAATAAAACTTTAGGTTTCATTGCCAGTGCACGCCCAATCCCAATCCGTTGTTTCATTCCCCCTGAAATTTCACTCGGTAATTTATCTTTGGCATGCAGCATATTGACTTGGTTAAGATTGTGAATAATCCAGTCATGACGTTCGGCTTTGCTCATTTGTGTTTTAAACACAGAATTGACAGCAAGTTCAATATTTTCATAACAACTTAGCCACGGGAGTAGTGAGTGATTCTGAAACACCACCGCACGATCACTACTTGGCGTATTGACTTCTTTGCCATCGAGTAACACCACGCCTTGCGTAGCTTGGTATAGACCTGCAACGATATTTAAAACAGTTGATTTTCCGCAACCAGAATGTCCAATTAATGAAACAAATTCACCTTGATGAATATCGAGATGGATATCCTGTAAAGCGGTAAAAGTTCCACCGCTGTCTTTTTCAAACACCATATCGAGATGTTGTAAAGAAAGATATGCTGTACTCATATGTCTATTCCTTATTAGCGAGCGGCAAGAGATTTGTCCCAGCTAAAACGGTGTTGTAGCATGAGCATTATTCGATCAAGCGCAAAACCAATCAAACCAATGGTGATGACGGCAACGAAAATTCGTGAAGTTGATAGGCTGCTGCCATTTTGAAATTCATCCCAAACAAACTTACCTAAGCCTGGATTTTGGGCGAGCATTTCAGCCGCAATCAAGACCATCCAACCCACCCCAACAGATAGGCGTAAACCTGTAAATATCATTGGGATAACCGCAGGCAATACAATTTTGGTGAGGTGGGTGTACCAAGAGAGATTCAGTACTTTACTGACATTGATAAAGTCTTGGCTGATTTGTCCTACGCCGACCATGGTGTTAATCAGGGTAGGCCAGATGGTACACATCGCGACGGTAATGGCTGAAATGACAAATGATTTAGATAGCCCCTCGACTGGATTTACATATAAGGACGCGACCAATAAGCTCACGATCGGTAACCATGCCAGTGGGCTAATCGGTTTGAAAATCTGAATAAGTGGATTTAAAGCACGATAAAAATTAGGGCTTAGACCACAGAGCAAACCCACTGGAATGGCAATCATTGAGGAGATCAGGCAGGCGGTTAGCACCGTTTTTAAACTTGTTAGAATTTGATCAAAAAAAGTTGGAGGACCACTAAATATGGCGGTCGATCCTTCGGGTAAATTGGCATAAAAGCTTTTTGCAGCTTCTCGCTGATTGAAAAACTCAGCCATTAGACCTTTAAAGGCATTAAACACTTCCACAGGGCCGGGTAGATTGCCAATATTGGTTTGAATCTGTTGTGATGCACCTTGCCAAACCCCTAAAAATACAAGAATCGCAATCATCGGCAAGATGACGCTTAATACAGTGTGACGTGCTTTTGTTGATAGTTTTTTCATGAAAATTCCCCCTATAACATCAATATAATCTTGGCTGGATAAGTGAGCTTTTCAAATCAGGCATCACTTATCCCATGTTCGTAGAGAGTTATTTCAAACCAATTTTAAAGGATGCCAAGAACGCATTGGGTTGATTTGCATCAAAAGTAACACCATCCAAAGCGCTGGTTTCTGGTGCTTTGATATAAGTCGCGGTGCTGAGGTCAGGGAAATCTTCCGCTTTCATTTTTCCTTCAGCGATCAGTTCTTTTGCTGCTTGCGCATAGATTTCTGGTTGATAGGCTTTTTTGGCCATGTCTAAATACCATTGATCTGGCTTGGTTTCAGGGACATGTCCCCAACGACGCATTTGTGTTAACCACCAGACTGCATCTGAATAATACGGAATGCCGTATTGACCTTTATAGAAGGTATTGAAATTTGGTACGGGGCGCTTATCACCTGCTTCAAATTCAAAGGTTCCTGTCATACTGTTGGCAATCACAGCTTCATCAGCACCGACATAGTTCGGTCTTGAAATGATTTTGACCGCTTCAGCACGATTGGCATTATTGTCTTGATCTAACCAGTAAGATGCGCGAATTAATGCTTTGACGACTTTTACAGTTGTTGTTGGGTTTTTCTCGGCAAAGTCTTTGGTCATCCCAAACACTTTATCTGTACCGTCTTTCCACATTTGATCAGAGGTGGCTACGGGAACGCCAATTTTTCTAAACACGGCTTGTTGGTTCCACGGTTCACCAACGCAATAGCCCATGGTGGTACCTGCTTCCATGGTGGCAACCATTTGTGGTGGGGGTACGACGGAGAGCATCACATCTGCACCTTTGTTACCCGAAGTATCATTTGCGTCGTATACGCCCGGATTGACATCACCAGCAGCAAGCCAATAGCGCATCATGTAGTTATGTGTACCCACTGGAAATGTCATGCCCAAATTAAAGGGTTTACCCGCAGCTTTTGATTCATTTGCAGCCACTTTTAATGCCTCAGCACTAATGGGGTGCTTCGGCTTACCATTTTCCATGGTCAGGTTCGGCTTCATTTTCTGCCAGACTGAATTTGATACGGTAATTGCTGCACCATTATAAGAAAGCGTAAATGGGGTAATAATTTCTTTATTTCCAGTAATGCCTGTCATCGAGCCGAGTGGCATGGCTGCGAGCATATGCGCACCGTCTAATTCACCGCCAGCAACACGGTCATAGAGAACTTTCCAATTTGATTGTGCTTCAAGTTGCACATTTAATCCTTCATCTTGGAAGTAGCCTTTTTCATGGGCAATTGCTAAAGGCACCATATCGGTGAGTTTAATAAATCCAAGTTTGAGATTGGTTTTTTCAGCCTCGGTTGCTGTGTTTGAAGATGCATTCGTTGCAGTTTCAGGTTTTTTACCACATCCGCTCAGCGATAATACCGCGGCAGTCATACACATCATTAAACATGTTGATTTGACTAAATGTGACATAATCGTTAGACCCCTATTCAGATTGTCTCTTGGCTATCAGCCAGATGATTTATGCTGATCAATATTTTATTTATGCGAGCGAGAGGTGAGAGAGGGGGCTGTATAAAGCATATAAAAAGATGACAACGCCCTTCCACAACTCAATCCATATGTAATTTATGGAGCAAGCAGTTTTACGAGCGTCATTGGCCGTGAATTAAAAAATCATCTTTGATTTTTATAATTATGAAGTAGCAACTTGTATGCCAAATAATCAAATGATGAAAATTAATGTTGCAGTGAGGGTATTGGTAAATATTTAGCCTATTTAACCACCCGCCAAAATGCGAGAAGTCCACTCAGTACGATTAAGACAACTGAGATTAACCAAGGACTAATAATCGCAATGGTGAGCAAAATCAACATACTGCTGCCGAACATCCAACTACGGCGCTGTTGCTGTTGCATTTGTAAGCGCATTTGTTGAATTTCTTTGAGCTGTTTGTCATGCCATGCGGATTGGTTTTTTAAACCATTTAGACTATCAATAAGTAGGCTTGGTAAATCTTGAGCGCCCAATAATAGGTCGGGAATCTGCTGACCAAGCTCTTTCATATTTTTGACTGGATTCATATTGGCTTTGACCCATTCGGTCAGAATTGGTTTAGCCAGCTTCCAGATGTCGAGTTGAGGATAAAGATCCGTACCTAAGCCTTCAACGTGGACCAGTGTTTTGAGGAGCAACATCAACTGCGGTGGAATTTCCAAATGGAAACGACGCGCAATGTCCATGACTTGAATCAAAATCCCTGCGAAGTCGAGCTGATCCATTGGTTTAGAGACCATTGGTCCAACGGTGCGGCGCATCTCGCGAGACAATGCATCTTGATCTGTACCCGGTGGAATCCAGCCTGCCTGATGCACGATTTGAACCAACTGCATAAAGTTGCTGTTCATCACCGCAAGTAGCATCCGAGCAATCGTCATTTGATCATGTTTTGACAACTCACCCATGATCGCGCAGTCCAATGCGATAAAGCGAGGGTTGTCTGGGTTAATTGTTTCAACAAAGACATTACCCGGATGCATGTCGGCGTGGAAAAAGTTGTCACGGAACACTTGGGTAAAGAAAATGGTTAAGCCTTTTTCTGCCAGATCAGCACGATCCATGCCTAAACGGTCAAAGGTCGCGATATCAGAAATCGGTACGCCTGTGATGCGCTCAGCCACCATCACGTCTTTACTGTCCATATAGACTTCAGGCACATACATCATGCTTGAACCGGTAAAGTAATGGCGCATACGTCGGGTGTTGTCAGCTTCAAGGCTGAGATCAAGTTCATTCAAAATGATTTGACGGTAGTCCTGAATAATTTCAGATAAATGTAGGGCGCGTGCAGCTTCTAAACGATTTTCCAACCAATCCCCGAGCCAAGCGAGGATTTCAAAGTCTTGTAAAATCTGATTACGGATATCGGGACGAGTGACTTTAACCACCACTTCACGACCGTCATGCAGTGCGGCAGTATGTACTTGTGCAATCGATGCCGCTGCAAGTGGTTGTTCATCAAAACGAGAGAATAAGGTGGAAACATCTGCTTTTAATGATTCCTGAATCCGTTGTTTTGCCAATTGTACATCAAACGGTTTAACCTGATCTTGCAGTAACACCAATTGCGATAAAATTTCAGGTGGAATCAGATCACGACGAGTAGAGAGGAGTTGCCCCAACTTAATCGTCAAAGGCCCCATATCTTCTAAGGCTTCTTTGAGCTTGAGCGGATTTTTTTTCTCGCGACTTGACCATGCGGCAGGATGCATTTTGATTACATTTAAGGCATGGCGTGCTTTGGCTGGTAATTCTTCCGCAGGGAACAAGGTGTCAAGGCGGTAGTGTGCTGCTATACGCCAGAGTTCGAGTAACCGTGTAACATGCGGAATCATATAAAATCTTACCTAGTCTTGAGAGGATTGTTTTTGTGGGTTGATAGAAGCCTGTAATTGCTGAAACTTGGCTTCTAAGCGATCTAACGCTTGATTGAATTGGCGTGTTTCTCGATTGAGGTCGTCCATTTGCCAGCGCGGGGCAAATATCCCGCTGTCTTCTTTTAGAGCATCTTCAACAAAGAATAAATGACTTTGCAATGAACGTTTTAACTGTTCTGGCGCACGCTGAATTTTACCGAGTTCATGTGCCAGTTGTGGGCCAATCCAAGGTGATAAATGCGCAGCGAGATCAGGCTCAGCTTGCTGCATAATTCTTTGAATATCTTGTAATAAGTGATAGTCGCCTTGTAGTGGGATATTGCCAATTTGATCCATATCACTGAATAACAATTTGACTAACGCCACTACGTTTTCAACATGTAGGGTTGCTGTTGCGTCAGTGAGTTTATTTTGAGAATCAAAAGGTCGTTGTTCAAAGATGGACGGTGTTTGACTCTGTCCTGTCACCGTCGGTTCCAGTCGAACTTTATTTTCATCAAAAAACACATCAACAGAGAGTTGGGGACTATCGATCACCACTCGTAATAATTGACCTTGTAATTGATTGAGTTGAACGCGTGTAATCGCATCCAAATCAATCACATGATGAATGAGTCGTTCGACTGCACCGAGTGCTAAAATCGACCACATTGCGAATTCCTTAAAATCTGAACCTTACAGTTTGAATCCACGGTGAACAGCCACGATACCACCGGTTAAGTTGTGGTAGTCACAGCTTTGGAAGCCTGCATTTTCCATCATCCCTTTTAAGGTGCGTTGGTCAGGATGCATACGGATCGATTCAGCGAGGTATTTATAGCTTTCAGCATCATTCGCGACCAATTTACCCATGATCGGGAGCGCCGTGAATGAATAAAAGTCATAAAGTTTCGAGAAAGGTTCAAACACAGGTTTTGAAAACTCAAGTACCAATAAACGACCACCTGGCTTAAGGACACGATACATCGCCTGTAAGGCAGCATCTTTATCGGTCACGTTACGTAAACCAAAACTGATGGTCAGTAAATCGAAGCTATTGTCTGCAAATGGCTCTAATGTTTCTGCATTGGCAAGCACAAAATCAACGTTGGTACAGCCCGCATCAATTAGACGATCACGACCCACATTCAACATAGATTCATTGATATCTGAAAGGACCACATGGCCTTGCGGACCTACTTCACGACTAAACACTTTCGCAAGGTCACCTGTTCCGCCTGCGATATCTAATACATGCTGTCCACGACGAACACCAGACATATTAATGGCAAAGCGTTTCCAAAGGCGGTGGATACCGAATGACATGAGGTCATTCATGATGTCGTATTTGCTCGCAACCGAATGAAAGACTTCTGCAACTTTTTGTGCTTTATCATCACTACTTACGGTTTGATAACCGAAGTGAGTCGTCTCACCGACATTTCCTGTATTTGCACCACGCGGTAAGTTGTATTTCGGTACTGAACCCGTCGGTGTTGATGTTAGACCTTGTTGTAATGTTTGTTGCTGGCCTTGTGGTGTGCCTTGCGGAAGGGGTGAGCTTAGGAATGGGCTGACTTTGTCTGAACTTGGTTTTTGCTCAACTTCTGGGGTGGGCTGTTGGTTTTCGTTAGACATTGTTTTCTCCTAAACTTTCGTTCTAGCGGCACGAATCAGCATGCATGATGACAGATTTTGTAATTTTTTACAGGCTTTGACATGTAATTGTTATGAATAATATACAGAAACTCATTTTCTCAAAAGGGTTTTTATTTTGAATTTTGCTGAGACAAATCTCCCTCTTATTGAAGAGGGAGGGCGTCAGTTATTTATACTTGAAATGGAGCAGGATCCCCAGCATGAACTTTGTCAATAATTTCACGCTCTTTTTCAGTAAACGCTTGAATAAAAACCGCAGCAGATTTTAAGGGCTTCATTGCAGCAAAACCTTCTTGAATGAATTCGTACATCCCTTCAAATTGATATTTTTTGGCAATACCTTTGCACATCTTAAAAGCAGCGTACATCATGGTAGAACGCATATATTTGTCTAAGGTTACACCCAACTCATCGAGGAGTTGTAATTGTTCATAACGCGCTTCACCTTGATCAAGTTTGACCAATGTCTGGCGCATGATTTCATCGGTTATCGGTGTGTCTAAAGGGTAGTCTTGTAAGAGTTGGATGGCGACTTGCTCATCCAAACGTGTTGCAAGTACTGCCAGACTAACTGACTTTGTGCCCGTTTTAATGGCATTTTCAGGAAGTAGACTTTCCGCTTTGTGGGCATATTTCAGTAAGCGTTCGATTTGCTGTGCCATAGCATCAAAATCAGGGCCACCATATAAGCGATTTAAGAAATATTGCGCCATTAACTGATTTTCAGGCTGAGCAAAGAAATCTTGATGCGTTGCCGCAATGCGTGCTTTCATCCATGCTTGTGCATCATGTAGGCGTTGGGCAATCGCTGGATTTTGGTGGTAATTCAAATTTTGATATTGTAATAAAAGATCATCAAATGCAGCGAGTTTTGACATATTCGCACTCAAAGAAAATAAAATCATGAAATCATAGGCTGCATGATACCCAAGAACCATGACAACATAAACGCTAAATGTTTAACAATTGGTCACTACAAAGCTCCATTTATTTTATTCTACAGAAATTGTACATTTGTTTTTTTAAAGTCTATTCCAGTTATGACTATACTCAATTTTAATAAATCATACACTTAGAGCAAAAAATGAGTGAACAACAACCCGTATTTGAATTACGTGATGAAGATGAGCTTTCTTTAGATTTGATTGAGGCGCAGTACGCATTAAAACAAAGCCAAGATCAAAAAAATGCAAAAAGTGTGTTAGTGCTGGTCAGTGGTATTGAGCTGGCAGGCAAGGGCGAAGCGGTTAAACAGCTAAGAGAGTGGGTCGACCCGCGTTATCTCCGTGTTAAAGCGGATGCACCGCAACGTATGTCAAATAGCCAAGCATTTTGGCAATCGTATACGCGCTTTATACCTGCTGAAGGTCAAATCGTGGTGATGTTTGGCAATTGGTACAGTGATTTACTCGCAACTGTGATGCAGGATGCGAAGGCTTTGGATGACAAAGCATTTGATCGTTATGTCGAAAAAATGCGGGCATTTGAGCATGATTTACAACAGAACCATGTGCATGTGATTAAAGTTTGGTTTGATCTGTCTTGGAAAGCATTGCAAAAACGTTTGGATCAAGTAGATCCATCTGAACAGCATTGGCATAAACTGCATGGGTTGGATTGGCGCAATAAAAAGCAATACGAGACTTTGCAAAGCTTTAGTCAACGTTTTACTGAGGACTGGTTTATCATTGATGGCGAAGATGAAAAACGCCGAGATCAATGTTTTGCTCAGTATGTGTTACAGACTTTGCAAGCCTTGCCAGAACATCAAACATCCGCAGCAAAAACATGGCAGCAGGCCGAGATTCCTCAACAATTGATACAACCAGAGCAGCAAGTTTTAGAAAAAGAACGCTATAAAGATGAGTTGAATGAGCTGACCAAAAAAGTTGCTGAAGCATTACGTTGTGATGAACGTAAAGTGATTATTGCGTTTGAGGGAATTGATGCAGCAGGTAAAGGCGGTGCGATTAAGCGGATCGTGAAAAAGTTAGATCCGCGTGAATATGAAATTCATAGCATTGCCGCACCTGAGCGCTACGAATTGCGCCGTCCTTATCTTTGGCGCTTTTGGAATCGACTCAATGACAGTGGCAAAATCACTATTTTTGATCGGACATGGTATGGCCGTGTGTTGGTGGAGCGTGTTGAAGGATTTGCATGTATACCTGAATGGCAACGTGCTTATGATGAGATCAATCGTTTTGAACAGAACTTAATTGATAGTCAAACCGTCATTGTTAAGATTTGGCTGGCGATTAGCAAAGATGAACAAGCATTACGCTTTAAAGAACGGGAACAGACACCGCATAAACGTTTTAAGATCACAGAAGAAGACTGGCGTAACCGTGAAAAATGGGATGATTATTTAAACGCAGCCGCGGATATGTTTGAACGGACCAGTACCAAGAATGCCCCGTGGCACATCATTGCGACCAATGATAAATATAGTGCACGTATTGAGGTATTGAAGGCGATATTAAAACAACTGAGCGTAGATTAAGCGCTCAGTTGTTTATTGACCTTGGAAACTTCAGTCGATTAAGTCTGTTGAACCAAACCCGCATCTATTGAAGATGGTTTAGCGGTAACATTTTTATGCTGGCGGAACACAATGAGTGTGGCAATCAGACTAATGATCGCGGCAAACATCAGCCAAAAAGCAGGCATACTTTTACTGCCAGACTCTTGAACAAGATAAGTGGCAATCATAGGGGTTAAGCCTCCAAAGACTGACGTTGCTAAGCTATAGGCGACGGAGAACCCTGCGATACGCACTGAGCTTGGCATCATTTCGGTGAGTGAAACGACCAGTGCCCCATTGTAGAAACTATAGAGTAGTGATAACCACAACAGCGCCATCAACATATGCGCAAGACTAATGTCATGTGCTAACCAGTTGAGCAACGGATAGGCGCTGATAAAAATCAACACAGTTGTGATGATCAAGAGTGGTTTTCGACCAAACTTATCTGAGAGATGACCACCAATCGGTAACAGTAAAAAGTTGCTGGCACCGACCATAACGGTTGCGATTAAACTTTCGGTACTGCTTAAATGCAGCACTTCCTTACCATAGGTCGGTGTATATACCGTAATAAAATAAAACATGGTGGTGGTGGTCGCGACCATGCACATACCCACCAGTACAATTTTCCAGTTTGCAGCGAGTGTCGCCATGATTTGTCGCGTGCTTGGATGCTCTTTACGTGAAGCAAAGGCTTCTGTTTCTTGCAAAGATTTTCGTAACCAGAAAATGAACGGAATAATGGCGCAACCGACAAAAAACGGAATGCGCCATGCCCAAGCATCAACTTGTGCCTTGGTAAATGCTAAGCTGACCAGATAACCCAATGTTGCAGCAAAAATAACAGCGACTTGTTGGCTAGCAGATTGCCAACTGGTGATAAAACCACGGTTATGTGGTTCAGCTATTTCTGATAAATAGACAGATACGCCACCGAGTTCGACACCTGCTGAAAACCCTTGAGCCAGACGGCCGACGAAGATTAAAACCGTGGCTGCAAATCCAATACTGGCATAACCTGGGGTCAGCGCGATCAGCAAAGAACCTGCGGCCATGATGCTCAACGTGGCCATTAAGCCTTTACGTCTTCCGATTCGATCAACGTATGGACCAAGAACCAAAGCGCCGATCGGACGCATTAAAAAACTCACTGCGAAGACCAAAAAGGTTTTCATCAGTGCGGCATAGCTACTATCGGAGTGAAAAAAGGTTTGACCTATGGCTTGTGCATAAAGCCCAAAAAGGAAGAAATCATATTGTTCGAGAAAATTCCCGCTGGTGACATTAAAAATTGCACGTATTTTTGACGTTGTTGGTCCGTGTTGCACAACGACTCTCCATCATTCATTTGTCATCGTGTGATGGAGCATAAAAATACAATCTTGATCTAAACTTAAAAAATTAAGTGAATATTAATGCTTCTGTTGTTTTTATGTAGTCCGTACTTCCCTGCGAGACTGGTCATTTTACAGGGAACAAAAGACCTCTTTCATTGTGATTCACACCCACTGTGTTGTTCTCTCACTGGGAGAAACAAAAGGGATTGATGAACGAGGTCTAAATCAATATTTTAATGCGGAGAAATTTATTTAATTGAGTGTCAGGCTTTTTTGTTGAATACGTTTGGCTAGGTTATAGCAGTCTTCGATATGTAGTTCGGTGATTTTTTTCATCATAAAATACCCTAAACTTGCTGCAATAATTTGTCCACCTAAAGGAATAAATTTAGTCACTTGTTTGGTCGCAATTTTGGCAAAGAAACCATTAAAGGATTTTTTCATGGCAGTGCGTGCGACAAGGAATCCTGAAAACTCAAAACCACGTTTGCGTAATTCATTCCAATGGATTTTTTTAGTTTCTGGGTCATAGACGCTGATATGTTCAGGTGCAAGACCAAAGCGTGCATTAATATCTGGAATGACTTGGGTCAGCATGCTTAAGTCAACCACAACATCAAAAAATGGAATGGGTATAATCGCTGCACCTGCCGAATAATAAGCGGTTTTTTTTGTACGTTCTAAGCATTCTTTACGGATTTGTTCCAAATTTAAACTTGGGTCAATAAAGTCAGGCGTTTTTTCAATTTTCATAAAGTTATACCTAAGTCTATCCTTTGAATATGGGATTTTTTGGGGTGTATGTATAAATAGTCAACAATACTTTATTCAACCTTATTCAATAACAGTTTTCAAAACAATTTTTATATTTCATTGTTTGATTAACGTGACATAGTTCTACAAGCTTGTATAGTAACAATTATGTGCATGTGAAATGGTGCTTTTTTGATGAGGTTGTATTAACGCATGGCGATTCATGTTATTCAAAGTCAACGCCTTGAAGTATTATTGCAAGGCGTGATGGCATCCATCACTCAACCAAGCGCTACGCCATTTCAAGTGTTTAAAACGCAACACTTTGTTGTCCCTAGTCCTGCTCAAGAACAATGGTTAACGCAGAAAATCGCAGAGCAACAGGGCATGACTGCAAATTATCAATTTCATCAAAGAATCCGTGGTTTCCAATGGTATGCCTACCAACAAGTTCTCGATGATAAAGAGAAGGTGCGTAAAGCCAATATTCCGCGCTTGATTTTAAAATGGCGAATACATCAAGCTTTGCAACCTTTTATTCAAGCAGATCAAATCAGCTTGGCGATGGAACATCCTCTCTATTCAATCGTACAGCGTATCTATGACAGTGCCGATCAGTTGCAACAAGGCACAGAAAAACAGCTTAAAAAGCAAAGTATGTTGTATTGGGTAGCCGAACAGGTTTCACAGTTATTCAATAACTATATGATTTACCGTGGTTATTGCCAGCGCGGTTGTCAACAAAATTGTACTTGTTCAAGTAATTGGTTGTCGACTTGGGGACAAAATCAAGCGCTCGATATTGAAAATTTGATTTCTCACTCAGATCAGCAAATTTCGGCTTTTACGCTTAATCAGACCCAGCAATTAGAAGCATGGCAACGTTGGTTGTGGCACAACTATTTTCATGCTGACTTTTTGGAAATGCAAAGTATTGATTCTGATTTCTGGAAACTTCTGGACAATGAGCAGACAAGATCACAGGCTTTGGCTCAACTTCCGAATCAGGTCATCGTTTTCACGCTTTTGGATCTTCCACCTAGCCAATTACAGTTCTTACGTCGTTTAGGACAATACCTTGAAGTCTTGATTTTGCACTATAACCCGTCACAGGAATATTGGGCGGATAGTGTCGATCCACTTTGGAAGCAGCGCTATGATCTTGGAGTAAAAGAACGTTTCATTGTGAAGAATCCAAAAGCGACGGATGCGCAAATTGCAGCATTTTTTGAAAGCTTTAGCTTGGGTTTTAATGCCTTAAATCGTGAATCTCGTCATCCTTTATTGACTCGTTTAGGCAAACAGGCGCGAGATCATTTCTCGCTATTATCGCAACTGGCCACAGGGGAAGAGGGTAATTGGGTTGATGCATTTGAAGATTACTTTCCAGATAGCTTACTTGGTCAAATCCAGTCGGATATTTTCTATTTGGCTGAACCTATAGCTCAACAATATGAATTAGCACCTGATGATGAATCGATCCAATTTCATGTCTGTCATTCCAGTTTGCGACAGCTTGAAGTGTTAAAAGATCAGTTGGTGCATTGGTTGTCTCAAGCGGACACCATGCCTCGTCGTCCAAGTGATGTGCTGATTTTGACCCCAAACCTAGCAGAGCTTGAGCCTTTAATTCGTAGTGTTTTTCCTGCTGTTCCCAATGAGCATGATGTATTTTTACCGATCAAAATAGCAGGGGTCGCACAGTTAGATGCGTTGAATGCATGGCGGGCGGTGTTAGGTCGTTTGCAGTTGACCCAAGGGCGGTTTACGCAGGATGAGTTTGCCGACTGGTTGAATCTAGCGGCAACACAACAACGTTATGTTCTAGATTATAGTCAAGTCCAACGGATGTTAGCGTTGCTAAGTGATGCTGGTTTCAAACGTGGTTTGGACGCGGAACATTTAAAACAGAGTCTCACTGACGCTGATCAAGACTATCGTTATAGTTTTAAATTTGCTTTAGACCGTTTGGCTTTAGGGATTGCTGTGCCTGTACATGTGATGGTGCAACAGACCTTAAGTTATGCGTTGGTACAGCCGAGTGACTTTGAGTTAATTGGGATTTTGATTCAGATTTATCAAGACTTCGCTGCTCGACGAGACTGGTTAACGGTGCATAATCAAGGTCAGCGTTTGCCTGTAGAAACATGGTTAACACGGATCAAGGCAGATGTTCAGGAGTTTGAACAGGCAGATGTGACGGCTTTAAAAGCCGTCCGAGAAATCGTGCAAAAGCAAGAGCGTATGCTGACCTTGGCCAGTTATTATGACGATGCCGAAACCCAGTTGCGTCAAATTTCATTGCCACTGCCTTATATCATTGAAGAAATACAACGCACTTTAGAAAGTCAGTCGGCACAAGTTGAGCCGACTGGACAGATTACTTTTAGCCAGATCGGACAGATTCGCCCGATTCCTTATCGCTTGATTGTGCTGTTGAATTTAGATACAGGAAAATTCCCAAATCGGGACAGCCATATTCCATTTGATTTGATGGATACATTACGCCAACAGTTAGGTGATCGTTCCCGTTTGGAAGATGATCAAGGTGCATTTTTGGATGCAGTGTTGTTGGCGCAAGAGCAATTATGGCTATTCTATAATGGCTTTGATATTAATGATGGCGAAGTCAGAGAGCCTTCGAGTGTGTTGCAAGGTTTTCGAGATCATTTGGCTTTGATTGTGAAAGCCCCTCTCTCTAAATCTATCCCAGATGGAGAGACTTCCTTTGATTCTTTTGGGGAAGGCTATGAAAAACTCCAGATCCCTGCTCAGCTTTACCCACTTTATTACCTGCATCGCTTACAACCTTTCGATCCACTGGGTTTTATCGCGGAGCGTCCTGTTCGTTATCAAGACCAGTGGTTTAAAGTGGCTTCACAAATTCAGCAAGCGACAGGTGAGCGCCAAGCATGGGTGAATACCCCTTATCCAGTTGAAAACAATGAAATGACGATTTTGGATAGCCGACAATGGATTCAGGATGTGACTTTTCCAGCGCGACTGTATTTAAAAACTTTGGGTGTGGAAAACCTAAGTGCAACAGAGTTAGTTGATCAAAGTGAACCTTTGTTATTAGATGGTTTAGGCAAATATGCGATTCGACATTTTCTCCAGCAGCAAGATGTACAGCAGCACAACCAAATGCTATCACCCCGCATTTTGCAAGATCAACTCCCTGTGGGAAAAGTGCAGCAAAGTGCATGGCAACAAAGTTGTTTAGAGCAACAACGATTGCTTGAGCGGTTGCAGCAATATGCCCCAGCGCCAACAGAAACCACGCAACGTGTTTGGCGCATCTCGAAACAACTCCAGATGAGCTGTATTAGCCCTAAACAAATGACGCAGGATTGGGTCAGTTTGGATGCATCCAGTGCGCGCGCAAAACGTCTGGCCAAAGTTTGGTTGGAATATTTACTTTGGTTGACGATATTGAATCATGACTCGACAACTGAGAAACGCCGTATCGTGGTGTTTAGTGATCAAACCGTGATTTGTGAGGGATTAAGTTCTCAGCAAGCGCAGCAGTATTTACACGCATGGTTACAGCTTTGGCAGACTGCTCAGCAGCAGCCTATCGTTTTACCTGCGGCACTGATTTTAAAACCACTTGAAAAAGCCAAACATCTGGAATGGACTGAACAGAATGATCAACATCATTTAACGGAAGACAGTCAAAAGCAAATATTGAAAGACTGGAATGATACGGGTGATTTTTCTGGTTTTGATATGAGCCAAAATGAAGCTTGTAAACTGCATCGAGATTGGCAATTTATTCTACAAGAACAAGATGCAGCCGCACTATTACAATATGCCTGTAATCATTATAGCTATGCGCTGTATCAACCAATTTTTGAATATTTACGGGTGGAGTAAGACATGCATTCAAAATATCCTGTGTCTTATCAACCGATTGGTGATATTCAATTCGAAGGTTTGCATCTGATTGAAGCTTCGGCAGGTACAGGGAAAACCTATACCTTATCAAGCTTGATGGTTCGGATTTTATTAGAAAAATATCTGCCCAATCAGGTGATTGCGACGACATTTACCCGTGCTGCTGCCGCAGAACTCAAAAGCCGCATTCGTGCGCGTTTGGTTGAGATTCATCAATATTTAGAACCATTACGCACGCGATTAGATGCCGATATTTACAAACTTGCAGCGCAAGAATCTGATCCGCTTAAACAGCATATTTTACAAACATTTGCACCACGTATTGCCTATGCTTGCGAGCGTTTAAAACTCGTCATTGATCAGTTGGATGAATTATTCGTTGGTACATTGGATAGTTTTAGCCAAAAGCTGTTAAGAGAATTTGCTTTTGAAAGTGGCAAGATTGAACGTGCGCAGATTACCGAAGATGCGAAAAGTTATACCCGCCAGTTGATTCATGATGTGTTACGAGAATGGATTCAATCACAGCCACAACAGGTCATTGATGCCTTGTATAGCGTGGGCGGACTGAAAAGTGTCGATCATTTTGTTGGGATGGTGGAAAGCTCGCTGAATTTTAGCTCTGCCCAGTTTAAGTTGCCTGAAATGCCCGAAATTGAGCTGGCGCAGCTACAACAATGGCAACAACAAGCACAGCAAATTGAGCTCAGTACTTTGGCTGAATATTTTAATTTAGACGGCGCTTATTATTCTCATATTAATGGCACGTCTTTCCGTAACAATGCTTTTAATAAATTATTTTGCGAAGCGTTACCACAGCTATTAAAAGCCCTCTCAGATACTGAGAATGTACAAGTGTTTGATGCCTATTTTGCCGATGCACGAGAGGCTGTATTTAAGTTTTTAGATAAGCTCGACCACCAGAAGATTTTTAAGAAGTGTCCTGCTGAGGTGGCGGATGGTTTTTATCAACATCCGATGATTTTACAACTTCAAAAACTTTGCCAATCGCTACAGCGAACACAGCAGCAGTTCGAACAGTTGCAGGTTTATTTAAAAGCCTATTTGTGTCTCGAAGTGAAGAAGCGTTTACCACAAGTATTGCAGCAAAAAGGTGAAACTACTTTTGCTCAGCAAATCAAAACCCTATCAGAAGCCTTAAAAGGTGAGCAAGGACAACGTTTTGCGGTGTTTGTGCAGGCACGATATCCGTTGATTTTGGTGGATGAATTTCAGGATACCAACCAAGATCAAGATGATATGTTGGCCAGTATTTGGCGGCATCCACAGCGCTATCAAAAAGGTTGCATGATTATGGTCGGAGACCGTAAGCAAGCGATTTATGGTTTCCGTGGTGGCGATATGCTGACCTTCCTGAATGCCTATCAAGACATTATGGCCAAGCAGGGGCGTGAGTATAAATTGATTCATAACCATCGTTCGGTCAAAGAATTGGTCGAGGTGGTAGATGTGTTGTTTCAGCGACAAATGGATTTTGGCGAACAGGTACTTTATGACCCGATTCAGGCAGGTTCACGTCCACATCCTGCTCTGATTGAAGATGAGCAGATCAATCCTGCACCTTTACGTTGGTTACAGCTTCAGGATGGCAATGAACAAGCAACCCAAGTGGCTTGGAAAATTCTAAGCTTACTCAATCAAGCCCATTTGCAGCAATTGTACTTAGAAGGTGATGGTCGAAAAGCCATTTGTGAAGATGATATTGCGGTGCTTTCACGTAGCCACCGTCAATTGGATGAAGTGCAATACGTATTGCAGCGCTTGGGCATTCGGGTCAATCGACCATCAAAACGCAGTGTCTTTGATTCAGCGATTGCGCAGGATGTGGGAGCGTTGCTAACCGCTTTGCTTCATCCTTATGATGAAGCAAAGTTAAAACGCGCTTTATTGAGCCGTTTATTTGGTTTTGATCTCACTCGATTATTGGCACTTGAACAAAGTGCGGAAGGACTGAGCCATTATATTCAGCAGTTCGATGAGATCCGTGAAATGTGGTCGAATCAAGGTTTTTTATCTGCATGGCAACGCTGCTTAAATCAGTTTGGTATCTGGCAGCAATTGGTGGCAACTCAAAGCAAAGATAATGAACGCGCTGTGGTGAATTTGCGTCATCTTAGCGATATTTTGAGTCAGCACAGTGAACATGTGCAAGGTATACAGAACCTGTATCACTGGTATTTAAAACAACTGCATTCACCCAGCGATCGCGAGTGGGAATTGGAGCAAAAGCTTTCTAGCGAAGCGGGTGTGCAGTTGATGACCATTCATCAATCCAAAGGTTTGGAATTTAAAATCGTCTTCTTACTCGGAGCGAACAAAGCATTTTCTGAAATGCAGAAGACTTTAAATTTCTCAACGACTGAAATTCAAGTACCCGAGACAGGACAGATACGCACCCAGCGTGTGGTGGCGATCGCCGATAAAAATTTCTTACAACAAATTGAATTGGATCAACATCAGCAACGTGCGCAAGCTGAACAAAATCGTTTATGGTATGTGGCGCTGACGCGAGCCAGTCATCGTGTTTATGCGGTATTTGAGCCTGAAAAGTGCGATAAAAATAAACGTTCAGGTTTGGCGTTTTGGAAGAATCAAGGTGAAAGCTTCCAATATCCTTATAGTGCCGATGAGCACTTGATCTTAGATCGTCCACAAGCGTTGCAGACTCAGCAAGCCCAACAGGAAATCTTTGTTTCTGCACAGCCTTTACCCGAGCAGCGTTTTTATGCTCGGGCTAAAACCAGCTTTAGTTATTTGGCACAGCATCTCAAACACAAAGCCAATCGTGTTGATCGGCTGGCCAATGCGGATCAAGCTTTTGAGCAAGCGGAGGACGAATTAAATCTACAACTTACGACGAACGCAGTAAGCGCTGAGCCGATTGCTTGGATTAAACAATATTTTCCGAAAGGGACGTTGGCAGGGAATTTCCTGCATGAAATCTTTGAACAGATTGATTTTCAACATCCTGAAACATGGATAGAAGAAATTCGCCGCCGTTTTAAAAATACCTATCAAAGCTTATGGTTAGATTTACTGAGTCAATATCAACAACATTTTCCAGAACAGGAGAATGCTGAACAACAATTATATCAATGGATGGCTGTGTGGTTACGTGAAGTATTGGCAACACCTCTGAATCAAGGCTTTCAATTACAACAATTGACGACAGGGCAATATCTTTCAGAATGCCCATTCTATTTGGCCTTGTCTGATCGTGTCCTTGCTATGCAGCGAGTGCAACAACTATTTGAAGAATACGACATCCACATGCCTGAGTTGCTTGAAGCCAAATCAGCGAGGTATCTCAATGGTTCGATTGACTTGGTGTATTTTGATGGGCAGCGTTACCATATTGCTGATTATAAAAGTAATTACTTAGGCAGTGATCAGGCAGATTATCAAGCGATTCAGATTGCTGAAAGTATGTCGCTGTCAAGCTATTGGCTGCAAGCGGCATTATATCTGGTGGCATTACATCGTTATTTGCAGGTGAAATTGCAGAACTATGATATGCAGCAGCATTTGGGTGGCGCGTCGTATCTGTATTTACGGGGTATGAACGGACAAGCACAGCAGGGTTATTTCTACTGGAAACCTGAGGATGAATTTATCCTACGTTTAGATGCAATTCTTGGGTATTTTACTGAAGATAAATCTGGAAAAATGGTGTAGATAAAGTGAATGATTTTAAATTAAACAAAAACTTATTTTGTGGATAAGTCTGTTCATAAACTTGTGGACAAGCGTGTGGGTAAGTTTGAGGATAACTCTGTGGACAAACAAATCAGTAATCAGTCGGAAGCTTTACCTTGGCTAAATACGTGGAGTAGTTATCTCTCACAAGCCCCATTTTCTCAATCTGCACAAGCAGTTAGCGCATCAGTTATCTTACAACAACTGGTTGAAGCTAGCTTAGAAGGCGACAGTTGCATTGAAGTAGATTCAACACAGCTTGAAGCTTTGGGTGATTTGGCTGTAAGCAGCGAAATCGCAGCGATTCAAGTTGCCCCATGCGTCTATGATCAGCAGGGCTTGGCATTATACCGATATTGGAACTTAGAACAACGCCTCGCTGATCAGATTTGTCGATTAAAGCGACAAACGACTCAGGCAATGGATATTTCAAGCTATCAAGCCCTATTGAATGATGAATATCAACAAGCGGCGTTGAAAATGGTAATGCAACAATGGCTCAGCATTATTACTGGTGGACCAGGTACAGGTAAGACTTATACCTTGGCTAGAATTATTGCGGCGCTGAATCAGATAATTCCTGATATTCGTATTGCCATGGCTGCACCGACAGGTAAAGCGGCGCAACGGATGCAAGAGGCACTGCAAAACTCATTTAATGACCCCAAACTGCTTGAATCAGGTTTAGTCACCGATGAATTACGTCATCAAAACACGCAGACACTGCATCGTTTACTCGGTCTAGGGCATCAGCAGATTCCTCGCTTTCACGCCAAACAACCTTTGCCATATGATGTCATCGTGGTCGATGAAGCATCGATGCTGGATCTCAATCTCGCTACTTTATTGTTTGAAGCAGTGCCTGATTCATGTCGTATTATTTTATTGGGTGATGCCAATCAATTGGCTTCGGTCGATGTCGGTTCAGTTTTGGCAGATTTACAACAAGTTGAAGCCTTGACCGAAAATCGAGTACAACTGAAAAATAGTCGCCGTTTCTCTGATGAAGCCAAAATTGGACAGTTGGCACGGTTTATTCAAGCACAGCAAGATCAAATAGAACATCACGCTGTACTGCCCAAACTTGAATCGGAAATCGTAGCACCTTCAACCTTGCAAGCCATTGCACTGTCAGAGGGCATGCCAGACCTGATTCAACTGGAGTATTTGCCACAACAACCTGCTTTTGAGGTTGAACCGTATCAACAAAAATTAATGTATGGTTTTCAGGGCTATGTGGATGCGTTAAAAAATTATCTACAATCGATTGACCCTGAACATGAAATAGAACGAGTCATTCAGTCTTTTGATGATTATCGGATTTTAGCCGCAGTACGACATGGTGCTTTAGGAATAGAGCAACTCAATCGTTTTGCTGAACAATGGTTGAACCAACAACTTAAACAGATTGCAATCGGGGATTGGTACGTGGGTCGTCCTGTGATGATGACGTATAACGACTACCAACTTGGGATTTCCAATGGCGATATTGGAATTTGCTTTAAACATCGTAGCCAATCGCAGCAATTTGAGGTATTTTTTCCGAGTTTAAATAAATGGATTGCTGCACATCGTTTGCCTCGAAATATGCAAACGGCTTTCGCTCTGACCATTCATAAATCACAAGGTTCTGAGTTTAGTCATACGGCAGTGGTACTTGATCAAGCAGCGGAAAAACTGCTTAGCCAAGAGTTGATTTATACGGCGATTACTCGTGCAAAAAAAGTAGTCACACTTTTGGCCGATCCAAATGCGTTATTACAAGCACTTACAATTCGAACGGTTCGTCGTAGTGGTTTAGTACAAAAGATCAATTTGGATGGATTGTGAACTTATACTTCAAAGTTCACAACTTTGTAAGAAAATGCTTACAAGGATTCAAGCAATTGGCGCTAGAGCTATCTGTGTGTTTTTGAGATTATGGACACACAAAGAGCCTAGTAGGGAAAACTAGGTAAATCGCAAAAATATAATAATAACGTCGTGATGACAGCGAACTTACAGTGAAGTAAGTGATAAAAGAGGAAACTTACAGCCGCTAAGCCTTGTAGTTTTGGGAGAGACTACAGGGCTTTTTTATTTTTACAAATAAAAGCCTAAAAATAGTGACCTTTAATATCGGTTGATTTCAAAGCGTGAACATTCACACTTTGATGGATTTTGCTGTTTAAGTGAAACGGAATCGACCCGTTTGATACTTCAATAAATCGTTTTGTTCCCCACTTCATTGTTAGACAGTTATTTTTAATTATTAAGTTAATTGTTATACAGAATCGTACGTTTTAACTTACAAGGAGATAAGAGAAATGCTATTTTTCTCCACAATTGGTTGTGACAGAATGATCAGTATAAAGAGAAGAAAATTCTTTTCAGTTATATAAGAAAAATGATGTGTGAATCTCATTCAGAGGGTTTGAATGATCGTAAATAAAAAGATAAATAACAAAAATAAATAAAAATGAAAACAATAAAAATTAAGCGCAAAGCCCAAGCTAAAACTTGGGCTTTTTTGTATGGATTTGAATGTTAAACCGCTAAACCAAATCATTTTCCGTACGATCAGTTGCAAACAATGAGCGACGTTGATCTTTTGGGATTTTCGGACAATTGCTTGAGATTTGATAGAGGGTTTTTGCCAGAGCAGGTAAATGAGTTCCGACGACAGATTTTCCAGTCGTTAAAAGTGAGACACTGATATCACGCTCAGGATCAGCCCAACATAAAATGTTAGAGAAACCGATATGTCCAAAAGCTTGTCCAGTCATCGGGCCAAATAAACCAATCGGGTTACTACCGAGCATAGGACCTAAAGCATAACGCATTGGTGCCAGTAAAGTGCGATCTAAACTGATCCCTGATGTTGGTAGCGTCGAACGAAAAACCGTTTTGGCACTCATGATTTGTTTGCCCTGATATTCACCACCACTCAACAACATTTCAAAGAAACGACCTGCTTGTTCAGCACTGGTATAAATATTTCCTGCGGGGCAAATCGTATCCATAAACCGAGTATCGTTGGTGACATCAACTGCAAGCTGCAAACCACCGCCCAATACACGATGTAGATAATGATCTGTGCCCAAGCTTGGATGAATGCCTGTTGCGTAGTTGAGCGCGGCATCGGCACGATATTCAGGTTTTAGACCATAGTTAAAGTAGTCCAAGCCCATCGGTTTTTCTATGTTTTTCGCCAAAAACTCACGAACGCTTTGACCTGTGACTCGCTGTACAATTTCACCTAAAATGTAGCCAGCGGTGACGGCATGATAAGCAAGATGCGTTCCTGAAGGCGATACCGGTTTGGCTGCACACAGCAGTTTTAAGATTTCTTCTTGATTAAACAGCAGTTCTGGTGTGACTTCACTGTCAATACGAGGAATGCCACCGCGATGGGAGAGTAGATGGAAGAGGGTCGCACGACGTTTCCCATTTACGCCATATTCAGGAATATAGTAGCTAATCGGATCAAGTAAATTTAGATCACCGCGTTCATCTAACATATGGATCAGCATGGCTGTGACCATTTTAGATGCCGAAAATAAGCAAACAGGTGTATCTGGTGTCCCGACTTTGGCATCGGCGGCTAAGCCATCAGGCGAGTTGCCTTGAGCATGACCAATACTACGGTTAATTAGAATCTGTCCTTTTCGACGTAGACACAAGGTAATCAGAGGATAGTTACCTGTTTTGTACAAGTGTTCGACACTGTTCCAAATTTTTCCAATCTGAGCATCGGTCATTCCCCCGATTTCAGCAGCAACTTCATCTTTGGAGCGAATGACTTGATTTAAATCATGGGGTACATAACAGGTATTGGTTGATAAAATTTTCACGATTCCCTCGCATTTTTTCGTTTTTCTTTCATTTCTGTCATAAATTGAAAACAGAACTCAGCTAGTGTGCATCTTTTTATACGGGCTGTCAGCTGCCGAAATGCCCGTGTCGTTAAAACATTTTTGCAATATAGTCAGAGATCACTTAAAATAGCCAACTTGCTGTAGTGATGCACGGCAGTCAGTTCTTAGAACTGATCAATATCATTTATTTTTTTAAGCATCTCGGAGAAATCGAATGGCTTTAACAAACGCAGATCGCGCAGAGATCATCGCTAAATTTGCTCGTGCTGAAAACGACACTGGTTCACCAGAAGTACAAGTTGCTTTATTGTCTGCTCAAATCAATGATTTACAGAGCCACTTTAAAGAACACAAACACGACCACCATAGTCGTCGTGGTTTGATTCGTATGGTTAACCAACGTCGTAAACTTCTTGACTATTTAAATGGTAAAGATCACGGTCGTTATGTTGCTTTGATCGGCGAACTAGGTTTACGTCGTTAATTCGATTTGGCTTTGTTTTCGGTATTTCGCATGTCACAGTGCTTTATCGCTGAGAAGAAAGTTTCACCTAATCTATCTTAGGTGATTTTATAGAAGGGGCGCATGTTCGCTCCTTCTTTGTGTTTAACTTTTTTAAAAATCTTTGGTCTAGTGCGATGGCTTCTAAGCTTTGTCATTTATCTACACAGCAGTTGTAGTCTGAATGCCAAACCTTAGGGGTCTCACTAGAATTAAAACTAGGAAATTAAAATACATGTCAATGTTTAATATCATTCGTAAAGAATTCCAATTTGGTCAACATCAAGTTGTTTTAGAAACGGGTCGTGTTGCACGTCAAGCGAATACTGTTGTGGTCACTATGGGTGGCGTTACTGTACTTGTAGCAGTGGTAGCTCAGCCTAAAGCAAAAGCAGGGCAAGACTTCTTCCCACTTACTGTTAACTATCAAGAAAAACAATATGCTGCGGGTCGTATCCCAGGTGGTTATGGCAAACGTGAAGGTCGTCAGTCTGAAGCTGAAACTTTAATTTCACGCCTCATTGACCGTCCAATCCGTCCATTATTCCCAGAAGGTTTCTATAACGAAATCCAAGTAACAGCAACGGTTATTTCTTCTGACAAAACGATGGATGCCGATATTGCTGCAATGCTTGGTACTTCAGCTGCAATGTCAATTGCATCTGTTCCATTCCGTGGTCCAATCGCTGGTGCACGTGTTGGTTTGATCAACGGTGAATACGTTCTTAACCCGAACCATGAGCAGTTAAAAGAAAGCGATCTTGACCTTGTGGTTGCTGGTACAGAATCAGCAGTATTAATGGTTGAATCTGAAGCGAAAGAACTTTCAGAAGACCAAATGCTCGGTGCTGTACTTTTTGGTCATGACGAAATGCAAATCGCGATTCAAGCGATTAAAGAATTTGCTGCTGCTGCGGGTGCAGTTGAATCGACTTGGGTTGCGCCAACTAAAAACGAAGCACTGCTTGAGCAATTAAAAGCAGCGTTTGAAGCAAAAATCTCTGATGCATATACCATTGCGGTAAAACAAGACCGTTACGCAGCACTTGATGCACTTTATGCAGAAGCAGTTGCACAATTCGTTCCTGAAAATGACGAAACTGGTATTGCTGACGAAGTAAACGAATTATTTGAAGAGCTTAAATACCGTACCGTACGTGACAATATCTTGTCTGGTAAACCACGTATTGATGGTCGTGATACTGAAACAGTTCGTGGTATCGACGTTCAAGTGGGTGTATTAGGTCGTGCGCACGGTTCTGCATTATTCACACGTGGTGAAACGCAAGCTTTAGTGACAACGACTTTAGGTAATACACGTGATGCGTTGATGGTCGATACACTTGCGGGTACTAAAACTGACAACTTCATGTTGCACTATAACTTCCCTGCATACTCTGTAGGCGAGACAGGTCGTGAATCAGGTCCTAAACGTCGTGAAATCGGTCATGGCCGTTTAGCGCGTCGTGGTGTTCAGGCTGTTCTTCCTGCAGCAGATCGCTTCCCGTACGTGATTCGTATCGTATCTGATATCACTGAATCGAATGGTTCATCTTCAATGGCTTCTGTATGTGGTGCTTCATTGTCACTTATGGATGCAGGTGTTCCATTGAAAGCGCCAGTTGCGGGTATCGCAATGGGTCTAGTGAAAGAAGGCGAACGTTTTGCAGTTCTTTCTGACATCTTAGGTGATGAAGATCACTTAGGTGATATGGACTTTAAAGTTGCTGGTTCTGCCAATGGTATTACTGCACTTCAAATGGACATCAAGATTGAAGGCATCACTGAAGAAATCATGGAAGCTGCACTTAACCAAGCATTTGCTGGTCGTATGCACATCCTCAATGAAATGAACAAAGTGATTTCACGTGCACGTCCTGAAATCAATGCACATGCACCGACATTTGAAGTGATCACCATTAACCCAGACAAAATCCGTGATGTGATTGGTAAAGGTGGCGCAACGATTCGTGCCATTACTGAAGAAACCAAAGCTGCGATTGATATCGAAGATAATGGTACAGTTCGCGTATTTGGTGAAACTAAAGCGGCTGCTAAAGCTGCGATTGCAAAAATCCAAGCGCTTACTGCTGAAGTTGAACCAGGTAAAATCTATGATGGCAAAGTGATTCGTATCGTTGAATTCGGTGCGTTTGTAAACATCATGCCGGGTACAGATGGTTTACTTCACATTTCACAAATCTCGAATGAGCGTATTGCGAATGTGTCTGATGTCTTAAAAGAAGGCCAAGAACTTAAAGTTCAGGTTGCTGATGTAGACAATCGTGGTCGTATCAAATTGACCATGAAAGATATTGAACAAGCGTAATCACGCTGAGCAATACAAAAAAGTCCGCTAAATGCGGACTTTTTTTAATGAAAATGTTTTAACTGTTTACGCAGTTGTTGTACTTCATCAATCAAATCCAGCATAACCGCAACTGCCGATAAACTCGCGTCAAAGTCGCGTTGTAAACGATAAGCACGACGTGCGCGAGCCACATCTTCACCAATAAATTGATAGCTTTGCGGATCAACTTGAACTTGCAAAATATCGTAATCAATCAGTTTAAGTACCCATTCTGTACTTTGACCACAAGTTTCAGCAAAGCGTTCAAGGTCTAGTGCCATTTGTTCATCAATGATTTCAATTTGGCAGTGACCATCATATTGGATTTCTTTGTATTGAATCGTTGTCATGATCTTACTCCTTATCTTGCACGAGGTTGGAAAGAGGAGAAAGCATCAGCAAATTGCTGATAGGCTTGTTGCTCTTGTTCACTATGTGCTGGTGGTAAAACGATGTTAATGATCAGATAAAGATGTCCTGCGATTTTGTTTGGAATGCCTTTATCTTTTAAACGTAATTGTTGCCCATTTTTTGCATTTTTAGGTAAATTGACATTAAGTTGTCCTGCAGGTGTATTCACCCCAATATTTTGTCCTAAACCAGCTTCCCAAGGACTGACATCAATGGTTTGGTATACATCTGCACCTTCTACACGGATGCGATCGGTATCATTGTATTGAATTTCGATATAAAGATCACCGTTTTCACCGCCGTTGATACCACTTTGTCCTTGTCCATTTAAGCGGATTTGTTGACCTTCTTTCATCCCTTTTGGAATTTTAACCTCTAGTGTCTTACGCTGTATTTCTGGTTCGCCATAGGCATTGTAGGTTGGTATTTGCAAACTAATTTGTTGAGTTGAGCCTTGATAGGCGACAGATAAATCGACTTGAATGCTGGCATGTTGGTCTTCACCGCGATAGCTACGTTGTTGGCGTTGCGAACGTTGTTGACCACCACCAAATCCAGAACCGAAGCGACCAAATAAATCCTCAAAACCACTAAAGTCAGTATTGTCTCCCGAACTTTGACGATAAAATTGTGAACTATCAAATCCACTGCCTTGATTGCTATTTTGACCAAAACCTGCAAAGCCTTGTGGGTGATCTAACATCTGATCATATTCAGCTTTCTTTTCGGCATTACTTAAGGTGTCATAAGCGACATTGATCGTTTGCATTTTGGCTTCAGCATCCGCCTCTTTGCTGACGTCAGGATGATATTTTCGCGCCAGTTTGCGATAGGCTTTTTTGATTTCATCAGCTGAGGCATCGCGTGCAACACCTAGTTCTTCGTAATAATTCTTTGCCATAGTCTATTGTCATAATGTTTTACTTTTATTCCATTATTTGACGATTGAGCAAGAAAGAACAGAGAGGATATGTGTTGATATTGTTTCAAAAAATAGAAAAACTAGTATAAAAATAGATCGCTTAATGCACTTAGGGATAATCTATGCGGTATTGGAAAGTACAATGGATTCATAATTTTGTTGATGAACCGTATTTAATATATGGCGAACTAAATGCAACAATGGAAGAAATTCGTAAAATTGAAGTTTTCAGAAATGGTCAATTAGGGTATGCAAGTATTGATGAATGAATCAACTCCCATGTAGATAACACAGGAGTTGTTTTTGATTAACTCAAATGCTCACCAAACAAACCTAAAGCTTCTTCAGCGGTAAACTCATAACGTGTGTTACAGCATTGGCAATCCATTTGAATTGGATTTTGGATTTCAAGGGATTCATGCACCGCCGCTACACCAATTTGAATCAAAGCATTGGCACAACGCTCTCTAGAACAGGTGCAACCAAACTTTAATTGCTCAGCCTCAGGTAAACGCACTTCTTCCTCATTATACAAACGATAAAGAATTTCATTAGCTGAAAGATCAGTGAGTTCTTCTGGCTTTAAGGTCTCAGTCAGCAGGGTTAAGCGTGGCCATAAATCTTCATCAACGAACTCCTGTTCCTCTTCATTACGAGGAAGCAGTTGAATCAATAAACCACCTGAACGTTGACTATTGGTCGCTAGGACAATATGGGTTGGGATTTGTGCGGATAAATCATAGTATTGTATTAAACAACCTGCCAAAGTCGGTTTATCGAGTGGAACAATACCTTGATAGCGTTCGCCATGTTCAGGTTCAATATTGATGAACAAAATTGGATTGGTTAATGATGCAAGCACAGTGCGACTATCTGTACCTTCGGCGAAGCGTGGATCTTCTTCATAATCAGCCAAAGCACGCACTTCACCTAAATGGTTACATTCCGCCATTGCCCATTTAAATGTGCCATTTGCTTGAATTTGTAAGCTAATACGCCCTTGGATTTTCATGGTGCTTGCAAGTAAGGCTGTTGCACTTAACATTTCACCCAATAAGCTTTGTACCGCAGGCATATACTCACGTTTCGCCAAAATGGTTTGCAGTGCTTCTTCTAAATGAACTATTTCACCGCGGATAGGACTATCTTCAATAAAAAAGCGTTGGCGTAAATCAGACATATTTTTCTCCAGCACCCCGTATTGGGGAAACAAAGCAATGCTTTGCCTTGAAAAGCGCTTAGGGCTTTTATAAAAAGGTGAATGGTTATGCAGTCAATAATGGTGTCTGTTTGCTAAAACTCAAGATGTTTCATGCGGTGAATTTGCATCACTTTGTTTAGTTTGTTCATCCGGCACACGATCTTGGGCGATGATTTTTGTATTTTCAAACAAGTATTCGAGTTCCGCAATTGCATTTGGATAAGCACCAATCAAATCATATTCAGCATGTGACCAATGCTGTTGCTCAAACAGTTGCTGATCTTGTTGTTTAAATTGTTCAATCTGTAATTGCGCTTCTTCGTTGGAAAGACCTGTTTCAATTAACGCTTGTTGTGCCATATTCAATGATGATGCGTAGGTTTCACGCCAAATATGTTGAATACCTAAACCATTGAGTAGATGGGTGTGGTGACGATCTCGGGCACGAACCATGATATTCAAGTCTGGATAATTCAAACGCAGATAACGTGCTAGATTCATACTGTCTTCCACATCATCAATGGCAAGGATCAGTAATTTACAATGCTCAATTCCAGCCGCACGTAAGTTTTCAACTTGGCTTACATCGGCATCAATGAAACAATGCCCGTATTTTTGCACAAAATCAGCATCTGGCTGGTTACTGTCAATGATACTGAATTGCTTGCCTTGCGCATGTAAAGCTCGAGCGACCACTTGCCCGAAACGACCAAAACCGACAATCAAAATTGGATGTTGTGGTATATCTTCAGTTGGAATAGCTATTTTTTTCAGCATCATCGGCAATATTTTAGCGTTGAATAACCAATACAATAATGGCGTGAGTAGCATTGAACCAAAAACAATCAGCATGGTCGATTCGAGCATATTAGAGGCGAATACATTTTCACTTTCAGCAATTTTTAGCAGGATAAATGACAGCTCTCCACTTTGTGCCAACGTCACTGCAAGCAGGGTACTTAACTTGGCATGACGATGTTGATAATAGCTGATAGCAGCAACCACGCCTGCTTTAATGATCACTAAAACAAGAATAGATGCGAGGATCAATAACGGTGATTGCAATAGGGGACTAAGTGAAAGCCCCAAACCGATTGCAAGGAAAAACAGTCCAATTGCCGCATCTTTAAAAGGGTGAATAATGCGTTCAACTTCTGCTTTAAATTCGGTTTCTGCGAGTAATAATCCTGCGAGAAATGCGCCAATCAACACATGAATGTTGAGAATGTCCATGATTAAAATAACTGCGACAACCACCAATAAACTCAGTATTGGAATGAGTTCAAGACTATGATGACGGGCCAAGAAGCGAAATGCAGGACGAACCAAATAACGACTGGCCAAGAACAAACCTGAAACAGTGGCAATGATCGCAGCAAAATAAGCAATACCGTGTTGAGTGGTTGCGGTATCTTCTAATAAGGGGAAAAGTGCAATTAAAATAATCGCAATGAAAACTTGAAATTGTAGGGTATTCGAGGCTGACTGCCCAAATGTACTATTGAGTTGTTGTTTTTGATGCAGTAGTTGCTGAATTAAAGTGACTGAAGAAAATGCCAAGGCAATACCGAGAATAATACTGCTGAGAAGATTTTGTAACAACAGAAAGCAGACACTCACCAAAATGATGCTGATAACGCTGAATGGAAAACCACTATTTTTTAAAATGCTGCGACGTTGTGCCCAGAGGTGTCGAGGACGAAAAGCGAAACCAATAAAGAACATCAACATGATCATGCCTAAATCTGTTAATTGGCGAATCAGTTGTGTATCGGTGATCAGTGCGAACACACTTGAGCCAAGCAAAAGCCCTGCAATGAGATAACCCAAAACAGTGCTTGCGGCATAGCGTTTTGCAATTGGAACAAAAATTAAAGTCGCAGCCAGTAAAAAAATGATCGGGAGTAATAAAGACATTAAGCAACCTACATCGGATTTAACTTGTTTCTAATTTTTTAATTCATGGATGATTATGACGGAGTCTTGCAGAGATCTCATCCAATTTTAGGACAAACCTTCGGTTCGACCTACTTTTCTTTCGGGAAAAGTAGGCAAAACCATTTGTCATCCACAAAACCTGTTTACTTCTTTCAGCGATCCAATATATCGCGGAAACAATATATTAAATGAACCATGCAGGTTGTGAATGACATCTTCGAGTTTCATATTTCATGTGAGATTTTATGTCTGACATATTAAGTAGGGTTAACTAAACTCTTGTGGATCTACGTCAATCGACAGTCTGAGTTGATGTAGACGAGGTAAATGTACCACTTGTTGCCACCATTGGCGCAGATAAAAATGCAATTTTGCCCGATCAGCAGACAAAATCACCATGTGGGCACGGAAACGTCCTGCCTTTCTTTCCATCGGTGCTGGGATCGGTCCCCATATATCGACTAGATCAGCAGCCATCGTTCTGAATTGTTGCGCGATTTCAGCTAAGAATTGTTGGCTATATGCTCGATCTTTGGATTCCACACGAACCAACACCGTATAACGATAAGGGGGCAGCATGGCGATCTTGCGTTCTGCCAGCATTTGCTTCGCGACAGTCCGATAGTCATGCTTAATCAAAGTGGTGAGCATGGGATGATCTGGGCGCAGGCTTTGTAAATAAACACTACCTTTATGTTCTCCACGACCTGCACGGCCTGCAACTTGCACAATCAATTGTGCGGTACGTTCAGGCGCACGTAGATCAACACTGAGCAAACCTGCATCAATGTCTAAAATCGCCACCAGCGTCACATGTGGAAAATGATGTCCTTTGGCCAGCATTTGTGTACCTAACAAAATATTAGGTTTGTTCTGTTGAATACGATCATAGATTTTTTGCCAACTTCCGACACGACTGGTGCTGTCACGATCGACTCGAATGACCTCGTGATGAGGGAACAGCTCTTGTAAATGTTCTTCAAGTTTTGCCGTGCCTGCACCGATGGTTTTGAGGGTCTTTTTTTGGCATGCAGGGCAATCATCAGGGAGGCGATGAATCGTACCGCAATGATGACAATGCAAATAATGATAAGGCTGAGAGTGCAGGGTAAAGTGAGCATCACAATGAGGACAATTGGCTTGCCAACCACAACTTTCACACATCAGAATCGGCGCATAACCCCGACGATTGAGAAAGATCAGCACTTGTTCTTTGCGCTCTAAGGTGAGTTTGATCTGCTCGATTAAATTTTGGCTGATACCATGTTTTTTCTTAGCAATTTTTAAATCAATTACATGCATTTTGGGGAGTACAGCGACACCAGCACGTTGATTGAGTTCAAGCAAATGCAGTTTTCCAGATTCCACCAGATGATAACTATCAATACTCGGTGTTGCAGAGCCTAGAATCACAGGGCAGCCTTGCAAATGCCCCCGATATAATGCGACATCTCGGGCATGATAGCGAAAGCCTTCTTGCTGTTTGTAGGAGAGGTCATGCTCTTCATCTAAGATGATTAAGCCGAGATGAGGAAGTGGTGTATAAATCGCTGAGCGAGTGCCGATTATGATTGATGCTTTGCCTGCTTGTGCATGTTGCCATGCTTGCAAGCGTTTCGAATCATTTAAACCAGAGTGCATCAATGCCACATCACAATGAAAACGTGATTTAAACCGAGCAACTGTTTGTGGGGTCAAACCAATCTCAGGCACCAGTACTAATACTTGTTTGCCTTGTTTTAACACTTCATACATCACTTGCAAATACACTTCGGTTTTACCGCTACCAGTTAAGCCATCGAGTAAAAAGGCTTGATAATGCTGTTGTGCTTTCAGTATCTGTTGAATGGCTTTCTTTTGATCTTCATTTGGGGTGAGAGGAACTTGTGCCAATTGCACAGGCGTCGGGGTGAAATCATGCGGTTCAAGACGGCACTCAATCAGCCCCTTTTTTTCTAATGCTTTCAGTGTTGCTGTTTCTACGCCACTCAAATTTAAAATATTTTCAGTCGTGCCCTGCGGATGTAATTTTAATACTTGGTAAGCATCATATTGTTTTTGAGAGCGTTTTAATAACGCATCAGGGTTGCCGTGCGGTACAATACTCCACTGGTGAAATAGAATATCTAAAGCACGTCCTTGTCTTAATAATGTAGGCAAGGCACTTTGCATGACTTCGCCAATGGGGAATTGATAATATTGCGCTGACCATGTCACCAAAGTTAAAACTTGCTGATCTATAATGGCCTGCTGATCGAGTAGTTCAGTGATGGCTTTAAGCTTGAATTGTCCCGTAAATGGCTCGTTAGGATCAACTTTTTCAGTAATAATGCCAACAAGGTTTTGTCGACCAAAAGAAATTGCAACGCGTGCACCCACCTGTGCTTGTGCATATTGCTCAGCACTGACTGTGTAGTCAAACATGTCATACACAAATACAGGTATGGCGACTCGAATACGGTAAAGAATAGCGTTAGAATTTTCGGTAGGCATATAGGCTTTATTCATGTGTTAAATGGTACGATTTCATACCTTGTTTGGATCATTTTAGCTGATAAAGCAAGACATGGATGAAATATCAATCAGCCCTGTGCTACAGTGCTGTGCATAAGGTCAATCTGCCTCAGATGACTTGCGACACTTTGGCTTCTCATCCCTTACAAGGACGCAGCTTAACAACAACATTTTGGACAATTAGAACAGAACCATGCCAGCTTATCAATTTACTGCTATTGATGCTTCTGGAAAGCAACACAAAGGTGTGCTTGAGGGAGATTCCGCACGTCAAATTCGTCAACAGTTACGAGATAAAGCATGGACACCGATTGCGGTTGAAACCGTTGAACAAAAAGATAAACAGCAACAGCACGCATGGTTTAAAAAAGGCTTTAGTGCTTATGATTTAGCCTTAATGACCCGTCAGCTTTCGGTACTGGTTGCTGCAGGTATTCCACTTGAAGAAGCATTACGTGCGGTCAGTAAACAAAGCGAAAAATCGCATGTGCAAAACTTACTGTCATCCGTGCGCTCAAAAGTCATGGAAGGTCATTCGCTGGCACAAGCGATGCAACAATCAGGACGATTCCCCGAACTTTATATCGCAACCGTAGCAGCAGGTGAGCGTTCAGGGCATTTAGATCTGATTTTAGATCAGCTTTCTGATTACACCGAAAATCGTTTTGCCATGCAAAAGAAAATTCAGGGTGCGATGATCTATCCGATTATTCTGATGCTGATGTCATTTGCGATCGTCATGGGGCTGATGACCTATGTGGTTCCTGAAATTGTGAAGACTTTTGAGCAGAGTAAAGAAGCATTGCCTTGGATTACGGTGTTGTTGATGAAAGCCAGTGCATTCATCAAGCAGACGTGGATTGGGATATTGCTGTTGGCTTTTATTGTCATTGTATTATTCACACGTTTTTTACGAACCACCGCAGGGCACTACGCATTTGACCGATTAACGCTCAGACTGCCACTATTTGGTAAACTTTCACGTGGTATAAATGCGGCACGATTTGCCAGCACCCTGTCTATTCTGACTCGATCAGGCGTACCTTTAGTAGAAGCACTTCGCATTGGTGCAGAAGTGAGCAATAACTGGGTGGTGCGTGATGCGATTCAAGTCGCAATGGAACGTGTAACAGAAGGTGGTAATTTGGCAACGCAGTTAGAGCGATGCGGTTATTTTCCACCAATGATGGTACAAATGATCCGAAGTGGTGAAGCATCAGGTGAATTGGATCGCATGTTAGACCGTGCATCTACGATGCAGGATCGCGAGGTCACCACATTTATATCAACGATGTTGGCGTTGCTTGAACCTTTGATGCTGGTTTTTATGGCAGCGATTGTCTTGGTGATTGTCATTGCGGTTATGTTGCCAATTATTAATATGAATAATATGATCTAGGAAATTTGATGTTTGAGATGAAAATGAATAATTTAATGAATAAACACAATGTTGAACATAGTTTGAATTCTGGTACTCGAAGCAAAGCTTCTCGTCTTGCGGCACGTTCGAGCGCTGCTCGAATGAATCGTGCCTCAGGCTTCACCCTCATTGAAGTAATGGTGGTGATTGTAATTTTAGGTGTTTTAGCAGCACTGATCGTACCCAATGTGATGGGGCGTGGTGAAAAAGCCAAAGTGGATACCACCAGCATTACTTTAAAAGGTGTGGCTGGCGCATTAGATCAATATAAATTAGATAATGGCCGTTACCCATCAATGCAGGATGGTGGTTTAGATGCTTTGGTTAATCAACCAGCATCTGCAAAAAACTGGTTACCAGGTGGTTATGTTAAAGGTGGTTATCCGAAAGACAGTTGGGAAAATGATTTGCAATATGTGATGCCTGGCCGAGAAGGTCGTTCATTTGATTTATATTCGTTTGGTGCGGATGGTAAAGAAGGTGGTGAAGGTAATGATGCAGATATTTATTATCAGCCATAATTTTTAACTCAAGATATCACTTCACTCAATCACTAAATAAATCAAGAGTGAAGTGATAATGTTTCTTGATTCAAAAATATAATCTAAATATTTGAAATGTAAAAATATAATAAAATACTGATTATTTGATAGTTATAATAAGAACTATTCCCATATTTAATCGTTACAAGAAAAAGAAATTATGCATAAAAATAGTAGACTTCCTTCATAAATCATTTTTCAATCAATTTAATTGTTTATCTTTCACCCAATCTAAATTGTATATGCCAGCAAGTAAATTAAACCGCAGGTTTAATCTTTTACGACGATTTCTATATACACAAGATAAAATCTTAAAACATTTCATCCTTCCAAATACATGCTCTACTTGAATTCGTCTACGACCAATCTCTTTATTTAACTTTTTTAATTCAGAATCTAGTTTTTCAGTTTTCTTTGCTTTAGATGGCATGAGGCATCCAAAACCCAATTTCTTTATCCCTAAATAACCCTTATCAACGATAAAAAAGGGCTTAAATTTTAATTTCCTCATGCTTTTTTTAAATATTTTAAAATCATGCATGCTTCCATGACTTCCACATACAACTCAGTATTTCACCTGTTATATAGTGCATAGATAGCTGAAATTTAAAGGTATGTCGCTTTTTTTTACCGCTATACCATTTCTTCTGTTTTTTTTGGACGTTGAACTAATATTTCAGTGGCATCAATCACAACAACTTCCCAATCCACTTCATCTCGATTAGGAAGTTGTTTTGGCAAGTTGAATTTTCCAGAACGGATTAAGGTATCTTCAATAACACGTGTGATACGAATTGCACTCGTTTCAGATACACCGTAACTCATACCAAGATGGAAAAATGTTCGATATTCTCTCCAATATTCTATACATAAGAGCAAACGATCTTCCAACGGTAATTTATGCGGTCGTCCTTTACCAATATGACGAGGTAAATGCTTATTTAGCTCGGCCAACATGAGGTTAAATGTAGCCCAACTAACACCGGTAAGCCTACGAAACTTAACGTTTGATAATTTTTGAATATCTTTGAATTTCATCCAAGGATTATCTCTTGAATTAAATAATTTTGCTGATTAATTTAAGATCAAATAAATTGTACGTTTTTTGATTTATGACGGAAGTCTAGTCTTTTCCTTTAGTTCAAAGCTTTGCATAATAAATCTAAATCATAAATATGATATATGGGGAGGTCGCAGATGAAAGCTTTTTTTGTGTTGGATGAACTGAATCAGTTTCATTGGGCCATGCTTAAATCTGTGTTGCTCATTTTAAGCTTGTTGCCGATTAGTCAAGCTGCATTAAATCTATGGCAAACAACAGAAGGCAGTAGCCAAATCATGATTGGCTTTTTTGCACTAAGTATGTTGAGTGCTTGGTTTGTACTTTGCTTTTTAAGTGCTTTGAAAACCAGTGTTTGGGATAATAAAGCATTCATTTCTAATTATGAGCAGCTTTTGTTTAAAGCCTATCGTTATATTCCGATGTTATTTTTATCCAGTTTAGTCGCGTATTTAAGTGTGCAATTATCACTGGTATTTTGATTTTTATTGATTCAAAAAAAAGAGCGTTTTATTTTAAAACGCTCTTTTTATCTTATCGCCGTGACTTGAACGAAACATCCACCTTGCGAGGACGATAGAACCAACCCATTATCAGTAAAAGAACTGAAAAGATCAGGATCGGGTAATCACTTAAACGACTATATAGCGTTTGCCCTTGCATGGCGGGTAAATCGCCACGTAGCACAAACTCTTGATCGACTGGTGCTTGCTTTACAATATGACCATGATGGTCAATAAACGCAGTCACACCTGTGTTGGTGGCACGGATAAACCAACGACCGTTTTCTTTGGCACGCATTTGTACCATTTGCAAATGTTGCCAAGGTCCTGCTGTACCCGTAAACCACGCATCATTAGAAACCGTAATGAGAAAGTCACTATTCAATGCATTACGACGTGTTAGGTTTGGATAGGCAACTTCATAGCAAATCGCCGCAGCTAAAGCATGTCCTTTAACGGTTAAGGGTTTTTGATTCGCTTCACCCCGAGAAAAACCAGCCATACTGACATCATTTTGCATGGCGGGTAGTACCCATTTCAGCAGCCCTGATAAAGGAATATATTCACCAAATGGAACCAAGCGTTGTTTCTTATATAAACCAGAAGAGTCGCTGCCAGACGCCATAATGCTGTTGTAGTATTGAGGTTCACCAACTTGTTGTGATTTAGGTATATCCCAATATGGAATACCTGTGACCCATGCACTCCCTGATGCTTGGGCTTGGCTATCCATTGCCGCTAAGAATTCAGGAATATCTGTCTGGAATAACGGAATTGAAGACTCAGGCCAAACAATCAGGTCACGACCCCATTCTTTACGCGTTAACGTTGCATAAATTTCGAGGGTCTTGATCTGGTATTCAGTTAACCATTTAAGATCTTGTGGAATATTACCTTGAAGCAACGAAACACTGAGCGGTTTAGCGGCTTTAGGTTGTACGAATTGAATATATCCGACAGCCCATGCACCTAAAACCAATAATGCCGATGGAATCACCCAAAACCAACGTCGACTTAAAATCTCGACCAAGGCACAAGCAAGTACAATCACCACGAATGAAACAGCATAAACACCAAACAATGGTGCATAGCCATCTAAGAGTCGTTCAGTAAAGGCATAGCCTGCAAATAACCATGGAAAACCAGTAAATACCCACGTTTTAGCCCATTCAAACAAGACCCAAATTGGTGCAAAAGTTAGTGGTGTTTCTGGGAAAAAACGACGATATAGCCATGTCTGTAGGGCGGTAAATAATCCCATCAACAACGCCATAACGACGATCATCAGCACACTTAGAATCGCACTGGTGTCGCCATAGACGTGAATTGAAGTGTAGAGCCAAAATGCCCCAACAAACCATAAACCAAATCCATAGGCCCAGCCTAAAACAAAAGCTTGTTTAGGACTGCGTTGGCGTAACACCGCATATAGCAATGCGGGTGACAAAATCGCCAACCACCAAAAATAATAAGGTGCAAGAGCCAAACTAAAGATTGCACCCGAAATGAGTGCAATCAATAGTGGAACGATAAAGGGGAGCTGTTTTTGCGGTTGAGAAGGATTTAACAGCTTTTCAAAATATGTTCTCATGAACGGACAGCTCGAATCAGATGAATAGTACGTGCATCTGCTTCAATAATGGTAAATTGCCAGTCATCAAGCTCAATGGTTTGACCTTGTAAATCACTGACTAAACCGATTTCTTGTAGCAGCAGGCCGCCCATAGTTTCAACTTCATCATCAGAAAAATCAGCATTTAAAATTGTGTTGAAATGTTCAATTGGTGTAAGCGCCTGAACGATCCATGTATTGGCTGTGGTTGGGTCATTGTCTGGCACGATATATAAAGCTTCTTCATCTGCAATATCATGCTCGTCTTCGATTTCACCCACAATTTCTTCAAGAATATCTTCAAGCGTCACTAAACCAGACGTTGAACCATACTCATCAATCACAATTGCAATATGTGTTTGTGTGTTTTTGAGCATACGCAACACTTGGTCGGTACGCGCACTTTCAGGGACAAAAACTGGCTGGCGCATTAAGGCGCGAATATCCACTTTAACATTGCGATCAGTTAAAAACGGTAAAAGGTCTTTTGCGAGTAGAACACCAACGACATTATCAGTTTGATCTGCTGAAAATACAGGAAAACGCGAATGTGCTGAATCAATCAGGACATCTAAGATATCAAGTAATTGGTCATCCTCTTGTAAGCTAATCATCGCTGTACGTGGAGTCATGACTTCTCGAATCTTTGTTGCTGGCAGATCAAGAACACCCTCAAGCATAGCAACAGTATCTGGCTCTAAAAAGCGACGTGAGTCTTGGACTAACTTGAGTAATTCATCGCGGGTTTCTGGTGCAGTACCTAACCATTTTCTTAGGCCACGCATACCCCACGACGGACTGGATTCCTCGATCATGATCTTTCCTAAAGACTCTCTATATCAATTAGATGATTTTCATCATACCGAAGAAAAAGCAGATATGCATCAATAAAACGATGCAAGAAACGTACAGTTTTTTCAAAACTTGTAGATGATTTCTAAATCGTCCCTTTATGTTAAAATATGAAAATTCGAATATTTGAGTTTTATGATGTCTGAACAATCAAACCTAGCTACTGTTCAACTCAATACGAGAGGGTTACGTTGCCCCGAGCCAGTGATGATGTTACATCAGGCGATCCGTAGAGCAAAGTCAGGCGACATCGTTGAAGTGTTTGCAACGGACCCTTCCACATCATGGGATATTCCCAAGTTTTGTATGCATTTGGGACATGAGTTATTGCTCAAAGAAGAAAGTCTAGATGAGCATAGCAACACTGAATATCGTTATTTGGTGCAGAAAGGTTAATTGATCTTTGATTGATCAGTATGGCTTGGCATAACCAAGCCATACAATCCTGTTGTGTCATTCTCTTACTTTCTAAATTTATTCATATATCGAGATAGCCAATAATCGGAACTAAAATACCGACCTCCGCCAAGAACAATCAAAGCCAACAACATAATCAAATAAGTTGCAGCAAATTCGATTCCATTATTTAAAATCACCAATGAACCGCTAGACGTCAGCCAATCATAATTTCCATAGTTTTGTTAAATCTCACGTGCTTTTTCTAATTTTTCTGAAGATGCTAAGACTTGCGCATTTGCAAAGGGGGCATTTGCATCCGCAATCGCTTGCCAGCCATTGGGAAGATGTACCGTTAATATTGCAACGATCATGGTGATGATCAGTGGAATACTCACTAAACGAGTAAAAAGCCCAAGTGCTAATAATACTGCGCCACCAAGTTCAGCCGAAGTTGCAAGTCCTGCCATTAGGATAGGAAAGGGCAAATCCAATCCCCAGTCAGTATTGCCGAACCAGGCTACAGTATCATTAAAATGCATGAGCTTATTTTGCCCAGCCATCCAGAAAATAGGAACGAGATAGATTCTTAGCGCGAGCGCAGCAATTCCATCAAGGTGTCTAAAATATTGTAGGCTTTGTTGATACCAGTGCAATACTGAGTTAATTAAGTACTTCATGAGAATTTCACACCGAATAGCATTCAATGATTGTTAGTCGGTTGAAGAGTTAATTTATTACAATAATTTTTTTAGTTTTAACTGTAATAAATGGATTGGTCGCTCGTCTAATGATATGTACCGTAGTACAAACTTAAAAATTGACTCAAAAAGGAACTTCAAAATGAATAAATTAAACTCAATGACTTCAGTCGCTGCATTGGTCGCACTTTCGATGGTTGGTGCAACGACTCAAGTCTCTGCTGCTTCGACTACCACTGAAACACATGTGACCAAGACAGCAGATGCAAAATGTGGTGAAGCAAAATGTGGCGCTGATAAGGCAAAAAAACAACATAAAACGACTGAGGCAAAATGCGGCGCTGATAAAAAAACCGCTGAAGCAAAGTGTGGAGCAACACATAAAGCAACAGATGCAAAATGTGGTGCTGATAAAAAAGCATCTGATGGCAAATGCGGTGCTGCCAAATAGTTTGCTCAAGAATCAACAAGCTAACGAGCGATGCAAATCGATTTAATCTTGATTTGCATCATTCAATAAGGAATATTCCATGGTGGCTTTAACGGGTGTGGGTTTAGGTTTAAGGCGTGATTTTGTTGATACCTTTTTACAGGCGGATCAATATCCTGATTTTATAGAAGTCGCACCTGAGAACTGGATGAACTTTGGCGGTCGACATGCAAAGCTACTCGAACAATGTACAGAAAAAGCACCTTTGATTTGTCATGGTCTGTCTTTATCGATTGGCGGCCCACATCCACTCAATATCGAATTTATTCAACAGATAAAAACATTTTTAAAACGCTATCAGGTAAGTACTTATTCAGAGCACTTAAGCTATACCAATGATGGGGGTTATTTATATGATTTATTACCGATCCCGATGACTGAAGACGCAGTACGCTATGTATCAGAACGTATTCTTCGTGTTCAAGATATCCTTGGGCAAAAGTTAGTGCTTGAAAATGTCTCAACTTATCTGATGCCGCATGCTGAAATGAGTGAAGCAGAATTTGTTACTGAAGTCATTAAGCAGTCGGATTGTGAATTACTTTTAGATGTAAACAATGTCTACGTTAACAGTATTAATCATCATAGCAATCCTTATGAATTTATAACAAAGATGCCCCGAGATCGCATCCGTTATTTGCATATTGCTGGTCATGAGCAAGTGAGTGATGACTTATTAATTGATACACATGGGGCTGAGATCAGTGATCCCGTTTGGAAGCTATTGGCATTTACTTATCAACAATACGGTGTGAAACCGACATTATTAGAACGTGATTTTAATATTCCGACATGGCAAGAATTACAAGATGAGCTTGCCATGATTCAAAGCATACAAAAACAATTTTTACTTACGTCATCATTGTCTAAAACATCATGCTTAACAGGATCATGAGGATATAAGATGAATAAGAAACTCCAGTCTTTCCAAGAGACCCAACACGCATTTTGTAATTGGATACGCGATCCCAAACAACCGATACCTCAATCTTTTGAAACTGAGCGTATGCGTGTCTATCGAGAATTATTATTCAATAATGTCAGTTCTTTTGTCGACTTAGTTTATCCAGTTACGCGATCAATCTTGTCAAAAGAAACGTGGCAATGTCTTTTAGACGAATTTTTTCAAAAATCTATAAATCAATCACCTTTCTATAATGAGATTTCACTACAATTTAGAGAGTATTTAAGCGAACAGCAGCATCCAGTTTTACAGAATTATCCTTGGCTCGCTGAATTACTACAATATGAATGGCTAGAGCTTTATTTAGATACTTTAGACATCTCAGAGAAGCAATGTGTTCAAGCACCTGTATGGCAATTTAAAACTCAAGTTTGGGTTTTAGTATATCAATATCCAGTTTATCGATGGGCACTCAATCAAACTGATCTTGAGCAAGATCCAAGTGCAATCATGGTATGGCGAAATCAAAATGATCAGGTTTGTGTCGAAGCGCTTTCACCATTATTTGCTTTTTTAATTGAAAAACTACATAAACAGCCTTTATCTGAGCTTGAGCTTTGCGAGCTTATAAGTGCAACACTCCCTGATTTGTCATCACATGAAATTCTTTTACAAGTTCATACTTTATCCGATTTATTAACTCAGTTGGAGTTGATTGATATGCCCAAAAACTCGATAACCGAGGATTGAAATGTCTCTAGCCTCAGTTGAAAATGTTGATCTGAATCAGCAATTAAAAAATACAGAATATTTAACTGATCTTAGACAGCAAATGATGAAATTTGCAGTTTTACAACTCGCATCATTTCATCAAGCTGAGGATGTGGTTCAAGAAGCTTTGCTGAGCGCCTTGCAGCATGTTGCATCTTTTTCTGGCCGTGCTGCTTTTAAAACTTGGGTATTTGCGATTTTAAAAAATAAGATTGTTGATTTAATTCGGCAAAAGACTCGCCTCGTTACAATGAGTGAGTTATTCAATGATGATGAAAGTGAGCTAAGTGTCGATGCATTATTTGACGCTGCTGGGCACTGGCACAAATCCGAAAGACCTCAAGCATGGCAAAGTCTGAACCGTACCGGGTTTATCGGAGACTTTTTTATTTAAGTTAGGCCACCTGACCTAACGGATTAATCTTATCATAGTACATTGCTTCAAACTCAAAAGGCGATACATAACCCAGTGCACTGTGTACACGCTTTTTATTGAACCAATCTACCCAATTTAATGTCGCAAGTTGTACATCCGCTAAACCTTGCCAATCTGCTTTTAAATATTCAATCACCTCTGTTTTGTATAAGCCATTCACCGTTTCAGCCAGAGCATTATCGTATGAATCACCCGTTGTACCGACTGATGCTCGTAAATTTGCTGCTTCTAAACGATTGGTATAGCGAATGGAAAGATATTGCACACCTCTGTCGGAATGATGAATCACATTCTTTGGCATGCCTCGATCATGCAATGCTTGCTCCAGTGCATCAAGTACCATATCTGTATTCATCCGTGTTGATACTTTCCATCCAACAATTGTTCGCGAGAACACATCAATAATAAATGCGGTGTAGACCCAGCCAGAATTGGTTTGAATATACGTAAAGTCACTGACCCATAATTGGTCAGGTCGATCAGCACTAAAATTCCGTTTCACTAAATCATCTGCTCGTTTTTGATCATCTCGGCTGCGGGTAGTTTGTTTGTTCTTACCACGCCAAACACCTTGTATATCTAGCTTTTTCATCAATCGAGCAACTGTACAACGTGCAATAACATAGCCTTCACGTTTCAATTTTTGCCAAACTTTACGTACACCATATCGACCTAAACTTTCTTTCCAAATACGTTTGATTTGCTCTGCATGATGTAAATCATGCAGAGCACGTTTCGCTCGATGTTCTGGGTTATCAACGAGATCTAAAGCCCGATAATAGGTCGAAGCTGCAATCGGTAAAATTCTACAAATCGCTTCAACACCATATCGATCTTTATTGTTATGGATAAAATCCACCATTATTTGTGTGGGCGGTCGAGCTCCGCCTGGGCGAAAAAAGCGGCTGCTTTGCGTAGAATTTCATTGGCACGCTTTAATTCTTTAATTTCACGTTCCATTTGCTTCATTTTTTCTTGGTCAGATATCTGTTGTACTTTGGCAGGATTTAGTTGATCCATATGCTTTAAATAGGGGTCGCCTCAGAAAACGGAAAATAAAGCACGCTAAGCCCTTACTTACCCAGATGTTTGACTGTTCGTGGCACTTTCACCATGGCAATTGCAATTGCCCAACCCTTGCAAAATGCCGCACGCCTCTACAGATCGAGAGCCAGAACACTTCTCGCGCAAATCAACCAAGTGCCGTTTTAACTGCAACAGCGCGGACACACGCATTTCCACCTGTTGAATATGGGCCTCCAGCAGCGTGTTGACCTCCCCACAGTCCTGCATCGGGTTGTCTCGCAGACCCAGCAATGCGCGAATCTCGCTCAACGTCATGTCGAGCGAACGGCAATGACGGATGAATTGCAAGCGCTCAATGTGCGCCTCACCGTACAGCCGGAAGTTGCCACCGCTTCGCGCTGGCTTCGGCAGTAGCCCTTTCTTCTCGTAGTAGCGGATGGTCACGACCTCGCACCCAGAGCGCTTGGCGAGGTCGCCAATTCTGATTTCCATGCCTCAATCTCCATTTTTCACTTGACTCTATAGCGACTATAGAGTTTTTAATGGAGGCTGAATAGACGATTTGAAGGAGTTATCCATGAGCGAATGCGCTTCAAAGGGGTGTGGCTGCTCGACTGGGCCAATCATCCAACCCACGGCACAAGCCCCGCTGGCAACCGGATCGGCTCAAGCGGTGTACCGCATCGAGAACATGGATTGCCCCACGGAAGAGGCGCTGATCCGAGGCAAGCTGGCTGGGCTGGCGGGTGTGGTTGGTCTTGAGTTCAACCTGATGCAGCGTACCTTGGCCGTGCGGCACGAATTGCCTTCGCTGTCTCCCGTTGAGCAGGCACTGAAGGCCATCGGCATGCAAGCTGTGCGCATGGATCAGGCGTCGGCCGAGCAGACGACCAAGCTGTCCATTGCCAAGATGGATTGCCCGACCGAAGAGGCGTTGATCCGCAACAAGCTCGGCACCGTGGCCGGGGTTGCCAATCTCGATTTCAACCTGATGCAGCGCACGTTGTCGGTACGCCATGCTGACGGGGTTCTGCCGGATGTGCTTGTGGCACTACAAGCACTCGGATTCGAGGCGCAGGTCGAGGACAAGGCCGTGGCCGCGTCGCCATCCGCGTCCCCTGTGACAACGCCGACCAACTGGTGGCCGCTCGGCATTTCCCTCATCGCTGCATCGGCGGCCGAAGCGGTCTACTGGTTCCACGACGGCAATCATTGGTCAGTCGTCATCCTGGCGCTTGTCGCGGTCTTGACGGGGGGGCTGTCCACCTACAAGAAGGGCTGGATCGCGCTCAAGAACCGTAACCTCAACATGAACGCCCTGATGTCGATTGCCGTCACGGGTGCTATGTTCATCGGCCACTGGCCCGAAGCTGCGATGGTAATGGTGCTCTTCGCGCTGGCCGAGGTGATCGAGGCCAAGTCATTGGATCGCGCCCGTAACGCCATCCGTGGACTGCTCGACCTGACCCCGGAGCAGGCCACGGTGCAGCAGCCTGACGGCACTTGGCGAGAGGTAAGTGCCAAGCAAATCGCCATTGGCAGCCGAGTCAGGGTCAAACCGGGTGAGCGCATCGCGCTCGATGGCGAGGTGCTAGACGGACGCTCCACGGTCAACCAAGCCCCGATCACGGGCGAAAGCCTCCCGGTCGAGAAGTCCCCCGGCGATCCGGTGTTTGCGGGCACGATCAACGAATCTGGTTCCTTCGAGTACCGCGTCACCGCCTTGGCCAACAACTCCACTTTGGCCCGCATCATTCACGCGGTAGAGGCTGCACAAGGTAGCCGTGCGCCGACCCAGCGTTTTGTCGATCAGTTCGCCCGTTGGTACACGCCTCTCGTGTTCGCCCTAGCCATTGCCGTCGCACTGCTGCCCCCGCTTTTCATGGGCGCGGCATGGATGGACTGGATTTACCGTGCACTGGTTCTGCTGGTGGTTGCCTGCCCATGCGCCTTGGTGATCTCCACGCCGGTCAGCATCGTCAGCGGCTTGGCCGCCGCTGCCCGCCACGGCATTCTCGTTAAGGGCGGTGTCTATCTGGAAGAAGGCCGCAAGCTGCGCTGGCTGGCTCTGGACAAGACCGGCACGATCACGCACGGCAAGCCTGCTCAGACCGATTTTGTCGCATGGGGCAACGCACTCGCCGCCTCCGATAGCCGCAGCATCGCTGCCAGTCTGGCGGCCCGCTCAGACCATCCGGTATCCAAAGCGGTGGCGCAGGCTGCGCAGCGGGATGGGGTTGCCTTGCTCGACGTGGCCGAGTTCAGCGCGCTGCCCGGTCGGGGTGTGCAAGGCCAAATCGACGGGGAGACCTACTATCTGGGCAACCACCGAATGCTTGAAGAGCTGGGGCAGTGCACACCAGAGCTGGAGCAGCGCATCGCTGCGCTGGAAACCGCTGGCAAGACCGTCGTGATGTTGGTAGGCGCAAAAGGGGTACATGCCTTATTCGCCGTAGCGGACACCATCAAGGACAGCAGCAGGAGCGCTATCGCCGAGCTGCACGCACTGGGCATCAACACCATGATGCTGACCGGCGACAACCCCCATACGGCACAGGCCATTGCCGCACAAGCCGGAATCGACCGTGCGCAAGGCAACCTACTCCCAGATGACAAATTGCGCGAAGTGGAGCAACTGGCCCGAAGCGGCAAGGTTGGCATGGTCGGTGATGGCATCAACGATGCACCGGCCTTGGCGCGTGCGGATATCGGCTTTGCCATGGGAGCCGCTGGCACCGACACCGCCATCGAAACGGCTGATGTGGCGCTGATGGACGATGACCTGCGCAAAATTCCGACCTTCGTGCGCCTGTCGCGTGCGACGGCGCAGGTGCTGATGCAAAACATTGTGCTGGCCCTTGGCATCAAGGCAGTCTTTCTGGTGCTCACCTTCACGGGTCACGCGACCATGTGGATGGCTGTGTTTGCTGACATGGGGGCCAGCTTGCTCGTCGTTGGCAATGGCTTGAGGCTGTTGCGCCGATGAGTTGGAAATTCTTTCTCTATGACTGGGGTGGTCTGAACATCGCGATGTTTCAAGCCATCAACACGGGTACGCCTGCCGCGCTGGGGCCGCTGGCGTGGTTCTTCAGCCTCGTGGGAAGTTACTGGACAGCGCCGCTGATGCTGCTGGGTCTGTGGTGGTGGTCGAAGTCGGCCACCAACCCGACGCATGGCAGGGCCGTTCGGCATCGCCTTATTGGTTTTAGCGCAGCCTTCTTGCTGGCGTTACTGGCCGCCACCATCTTGAAGCTATGGCTCAACTTTCCACGCCCGCCTGCCGTCCTTGGCGACATGGTGCGCGTCATCGGGGACATCGAGCTTCACTACAGCCTGCCCAGCGGGCATGCCACCTATGCCGCGCTGGTGGTCGGCGCGCTCTGGCCTTTGATAGGCCGTCGTGGCCGCATCGGCTTGGTGTTGTACGCCGCATTGGTCGGTTGGTCACGCATCGCAGCCGGAATGCACTTTCCTGCCGATGTGCTGGCGGGGTGGGTACTTGGATTGAGTTGCACGGCGCTCGCCGGGTGGCTGATGCCGCTGGCCGTCCCTGTGTGGCAATCGGCTCGCCGCACATCGACTTGGGTCTGGTTCGCAGTGGCCGCCAGTGCTGTCATGACCGATCAGCTCGCAAAGTTCGCCATCACCCGCACGTTTGCCTACGGTGAACAGGTCGAAGTCACGCCCTTCTTCAACTTCGTCCATGTCCTGAATCCCGGCGCGGCATTCAGCTTTCTGGCGAACGCTGGCGGCTGGCAACGTTACTTTTTCATCACGCTGGGCCTGGTCGTTTCTGCTTGGCTGGGACGCATGCTGTGCCAGCAATTGCCCCGTCTCGAAGCGATGGGATACAGCCTGATCCTCGGCGGTGCGCTGGGCAATGTCGCGGATCGTGTGCTGCGTGGACAGGTTGTTGATTTCCTTGACTTCCATTGGCGACTTGCGCACTGGCCCGCCTTCAACCTCGCTGATGTGGCGATAACTATCGGAGCGCTCTGCCTGTTCTTGACGGTTGTACCGAAAAGCAGTAAAGGCACAGAGGCCGAGGTGTCCGGTTAAGCTATACCCTAACCTGATGTCAGATGCTTGGCGCAAAGCACGTCAGAATAGAGTTGTAGTTTGTATTTATTGACACAAGCCGCCAAGGGTAATGGATTTCATCCTGACACTTTTACCTTTGGAGGCACCTTGCAAGGTCAACGCATTGGCTATATCCGCGTCAGCAGCTTCGACCAGAACCCTGATCGGCAACTGGAGCAAATCGAAGTCGGTAAGGTATTCACCGATAAGGCTTCCGGCAAGGACACGCAACGTCCCGAACTTGAAAGGCTGCTGGCCTTTGTGCGCGAGGGCGACACCGTGGTGGTGCACAGCATGGACAGGTTGGCACGCAATCTCGATGACCTGCGCCGCATCGTTCAGGGGCTGACACAACGGGGCGTGCGGATGGAGTTTGTCAAAGAAGGGCTGGCGTTCACCGGCGATGACTCACCGATGGCCAATTTGATGCTGTCGGTCATGGGGGCTTTTGCGGAGTTCGAGCGCGCACTGATCCGCGAACGCCAGCGCGAGGGAATCGTGCTGGCCAAGCAGCGCGGTGCCTACCGGGGACGAAAGAAATCGCTGAACAGCGAACAAATTGCCAAGTTGAAACAGCGAGTCGCGGCAGGCGATCAAAAAACCTTGGTGGCCCGTGACTTCGGCATCAGTCGCGAAACCTTGTACCAGTACCTGCGGGAAGACTGATCATGCCGCGCCGCTCAATCCTGTCCGCCACCGAGCGCGAAAGCCTGCTGGCACTACCAGATGCCAAAGACGAACTGATACGGCACTACACGTTCAACGAAACCGACCTATCGGTGATCCGCCAGCGTCGCGGCGCTGCGAATCGATTGGGCTTCGCCGTGCAGCTTTGCTACTTGCGATTCCCTGGCATCTTCTTGGGCATCGATGAGCCTCCGTTTCCGCCCCTGTTGCGCATGGTGGCCGCACAACTCAAGGTGCCGGTGGAAAGTTGGAACGATTACGGCCAGCGCGAGCAGACGCGGCGGGAGCACTTGGTCGAGCTGCAAACGGTGTTCGGGTTCAAGCCCTTCACCATGAGTCACTACCGGCAAGCCGTGCATACATTGACCGAGCTGGCCTTGCAGACCGATAAAGGGATTGTGCTGGCCAGCACCCTTGTCGAAAACCTGCGGCGGCAGAGCATCATCCTGCCCGCCATGAATGCCATCGAGCGCGCGAGCGCCGAGGCCATCACCCGTGCCAACCGGCGTATTTACGCGGCGTTGACCGATTCTTTGTTATCGCTCCACCGTCAGCGCCTGGACGAACTTCTCAAGCGCAAGGACGGCAGCAAATTGACGTGGCTGGCATGGCTGCGCCAGTCGCCCGTCAAGCCGAACTCTCGGCATATGCTTGAACACATCGAACGCCTCAAGGCTTGGCAGGCGCTTGACCTTCCCGCAGGCATCGAGCGACAAGTTCACCAGAACCGCCTGCTCAAGATCGCCCGTGAGGGTGGGCAGATGACGCCTGCCGATCTGGCAAAGTTCGAGATGCAACGACGCTATGCCACTCTGGTTTCGCTGGCCATTGAAGGTATGGCCACCGTCACCGACGAAATCATCGACCTGCACGACCGCATCATTGGCAAACTATTCAACGCCGCCAAGAACAAGCATCAGCAGCAGTTTCAGGCTTCCGGCAAGGCGATCAATGACAAGGTTCGGATGTATGGCCGCATCGGCCAAGCCTTGCTGGAAGCCAAACAGAGCGGCGGCGATCCGTTCGCCGCCATCGAGGCCGTAATGCCGTGGGATACCTTCGCCGCCAGCGTCACGGAGGCGCAAAAGCTCGCGCAGCCGGAGAGCTTCGACTTTCTGCATCGCATCGGTGAAAGCTACGCCACGTTGCGCCGCTACGCGCCGCAGTTCCTGGACGTACTTAAGTTACGGGCGGCACCAGCCGCCAAGGGCGTACTCGATGCCATCGAGGTGCTTCGCGGCATGAACAGCGACAACGCCCGCAAGGTGCCCGCCGACGCGCCGACCGCATTCATCAAGCCACGCTGGGCGAAACTGGTGCTCACGGACGATGGCATTGACCGGCGCTACTACGAGCTGTGCGCCCTGTCAGAGCTAAAGAACGCGCTGCGATCAGGCGATGTCTGGGTGCAGGGTTCGCGCCAGTTCAAGGACTTTGATGAGTACCTGGTGCCGGCCGAGAAGTTCGCTACTCTGAAGCTGGCCAACGAATTGTCGCTGGCAGTGGCCACCGATTGCGATCAGTATTTGCACGACCGACTGGCATTGCTGGAACAGCAGCTTGCCACCGTCAACCGCATGGCGGCGGCCAATGATCTGCCGGATGCCATCATTACCGAGTCCGGCCTGAAGATCACGCCGCTGGACGCGGCGGTGCCGGAGACCGCACAAGCCCTAATCGACCAGTCGGCGATGCTGCTGCCACACGTCAAGATTACCGAACTGCTGATGGAAGTTGATGAGTGGACAGGCTTCACCCGGCATTTCACGCATCTGAAGACCGGCGACACGGCCAAGGACAAAACCTTGCTGCTGACGACGATCCTGGCTGATGGCATCAATCTCGGGCTAACCAAGATGGCCGAGTCCTGCCCAGGCACGACTTACGCCAAGCTGTCGTGGCTGCAAGCCTGGCACATCCGGGATGAAACGTACTCAACGGCGCTGGCCGAACTGGTCAACGCGCAGTTCCGGCAATCCTTTGCCGGAAACTGGGGCGATGGCACCACGTCATCGTCGGATGGCCAAAATTTCAGAACCGGCAGCAAAGCGGAGAGCACCGGGCATATCAACCCGAAGTATGGAAGCAGTCCAGGCCGGACGTTTTATACCCATATCTCCGACCAGTACGCGCCCTTCAGCACCAAGGTAGTCAACGTCGGCGTGCGTGATTCAACCTATGTGCTCGATGGCCTGCTGTACCACGAGTCGGACTTGCGGATCGAGGAGCACTACACCGACACAGCGGGCTTTACCGATCATGTCTTCGGCCTGATGCACCTACTGGGCTTCCGATTCGCGCCACGTATCCGAGACCTGGGCGACACCAAGCTATTCATCCCAAAGGGCGATGCCGCCTATGACGCGCTCAAGCCGATGATTAGCAGCGACCGGCTGAACATCAAGCAGATACGCGCCCATTGGGATGAAATCTTGCGGTTCGCCACTTCGATCAAGCAGGGTACGGTGACGGCCTCGCTGATGTTGCGCAAGCTCGGCAGCTATCCGCGTCAGAACGGACTGGCCGTTGCACTGCGCGAGCTGGGGCGCATTGAGCGCACGCTGTTCATACTGGATTGGCTGCAAAGCGTGGAGCTGCGCCGCCGCGTGCAGGCCGGACTCAACAAAGGCGAGGCGCGCAACGCGCTGGCCAGGGCGGTGTTCTTCAACCGACTGGGCGAAATCCGCGACCGCAGTTTTGAGCAACAACGCTACCGGGCCAGCGGCCTCAATCTGGTAACGGCGGCCATCGTGCTTTGGAACACGGCCTATCTGGAACGGGCAACCAATGCTTTGAACGGGCACGGCAAACCGGTAGACGAGACGCTGTTTCAATACCTGTCACCGCTGGGGTGGGAACACATCAATCTGACCGGCGATTACCTCTGGCGCAGCAGCACCAAGGTCGGCGCAGGTAAGTTCAGACCGTTGCGACCACTGCCACCGGCTTAACGTGCTTTATTTTCCGTTTTCTGAGACGATCCCAAATACCAAACACGCAATGTTTCAGGAGTACAACCGATTTTAGGAGCAATAGCTGTGATTGCTGCCCAAGTAGAAGGATAATCTTTTTCAGATTCAATTAGTAATTGAACCGCTCTTTCTCTAATTTCGGGGGTATAGTTTGGTTTTTTCATCGGAATAGTCTCTCAGAATATTGAGTCTCCGACAAACCTGGTACGGTTCAAAGTTCTGAAGCGATATATCAAAGAGCATTGGTACGTTCAGGACAATTACCTACTGATGAAAACCAATATCCTATGCTCATCACAGCAAATCAACTTGATCTTGCGACAGGTGATGTAGATGCCGCACTATTAAGTGCCTTTAAAAATCTTGATATCCCAAATGTAGAAGCAACTACTCTTTTTCACGTATTTTCACCTCAAGATGCTCATTTAAAAACTGCTTTATACGCAAACACCTATCTGAGTTTTGGTTATTTACGTCAGTGGGCCAACACATACCCGGACAATAGCTTTGTCGAATTTGCTCATAATCTGGCTATTGATTTAAGAGATGGTTACCTGGATGGAAAAACGCTTCGTGGTGATCCAGCACCTTTAACCTCACTGGTCGCAACCACACCTGACAACATTGATCCCGCCAAAAACACAATTATTGGTATTGGAACCACTCAAAAAAATGCGCGTGAGCAATATGCAGCTTCATTAAAGCAGGCAGTGCTTGAGCTTGCTGACTCTTTTAACCAAAGCAGCACTAATCCCAAAAACTACAGCAACTTACAACAACGCACTTATGCTGGTGTCATGCCAATTGCTGATCCATCCACACCCTCAAGTGTTCGCTTGAATGGTGCTGGTGATTATCGTCGTGCTGTCGGTTTTGCAGATACCAGTGCAACATGTAATGGCTCAATCTACCCTTGTAAACAAGGTTTAATCGGCATCAATCTGATTAATCACTCTTTACCAACGATTGAATATCTCATTGGTCATTACCAAGACAGTACCCAAAATTGTCAGCTTAATGTTCGAGCCGATGGCTGGATTGAACTTATAAAAGATAATCAAAAGTTTCGATCCAAGTTAGATGGTGACAGCACAGATAATTTATTAAGAGTGAATAAAGCTGATCACGAGTATCTACTAAATAGCAGCTCCCCTGAGCCTAAGCAAGGCGAACTTCAATATGAATTTGTTCAATTACACCTTAAAGAAAATCAAGTATTAAGTGCCAGTGCAGGTTTGGATAGTCGAAAAGCACCAGACCAATTACAAAGTACACAGTTACAATGTAATTTCAGCTAATCATACTTAAATCAGGCAATTGAAACATCATTTTTGATTGCCTGATTTAGATTAAGAAATCAAATTTTCATTCATTGTTAGAAATATTAATTTTTATTGTCATTAAACCGTCATCAAATGTTAACCAAAACTTCATATCTATTAATTAGTTTACTTATTAACTAATTTTTAGAGAAAAAACTTTGAAACTAAAACCATTACTTTTACCTATATTAATCACCTCCCTATTATTTACCGCATGTGGCGGAGATGACAATAATTATTCATCATCAAATCAACCTTTAGAAAAACCAAAGCCACCCGTAACAACACCTCAATTTGATGGTGAACTTCTTGAAGTTGGTGCAAATGGTAATGTTAGTGAATTTGGCGGAGCAACTCGCTTAAAAAAAGAACGTACTCAAGCAATGCGAGAGTCTCTGAGTGACAAAACCGTCAAGCATGTAATTCTATTTATTGGTGATGGTACGAGCGATTCTGAAATCACCGCAGCACGAAACTATGCAGAAGGTGCGGCTGGTTATTTTAAAGGCTTAGACGTCTTACCTTTCACTGGAAGCTATACGACTTATTCATTAAATAAAGATGGCAAAGTTGATTACGTGACCGACTCCGCAGCATCCGCAACTGCATGGGCTTCTGGAATTAAAACTTATAACAATGCCTTAGGCCTAGATATTCGCGGAAACCATCATGCAACACTATTAGAGCTAGCAAAAAAAGCTGGATTTGCAACAGGTAATGTAACCACCACAGAACTGCAAGATGCAACCCCTGCGGCTTTAGTCTCGCATATCAGCGCACGTAAGTGTTATGGACCAAATGAAACCACTAAACGCTGTCCTGAAAGTGCATTGGAAAATGGTGGATTAGGTTCGATCACAGAACAGCTTTTAACAACACGTGCTGACGTTACTTTAGGGGGCGGCAAGAAAACATTCTATGAAGTTGCAAAAGCTGGTCCTTTCAAAGATAAGACCTTACTTGAACGCGCAAAATTAGAAAATTATCGTATTGTTGAAGACCTAAACTCGTTAAAAGCAGTTGATAGTGCCAATCAAAACCAGCCTTTACTCGGCTTATTCGCCGATGGCAACCTTCCCGTTATCTGGAGTGGTCCAGTAACACAATTAAATGGACATAACAAAGGTGCTGAAAGCTGCCGAGATAATAGTGCCTTTTCTATTCAAACACCACGCTTGGCACAAATGACAGAAAAAGCGATCGAGCTATTAAGCAACAATGAAAAGGGCTTCTTTTTACAGGTTGAAAGCGGTTCTATTGATAAACGAAATCATGCAGCCGATCCATGTGGACAAATTGGTGAAACTGTACAGCTTGATGAAGCCATTCAAGTTGCTCTTAAATTTGCAAAAGAACACGGCGAGACATTGATTGTTGTAACAGGTGATCATGCACATACAAGCCAAATTATACCAATAAATGGAGATAGCCCAGGACAAACTGCAGCTCTGAAAACCAAAGATGGGGTTGCAATGGCAATCAACTATGGCACCGCTCCAGAGGGTTCAAGTCAACATCATACTGGTGCACAAGTCCGTATTGCGGCTTATGGACCACGTGCTGCGAACGTATCTGGCTTACTAGATCAAACAGATTTATTCTTTATTATCCGTGATGCGTTAGGCATTCAACAAAACGCCTCAAGATAAACAGTACCAATTAAGGCGACCACAATATTTGTGGTCGTTTTTATCTATGGAAATTGAGTCATGCACATAAATAACCATTAATGTGAATGCTATACTCTTTCCAACATGATGATTCAAGTGAACCGTACCGGGTTTATCGGAGACTTTTTTATTTAAGTTAGGCCACCTGACCTAACGGATTAATCTTATCATAGTACATTGCTTCAAACTCAAAAGGCGATACATAACCCAGTGCACTGTGTACACGCTTTTTATTGAACCAATCTACCCAATTTAATGTCGCAAGTTGTACATCCGCTAAACCTTGCCAATCTGCTTTTAAATATTCAATCACCTCTGTTTTGTATAAGCCATTCACCGTTTCAGCCAGAGCATTATCGTATGAATCACCCGTTGTACCGACTGATGCTCGTAAATTTGCTGCTTCTAAACGATTGGTATAGCGAATGGAAAGATATTGCACACCTCTGTCGGAATGATGAATCACATTCTTTGGCATGCCTCGATCATGCAATGCTTGCTCCAGTGCATCAAGTACCATATCTGTATTCATCCGTGTTGATACTTTCCATCCAACAATTGTTCGCGAGAACACATCAATAATAAATGCGGTGTAGACCCAGCCAGAATTGGTTTGAATATACGTAAAGTCACTGACCCATAATTGGTCAGGTCGATCAGCACTAAAATTCCGTTTCACTAAATCATCTGCTCGTTTTTGATCATCTCGGCTGCGGGTAGTTTGTTTGTTCTTACCACGCCAAACACCTTGTATATCTAGCTTTTTCATCAATCGAGCAACTGTACAACGTGCAATAACATAGCCTTCACGTTTCAATTTTTGCCAAACTTTACGTACACCATATCGACCTAAACTTTCTTTCCAAATACGTTTGATTTGCTCTGCATGATGTAAATCATGCAGAGCACGTTTCGCTCGATGTTCTGGGTTATCAACGAGATCTAAAGCCCGATAATAGGTCGAAGCTGCAATCGGTAAAATTCTACAAATCGCTTCAACACCATATCGATCTTTATTGTTATGGATAAAATCCACCATTATTTGTGTGGGCGGTCGAGCTCCGCCTGGGCGAAAAAAGCGGCTGCTTTGCGTAGAATTTCATTGGCACGCTTTAATTCTTTAATTTCACGTTCCATTTGCTTCATTTTTTCTTGGTCAGATATCTGTTGTACTTTGGCAGGATTTAGTTGATCCATATGCTTTAAATACCAAACACGCAATGTTTCAGGAGTACAACCGATTTTAGGAGCAATAGCTGTGATTGCTGCCCAAGTAGAAGGATAATCTTTTTCAGATTCAATTAGTAATTGAACCGCTCTTTCTCTAATTTCGGGGGTATAGTTTGGTTTTTTCATCGGAATAGTCTCTCAGAATATTGAGTCTCCGACAAACCTGGTACGGTTCAGTCCTGAGGAAATGATGGAGCAGCATGATTTTTGGGTTGTTCTTGATGCCTGTTTAAATCATTTGCCTGCGAAGTATGCGCAAGTATTTATGTTGAGAGAGATGATTGAACTGAGTTCTGATGAAATATGCGCAAAGCTAGGACTCAGTACTTCTCATCTTAATGTTTTGATGTACCGTAGCCGAGCAAGGTTACGTGAGTGTTTGGAAAATAAATGGTTACTCAAGGAGGATTGCTCATGTTGACTTGTCGACAAGCGACGCAATTACTTTCTGAACAGCAGGATAGGCAATTGGTATTTAAAGAGCAAAGTGCTTTGCAGCTCCATGTAATGATGTGCCGTTCATGTCGTCGTTTTGGAAAGCAAATGAAAATATTAAGCCTACTTACTAAAGAATTTAAAAAAGTTGATGAAGTGAAAAAAGATTAGACAATAAAAAGCCTCAACGAATTGAGGCTTTTATGGCACTTACATATTCGGATAGTTTGGACCACCGCCACCTGAGGCAGGAAGAACAAAGCAACGCTTTGTCCTGCCGCAAGTGTAAAAGCTATGCTTTTGCAGAGAAGGTAGCTGTTCTATTACATATTTGGATAATTCGGACCACCGCCACCTTCAGGTGTTACCCAAGTAATGTTCTGTGATGGGTCTTTGATGTCACACGTCTTACAGTGAACACAGTTCGCAGCGTTAATTTGGAAACGCTTAGAACCATCATCATTTTCCATGACTTCATACACACCAGCAGGGCAGTAACGCTGTGCAGGCTCATCCCACTTCGGCAAGTTAACCTGAATTGGTGTTTCAGGATTGGTCAACTTTAAGTGAGCCGGTTGGTTTTCTTCATGTACTGTATTCGATACAAATACAGATGATAAACGGTCAAAAGTAAGCTTGCCATCTGGTTTTGGATAGTTCGGTTTGAACGTTGTGGCATCTACTGTTTTTAGTGTTGCATAATCTTGTTTTAAGTCATGCAAGGTAAATGGCACTTTAAAGATATTTTGGTCGATAAAGTTAAATGCACCACCCACCCATGTCCCAAACTTATGCATCGCAGGACCGAAGTTACGCGCTTTATATAACTCTTCTTTTAACCAAGAATTGTCATATTTTTCAGTATAAGCGGTGAGTTCTTTGGCAAAGTGATCGTCGCCTTCAGTTACACGTGCAATCGCAAGATCACCACCTTTAGCAACACCCGCAGCAATCGCTTCAAATACTGCCTCACCACATAACATGCCTGACTTCATGGCAGTGTGTGAGCCCTTGATTTTCGAGAAATTCAAGAAACCAGCATCATCACCGATCAAGCAGCCGCCTGGGAAAGTCAATTTAGGTAGCGAGTTAAAGCCGCCTTTGACTACAGCACGTGCGCCGTAAGAAATACGTTTACCGCCCTCTAAGTACTGTTTGATGACTGGATGAGTTTTCCAACGCTGCATTTCCATAAACGGATACATGTGTGGGTTTTCATAAGAAAGATCGACAATCATACCCAAGGTCACTTGGTTGTTTTCAGCGTGATATAACCACCAACCGCCAGCAGAGCCAGTTTCAGACAATGGCCAGCCAGCACCGTGCATCACTAAACCTTCTTTATGTTTAGCTGGATCGATTTCCCAAAGTTCTTTGATCCCGATGCCATAATGCTGTGGGTCAACATCACGATCCAGTGCAAAACCTGCAATCAAGCGTTTGCCGAGATGACCACGGCAACCTTCAGCAAACAAAGTGTATTTGGCATGTAATTCATAGCCCGGTGTGAAGTTATGCGTTGGCTCACCATTTTTGCCAATGCCCATATCACCAGTTTGAATGCCTTTTACCGTACCATCTTCGTGGTAAAGGATTTCAGATGCAGCAAAACCAGGGAAGATTGATACTTCTAATTCTTCAGCTTTTTGACCTAACCAACGCACCACATTGCCGAGAGAAATAACATAGTTCCCTTCGTTATGCATTGATTTAGGTACCATCCAATACGGCATCTTTTGTGATTTAGTATCAGACAATAAGAAATAAGTTTCGTCGCCAGTCACAGGGACATTGAGTGGCGCACCTTCTTCTTTCCAATTTGGGAACAATTCATTCATGGCACGTGGTTCAAGTACAGCACCAGAAAGGATATGCGCACCTACTTCAGAGCCTTTTTCAACAACACAAACAGAAAGGTCAGGTAGGTTGTTTTCAATCGCTAATTGACGAATTTTAATCGCAGCAGATAAACCCGCAGGCCCTGCACCTACGATCACTACGTCAAACTCCATCGCTTCACGTTCGATGTGTTCCATGTAGGACTCCTCATATTTTTAGGGGTGGCAACCGTAATATTGTGATTCGGTGCTGCCATGAGTGTTCTGAATTGCCAAACACAAAAAGAATCTATTGTGCTTGCAAACGTTTGGGATAGTATAGTTTTAAACCTTGATCTCGCCAATTGGCTGAGCGGTCATATTTTCTCGTCAGCAAGGCATAAACTATGATAAATGAAAATGATTCTTCACAGAATACAGGAAAAATCGTGTTTCCTGATGATAAAAACTTAATGAACATTGCACAATACTTAAAAGATGTACAGCAAAGTCACAAAAGGTCAATTCCACCTTTAGACCAATGGCATCCAAAGCATTGTGGCAAAATGGATTTGCAGATAAAAGCCAATGGTGAATGGTGGCACGAAGGTCAATTGATCAAGCGACAAGCATTACTTGATCTGTTTAGTAAAGTGTTATGGAAAGAAGATGGAAAGTTTTATCTCAAAACACCTGTAGAACAGATTGAAATCGAGGTTGAAGATGAGCCTTTATTGATTAATCAGGCCGATCAGATTGAGATCGAAGGCAAGACCTATTTGCAGCTCACAACGACCAACCAAGATGTGGTGATTGTGGATCAACAACATCCTATTTATATGCGTGAATATGAGGGAGAGCTACGCCCTTATGTACATGTGCGCTTTGGGATGAATGCCTTGATTCAGCGGCAGAGTTTTTATCATCTGATTAACTACGGTAACTTGTCTGAAAATGCGCAAGGTGAGGCAGTTTTAACATTAAAAAGTGGTGATTTGGTCTTGCATTTAAGCACCTGAGGTTTAAGCTTAAAAGAGCGAATAAACAAGTACCAATGATTTGTATGACTGCCGTTCAAGCGATGCCGCTTTTATTAGACCCTATGCCTCATGCATGCTCAGATGCACCGATTGGGATTTTTGATTCAGGGGTCGGTGGACTGTCGATTGCGCAAGAGATTGCTCAGCATTTACCAAATGAACGGATCCTTTATTATGCTGATACCAAGCATGTGCCTTATGGCGCTCGTTCAGATCAGGAGATTCGTCAACTCACAGCGCAAGCGATCGAGTGGTTATACCGCCAAGGTTGTAAGGTTGCAGTGGTGGCCTGTAATACGGCTTCAGCATTTAGTTTAGATTATTTGCGTGATCATTATGGCGAGCGCTTCCCGATAATCGGTTTAGTTCCTGCATTGAAACCTGCGGTGATCCAAACGCAGACCAAGGTGGTTGCTGTGTTGGCGACGCCTGCTACGTTTCGTGGACAACTGATTAAAGATGTGATGTCTCATTTTGCTGAACCTGCAGGCGTGAAAGTGTTAACCGTGACCAGTTTAGAACTCGTACCTTTTGTTGAGGCTGGGCAGCAATTGAGCGAAGCATGCTTGTCAGTACTACAGCAAGTTTTGCAACCTGTGATTGATCAAGATGCTGATTTTTTGGTGTTGGGTTGTACTCATTATCCATTTTTAAAAGAGGCGATTCGTCAGGTTTTTGATGAAAAGTTAAAATTAATTGATTCAGGGCAAGCAGTTGCGAGACAAACTGCATATATTTTGATAAAAAATAGGTTATTATCTGACAAAATGCGTCATAGTTTTGCACGTATTGAATGTTTTGTCAGTGGTAACAATGCTGTCGTATTAGAACCCGTACTACAGCGTCTTATACCAAAACAAATAACATGGACGATTCAAAATTTGGATGTTGTGAGCACATGAAAGTGCCAAATCGAACCATATTTTATATTTTATCGGGGTTATCTTTTAACAAAAATCAAGATTAGAACTTGATATTATTGATAAGTGAATTGGGGCTTAGCCTATGCAAGATACTCGTTATCAAGTCTTTATTTCGACATCTGGTCATGAAATGCAGCCAGAACGAGCGGTTTTAGCCCAGACTTTGGTTGGTATGGGTTTTTTCTCATGGGGGTTAGAACAGCGAACACCGCTTAGTACCTCGATTGCTCGTCGTCAGATTGATGACTGTGATTATGTGGTGATTTTATTGGGAAGTCAGTATGGTGAGCAGTCAGTTTCAGGTGTGGGCTATATGCATCTGGAATATATTTATGCCATGACCAAACAAAAACCGATTGTTGTGTTTATGCATGAAGAGCCTGAATCTAGGGAGGCGCAATTGCATGATCATAAAGCTGAATTAAAAGAAAAATTCAAAGAGTTTAGAAAGCAGCTGCAACACGAAGTTGATCAAGTGTTTTGTTATCGTACTTTAAGAGATTTGGAACTTGCAGTACGTTCGGCTATGCCGCAAATGTTAGAGCGTTATCCTGTGGTTGGCTGGGTTCGTCCTCAAAATACCCAAGTGTTACGTGATGAAATTGATACTTTACGCGCTAAAGTCAAACAACTTGAAACAGAGCTTGGTAGTCGAGAAGCAGATCCACTGACCAGCGTACCGAAAGTCTCGATGTATGAATTATATGCATTTGAATATCGGATGCATGCTTATCAGGATGGTAACTTCAAAGAAGTGAGACCTCATCGAAAAATGACATGGGCGCAGTTGTTAAATGTACTGGGGACTGCGTTTGTAATCCCAACGCCAGAAGAATATTTTTCGAAACGCATGAACGAGTATTTAAATGAAACAGGCTTGGATGATGCGCGAAAAGAAATGCCAAGAGCGCATGCGGTATCACGTGCTCAACTGAATATTCGAGCGTTGCACGAGATCAAGTTACAAATGCGCCAAAATGAATGGATTATTCCGACAGGACGGGATGATCGCCAGCGTATGCTTTGGCAATTGACCACAAAAGGGCAAAAACTTTTAGAAAGTAATGTATTGGATAGTAATCGGGTTTTTCAGTTTAAGACAATGCATTAAACCAATTTATAAAAAGGCGCGAAAACTGCTAAAGTAATTGAATAAACTCAATGAAAAGCGGATGCGATCTATGTCAGCGACACCAAAACCTAAAGTGACTGTGGTTCTGGCAAATTTAGGTACGCCAGATGAACCTACTGCGCCAGCAGTACGTCGTTTCTTAAAGCAGTTTTTATCTGATACGCGTGTGATTGAGATTCCTAAAGCACTTTGGTGGATTATTCTACGATTATTTGTGCTGACTTTTCGTCCTAAGCGTGTGGCCGAAGCTTATGCATCGGTTTGGTCAAAAGATTCCCCGATGCGAGAAATTGTGCTTGAACAAGCACAATTGATTAAACAACGTTTAGAAGATGAAAATCATCATTTTGATCTGAATGTTGTTCCTGCCATGACCTATGGTCAGCCGAGTATTTATAACGTTCTAGCACAACTTGAACAAGATCCGCAGGAGCATGTAATTTTATTGCCTTTGTTTCCGCAATACTCAGCTACATCAACCGCACCGTTGTTTGATGCTTTTGCTAAATGGATGCCTAAGCAACGTCATTTACCGGGTATCACCCTCATTAAAGATTATTATCAGCACCCTTTATTTATTCAAGCATTGGCAGACAGTGTGACCAACTACCAGCTTCAACATGGTAAGCCTGAGAAATTACTCATGTCTTTTCATGGCATTCCGCAACCGTATGCTGACAAAGGTGATCCTTATGCAGATCGTTGCCGAGTCACAGCACGTTTAGTAGCTGAAGCCTTGCATTTAAATGAGGATGAATGGGCGATTAGCTTTCAGTCACGTTTCGGTAAACAAGAATGGGTCAAACCCTATACCGACACGCTGCTTGAGCAGTGGGGTGAGCAAAAAGTTAAATCAGTTCAGGTCTTGAGTCCTGCCTTTTCAGCGGACTGTTTAGAAACGCTGGAAGAGCTTGCGATGCAAAACAAAGAAATTTTCCAGCATGCTGGAGGCGGAGAATATGCTTATATTGCGGCACTCAATACTGATCAGGCACATATAGATTTGCTTGCCAGTCTGGTTCAGGCTAATCTTGACGCACTCACCCATACCTTAGCCCATCGTTAAGTCGATGCTTTACTCTGCCAGAGGTTGTTATGCTGCAAGTCAAAATCGTCCCTGTTACTGCATTTGTTCAAAATTGTTCTATCCTTTGGGATAGTGAGAGCAAAGAAGCGGTTTTGATCGACGCAGGTGGGGATGCTGCCGTTCTCAAAAAAGAAGTTGAGGATTTAGGCTTAAAGGTGAAAGCTTTGTGGTTAACCCATGGACATTTAGATCATGCGGGTGCAGTCGGGGAGCTTGCTGAAACATGGAAAATTCCTGTGATCGGTCCGCATAAAGAAGATCAGTTTTGGTTGGATATGATTCAGGAAGTTTCGGCTCGTTATGGATTTCCCATTCCGCAACCTGTCAAAGTCGATCAATGGTTAGAGGGTGGAGAGGTACTAAAACTGGGTGAGGATGAATTTGAAGTTCGTTTTGCACCGGGTCATACGCCGGGTCATGTGATGTTCTACAATGCACAGCATGGTTTACTTTGGACAGGTGATGTTCTGTTTAAAGGTTCAATTGGACGTACCGACTTTCCAAAAGGCAATCATCAGCAATTGTTGGATTCAATTCAACGTGAGTGCTTTAGTTTGCCTGATGAAACTCAGTTTATTTCAGGTCATGGTCCGATCAGCACCATTGGCTACGAAAAACAATTTAATCCATTTGTTGCCAGTAAAGCGGGTTAAGCCGTTGAAATATGCTTCTGTATAGCAGTTATACAGAAGCATATTTCCATCATTTCGGTGAGCAGATCAAATCGTTTCAAGCCATTTCTGATTGGCTAGGCTCATATCAAAATTCAAACTATTACAAATACTTTGCAAATCAAAAGAGGCTTTGTCTTCTGGAATTTGGATCAGAATAGGTAAACGGGTAATGCCATTATCGCCTGTTGGAAAGGCATAGTGTCGCTCTTTGTGATTCACCGAGATCAGTGATTCAAACTCTAAATAAACAATTAACGAAGGAAAGCGTCGTTGCATACGAATGATTTCCTGATGTGCATTTTTCTTAATTTGAGACGTTTTTTCTTTGAGCTTGAGGATCTTGTCCTTTATTTTTTGTGGTTTGTTGAATAGCTTGTTTAAGAAGCTAACACTTTGCTTTAACTGGCGTTGGTTTTCTTTTAGTTCCGAGAAAGCATCCTTGTATTCTTGTAAAGAGTGCGTACTAATATCTTTCAGCATATTGGTCGGTTCGAGTGCCTCTGCATGATGCTTTTTCCATTCATCATAAGAAAATACCGTGAAAATATCGGCGTGCCGTTTGTGCAGCAGCGTTGCATAAGATTTGAGTCGAGCGACAAAAAGGTGGACGTGTTTATTGCAGATGATCGAAGGTTGTGATTGGAACGCAATAAAATGGCGGATAATCTCATCCAGCGTTTGTTTCATACTGATATATAAATAATGACATTCGTCTGTGTGATGTACTGAGTGCTTTAGCGCATCTGCAATCGGCTCAAGAATATTACGACATAATTTTTGCTCAAAATCGATCAACCGTTGTTCTACCAATTTTTCAATAAAAATACCTTTTGGGTTGAGTGGTTCCATCAAGAAGGGCAGCAGTACTTTGTCTGTATACAGTTCGATATTACGAACAATATCGGACACATAGTGGTTCACTTGTTTATCGATGGTAATGATATGGTTGATCTGCCAGAGGAACTGCTGTTGCTGTGAGCTATCGTCGATTTGATCGAGATGCAGGATTGCGGCATTCACATAGATATTTTCACAGGCTTCAAATTGCTCTTCTTGTAAAAATCGTCGAATCGAAAAGGTATTTACAATACCTTTGGTGCTTGGTGCAAGTGCGAATATATATTTAGAGGTTTTGACGATATCCAGTTGTTTGGTTTTTTGTTGCTTATACAGGACGTATTTAAGGAGATGGTTTTTTTCCTCTCTTAATTGATGTGAGCGAATAATATTAAACGTGTATTTTAAAAGCTGTTGTTTGAGAAAAACCTCAGTAATAAATGTCTTGATAATATCGTTATTAATACCTCGATGGTTGTTTGGAAGCGCGATATGTTCTTTGGCAAGGATCATTTGTGCAGCGACATAGATAAACTCCTTTAGAATCTGATTTTTCTGTGCTTGCAAATCAAAATCATCTTCCGTGTCTATGTTATTGATCTGACTTAGGATATTCTCAAGATAGTCTGAGATTTCGTAAATATCATGGTACTGTCGGAGTCTTTCTAAAGAATCAATGATCTTGTTGAGCAACATTTTAATATACGGATAGTGAATTTTTTCGCTCAGCACATTGAGGTCAGGCTTTGTCAGTGATGAGAAGGTATTGTCTTTTCTATTCCAGTGGATTTTCTTGTGTTGCAGGATGTGTTGGCAAATGTTCTCACGATCTTGCGGAGAAATGTCGGAAAATAAAGCTTGTAATGAGCGCTGCCAATCTTGATCTAAGTGGGGATCAATTTGTGTTGCCAAAACTTTAAGCTGATAGGGGATATTATTATTCATTTACACATCCTGTTAAATTTTAATATTTTTTATAAACTGGGCCGATATCAAACAATGCGATTGGATCAGCATGATGTACACGTTTTTGGGCTTAAACCCTATTTGTTTATCTATGCAACATTGGATTAAGATTTGCACAGCATCATGAAAAAGTAAATTACTGTGATGTAATTCACATATTTTAAAAGTGTAAGTTTTTATTGCTTAATTTCTTTTAATTTATCTTTTTGATTTTTCTATTTATTCTTTGATATAAGCTGAATGCGTGGTGGATTGCGCTGTGATGAATACTAAAATTTGAACAAAAATCACAATTATCGAACAATATCTTCGTACAAGCTTGTCTACAAAGCCGCTATTTTTATTTAGAATGATTTTTTGAATACTTCATTTAAATTGAATCAAGTGTTTAATTTCACAAGATGAATCTCATTGGAGACGATTTCATGCAATGGACTAAACCAGCTTTTACTGATTTACGTATCGGTTTCGAAGTGACCATGTATTTCGAAGCGCGTTAATCACCTTCATTCGAATATTTCATAAGCCCTAGTCATGTTCTAGGGCTTATCTTTTTCTAATAAGATATTAATTTTATGCATATTTATGTTTTAGGTTCGGCAGCTGGAGGCGGCTTCCCTCAGTGGAATTGTAATTGTCCCAACTGTCATGGCGTTCGTACAGGTACGATTTCCGCCAAAGCGCGTACTCAGTCTTCGATTGCGATTTCTGAAAATGGCACAGATTGGATTTTGCTGAATGCATCGCCTGATATCCGCCAGCAATTGTTTGATTTTAAAGCCGCACAGCCTGCTCGTCAGTTACGTGATACTGGAATTCGCAGCGTCATTTTAATGGATAGCCAACTCGACCACACCACTGGCTTACTTACCTTGCGTGAAGGTTGCCCAATGGATGTTTGGTGTACCGAGATGGTCTACCAAGATTTGAGCAGTGGTTTTCCTGTTTTTAATATGCTGAAACACTGGAATGGTGGACTGCAATATCACCAGATTGATCCGAAACAGGCCTTTAAAATTGATGGTTTTGAGCAGCTCGAGTTTTTGCCTTTCATTATCCAAAGTGCCGCGCCGCCATACTCACCTCATCGCCATGATCCGCATGAAGGCGATAATATTGCCTTGATCATTAAAGACCATAAAACGCAAAAGCAATTGTTTTATGCACCGGGGCTTGGAAAAATTGATGAGTTGATTATGCAGATTATGCGTGATTCAGACTGCGTCATGATTGACGGCACACTCTGGACTGATGATGAAATGCAGCAAACGGGTGTAGGGGTTAAAACGGGTCGTGAAATGGGGCATCTCTATATCAGTGGTGAAGGTGGTTCGTTGTCTTATTTGAATCAGCTTGAGCGACCTAAAAAAGTGCTGATCCATATTAATAATACCAATCCAATTTTAAATGAAGATTCTGCTCAATGTGCTGAACTGAAAGCGCATGGGGTAGAGGTTGCCTATGACGGCATGCAGATTGAACTCTAAGGTGAATATATGACACAAACACCTGAAGCATTCAGTACAGAACAATTTAGACAAGTCATTCTGGATAAGGGGCAGTATTACCATATTTATCATCCTTTTCATGTGATGATGTATGAGGGCAAAGCAACCCAGCAGCAAATTCAGGCATGGGTGGCAAACCGTTATTATTATCAAATCAATATTCCACTCAAAGATGCAGCCATTATGGCAAATTGCCCTGATCAGCGTGTTCGTCAGGAGTGGATTCAACGCATGCTTGATCAGGATGGCGAATATCCTGATGGTGGCGGTCGTGAAGCATGGTTACGTTTGGCGGAAGCCGTTGGTCTGAGTCGTGAGCAAGTAATTTCAGAAGAATTGGTTTTGCCGGGTGTACGCTTTGCCGTTGATGCTTATGTCAATTTCGCGCGCCGTGCCACATGGCGTGAAGCTGCCAGTAGTTCGCTAACCGAATTGTTTGCACCACAAATTCATCAGTCTCGTCTTGATTCGTGGCCACAGCATTACCCGTGGATTGATGATCAAGGTTATGAATACTTTCGTTCTCGTCTCAGTCAGGCGCGTCGAGATGTTGAGCATGGGATGAGTATTACGCTGGATTCATTTACCACATATGAACAACAACAACGCATGCTAGAAATATTACAGTTTAAACTGGATATTTTATGGAGTATTTTAGATGCGTTGACACTGGCTCATGTTCACCATCAAGCGCCGTATCATCCTGTGACGACAGAGCGCGTATGGCATAAGGGGTTATTCCGTGAATAATGCAGCATTTGATTTAAAGCTGATCCCAACTTGGCGACAAGGTTATCGTTTTCAGTTTGAACCTGCTCAAAATGGTTTTGTGATTTTGTATCCAGAAGGCATGATCAAACTGAATGAAAGTGCAGGGGCAATTGGTCAGTATATTGATGGGCAGAACAATGTCTCTGCGATTATTGCCGAATTAAAACAACAGTTTGGTGATATTGCTGACATTGAGCAAGATGTGGTTGATTATATGTTGGTTGCTCAGCAGCAACATTGGATTGATTTACGATGAACGAAGGTGTTGGTTTGCCTTTATGGTTATTAGCGGAGCTGACCTATCGTTGTCCGTTGCAATGCCCATATTGTTCAAACCCTTTGGATTATGCACAGCATAAGCATGAATTGACCACACAAGAGTGGTTCGATGTGTTTGATCAAGCACGTCAGATGGGCGCGGTACAATTGGGCTTTTCTGGTGGTGAGCCGTTGGTGCGTCAGGACTTGGAACAATTGGTTGCCCACGCACATCAACAAGGCTTTTATACCAACCTGATTACCTCTGGTATGGGGCTGACCGAACAACGAATTGCGGGTCTGAAACAGGCAGGTCTTGATCATATTCAAGTCAGTTTTCAAGCCAGTGATGCGGTGGTCAATGATGCTCTGGCTGGTTCCAAACATGCCTTTGAACAGAAGTATCAGATGTGTCGACTGATCAAGCAGTATGATTATCCGATGGTCCTGAATTTTGTGATCCATCGGCATAATATTGATCAAATTGAACAGATTATCGAACTTTGTCTTGAGCTTAATGCCGATACTGTTGAGTTAGCGATTTGTCAATTTTATGGCTGGGCATTCTTAAATCGACAAGGTTTGTTGCCGACTCAAGAACAACTGATTCGTGCAGAACGAATCACCAATCAATATCGTGAAAAATTACGCCAGCAAAATCATCCGTGTAAGTTGATTTTTGTGGTGCCCGATTATTATGAAGAGCGTCCCAAAGCCTGTATGAATGGCTGGGGGAAAATTTTCTTTACCGTTGCACCTGATGGCGTTGCGCTTCCGTGTCATGCAGCGCGACAACTGCCGATTGCGTTCCCCAATGTTCGTGAGCACAGCCTGTCCGAAATTTGGTATGAATCGACTGGTTTTAATCATTTTCGGGGTGAAGCTTGGATGCCTGAAAGTTGCCGAAGTTGCCCAGATAAAGCGCGCGATTTTGGTGGATGTCGCTGTCAGGCCTATATGTTGACGGGGGATGCTGCCAATGTAGATCCCGTCTGTGGTAAATCTGCCTATCATCCACTGATTGAACAAGCACGTTTGGAAAGTCATCAAGATTCATCGCTCGAACAATTGCTATTTCGCAACAGTAAAAATTCCAAACGATTTATAGCTCGACAGCTTATCCCTGTTCAAAATATTCTAGATGAATCATTGTGATGGAAGCGATCAGCATAAATCACGGCAACATGCCCATTTTTGATGGTCATAATGATGCGCTAACACGACTATGGCTCAGTAATGACCCTGATCCCGTGCATGCTTTTATTCATCAGCGGTTAGCAGGACATATGGATTTAAAACGTTGTCAACAAGCAGGTTTTGTTGGCGGAATGTTTGCAATTTTCCTACCGCCATATGCCTATGTAAAACAACATCATCCGAATAAATTATTTGACCCACATGCGACTGATTTTAGCCAGCAGCAGATTGAGCAGATTTGTTTAGAACAATTGAACTTAGCTCAGCAGTTAGCGCAACGCTCTCATGACATTCAAATTTGTACATCGGTTGAGGAGATTCAGCGTTGTCGTGCGCAGCAAAAGTTAGCGATGGTACTGCACATGGAAGGTGCGGAATCTTTACAGCACAATCCAGATTTGCTCGATGTGTTTTATCAGGCAGGGCTACGCAGCATTGGACCACTGTGGAATAGACCGAGTCGGTTTGGTCATGGCTTGAATGCAAAGTTTCCACATTCACCTGATACTGGCGCAGGACTTACGGTAGAGGGCAAAGCTTTTCTAAAGCGTTGTGCTAATAAAAAAATCGCGGTTGATGTGTCTCATATGAATGAACGTGCTTTTTGGGATAGCATCGATATTTTACAGCAGCCGATTGTGGCAACGCATTCCAACGCCCATGCTTTATGTCCGCAGGCACGAAATTTGACCGATGCACAATTGAAAGCCATCCGTGATAGTCAAGGAATGGTGGGCATCAATTTTGACGTGGCATTTTTACGTGCGGATGGGCAGCGTAACGCCGATACACCGATTGATATAATTTTAGATCATCTGGACTATATGATGGATCGGCTTGGTGAAGAGTATATTGGTTTTGGTTCAGACTTCGATGGCGCATTGATCAGTACAGCGCTTGAAGATGTCACAGGTATCTCCAAGCTGATTGAGCGAATGCAGCAGCGTCATTATTCAAGTGAATTGATTGAAAAACTGTGCTGGCGTAACTGGCTAGATGTACTGAATCGAATTTGGGTTTAGAAAGAGAGAAGAAGATTAATCTTCATACTCATCTTCACCACGTTTTACATCAGCTTGAGGCGACTCTTGGGTTGGGATTTTATATTCATCGCTTGCCCAAGCACCTAAATCAATCATTTTACAGCGTTCAGAGCAGAAAGGACGGAATGCGTTGCCTTCCCAAGTGCTGGCTTCTCCACAACGCGGGCAGGGAAAGGTACGAGGTGTAGACATAGAAAATTCCTAAGAGGTGAAACAAATAGATTAGGCAAAAGTAAAGTCAGTTGATAGACTTATGCCGATTTATAGATAGTTTGATGGGATTATGTCGATTCGTCAATTTCAAGCACAACGCATGCAAGCACCACGTGATTTTATCACAATTCCAAACACCCCGATCTGTGTCGAAATAGGTGCGGGAAAAGGCAAACATGCGCTGTTATTTACTGCCCAAAATCCACAAACAGCATTGTATGCGATTGAACGGACCAAAGAAAAATTTGTGGCCATGCAAAAACAGCATCAGCTTGAGCCTCGTGACCACTTACATCCTATTCATGCTGATGCATTGCCTTGGGTGGTACATGCTTTGTTTCCTGCTCAGGTGGAACAATTTTTCATTCTTTATCCAAACCCAGAACCGCATAACCCAGCACAGCGTTGGTTGAATATGCCGTTCTTTGAGTTTTTACTGTCACGTCTTCAGCCAAATGGCTCAATTACCTTGGCGAGTAATATTCCTGAATATATTGATGAAGCAGAGCAGCAGTTAATTGACATGTGGAAGCTACCATATCAGAAACAAAAAATTGCAGCGGATTCTGCGCGAACACATTTTGAAATCAAATATTTAGAACGTGGTGAGCTTTGCCAGCAATTGATTATCACTAAACCTGAAGCTTATACCACTCGCTTTGATGATTTTGCACCTTTACAAGGACAAAACACGCAAGAGACACATGATGCCTAAGCGGGTTGCAATTATTGGCGCAGGACCAGCAGGCTTAATGGCGGCTGAAGTTCTCAGTCAATATGGTTATGAAATCGAAGTATTTGAACAAAAACCTTCGGCTGCGCGAAAGTTTCTCATGGCTGGCAAAACAGGCTTGAACATCTCGCATGCAGAGCCGATGACGCACTTTTTACAGCGTTATGATCATGCCGAATGGTTAGCGCCTTGGGTCAAACAGTGGGATGCGAAGTGGATTCAAAACTGGATGCAAGGTTTGGGTATTGAATCCTATATCGGTAGTTCAGGTCGGGTGTTTCCTGTGAAAATGAAAGCCGCTCCTTTACTTCGGGCTTGGTTAAAACGATTGATGGCAGATGGTGTCAAGTTTCATTATCGACATCGTTGTGTTGGCTTATCCAATAATCAATTGACCATCGAAAATCAAAGTCAACGTTTTACCACAGCTTATGATGCGATTGTATTGGCCTGTGGAGCGGTGTCGTGGTCGCAACTGGGTAGCGATGGTCTATGGCAGCAATGGTTGTCGAATGATGAGATAGAGCCTTTCCAAGCCAGCAATGCTGGTGTATTAAAAGCATGGTCGCCATTTATGCAGGATTGTTTTGGGCAGCCACTCAAACGCGTTGATGCGTGGGTAGAGTCAGCGCAGAAGACACACGGTGATATCGTAATCACGCACTATGGTTTTGAAAGTGGTGTGATTTATAAATTGGGACGTGATTTAAGAAGCAAAAATTCTCAGAAGCAAAAATTAGCACTTTATTTAGATTTACTGCCCGATGTAAGCCTCGAACAATTAGAAAAGAAACTACAAGCAAATAAAAAACAGTCTCTCACCAATATTTGGCGTAAAGCAGGTTTGGATCAAGTCAAAATTAATCTCCTTCGTGAAGTGGTTGAAAAAAGCCTATGGTCAGATGCAAAACAGATGGCACAGCAGATTAAACATCTCAGCATTACTCTTGATGGATTCCGTCCAATAGAGGAGGCGATTAGCTGTGCAGGTGGAGTGAAGCAAGCGGTACTCTCGCCGCAACTACAATTGCAATCAAATCCTCATGTATTCTGCTGTGGTGAAATGCTGGATTGGGATGCACCAACAGGTGGCTATTTACTGACGGCGTGTTTTGCGACTGGGCGTGCAGCGGGCGAAGGTGTGCATCATTTTGTGAGCAGAACCATTTAAGATGATGTTTTGCAAAGCATTGCTTAAATTTTTTGTATTTTTCATGTTCTAAATATTCTTTATTTTCGGGTGTTGGCGGGTTTTTTGCACTGTTGAGATTTATCATTTTGGTTGATGAATTTACGATGTGGCAAAAGCTTAAATCCAGTTTATTTCTTCAGGTGGTTCTGGCATTAATTCTTGGGATTATTGTGGGTATCAGCTTTCACGATTTCTCTTTAGCATTGAAGCCTTTAGGCGATGGCTTTATTTCTTTAATCAAAATGTTGATCGCACCGATTGTTTTCTGTGTGGTGGTGCTCGGTCTATATGGTGCCAATGACATCAAGAAAATGGGAAAGGTCGGTGCAAAAACGATTTTATATTTTGAGATTGTGACCAGTATTGCGCTGGTTTTGGGCATTGTCATTGCTTATGTATTTAAACCTGGTGTTGGGATGAATATCGATATCAGTAAACTCGACGGAAAGGATCTTAGTGTTTATACCGAACGAGCACATACGATGGGTACAGGATCCGATTTTCTTCTACACATTATTCCAAAAACTTTTGTTGATGCATTTGCCAGTGGTGACATTTTACAAGTTTTACTGATTGCGATTTTGTTTGGTATTGCACTCTTGTTGATCCCAAAACATTTGGGTGATTTGGTCTGTCAGGCACTTGAAGCATTTTCTGAAGTATTCTTTAAAATGATGGGCTTGATCATACGGCTAGCACCAATTGGGGTGTTGGGTTCAGTGGCATATACCACCGCAAAGTTTGGTGTCGATTCACTGCTTCAACTCGGTTATCTGGTGTTGTTGTTTTATGTGACTTGTATTTTATTTGTGCTGATTATCTTAGGTGGGATTCTTAAGTTGGCAGGGTTAAATATTTTTAAATTCCTGAATTATTTTAAAGAAGAGTTGTCCATCGTATTGGGTACTGCATCTTCTGATTCTGTTCTGCCACAGATTATGAAAAAGCTCAAAAATCTAGGAATTAAGGATTCCACAGTTGGCTTGGTCATTCCAACAGGTTACTCGTTTAATTTAGACGGATTTTCTATTTATTTAACACTGGGTGTGATTTTTATTGCTCAGGCCTGCAATATTGATCTATCCATGCACGATCTTCTGGCTATTTTACTGGTGTCATTGGTGACCTCAAAAGGTGCACATGGTATTCCTGGCTCTGCATTGGTTATTCTGGCAGCCACTTTGTCGGTCATTCCGAGTCTTCCAACCATAGGTTTAGTGTTGTTATTATCCGTGGATTGGTTTATCGGGATTGTACGTGCTTGTACCAATCTGATCGGGAACTGTGTGGCTACAGTCGCAATCGCGCATTGGGAAAAGGATATTGATCATGCACGTGCACGGGCAGTATTGGATCAAAAGGTTTAGCTGGCGCTTTATTTTGAGAAGAATAGTTTGAGTAAATTGAAAAGTCTCATCTAAATGCTATTCACGATTTGCATGGTGTGCTGATCTCGCCTATATTTTTACGTGAAAATTCATTTAAGGAATAAGAAATGTCTCAGACTACACCTGTATATCATGGTCGTTGTTTATGTGATGGGATTCATTATGAGATTCACGGTGAAATTGGCGAGATCATCCAATGTCATTGCCAACGTTGTCGTAAAGCCAATGGAACAGCCTTTGCAACCAATGCACCGATTAAAATAGCTGATTTTAAAATGACGAAGGGCGAGCATTTACTGAAGAAGTTTCAGTCCACTGAAACTACACAACGTTGTTTCTGCGTTGAATGTGGCTCTCCAATTATGAGTATTAAAACCGATACGCCTGAACATTATCGGTTAAGAATTGGGACTTTAGATACACCGTTACAGCAAAAACCAAGTATGCATATCTTCACTGCATCCAAAGCCGAGTGGGACTGCATAGCCGATGATTTACCACAATATGCTGAACGTCCTTAAACGAAGTATCTGATTATGATTTTTGAGACATCGAAATTAGAGGCAAATGAAATCTATAGATTATTGGTGGGCGGAATTACCCCTCGACCGATTGCGTGGATAAGCACTGTATCTACTGATGGGGTTGCCAATCTCGCACCCTATTCTTTCTTTAATGTAGCAAGTTGCAATCCTCCTATTCTTTGGTATTCGCAAGTAAATCCAAGAACTGGCAATGATAAAGATACCTTGAGAAATTTAATCGACACCAAAGCGTGTGTGGTACATATCGTCAATGCTCAGTTACTTGAAAAGATGAATTTGACCTGTGCTTCACTTCCACCGGAACAAAGTGAATTTGATTTTGCTGAGATTGAGTCCTGTCCAAGCCATCAAATGCAGCCTTTGTTGGTAAAAGATTCTATGATTCGATACGAGTGCCATCTAAGAGAAGTGATTGAACTGAGTACGTTGCCATCGGGTGGAACAGTCGCCTTGCTTGATGTGAAATCCATATATGTGGATGATCGCTTATGGGATGGCAAAATGATTGATCAACAGCAACTCGACAGTGTCGGGAAAATGGGTGGTGATTTTTATAGTTTGACCACTGAATTGCGAGAACTCAAACGACCATAACAGAGTAGATAGAATAGGAGCTAAGACACCTCCTATTTCTTATTTTGTTGTTAAAATTTCATTTTCAAACTGAATGTTATCCCAACCATTTTTAATAAACTCATGAATCGTACTTGATAATTCAATTGGGCTAATACGTGATATATAAATTGATTGGCAGTGATTAAAAATTACAAAACGATGTAGTGTTTTTAGAAATGGTGTTAGCCACAATGCGATATCAATTTCTGTATTTTCAATATGCAGATGAATTAACTCAAACTGAGCGCTTTTACGGTGAGCTTTACAATCAACCCGACCAATAAAAACATCACCAAATAAAATAGGCAAACAAAAATATCCATATTTTCTTTTTGCTTGCGGCGTGTAACATTCAAGACGAAAATCAAAGTCAAAGCAGGTTCTTACGCGTTCACGATGAATGATTGAGTTGTCAAAAGGTGAGAGTAAGCAAAGGTTGCTATGATTCGTGTTATAGGTTTTTTCAAGTAAATCGGTGCGTACATAGATCGTTTGTATTTCATCTACTTCGAACTTTTGGATGATTTTACCCTCAAGCATTTGACTTAGAATTTTTTCAACATTTTGACGTAATATTTGTCCCTTTTTTAAATGTGTTATTTGCTTGATGGTGGTAAAGCCATACGCTCTAAGATAAGTCTTGACCAGATATTCAGCGTATTCTAATGCTGTTGGTGGTGTTGTATTGATCGTACTGGGTAGCACCCTTTCACTCAGATCATAAACTTTTTCTATGCCATTTCTGGCACAAATCATGAGATCTCCTTGCATAAAAAGCTGCTCAAGTGCGATTTTAGTCGGTTTCCAATTCCACCAACTGCTATTACTTTTGCTTAAGCTTTCAAAATCTCTGGCTTTTTGCGGTCCCTCAATACGGATTTTGTCGTACACATTGTGCATGACTTGAGGATCCGCTTTAAAATAACGAGATTCACCATTTTTAATGCTTAGCATTTGTGGTAAAGCATAGCGAAAATCTTGCATGGACAAATACGACGCAGCATGAAACCAGTATTCAAATATCTGACGTTCGGCGACTAATTGATCAAGAAGTTGTGGCTGATAATCTGGAATTCGTGTCCAAAAAGTATGATGATGTGCCCGAGAAACCACCGATAAAGTATCAATCTGTACATAGCCAAGCTGTTGTATGGCCGCAAGAACAGCTGCTTTTCCTGAGCCAAAAGGTTTTTTTTGATTCAGCCCTTGCACTTCTAATGTAATTTGTCGTAGTTTTTTTGCTAGATCAGTTTGTGCAATCGACATTATTTCCCTCAGGTGTTTTTTTAAAATAGTTTTTATTTCACTTGTAATGCTATGCAGTATTTTAAAATCTTACTGCATAGCATGATGATTTTTATAATCAATTATTTCGCGATTAAGGCTTCACCCTCAAATTTCACACCATCCCAACCATTTTGCATAAATTGACGAATGTTTTGGTGATCCGTTCCTTCTGGTGTCGCAAGCACAGAAGCGTAATGCTCAGCAAATAAACTTAAGGTTTCTTCAGCATTTAAGCCTTCGATTTTGGCAAAAGAAAATACTTTGGCACTGCCTTGGTTTTCTGTTGCAGCATTGAATTGTGCACCATTTTGAAAAGCGGTTGGGTTATGCTGATAACGTGCTTCAATAAATGCCAACACATCTGCAAACTTGGCAGAACCTGCTTTTAATTGCGCTAATAATGTTTGAGCCATTTTAAAATTCCATGTGTATAAAATGAATGCGAGCATCATAACATGAGGAAACTGTGGATAACTGAATGCTTATGCACAGTTTCATTGCAACTCAAAAAGATCGGTTGAGTTGTCTAAAAATTATGTTATTTTAGAAAAATAAAGGAGATGGTATTCCTCCTATTACAAACCGCCGTTGTGGCTAATGATGCCTACGTGACCCTAAACAGGGGGCGTAGCTGTGTGCGTGCTCTGTTTTAATTTAGGAGTTCGCCGATGAAAAGCTTCCAGAAGAATATTGATCAATCCATGCAGAATACTTTTTCTTCTCCAAGTTTAATTTTGGAGTCATGATGTATTATTCCTTAATTTCAATTGCAATGGGTTCTGTGCTCGGTGCATGGTTGCGTTGGTTTATTGGTTTAAAACTCAATCCCATCTTTCCCAATATTCCTTTAGGTACGGTCACCGTGAATTTTGTTGGTGGCTTTATTATTGGCTTTGCGATTTCATATTTTTCACAAAGTTCTTTGAGTCCCAACTATAAACTGTTTGTGATTACAGGATTCTGTGGTGCACTTACCACCTTCTCAACCTTTTCTGCTGAGATCATTGCTTTGTTGCAAAGTGGCAAATTGGAATATGCGGCACTCACCATTTTAATCCATGTTTTGGGATCATTGTTGTTTACGATTTTGGGCATGAGCTTACATCAATGGCTAAGTACGGCTTAGTTTTGGAGTGATGAAATGAATGGATTTTTAATTACTTTTTATACGGCTCAGAATCGACAATATGCAGGTCAATCAATTGTAGAGTGGTTGTTGGCGATCGCAAAACAGATGAATCTACGTGGTGCAACAGTGATCAATGCCAGTCAAGGTTTAGACCATCGCGGTCAATTTCATTCTGCTGGGTTCTTTGAGCTAGCGGATCAGCCTGTACAGATACAACTTGCAGTGACTGCTGAACAGGCAACTGAATTATTAAATTATCTCAGTGATAAACACGTTGCTTTGTTCTATGTCAAAACACCGATTGAGTTCGGTTTTATTGGGCAAGCGTCACTCGACGTTTAACCAATAGATGTCATAGATAAAATTTAGACATAAAAAAAGAAGTCTAAGCGGAGGAGATAATAGCCTTAGACTTCGAATTCTTTTACTTTAATCGTTTAACCTTAAAATTAGATTAAGACTTACGATTAAAACGTGCAAAGCGTTTGTTAAAGCTTGCAACACGACCTTCATTGCTTGCTTGACGTACTTCACCTGTATAGAACGGATGCGATGCGCTTGAAATATCCAAGGTTACATATGGGTAAACTTGACCTTGATATTCTTTAGTTTGTTTCGTTTGAAGTGTGCTGCCAATCAAAAAGTAAGCATCAGCATTGGTGTCATGAAATAGCACTTGTTGATAAGCAGGATGAATATCTTTACGCATTTGAAATACTCCTATTGTTTATGGAAATGTTATAACATAACAAGATATGGAGTCAATCTAATCTATTTCAAGTTATAGTTTCAATTGGAGCGAAGCGTAAAAAGTCTTTTATTCATGCTTCGAAAAAAAGCTATGTTTATTAACTTGGTACTAACTCTTCAAACAGATCATTCAGATTATCATGCACTTTAAGGTGAATTAAGTTCCAGTAATGTCCTGAAATGGTACGGTTCACCATTAAGGTATCTGGAGAGGGCTTAAATACATCCCAATATTTCAATGATTTTTTCACCAGACGCATACCATCATGGTGAGATGAATTTTCTGCAAAGTCATAATGTGTACTTAATGGACGCAATAAAATTTCGATCCATTGCACATACAGCTCACTTGGGAATTTTTGCTTTTCAGCAATCGAGTTTAATTCAACCAACAAATCTTCGACTTGGTCAATATCTTCGTGGCGGGCGGCGTTTACCAATGCTTTAAAATGCTGAATGATCTCAGGAGATAGGGTTTTAACACTGCCATAATCGTAAATGATGACAGTTCCATCTTCACGAAAGGCAAAGTTCCCCGGATGAGGATCACAATGGAAACGTTTTAAGAAAAACATTTCTTGTCCTAAAGCACGAATTAAGCGACGACCGATTTGATTACGTGTGTCAACCGACCAAGTGCTTGCGGTTTCAATGGATTCACCTTGTTCTAAACTTAAGGTCAGCACTCGACGAGAAGAATATTCTTTAAAAACGCTTGGAATGATGACTTGATCATCCAGACTTTCATGGAAAGTTCGAAACACCTCTAGATTTTGTGCTTCAATTTCATAATTCAGTTCAGCAGAGAGGCTATCTTGGATTTCTTGAAACAATTGATCTTGCAGCTTTTTATCTATTTTTAAAACACCCATCAGGCGTAAGGCTAAACGGACTTGTTTTAAATCACTTTCGCAGGCTTGGTCGACACCAGGATATTGCACTTTGACCACAACAGCTTGCCCATTTGGCAGCACTGCTCGATGCACTTGACCGATTGAGGCTGCTGCAAATGGTTCTGACTCAAAAGAGCTAAAGATATCTTTTAGAGGTTTTCCGAGTTCTTTTTCGACTTGTTGCTGTATCGCAGCAAAAGGCATGGCAGGGGCTTGGCGTTGTAGTTTTGCGATTGCCTTAGCAACTTCAGGTGGAAAAATATCTTTATATTGCGAAGCAATTTGTCCAACTTTCATGACCGCGCCTTTCATTTCTCCAAGCGTATCGGCAATTTGTAGACCGACCTCTTGAAAGAATTGACTACGTGCGGCATTTTTTTGTTCTTCATCTGCGGTGAGATTTCGAATCGAATTGGCAACACTTTTGCTGGCAATACTTGCGGTCATGCTAGCCAGTTTGAAAAAACGTTTACTAGGAGAGCTTGCATGTTTTGCCATATTACTTGACCTCATACGATCCAGTTTTAAAGTGATCCTTTGATCATAGGCGACAAAACTTAAATTGCCTATAACAAAATGTTAAGTGATGTAAGTATTGAATCATGATGCGCTGAATAAGAAAAACTTGCACAGCTTCATTTTTATGGGTGAAATTGAATATTAAGTGTATAGGCATTGGCGGCATCCATGCCACCTTCACGATCGCTGTTGCTGATTATAAAAAAGTACTTAATCTTCAATAATATATGTGCAATATATAATATTGAAATTCAATGTAATTTATGTGGAATTTGCCAGTCGTTTATTATTTAAATATAAACGTCCAATCAAGAATACACAGGCAATACTTAAGCCAATAATCAGTCCTAGCCAAACCCCTGCCACGCCCCAAGCGGTATAACGAGCCAAATATAAGCCGATTGGGAAAGCAATCACCCAGTACGCCATCAAGGTAATCCACATCGGTGCTTGCGTGTCTTGCATGCCGCGTAAACAACCTGCTGCACTAACTTGCCATGCATCCATCAACTGATAAGCCATTGCAAACCAAAGCAAATACATCGCGACAGGAAACACATCTAAATCAGTGGTATAGACTGCTACGATATACGGTCGTGCAATCGCGATCAGGATCATGGTACATGCTGCAAAAAAGGTCGCACTCATCAGTCCAATTTTTTGAACTTGGCGCATGGCTTGCCAATTTTTCTCACCATAATACATCCCGACGCGAATGGTTAATGCGATCGCTAAGGACAATGGAATCATAAATAGGACTGAGGTGACTGAGATTGCAATCTGATGCGCTGCAATCGCATTTTCCCCTAAAGGACTTAATACCAGTGCACCTGTGCTAAAAATACTAACTTCAAAGAAAATTGCCAAACCAATCGGTAAGCCTAAGAGTAAAATCCGTTTTGTCCATGCTGGATCAATTTTTTCCCATTTTGTAAAGATTGGAACGTGTTGGTAGGCTTTGGCTTTGGAAATATAAAGGGCTAAACTGATCAGCATCAACCACTGTAAAATCGCAGTAGCAAAGCCGCAGCCAGCACTACCTAACGCTGGAATTGGACCCAAGCCATACATAAAGATTAGATTCAATGGAATCAGCGCCACCAGTGCAACTAAGCTGATCACCGTGACAGGGCGGGGATGACCCAATGCTTCTGAATAACTCCGTAGCGCGGCATACATCATCACCGCAGGCATACCAAAACCAATCGCATGTAAAAATAAACTGGCTTTCGGTACGAGGCTTTCAGGTACCCCAAATACTGGTAATAACCACGGCAGCGTTTGCATAATTAACAGGGCAATTGTACCCAAAATAGCGGCAACCCATAACGACTGACGGGCAATAGTCGGGATTTTTTCAGGCGTTTTAGCACCTCTTGCTTCTGCGACAAGCGGAGTCGTTGCAATCATGATACCTGCAAATAACAGCATAACGGGCATCCACAAACCGACACCCACTGCGATTGCTGCGAGATCGGCAGCAGATAAATGCCCTGCCATAATGGTATCAATGAGGCCAAAGCCTGCCTGAGCAAACTGTGTCATTAAGATGGGTAACATTAAATGAAACAGATGTTTAAGTTCAAACCGTGCGCTGGTGATGTGGGACACTAAAAATACTCTTAAGGAATAAGGGCTTATTGGTATTTCAGCCATGCATTGCGTTATTGGCTAAAACGACATAAACGAGGCATGAAACGTAGGCAATGGCGGCTCCCTTGTCAAGTTTCATAACGAAGTTTAGAGAGGTTTTAGCCATAACCCTTCGGGACTGGGAGATTTTTTGCCGTTACTACGTTATGTTTATCTCATTTAGAATGACTAAATTTCGTTAAACATGCCTTGTACCATCTAAAAAATCTCCTCTGTCGCAAGCATCTGTGAAATATCAATAGGCCCTAGCGCTGTAACGTGAGTAAAACACCGATAAAAATCACGATACTGCCAAGGAGACGTTGCCAATTGATCGGCGTTTTATCCGTACCCAACCAACCAAAATGGTCTAATAACATTGAAATAACCATTTGTCCGAAGATGACCAGACCTGAAAATGTGAGAAATCCCAGTTTGGGAGCAGTATAAATGCTCATACTGATCGCATAAACCCCAAGTAAGCCTCCGACCCATAAAAACCAAGGAATATGTGAAAGTTCACTTAAATCAGGTTTTGCTGCACTTTGAAAATAGACTAAAAATCCCAAGATCACTGTACCGACTAAAAATGACAGAAATGCAGCTTGCAGTGGAGAATGTAAATATTCTCTCAGTTGAGCATTAATCGCAGTTTGAAAAGCCATTGCCACACCGACACCTAAGGCAAGGGGGAGAAAAAGGAGCAATTGGCTAGAAATTTTCATCATATGATTGGTCTAATTGTTATTTATGCTGACAGTCTAACTGAATACAAACATGATGGTAAGTCAGTTGGCATGTTTGAAGTCACAACAGCGTCTAAGGTAGTCGTGTTAAAATAATGAGGTTCTGTTATTGAGCCTGTACTTTGAGTCATTTAAATCCAGCAAATATTCCACTGTCACTGTATATCCATATGCCTTGGTGCGTGCGTAAATGTCCTTATTGTGACTTTAATTCGCATGCGGTACCTGACGGGCAATTGTCCATGGATTTAGAGCAGCAATACTTAGCTGCATTGGTGGCCGATTTTGAAACGCAAGTGGAAATGGCGCAAGGACGTGCAATTCATAGTGTATTTATTGGGGGAGGTACACCATCTCTCATTTCTGCCCAAGGTTATACATGGCTCTTTGATCAGCTCAAAGCACGTCTTAATTTTGAAGCAGGATGCGAAATTACCTTAGAAGCCAATCCCGGCACCGTAGAACATGATCCCTTTGCAGATTATTTGGCTGCGGGCATTAATCGCTTGTCGATTGGCGTGCAGAGTTTTGATACCGAACATTTACAACGCTTAGGACGGATTCATTCCGCCAACAATGCGCTTGATGCGATTCAGCAAGCCCGACAAGCGGGTTTTGAACGGGTCAACGTGGATTTGATGCACGGTTTGCCACAACAGACGCAAGAACAGGCTTTAATGGATCTTAGGCTTGCGGTTGAGCACGGGGCAACGCATATTAGCTGGTATCAACTGACCATTGAACCGAATACGGTTTTTTTCCGAACTCAGCCAGTATTACCCAAAGATGATGTTTTGGAATATATCCAAGAGCAAGGTGAGGCGTATTTAAAAGCCAATGGTTATCTCAATTATGAGGTTTCTGCATGGCGTAAAGAATTGCCATCGACGCATAACTTGAATTATTGGCAATTTGGGGACTATTTAGCGATTGGAGCAGGGGCACATGGCAAAGTCACTTATCCTGATGGCGTTTATCGTTTCCAAAAAACACGTTTGCCTAAAGATTATTTAGCCAAGGTTCCTGCCGATCACGTACAAATGAAACGAATTGAAGCAGATGAGTTGCCATTTGAGTTTATGATGAACGCCTTGCGTTTAAATGACGGCGTAGATGCTGAGTTGTATGCGCAACGAACTGGGCTGGATTTGAATGATTTGAGCGAAACCTTAAATCAACTTCGTGACAAGAAGTTATTGGTTGCAGATCTCAATAAAATTGCTTGTACTGAACAAGGGCATGTCTTCTTGAATTCGGTATTAGAAAAGTTTTTATAAGAAGAGGGTGACTTTGAGTAAAAGTACTTGAAGTCATTCAATATATTTTGTCATCGTTTAGACATATACAATTTATATGATAGCCAATAAAAAAAACCTCATCAAAAATGATGAGGTTCTTTAGAATTTGGTGGGTCGTCCGCGATTCGAACGCGGGACCAACGGATTAAAAGTCCGCTGCTCTACCAGCTGAGCTAACGACCCTGAAAGAATTTTAGAGTAACACTCTAAAATTTTTGCAAGACAAGCGAAGCGCGTAGTCTTACAAAGTAAATCCTTTTCAGGAAATCAAAACTTAAAGTGGTGGGTCGTCCGCGATTCGAACGCGGGACCAACGGATTAAAAGTCCGCTGCTCTACCAGCTGAGCTAACGACCCTGAGCGAGGATAAGTAAAACAACGTTTTACCCGAGCGCAAGAGAAAATCTAAGATTTTCTTTAGCATTCATACTCGAACTGACTCAGAGAGAAGTAAAACTTCTAAACACTGTATCGTTTTGATGCTGCGTATTCTAGCAACTTATTCAGCTAACACAAGAGGAAATTTAAAAACAGTCGCATGATTGTTTATAAAAAGCACGATTTCCTCTTGTTTAGTTAAAAAACGAACTAGAAACGGTATTGATAACTTTGAATATTGTCAAAGATTTCAGCATTTACATCACTATACTGCGTTGCGCCTGGTAGTAAAACCAATAAACGCTCATCGGTTTTACTTGGATTAAAGCCATCATCTTTCAGCTTATTCTTTTGATATTTAAAAGTACCTGTGGTTTCAACTTTAGCCTGTACACGTAGAAATACTGGGATTGCGTATGCAGGTAAGCATTTCTTGAATACATCGACCATATCAGTGAGGTCGGATTCATTTAGCTTTTCACCATCTACAAGTGTGATGGCTGCCATACCTGCACGACCATTGGTATTTGGGATTTCTACCCCATACACGACTGCTTCGACAATTTTGTCATATTCGCAAACCATGTTTTCAACTTCAGTTGTAGAGACATTTTCACCTTTCCAACGGAAGGTATCTCCTAAACGGTCTACAAACTGCGCATGACGGAAGCCAATATCACGAACTAAATCGCCAGTATTGAAGTATGAATCGCCTTTGACGAAGACATCTTTCAAGATCACAGATTTGTTCTTTTCTGGATCAGTGTAGCCATCAAATGGAGAACGGCTGGTAATTTTACCAACGAGTAAGCCAACTTCACCTGTCTTCACTTTCTTGCAGTAGCCTTTTTGGTCACGAACAAGTTCATTCTTTTCTTTGTCAAACTCAACAATGGCATAAGGCGTAGGAGAGAAGCCAACGGTATTGTCAAAGTTGAAAATGTTGCTAAAGCCAACGTTACCTTCGCTTGAGGCATACAGCTCAAGGACTTCTTCAACACCAAAGCGCTCTTTGAACTTGCTCCAAATATTTGGACGCATACCGTTACCAATCATTTTGGTGACACGATGGTTACGATCAAGCTCTGTGACAGGAGCATCCATGAGATATCGGCATAATTCACCAACATAACCAATCGCTGATGCATTGAATTTTTGTACATCTTTCCAGAATGCACTGGTTGAGTATTTACGGCGTACCGCTAATGTTGCGCCACCTGCAATAACACCACACCAACAAACCACGACACCAGTGGCATGATAAAGGGGCAATGTCACGTACATCACGTCATCTTTACCTAGATTGAGGATATGACCGTAAGTACCATAAGCCAGCGTCCAGCGGCTATGGGTAAAGATTACAGCTTTAGGTAAGCCGGTTGTACCTGAGGTGTAAATATAAAATAAACCATCTTTACCTATTACGGTACGTGTGGTTGAAGGATTGAACTTTGGAAATTGATCAATTTCTTGAGCGAGGTTGGCATAGCCTTTAGGTGCTGTTCCAGCATCTTTAAGCGTTTCTTGATCCGCAAACCAATGAAAGCGATCTTGAGCAACCTTGAGGTCTTGACGAGCTTCATCAATTGCAGCACGAACTTCTTCACCTGCAATCACGGCGATTGGGTTGACTAAGTTGATGCTATGCGCCAGCACTTTACCAATTTGAGAGGTATTGACCAGTGCAATAGTCACTCCAATTTTTGCTAAAGCAACGATCGTGGCAATCAATTCAGGACGGTTTTCCACCATCACCGCGATGACATCACCTTTTTTTGCACCAAGCGATAAATAGTAATGCGCAATTTGGTTGGCCCATTCATTCAGTGCTTGGTAGCTGTAGCTTTGATCTTCAAATAATAACGCGATACCTTGCGGGTTGCGCTTTACTGCTTTTTCAAAAGCGACCCCTAAGCCAGCTGGAGAAGTTGGCGTTCGCAAATATGCTTGTTTAAGACCATTCAGAATATGAGGTACTTTGGTGAGAAAGTTTGGAAGTCGAGTTGCGACATCACCAAGAGTAATAATATCGGTCTGCGTAGTTTGGCTCATATCAATCCTATTTATTTTTCGATCAATCCAAAGGTGGCTATCTGTGAGAACATAACCATTAACATCATTGTTAGCGATGTTGTTTTTAATCGCAAGTTCCTAGAGCAATCAACCTAATTTGACAAAATAACAAAAAAGCCTAGTCACCGAAATGACTAGGCTCTTGATTATTGAGTGCGATTTAGCAAATTACTCATTGCTAGGAACACTCTTTTTCGGTGGACGTCCACGTGGGCGACGAGGGCGGTTAGATTTTTCTTTCTCGATTCTAGCCGCAGCCTCTTCTTCTGATTCTGGTGTTTCAGGATCTGAAGTTGGCTCCTCAGTTTCAGTCGCTTGTGTTGGTTCTACTGTTTTCTCTACAGCAACTGCTTTTGATTTCGCAGCAGGTTGTGGTTTTTCAACCGTTTTAGCAGGAGTTGCTTCAACTTCAGAAACTTCGGTTGTTGCCAGTTCTAGCGGTTGTTGCTCAGGCGTTACCGCAACGGTTTCCTCAGCGACAGCAGCAGTGACTTCTGTTTCCTTCACTTCTTCTTTAACGTCAGTGTTTTCTACAGGTACAGGCACCGCTTCTACTGGAGCTGGAGCCGCCGTTGAGCTTAAATGCGCTTCTTTGGCTTGCTCAGCAGCAAGTTTAGCTAAACGACGACGCTCACGAGGGTCATTTGCAACACGAATAGAAGATGCTTCAGGTGGCGTGAGTGCTAACACTGGTGCAGGTTCTGCTTCTTCGGTTGGTTTTTGGCTCGGAAGTTCAACGTCACGAGTGACTGGACGTTTCTCCTCAGTTTCGGATGTTTCAACCACGAGGCTGCTTGCATATTGTTCAGCGAACTTTTGTAAAGCACGATTGAACGTCGTAATTAAACCAAATTGCTCAATTAAAATGGTGCAATCTTCACCATAAACATGACGAATCAAGCTGCTAAGTGTGTATTGTCCCAAGCTTGGAATTTGCGATGGGGCAATTTTCGGCACCGCTTTTTGGTTCGTTTGAGCTTTACGCTGCTGACGATGGCGCGAACGTGGATCATTCGCTGCACGTTTTGCTGGTGCTTGTGCGACTTCAGCGACTGGTGTTTCTACAACCACTGGTTGTTCTGACACAGGTGCTGTCTTCGCAGTTTCAACCGCTGCTGCCACAGATTGAGCTGGCTCTGCTTTTACTGCAGGAGCAACTTTCTGTTGTGGATTAAGTGCAACAATTTCACTTTGACCTTGATCAATGTTCACAATTAATGCTGTGTTCATTGGTTCAGTACGTGGCGCATCAATCACAGCAACTTTAACTTGTTGTGGATTCTCTGCTGCTGGAGCAGCAGGTGCTTCATTTAAAACGCTTTGATCACGGTGACGATTTGGTCGATTTGGTCGTTGTTGATTGCGTTCACGACGTGGCAACGGTGTAGCATCATTTCCATGAGCAGCATCATTCTGCTGTTGTTGGTTTTGAGGCTCTTGTGGTTGCTGACGTTTCTGCTGGCGCTTCATCTCACGTTGTTCGTGACGCTGTTCTTGACGAGAGAGCTGTACGACTTCTTCATGCACAGGAGCAGACGCTTGTGGTTCATGTGCATGCACGTGTTGTTCGCGTTGCTCTTTGTGTTTACGCTTCTTCTGATTTTGCGATTGGTTTTGCGATTGGTTTTGAGATGGATGTGGGCGATGTGGTTTTTCGTCTTTATCAAAAGATTCGCGTGCTTCTTGTTTCACAGGCGGCTGTGACATATAAGCATTGTTGCTTACAGGTGCTGTTACCACTTCTGATGCAACAGGTGTTGGGATCGCGACTTGACCAAATTGGCCACGACTGATCGCACCATTGTTCACCATTTGTTCAATGCTTGCCGCAGCATTTTGTGCAGAACGAGACTGATCAGTGGTTTGTGCTTGTTTTTGAACAAATAAGTTCTCTAACCATGCACATGGACTCGTTGAAGTCTGTGGTTTTGCTTGTGTTTGTGATGGTTGTTGAGCGGCTTGCGTTTGACCAGCTTTTTTCTGTGGTGCTGCTGTCTGGTTTTTGACAGGTGCAGCATGTTGGTGCTCAGCATCCTCTATATGCCATTCAGAAGATTCATAGCCCAGTTCTTTTTCACTTGAGCGAGTTGCTTCTGTACGTTCATAGCTTGAAGGTGCAAAACCTTCTGGATTGAACTGGATTTGATAATGCGGTGTTTCTAAGTGTGGGTGAGGAAGGATCGTAACCCGCACATTTGAGGTTTGTTCAAGATAAACAAGACTATGACGCTTTTCATTCAATAGGAATGCTGCGATTTCAACAGGCACTTCAACTTGAACTTCACCTTGACGTTCACGTAATGCAATTTCTTCAACTTTACGCATGATCGAAAGTGAAAGAGAACGTAAGTCACGAACCATACCTGTGCCATGACAGCGAGGGCAGACATAACCTGTTGCTTCTTCTAAAGAAGGACGTAAGCGTTGGCGGCTCATTTCCATCAAACCGAAACGTGATAACTGGCCGAACTGAATACGTGCGCGATCGCTTTGCGTTGCTTCACGGAGTTTAGCTTCAACCATACGTTGGTTGCGGTCTTTGGTCATGTCGATAAAGTCGATCACCACCAATCCACCAATATCACGTAAACGTAATTGACGAGCGATTTCTTCCGCAGCTTCTAAATTGGTATTTAAAGCAGTTTCTTCAACATCATGTCCGCGTGTTGATTTTGCAGAGTTGATGTCAATCGAAACAAGCGCTTCTGTTTGATCGATCACGATTGAACCACCAGAAGGAAGCTTTACTTCACGTTCATAGGCAGTTTGGATTTGGCTTTCGATACCAAAGTGAGCGAATAAAGGCTCATTCAAGGTATAGGTTTTCAATTTGTCGAGTTGACGTGGCATGACTGCTTTTACGAAGTTATAGGCTTCGTTATACGCCTGTTCGCTATCAATTAAGATTTCTGAAACATCATCACGTAAGTAATCACGGATTGCACGTGTGACCACACCTGCTTCTTGATGCACCAGCATCGGTGATGGACCAGTGCTTGAGGTGCTTTGAATTTGAGCCCAAAGATCAAGTAAATGTTGCAAGTCGAGTTGCAGTTCTTCTTGCGTACGACCGATACCGGCAGTACGTACAATCACGCTCATGCCGCGAGGAAGGTTTAATGACGCTAAAATTTCTTTCAGTTCTTCACGCACTGAACCTGAAATCTGACGGCTAATACCACCACCTTTCGGGTTGTTTGGCATTAATACTAAATAGCGACCAGCAAGTGAGATGAAGGTTGAAAGTGCAGCACCTTTGTTGCCACGTTCTTCTTTTTCAACTTGAACCAGTAACTCAGTTCCTTCGGTGATGAGTTCACGGATATTTGAGGTTTGGCGAGGGTCAGCTTTGAAATACGAGTTTGCAATTTCTCGCATTGATAAAAAGCCTTGACGCTGTGCGCCGTACTCGACGAAAACCGCTTCTAAAGACGGTTCAACGCGAGTGACATGACCTTTATAGATATTTGATTTTTTCTGTTCACGAGTACGATTTTCTAAATCGAAATCGTAAAGACGATTATCAGTGATAAGTGCAACGCGAACTTCTTCGGCGTGGGTTGCATTAATCAACATACGTTTCATGGGTGTGACACCTAATAGTGATGCACACAAACAACGAGCTCAATACTTTTGAACAAACATCAAGTTGGCGCGATCAAGACTCAGAAGCAACTTTATATATGATGCTCTGAAACCACTGACTGTAATATCCAGTTTCGGGCTTTGATACGATTCTTTCGATGTAAGCAATTCTGCTTCAATCTTGGAGCTATTGGTATTTCATCCATGTCATGCATCTGTGAAATACCACTAGACCCGATGTAATCAAAGTGTCCTGTACGCTTCACTGGCGGGTGAGCGGTGCATTGGATGGTGACTTTCATTGTCTTAAGCATTGAAGTCGATCCATCTGGAAGTCTCGATACGGAATGATCATCGTATCTGTGCTTGGCAGTTCCAATGCATCAACGCTTTAGCCTGAATGCGACATCAGGGAGCAAATTGTCTGATGTGGATCAGTTTACGTTTAATAACCAACAAATTTGCTGGCGACATATTTTTTATGAACAAACTGTATGTGCAGATGCACAATTAAACGCAACAGTTTGTCATTTTGCCGATATAATAAGCCTTCGGCGTCGGCATAATTCTTTAGGACCTATTCGAGCTATTGGTGAGTTTCTCATCTATTTGAAATTTTAACTAAATAAAATTTTTGATTTGACGCTCACTTACGAGGGTATCCGTGTGATGAATATACCAAACCTTGCGGCATCTGCCTATGGGCTAAGTTTAGGTTTCTTGTGAAATAACTTAGCTAAATGATCATTTTTTAATCATATTTAGTAAATCTTGGATTAATCGAGCGTATGAATTCTACACAGCAATGGCAAAGTGTCACTTGGTTTGAAGTGGATGAGCATCAATTAGGGCAGCGAATTGATAACTTTTTATTTACCCGATTAAAAGGTGTGCCAAAAAGTCGAATTTATCGTTTAATTCGCGAAGGGCAAGTTCGTATCAACAAAAAACGCGTGAAAGCAGAGACGCGTTTGGCGATTGGGGATCAAATTCGTGTCGCACCAATTCGCTATGAACAAAAAGATGACAGCGATGTACCTGTGAGTGATGGTGTGGCGCAAAGCTTACTCAGTCGTGTCGTGTATGAAGATGAAGGACTGTTGGTGGTGAATAAGCCATCCGGTATCGCAGTACATGGTGGTAGTGGTGTTGCGTATGGCTTAATTGAGGCTTTACGTGCCGCGACGGGGAAAAAATATTTAGAGTTGATTCACCGTATTGACCGTGATACCTCTGGTTTGGTGATGATCAGTAAAAAGCGTAGTACCTTAAAACTGCTACAGGATTTACTGCGCGAGCATAAAATACAGAAAACCTATACTGCGATTGTAAAAGGGCAAGTCAGTTTGGATCAACAAATGATTGATGCACCTTTACTTCGCTATGAGCTTTCTAACGGCGAGCGTCGGGTTCGAGTCACCAAAGAGGGTAAACCGAGTAAAACAGAATGGAAGGTGGTAGAGCGCTTTAAGACAGCAACCCTGATCAATGCCTCACCGTTATCGGGTCGTACTCATCAAATTCGTGTGCACGGTTTAAGTATTGGTCATCCGCTGATTGGCGATGATAAATATGGACACAACACACCTTATGCGGGTCCAGAAGCAAGACGCTTGTGTTTACATGCGATGCGTTTGGAAATACCAAACTATCCCGTGATTGAAGCGCCGATGCCTGAGGATATGCAACAGGTGATAGATGAGTTGAGAAAAAAGCCTTGAGCCAAATTGATAAAATAGCAATCAGTCACAGCATTGAGCTGGTGATTTTTGATTGGGATGGCACTTTATTCGATTCCGTTGGGCAGATTGTGGCAAGCTTGCAACATGCAGCACAACGATTCGAGCAACCGTTAACGGATGAAGCTGCGAAAAGTATTATTGGTTTAGGCTTGCCTGAAGTGATGCAAATCTTATTTCCTCAAGTGCCACATTTACAGCAAGATATTTTGCAATGCTATGCAGATCATTATGTTGCTAATTCTAAAGGTGATGCTTGGTTTAGTGGCGTTGCTGAATTACTCATGGATTTAAAGCAGCAAGGTTTGAAACTTGCGGTTGCCACAGGAAAAAGTCGGAAAGGTTTAGATCGTGTACTCAGTCAAACCAGTAGCCATGATATTTTTGATATTACCCGTGCTGCCAGTGAAACCAAGTCCAAGCCAGATCCGTTGATGCTGCAAGAAATTCTTGCCGAAATGCAGGTGGATGCGGCACGTGCGATTATGGTGGGAGATACCAGTTATGATCTTGAGATGGCACAAAATCTGAATATGCATCGTATCGGTGTAAGTTATGGTGTGCATAGCATTGAAACTTTACAACGTTATCAACCTTTAGCGATTGCTCATAATGTTCAGGAATTACAGGGTTACTTACAGCGTATCTTGCAGGTGAATGCTTTAACAGAAAGTTAAGCCATTTGAAAATGATAAAAAGATGGGGAAGTACGCTTTCCCATTAGCCATAATAAAAATAGGAAAACCATGAGTCGTTCAATTCGTTTACTCAACCTTTTACAACTGTTAAGAGAATATCGCTTTCCTGTGACTGCACAGGTATTGGCTGAGCGCTTGCAGATCAGCCAACGTAGTATTTATCGTGACATTGAGAGTTTACGAGCACAAGGGGTCAATATAGAGGCTGCCGCTGGTGTAGGTTTTCAACTTAAAGAAAATTTCTTACTCCCGCCGATGACCTTAAATGAAACTGAAATAGAAGCCATTTTCTTGGCTTTAAATTGGTTGAATGACATTCCAGATCAAGCCTTAAAAGCTGCATCAACTTCGGTGTTAGCTAAGTTAAATGCAGTATTACCTGAACATTGCCAGCATTTATTGCAGCAGACGACATTAAGGTCAATCCAAACATGGCTACCTGTCGATGAGCGATTGGTTGAACAAGTTCGAGTCGCTATTCGTCAACAAGTCAAAATCTTGGTCGATTATGTAGATGAGCAGCAGCGAGTGAGTTCAAGAGTGCTGTGGCCATTTGCGCTCGGGTATTTTAATGATCGTATTGTGTTAGCGGCTTGGTGTGAGTTGCGTAACGGATTTAGACATTTCAGAATTGATCGAATACTACAACTGAGTTTAAGCCAAGAATTATATCCGCACATTAAACAACAACTTTTCCAACGATGGTGGCTACAAGAAGTCTGCCATTCGACTACTGACAAAAACTGACAATCAAAACCATTACATTTAAATAAGACCAACAAACAAGGAAAAATGAAAATGACACTTAAACTTTATACCAATTCTCAATCTCGTGGTGTGGTGGTCGATTGGCTACTGATCGAACTTGGCATTGAATGTGAACGCATTGAAGTTGCCTTTGAAACCGAAATGAAAACGCCTGAATATTTAAAAATTAATCCCTTTGGCAAGGTTCCTGTTTTGGTTGATGATGGGGTTGTCATTTATGAGTTAGGCGCTATTTGTGCTTATTTGGCAGATAAGTTTATAGAAAAAGGTTTAGCACCTGCATTGGATGATCCTCAGCGCGGTATTTACTATCGTTGGCTGATGTTTATTTCTGGACCGTGGGATGCTGCATCGACCAATAAAATGCTCGGTATAACTATAAAACCAGAACAGAAGATGTTTGTTGGATATGGTGACGATCAAGATGTTTATACTGCTTTTGTGCAGGGCTTAAGTGAAGCGGATCCATATTTATGTGGGACCCAATTTACTGCGGCGGATGTGATGGTTGCCGCGATGTTATTTTGGCAGTTAAAAATGAATGAAATAGAACCTCATCCTGCAATAGAACATTATTTAGAAAATGTCAGCCAACGACCAAGTTATCAACAGTTCGCTGCATTTTTTAGTAACGTATAAAAAATAGATTTCTTTCATCAATTCCCTTGCGAAACTTCAATCGTTCCTCATGCCCCTATGGGAGAAATATAAAGAGGCTAAATAGTGATGAAACAGTTCTAATAAACTAAAGCAGAAAACAGTCGTATTAATCGGCTGTTTTTTTATTCATTTTAGGTTTTGGAAAAAATGGATTACGTCAGCTTACATAAATTAAGTAAACAATGAGGATCAGCAATAAAATTATATTGACTCGACTAGAGAAAATCAGCATAACTAAGAACCTTATGTGAGGATTGAAGTCGATGATTTGGATGAAATAAAATCCTTTAAAAATTATACAATCTATTGATTTGAAAAAACTTAGATTGAAAGACTTCTTATCATTTAATACATATTCGCTGATGCCTCATGCGATTGGATTCCACCAAAGAAGACGTACATGAAAGATAAGCCGACATTAACCTATCAATTGCCGACACAATCTTGCTTGAGCCACACTTGGGAGAAACCTCCATTTCCACACGAGGCTTCTGAGCATTCTGGTATTGATCGTTTTTATAATCTAGAAAGACCTTTAACATCGTTGGGTCGTAAAGCTTTATTTAAATGGCTTGCGACGCGTAAGTCTTTTACATGGCGTGTTGATCCTGCGCAAGAATTGAATCTGCGTAATCAGATGTTGGAATTGCCGCAAAACCGTCCGCATGCAGATCTCAATGATTGGCAAATGTGGTTTATTGGTCATGCTACTGTTTTGATTCAAATCGGCCCTTATAATTTTTTGACTGATCCAGTTTGGTGTGAATATGCCAGCCCAAGACAAGGGCGAGGGCCGCAGCGTGTGTGTACCGCAGGCATAGCTTTAGAGCATTTGCCAACTATTCATGGGGTTTTGCTGAGTCATAATCATTATGATCACATGGACTTAGCAACTCTGGATTGGTTACATCAGAAGTTTGAAATGCCAATTTATACAGGTTTGGGCAATGGCTATTACATGCCGAAGCACTTTCATGTCATTGAAATGGATTGGTGGCAGGAGATACCGTTTCATGATGAATTAAAGATCGCTTATACCCCTGCGCAGCATGCTTCTGGACGAGGATTTAGAGATCAAAATCGGGCGTTATGGGGTGGCTTTTCACTTTTAGCTAAAACGGGGCATTGTTTCTTTGCGGGTGACTCGGGCTATGGGGGACACTTCAAACAAATTCACGAACGTTATGGTGATGCAAGGGTTGCATTATTGCCTATTGGTGCATATGAACCGCGTAAATTGATGCATTATGTGCATATGAATCCACAGGATGCATTCCACGCTCATTTAGATCTCCATGCCCACCGTTCTTTGGCGATTCATTATCGAACTTTTCAGTTGACGGATGAAGACCGTGATACGCCAGAACATGAATTGATGCATGCAATGAAATCATCTTCAAGATTGATTAGTCCTTTTTATTGTATTCGTGAAGGGCATTTCATACGCGCTTAACATTTAAGCTAAATCTTGATTTGTTATTTTTAAATATGAGAAAACTATGCTCCTAGACGCTGTACATCCTGAAAACTATGCAGAACTACTAGCCGTTTGGGAGGATTCTGTTCGAGCAACACATGATTTTATTAGTGAAGATGATATTGCCTTTTTTAAGCCAATCATTATAGAACAGGCTTTTCCAGCAGTTACTTTAAAGTGTATGAAAAGTGATACAGGTGCGATTTTGGGCTTTGTTGGTGTGGCAGAGAAAAAGATTGAGATGTTGTTTATTCGAAATGCAGCACGAGGTCAAGGCATTGGCAAGCAGTTGTTATTTTATGCTGTTGAACAGCTTGGTGCGACTAACGTAGATGTCAATGAACAAAATCCACAGGCAGTGGGTTTCTATGAATGTTTAGGCTTTAAAGTCATTTCTCGTTCCCCACTGGACGGATTGGGCAAACCTTTCCCAATTTTGCATTTGAGTTTGTAGCTTTAAATTGTTTGGGTAAAAAAGCCATCCGAGGATGGCTTTTTTGTACTTCAAAAATTAAAGAAAGCTTGGTAAATGTCTCGCTGGATCGGTTGCTCGTGCGGCTTGAGCATCGGCCACCGTTAAACCTAATGCTTGTGCAACACCTTCACCATAAGCGGGATGACACGCATAGCAGTTACGAATATGGCGATATTTAATAAAGTCTAGTGCATCACCCATCGCGCCTGCTGTATTGTCAAACAATGCCTGTTGTTGTTCAGGTTTCATCAGTTCGAACAGGGCACGGGGTTGGCTAAAGTAGTCGTTATCATCTTCACGGAAGTCCCAGAAATCAGCATCGCCATTGATTTTTAATGGTGGCTCTTTGTATTGCGCTTGCTCTTGCCATTGACCGAAACTATTTGGTTCGTAGTGTGGTAAAGCACCGTAATTGGCATCAGTACGCCCTTGACCATCACGGTGATTGCTGTGAACAGGGCAGCGCGCCGCGTTGACTGGAATTTGTTGATAATTCACACCTAAACGATAACGTTGGGCATCAGCATAGTTGAATAGACGTGCTTGCAGCATTTTGTCTGGTGAAACGCTAATGCCAGGAACGAGGTTGCTCGGAGCAAAAGCGGACTGTTCAACATCCAAGAAAAAGTTTTCTGAATTACGATTTAACTCAAACTCCCCAACTTCGATGAGTGGGTAGTCACCATGAGGCCAAACTTTGGTTAAATCAAATGGATGGTAGGGAACTTTTTCAGCATCTTGTTCAGGCATGATTTGTACACACAACGTCCATTTTGGATAGTCGCCACGTTCTATCGCATCAAATAAATCCCGTTGATGGCTTTCACGATCTTGACCAACCAATTCACCTGCTTCTGCATCAGTGAGGTTTTTGATGCCTTGTTGTGTTCTAAAGTGGAATTTTACCCAGTAACGCTCATTGGCTGCGTTAATAAAACTATAGGTGTGGCTACTAAAGCCATGCATATGACGATAGCTGGCAGGAATTCCTCGGTCTGACATTACGATGGTCACTTGATGCAGTGCTTCTGGCAGTAAAGTCCAAAAATCCCAGTTATTGGTTGCGCTACGAAGATTGGTTTTAGGGTCGCGTTTCACTGCTTTGTTTAAATCTGGAAATTTACGTGGGTCACGTAAAAAGAACACAGGCGTGTTATTCCCGACCATATCCCAGTTGCCTTCTTCAGTATAAAACTTAAGGGCAAAACCGCGAATATCACGTTCCGCATCAGCGGCACCACGCTCACCAGCAACGGTGGTAAAACGGGCGAACATTTCAGTTTTTTTGCCGATTTCACTAAAAATTTTAGCGCGAGTGTATTGGGTAATATCGTGGGTGACTGTAAATGTACCAAATGCACCTGAACCTTTGGCATGCATACGACGCTCAGGAATCACTTCACGCACAAAGTTGGCAAGTTTTTCATTTAGCCACAAGTCTTGGGCAAGGAGTGGTCCTCGCGCGCCCGCAGTTAAACTATTTTGGTTGTCAACGACGGGTGCACCAAAGTCTGTTGTAAGTTGGCTATAAGGACATTTTTTGTCATCTTGGCTCATGTTTCTTCTCCATCAGGGTGATCTGCATGAAATCAGCCTGACTATTAGACCGTTATGAAAGTTGGACCGTTACAGCCTAATCATGGCTCGATTGAGTATCGTGATAGATGCCTAAATAATATTTACCATGATTAGGTGTAGCCTTTGTACTTTTTACTCTAGGCGCATAAAACTCTTTTTTCCAATGGATTAAAGTTGATGTCTTAAATGCTTTATTCGATTGAAGCTGTTTAAATCTTAAACGTTAACTTAACTTGTGTTGATATATGAATTGTTAAGGAAGTTAAAAAATATTTAAAAAATAAATGTTTATTCTATATTTTTCTGGGATGGTAGCGGTCAAAATGAAAAACTGCTTGCATGAAGACAGCATGAATATATTTAGACGTTATAGCGCAAATACATGTTGGTGTTGTGTAAATAAGGTGATTTCGCAAATTCAATTGATATGGAATTTCTAAGCTTAAATGCTAGAAATATGTAAGTGAAAATGAATTGATTTTATTTCATGGTATTTTTGAGTCTAACTGTTTTGGGATAGAAAAATGAAAAAAATTGCTTATGGCTTAGGTTTGTCAGTGACTCTTCTGGCTGGTTGTAGCTCAGTTGCTCCCCATAGTGGCTTGAAACCCACTCAATCAAATACAGTAACGGTCGAATTTGTTGGAAATAATATCTATAGCGTGCCGGAACAGCAGGGTACAGTCAGTTTATATGCTTTGGAAACAGGTTTGGCCGATGCGCCTGCGACCTTAATTCAACAAAAGCAAGTGCAGGTTTCTCAAGTTCCGTTTACTGTGAATTTTACAGTGCCAGCAGATCATAAAAAGCTGATTCAACCGACGGTCCGCGGGGACGCTGAGATTACTTATTACGTGACATGGGAGTCGGCTACTCAGAATTTGACAGGCAAAGATGCGATTGTGATTGACTACGACCGAAAATTCCCTCGTGTTAAATTGGGAAGCGGCAAGCAACAGATTTATTTAAAATAATAAGATGTGACAAGAAAGGGTGACGCTCAGAAGAGGATCACCCTTTTTTATTTGTGTTGATACGCTAGATTTCTCTGTTCTAGGCGTTCACCAAACGATTTGATTTAACCATATCCGCTAAACCATGTGTTCTAAAATAATGCTCTAACCAGCTTTTAATCAGCAGTGGATTATTCATACGTAAGACTTCATCTAATAGCCGTTTTGCATCACTCATTGGAATATGACAAATCGCCTTTCGGACCCTTAAAATATTACTTGAGCTCATAGAAAGTGTATCGAAGCCCATTGCCATCAACAGAATTGCGGACAAGGGATCACCTGCCATTTCCCCACAAATACTGATCGGTTTTTGATACTTATGGCAGTCTTGTACCAGTTGTCGCAATGCGCGTAAAACCGAGGGATGCAGATGTGAGTAGACATTGGCCACATGCGGGTTATTACGATCGACTGCCAATAAATATTGCGTTAAATCATTTGAACCCACAGAAAAGAAATCAACCAGTTCCGAAAACTCATCAATTTGAAACAGCACGCTTGGCACTTCAACCATAATTCCGAGTTTGGGTTTGGTGATTTTGACTTGTTCTTCTTCTTGAACTGCAATCCAGTCACGCTCAAATAAGTACAGCACTTCTTCCACTTCACTGACACTGGTCACCATTGGCAGTAAGATATGAAGGTTGTTTAAACCAATACTGGCTTTTAGCATCGCACGGATTTGTGCAGAAAAAATCTCAGGATGATCCAGCGTAAAGCGCAAGCCACGCCAGCCCAATGCAGAGTTCTCTTCTTCAATACTAAAATACGGCAGATCTTTATCCGCACCAATATCCAGTGTTCGCATAGTCACAGGTTTATTGGCGAAATGACTGAGTTGTTGGCGGTAAATCGCACGTTGTTCTTCTTCACCAGGGAAGCGTTCACGCAGCATAAATGGAATTTCACTACGATATAGCCCGACACCTTTGGCACCGCGTTGCACCCCACGCACCACATCAATCATTAAACCGGTATTGACGAACAAGGGGATCGCGACGCCATCGGGTGTGATCGCATCTTTGGTCTCATACTGCTTTAAATCTTTGGCAATTTGTTCTTCTTCTTTTTGGACTTCTTTATAACGTTGGCGTAATCGACGTGGTGGATTGACGAAGATCCGTCCTTGATAGGCATCGACAATCATCTCAATGTCGTCAAGCGTGGTAATCGGTAACTCGGTTACGCCCACAACTGTTGGAATCCCGAGTGCACGTGCCACAATCACCATATGTGAATTGGCTGCACCTTCGGAGGTCACAATCGCTGCAATATTATCAACAGGAAGTTCAACGAGCGCAGCGGTACTGATTTCTTCACCAATGAGGATGCTATCAGGGCTAAGCTCACGATGACTGGTATCATTTTCCTGCAAGCAAGCGAGAATTCGACGACCTAAGTCTTTAAGGTCGGAAACTCGTTCTCGTAGGTAGTCATCTTCCATTTGTGCAAAGAGGGCGATGTGTTTATCAATCACCTTCCGCACCGCACCTTGTGCCCAACTTCCTGAGCGAATATGGTCTTTAATTTCACTTGGCAGTGCATTTTCATCCAACATCCGTAAGAACACGCTAAATAAAGCACGCTCTTCCGACATGAGGGAATCTTGCATTTTTTCATCTAAGGACTGAATTTCTATACGAACTGAAGCAATCGCTTGATCGAGTAATGCTAATTCATCGCTAATGTCTTCAGCTTCGCGATCTGGAATCACCGCTAAATCAGCAGGGGGATAAAGTACAATCGCACGACCTAAGGCGATGCCACCCGCACCAGATACACCCTGAAAGGTTTTATAGGTAGAGCCGCCGTTAGGTTTGCGGAAAACGTCAATATTCCCTACAGCATGGGCATGCGCGATCACACCAGATAGTTGTGCACATAGCGTGACCAAAAAGGATTCAGCCGCTTCACTAAAGTCTTGTGATTCCTTATTTTGGACCACCAAAACACCCATAACCTTACGGCGATACATCACGGGTACGCCAAGGAATGAGTTAAATAATTCTTCACCTGTTTCCGGCAAATAAGCAAAGCGTTCATGTTTTGGTGCATTGTCTAAGTTGACAATTTCTTCGCGTTGACCGACTAAACCGACCAAACCAGTACCGACACTTAAAGAGACTTGTCCAACGGATTCAGGGTTTAAACCTTTTGAGGCCATCAACACATAACGACGATTACGCTCATCTAAGAGATATATAGAGCATACATCCACGTGCATCGCTTCAGCCACATGATTGACCATAATGTCCAAAGAGTCATGCAAACTGACGGACGCATTGATTTCTTGCACAATGCGTCTGAGGGTGTCGAGTTGCATGTTTGACATGGATGTTTACTCCAATTTATAAATCGTTATATGCCTATTTATAACAGCTCTCTTGTTTAAAATCATTGCTTAAAATGATGATTCTATAACAATTAACGCTGAGGTAATTGTATGCACAATTCCATCATGGCTTTACGGTAAACATCACGTTTGAAGTTGACCACTTGACCTAATGGATACCAGTAACTCACCCATTGCCATTCATCGAACTCGGGTGGGTCTGATAGGTTTAACTGAATATGATGGGGCGAAGCCGTTAATTTCAGTAAAAACCACTTTTGCTTTTGTCCAATACATATCGGATCTGAATCTGACCGAATGTACCGATGTGGCAAACGATAACGCAGCCAACCTTTAGTTTGCGCTATAATTTGGACGTGTTCGGGCAATAAACCGACTTCTTCTCTCAGTTCACGGTAAAGTGCCTGCTCAGGGGTTTCTCCAAACTGGATACCTCCTTGTGGAAATTGCCAAGCATTGTGACCAATGCGTTTTGCCCATAAGACGTGTCCGTCATCGTTTGCCAAAATGATCCCGACGTTGGGTCGGAAACCTTCTGAGTCGATCATTTGGCTACCTAAATTTTGTCTATATCGTTGACTTTGATATCGGGGACAGTCACGCTTGCACGTCCAACTCGAAAAAGATCAAAGTAAAATGTTTAAAATTGCTATGATCTTAACGAATTTTTAGTGACTTACGGAAATAGATTTACGTTTTTTTTCTTTAATTTGCATTTAAATGAGCATTTATATGAAATTGGCTTTGTTTGATTTAGATCACACCCTGTTAAATACCGATTCTGACCATTCGTGGGGTGAATTTTTGGTCAATGAAGCTTTGGTCGATCCAGTTCATCATCGTCAAATGAATGACAAGTTTTATGAAGACTATAAAGCAGGGCAACTTGATCCGATTGCTTATAATGAATTTGTTTTTGAGTTTTTGACCAAACATGACAATGCGTATTTAACGGAACTTCATCAGTTATTTATGCAAAAAGTGATTCGTCCACAAATGCGCCCTAAAGGTTTTGAGGCAATTCAACGACATCAAGCGTTGGGGCATGCGATTGTTGGGATTACTGCGACTAGTGATTTTATTACTGCACCGATTTTCCGTGAATTTGGCATTACCGAAATTATTGCCACCAATGCTGAAGTGATTGCAGACAAATACACGGGTAAAGTAACGGGCGTGCCATGCTATCAAAAAGGTAAGTTGGTGCGCTTGGATCAATGGTTAGCAGGTCGTGAAGTAGAGGAGTCTTGGGCTTATTCGGATTCGATTAATGACCGTTTCTTATTAGAGTATGCAACCCATGCCATTGCGGTGAACCCAGATGACCGTTTAGAAACACTCGCTCAAGAGCAAGCATGGGAAATCCAAGACTGGTCGATTTAGGTCATCATCCTAATTAACTCTTCAGCAGCTTTAGACTGAATGCGGGCAGGGTGCCACACCATGCCCAATTTGCGCTGCATATCTAGATTCAAATCTAATTGTTGTAAATCATGATTGAGTAAGGTCTTTGGTAACACTGACCAACCTAAGCCAATCGAAACCAACATTCTGATGGATTCTAACGGGTTATTGCTCATGCTGATCTTAGGCTTTAAGCCTTTTTTCTCAAATTCAGCCAGAGTGATTTGACTGGTATAAGTGTGTGCTGCTGGAAGTAAGCTTGGGTAGGCAATCAGGTCTTCGAGCTTCAGGTTTTGTTGTTGTGCTAAAGGATGAAAGGGCGACGCGACAAAAACCAAAGGATCATTCCAAATCGTCACATAACGCAGACGATCATCCCCAACAGGTGGTAAGGTCAAAAATGCAAGTTCTAATTCGCCAGCGAGTACGTGCTCATGCGCTTGTTCAGAATCGACGAAATGAACATCTAAAGTGACTTTGGGAAAATGCTGCACAAAGTTTTTGAGTGGTTCTGCCAAATGATGCAAGCCGATGTGATGGCTGGTCCCGATTTTTAAACGACCTTGTACCTGCGCTTGCTCATGGCTTAAGGTGTGGTGAATTTCGCCAAGTTCGTTGAGCCAACCCCTTACTTTAGGCAACAGTGAGTGTGCAGCATAGGTGGGTTGTATACCCCGTCCTGCGGATTCAAATAGCTTGACATCAAAATACTGTTCTAAGCTATGAATCCGTTTGGTGACCGCAGGTTGTGTTATAAATAATTGTTCTGCCGCGATAGAAATAGAACCTGTTTCCATCACTTTTACAAATGCTTCAAATGCAGCAAGGTTCATAGGGATGTATCCAAGAACATTTTAAAAATTTAACCAAGAGCTTGATTTACTTTATGTCATTTAACCAAAACGACTCCACACTTTTTCATGGAAGAAAAAAGCAAACGCCTGTACGGTTGGTTCAAGTAAGCTCAAGGTTGCAGACACGAGTAAGTTTCCTGTAATCGCATAGGCGACCAGCATAGCAACACTAATATGTAAGATATAGTAACTCAAGGTCTTTTTGAGCGTCCGTTGATTGTTTATTACGAATTGTTGAATATTCGCCATTGTGAGCACCATCGTAAATTTTAATTATTTAAATGATAATCATTATTGTTTGTAAGGTAAAAAAGAAATTTTGATTTATGGTGATTGGATTTGTGAATGTATCTTTTACTGGTGTTGTAAAATTAACAACAACTTGAACACCCATTCTTATTCTAGTTGGATACTTTAATATACTTACTCATAAATTAAAGCGTCGCTTTACTTGGACAAGTTTCAAAAACTACACGACTTTTTATCCCATTTTTTGCGCATAGGCTCACTCTCCAAATTGAATATATGTGATCGCTTCCCTTCGACATGCTCAGGGGACATTACGCTGAGCATGTCGAAGGTTTTTTAATTGAATGACTACTTTTATGGATGAGCTTATGAAATTTTAGATTGAGCCTAAAGCATTTGTTTTAAATTCACTGATACATTCATCCGCATGTGATTTAAGAGCAGCCTTTAACACAGCAGCATTATTTGCAATTAATTGGTCATAAGATGGTGAATTTTTTTTGTCGTCTTGTTTTTTTGAACAAATGCTTTCAGCAATGACTTTTTTATTCTTAGTATCAATCAATCTTAGTTTTGCAGCGTATACAACTCGATAGTTATTCCAATCTGAAGTGTAGTAAATAGACTGCCAGTATGTTGTTTGAACATCGAGTAGAATATCTGCCTCTTTGTGCTGTTCAGCAAGTGTTTTAATATTATTCGTTGCGGTCGTAGATGTGCTTGTTGTGATATGCGTTATCCCTAGTTGGCTCTCTAGTGTTTTCGCTAGTTCATTCGCTATATAGATCGCAGGATCTTCTACCTGATTTTCGTTGATGATCTTGTTGCCACTAGATATCTGAGCAGCCAGTCCAAGAAGAGCAAACTGTACATTTAATGCCGTAGTTGCTAAGAAAGATGGTTTTTCTCTTTTGGAGATAATCAAGGATGTTGGATTTGATGCTTTTACAGTATTTACATTAAGTTTCTGAGTTGGGGTGCTTGCACATCCAGTGAAGAGAGAGACGAATATAAAAATAGATGGGAATATAAGTTTTTGCATTGATTTTGTATCCGAAAGGCGTAAGTTGCTTTATAAATTTCTGAGGAATTATACAAAATTAGTTATTTTTTGGTTAACTATATTTTTTTATGAGTTATTAGATAGGTATTGTCGTCTTATCTCATGGTTGATGTATTTAAAGTACATTAAATTTTATCAAGGAAATCCTAAGTCATTCCAAAAAGTTTGTTAATTTATAAAAATGATAAATTAGATTTATGTAAAACCATTGTTATAATCAGCTTAAGATTAAATTACCCAGTCCTATGACAAGCACGATGGAGAGCGACGACATGGCAGGCAAAACATTGTATGACAAATTATGGGATGACCATTTAGTAACGCAACGCGATGATGGTTCGTGTTTGATTTATATTGACCGTCACTTATTGCATGAAGTCACCAGTCCTCAAGCCTTTGAGGGTTTACAGCTTGCTGGGCGTCAACCATGGCGTTTAAGTGCCAATGTCGCAACACCTGACCACAACGTTCCAACCTCTAAAAAAGAGCGTGAACAAGGGATTGCAGGAATTGAGGACGAAACCTCTCGTATCCAAGTGCAAACCTTAGACGATAACTGTAAAACATTTAATATCGTTGAATTTGGGATTAATGACATTCGCCAAGGGATTGCGCATGTTGTAGGCCCAGAGCAAGGTTTAACTTTACCGGGTATGACCGTGGTTTGTGGTGACTCGCATACTGCAACGCATGGTGCTTTTGGTTGTTTGGCACATGGGATTGGGACATCAGAAGTTGAACATGTATTGGCAACACAATGCTTAGTACAGAAAAAATCTAAAAATATGTTAGTCCGTGTGGATGGTGTATTGGGCAAAGGCGTGACATCGAAAGATGTGGTTTTGGCCATCATCGGTAAGATTGGTACGGCTGGTGGTACAGGTTATGCAATCGAGTTTGGCGGACAAGTGTTCCGTGATATGTCGATTGAAGGCCGTATGACAGTGTGCAATATGGCAATCGAAGCGGGTGCGCGTGTTGGTATGGTTGCAGTGGATGACAAGACTATTGCCTACGTGAAGGATCGTAACTATGCACCTAAAGGCGAACAGTGGGAACAAGCGGTAGAATATTGGAACACTTTACATTCTGATGAAGACGCTGAGTTTGATGCTGTCGTTGTATTGAATGGCGCAGAGATTGAGCCACAAGTATCTTGGGGAACTTCTCCAGAAATGGTGATTCCAGTTACGCAAGCAGTGCCAACTTTAGAACAAGCCAAAGATGATGTACAACGTAATGATTGGACACGTGCTTATCAATATATGGGCTTAAACGCGGGTCAGGCTTTGGCTGATATCCAATTGGATCGCGTCTTTATTGGTTCATGTACTAACTCTCGTATTGAAGATATTCGTGCCGCTGCCGAAGTCGTGAAAGGTCGTAAAGTCGCTTCAAGTATCAAACAAGCGATGATTGTTCCGGGTTCTGGTTTGGTTAAACAGCAGGCAGAGCAAGAAGGTTTGGATCAAATTTTCTTGGAAGCAGGTTTTGAATGGCGTGAACCGGGTTGCTCAATGTGTTTGGCGATGAATGCAGATAAGTTACAACCAGGTGAGCATTGTGCATCAACCTCAAATCGTAACTTTGAAGGTCGTCAGGGCAATGGTGGGCGTACCCATTTAGTCAGTCCCGCGATGGCAGCTGCGGCAGCGATTGCAGGTCATTTCGTTGATGTTCGTTCATTCTAAGGGAGCAAAATCATGGAAAAATATACTGTAGAACAAGGTATTGTTGCACCTTTAGATCGTGCCAATGTGGATACTGATTTAATTATTCCGAAACAGTTTTTAAAATCAATTAAACGTACGGGATTCGGCGATAATTTATTTGATGAATTACGCTATTTAGATGAAGGCTATTTAGGTCAAGACATTAGTAAACGTCCTAAAAACCCTGATTTTGTTTTGAATCAGCCTCGTTACCAAGGCTCAACGATTTTGTTAGCGCGTACCAATTTTGGTTGTGGTTCAAGTCGTGAACATGCACCTTGGGCGTTAAATGAATATGGTTTCCGTACCGTGATTGCGCCAAGCTTCGCAGATATTTTCTTTAATAACTGTTTTAAAAATGGCATGTTGCCTGTGATCTTGTCTGAAGAGATTGTAGATCAGTTATTTAAAGAATGTGCTGAAGAAGGTTATCAATTGACCATTGATTTGGAAGCACAACAAGTACGTACGCCAACAGGTGAAGCCTTCAATTTTGAAGTTGATCCATTCCGCAAACATTGTTTGCTGAATGGTTTAGATGACATTGGTTTAACTTTACAAGTGGCTGATGAGATTCGAGATTTTGAAGCGAAAGCCAAACAAGTGCGTCCTTGGGTATTTGATGAAATCAAAGCCTAATTGTTTGAATACAATTTGAACATAATCATGGCATAGCGATACAACTCTTGTTAACATGCAAACAAAGATTAATTTGCTTGCATGTTGATATGACATGAGGACTGGGCCCGAACAATGAGAAGGATATTAGCACGCAATATTTTGCTGTGTTTATGTGTTGGTACGACTTTAACTGCCTGTCAGAATACACAAAATGTGGTTGATCAAGTTCGTATTGCTCAAAATACTTTAGAGCAGAGAGCGAATAACGCAACTTTATATTGTTCAGGCGTAGAAAATTGTGAATTTGCACGTATCGATGATACTGAGGTGATTAATGCGACCTCGCATCGCATCAGTCGAGAGGCGATGGAGCGAGGCATTGTGAGACTACAAGGTTCGGTTTTTAGTCGAAAACAACAAGTCTATCTGAGTGTTCCTGCCAAAGAATATGAAGTCGTGATTCGCTTTTATCCAATCTCTTTAGATCGTGCGGAGACTTTTCATGTCATTCATGAATTCAAGCCTTATTTAAACTATACCTTTAAAATGTATAGAGATAGGCCATCTGGTTCGGGGAGTTTATTAAATGTCTCTGCACCTGACCCGCTATGTGTTGATTTGCAGCAGGAACAACGCACGATTCGCCGTTTTTGCCGATCTTATGATGTCCGTAAAGGCTTAGGCGAGTTTGTTGAAAGAAGAGTTTAATTGGCTTGCAGTGTAAACTGCTTATATCAAACTGGAAAAATAGATGTCTAAACATATTTTAATTTTAGCGGGTGATGGTATTGGCCCTGAAATCGTGGGCGCTGCTGAAAAAGTTTTAACCAAGGTCAATCATAAATTTAATCTAGGTTTGACATGGGAACATGGTTTGCTCGGTGGTTCAGCAATTGATGCACATGGCGAACCCTATCCAGCTGTGACCAGTGAACAAGCCAAAAAAGCAGATGCAATTTTATTAGGTGCTGTAGGTGGTCCTAAATGGGACAGCATCGAACGTTCGATTCGTCCTGAACGTGGTTTACTCAAAATCCGCAGTGAGCTGAATTTATTTGCCAATTTGCGTCCAGCGATTTTGTATCCACAATTGGCTGACGCTTCAAGCTTAAAACCAGAAATTGTTGCAGGTTTAGATATTCTGATTGTGCGTGAGCTGACAGGTGGTATTTATTTCGGTCAGCCACGTGGTATCCGTGAACTCGAAAACGGTGAAAAACAAGGCTACAACACTGACGTTTATTCCGAAAGCGAAATCAAGCGTATTGCTAAAGTCGCGTTTGAGCTAGCTGGCTTACGTGGTGGTAAAGTGTGTTCAGTCGATAAAGCCAATGTGCTTGAAGTGACCGAGTTGTGGAAGCAAACAGTAACCGATTTACAGCAAGCGCAATATTCAAATATTCAGTTATCGCATATGTATGTCGATAATGCTGCGATGCAATTGGTTCGCGCACCTAAACAGTTTGATGTGATTGTGACAGGTAATTTATTTGGCGATATTTTGTCGGATGAAGCCGCAATGTTGACGGGCTCAATTGGTATGTTGCCTTCAGCATCATTGGATGAAAAGGGCAAAGGCATGTACGAACCATGTCATGGTTCTGCACCAGATATCGCAGGTCAAAATGTCGCGAATCCACTTGCCACTGTGCTTTCGGTTGCAATGATGTTGCGCTATACCTTCCGTGAAGAAGCAGCAGCCAAAGCGATTGAAGATGCTGTTGGTCAAGTATTAGATCAAGGTTTACGTACCGCGGATATTATGTCTGAAGGCATGACCAAAGTGGGTACAGATGCGATGGGTGAGGCGGTTGTTTCAGCACTGAGCTAGAGTCTATATTGAAAAAACGCAGCTAAAAAGGCTGCGTTTTTTATTTGGTATATTGATTTAGCACGCTTTACCTTCATAGCGAATTGAACGCGCAATTTGTTGCTGATCTAACTCAAAAATAATATGACAATAAAAATTAACATCGTAGGATTGTTGACCCGTTTGAACCGCACCTATACGTGCAGAACTCCCCATGCCTGAACCAGATTCACCAAATGATTGTGGCATCGGTACAGGAATGTTGATTGGACGCAGTACGGTGAAAATCAAAGAACGATCAGTTTTTTTAGGTTGTTTTAATGTTTGAAAGCCTAAATCGTTCAAATTGAGCTTGTGTTGAATGTCATCGGCTGACTGCCCAATATAAGGCTGTAAGTAATCTTGCAGTTGAACAGATTGCCATCCCGGTGTTGCGCAACCTTGTAATAGTAATGCGAAGAAAATAATAAAAAATTTATAATGCATTGTGACTATTTCCTTATTTTTGGAATAAATAATTTTTATATTTTTGAGCAGCGAGCGTGAGAGACGTATTTAAATCTATCCGTTCTGGAGACGATATTATATTACAGCAATACTGACATATCGCTGAGGATACCTTAAACATTTAAGTGATTGCTAGACCGTTAAATAGCGCATTCGCTTATCGCTTGTAAAAAAAGCCACGAGATGTGGCTTTTTTGCATTCACTAATTCTTAGCGCGCACGATAAGTGATACGACCCTTTGTCAAATCATAAGGTGTCATTTCAACTTTTACACTGTCACCTGTCAAAATACGGATATAGTGTTTACGCATTTTACCAGAAATGTGAGCAATAACTTCGTGACCGTTTTCTAAACGTACACGGAACATCGTATTAGGAAGCGTTTCGGTGACAACGCCTTCGAACTCAATGAGTTCCTCTTTATTGGCCATAGCCTACCTGAGATCAAATTGGAAAGGCGCAAATTATAGTCAATTTATTTAAAATTTACAAGATATAAGCTAAGCAAGGCTGTCAGATATTAATCAAAAGAACTGTCAGACAATTTATAAATTTTTTTTAACAAAAGAAGCAGAATAGTGTTGTCAGTTTGGTCAATCAACGTTAATCTAAATTTATTGTTCATTGTCACAATAAAGTATCTACAGGGAAGGGCACTGCGTGGGTCAGTTAACAGATGCATCGGTTGTATTGCGCTTTGGTTATCAGGCAATTCGTAAAGCAGGATTACCAACCGAAGAGATTTTAACAAAGGCAGGGGTTGCACTCAATCAAGTTGATACCAATGCGAGAACGCCATTAAGTGCACAGCATGCATTTTGGATTGCTGCTCGGGATGTGAGTAATGATCAAGATATCGGGCTGCATTTAGGGGAATATTTACCGCTATATCGTGGTCAAGTGATTGAGCATTTATTTATCAGTAGTGAAACCTTTGGTGAGGGCTTAAAGCGAGCACTGGCTTACCAACGTCTGATTAGTGATGCTTTTGATGCGAAACTTATTGTTGAAGATGGGCGCTGTTATTTAAGTAACGGTGAACAATTATGGCCTGACCAATTTGTTAATCGTCATTTTTCTGAATGTGTATTTTCTGGTATTTTACGTTTCTTTAAGTTTATTACTGAAGGTCAATTTCAGCCAATTTATATTGATTTTAATTTCAGTGAAGGGGCTGAGGATGACGAATATTTTAGAGTATTTGGCTGCCCCGTTAGCTTAGGACAAAAAGAGACCCGACTTTATTTTGATGCTGCGGTGTTAGATTATCCTTTGTGGCAAGCTGAACCAGAGCTACTACAATTGCATGAACAGCTTGCCATTGAAAAATTACAAGAGCTTGCGCGTTATGATCTCGTTGGTGAAGTTCGTCGTGCGATTGGTTCGACCTTGGAAAGCGGTGAGACGACCTTGGAAACTGTTGCAGCGCAACTCAATATTACACCGCGCCGCCTAAGAACGCAGCTCAGCGAAGCAAATACTAGTTTTCAGCAAATTCTTTCAGATTATCGCTGTCGTCTAGCGAAAAAATTACTCGCAAATACCACTGAAAGTGTCGAGCGTATTGTGTATTTAACTGGTTTCTCTGAACCAAGTACTTTCTATCGTGCATTTAAACGTTGGACCAATGAAACTCCGGTGGAATATCGTAAACGTAAACAGCGTCAGTGATTTAAATTGATTCAGCAAAGCCTTATCTCGAAAGATAAGGCTTTTTTTATTCAGCCAAGTTTAACCACTGCGGTCCCAGTGGCGGCTGTGGTAAGTCAAAGTGCTCTGGATAATACGCCTGAATAAAATAAAGTCCATCCGCTGGTGCTGTTACACCAGCCGCCTTGCGGTCTTCAGCAGCAAACATGGTGTCAATATGTTCAATCTCATAGAGCCCTTGTCCGATTTCAAGCAAACATCCCATAATATTTCGGACCATATGATGTAAAAAACCATCGGCTTGAATATCGAGGACGAGATAGCGACCATGTTCAAACAGACGACAATGTTTCACATGACGCACGGGTTGATTGGACTGACATGCTGCGGCGCGGAAAGATTCAAAATTATGAGTTCCTTCAAACTTTGCTGCGGCAGCGATCATTTTTTTCACATCTAAGTTTTGATAGAGATGAGTGACTTGTTTGTGTAGTAGCGCAGGTCGCATTGGAGCGTTATAAACAACATAGCGATAACGTCGCGCAATTGCTTTAAAACGTGCATGGAAATTTTCATCCATACATTTGATCCATTGAATCGAAATATCTTTAGGAAGTTGACTATTTGCACCCATGATCCAACCACGTTCAGGGCGGATGGCTTCAGTATCAAAGTGCGCCACCATATTGGTGGCATGTACGCCTGCATCGGTACGTCCTGCACCATGTAAAATAATGGTTTCGTTGGCGACTTTGCTGAGGACTTTTTCAATGGTTTCTTGAACACTTGCAATGCCCGCTTGTTGGGTTTGCCACCCACGGTATTGAGTACCGCAAAATTCAATACCGATTGCATAACGTTGCATGTCTTAACCTCAAGATTAGTGTTGCTGCCAATGCTCAAACCATTGATCATGGGTCGGGTATTTTAAATACATTTGCAGCACTTTTGCATATAAATCAGCATGGCAGTGACAATCATTGATCAAAACTTTAGCTGATTTAATCCAAGCACTCACCGCATAGCGCTGATCAAGCTGCCCAAAGGTCACTTGAGTGCTAATAATTGAAAGGCATTGCTTATGATAGAGTGCGTCAAATAACGCTAAAATCTCATCATTCACTGCGATATTGCCTGTGCCGAATCCTTGTAACACGAGGAAATTTGGTGGTGCAGCCAAGATATTATTTAACTGCGATAACAGTTGCTCTTTGCCAATCGGTTGTAGCATAAGATTGAGCATACTGAGTTGTGCGGCTTGTTCAATATGTTCATTTTGAACAATAAAATAATCAGCCGTCGTTTTACAGGTTTGATTTGCATCTTTACCTGCAAAAGCATCAAGTTCAGTAGTGTGAACCTTTAATGTCGTTTGTGCGTGGAAAACTTGATGATGGAATGCCAGATAAACCCCAGCAGGCCGTTGTATGACTTGCTCAAGTGCAAGAGATAAGTTGCTCAATGCATCTGTGAACTCTCTGGTATCATTGCCTTCAATATTGAGTAAGGGGTATTGGCTGCCCGTAATAATCGCGTGGCAAGAATGCCCCAAAAAGCGTGCAAGCGTTGCTGCCGCATAGCTTAAAGTATCAGTGCCATGAATAATCACGAAATGCTGATAATTTTTGAGTTGTAACTGTTGAATTTGTTGTACTAACTGCAACCAATCAGTCGCTGTACATGCGCTACTATCTTGAATACTGGGTGCGGCAAAACACTCTACATCTAAGTGAGGTGGAATCACTTTTTTGAGTGCTGGTAAAAAATTTTGTTCTGGCATTGGCATCAGTGGTTCACCCACACAGCCAAAAGTTCCACCCATATAAATTAAAGCGATCTTTTGCATAATAAAAAGTTTTTCATCATAAAAAAGCAGTCATAGAGACTGCTTATATTAGACCGATACGCTTCAAGACGCTATTTTATTGAGTAATTTTTCTGAACGTTGTTGTTGTTCTTGGTTGAGTTGAAGCTGATGGTTTTGTAATAGTTCACGGGCAGATGCATAAGCACCAAGCTCAATATATTGTTCAGCTAGATCTAAGTTAAGTTCAGCTTCATCTAACTGTTGTAAATCTGGGAATGATTGAGCTAAAGGATCGTTGAGTTCTATAGTTGGTGTTTGTGGAATCGGCTCAGCGACTTCTAGGCTTGGTTCAGTAGCTGTGGTAGGTTCTGCAAGGTCAAAAGAAAACTCAGTTTTTTCAGTCGCTGCTTGTTTTTCACTATGATATTGTGGTTGATCAATATTGAAATCTAAGCCAGGCGTTTCGGTAATATTGTCATTCTTGATTTCACTTTGGCTAGATGTTGCATCTAAATTAGAGAAATTAAAATCTAATTCAGGCTTTGCGTCATTGCCCGATAATGCTTCAGTCGCAGGTGCTGAGTCGGATGAAAAGTCTAAAGCAGGTTGCTGTTGTAGCTCAGTCGTCGGTTTGACAGTTTCTTTCTGTTCAAATGAAAAGTCGAAATCTAAAGCTTGAACCTGTGCCGATGCTTCAGCAGGTTTCTCTTGCTCAGCAGGAGCAGTGTATTCAGATTGTATATCCTCAAAAGTCGGTTTAGCCGATGTTTGGACTAATGCATCAAAGTCGGCCGTTTTATTTGGTATTTCTGCTGTTTCAACAAATGATGGTGTTGAATGCGATTTGAAATCGATACTATCAAATGATTGCGAATTTTTGATGCGTTCTTGATTTTTTGCTTCAGCGGCTTGTGCAATATCCGCGAGCTTTAGTGCGTGTACATGCTTGATCAATTGATCAATCGCAAAGTCATCTTTTTGCGCTAAATGGATATCAAGTAAAAATAGATAAAGCTCATGTTGGGAGTTATCTTGTTTTAAAGCTTGATTGATCTGTGCTTCGGCAGATTGATAGTTACCGCTTTGAATTTGTTGCGTAAGTTTTTGACGCAAGCTTTCTGAAATTGCAGTCGTTGCTGGAGGGGCAGACTCTCGTTCTTCACGTGCGAGTGCAGTGCGCGTCGCTGCTTTCTTTGCTGTCTTGCTGGCACTTTTCTTGGATGCCGCATGATTTTGAGTGTTCTCACGTTTCTTTAAAACGATCGCAACGACCAATACGATGACGAGCAATACAATTATTATCGTTGACATGATCCATACCCCTTAAAAAATAGAACCGCTTTTATCCAAATCTTTGAGAATCTTCTTCCATAACTCAGCGTGTTGGTTTTTTAGTTTCCTGCTGCGCTTTCAGTTGATCTTGCAGCTCAGCAAGTCGAGCATTTAAAAGCTGAATCCGTTGATCCTTCTGGCGTAAGGCCAATTCCAACTGTGTTACGTTTCTTTGTAATGTAACGGTTTTTTCCCGTGCTGTCATAACTTTTAATGATAAGTCAGCGCTGGTTTTCTGTTGTAATGTGTCTTTTTTGGCACTTCCTGTGCTCGAATCTTGATTGCTTTCAGCGACCAAAGACATTTCTGCTTGTTGTAAGCGATATTTGGCTTTTTCGGCAGTTGCAGCTAAAGTTTTTGCTGCAACTTGATTGGCATTTTGATTTTTGCGAGCAGGGATTGAATTAAGATCGAAGTTTAAATGTGAGCCTTGTCTAAGTCGGCTGGCACTTCCTCCGATAAAGGCATGTTCATTTTGTGCTTTAATCTGTTTCATTACTTGTGGGAGGGGTTGTTGGGTTTCAGCAGAAATCCGCTGAGCAATACTCCACAATGATTCATTGCGTTGAACTACATGCTTTTGGTTATTTACGAGTGTTGAATGGTCTGCTGCGGTTTTTTTCTTTGCTGGTGGAGTGGTATTTTTAGCTTGGTGTTGAGTTTTACTGTTTTGTTGCGCATTTTCAATCTCCGTGCCCTTCAGCTCGCTCTCAGAGATTATAGGCTTCATTTGCGCTGGAGTACTTACTGTTTGATTTTCTGATGCGAATGTTGTGCTGTCATGCTTCACGGCTGTTGCTTGTTGGTCTTGGGCTGTGGAAGCAACGGAGGCCACTTGAGTCTTCGTAGTTTGTTCGATTGGCTGCACTGTGGTATTGGTGGTTGTAGCAACGCGGGTCTCAGAAATATTCAATACCGGCGGAAGTGCAAAGGGCACATTCAGCAGTTTTTCATGTTTTAAATCAGCTTGGGTGCTTGCGATATAGCGTGTGCTTTCAGGTAGATTTAAGGCAATATCTTTTTCACTGACAATAAACTTGGGTGTCAGTGATTTCTCACTACTGGTTTTGGTCTCTGATGCAGTTATTGTATTTTTACGTATTGGTTGTCGAATATGCTTTAAGTGTGCAGATTCGCCTTCTTTAATTTTAAGGATAATATTCAGTTCAGGATCAATCATCGGGCGTGATGAAGTAATGACAATGACTCCTTCACCTCGATTATTGTGACGTGTAAAAAAATTGAGTTGTGACGGAGGTTGATGCATAGCCCCCATCATGCGTAAATCCTCTGGTGTGGCTAGACTTACGTCAAATTTAGAATTTCGATCTGCTTGATGGAAGCTCATTTCTGCATAAAGTAACTCACCCGGTGCAGACTTGATTTGCAGTGGGTCAAAGGTAATCGCATAAAGTTGTTGCGAAGATAAAATGGCTAAAATGGCAATTTTTAATTTGTTATTAACAGTCATCTCGATCCATGAAAAGTGATGTTTTAGTTAGGTCATAAAGCCTGCTGATATTTCAGCCATGGTGAAAGATCAACAAGGTCTGAGTATACATTACCGTGATGTAAATGAATTGTAAATTGTTCATATTTAATAATAATAAAAAGCCGATCAAGTGTGATCGGCTTTTGGTTTTTGGTGTTATTTTGCTTAGGCGTTCTTGTATTCAACTAAAATACGTAGCATACGACGCAATGGCTCTGCCGCACCCCAAAGGAGTTGATCGCCTACTGTAAATGCGCCTAAATACTCTTTACCCATATTGAGTTTACGTAGACGGCCGACAGGAACTGTTAAAGTACCCGTTACCGCTACAGGAGTAAGATCAGTCATCGACGCTTCACGAGTATTCGGAACAACTTTCGCCCATTGGCTTGAGTTGCGAATCATCTCTTCGATTTCATCAAGTGGCACATCTTTTTTGAGTTTCAATGTGATGGCTTGAGAATGGCAACGCATTGCACCGATACGAACACAGTGACCATCAATTGGAACGATTTGCTGATTACCCAAAATCTTGTTGGTTTCGACTTGACCTTTCCACTCTTCTTTTGATTGACCACTTTCGAGTTGTTTGTCGATATATGGAATCAATGAACCCGCCAATGGCACGCCAAAGTTTGCTTTAGGGAAATCGTCGCCACGTTGTAAGTCAGCGATTTGACGGTCAATATCTAGAATCGCAGATTTTGGATCATCTAATAATGTTTTGGTGTTGTTATACAAATAACCCATACCCGTGATCAGTTCACGCATATTTTGTGCACCAGCACCAGACGCTGCTTGATACGTCATCGAGGTTGCCCATTCCACCAAATTATTTTGGAATAGTGAACCTAAGCCCATCAACATTAAAGAAACGGTACAGTTACCACCAACGAAAGTTTTAGTGCCATTGACTAAACCATCTTTGATCACATTTAAATTGACAGGATCAAGTACAATGATGGCATCATCAGCCATACGCAGGGTTGATGCTGCATCAATCCAGTAACCGTTCCAACCTTCTGCTTTCAGTTTTGGAAAAACTTCAGAGGTGTAGTCACCACCTTGACAGGTTAAAATGACATCCATTTGCTTCAGACTGCTAATGTCTGTTGCATCCATAAGTGCTGGGGCAGTCTTACCACCAAATGAAGGAGCTTCGCCACCTGCATTACTGGTAGAGAAGTAGAATGGCTCAATGTGAGCAAAATCATTCTCTTCAACCATACGTTGCATCAGGACAGAACCAACCATCCCACGCCAACCGACCAGACCTACTTTCATGTCATTTGCCTCGGTATGTAAAAACTTTTAAGGGGCTTGAGTGTATCAAAAGTGAACGCAACTGCAAGTGTTACATGAATAAAACAGTTGATTTATTGTGTGGAATTATTTGTTTGTGTTAGATGAAAAATTGATAAAGCCGTAACTTTATTGAAAATCCACGAAATCTCCAAGAGTAAAATGAACATGATATGGATTGAGATTTGCGCAGTATTGGTTATTTGGTTAAGTGTATGGTCCTTGATTCCCCGTGATGAATGGTGGTTTAGGGGAGCAGACTTTCCTCGATTACAGATCTTAGCGTTTGGAATAGCGACTTTAGTTGCTTTACTTTTTATACCCGCTGAGTGGACTTTACAAAGAGAAATATTACTTTTAGGTGTGATCGCAGCAGTCGCCTATCAATTAAAAATGGTGTTGCCTTATACCCCGATATGGAAGAAACAAGTTCAACAGGTGGGTCAGGATCAATTAAATCCTGAACAACAAATCTCTTTACTTGTTGCCAATGTCTTAACACCCAATGATAAATATCACTTATTACTGCAACAGATTGAAAGTTTAAAACCTGATGTTGTGTTAACACTTGAGTCAGATATTGCTTGGCAAGATGCATTAAAGCCGATAGAGGAAGATTATCCCTATCGAGTAGCAGTGCCGTTGGATAATCTTTATGGCATGCATCTATATAGCCGTTTGCCGTTAAATAACACTGAAGTTAAATTTATTTTAAGTGATGAAATTCCATCGATTCATGCAACTTTACAGTTACGTTCAGGGGTTCAGGTTCAACTATATTGTTTACATCCTAAACCACCGAGCCCTACTGAAGCCAAAGATTCGACCTTGAGAGATGCTGAGCTTTTAATTGTAGGTGATCGAATTAAAGACTTAGATCAAAGCTGTATTGTGATGGGTGATTTAAATGACGTGGCTTGGTCAAGAACGACTCGCTTGTTTCAGCGTATCAGTGGTTTACTCGATCCACGAGTAGGTCGCTACTTTATGAATACTTTCCATGCCGATTATTCATTATTACGGTGGTCTTTGGATCATATTTTCCATAGTGCTGATTTTGGTTTGGTCGATATGAAGCGATTACCTTATATTGGTTCAGATCACTTTCCTGTCTATGTTGTATTGCAGACGGGGCGGATCTTTGAGCAACAGCAGCAAGAGTTGGAGCAAACGCAAGCCGATGAAGAAGAAGCACAGCAAGCAATTCAAGAGGGAATAGAAAAGGCGGAGCGAGAAGAAAAGGCTGTAGTAGATGAGCTTGCTCAACCACATAAGGCGATGATGGCGACGCCAGATAAACAATGAACGGTGTAAGCAATATCGTACAATGATTTAGGTCTGTAGCGAATAGTCCTACAAGTTTAAAAGGTTTATTCTAAATACATCAGCACAAGGACGCAGGAATGGATTTCCGCTTAAGGATAGCAACGCTGAGATGGAAAAAGTCATCATGGATATGATGCATGCGATGGAAGCAAGATAATAAAAAACAGAGCGAAAGCACAACCTCATTTGCCCGAGTTTTGCAGGATGCAGAACTCGGGTTTTAATTTTTAATAAATCTGCTCATACCCTTCAGCACGTGTTTTAAAACGACGATGGAACCACATCCATTGTGTTGGCGCGATTCTGAGTTGTGCTTCAATAATTTTATTGACACGAATCGCATCAACAACTTCATCTTCGCTTGGCATATTTTCCACAATAGGTTCAATCAACACTTTATATTTTGGGTTGCGTATATCACCGTAGCGATAAAAATAAAGCGGGATTGCCACAGCGTTAGAAATTTTTAATAAACGACGATGGGCAGTGACGGTTGCTGCGGGTACGCCAAAGAAAGGAGCCATTACCCCTTGTTTTAAACCAAAATCTTGGTCTGGGCTATACCAAATCGCACCGCCATTTTTGAGTCTGCGAATGAGTCCACGCATATCATCGTGATCAATTTGATGATTATAAATCGTGGCTCGACATCGATAAATAAACATATCCAGCATCGGATTATCTTGTGGGCGATAAACCACATCTGGTTCAAAGTATTGAGAACACAGATAGCCTCCTGCATCGAGTAGGGTACTGTGCGTTCCTAGCAATAGTACGCCATGACCTTGTGCTTGGGCATTTTGAATGTGTTCCAGACCTTCAATATGGTGACGGTTCTTAAACCATTTGGGGCTATACCACGCATTCAGGGTTTCAAACATGCCAAGCATCATGTCAATGAAGACTTTTTTTGCATTGGTTTCAACTTCCGCTGCCGACCATTCTGGGAAACATACTTCTAAATTCCTTAGCGTGGTTTTACGACGTGATCGGAGTAAAGACCAACATATATGCGCCAAGCCATGTGCCAAGCGCCATTGTATTGCCCAAGGAAGGATTGCCAATAACACGAGAAAGAAAATGCCAATCCAATTCTTCCAATATTTTGGTAATAAAAATTCCCATCGAAATTCGCCAGGAATATAAGACTGTTGTTGGCTCATAGAACTTTGATATGTGAATAGTTGAATTTTTGAAAAGTGTAACATGAAGTGGGTTTTTAATTCACGAATGTAACTGCAGAATCAATCTATTCTATTGTAGAGTGTATATTTGAAAGTAAATCGGAAAGGAAAAATTTTGAAAAAAATAACAATTGAACAAGGTGATATTACTCAAATGAGCGTTGATGCAATTGTCAACGCAGCAAATACCTCTCTCTTAGGCGGTGGAGGTGTGGACGGTGCAAATTGCATTGGAAATCATAAGTGATGAATTGGATAAAGCAGATTTTGTTCAAGAAGTTATTTTTGTATGTTTTGATGATGAAAATTTTAGAATTTACCAATCGCTTGCAAGTGAGTTTATAGTCAAAGGAATTGCATTTAATTAAATTGAGTGAGCATCTACTCTCTAAAGAATAGACGCTCAGTGAGTTTAGCTTAATTGCCTTTCGACATATTTTCTAAGATATCCCAACGCTCTAACTTTTCTAACAACAATTCTTCAATTGTTGCGAGACGTTGGCTCGCCAATGTCGCGGCATTGGCATCACGAAGAAACCACGATCCATCAGCTAGCTTTTCTGATAGTTCAGTTTGTTCGGCCTCTAGTTTTTCCATTTCTGCTGGAAGCTGCTCTAACTCACGCTGATCTTTATAACTGAGTTTGACTTTCTTTGGTGCAGTTGCGGCTTCAGCCTTGGCTTGAGCTTTTTTAACATCACTTTTCTGATCAACCACAGTTTGATCAGGGCGCTGCTCTAAATAGTCTTGATACCCACCAACATACTCATCAATATGACCTTTACCATCAAACACCCAAGTAGATGTCATGACATTGTCCATAAAGGCACGATCATGCGAGATCAATAAGAGTGTGCCTTTATAATCAGAAAGCATTTCTTCAAGCAGTTCAAGCGTGACCATATCTAAGTCATTGGTTGGCTCATCCATCACGATTAAGTTCGATGGTTTAAGCAATAATTTTGCTAACAAGATACGGTTTCGTTCACCGCCAGAGAGCGCTTTTACAGGTGTGCGGGCACGTTCTGGTGAGAATAAAAAGTCTTGTAAATAGCTATAGATATGACGACGATTGCCATTCACATCGACAAAGTCAGAACCCTCTGAAACGTTTGCCATGACTGACTTTTCAAGATCTAAGGCGTTACGTAACTGGTCAAAATACGCAACTTCGAGTTGTGTGCCTGTTTTAACTGAACCACCATGTTCGATTGCGCCTAAAATCGCTTTGATAAGTGTGGTTTTACCGACACCATTGTCACCGACCAAACCAATACGGTCACCACGTAAGACCAATGCTGAGAAGTCTTTAATAATCGGTGCATTGTCGCCAAAAGTGACACTGAGATGTTCAATATCAAATACCAACTTGCCAGAACGGTTCGCGTCCTGAGTTGCCATGCTGACTTTGCCTTGTTGCGAGCGACGCGCTTTAGATTGTTCACGTAAATCTTTCAACGCACGAACACGACCTTCATTACGGGTACGACGTGCTTTAATGCCTTGGCGAATCCAGGTTTCTTCTTCAGCTAACTTTTTGTCAAATAATGCATTTTGTTTTTCCTCTGCTTCCATTTGCTGTGCTTTAAGCTCTAAATAGCGAGAGTAGTTACCGTCATAGCTGCGTAATGTGCCACGGTCAAGCTCCACAATACGGGTCGCAATGCTGTCAACAAATGAACGGTCATGCGAAATGAACAGCAAGGTTAGATTATTTTGGTCAAGCAAGAATTTCTCTAACCATTCAATACTTTCAACATCTAAATGGTTGGTTGGTTCGTCGAGTAACAGCACATCAGGCTGGGTTAACAGCGCACGTGCCAATAACACACGACGTTTACGACCACCCGATAAATCTGCCAAATCCGCATGTGGATCCAGTCCCATTTTACTCAGAATAGAGTTCACTTTATTTTCTAGCGCCCAACCATCTAACTGATCGAGCTTATGTTGTAACATGCCCATCCGATCGCAGGCATCCATATCGCCAAGTACACAGCTATCGCTGGCTTCGTGATAGGCTTTGAGTACCGCTGCTGCTTCGCCGGCACCGTCAGCTACAATGTCAGCGACCTTGCCTGAATCCATAGGTACATCTTGGGCTAACATCGAAACAGTTAAACCATTTTGAATCGAAACTTCGCCGCTATCGGGCAATAAGCTTCCCTCAATCAGTTTAAGTAAAGTAGACTTACCTTCACCATTACGACCGATTAAACAGACTCGCTCGCCACGTTCTAGGTTAAAGTGTGCGCCATCGAGTAGGGCAGGCCCACCAAATGCGAGGTGGACATCCCTTAAAGTAATATAGGCCATAATGTTTCCTAAAAGCTCAGATGAGGTCTGAAATGACTAAACAACAAAATTTTGATGATCAAGCGTCATTGTCCGCACCCATTGAAGATTTGCAAGTCCGAATTGCATTTTTAGACGATTTAGTTGAACAACTGAACCAACAATTGGTGATTCAGACACAAGAAATTGCAGATTTAAAAAAACAAATGCAGTTCTTGTATCGTCGCATAGAAGCATCGGATTTGTCAGAGGGCATTGCAACTTTTGATCCAATGAGTGATAAACCACCGCATTATTGATTGAAATAGGCATCCTGAACACATACTGTAAGGAAAACTTGCCTTTTAACTCAAACTTATGTAACGCTAATAAAAGGACGTTTTGAGCGACTTTAATGAGTAATGTTGGAATTTGGATCACGGTAGCGATTGTACTGTTTGTACTTGGCTCGATTTTTGGTTTGCGTGTTAGCCCTCGAGAAAAAGCACTCGGTATAATGCGTGACCAAGCGCGAAAAATGGGTTTGCATCCGCGCGTCATCGTTGCGCCAGAGTGGACCAAGATTCCAATGGCAACCGAAAATCGTGCCAGTATGGTGACTTATTATAGTGTACTGATCCCAGATGCTCGATTGCCACTTATGCGGGCAAGAGTGGTCGATGGGAAACTCCAAGTCGTGCAAGGTGAGCAGAAATTTAATGACTTAGCTATTGCATTAAAAGGAGTTTATGCTATTGATATGCAGGCGAACTGTGTCGGCATGTACTGGGATGAAGAAGTTGATCTTAGAGCTACACAACTCGAAGCTATGAAAGCTTATTTATATGAATTAGCTCAGCGCTAATTATTTGATTTACCACAGGAAAAACGGTTCATTATGGCGAATACTCCACGCTCTGCTGCAAAAAGCACAGCAGCTTCAACCTCTGCTGCAACTAAACGTGCCTTAGTGATTGTGGAGTCGCCTGCAAAAGCGAAAACCATTAATAAATATTTAGGTTCACAATTTATCGTGAAATCATCAGTAGGTCACGTTCGTGATTTACCGACTGGTGGGGGAAGTAAGGCAACTGAAAAGAAGCCTGTTACCCGCGTTAAACTCACCGATGAACAAAAGGCTGAGAAAGCACAATCAGCACTGATTAATCGTATGGGTGTCGACCCAGAACATGATTGGGTTGCACACTATGAAGTGTTACCCGGTAAAGAAAATGTCGTTGCCGAACTGAAAAAACTCGCCAAAGATGCTGATGCAATCTATCTCGCAACGGATTTGGATAGAGAAGGGGAAGCGATTGCTTGGCATTTAAGAGAAGTCATCGGTGGCGATGATAGCCGTTACCATCGTGTGGTCTTTAACGAAATTACCAAAAACGCCATTCAAGAAGCTTTTAAGCAGCCAACACGCTTAGATTTAAATCGCGTCAATGCACAACAAGCACGTCGTTTTCTTGACCGTGTGGTTGGCTTTATGGTTTCGCCGTTGTTATGGGAAAAGATTGCCCGTGGTTTATCGGCAGGACGTGTTCAGTCAGTTGCGGTTAAGCTCGTCGTCGAGCGTGAGCGTGAAATTCGTGCATTTATTCCAGAAGAATACTGGCAAGTCTTTGCAGATACTAAATCGAAAAAAGATGACATTCGCTTAGAAGCGGTGAGACAAGCAGGTAAAACGCTCAAGCTTAAAAATAAAGCGCAAACTGATGCTTTGCTCAGCGTATTAAAAGATGCTGAATATAAAGTTGCATTGCGTGAAGACAAACCAACCAAAGTTAATCCAAGTGCACCTTACATCACTTCGACCTTACAGCAAGCAGCAAGCACACGCTTAGGTTTCTCAGTCAAAAAAACCATGATGCTGGCGCAACGGTTGTATGAAGGTGGTTTTATTACCTATATGCGTACTGACTCGACTTTTTTGAGTGATGACGCAGTCAATATGGTACGTAACCATATTCAGCAAACCTTTGGTGATCGATATGTGCCTGAAAAGCCAAATCGCTATGGCAATAAAGCGGGTGCACAAGAAGCGCATGAGGCGATTCGTCCATCTGATGTGGTATTAACTGGCGATAAACTTGCTGGTGTAGAGCGTGATGCTCAGCGTTTATATGATTTGATTTGGCGTCAATTTGTTGCGTGTCAAATGACACCAGCCGAATATTTATCTTCAACTTTAACTGTTGAAGCGGCAAATGTAGAGCTTAAAGCCAAAGGTCGTACTTTAGTCTTTGATGGTTTTACCAAAGTCCGCGGTGCCAATAAATCTGATGATGATGTATTACTTCCTGCTGTTAAAGTCGGGGAAGTGCTGAAATTAGAACAACTTGATCCAAGCCAGCATTTTACCAAGCCACCTGCACGTTTTACAGAAGCATCATTGGTTAAAGAATTAGAAAAACGTGGCATTGGTCGTCCATCGACTTATGCTGCGATTATCTCGACCATTCAAGATCGTGGTTATGTCAAACTTGAAAACCGTCGTCTGTTTGCTGAGAAGATGGGTGAGATCGTTACAGATCGCCTCGATGAAAGCTTTAACAACCTTATGAATTATGCGTTTACCGCAGATTTAGAAGGGCAACTTGATAAAGTGGCAATGGGTGATCGGAACTGGAAAGAGCTACTGGATGAATTCTATGGCGATTTCAAAAAGCGTTTAACCAATGCACAAGGCGAAAGCGGTATGCGCCGTAATCAGCCTGTCGAAGTGGCTGACGTGCAGTGCCCTGAATGTTCTCGTCCGATGCAAGTGCGTACTGGTACAACTGGGGTATTCCTCGGCTGTTCGGGGTATAACTTGCCGCCTAAAGAACGCTGTAAAGGTACATTGAATCTGACACCTGTTGAGTCTTTAGCTGTGCTGTCCGATGATGATGGCGCTGAAACAGCAGACTTGATGTCAAAACATCGTTGTCCGAAGTGTGGCACTGCCATGGATAGCTATGTGATTGATGGTGGGCGTAAGTTACATGTTTGTGGTAATAACCCAGACTGTGATGGTTATGAGCTTGAGGAAGGTCAGTTCAAGATCAAGGGTTATGATGGTCCAACCATTCCATGTGATAAATGTGATGGCGAGATGCAGCTTAAAACAGGTCGCTTCGGTCCGTATTTTGCGTGTTCAAGCTGTGACAATACCCGTAAAGTATTAAAGAGTGGTCAGCCTGCGCCGCCTCGTGTTGATCCGATCAAGATGGAACATTTGCGTTCAACCAAACATGATGATTTCTTCGTGTTACGAGATGGTGCAGCAGGGTTGTTCTTGGCAGCAAGTAAATTCCCGAAAATTCGTGAAACACGTGCACCAAAAGTGGCTGAGTTACGTAGCGTGGCTGAGCAATTGGACGAGAAGTATCAATTCTTATTGCAAGCGCCTGATGTAGATCCTGAAGGCAACCCAACAGTGGTCAAATTTAGCCGTAAGAATCAAGTGCAATACGTGGGTTCTGAAACGGCAGAAGGTAAACAAACCAAGTGGAGTTTGGTCTTCCAAAACGGAAAATGGGTTGAAGCTTAATCATTGATAAAATAAAAATGCTAGCGATTTGCTAGCATTTTTTATAGAACAAATAAAAGCAATAATTGAATTCTACTTGGGGTTAAGCAATGTGGAAAAATATTCGAGTGGCATGCTTATTGATGGTGCTCTTGGTAGTTGCGGTGAATGCTTATCGAGATCAAAATCAAGATTGGAATCAGCCGATTATCATCCTTTTACATCCGATTAATGCCGATGGTTTAGACACAACGCAACACTATATTCAGCAATTACGATTAGATGACTTTATTGAAGTAAAACAATATTTAGAGCGCAATAGTCAGCACTATCGAGGGCAAAGCAGTTATTTTATGCTGCAAATTGGGCGTGAGCTTTACCATACACCTCCCGCAATGTCAGAGCAGCAGAGTATCTTCAAAAATATTTTATGGAGTTTGAAGTTTCGGTTTTATGCATGGAAACAACGTCAATCGATTGATGGTTATCCAAGTTTAACCTTGTATTTGAATTTTCATGATCCAAAGCAAACCAATATGTTAAAGCATTCTACTGCATTGCAACGTGGTCGAATTGGTTCGGTGAATCTGTTTGCATCACAGAAACAAGCTGAGCAGAACAATGTGGTACTTGTGCATGAGTTACTTCATGGGTTTGGTGCCACCGATAAATATGCTTTAGATACGGGTGAGCCCATTTTCCCAATGGGTTATGCGCAAGCAGATCAGAAACCTTTGTACCCACAAACCAAGGCTGAGATTATGGGTGGGCGTATTCCACTTTCAGAACACAAAAGTAAAATGCCAAATGATCTAGAGCAAACGATGGTTAGTATGCTTACGGCAAAAGAAATAGGTTGGATTAAGTAAAGTGAAGGTAACTGGAGTGAATTTGTGGATAAGTTTGCATTTACCCACATATAAACAAAATACCCATTCAGATAAAAATGATTAAATAAAACACCAGTTTCCCTGACATTACATCATGAATTATCAACATGCCTTATACAGAAGTTCGGATAAAAGACGCTCAGAATATAAATATAAACTTGATGATAAAAGAGTAAATAATGATGAAAACAGTGGGTAACGACCTGATTCGCAATCAGCTACACGCTGATCGTAAATGGTATCTGTTATTGGGCGTGGTATTGATTATTATTGGTCTGGTTCTTTTGGCTGCTTTGCCTTTCGCAACGCTCTCAGCCGTTCTTTTATTCGGTGTACTCATGATGTTGGGCGGGGCTTTACATTTTCTTGCCGCATTTATGGTCTTCAAAGGTGGTACACGCTGGTTGTGGGCATTGTTTGGTGTGTTGTATCTCATCGCAGGTTATTTTGCATTTACCACACCTGTGATTACCGCCGTGGTTCTGACTAGTTTTTTAGCAATTGCTTTAATTATTGCAGGGATTATTCGGACTGTGAACGCCTTTATCCTGAGACCGATGTCGGGTTGGGGCTGGGTGCTTTTTTCAGGTGTCGTAACGTTATTCACTGGGGTTTTGATCTTATCCTCGCCAAGTTCACCTTTCTGGGTACTCGGTATGTTCCTTGCGATTGATATCTTATTTCAAGGCATCAATTATCTGACCTTTGCTGGAGCAATTAAGCAACTCCCACATAGCTCGACTGTGGTTTAAACTGAGTTGTTTGGGTATTAGGAGCATGTGTTGAGCATGCTCTTTTTGTTTTTGTAGCGTGAAATGTTTCATTTCCCTTAGTCTGCTAAAATACCACTTCACTTCTAACTTACCGACTTTATGACGCTTGCCAAGCTAATTGATGAACTGAATCCACAACAGAAACAAGCCGCAACCACGGCAGCACAAAACTGCTTGGTTTTAGCAGGGGCGGGTTGTGGGAAGACCAAAACCATTGTGGCTAGAGCAGCGTATTTGATCGATCAGGGCTTAGCAGCACAACAGATTCAGATATTGACCTTTACTCGTCGTGCAGCAAGTGAAATCGTTACCCGTGTGGAGCAGCATATGGGCGCACAAGCCAAGGGTTTACGGGCATCAACATTTCATACTTTTTGCATGTATTTACTTCGCCGCAATCCTAGAGCTTTTGGTTTAACACAATTTAGTATTATTGATCGTGATGACCAGTTGTTGATGTTTCGTTTATTGCGTGGCAAAGATAAAGGCAATGTGCTACCCAAAGCGGCTGAACTTTGTGATTTGTATTCCTATGCGCGTAATACCAAGACCAAACTTTCCGATGCACTGATTCAACAGCTTCCTCAGGCAGTCGAATATAAAACGCAAATTGCTGAACTGATGCAGGCTTATGAACAGCGCAAGCAAGCACGAAATTTTCTTGATTATGATGATATTTTATCGATTGTCGCAGTGCACTTACAAAGTTCACCTGAGTTGGTGAAATGGGTGACAGGCTTCTGTTCTGCTTTATTGGTTGATGAGATGCAGGATACCAATCCACTGCAATGGGCTTTGCTGCAACCCTTAGTTGGAAAAGTGAAACTGTTCTGCGTAGGGGATGATGCTCAGTCGATTTATGGTTTCCGTGGCGCAGATTTTGAAAATATTCATCATTTTAAAGAACGAGTGCCTGATGCTGAGGTGCTTACTTTGGCAATGAATTATCGTTCAACGCAGGAAATTTTAGACTTATCTAATTGGTTATTAGAGCAGAGCCAGATTCGTTATGACAAACACTTGTTGGCTTATCGTGGTAAAGGGTTGAAGCCACAATTACATATTTTAGGCAATGAATTTGAAGAAGCCAATTGGATTATTCAAGATTTAAATCAACGACATTACCAAGGCGCAGCGTGGGCTGAACACATGGTTTTACTCCGTTCAGGGTTTAGTGGTCGATATTTAGAAGGGGCTTTAATTGCTGCCAATATTCCGTATCGTTTTATTGGTGGGGTGAAACTACTTGAATCCGCACATGTCAAAGATGTCTTAAGTTTTCTTCGGGTCAGTGTCAATCCGCAGGATGATTTGGCTTGGATGCGATTTCTGACCTTATGGGATGGTGTTGGCGATGTTGGTGCGAGTAAATTGGCGCAAGAGTTGATCCAACTCGCAGACATTGATGCGCGTTGTCAACGTTTAGAGCGACATGGCAAAGTGCCACAACACGCAATTTTAATCTTGAAGCAACTCGATGTATTGCAGCAGCATGTTGAAGCCTGTATTGGCTTGGCACTGGATGCGTTGAGTGAACAATTAGAAAATAACTATAAAAATAAAGATTGGAGTCGTCGGGTTAAAGATTTTGATCTGGTAAAACAACTGGCACGGAAACATCAGTTGCTGGGCGAGTTCTTGGAAGAATATGTGCTTGATCCTATTTCTGTTTCCGAAATAGATAAAACCCCTGATCAAGATCTAGTGACTTTGATTACGATTCATTCCGCCAAAGGGACGGAACAAAAAGTGTGTTATGTCCCGCATGTTTCGCCGAATCAATATCCGCACGCACGGGCGCAAGGTGATTTTGATGATGTAGAAGAGGAGCGCCGTGTGCTCTATGTGGCACTTACACGTGCCGAAAATGAATTGATTTTGACCAAACAAAATTTAAATCTATGGTCACAAGATCAATATGATGAGCTAGGGCGGAAAGTAGAAAGCTATTTTCTTAATGATTTACCTCAACATTTGCTAGATGTGCAGATTCATCGTCAAGTTCCGTCTTCATTTAATAAAAGTAGTTGGCAGCGTAACTCAGCAATAAGTTTAGGTTTTGGTATTGATCTCGATTAAACTAGGCATATTCAATTATTTTGATTCATTTCTTTAAAAAATGAATTATTTTTTAGGTTTTAGCATGAAAATTTTAGTTCGTAATTTAGATCGTTCCGTGACCGATGCAGAAGTCCTTGAGTTATTCAAGCAGTATGGCAAAGTTGAATCTTGTGTCGTGGTGAAGGACGAGGCAACAGGAAAATCTAAAGGTTTTGGCTTTGTAGAAATGACCAATCCAAGAGAGGGTGTCAAGGCGATTAAAGGTTTAAATACCTTACGTGTCAAAGGTGTTGGCATCCGAGTGAAAGCTGCGGACGATAAAGCTTAATTCTTAATGTTTAAGCAATATGCAGCTTTATCTATTGTTGCACCGAACGGTGAGCGAATTGCACAAGGGCTTAAAACTTTAGAAGTTCGCTCATGGTTACCTGAGGAATTGCCGCTCAGAAATCTCGTTATCGTAGAAAACCAAAGCTATCTGTTGAAAGATGGCGATGAGGAAATGGGCAGAGCGGTTGCTTTGGTTGACATTGAATCTGTGCATGCTTGGCAACAACATGAAGTTGAAGCAGCACAGGCATCTCGTTGGGCTGAAGGTTATTATGCTTGGGTGATCAGCAATGTTCGTCCTTTTGCTGCACCTGTAGCATGTATTGCAAAGCGTAGAATTTATCCTGTCGAATTGATGTGATGATCACTATTTGTTTAATCGTCAATTCGCTTTACAATTGCTCATGATTTAAATGAAATAAAATAGGGATTTAAGATGTCTCGTGTTGCTCGCTACCATGCCGATCGTACCAATCAAAAACTTTATTTTGCTCGACTTGCATGTCAACAAGCAGAGCAAACTGAACATATTCAACAGGCACAAGCTTATCGTGAAGCTGCGGTATTTCATTTGCATGGGGCGATTTTAGCGTTCTTGCAAGAATTGGTGCGTTACTACCGTCTCAATGATTTACAACCGACCTTTAAATCTATTGAAGAGCATATGGCGGATAAGGGGCAGGTCTCTCCAGAAATTTCAGTCTTACAACATTTGGCAAAAGATGGTTTTGTGGCTGAATTAAAACGTGCTTATCGGATGTGCCAATATGCGCCAGAGCCGACTTCGCCAGAGCCTGAGAATGAAACCTCATCTAATTTGATCATTAAAGTGACTCAAAGCCCACAAGCATGGTTACCTGATGCCAAAATTTTGCGTGAATGGCATCGCGAGTTAAGTCACTTAATTGATGGTTTTCGTAACGAAATGGTTGAGTTCTAAGTTAAACCAGTGAGATACTTGAAATTCATGCAAACAGCACTTATATAAATAAGACGTGAGATCGCAAAGTACACACGTGCTTTGCCACCATGATTGAAGCATGGAGAATATATATGTCAATGCAGCAGTTAAAAGAATTATTTGGTAACCAAGAAGCGGTGCTAGAATTGGTTCAACTCGAAGGTGGTGAGCTCGCGTTACGTAATGCCGGTTCTGAACAAGAGCCTTTAGTAAAGATACAATTTAGTGACGAAGTGAAAGAAATTCTTGGCGATCAAACACCAGCAGTCGCGCAACATATGATTCAAGCGGCTTTATTTGGTTTGCTAGAAAAGCAAATGAACCAGTGGCAAGCGGAAGTTATGGATGAGCAGCCACCTCATTTAAGCTAATATTTATAAGCAAAAAAGCGTACTTGAGAGTACGCTTTTTTTTATGGTATCTAAAGCGTTTAATAGCCGGTGGATTGGTGCGCCAGCTCGATCCGACTTAGGATGAGATGGCTCATATTCTTTGCCATTTCCTCTTTCGCATAGAAGACTTCACCGATATTTTCCTCTCGAATCACCGCCGCTTCTTCCTTACTTTCAGCACAAATCAAGACTTGGATTTCAGGATTTAACTGTTTGGAAATGTCGACGATCCGATGAATATCCAAAATATCCATTGGGGAAATAACCAATAAACGCGCATGCTGAATATGTGCCTGAATCAAAACATTTGGTTCGGTGGCTTCACCGCTGACCGCAGCGATCCCTTGAGTACGCAATCGTTCCACGATCTCACGGTTTTCTTCGGCGATCACTACTTTGATATTTTGTTGTATTAGATTGTCACTAATGCGACGACCGACCCCACCATAACCAATAATCACCACTTGATCGCGTAAATAGTCTTGATCGACCTCATCAGGTAGCATCGCCAGTGGATCGCTACTGCGCTCTAATAAACGTGCTAGATGCGAACGTTGGCGAATCCACTGTTGTGTTGGTTCGATAGCGGAGAAAATAAACGAGTTCAAGGTGATGGAAAATAGTGCTCCTGCCAGAATCAGATTTTGAGCCTCTAAGGTCAGTAAACCGAGCGCAACACCCATCGTGGCTAAAATAAATGAGAACTCGCCAATCTGAGCGAGACTTGCACCGACAGTTAAAGCGGTGTTGATCGGATAACGGAAGAACAAAACCAAGGCAATCGCTGCCAATGTTTTACCCACCATAATAATCGCAACCACAGCCAGAATATGTAATGGCTCTTCTAGCAGAATGCTTGGATCAAATAGCATCCCGACTGATACGAAGAATAAAATCGCAAAGATCTCACGTAAGGGGAGGGTTTCTTCTTCTGCTCGATGGCTAAAGTCAGACTCTTTCACCACCATGCCTGCGAAGAATGCACCGAGTGCCATCGAAACACCAAAAACGGCATAAGACCCATAGGCAATCGATACTGCGGCTGCTACAACGGTTAAGGTAAATAATTCGCGTGAACCGAGACGAGCGACAAACTGTATAATCATCGGAACAAGACGTTTGCCCACGATTAACATAAAGGCGATAAAACCAACGACTTTTAATAAAGTAATGCCAATGGTCATCCAAATACTTTGCGATGTATCCGTAGCATGTAAAGCTTGTCCACCCAGTAGCACGGCGATAGCGGGTAAAAGCACCAATGCCAACACCATGACCAGGTCTTCAACCAAGAGCCAGCCAACAGCGATTTTACCGTTAACGGATTCGAGTAAGCCTCGATCGCCGAGTGCTTTGAGCAGTACTACGGTACTGGCACAAGATAAGCTTAAACCAAAGACGAGGGCCGAACCAAAGCTCCATCCCCAAAGCATGGAAACTCCCACACCGAGTAAGGTTGCGACGCTGATTTGCAGAATTGCACCAGGTATGGCAATACGGCGGACTTGAAGTAAGTCTTTGATAGAAAAATGCATGCCCACGCCAAACATGAGAAACATGACACCAAGTTCAGCCAACTGATTGGCAAGTTTGATATCCCCCACAAAACCTGGGGTGTTCGGGCTAATAATAATGCCCGCAATAAGATAACCAATTAAAGGAGGTAAGCGTAAACGTGCTGCGATATAGCCAAAAATAAGCGCAAAACCAAAACCAACAGCAAGTAATATAATTAAACCAACATCATGTGGCATTAGAACTCCTTAATCGTTGCGGTTAAGGTATAAATAAATCAGCATAAAACATGCCAACAAGAAATCGAATAAATTGTAACAAGTAAAATAGAAATTGTTGATGACAATTTTTTTAATTATCAAAAAAAATCATGTAAATCTCGATTATGTTGCTATAAGCGCAGTTGACTGTGGGGCTGCTACTTTTTTAGAGCAAAAAAAACGACCTCAAAAGAAGTCGTTTTTTTAAAGAAACCAAAATTATTTAATTTTAGCTTCTTTGAAGATTACGTGTTGACGGATTTTTGGATCAAATTTTTTGATTTCCATTTTTTCCGGCATTGTACGTTTGTTCTTAGTCGTGGTATAGAAATAACCAGTACCAGCGGTAGAAACGAGACGGATTTTATCACGCATTGTTCAGACTCCTTAGATCTTTTGACCTTGAGCACGGAGATCAGCAACAACTTTCTCAATACCCAATTTATCAATAATACGCATACCTTTAGTGGTTAAACGAAGACGTACAAAACGTTTTTCGCTTTCTAACCAGAAACGGTGGTGGTGCAGGTTCGGCTCGAACCGGCGTTTGGTTTTGTTGTTTGCGTGCGATACGTTGTTACCAACGATAGGACGCTTGCCGGTAACTTGGCAAACCTTAGACATGGTGAACTCCATTGCTAGTTTTATAGCACTGTTTCGTGCAACTAGCCATTCAAGTAAACGGATGAAATCATTCAAGGGGCGTTTTATACCAAAAATACGATTAAAAGACAAGCGAAATTGGTAAAAACAAGGCATGAACTTGTTTGATAGGTCATGCCTTGATCAGCCTAGCGAAATAGTGTTTTCAAAAGCAGTTTGTGCGCCGCTTTATTATATGGCGGCAGAATGAATTTTAAACTATAAAGTTTAGGGCTTACAGGATTAGACATCATCGAGCGTTCATGTGAGAAACTAAAGAATCCTTCCTTACCATGATATTTGCCCATACCTGATGCACCGACACCACCAAATGGCAGGTCGTCTTGAGCGACATGAGTTAAGACTTGGTTAATACCAAAATGTCCTGAATGAGTACGCCCCGCAACATATTCTGCACGCGCACTGTCAACATCGAAATAATAGAAAGCCAATGGACGAGGGCGACTATTAATGAATTGAAGCGCATCTTCGATGTGTTCATATTCTAAAATAGGCAGAATTGGACCAAAGATCTCATTCTTCATAATTTCCATGTCAGTGCTGACACCAGTCAATAAAGTCGGTGCTATTTTACGAGCTTCAGTCAAAGACTCATTCTTGCTGTTTAACTCAACAATATGAGCACCTTGCTTTTGTGCATCCTCAAGATAACCTTGTAGACGGTTATATTGTTTGTCATTAACAATCGAGGTGTAGTCATTGTTGTCAGCCAAAGTCGGATACATGCTATTTACAAAGTCTTGATAATGCTTCGTGAATTCAGCCGTCTTACCTTTAGGCAAGAACATATAATCTGGTGCAACGCAGGTTTGACCTGCATTCCAAAGCTTTCCAACCGCAACGCGTTGAGCGACATCACGAATATTCATGGATGAGTGAACGAGTGCTGGAGACTTACCTCCCAGTTCCAAAATAACCGGAACAAGGTTCTGAGCAGCAGCGGCCATGACCGTTTTACCGACAGAGGTCGAGCCAGTAAAAATCAGTTTGTCGAATGCAAGATGACTAAATGCATCTGAAATAGGACCGCCACCATTTACAACGGCAACTAATTCTTGAGGTAAGGCTTCTGAAAGCGCATTTTCGAGCGCATAACCAAAGTTTGATGATGCACTAGAAATTTTAATCATGGCATGATTGCCCGCAGCCAATGCACAAATCAGTGGGCCAACGGAGAGCAATAGTGGATAGTTCCATGGTGCAATAACACCAATCACGCCTAAGGGCTGATATTGTACCCAGCCTTTAGCAGGTTGGTGTAACATGCTGATATGTCGTTTAGATGGTTTCATCCATTCGGTCAAGTTCTTGCTATAGTATTTAATATGTTCTAAGCAGGTAAGAACTTCACCAATTTTGGTTTCCATAATGGCACGATTGCCATAATCTTGACTAATTGCATTCGCAAATTCATCTTGGTACTTTACCAAGATGTTTTTAAGTCGAGTCAAGCGCTCAATACGTTCTTTTGCGCTTGGGACAGGATGACGTTGGTAAGCAACTCTTTGCTGTTCAAGCAAATCATGTAGCCGTTTTACATCAACATGAGGTGTCATTGCGGTTGTTTTTGTTTGACTGTTCATAGGAGTAGACCAAAAGAAAACTTATTTACTTTTTCATTTTTAGAGTAAATACTCTAAAGTGTCAAGTCGCCTTGTGGGTTTGTTTTATAACTCATTGATAATCTTATAGATGGTTAAAAACGATGTCGAATGCTAAACCGAACAAAACTAAAGACAAAATTTTGCAGATCAGTTTGCAGCTATTTAATGAGCGTGGCGAACGTTCCGTCACGACCAATCACATCGCGGCTGAACTCGGTATTAGTCCAGGCAATTTGTATTATCACTTTCGTAATAAGCAAGAAATCATTAAGGAACTTGCGCTGCAATATCAGGCTGAGACCTTAGGTATGTTGGCGTTACCTGATGATCGTCAACTCAATGCCAATGACAAGATTAGTTATTTTCAGGTGTTAAGCAATCAACTTTGGGCTTATCGTTTTATTCATCGTGATGTTTATCATCTCGTTGAAAATAATGATGATTTTAGAAAGATTTATCCGCGTTTTGCGGGGCAGGTCATGCAACAAGGGCAAAGAATCTATCGTGCATTCGTTGATGCTGGGTTGATGAAAATGACTGATTCTGAAATCGAAGCGTTGATTATCAACTTATGGATCGTGCTGACCAACTGGACCAATTTCCTCTATATGTCAGGTCATATTAGTGACAACAACCACTTAGAAGAAAAGTGGGTATGGCAAGCATTACGACAAATGTTGTTTTTAGAAGGACCTTATTTAATGGGTGAAAGTCGTCAGACTTATGAGCTGTTACTTCAATCGCTTGGTCCTTCTGATCTTTTTGCAAGCTTGTCAATGCTTAAAAATGATGGTGGGTAGGCGACAGCTATTTAGTCCGTGACAAAAAAGCGTTAGAATGCTCGGCTTGATTTTAATTTGATTTGAATAAGTGATATTAACCACATGAACACGACTACTGCCCATACAGCACGACTACTGATTACTTGTGAAGACAAGCCGGGCATCGTGCAAGCTGTATCGAGCTTTTTGTATCATCAGGGAGCAAACATTACCGCACTTGATCAGTACGCAACAGAAGCTCAAGGCGGACGTTATTTTATGCGTGTTGAGTTTGAGTTAGATCATTTGCAGTCTCGCAAAGAAGCTTTGATGCAAACTTTTGCTGCGAATGTTGCTGAACGTTATGGAATGCAATGGAAACTCGCATTTGTAAATGAGCTGAAAAAAGTCGGGATTTTAGTCTCTAAAGTTGACCATGCTTTGCTTGAGCTGTTATGGCGTCATGCCCGTGGTTCATTGGAGTGTGAAATTACCCATGTGATTTCAAATCATGAAGATTTGCGAGAAGCAGTTGAGAATTTTGGTATTCCATTTACCGTGATAAAAGTGACCAAAGACAATAAAGCAGAAGCTTATGCGCAAATCAATGAGATGATGCAAGGCAATGATTTACTTGTTTTAGCACGTTATATGCAAATTTTGAGTGAAGACTTCGTCGCGAAATGGGAAATGAAGATCATCAACATTCATCATTCATTCTTGCCTGCTTTTGTTGGTGCGAACCCATATAAGCAAGCGTATGAAAAGGGTGTGAAATTGATTGGTGCAACCGCGCATTATGTCACTGCGGACTTGGACCAAGGGCCAATTATTGAGCAGGATGTTGAGCGTGTTAGCCATGATTATAACGTTGAACAATTACGTGAGTTAGGCGAAGATGTTGAACGTAATGTATTGGCACGTGCAGTCAAATGGCATTTAGAAGACCGTATTATTGTCGATGGAAATAAGACCGTCGTTTTCTAATAGACCTAAAGCTCTATGTCATAAGAAAGAACATGCCGATTGGCATGTTTTTTTACCACACGGTATTGTTATGTTATAATATTTCGTTTTAAGTGGATTGAGTTATTAATTTAAGTCATATTCACAAAAAAATAGTTGCAAATGAAAACACTTCTCATTTATTATTGCAGCACTTTAATTGTTCTATCCGATGTGTGTGATCGTTTTTTTACGAATACCATCTATTAGGTACTTTGATTTTTATGAGTCCATCTCCTGCAGCATTCAACACGTCAAGCCCGATGAAAAAGAAAATCATCACTGCCTTAGTTGCAGTTGTGATTGGACATGTGGGAGTTTTGTGGGCGGTTAGCCACATCAAAACGATTGAGTTGAAACCAATCGAAAAAGAGCCGCTTAAGGTTAAATTCGTTAAAATTAAAGAACCTCCAAAAGCTGAACTCCCTAAACCTAAAGAGACACCAAAGCCTGAACCTAAGAAAGAAGTGAAAGAGGTTAAGGTTGTTGAAAAACCATTACCTCCACCACCGAAGAAAATTGAAAAAGTGCAGCAAGTAAAAGCTGAAGCACCTAAGCAAGTGATTCAAAAAACCGAACCAAAAGTTGAAACGAAGATTGAAACGACAGTTGTTAGTACAACTGTAACGGAAAAGGTGGTTGAAAAACCAAAACCTGTTCAAGAAGCCGCTAAACCTCAACCTGCTGCTGATCCATCACCAAAAAGTGTATCAATTGGGGGTGCTGGTATCCAATGGAGTCGTACACCGAAGCCAACAGCAACTGCAAAAGACATGGAAAACCAACCACGGTCTGCTGTGGTCGCGATTGAAGCAGATGAGAAAGGCAAGATTACTAGTGTTCGTATTGTACGTAGTACCGGTTTACCTGCATTAGATGAAAAGCTGGTAAGGCAGGTTCGAAGTGGAAGATTCAAACCGTATATGGAAAATGGCGTTGCTTATCCGATTAAAGCAGAGCTACCATTAGATTTAACCCTTTAAAAGATTTAAGCCTTAACGGCTAACTTTAATTAGGAGTTCGAGTATGAACTTTTCAGTTTATTGGCAACATGCAGATGCAGTGAGTAAGACGCTGTATTTCATTCTTCTAGCAATGTCGATTGCGACGTGGACGATTTTTATTCTACGTATTTTAGGAACACGCCAATTAAAACAACAGGCTTATGCTCAGCTTGCTCAGGCTTTGACGACGCTTAAAGCGAAGTTACAACCATTAACCTTTGAGCAGCGTAAAGCAGTCGCTGAACAAGCCCTACTGCGCCAAATCTCTGCTGAGAAATCACAAGCAGAAAAAGGCGTATCAGTACTTGGGACAATTGCTTCACTTGCACCGTTCGTTGGCTTGTTTGGTACAGTGTGGGGGATCTTCCATGCACTTGTAGCGGTCGGTAAAAGCGGTCAGGCAGGTTTAGCACAAGTTGCGATTCCTGTTGGTGAGGCATTGATCATGACGGGTCTAGGTCTTGCAGTGGCGATTCCTGCGGTATTGGCTTACAACATCTGTATGCGTTTCAATCGTGGTTTGGCACATGATTTACAAGATCAGGCACATGGCTTGTTGATTGATACCATGTTGCAGCAAGAAAGCACCGCAAAGACTGAAACTAAAGCGACTCAACAAAGTTTAGTTGGAGGTCAAGCTTAAAATGGGCTTTCAATTGGGTGAAGATCACGACAGTGGCATGAATGAGATGAACCTCATTCCTCTGATCGATATTATGTTGGTATTGATGATTATCTTTTTAGTCACGGCAACGGTTGCTAGCCCATCAATTCCATTGAGCTTACCAAAGACAACGGCTGAAATTATAGATCCGCCACCAAAAGCAATTACCATTAGTATTAATGCGAGTGGTGCGGTGGCTTGGGATACGCAAATTATTAGTTTAGATGAGCTAGAACAGCGTTTCCAAGAGGCAGGTCAAGCAGAGAATAAACCGACTGTACAATTACGCGCAGACAAAGAATCAAAATACGATACAGTTGCGCAAGTGATGTCTCGTGCCAGTGAAGCAGGCTTAAGTGATATTGCTTTTGTTAGTGAAAATTAATTTAATTCAGCCTGATAAAAAATTGAAAGCAACGCCAAGCGTTGCTTTTTTTATGTCTACTCGGTTTTGAGTAAATCCATAAACTTTGCCCGCAATTTAGAGAGCTTCGGCGGAATGCTAAAGTTGCAATAGCCTTGTGAGGGATTGCGCGCATAAAAATTTTGATGCTCATCTTCAGCAGGATAAAAGATCGGGGCAGGACTCAGTTCAGTGACAATATTTAAGCTTTCATCTTCCAAACTTTGAATCACCTGCTCTGCAAGTTGTTTCTGTTCATCATTAAAGTAATAAATAACAGAACGGTATTGTGTACCGATATCGTTGCCTTGACGGTTCAATGTGGTTGGGTCGTGCGTGGTGAAGAATACATTTAAAAGTTGAACATAGCTGATTTGTTGTTCATCAAAATCAATGAGTACGACTTCAGCATGTTGAGTCGTGCCCTGACAGACTTGCTCATAGCTTGGGTGTTGAACAATTCCGCCAGCATAACCACTGACCACTTTCTCAACACCTCTGAGTTGTAGAAATACAGCTTCTACACACCAAAAACATCCACCACCAAACAGTGCTTGTTGCATAAAGTTCCCCAATTTTTATTTTTTAAGAATGTGTCTAAAGTAAACCAAGTGCTCAAAAAGTAAAAGCCCGTGTTTGAAACGAACTTTTACTTTTTTATGATAAAGCATTAAGGCAATGGTTGAGTCACTGTCATGAAACTGACGAGGGCTTTGCCAGAACTGTCTAAGAGTTGAAGTTCGTGTCCTTTGATCTTATAGCTTGTAGTATTGGTTAAGGCGTCGGAATATTGACGAGAAAGGGTCGCATTGTCGTTGCCGATGCACGCCATCCTAGTGGATGCAATTGGACCAAGTTGTAACTGTTTAGCACTACTTTCAAAGCTACCAAAAATTTTGTTACAGCCGTCAGCACCAGAGAAACGCTTGGTGTTGGCATCAAACTGGATAGCTGGTTTTTGATGAGAAGGGCCATCAGTTTTGATGTCGACACCATTGATCTGTGTCGCGACCCAAGTGTGGTTATATAAACCAATACTTTCTTTTTGAGATGCATTCGATGAAATATGCAGCGATTCAGTGGCTGCACAACCAGACATGACAACCGCAACCGCCAAAGTACTAGAAGTTAACAATGTTTTTAACATAAAAATTTAAATCCAAGTCGTTGTGTTTATATGGTTGTTATTTAAATCAATATTGATGTAGAAGCATGGTATGTAGCGTATTCTTTTGTAAATATTAATTTATTTCTAATATAACTAGTATGAGCTTTATTCAGTTTTAGGCAGGCCAGCACGAATAACGGCCGAAAAAAACTCACTGCTTTGATTGGATTGTTTAGCGTATCGTTCTGAACGAGGGTTGATATGAGCCAGTTGATACCACTCTTTCATACTGTAGTTTTGATTCAGTGCTTTCAGATCATGTAAATAATTGGGTAAATAGCCCGAAGCTAAAAGGCGGTAATCTTTCGGCAATCTGTGTGGGTTGATGGCCTGTGCCATGTCAAAAATGAGGGTGGTACAGTTACTGGTTAGCGTGTTGTACCATTTTGCTTCAGCACGCAATTCATCTGCTTTATTTAGATATTCAATAAATAAAGCCTTGCGCTCATCAGCAGGCATTTTGATGGGGAATAGATAGACTTGTTCATTACGAATATTACTTCGCGTATACACAATATCTTTTTCATCAGAGGCAATCAGGCTCAGTTCATATTTACGAAAGAAACCGCCAATTGCTGAAAATGATTCGCCTTTTTCTTTGCGGATTTCAATCGAGAAGACCAATGGTTTTTGGTCTGCGAAATCGAAACTAACCAGCGTGTGAGCAATCTGTGGCCCCATCCAATATGAAGCAATGACATTGATGCCTGTAATTTTACTCAGGTCAACAGTGCGGTCTTCCCAGCGAACATCATAACTGCCGTCGGCATGCCAGTTAAAATTGCGAACATGATGTAGCGTGACAATATCACCCTGTTTTTCATAACTGAGTTGTTCTGCAACCTCAGGATCCCATTCACGATCTTGTCTTGCATCTAATGAGAAATACCAAAGCAGTGAACAAGCAAATGCACAACAATAGAGGATAATGTCAGTCCGTCGACTGAAAATGTGACCACTAATATAAAAACCAATTAAGCTCAGTGCAAATAAGACCCAAAGCAGTATGATCAGACGACTAAAGACACTGCCAAGGGGTTGTTGAATCCAGAGCGCTAGGCACAACCATGCACTTGAAAGGATCACGAATAGGGTAAAAGTACTATGTAATAGTCCAATTCCTAACGCAATGAAAAACTCACGTGATCCAATGTCATGCATAACAATTCGCGATCCATTTTTTATTTTTGATAAGTTGCAAACTCAAAGGTGATATTTGATTTTTCATCAATATGCTGTTCTGAGTTTACTTTATGAAAGTCCTCAGAGATTTTTGGATAATGTGCATCGCCTTGTACATCCAAATCCACATGCGTGAGTTCCAGACGATCGGCAATCGCAAGTGTTTGGTTAAAAATCTCTCCACCCCCAATAATAAATAAGGATGCTTTTTCAGAGTGTTGTACGTCTGTAAGTGCAGCATTTAATGCATCTTTGATGCTATGCGCAACCTTAACCCCATCAAACTGCCAAGATGGGTCACGAGTAATCACCCAGTTCACGCGATTTGGCAGCGCTCGTCCCATGGATTCAAGCGTCTTGCGGCCCATGATCACTACGCCGCCTTGGGTAATGGCTTTGAAATGCTTAAGATCGGCAGAAATATGCCACGGTAGTGCATTGCCTTTACCAATACAGTTTTTTTGGTCCATTGCCACAACGTGTACAACTTCAGTTCCTTGCCATGCCATCTGGTGTTCTCTCTTAAGATAATTAAACTGCGACAGGTGCTTTAATTGCAGGATGTGATTCATAGCCAACAATTTCGATATCTTCAAATTTAAAGTCGAAAATATCGTTGATCTCTGGATTGAGTTTTAATTGACACAAAGCTAATGGCTCACGAGAAAGCTGTAATTGTGCTTGTTCAAAGTGATTGGCATATAGATGAGTATCACCACCTGTCCAGACAAAAGCACCAACATCTAAGCCACAGACCTGCGCAATCATATGCGTGAGTAGGGCATAGCTGGCAATATTAAATGGCACACCTAAGAAGTTTATGCCCCTGAATTTTTGCACAATATGCTTTCCAATAAGGGTTTTACCACCAAATTATAACTGTGCATTATTTATTTTGCACATTTGGTAAGCCCAAGCATATTCTAGAACGGTTAATTAGAACCAACTACTCATTTAAGTGTAATTAAATAAGTTTTTCCTAGAAAATTAATTATAGATATAGTTAATGCTTTTAGCCATCCTTTAATTCCAAAAAATTGAATCTCATAGCCAAGTTGTCACTTAAACTTGAGTAACCAAGAAATGCTCTATCTTTAGAATTTTATGCAACAAAGCCTCATGTAATTATAACTTCCCGTACATTACTATGTAAAAATCTATAATTTATGAGTTAGAAAAGTTGTAATATTTTCATCTAAATGCATTAACCAATCATTTAGCTCAATAAAGTCTAATCTTCTCTCACAGTTTTCAACTTTAGCAATATAGGACTGTGGCTTTTTTAAGGACAAGGCTAGTTGTACCTGCGTCATATTTTTATATTCACGCAGTTTAATCAATTCTGTAATAATTTTCCTATACCTAGGATCGTGTATTGAGCTCATAGCTCAAAATGGTGTACTATTTCAACAAATATACCAAAATGGGATATTTTATTTGTGAGTAAGACGCTGAGTTTTTTATGCCTAAAAATCATAAGCTTAATTATTGTTTAATCAAGTTTTTATCAAGTCACAATTTTTTAAATAGTGAGTTTAAAACAATATTTGATGGTTTTACGAGTGAGTATCCTGAATTTTGTGGCTATCACGGTTACCAGAGAACCTATAATATAATCAGAAGCTTAGCTAAAATTAATTTGATTACAATTATTCGTCGTAAAAATCAAAGTTATGAATATTCATCAAATTATACAACGTCAGAACTTAACGCATATTTATTGAATAAGGGTATAAAGTTTGATTTTCAAATTGAATTTGAGAAAAAGCTCAACATTTTGAAGGTAACGATGGAGAAGACACAGTTAGAAATTCAGTTTTTTGATCAATATATAAAAGAATTTCCACTGTTAAGAGATACTCTTATTGTATTTAAAAAAAATAGTGAACAACAGCTTAAGAAGCTAGAGTCTGAAATCAGTGTTCTTAATAAGATAAGTGCTCATATATAACATGAGTGCTTATTTGAAATCACATCCAAATTCAGTAGGGTCTGTTTGCAAATACTATGCAAAAAAATAGCGAGAAAACAGAATTCAATTGACAAACTAGATTCACTCCACGCTATACCTCGTACAATTCTCAAAGATCAAAACTTGTCTAAGTTGAAATCGATTCTCTCCAATTTCGGTATTTATCTCAAATATAATTTATGGTTGTTTATCGAAGCTATGGTAAATTAATACGCAAAAAATGAAAAGAGAAAAAAATTACACAAGAAGCTTTAGCGTTACAGTGTGGTATTGACCGCAGTTATATCGGTCGCATTGAGCGTGGTGAAGTAAACCTTACTGTTGAAAAGCTGTATGAAATCGCCACCGCACTAGAAGTAGACATGAAAGAATTATTGCCATAATTTTTAGCGTTTTTTTCCAGTACCATATCCTCCAAATACAGTCCGACCACCAATTTTCATAGACGTGTTCTCTATCAAGTCAAATTCGTCACGGGGTTCTTTAGAGTATTTTTTGTATTTTTCTATATAGACTTCTTCGATCTCTGCTTTTTGTGATTTAATTTCAGGTAATGGCCCTTTGTAAGTTTTTAGAAACTCCCCAAACATTTGATAATTCTCGTCTAAAAGAGTATTACTCTTACTCTTCTTTAATTTGTTATCTTCGATAAAAAAGCATGTACCAGTTCTATATTCAAACCATCTTACTGCTTTTAGATATTCGGTCCCTTTCAATTTTGTGAAATCCAAAACTTGCATAATAGGCGTGCTATTACTGTGTTCTTTATAATGCATCGCAGCAAAGACTGCTATTTGATGAAATAGCGTGGAATGTAAGAATTTTTTATGATCCAAAAATGGAGCTAGTTCTGATTTGGATATTTCACTTACAGTACTCAAAAGTTTCTGAAATTTGTCTTTGTTGCGTTTATATTCCTCACTTTTCATGCTCCTTCCTCTTTAGCGAATAGTTTATTTAATTTCTAATGTAGATGAATTTCTTGCATCTGTGAATATAGGAGACAAATCATGTCGTTTCCCGATCAGAACTATTCGCTTTTTTAACTAAATTTTAAGACAATACTCTCAAAGAAATTTGAGAGTCATCAGCGTGATTACAGGCGAGATTAAAAGCAAAATTGACCAGATTTGGAATGCATTTTGGAGTGGCGGTATTTCCAATCCTTTAGAAGTCATGGAGCAAATGACTTATTTGCTATTTATTCGCCGACTCGATGAAATTCAGATCACCAAAGAAAAGAAAGCCAACCGTTTAAAGAAGCCAGTAGAACATCCAATTTTCACGCCTGAGCAAGATCATTTACGTTGGTCGAAATTCATCACTTTAGGCGATGCTGCAACTTTATATAATACCGTTGCCAATGAAGTCTTTCCTTTCATTAAAAACTTAGGTGCAGAAGACGAAACCACCTATAGCCACCACATGAAGGATGCACGTTTTACCATTCCTACGCCTGCGCTTTTAACCAAAGTGGTGGATTTAGTTGCCGATGTGCCCATGGATGATAAAGACACCAAAGGCGATATTTACGAGTACATGCTTGGTAAGATTGCCTCAGCAGGTCAAAACGGTCAGTTCCGTACTCCTCGTCATATCATCAAAATGATTGTGGAGCTGATGCAACCAAAACCAACCGATACCATTTGTGACCCTGCGTGTGGTACAGCGGGCTTTTTAGTCGCTGCAAGTGAATATTTAAATGATCATTACAGCACTGAGATTTTTGCCAATCCTGAAGCTGCAAAGCGTTTTAGTGAAGAAACTTTTTTTGGTTATGACTTTGACAGCACCATGCTTCGTATTGGTTCAATGAACATGATGCTGCACGGTGTTGAAAACCCACGAATTGAAAACCGTGATTCTTTAAGTGAAGCACATTCACATATTGCTGAAAAATACAGTCTGATTCTTGCCAATCCTCCATTTGCAGGCAGTTTGGACAATGAAAGCTGTGCCAAGAACATTCAAGCTGTCGTAAAAACCAAAAAGACTGAATTACTGTTTTTAGCCTTGTTCTTACGTTTGTTAAAAACTGGTGGTCGTGCTGCGGTGATTGTGCCTGATGGCGTGTTATTTGGTTCATCAACTGCACATAAAGCATTACGTCAAAAGATTGTGGAAGAACAAAAGCTAGAAGCCATTATTTCCATGCCATCTGGTGTTTTTAAGCCTTATGCAGGTGTTTCAACTGCGATCATGATTTTTACCAAAACCATGTCGGGCGGTACGGACAAAGTTTGGTTTTATGATATGCAGGCGGATGGTTATTCGCTTGATGATAAGCGCAATGAGCTAGATAGTTCAAAGCATGAAAATAACAACATTCCTGACATTATTGCCCGTTTTAAAAATTTAGAGGTTGAAAAAGACCGTAAAGCCACAGAGCAAAGCTTTATGGTAGATAAAGCTGATATTGCTGCCAATGGTTATGATTTGTCGATTAACCGTTATAAGGAAGTGGTATATGAGCAGGTGGAATATGAAGCACCAAGTAAAATTTTGGCGGATTTAGAACTGCTTGAGAAGGATATTTTAAAAGGAATGGCTGCGCTTAAGGAGATGCTTAAGTGATTGAGACACCATTATTTGAAATTTGTCGTCCAAAACAATGGAAGACAATATCTTCAAAAGATTTATCAGAACATGGTTATCCTGTTTATGGTGCAAATGGGATAATTGGATTTCATTCAGAATATAATCATGAAAAGCCAACCATCTTAATAACTTGTCGTGGTGCTACTTGCGGCACTATTAATGTCTCTGTGCCATTTTCTTACATTAATGGCAATGCGATGGCTTTAGATGATCTTGATGAAAATAAAGCTTATATCAACTACATTTCATATTATTTGAAATATAGAGGGCTTGCCGATGTTATTTCAGGTTCTGCCCAACCTCAAATTACAAGAGAAGGATTACAGTCTGTAAAAATCCCACTCCCACCACTTGCAGAACAACGCCGAATTGCCTCTATTTTAGATCAAGCGGATGAGCTACGCCAAAAACGTCAGCAAGCGATTGAAAAGTTAGATCAGCTTTTACAAGCCACCTTTATTGATATGTTTGGCGATCCTGTCAGTAATCCTAAGGGATGGGATTTGGTAAGAGTTGGGGAAGTAGTTAATGAGTTTATTGGTGGGAAAAATATTGAATGCCCTGATGAAAGCGACTCTGATTATAAAATTTTAAAAGTTAGCGCAGTAACTTCAAAAGTCTACAAACCCCATGAAAGTAAATTTGCACCTAACACATTTGAACCTAATCCTTTAGCAATTGTAGAAAAAGATGATTTACTTTTCAGTCGAGCTAATACAACAGAGTTGGTTGCGGCAACTGCATACGTTTGGGAAACTCCTGAAAATATTGTTTTGCCTGACAAATTATGGAAATTCTCTATTTCAGATGAATCTAAAGTAAATAAACTTTATTTGTGGGATTTATTTAAAAATATAGAGTTTAGAAATGAGCTTTCAAAATTATCAAGTGGTACGAGTGGCTCAATGAAGAATATTTCCAAAGGGAAATTGAATGAGTTAAAAATGCCATTACCTCCTAAAGAACTTCAAGATAAATTTGCGGAATTTTCAACAAAACTTTGGGGGCAAATTAAGACTTTTCAGCAATCTTCTGATAGTTTGGATTCATTATTTAATTCATTACAAAACCAAGCATTTAACGGCACTTTATAAAATTTAATTAAAAAATATGAGGGATTATATACATGAGCAATTTTCAGTTTTTAGAACCTGAATTTAAAAGCTTGGCAGCCACTGCCAAAGAAGCCGAAAAGCTCACGTATATATCCCCACAATTTGCCCTTGCTGCTGCTCGTACCTCGCTTGAAAACCTTGTGCTATGGCTGTATCAATACGATAAAAAACTGACTCAGCCTTATGATGCTTCACTACATAACTTACTCAACGACCTCAAATTTAAAGACCTGATTCCGCCCTATATTTGGGACAAAATGGACAACATCCGCATGGTCGGCAACAGTGCCGTACATGGGAAAAAGTTCAAACAACTCACCACCGAAGAAACGGTAAAACACATCAGCCATTTATTTTTGATGTATGTGTGGTTTGAACGTAACTATGGTTCACCGTCAAAAGACCGTTCACAGCCACATATCTTTAAAACCGAACTAATTCCTAACGCAGATAACACACAGCAAATCACCGCCAACCAAGAACAACTGCAAAAAGAAACAGAAGCTAAAGAAAAACAGTTTGCAGAACAACACAAAGCCCTACGCGAACGTGAACAAAAACTATTTGAACTGTCCGCAAGTTTAGAAGAGCGTGAAAAACTACTTGCCGATATTGATGCTGAACTTGCACAAAAACGTGCTGATGTTGAACAAGCCAAAATTGCCAACAGCAAAATCGAAGACCCTACCGACTATAAAGAAGACGAAACTCGAAAACTTAAAATTGACCTGATGCTTGAAGAAGCAGGTTGGGAAATTGGTACATCGGTTCGAGAGGAAGTTGCTGTAACAGGTATGCCGAGTCCATCGGGTAAAGGTGCAGTGGATTATGTGCTGTATGATGCCAATGGCTTGCCTTTGGCTGTGGTTGAAGCCAAACGCACATCAACCGACCCTGATATTGGGCAACAACAAGCCAAGCTGTATGCAGACTGCTTAGAGCAACAAACAGGACAACGCCCTGTCATATTCTATACCAATGGTTACAAAACCCGAATCTGGAATGATGTGCAAGGTGGCCCACCACGCTTAGTTCATGGCTTTTATACGCAGGCAGAACTCAAACGTCTGATCGAAAGACGCAAAAATAACCCTGATTTAAGTAGCTTCCCGATCAATGCGGACATTGTCGAGCGTTACTACCAAACTCGTGCCATCAAAGCCATGCTTGCAGCCTATCAACGTAAAGAACGTGCAGGCTTACTGATTATGGCAACAGGCACAGGTAAAACCCGTACCGCCATTGCACTGGTCGATGTGCTGATGAAAGCCAATGTGGTGCAAAAAGCATTATTCCTTGCAGACCGTACTTCACTGGTCAATCAAGCGCACAACGCCTTTAAAGCCAATTTAAAAGATGCTTCATTCGTCAATTTACTTGAGGATAAAAATCAGGTTGGTCGAGTGTATTTCTCGACCTATCAAACCATGATCGGCTTAATTGACGAAAAAAATGCCGATGGTACACGCCAATTCGGTACAGGCATGTTTGACCTGATTATTATTGATGAAGCACACCGCAGCGTTTACCAAAAGTTTGGCGAGATTTTTAAATACTTCGATAGTTTGCTTGTTGGTTTAACTGCAACGCCACGAGATGAAGTTGACCGTGATACATACGCACTGTTTGGCTTAGAAAGCGGTGTCCCAACCGATTACTACGACCTCGATCAAGCGATTGCCGATGGTTATCTTGTACCACCCAAAGCCTATTCTGTGCCACTTAAATTCATGCGCGAAGGCGTGATATATGACGAACTTTCCGAAGAGGAAAAACAACATTGGGATAGTCTGAATTGGGGCGATGAAGATGCACCTGAAGAAGTTTCAGCATCCAAGATTAATAAAGAGCTGTTTAATACAGGCACCATTGATTTAATGCTCAAGCACTTGATGGAAAATGGCATTAAAACCGAAGGCGGTGATCGTCTTGGTAAAACCATTATCTTTGCCGTCAATCAAAAACATGCCCAGTTTATTGCTGATCGCTTCAATGAAAACTATCCGCAATATGATGGTAAGTTTGCCCGTGTCATTACCCATGCCACTAAGTATCCACAAAGCTTAATTGATGACTTTAGCAAGAAAGATTTAGCTGAGCCACAGATTGCGATTTCAGTGGATATGCTCGATACAGGCATTGATGTGCCTGAAGTGGTCAACTTAGTATTCTTTAAAGCGGTTCGCTCTAAAGTCAAATTTATGCAGATGATTGGGCGTGGCACACGCCTCTGCAAAGAACTGTTTAGCCCTGAAAAAGATAAAAAAGAATTCTTTATTTTCGATTATTGCTCTAACTTTGAATACTTCAATGAAAACCCTGATGGTGCGCCTGTTGCGACCACAGAGCCTCTTGGACAACGCTTGTTTAAAGCACGTTTAAATATCCTGAGTTTACTGAATGCAAAGGACGATGCCACCGAAGAATTAAAAGCTGTACAGCAAGATCTACGTCAAAGCTTACAGACTGAAGTGAAGTCAATGAACAATGAGAATTTCATTGTGAAATCTGAACTTGAGCATGTCGAACATTTCAAAAATGATGATGCTTGGAACAACCTGGATGACCTTGCCATCGGTACATTACGAGAACACATTTCTAAACTACCGAATCAACTTGAGCCTGAAACCTTAGAGGCCAAACTGTTTGATATGCTTTGTTACAACCTTGAGTTGGCAGTATTGGAACAGAACAATACAGCGATTCAGAGCTATGCCAATAAAGTGATTGAAATTGCTTCAAAGCTGGAAAGCAAAGAAAATATTCCTGTTGTTGCAGAACAGATTGCTCTTATTCAGGAAGTGCAAACGGTTGACTATTGGAAAGGCATTACCTTACCTATGCTTGAATCAATGCGTAAACGTATTCGTGGCTTGGTGAAACTGATTGAAAAATCCACATCGACTGTTGTGTATTCCATGCTAGATGATGAAATTGGAGATATGCAAGCAGTTGATATCCCAGTGGTATCAAGTGGCGTAAATCTAGCCCAGTACCGTAAACGAGTTGAAAGCTTTATTAAAGCCAATGAAAACCATATTACCATCGCAAAGTTAAAGCGTGGTTTAGCACTGACACCGACCGATCTAAGTGAGTTAGAACGCTTTGTTTTTGAAGCTCAGGAAGTTGAAAGCCGAGATAAATTTGAAGAATGTTTTGGGACAGAAAAGTCATTACCGTTATTCATTCGCTCTTTGGTGGGATTAGATCGTCAAGCGGTTCAGGAAGCTTTTTCTAAGTATTTGCAAGGTTCAACCTATAACGAGAAGCAAATTCGTTTTGTGGAAATGTTGATTGAGCATTTGACACAAAATGGTGTGCTAGAAGCAGCACAGTTATATGAGCCACCGTTTAATCAGATCCACTATGAAGGGATTGACGGTGTGTTTGATGATGGCGATGCTGACAACATATTTGGGGTTGTTGAAGCGTTTAATGGAAGTGCTGTGGCTTAGATTTTGAAGATATATTCTTTTTTGTATTGTTTTTTTTAATATTTTTGGTTTATTTTATAAGGAATTTAGCATGCCAGTATTTATTAGTTATCGTGCTAAAGATAGAGAAATAGCTTTGAAAATTGCTAGAAAATTTCGAGAATATAGTATTGAATTTTATCTCGATGTCATTGATGAGGAATCAATCAATAGTACGTCGAATATTACAGAGATAATTACGAAAAATATTAAGAGATGTACTCATTTAATAGCAATTATTTCACCAAATACTAAAGGATCGTGGTGGGTTCCCTTTGAAATTGGAGAAGCAAATATTATCAACCGAAGAATTTGTTCATTTGCATATAATACTAATGGGTACTCTCTAACCAAATCTAATATGTATCTATACAAGAGCTTTTTGCCAGAATATTTGCATAAGTGGCCAATATTATTGAATGAAAAAGATGTTGATAATTTTATATTAAGATATAATCAAGATAATCGAAATAATGTCCTTTTAGATAGTATTAATGGGGACTCTAATCGATTCGGCACTCTTACTAAGGAAGGTGCTGATGATTTCCATAACAAACTTAAGGCTATGCTTTAAAAAGAGTACTAATATGACTGATAAGAAAGTGGTTTTTGTTGCCTTTGCAATTGAAGATGAACGTCAACGAGATTTTTTAAAAGGACAGTCTCTTCATCCGAGAGCACCTTTTGAATTTATCGATATGTCTGTAAAAACACCATATGATACCGAATGGAAGCAGAGAGTGCGTACAAGAATTAAAAGATCGAATGGCATAATTGTTCTTGTAAGTAAAAACTCTCTAAGCTCAAGTGGCCAAAAATGGGAAATTCAATGTGCTAAAGAAGAAGGTAAGCCTATTCTTGGAATATGGGCTTACTCGACTGATAGAACTGCTATTTCAGGAATTACTACTCAGCCTTGGAGTGATATTAATATTAGTTCATTTATTGACTCACTGTAAGCGAGATAATTATGCGTAAAGCGCTCATAGTAGGAATTGATTATTACAGTAAGCTATCTCATTTAAGTGGCTGTGTTAACGATGCTCATGCGGTAAAGAATACACTCGAAAGGCATGCAGATGGCACAATTAACTTTGCAAATCCTCGTTTAATGACTAGTACTAGCAGTTCTGATGTAATAAATAAACACTCATTAAAAGAAGCTATTAGAGAGCTATTTAGGGATGATTCAGACATAGCTCTTTTATACTTTGCTGGTCATGGTTATATTGAAGATACAGGAGGATATCTTTGTGCAGGAGATTGTCAGACTGGAGATGATGGCCTAGCTCTGCATGAGATCATGGTTTTAGCGAATCAATCAAAAGCTAAGAATAGGGTAATCATTTTAGACAGTTGTCATAGTGGTATAACTGGAAGTAGTTCAGGAAGTTCATGCTTCGCAGATTTAAAGGAAGGAACAACCATTCTGACAGCTTCAACTGCAGAACAATATGCTATGGAGGTTGAAGGTGGTGGTGCAGGAGTATTTACAACTTTATTTGTTGATGCATTAAATGGAGCAGCAGCGAATCTAGTTGGCGATGTTACGCCAGGAAGTATTTATGCTCATATTGATCAATCACTTGGTCCTTGGGCACAGAGACCGGTATTTAAAACAAATGTCAAAACTTTCGTATCATTAAGAAAGGCAGTCCCTCCCATTGAATTAGCTGATTTACAAGCTCTAACGCAACTGTTTACCAGCGCAGATCATCAATTTCCTTTAGACCCATCTTTTGAGCCTGAACGCTCTCAAGAACAATTAAATGATCCTGCCATTCCTTTACCTAATCTAGAAAATACAGCAAATTTTGATAAGCTACAAAAATTTGTTAAGGTGAATTTAGTTCGACCAGTTGGAGCTCCACATATGTGGCATGCAGCGATGAATTTTCAAAGCTGTGAACTTACAGTATTGGGACAACACTATTGGAAATTAGTAAAAAATGGACTCCTTTAAGGGCATACCATGAGCCAAGATGATTCATCGAAACAATATAAAGAGTTAATTGAAAAACTCGCTGCTATCGAGCATGAACGTTGGGCTCATTGGCAAAGTTATTTACATTCTAAATGTCTTAAGAATGATAATGGCTCATTAACAATTCCAGCAGAATTAGTAGAAAGATGGAATAAGCAAATTAATACTGGATATGAGGAATTGACAGAGGATGAAAAAGAAAGTGATAGAGAGCAAGTACAGAAGTATTTTTATTTATTAGTTCCATTCTTATCTGATCAAAATAAATAGTTTTATGAATCCAGAATTCATGTTTTAGAGTGTGTTAAATGGAATTGATTGATGAAAATAAGCTAGCATTTTTTATTGCATTTATTTTGCCCGGATTTATTTGTATGAGAGTTTATAGTCTCATATGTCCTAGACAAATATCTGAATTTAATCAGAAAATTTTGGATTCTTTAACTTATAGTTGTTTGATTTACGGCTTTAATTTTGGTTTTATAATTTGGGTTGAAAAATCAAATTTATCATCAAGTAATTCATTTTTATACGGTTTATTCTATTTTTATCTGCTTTTTTTTAGTCCTATTCTGCTAGCTTTAATTTGGTATAAATTAAGAACATCACAATGGCTTCAAAAAACAATGCCCCATCCTGTATCTTTACCTTGGGACTATGTTTTTAGCAAAAGAACGGCCTGTTGGGTCATTGTAGTATTAACAGATGGTACAAAAATATATGGAAGATATGGTCCTAACTCTTTTGTCTCTAGTTATCCCTCAGAGCCTCAAATTTATTTAGATGAGTGTTGGGAGTCAAATAGTGAGGGTGGTTTTGATCGTAAACATAATGCTACTTCGGGAATCATTATATTATCTAAGGATATAAAAACCATAGAGTTTTTTGAAGATGATTCTCCAGCATGATAGTTCAATTTTATATAATAGGAATAATTGAAATGAGTAATACGAAAAATCTTGATAATTTAAATCGACGTGGATATACACCTCAGCCTTCGAAACCAACCACAACCAATAATACTGATAGAACGGCTGGTTATACTCCACCACCTATACAAGATATTTCTAAACCACCTAAAAAAATATAGGGTCTGTTGACATTTACTGTTCATAATTAACCCTATAAAGGTAGCCATAAAAATATACAGGCTAAAGCAACAGAACTTTGATAATTTCTTTTGAGCTTGTCATATCGAGTAGCTATTTCTCTAAATTGCTTTAATCTACAAAACATATTTTAACTAAATGCCTGATTTTATATAAATACCAGTCCATATGGTCATTGTTCGATTGGCTATTTGTTTTCTTTGGTATATTCGCTTTAGTCCCTGTTTTCCTGATCTGTTCACGCAGTGGTTCTGAATCATAGCCTTTATCTGCACATACCACTTTTGTCTCTTTTAAATCTAATGTTGATATTAAATCAGGTGCAACTTTAACATCATGTGTGGTTCCATCGGTAATCATGAAATCAATAGGATTGCCATGTGTATCAACAATCAAATGTATTTTTGAGGAGTTTCCTCCTACACTTTTAGAAATAGATTGATTCGCTATGCCGGCAGAATGTTGATGAGCACGTACATGAGAGCCATCAATAAAAATCCACTCCATATCGGGGCATGAGGCTAATAATTTGAATAATCTAAGTAACTTACCGCTGCTTGACCAACGATTAAAACGTTTGAAAATAGAGTTTGAATGACCAAAACAAGAAGGAATATCTCGCCACGGACAGCCTGTTCTAATTCTATAGAGAATAGCTTCAATAAAATTGCGTAAATTTGAGTTGTGGTGAATGGATAAATTACGCAGAATAACTTTCAACTTTTGCCAGTGTTGATCTGTCAGCATGGTACGAGGCATAGCGAATAGTAAAATTGGGTTTGGCGATTTGATTTTACTACTTCGCTATTTTTTTAAGCTAAAAGTGTCAACACACCCTAATTTTACAGGTTTATATATTGTAGGCATTAATTACTTAGCACAGCAGCTCAACATACGTATTTGTGTAATAGAGTCTCGAAACTCTATAATACAGTGTAAATATTTTGGATGACTTAGATTTGAAAGTTGATTTAGGTCAGCAAATAATCTCAGAGTAGAAATTGAACTGTGTCTATCAGAGAAAGGTAGTTAACCTAATTGTTATCAGATCGATTTATGTCTATAGAGCTAAGGTGGTTAAATGAAGCAATATCTAGATTTGTGTCAACGCATAGTTGATGAAGGCGTATGGGTTGAAAATGAACGAACTGGAAAGCGTTGTTTAACCGTTATTAATGCTGATTTAGAGTACAACGTAGGGGCGAATGAGTTCCCTCTAATTACGACTCGAAAAAGTTATTGGAAAGCTGCGATTGCAGAGTTACTCGGTTACTTGCGTGGGTATGATAATGCTGCACAGTTTAGAGCTATTGGCTGTAATACTTGGAATGCAAATGCTAACGAAAATGGAGCTTGGTTAGCTAACCCTTATCGTAAAGGTGAAGACGATATGGGGCGAGTATACGGAGTCCAAGGGCGTCATTGGCGTAACTCAGAAGGTAAAGAATTTGACCAACTTCGTAAGATTTACGATGACTTGCGAAACGGTATTGATGATCGTGGTGAAATTCTGACTTTCTATAACCCAGGCGAGTTTGAAATGGGATGCTTACGACCTTGTATGCATACTCACACCTTCTCTTTGGTCGGAGATACACTTTATTTAACATCATCACAACGTTCGTGTGATGTTCCATTAGGTCAAAATTTTAACCAGATTCAAGTCTTCACGTTATTAGCCCTCATGGCCCAAATTACAGGACATAAGGCTGGAAAGGCTTATCATAAAATTGTGAATGCACATATTTATGAAGATCAGTTGAAGCTTATGCGTGATGTTCAGCTTAAACGTGAGCCTTATCCTGCACCAATACTTCATATCAACCCTGCGATTAAAACGCTAGAAGATATTGAAACGTGGGTAACGTTAGACGATTTCGAGGTAGAAGGGTATCAGTATCACGAACCTATTGCTTATCCATTTTCAGTGTAAGTAATATTTATTCATAAAAGAGTTCTCTGTTTGATGAAAACTTAAAGTCATCATCCAAACAGAGACCTCTTTTTAAAACTAATGTTTAAGTAGTTCTGGGTTAATACCTTTAGTGTCTAACAGTTCTTTTAAGCGGTTGATTTCTAACTCAGCTAAAACAACTTGCTTTTTATGTTTTTCATACATCTCTCTATAGTAATTATTCGATTCTTTTAGTTTTTTTAACTGATTATTTGTATTTTCAAAAGAAAGCTTTATATCTTGGTATTGATTAAACCAATAGATAACTTCATTTTGTGTTAGAACTAGTTTTTCACCCAACGAAATTTCATTAACCACCATATGGTTTTTACTTTCTTCATCCTTGAGTTTTCTTTTTTCTTTGATTTCTTTTAGTTTCTGGATAGGCCAATCACGGTTTGTAATTGTATTTCGATGAATACCTGTCATTTTTGATAATTGTGCAATAGTGGCCTTGAGCTTTGGATCTTGCTCGATTTCTAATAGTGCTTTGTTAATACTTAACGTATTCATTTCATAGTTTTCACTATTTTTTTGATCATAAGCTTGATTATTCATAGTTCAACCATTTCACCAAGACTATTTAAAACCATTACAGCTTCGTCAATTGCTGCCTGAATTTGCTCCCTATTATGAGCATATTCTGGTTTATTAAGATTTGCTTTATTTAAGATGTAGACTTCACGCCATTTCGGAGCATGTTTACTGGTGACAATAGCTTGTGAACATCTAGCCGGATTACATCTTAGGCTGCCGATGCAAGGTAAAGTCGTATCGTATTCTTCATTTCTATTACCATAACAAATGCCTTGTCCAACATACACAATAGCCATTCCTTGGTCAGCCATTGCTTCATACACTTCTTCTTCGGTGTAGCCTTCAGCCATATAGCCTTGAAACAACTTTATCAGATTAGTTTTATGCTCAACAGCTCTACCACCATAATATGTACCATTTGGATTGTGAACAGTTTTAACAGCTTCTAATTCAGCAGAGCGTCGCAAGGATTTATTACCTGTTCGGCTTCCATCCTTTGAGAGCATTTCACCAATCTCTCCATAGCCTAACGTAACTGAAGAAGTTGCTCCAAGTGAGGTAAATTTACTCACACTGTCTACGAAGTGCTTTAATTGAAAAGATATTAAAGGTAAACCGACTTCTGCTCTAAATAATTGATAGGTCAGAGTGTGGCGTAGCATATATGGATAAAATTTAATTTGATTAGCTACAGTAGCATCCAAAATTTTCACAATAAAATTATTCATCTGATGGGTAATGCCAGTACTGCCCATCGGTATAGGTGAATTACTAGAGCTCACTGTGTCCATATTTGAGATAAGATAAGGTGATGATTTAATTTTTGCTATATATGATGCTGCTAATATTGCATCTCTAACAATAGGTATAGCTACCCATTTGTCATCAAACAAACCTGTATTAATCTCTTGTTGATGCTTTTTTACAGTACTTTTAATTAGCCAGACTTCATGCTCCTCTACTAAACATGAGCAATCTTGTACTTTTACTTCTGCTAATTCAGATGGCCTCATACCTGTATATTGAGCCACCAAGTACACGCATGAATATGAGACTAGATTGAAGTATTCACGGAGTTTATCTAATTGGTAGTTGCGACTAGTTAGGGCTTTCCTCAGTGTTAATCCACATGCTAGGCCATTTTTATTTAACATCCAATCATAGGGCTCGATTATGCTTAAAACGGAACTTGATGAGTACCCTTTATTTCTCAATCGAAGTGCAATATAGGCATTCAAAATTTCATGATTAACTCGTACTTGATTTGCCCAAGAAGAATATTTACTAGAGTATAAAGCTTCTAAAGAATTGATATCCAAGATCTTTGATTTTTGACCTGTCGCATTCAAAAAGTCCACTACGATTAAAGATGCTATTTTGGATAAATTTTCAAATACATTATCGGGTAAAACTTTTTCCTTATTCTTTTTTTCAGTACTTGGAAGTTTCCTCCAATTTAAACTATTTAGTTCAACATAAGCTAGAGGCTTATCAAATACATATTTAACAGCACTAGGGCTACGTAAGTATTCAAAAAATTGATCTAATTCTCTACCTTTTACATATTCGTATTTTTTGGCAGCTTCATGGTAATGCTCGGTATTTACCTCGGAGAGTGTTTTAATCTGTGTTTGAACAAACTCATAACCTAGCTCTTGACTTATTTGTATGAATATTTGATTAATAAATGTTAACCCTTTCTCAAAAATAGGAATCAAAGAATTAACTTTTAGAGTCCCTTTTTTATTATTTTTCCTGCTGTTAAGTTTAGGTCGGAAAATAAGATTGTTAAGTAAAGCAAGTTCTAAGATGATTTTTAGTTCTGTTAGTACAAACTTTGGAATATTTTTGTATTTTAAAAAATTAATGCGCAGTTTTGCGCCTTTTACATTTTGTGCTGCATTAGGATAATCAGAATTAAAATCCCAAACATTATCGGAAAATTTAGATATTTTTGAGACAGATCTTTCCATAAGAGCGTTTATGTATGTAGTGGACTCTATAGATTCTTGTGGATGAAGATCACTATCTAAATTCTTAGCAGTGTTTAGCTCATTCATTATATAGCGGCGATGATTAACAAAACCCGTCAATATACTTATTTTCGCTTCCTTATCCATTACACTACTCCATCAATTGTTATTGTAGATCCAAGATAGTTGGATCTATTTTTTCCAATTTCTAGTTCTTCCTTTGAAAAATCTGAAGTTTCAGGATCTGTAATATAACTTAGGAGTTCTAGGTTTTCTTTGATAATTTTTCCGTAAGGAGTATCCATCACTCGTGAATTTTCTAAAATAGCTAGGTAATCACGCTTCATTGCAAATAGCTCAGGAAGATAATTTGCTGTAATAATGACGTTGTCACAACTTAAGCATTTGTTATATTGCGAGCAGGGCGTTCCAGGAGTATAAGAAGCCATTTTTTTTACAAAGTCAGGTGGATCAAAAATATTTCTGCATGCAGCCAGATTGGTTTTAAATGTTACTCCCAACTCTTCCTCATTTTTGATTTCTATTGTTTTAATTTTTTCTTCGGAGCGACTATTTAAAGTTGATTGATGAATTTCCATCAATTTCTCATTAAGCCTCTTTCTGCTAATGGAATTAAAATCTAAAGAGTCGATATAGCCAATAGTTGTATGCAAGGATGAGTGACCAAGCATCAATTGAATCTCATTTATAGGTACATCAGCTTCAAGCATTTCACTTACGAAACTTGGTCTAAACCGACTTATTGTAAGGATTATAGGTTGGCCATGGTCATTTTTTAATTGATATTTATCAATAAATCTAGCAATACTATGACCTAATGGACTCGCATTTTTTTCGTTAGTTCCAAGTAAAGAACTGATTTGTCCGTGTTTTTTAGTACTATTTGATTGATAAATGAAGAGCCTATCCTTAATCATGCTATCCTCGATATTTTCACGGATGCAACTAGTCATTTGAATTACCTGTTTGAAAATTTCTTTTACAGAGCTAGATTGGCTTTCTGTGAGCCAAGTTATCTTCGCCTTGATAAGATCAAGGTGATACTCTTTATACCCATCGGATCTCTCTTTCCAATATCTTAGGCATGGTCTAGATGTGGCTGGATGGCGAGTTTCAAAATCCTTTATGTCTAGGGATAGTATGGAATCAGTATTTAGACCTGTAACTTGAGCGAGTCTTAGAATATAAGGCACTAATAAATCTATTCCGATCATCGGTGTGACTCCCCATTCTTCATAGACCTCCTTCAGACCTTTTTTCGAATCATTAATAATACTGAGAAATGCCTTTTCAATATGGGTTTTAGCTGTATTGTGATGAACAGGTTTACAATCCAAAAAATTTTCAAACAACCAACGAGCATTATCTAGGTTTGATAGACCTTTTATTCTATTTCCATGTTGATCCAGAGGATTTATTCCGATACCTGTTTTTTTATAGGGTTCTAAACTTAATTGAGTTTCAGAAATCGCTTTTTCGATAGCCTCCAATATTTGAATTCGTTCATTCTTACTAAAGGGTTTTTTTGTGTCCGTTTGCCTATGGACATCGAATCCCTGTACATCAAAAAAACTGTATTCTAAATTCTTTACTTTAGTCAGTCTATTCAATGTCACACGTACTGAACTTAAAATAGTATTTGCATGATGGCTTGATATATTGTTTTGTATTATTTTGTCCTCAATATAACTTCTATATTTGGATAATAGATACTCATCAAAAGTGTCAATAATTCGTAAAGGGCTAGATCCGTATAATTCAGATAGAAATTCTACAAATAGGCCGCATGCATTTGTGTAGTTACTTCGTCCTGAATTAGAAGGTAGGGTTTTCATCTGTGAGGCAAAAAGTTGTTCAATCTGAATAAAAGGCTCTAACTCAGAAGGTTCGATGAAGTCGAGTACACTATTGAGTTTGAGAGTAGCTAATCTGTTGAAACGCTCCTTCATAGTTTCACGAGGTATATCTAGAAGTTTCTTCCTTTCATGATTTCGTTCAGAAACACTTTTATAATTCGTATTTAATAAACCAAGTTTTTCGAGATCTTTGTGAATGAAATCCCAAGCATCTATGACAATATCAAAACGTAAATCACTTTTAGTAATTGGAGATTGCTTTGTATGCATTTTCCCAAGTGAAATTTTGTTACCAAAAATTGGTAACTGGCTTTTTTCTTTCAAGTTTAGCTTTCTGTACCAATTTAGCAGTTTCCTCCTGCTTTCAACGGCTCCAGCTCCTGAGTTGCCTTTTGGATATACTAAAATTCCTTTTTCAATCATTTTTTGAGTTAATGGATAAGCTAACTCTCTATAATTGTTAGCTGAGCTCTTCGAAATGCCTAGAACGGTTTGAATATGTTCGATTGCTACGTTAAAACCCAAATCTGTATTGGCTTTTGTAACTGGTATATCCCACATGGCGTCTATATCATCAGATATGGTTGATACCCATTGGCTGATAACGGACTTAGCATCTTTAATTGCTCTCTTACGACTTTTAATTGTTTTGAAGTCTGCCGAGATAATTCCTAAGTTATGAAGGTCTTCATGAATGTAATCAATTACTTCTGCGATCCATTCATATTGAGTTGATAAAGATGCCCAAGAACGTTGTTCACTACCTATTGATTTAAAACAAATATTACTCGGATATAAAGCTAAGCGGGGGAGGTTTTTTTTATCATCGAAGCTCAGATTACTATACCAATCGAGTATTCTCTGGCGAATCAAATTCTCTCTGCTTGATGCTTCTTCTACAATAATTTGCATTTCAGCCATCTTTTCTATTAATGGCATTGTAAGGTGTTTTCTATGTCGAGCCTCGCTCAGAGTAATAGGTAGCTCTTTTGATAAAAAATCAGACAGAATATTAACCCCCCAAGGGCTCTTAAAATCATTACTAAGTGGTAACTTTAATAGATGATTTGGGGACTGTAATAGGTTGTCTACCCATATTTTTACTAGGTGATCAGTGGCTTTCCCATTATTTTTCACTTTATATCCTTAATACAGATCTTTAACTGAGTTTTTTCACTTAAACGTTTCATCTTTTCAGCTCTAGTTAAGAGATCACCTTTTTCATCACACATGGAGTTATAGATATCTTGAGGAATACTGGTATATATTTGAGTGGTATTCAGGTGATTATGACCTAAGTTTTTTTGTAAAATCACAAGTCGATCTAAATAGTCACTCCCCAAGTCATTTGATTGTAAAATTGCATAAGCATTACCATGTCTGAGCTTATGTGGGGATATTTGTCTATCAAGACGACCTTGCTTAATAGCACGCTTGCTTAGTCGTTCTAGTAATTTATTGATGGCAGATGGAGTGTAAGGAGTCCCTTGAGCATTTAAAAATGCAGGAGTCTCAGTAGGCGTAGCATATTTTCTTGCATATTTTTTATATAGTGGGGAAGCATGATATTTTTGAATACGCTCAATAGTTGCTGAGCTGATTAACGTCCAACGGTGTTTGATTTCATTTCCACGACCTTTACTACCTTGAACTTCAAGTGGTACGTAATTTAGACAGATTACTTTGTCTGATTCTCGAGATATAAATTTTTGAGAATTAAAATTTACAGCATCCTTAAAGTGTTTAAGCGTAACACGTGGAAGTTCTGACCGACGAAGGCCTGAGTCGTACAAAAATTGAAGTAAAACTCTTTCTCGTTCAGATGAAGTTGATTCAATTAATATGAAAAGATCATCTAGATTACAAGCAATTATACCTGTTCGTTTTGGTGCTTTTGATAGATAGCCTTTCTCGTAAGGATTATCTTGTCTAAGTGGCTTACGACCTTCTGTAGATGAGCATAAGAACTCTATAAAAGCCCGTATAGAGGCATCACGATTTCTAACAGTAGATGAGCTAATATTTTGATCGCGACTTAAAAAAGTCAAATATTCTTGTATTACGTATGAAGGAACAGTAATAAATACATCATCACTTTCATCATCATTATAATCTTGGCGGGTACGGATATATTGCAGGAAGTAAGTTAGATTTTTACCGTAAGTACTTGCGGACTTATATGAAATTTTTTCATGCTTGGAGTAATAGGATAAATACTCAGAAATGAGAGGAAGAACCTTAACGTTATCGTCGAATACAACGACTCCATTAACATTTATTGTTTTATCAATTTTTATGTTCTGAGCATGATGATTTAAACATGACTTAGATAAGTCTAGTTTTATATTTGAACAAACTCTAACATCCATAATGTACGCCAAATTACTGCATAGACTAAGTTATATAACATACTGTGCATAATTTAAACGTTAGTATAAACGTAAAAAAGTAAGAGGTTCTAAGCAGTTAAAACTTCGTACTGTGAATTATTGATTTGGGGGAATAAAAAGAAGACATCGGCACTACGTTGATAGAGCTGACATGACAGTTTGTTATCTTGTACAAAAAATTGGAACAGGGTATGACAAGGCGGGAGTGCAACTTTCCCAGCCTCGTTTGGATTCCATCCAGATACGATTAGACGGCGTGAATTTGGATTGGTTTTGATTTCATTCACCAGCCATTTGATTTGATCAAAACCATTTTGCTGATAGCTACCGTCATCATTTTGAGTCGCGCCAAAGTTGCGCCATTGGTGTCCATAAACAGGACCGAGTTCGCCTTCAGGACGACCAAAACGAGCAGTTTGTTCTGCGGTTGCCCATTCATCCCAAATTGAGACTTTGTGGTCTTTTAGATATTGCACATTGGTATCACCCTTCAGGAACCAAAGTAGTTCAATCACAATCGAACGAAAGTGGACTTTCTTGGTGGTTAATAAGGGGAAACCTTTGGAGAGGTCAAAGCGCATTTGATGACCAAATACTGAACGTGTCCCAGTTCCTGTGCGGTCTCCTTTGTCGCCGCCATTGTCGAGAATATGTTGTAAAAGGTCTAAGTATGTGCGCATCGTCATTCCTATCGCAGATTTTGCTCGGGCTAATCTTATCAGAATTTATGTGATAAATAATGGGGCAATTGAGCGTCACTAACTGTCGCAGTACAGACTTTGTTCTCTGTTTTAATTTAGCTGCTTGTTTTATATTAAGTTCTATAAATAGCGACATGGATAATCAACAAAATGAAACTTCAACCTGAGAATTTACCGAGTACTTTGCATCCATACTTAGAAAAAATTTCAGCAACTATGCTGCCGACTGTCACCATGCAGCTAACACCAAGTGATGATTTAACTTTATGGCAAAGTAAGATTGGTGGGCAGCCTTATTTACCGCTAGACATCACTTATCCTGTCGATTCGAATGGCAATCCATTAGTTTTATTGGCGCAGTTCAATTTTGCTGAAATTCCAAATTTACCTAATTTCCCAGACAAGGGGATTTTGCAGTTTTATATCGCTGCCGATGATTTATATGGGATGAATTTTGATGACCAACAGCAGCAATCAAGCTTTAAAGTTTTATATTTTGATCAGATTATTGAAGATGCAACACACTTAAAACAGGATTTTTCCGAGCTTGAATTTGATGAAGATGCTTATTTGCCTTTTACTGGACAGTATTCGATTGAATTTACTTTAACATCCCAGCCAATCAGTGCTCAAGATGATGGGTTTAATATTGGAATTGATGAAGATGAAGTTTATGAGTCATACAGTGAAACCTTTGCTTCAACAGGGCATCGATTAGGTGGCTATCCATTTTTTACGCAAAGTGATCCACGTGGCTATAAGGAAAATATTCAAGACTATATTTTGCTATTTCAATTGGATACGGATGATGCCGAAAACGATATTATGTGGGGGGATTCTGGTGTCGGCAATTTCTTTATTCACCCAGAAGATTTAAAGAAAAGAGATTTTTCTAAAGTCCTCTATAACTGGGACTGTTGCTAAATAAAAAAGCGGATGAGTGATCATCCGCTTTTTCTAGATATTGAATCTTATTCAGTTACAAAAGTTACTTTGCCATCGACTAAAGATTTAACTCGCGCCAAAGATTCAACACGATAGCCTTTTTCAATGAGTAAATCACGACCTACTTGGAATGATTTCTCAATCACGATACCAACACCGACCACTTCAGCATTGGCTTGATGGATCAAATCAATCAGACCAAGTGCAGCTTGACCATTTGCCAAGAAGTCATCAATCACCAGTGCTTTATCACTTGAGTTGATGTGCTTGTTTGAAATCGCAATAGTACTTTCAGTTTGTTTGGTAAATGAAAACACTTTAGAACGGTAAAGATCATCTTTAAGCGTTAATGATTGGTATTTACGAGCGAAAATCACAGGTACACCGAGTTCTAGTCCAGCCATGATTGCTGGTGCAATCCCTGATGCTTCGATGGTAATGATTTTGGTAATACCTGCGTCTTTAAAGCGAGCAGCAAACTCTTTACCAATCAACTGCATAAGAACAGGGTCGATTTGGTGATTTAAGAAAGCATCAACTTTTAAGACTTGATCAGATAGAACGATACCTTCATTTAAGATTTTCTGTTCTAAAGCGTACACGGGAGAATCCTCTAAAACGGATGCTTTTTCAAGCAAAGGCATATTTTAGAAAGCATCGAAAAAATTGCAAGCCAAAATTACAGAGTTTGGTGATATTTCACATAAGTTTGCGATATCTGGTTGCTTTAGCGATTAATTGGATTTACCTGAATAGCCCGTTAATAATAGCCCATAAGATGATTTGCCATCATTGTGCGCCATTTTTACTGGAAGATAGTCAAGTTGTGGTGCTAACCAAAATACGGTATTGCGTTCAGGCTTGTCGTGTTGCATCACGACTTTAATCGTATTAAAGGTACCGTAATTGGTCTTGATCGTTTCGGTTCCTTGTCTTACAAAGCGACGATCATCCAATGCTTTTGCATCGGCGATTTGGTATTTGGTTCTGAGGGTATTATTTTTCAAATCTTCACGGATTTGCAGCTCAGCATTGAGTTCATCTAATGCGCCTGCTTGCCATGCAAATGAGCGAGATTTGTCATCTTTTTTAGTGTTGATGACATTACTGTTCGGATTGAAGTTAATACTCATTGTATTGTTGTGGATTAAAATTTTGCTACTGCGACTAAATTTCTGAGAAATAATTTTATTGTCGACAAAACCAAACTGACTGGTTTCAGACGCTGAAGCAATACCACCCGCTTTCGCTGTAAATTGATAAGTCCAGTTGTTGCCTTGTTGAGACAAGGTACGAGTAGCTGAACCTAAGTTTTTATTGTTATAGCTAAATTGATAGCTTGCTTGGAAGGGGGTCATTGCCAAAGCATGGCTCGATAAGCTTGCACACAAGATTGCAGCGGAGCTTACGGTGGTGATACCAAGAACTTTCGATAATTTCTTTGTCATAATACGATGTCCTTTGAGTAAATACATTATGCATCACTCGCTTATCAGGAGGATTTATAATTATTATGCCTGTAGATTGTGAAGAAAAAATCAGGCTTTTTACTCAGCACTTGTTAATTTTCGTATAGATCATGGTGTTATATGTTTTATTGGCGGCAAGAACCTAGAGGTTACTTGCCTGATTGCGAGTGAATCTTATTTTTTCTTTAAGTTCTTTTGCAGGATAGGTGTCACTGTGGTGTCTTCTATATCCTCATCATCAAAGCGATCATCATCCGATGGATATAACATTGCAGCAAGATTGACATTGCCCCATACAATGAGTTCTGCTGGGCGAACCCGAGCACGATTGACGTGAACTTTACTGAGTGTTTCGATAATGCTTGGTTTTTTACCAAACCAGCGATTTAAATCAAGATATAGCAAATCATCTTTGACGGTCACAATTTCAAAATGCGCTAAAATCTTGCCTAGAGGATCTTCTTCTTTGAATTTTTGATAGTACCAAATGGCAATATAGAAGCCCCATTTTTGGAAGATATTTTTAAATTTTGCTTCGATGACTTGGGTATTACTAATTTGCTCAAACACCATTAATTGTACATGTTGATTCATTTCCATCTGAATCAGTTTTAAGTCTACAGAAAGTGTGGTGTGTAAACCTTTAACATCCAATGTAGTGTATAAACGTAGCCAACCATCATACAGATCTGCATGTAGGTCTTGCATGATCTCTACATTTTCTGTGACGTAACGCTCCATGGTTGCATTCACAAATACTTGTGAAAGTGGAAATTCTCTTTCTTCTTCGATGAATTCTTCGGCTTTTTGGTAAACTTTACGTAGACGTTTAACGACGGATGAGAGTAGCGTTTGCATAAAAGTTGTTCCAGAAAGTGAATGGTTTATTCGCCATCTTTTATTAACTAAAAAATAAAATTAAATTTGTAGCTTGCAGTGTAGCAAAATTAATTGCTACATTTTCATAAAATGAAGGTATGGAAACACTGCAACCATAAGTGGATCACATTTTTCTTAACTTTTGAATATTGGTTTGGTTTTTATACGGTGAGTGCCGTTGGGGATGCGACTTTTTGTCGCTTAAATACCATGTGGAATAAAATAAATTTTCGTACTGAGTTGTCTCATCATTGGTGGCAAGATCCAATTTTTGTTGGGGCTGTTGCTTTAGCGATGCTGTTACATGGTGGTGTACTGGTGACTCAGTTTGCGATGCCATCTCCATCGGATACTTCGACCAAAGAAATCGCGGTTTCGGTTCGCTTAAGTCAAGAAAAAGTCAAAGATGCAGATTTTTTAGCGCAAGCTGATCAAACCGGTTCAGGTGACTTTCACAAAGCACATCGTATGTCGAGTGATATGCCATCACCGATGCAAGCTGATGCAACAGCAGGTGAAAACGAACTGGAGAGCCTTGAAACTATACAACAAAAGCGAGAGCTAAAATTTGAAGAAAAAGTGCTCATGACCGTACTCAGTTGGCAGAAACAAGCAGAGCAAAGTGAGCGTAAAAAAGCTTTAGAAGAATTGCAAAGTCAGTTCCAAGCAAAAGCAGCGATGGTGGCAAGCTTAGAAGCGCAATATTTACAACGACAACAAAATTTCAGCCGTAAACAACGCATTAAAACCGTTGATGGTATTCAGGCCAAACAAGATGCATCAGCGGCATATTTGGATAAGTTCCGCCAAAAGGTAGAATTGTATGGCAATCGCTATTATCCAGATGCAGCGAAGCAACAGCGTTTAGCGGGTGAAGTTCGCTTAATGGTGATTTTAAATGCGCAGGGTGGTATTCGTGCCATTCGTTTAATTGAGAGTTCTGGACACTCGATTTTGGATGAAGCTGCGCGCGCTTCGGTTCGTCGTGGAGCGCCATTTGGTGCTTTTGATGCGGGTATGAAAGAGATTTCAGAATTACGTATCATTCGTACATGGCGTTTTGATCCCGTAGATGCCGAGTTTGAAGTGCATTAATTAAATGTGCTTTTGATAGGAATCCTAATGAAAAAAATTAATTAAAAAAAGTAGGTTGTGTCTTATAGATTCTTTATTTCGTTCCAAAACTTAAAAAAACAAAGAGTCACTTTTGATAGATGACCCTTGAATTGATAATAAAAACGATTATCATTTGCGTGATATTTTCTGTTCATTTCCTTTAGGGCGTAAATGCATCCTTCTTTAAAGTTTCGGGGGGAGGTGATGCATCTCTCCAAGTGCTCTATACCTTTAATAAGGACATATTTTCATGCATCAATATTCGGCGTTTAGCATTTTTAAAGCGCACCCACTTGCACTAGCAATGGCGACAGTGTTATTACCTTCACTGGCTTTTGCTGAATCAAATAATGAAAGTGCTCAGTTGCCAACAATTATAGTAAAAGCAGAGGGTGATAAAGCTTCTGCATCTTATACAGCTGAAACAGCATCGACAGCATTACCTTTGAATTTGAAGTTAAAAGAAATTCCTCAATCAGTATCTGTCATCACTCAGCAACGTATGCAAGATCAAGGCTTAACTACACTGGTTGATGTAGCTGAAAATGTTACAGGTCTGACTGTAAATCGTTATGAGACCAATCGTGGTGGGATATATTCTCGTGGCTTCGTTGTAGATAATTATATTATTGATGGTATTCCGACAACGTATAGCTTGCCTTGGTCTTCGGGTGAGATTTTCGCTAGTACAGCGGCTTATGATCATATTGATGTTGTCCGTGGTGCAACAGGTTTAACGACTGGTACGGGGAATCCATCAGCTGCAATTAATATGATACGTAAACGTGCAACGAGTAAAGTTCCTGCAGCCAATATTGAAGTGAGTGGTGGCAGTTGGAACAATTATAGTGTCATGGGCGATATTGCAAATAGTTTAAATGATTCTGGAACATTGCGTGGGCGAGCAGTTGCAAAATATGAGGAAGGGGATAGTTTTACTGATCTGTTAAGTAAAGAACGTTTAAGCTTATTACTTACAGGCGAAGCTGATTTAACAGATTCTACTTTGCTATCCGTCGGAGTAAGTTATCAAGAAGATGACCCGCGTGGACCAATGTGGGGCGGCTTACCTGTTTATTTTAGTGATGGCACACGTACAAACCTATCGAAAAAAACGACAACAAGTCAAGATTGGACGCGTTGGCAGGTTAAATATACAAATTGGTTTGCGGACCTTACGCAACAAATTAATGACAACTGGAATGTAAAGCTTTCTTATGCGCATGGTAAACGAGAAGCCGATTCTAAACTGTTTTATGTCTCAGGTTATCCGAATCGGCAAACAGGCTTGGGTTTATCTGGTTTTGCGGGTTCCTACGATGTAAATGTTGATCAAGACAATCTTGCATTGCAGATTGATGGTCGATTTGATTTATTTGGTCGAGATCATAAGGTCGTCACAGGCTATCAATATTCAAATCAAGATTTTACCGCACTTGGTCGCACGGGTACTATGACACAACCTATAGAAAGTATCTATCGTTGGAATACGTCTCTGGCTGAGCCAATATGGGGGGATTGGGCATCTTCAGAAAAATACACAGTAAAGCAAAATGCAGTTTTTGCTGCAGCACAATTATCTTTACTTGATCCACTTAAACTCATTGTGGGGGGACGTGTTACAGATTATGAGAAAAAGCTGACTTTAAAAAATAGCAGTATTAAGCACGATCATGAGTTTATTCCTTATGCTGGGTTAATTTATGATATCAATCCAAACTATTCAGCTTATGCCAGCTATACCAGTATCTTTCAACCACAAAGTCAAAAAGATTTTAGTGATAACTACCTTGATCCGATTAAAGGTAATAGTACTGAAATTGGTTTGAAATCATCATGGTTTGATCATCGATTAAATGGGACTGTGGCGATTTTTAATATTAAACAGGATAATTTGGCACAGGCTGCGGGGCAGATAGAGCGAAAGATAGGTGAAACAAAGGTTTTAGAAACATATTACCGTGCTGCAAAAGGTGCTGAAAGCAAAGGTTTTGAGCTTGAGCTTAGTGGTCAGATCACACCGAATTGGAATCTAACAGCAGGATATAGTCAGTATGAGGCTTCCGATGCAAAAGGAGACGATATCAACACTGAATTACCGCGTAAATTGATTCAAACCTATACCACTTACCAACTTCCAAATAAATGGGATGCGTTAAGTATTGGTGGTGGTATTAATTGGCAGAGTGATACTTATCTTGTTGCAAAGAATCTCCCTGCTGGTGCAGATCCTAAGATAGTGCAAGGCTCATATGCTTTAGTTAATTTAATGGCTAAATATAAAATCAATAAAGATTTCTCAGCCCAATTAAATATCAATAATGTATTTGATAAAGATTATTACGGTGTATTTCCAGCGTATGGGCAAATCACTCATGGCGCGCCACGTAATGCAACCTTAACGCTACGTTATCAGTTCTAAATATCGGATGAAATAAAAAACGGCTTAATGAAAGCCGTTTTTTATTGTGTATGTGGATAAGTTATTCATTATCCACAATCCATTTTATGCTGAGTATGAGCGTTCTACTTTGCAGATCTCAACACTAAAGCTTTGATACCATTTTTCCTTACCTAGATGCTGAGCAACTTGATGTTCTGCATCTTGTTGCCAGAGCTTTATATCTTCCAAGCAATTCCAGTATGAAAGCGCAATTTCAAAGCCATTTTCACTACATGCTTCAAACTTTACACAGTTAAATTCCGTTAAAGCTTTATTTCTTAGCTTTTGCGCCATTTCTGAATAAGTTGCATCAAGTTGTTTAATCGTGGCTTTAAAAATGACGATATACATAGATACTTTACTCAGATCTCATCGGCTTGGTATGGGTTTGCAACCCCGAGCTTTTTAAGAATCGCGATTTCCAAAGCTTCCATTTCTTCAGCATCTGTTTCATTGGTTTCGTGATCGTAGCCCAATAAATGTAAAACACCATGAACAAGTAGGTGAGTGAAATGTTGGTTCGGTGTTTTTTGTTGCTCAGTGGCTTCTTGTAAAACCACAGGAATACAAATAACCAAATCACCCAGAGGCTCTGCATCCAGTAGGTTAAGCATTTCTTCTGGGATATCACTTGGAAAAGACAGTACATTGGTCGGTTTGTCTTTTTCACGATATTGCAAATTCAGCTCATGGCTTTCAGCAACATCTACACAAGCAATGCCTATTTCGCAGTCAACCTCGAAACCAACATGACGTAATGCTGTTTCGAGCTGTTTTTTGATTTGACCACGTTTTAGGGGGAGTTCAGCCGTTTGAAAGTCTTGTTGAAGACTTAGATTGATTTTCAAAAATAGATCCTTAATTAATCGTCCTCACCCCCACTGTTATAAAGCAGGGGTGAGGTTTTTCTTAAATGTGTTGTGCATCTGCTGCGGAGTCATTCTCTGCAATCAGTGCTTCTTGTTTGGCTTTACGTTCGGCACGGGCTTCAGCGGATAAACGCTGTTGCTCACTGTCCCAGCCTTCGTAAGCTTCAACAATCTTTTGTACCAATTGATGACGAACTACATCACGAGAGTGGAAACGTGTGATATGGATTTCATGTACATTTTCTAGGACACGCAAAGCTTGTGCTAAACCAGATTGCTGACCACGTGGTAAATCGACTTGCGTGACATCACCCGTAATTACCGCACGAGAACCAAAGCCCAAACGAGTGAGGAACATCTTCATTTGTTCAGGCGTGGTGTTTTGCGCTTCATCTAAAATCACAAAAGAGTGATTTAAGGTACGACCACGCATATAAGCAAGCGGGGCAACCTCAATCACTTGACGCTCGATCAGTTTGGCAACTTTTTCGAAGCCAAGCATTTCATATAAAGCGTCATAAAGTGGGCGTAAATATGGATCAATTTTTTGGGTTAAATCACCAGGTAAGAAACCAAGTTTCTCACCTGCTTCGACAGCAGGACGAACCAATAAGATACGTTGGATTTCATTACGCTCAAGCATATCGACGGCAGCAGCAACAGCTAGGTAAGTTTTACCTGTACCTGCTGGACCAATACCGAACGAAATATCACTTTGTAGGATACGTTGCACATAGCGTTTTTGGTTTGTGCCGCGAGGATTAATTCGGCCTTTACGGGTCTGGAAATAGACATCTAAGGGGGTCTCCTCTTGATCTATTCCTTCACCGACTAATTCGAAGTTTCGGTCGGTTTGGGAGGATTGGATCATAAGATGGAGTAAATCAGCACTGACTTGTTGTGATGTTTCAGACTCCGCATAGAGCCGTTGCAATAATGCTTCGGCTCTTTCGACCGTTTCAATCTCACCGTCGAGGTAGAAAGCATCGCCTCGGTGAGTAATTTTGACATCTAAACGTTGTTCGATTTGTTTTAAATGCCCGTTATACGCACCGAGCATGCTTTTTAAGCGTTCCATTGAAATCTCAGGGAACGTTACTGTACGTCGAATCGCTGCAGTCAAGAGAAACCCTCTTATTGACTTATGAGAATACCTCTACATTACGCCACGTCAGGTTCAAGATTCAAGAGTTCACCATAAACTAAATTTAAAGTTTTAATTTCAGTAATCTCAATTTCTGCGAAACGTCCAACCCAAGTTGCATCACCGATAAAGGCAACTAAACGAGTATTGTCAGCTGTTCCCATTAATACATTCGGATCTTTATCAGATACTTTTTCAATCAGCACACGTTCGATTTTACCCAGCATGGCATCGGTTTTATCTATGCTCGATTTTTTAATCACTTGCTGCACTTGTGCTAAACGATCTTTTTTCACTTGATCTGGGGTGTCATCAGCAAGGTCAGAAGCAGGTGTGCCCGGACGTTTTGAATACACAAAACTATAAGAGTGGTCAAAATCTAAGTCTTTAATAAACTGTAAGGTTTCAGCAAAGTGCGCATCAGTTTCACCTGGGAAACCAATAATAAAGTCACTGGATAAGTGCATATCTGGACGGACTTTACGTAGTTTGGCGATTTTATCAATATACACATCAATGGTGTGATTACGTTTCATTGCTTGGAGTACATCATTTGAACCGCTTTGTACAGGTAAATGCAAATGCGACACCATTTGTGGTAAGTCACGGTAGCATTGAATCAGTTCATCAGAAAATTCAAGTGGGTGAGAGGTGGTATAACGCAAACGTCCAATTCCAGGGATTTCAGCCACTAGGCGAAGTAGTTCTGGGAACGTACAGATATCACCCTCAAATGTTTCACCACGATAACCATTGACGTTTTGACCAAGCAAGCTGATCTCACGTACACCTTTTTCTGCGAGTCCTGCAATTTCCGCCAAGACATCATCCAGTGGGCGAGAAACTTCTTCACCACGAGTATAAGGAACGACACAAAATGAACAGTATTTAGAACAACCTTCCATGATCGACACGAAAGCTTTAAAGCCTTCCACGCGTGGTTCTGGTAGAAAGTCGAACTTTTCAATATCTGGGAAAGAAATATCAACCAGTTTAATTTTATCTTTTTTCGGTTTTTCGATTTGGGCCTGATGCTGATCAAGCATTTGCGGTAACCGATGTAGGGTCTGTGGACCAAAGACCATATCGACATAAGGTGCGCGTTTCTGAATGTTGTCGCCTTCTTGCGATGCAACACAGCCACCAACACCAATCACGAGATCTGGATTCTGTTCTTTGAGTTTGCGCCAACGTCCCAATCCGCTAAAAACCTTTTCTTGAGCTTTTTCACGAATAGAACAAGTGTTCATCAGTAAAATGTCAGCTTCTTTGGGATCAGTGGTCAGTACATAACCGTGTGAATCGCCGAGTAAATCTGCCATACGGTGACTGTCATACTCATTCATCTGACACCCTTGCGTTTCAATATAAAGTTTTTTAATTGAAACATCAGTGGTGTGCATTGGCTGGGTAACAGTGTTTTCTGAGGCAGCTTTTAAAGCACTTGGAATGAATGTTTGAACCGTCATGCAGGCTCCTGAACAAGGTGAGTTTGAACAAAGCGCGGATTATAGCAGTATTTTTGTATGTGCGGAGAGAATAAAAAACTGACAAAAAAAGACAGTTTGTGATGAAAATTGTATAAGCGTTAATGAATATGAATCAGTAAGTTACATAACACAACAATAGAGGAAAGCTAGACTTATTACACTATCACCGTTGGGTGAATTGGGCATATTGATTGATGACGATGAAAAAGCAAGGTGATTTTATAACGATGGAAAGTAATAAAGTGAACAACAAGAACAACTTCCGCCGTTTTATCGCAATGGGTGGCTTGCTAGCGTGTTCATCCGTCTATGCTTTAGATGCACAGTTTAATGATGCTTTACGTGCCGCCAATGCCAGTAACATTGCGATGCTCGATCAATTTCAAGAGCAAATGCAAAATGATGTATTGGGCTATTATCCAGAATACTGGAAATTAAATACCAATCTTGGTTTTCAGCCTGCATCTGCCATTATTAGTTTTGCCCAACGCTATCCGCAATCTGCGATGGCAGAAAAGTTGGCAGCAGATTATGTTGAGGAAAAAGTTAAACTTGCGAGTTTTGCTGAAGCTAAACCCGTATTAAGTTATGTGACCAATCCTGACCAAGCAGAAAGCTGTGCCATCGCGCAAGTCAGAGCGAGAACTGGAGACAGTTTAGTTTTTGCTGAATATAAAGACATTTGGTTGACCACAAATTCTCAACCTGAATCATGCAATGGTTTAGGTCGAATGATGCTTTCTAGTCCATTAATGACCGCACAAGATCGTCAGCAAAGATTGTGGGGACAGTTACGTGCAGGGCAGTCAGGGCCAGCTATCGCAACTGCACAAGCACTTGGATTGAGTTTATCTTTAGCACAGTTCAATCAGATTCAAGCCAATCCATTAGAGTATTTATGGAGTGCGACCAAAAGCAATGATGCTGATTATGCTTATCTCATTTTCGCTATCGGGCGGCTTGCGGATAATGACCTAACCAATGCATTGGCCAATCTTCCACGTGCTGTTCAAGACACGCCACCTGCAGTACAACAGTATTTGTATCGTACAGTGGGCTATGTCGGCGGTACTACGGTCATGAAAAATGGTTTTAATCGTAGCGTGCTGAATGCTTTCGATCAAAGTTATGGTTATCCATTTAGTCCTGAAGAAGCGGAAATTTATGCGCGTCAGTCGATTCGATTTGGTTCATGGGAAAGTCTGATTCGTGCGATTGATGCGATGTCGGTAACCCAGAAGCAAGAAGATCGTTGGCAATATTGGCTGGCTCGAGCGTCTGAGCAACGTTCAGATGCAGCATCTAAACAAGCAGCCCAGCAGATTTATCGTAGACTGGCTCAAGCTGGTGATGACTATCATAATTTACTTGCCAAAGATCGTTTAGGCGAACGGTATAATCATAAGCCATACGATGAACAACCAAGTTCACAAGATATTCAAAGACTCAACCAAAATATTCATTTTAAGCGGGCATTTACATTAAGAGATGTCAATGCACCTGCAACATATACCAATAGAGAATGGAATTGGGCTGTTCGACAAGCCTATTTGCAACAAGATGATGGCCTATTATTGGCAGCGGCAAAACGCGCACATGATATGGGTTGGTATGATCGAGCGATTTATGCGGCTGATCGAACCACATCGAAACATAATGATACCTATCGTTATACTACCCCGCATCGTAGTAATGTGAGCAGTCATAGCTACAATGCTGGCGTTGATCCTGCTTGGGCTTATGGTCTGATGCGTCAAGAAAGTCGTTTTGTCACTTCAGCTCGCTCGCATGTTGGCGCAGGTGGCTTAATGCAAATCATGCCAAATACAGCGAAGTTAATTGCGCGTCAAATGGGTGAAACCTATAACCCAGCAGCATTAAGTGAAATGAATACCAACATTCGTTACGGCACCTATTATCTTTCTATGATTCAAGGGCAACTGAGTGGGAATGCAGTGCTGGCAACAGCAGGTTATAACGCAGGTCCGAATCGTGCGCGACGTTGGCAACCCGATGGTCAAACCATTGCTGCGGATCAATACACAGAAAGCATTCCATTATTGGAGACACGTGACTACGTTAAACATGTCATGACCAATGCAACACATTATGGTGTGGTGCTCGGACAGGGTCCTCAATCCCTAGAAAAAAGGATGGGGGCGATTCCTGTACGCAATACCCCTTAAAAATACAATTGGATGTTTAATTTGAAATCATGAAGTTTTGGCATTTGATGAAATCGATAGATTTACTTGAAAGGCGGTTGACAAGATTGGGGCGGGCATTGCTCTGTTGCATCATCTTGTCATTTGGCACGCCATTATATGCAGCAGATCGCCCGAATATTGCTGGCTATATCTTGCATGTGCAAATGACGCCTGCTGTTTGTGCCTTAGATTCTTCAAAACAAAAACAACGTAAATGTCTAGAGGGATATTCGCTTACAATTTCAAGTCTACTTCCAGAAGTTCCTGTAAACCGTAATTGTGAAACGAAATCATCTGCTCAGCTTTCACCGCTGCAAGCAACCGTGGTTGCACGTGTGATGCCAAACGAAAATGAACGTGTACAGCTTTGGCAGAGTGTAGGGGGCTGCGTTCCGATGAATGCCAGTCAATATTTTAGGACGATTATTAACTTTGCAGAGCGCTTAAAAGTTCCAGCAGATCTAACCAGTCCAAATACAATTGCGGTTCAGAAAGAAAGTCTTAGACAGCAATTCACCAAATTAAATCCATCCTTACCAGCGAATGGTATTCGCTTTAGCTGTCAATCCTCAAAATCAGATTCGATTTTAACGGAAATACGCGTCTGTTATCAGAAAAATGGGCAATATAAACAATGTGCTAGCCATGTTGTGACAGGATGCCCAAATGAATTTACGATTAAAGGCAGTTATTAACTTTTTGACTGGCTTGATTTGTATTTTCTATCAGACTTTTGTTGAAATCATTCTCTTTTACATGCATAAGATGCTGCTTTAGAGTACAATCTTTGCCGTTTATGATAATTCGATTGAGTCACAACTGAACTTAATCGTGCTAACGCACCTCATTGGAGAATATCACATGAAGCAACCCGTTCGTGTTGCCGTTACAGGCGCTGCAGGTCAAATTGGTTATAGCTTATTATTCCGTATTGCAAGCGGTGAAATGCTAGGTAAAGATCAACCTGTAATTTTACAATTGCTTGAAGTTCCTTTTGAGAAAGCTCAACAAGCGCTTAAAGGCGTGATGATGGAACTTGATGACTGTGCTTTCCCATTATTGGCGGGCATGATCGGGACTGATGATCCTAAAGTTGCATTTAAAGATGCTGACTATGCTTTGTTGGTCGGTTCTCGTCCACGCGGTCCTGGTATGGAACGTGCTGACTTGTTGAAAGTCAACGGTGAAATCTTCATTGGTCAAGGTCAAGCATTAAACGAAGTTGCGAGCCGTGATGTTAAAGTATTGGTTGTAGGTAATCCTGCAAACACCAATGCTTATATCGCAATGAAATCTGCTCCAGATCTTCCAGCGAAAAACTTTACAGCAATGTTACGTCTTGATCACAACCGTGCTTTGACTCAAATTGCTCAAAAAGCGGGTGTTGCTGTTTCTGATATCGAAAAATTAACAGTTTGGGGTAACCACTCTCCAACGATGTATGCTGACTACCGTTTTGCAACTGCAAATGGCGAAAGCTTAAAAGACAAAATCAACGATGCAGAATGGAATAAAGATACATTCCTTCCGACAGTTGGTAAACGTGGTGCTGCGATCATCGAAGCACGTGGTTTGTCTTCAGCTGCTTCAGCTGCTAACGCTGCAATCGATCATATGCGTGACTGGGCGTTGGGTACAAACGGCAAATGGGTAACTATGGGTATCCCATCTGACGGTTCTTATGGTATTCCAGAAGGCGTAATGTACGGTGTGCCAGTAACTTGTGAAAATGGCGAATACACACGTGTTGAAGGTCTTGAAATTGATGAATTCAGCCGTGAGCGTATGAACATCACACTTCAAGAACTTGAAGATGAACGTGCGGCAATTGCTGACATGTTAAAATAATTTATCTATTTTTAGATAAGTTTGAGAACGCCTTCATTTGAAGGCGTTTTTTTATGCGTTAAAAATGATAAACACAAAAAGCAACAAGAAAATAAATGTCTTTTCTGCAACGACTTCTTGTTTGTTGTTAAATTGGATATAGAAGATTAAAGGAGAAGAAAAATGTTTGAGCAACAACCGACATTAGAATTATTGTTTGAACAGCTAGGACTTGGCGCCAATGAAGCCGCAATTGAACGTTTTGTCCAAACACATCAACTCAGTGCTGGACAAAGGCTGCATGAAGCTGAGTTTTGGAGTGCAGGACAAAGAGATTTCTTGAAAAGTCATATTGATAAAGATGATGAGTGGGCAATAGTCATTGATGAACTGAATCAACAACTACACCTTGATAGTACGCATTAAAAAATCAAAAAATAAAGCTCACATGATTAGTGAGCTTTATTTCGTATGAGAGCTTTAAACCAGTCTTCCTGACGGATTAACTTAAATGCTGAATGTTCTTGTAATAACGCTAAATCATAGTCGATACATGACACATATTTTTTCAACCAGTGTTGAGTTAAAGCATGTTCTTTTTTAGCGGTAGAGGCATAGGCCAAAAAGAAATAAATATCCACATGATGGTTATGTGCCAAAGGTTTTAAAATTTGCTGGGTAATTAAAGCAAAGCGCTGCTCTTTGGTCAGTTCAAAGTACATCATATATGCTTTGGCTAAATATAAAGACAAATTCAGATACAAGCTCAGGGGCATTTCATCATTTGCAATGCGTGCCTGTTCAAGCAGGACGATGGCTTCTTGTAAAAAATGCACTTGTTCCTGACGAATATGGCTCAGCATGACCAATTGCAAGCGCAAGTCAGCACGTTCTAAAGCCAGCTCTGGTGTGTCACTCGATAGATAGAGTTGATCTGTTTCACCAATACGAGCAATTACATCTTTGGTTTCATTCGTCATTCATTGATCCAAAATCGTCAGTTATGCTTAGATATATAAGGCTATTTGTCGCAATTTAAAGGTTGATATACCATAAACTTCACAACCTTACTTTATGTGTGTATTTAAGCGGGGCTATCCATTCCAAATCGAATTACTACTCCGTAGCCACGCTGTAATGGATAAGCGCTGTTGCTTTGACCGCAAGACTTCATGTAATAAATCACTTTGGAAGATGACAAGACGGTTTGATACAGGTTGGATGATGTGCCATTGATCATTTTTATCTTGGAGTCGTAACTGACCACCCCAATCTTCTTGCCAGCTTTCGTGTAAGTAAAAAACGGTTGAAATCATACGATCATTCTTTTGTTGAGGATTGTCGCGATGCAATGCGTAAAACTCACCTGCGTTATAACAAGCAAAATGAGCTTCGACTTCTTTAATCCCCAAATAGAATGCTTGATTCAATGCCTGCGATAAGTTTTCTAAAGTGTTGATATGCTTTTCAGCAATTGGGAGTTGATCATCAATCCACAAAATATGATCACTTCGAATATGGCTGACCACACCATTTTGTATACCTGCTGCTCGAAATGCTTCCAAATTTGAACTACATTCTTGAACCAGATCTCGCACATATTCATGTGGGTATACATCGTCCACCAAAGCAAATCCAGACGTATTTAAATCATCTAAAATTTGATCAATATTCCAAGATGTAGGAAGCGAGGTGAATTGCATACAGTTCCAGTTAACATTCATTTGATTACAGTACAATTTTAGATGATCACATCAACGTTAAAGAATAGCCTTTATTTTCATGATAAACTATCCTTTGAATTGAGGAATAATTGTCAACATGAATTACCGTCACCATTTCCATGCAGGTAACTTTGCCGATGTTATGAAGCATGTACTTTTGCTTCAACTGCTTACTCGTTTAAATGCTAAAGATAAACCATATCGGTATATCGACACCCATGGTGGGGCGGGTAAATATAATTTATCACTTGCACCATCACAAAAATCAGGTGAGTTCCTCACGGGAATTCATCGTTTAGTACAATTAAGTGAGATGGAAAAACGCCAAGCACCTGAGTCCATTCAGGAGTTTTTAAAACTGGTTGGCAAGATACGCGAGCAGGAAGGTAAGGGGAGTTACCCAGGTTCACCTTGGTTTGCTTTACAGGCAATGCGAGATATTGATAAAGCGACTGTATTTGAAATGCAGCGCGATGTATTTGCTGAGTTACGTCACAATATTCATGATAAACGCATGGGCTTACACGAGCGTGATGCTTATGAAGGCTTATTTGGAGTTATTCCGCCAAAAGAAAAACGCGGATTGGTGATGATCGACCCACCATACGAATTAGAGCGTAAAGACTTTCCGCAATTGGTTGAACTTTTACAAGTCGCGCATAGCAAGTGGCCAACAGGTGTATTTGCGGTTTGGTATCCAATTAAAGATCGTGCCATGATTGACCGTTTTGAAAAGAAAATGTTTAAAACAGGGATTCGTCGTCAATTGGTTTGCGAAATTTGTGTATGGCCTGATGACACGCCAGTGGGATTAAATGGTTGTGGTTTACTGGTGATTAATCCGCCATGGAAATTCTCAGAAGATGCAGATCAGGCTTTACAATGGTTATTTCCACATTTGCGTATGAGTGAAAATGGTGGTCATGCCGCAGTGCGTTGGTTGGTGGGTGAGTAACCCGCCAACGTCAAAATATTGTCGAGGAATTGAAAATAATGACAAATTCTCCTAAACCTGATTCTGATTCAAATAAAGATGGACGTTCTTTTGATCGCATTACATTTGAAGTGGAAGAAGAAGAGCATACGCACGAAGGGCAAAAAGTAAAACGCCGTGGTATTTATCTATGGCCAAACTTAATTACAACAGCGGCGCTTCTATCTGGTTTTTACTCAATCATTGCGAGTATGAATGGAAACTTTAATCAAGCGATCTATGCGATTTTCCTCGCTGCATTGCTTGATGGATTAGATGGACGAGTGGCGCGTGCGATTGGTGCACAGAGTGCCTTCGGTGAACAATATGATTCATTATCTGATCTGCTGGCTTTTGGGGTTGCACCTGCAATCTTAATGTATAGCTGGAGCTTACATGATTTGGGACGTATTGGTTTAGCGTGTTGCTTTATTTATACCGCATGTGCGGCATTCCGCTTGGCACGTTTCAATGTGCAAATTGGTGTGGTGGATAAACGTTACTTTATTGGTATCGCTAGCCCACTTGCTGCGGTCACTGTGATTTCACTGGTTTGGGTCGGACGCGATTATCCATTTATCTTTGATTTAAAAGATATTGTGATTCAAGTTATTAACTCTGTCGTTATGGTAGGAATAGGGTTGTTGATGATTTCAAATATCAAGTATTACTCATTTAAACAAATGGATCGTAAACGCGTACCATTTGTCGTGATGTTGCCTGTAGTCTTGATTTTTGCTGCGATCACGTACAACATTCCAGTAGGTATCTTGATTGTATGTATCCTATATGTGCTCTCAGGGTTTGTAACGACTTTATTTGCGAAAAAGAATGACTCAAAAATAACAACTTAAAATCGGGAGGTTCAGTATGCCAATGTTGATGAGTAACAATCAATTAAAGCAACTGAACCTCAATAAGTCAGATGCTTTAACTTTCTATCCGCCCAAAGGTTTATTTAAAATCGTTTATCAGGCGTTGATTCTGCCGAATCTGCCTGCACCTTTTCATTATCTGAATTTCATTAGTTTAATTGGTCAGCCACGTATTCCGATTTGCTATAACGCCAGTGCGATCACCACAACAGCGATTGATACGGCAACGGTATTAGTGAGCAGCAGTGTAGCAACAGTTGGACATCTCAAAAGTTATAGTGCCAAAGAGCAATGCCAATTTGAAATTGATCGCTATCAATTTCTTGATATTGACGATATCCAAGTCGAATCACCCAATTATTATTTTAAACGATTTGATGAAGAATTAAGTTGTCAGTTAAAAGTAAATACCTACACTGAAATCGAAAATCATTCAGCTTTGCAATGGGGTGTCGCTGACTATTGGTATGCAAGGTGCCAGTGTGAAGGTGAAATTACCTATAAAGAACAAAAATATCAAATAGAAGCACAAGGTATTCTGAAGCATGCCAGAGCAGTTTATTTGCCATTTATCGCCTTTCATTTTTTTACTTATCAAATTATTCAAATTCGTTCAGATCTTCAAATCATACTTTCTGAGTTAAGAAATCAATGGAATAACATCATTTTTTCAAGAATTGAAATCCAGCACAACCAACAACAGACCATACTTTATGATCAGCACGTTATTTTTGATGTAACACGGGTTTATCCTAAAATCCAAACACCAAATGGGCGTGATATGTATTTAGCTCGAGAGTTTATTTGGCAATGTCAGGAAAATAATCAAGTTACTTTTCACCTGAAAGCACAAAGTCGAGGCGATTATAAATTTGGTTTAGCCGCAGGTTATGTGGGAAGTTTTCACTATCAGTTAATTTGGAAAAATGAATCATACGAAGGCACGGGGTATTGTGAATATATCGATTGCCGCCCTTTGCATTGGCAAGAAAAGAGTAAAACTGAACAAATATTAGATCAAATTCCACATTTTCAGCCTTATTTGTGCAAAAAATAGACGCTCGTCACAATAAATTAAAAAAAGGGGTTGTGTGGTATTGGAAATGCTGTAGAATGCACATCCATCGGCGGTGATGCAGATAAAAACTTGTTGAGAAACAAGGATTTGGATTGAAAGGTTTGAATCTTGGGTTTGAGAATAAGTTTTAAAAATATCTAAATTGCCTGTTGACTTTTAAGAGATTAAGAGTAATATAGCCGACCTAGCTTGATGGTGACGAATCATCGAGAAGATCATTAAGAATTGAAGAAGAACAACTTGTGTGGATTTTTACTGGTTA
>NZ_KB849201.1:0-154603 GCF_000367985.1 Acinetobacter sp. CIP-A165
TGCGGTTTAATTTACTTGCTGGCATATACAATTTAGATTGGGTGAAAGATAAACAATTAAATTGATTGAAAAATGATTTATGAAGGAAGTCTATTGTTTTAAATTATGAAATTAAATCTCGTAAAAAAAACATAGAAAGTACATTAGAAAAAATTCTAGGTATCACAAATAAGGTTTTTTGTGACAAAGTTCACAAGTTATAAATTTATATAAAGATATTGAATTAATTTTTATCTCCAAGCACAAAGATCATAAATTAATTGTGGTTAAAAACTTCATAGAAAATTCTTAACCACAACATCCTTAAAATTCTTAGTTTTTAATTAGAAGGAGTTCTACTTGATAAGTTTGTTTGAGTATTATCATTTGTTAAACCTGCCTCATCATTTTCATTCATAACAGGAGCAGAACTACCATGTTGTAAATCATCATGTAACTGAGCCTCTCTAGAATGATCTATTTCTACTGGTTCCGTTTCTAAAGCATGGGGAGTCGTTGTCTCCTCTCGACTCATTGTATCAGCGTCTTTATTTTTTTCGCATCCAGCTACACTGAATACAAAACATAATGTTAAAATTTTTAATAATAGATTATTCATCACTTTGTACCTCTATTTTTTCTTAGTTAATAGATAATAGGTTCTATACTTTTATAACCCTGACTATTTTCCATAACCTGAGCTGGTATATTGTTTTACTTCACAAATAAAAACTTTAGCCAGTTTATTTCAAGCTATCTTATTCTGGAGTTACTTTTATCATCTACCATCACCTCCAACTTTTGCCGATAAGAACCCTCGTCATCAGTAATTTTAATATGTTTTTGAAGGTTCTTGACCTACGCTCTATGAAATGAACCATTTTTAATTCTGTTACTTCATATAACTTAAAAAAGTATATGTCTATATCCGAAAATCACCAAGATAGGAATTCATTAAAAAAGAAGCTTGATTTAAGCTTCTTTTTTAATCTATATTTATTTCATAAATTTACTCAAAACTTTTTTCCCTTTAACCTCTTCATTTAAACCATGAGCATCACTTTTTTTATCATCAGACAATCTACTCTTATCCTTGTGAGATTTATAATAACAACCCAAAGCGACACCTGTACCCAAAGTAATAATCGTTTTTAACATGAGATACCTCTTTAATGTATTTGAACACTTATATTAGTAGCATTTTTATTGTAATCTTTAAGCCCTTCTTCTATAGCTTTTCTTTAAATAATGAAAACTTATGTAAAAAGCATTATTATTAAAAATAAATATTAATACAAATCAAAATCTTAAATTTAATTTAAATTATTTCTAAACATTACTAAACACTTTTTTATATTAAAAAATTTACAAATAAAAAGTATTACAAAAATTTAACGATCTAATCTATTTATCAGACAGGTGAGCTTAGTAAATTTCCAAAATAAAATTTTTTAAAGCTAAATCAATTCAAGATTTAAAAGACTCCATTAACAAATGGCTAAGAGAAGAGATCACCAACTATAATCATAAAGTAAATATTAAGAATATAAGTCATTGTCACAGCAACAATTCATTAAACCCTCTCTTTACTACGCTGATTGTCTATAAATATGAATAGTTTATTTTAAATTAAATAGTTATTAAATCAGAGAACAGAAACACAACATTATATTTTATAATTATATAATAGACTTCCTTCATAAATCATTTTTCAATCAATTTAATTGTTTATCTTTCACCCAATCTAAATTGTATATGCCAGCAAGTAAATTAAACCGCAGGTTTAATCTTTTACGACGATTTCTATATACACAAGATAAAATCTTAAAACATTTCATCCTTCCAAATACATGCTCTACTTGAATTCGTCTACGACCAATCTCTTTATTTAACTTTTTTAATTCAGAATCTAGTTTTTCAGTTTTCTTTGCTTTAGATGGCATGAGGCATCCAAAACCCAATTTCTTTATCCCTAAATAACCCTTATCAACGATAAAAAAGGGCTTAAATTTTAATTTCCTCATGCTTTTTTTAAATATTTTAAAATCATGCATGCTTCCATGACTTCCACATACACTCAGTATTTCACCTGTTATATAGTGCATAGATAGCTGAAATTTAAAGGTATGTCGCTTTTTTTTACCGCTATACCATTTCTTCTGTTTTTTTTGGACGTTGAACTAATATTTCAGTGGCATCAATCACAACAACTTCCCAATCCACTTCATCTCGATTAGGAAGTTGTTTTGGCAAGTTGAATTTTCCAGAACGGATTAAGGTATCTTCAATAACACGTGTGATACGAATTGCACTCGTTTCAGATACACCGTAACTCATACCAAGATGGAAAAATGTTCGATATTCTCTCCAATATTCTATACATAAGAGCAAACGATCTTCCAACGGTAATTTATGCGGTCGTCCTTTACCAATATGACGAGGTAAATGCTTATTTAGCTCGGCCAACATGAGGTTAAATGTAGCCCAACTAACACCGGTAAGCCTACGAAACTTAACGTTTGATAATTTTTGAATATCTTTGAATTTCATCCAAGGATTATCTCTTGAATTAAATAATTTTGCTGATTAATTTAAGATCAAATAAATTGTACGTTTTTTGATTTATGACGGAAGTCTAATATTTACAATCCTATTTTTTATGTAAACCAAACCACCTAATCAAAATTAAAAATAAACATAAAAATCAACAATATAAAAATACAACTATTATCAATCAATATCTGCACATAACTTTTGTTTCACAAAAGCATCATTACTCACACGAGTCGCCAAAACAAATACAATCAGCAACCTAAAAACCTTCATAATCTCTAAATGATATGGACTTGGCAGGAGTAAGACATGCCACAATTTTTACGTATAGCTGAAAAAGTCTATAGAAACTTGCAAGAAAACAAAGATACGAACAATGATCCCATAGAAAAACTCAATACATTAATCATTGAAATTCGTAAAGAAATTAAAGGAACTAAATTAAAACTACTTTACAACTTTATTGATTTTGAAGAGTGTTTAAATAAGCCTAATCAAGAATGTAAGGTTCAGTTAGATATAAGTTTAATTCCTAAAATTAAAAATGAAGATGAGTTCATTTTATGGTTGGCAGGTTTTATTCAAAGAATCACTACAGATGGTAAGAGAAAAGCACCTCCTCCTCTCAGAAGTGATATCCCGCCAGATTTTCAATTCAATCCTACCCAAAAACGTGATAAATCTCTTTTAAACATTACAGAGTATTCAAAAAGTGTCGAACAAATAGATACTTATTTCAAATCGGAAGAATTTACAACTGGTCTGAATAAAGAGCAATAATTCAAAAAATAGAAGTGTGCCCTTGACCGTTCACACCTCTATTATTTGCTGAGTAAATTCAGCTACCGCCTGTACGGGGCGGTTTTCTTTTTTATATGATAAAAAAACTACGATTTAATTAATAAGCTCTTTTTCGCTACTTATTTTGCCATCCTTTTCAAGATTACTTTTTCTCAATCAGCTCAAATTTGTTAAGATGACAAACCTGAGAAAATCGTAATACATTCTCAAACACTGTTGACTCAATTTTGGCTCAAATAAAAGTACACCTGAAGGTATGCTTTTGTATAGATTTACCTAGATTCGACTAGCAATTGGTTAGACAGCCAAATTTTTTAAAGCATGAGATTTAGTGTTTATTTTTAAGGATTTTTATACATGAATAGCAATGAAATCATGGCTGATCTCTCTTCCCACACCCCTATGATGCAGCAATATCTAAAAGTAAAAATGGAGCATCAACATGCCCTGCTGTTTTATCGTATGGGAGATTTTTACGAACTATTCTTTGAAGATGCTCGTCTTGCTGCCAAGCTGTTGGGTATTACATTAACCCATCGTGGTAAAGCCAGTGGTGAACCGATTCCAATGGCAGGCGTACCTTATCATGCAGCAGAAGGCTATCTTGCGCGTTTGGTTAAATCAGGTCGAACGGTTGCCATTTGTGAACAGGTCGGTGAGGTTACTGGAAAAGGTCCTGTGGATCGGCAAGTGGTTCGCATCCTAACACCGGGTACTTTAACCGATGATGCTTTACTAGGTAGCTATCAGTCTTCGAATCTTGTTGCGCTATGTATCCAACAAAATCAAGTCGGCTTTGCTTTACTAGACCTCAGTGCGGGTATTTTTAAAGTTCAGCAACAAGACTATAAGCCAGAACAGCTTCCCATTGAACTGGCTCGCTTAATGCCAAGTGAAATTTTGATCGACGAAGATTTAGTTGATCAAGATATTATTGAACAGATTAAAAAGAATATTGACTGCCCAATTACCAAGCGACCAAATGTTGATTTTAATTTAAATAACGCGCAAAAAACCTTATGTGATCAGTTTTCTGTCTCGACCTTATCTGGTTTCGGATTAGATCCCATTCCGCTAGCAAAGGCTGCCGCTGCGGCATTGATTCACTATGCAAAAGAAACACAAAAAACAGCGCTGCCTCATATTCGCGCGATTCAAATAGAACAAAGTACCGATTTTATAGCCCTCGATCCAATTACGCGTCGTAATCTAGAAATTATTGATCCTTTATTTGACCATGGTACATCCTTATTTCAACTGGTGAATGACTGTCAAACTGCAATGGGTGGACGCTTACTCAGCCGAACACTCATGCAGCCCATCCGTGATACAGCCGTTTTAGATGCCCGCCTTGATGCTACAGAACAGCTTTTAAAGGGATACCATGAAGCACCGCTGCGTTTAGTGCTAAAAGAAATTGGTGATATCGAACGCGTTTTAAGTCGCGTGGCTTTAGGTAGTGCTCGTCCACGTGATTTAGTCCAACTACGTCATGCCTGTGCTCAAATTCCTTTTCTACGACACGCATTAGCGCCTGTTTTACAAGCCAAACAATCTAAATTACTGACCCAACTTGATCATGAGCTTGGTGACTTTAAAAGCTTGTATCAGCAGTTAATGGCAGCGATTGTAGAAAATCCACCCGTACTCTTGCGTGATGGCAATGTAATTGCAGAAGGCTATGATGAGGAGTTGGATGAACTCCGCAAGATCCGTGATCATGCAGGTCAATTCTTAATTGATTTAGAAATTAGAGAACGTCAACGTACTGGAATCAATACACTTAAAATCGGCTATAACCGTGTCAGTGGCTATTATATAGAACTCACTCGTGCTCAAGCAGAACAAGCACCAGCGGACTACATCCGTCGTCAAACCCTTAAAAATGCTGAACGTTATATCACCCCTGAACTGAAAAGCTTTGAAGACAAAGTACTTTCTAGTGAGTCTCGCGCATTAGCACGTGAAAAACTGTTATTTGAGTCATTGTTGGATGAATTACGCCAAAACATTGCACATTTACAAATGATGAGTGCTGCAATTGCATATATTGACGTACTAGCCAACTTTGCCCATCAAGCACGATTAAACAATTGGGCACGGCCAGAATTCAGTCCTGAAACAGGGATTAAAATTCAAGCAGGTCGTCACCCTGTGGTAGAAGCTTTAAATAAAACACCGTTTACCCCAAATGATACATTTTTAGATGCACAACACCGTATGGCGATCATTACTGGTCCAAACATGGGGGGGAAATCGACATTTATGCGTCAAACCGCACTGATTAGCCTTCTTGCCTATTGTGGAAGTTTCGTTCCCGCAAAATCTGCAAAACTTGGTCCAATTGATCGTATTTTTACCCGTATTGGTTCAGCCGATGATTTATCAACTGGAAAATCAACTTTTATGGTCGAGATGACCGAAACCTCACAGATTTTGCATCATGCCACCAACCAGTCCTTGGTGTTAATGGATGAGGTTGGTCGTGGAACCAGTACTTATGATGGCCTTTCTTTGGCTTGGGCATGTGTACTTGATTTGACTAAGCGTGTGAAATGTCTATGCCTTTTCGCCACACATTATTTTGAGCTGACTGAACTTGGTAGTGAAACAGGTATCGATAACTATCACGTTACTGCACAGGAATTGAATGGTAATTTAATTTTATTACACAAAGTTCAACATGGCCCCGCAAGTCAAAGTCACGGCTTACAAGTCGCAAAATTGGCGGGTATTCCAGCAAGTGTGATTAAAGAAGCGCAAAAGCGTTTGAAAATTCTTGAAAAGCAACAACATCATATCTTGCAAAAGACAGTGCAAACAGATTTATTCAGTTCAATTGATCCTCAAATAGAAACCCAAGTGATTGAGAAAATTATTGAAGTGGAAGTCCATTCACCAGCTTTAGATTTGTTACAACGCATTGATGTAGATGATCTTACGCCCCGTCAAGCACTTGAACAACTCTATTCACTAAAAGCAGCACTGAGATCCTAAAGACATTTTCCCAGAACAAGTGAATGAGACTTGTTCTGGGAAAAAAATTTATGAATAAGATAAACCGCATCGTTATATCATCCACCCTATCATCAGAATAAAATGAGTAATCAATCGAAGGGACAAATGCTGAATTTTGTGCTCAGAAAACTACAGGTTTCAGAAATCGATTTAATCTGGCAACAGATCAGTCGTCGCGAATTAATTACTCAAATGTACGTGCAACACAAACAACATTTAGACATAGTCGATTGTTTTTATGATGTTGAGAATTGGGATGCCTTTCATCTAGATAATGATCCACCGTTATTAAAACAAATCCATCAACAAGGTGGATTATGTATCGGGGTATTTAACTCACATGATCAGTTAATTGGTGTTCAAGTCGTATCCAATCAACTTATTCCAGATTATCCTGAAGCAAAATTATTGCAATACTTTTATGTTGATGCAGATCACCAAGGTCAAGGCATTGGGGCAGTGCTCATGCATTCCGCAGTAGAATCAGCACAACAATTGGGTGCTAAACAACTCTATATTTCAGCAACACCAAGTAAACGAACGGTAGACTTTTATCTCAAACATGGTGCCCAACTATTAGCGCAACCGGATCAACATCTATGGAAATTAGAACCAGAGGATATTCACCTGATGTGTTCTATAGCGTCATTTATCAAAAACAGCGCACAATGAAATCCTAAAGGGAAAGATAAAAACAACTGATTAAGACAAATACTTAATCGCATTATGTCTTTAAAAATCAACGAATCAATAGAACATATTTATTTTTATCAATATGTTATCCTGTTTTTCATATGTATAAATAAACAATATCAATAAAAGCAATTGTTTGTTCCCCCCATTTTTGCCTACAATAGCCCATTCCAAACAAAAACCGTATTTTTAGGTAGCTGTCGCCATGACCTTTGTTGTCACTGAAAATTGTATTAAATGTAAATATCAAGATTGTGTTGAAGTTTGCCCTGTCGATTGTTTTTATGAAGGTCCTAACTTCCTTGTCATCAATCCAGATGAATGTATTGACTGTGCGCTTTGTGAACCTGAGTGCCCAGCAAATGCGATTTTCTCTGAAGATGAACTACCTGAAGGTCAAGAAATCTTTATTGAGCTCAATACTGAATTATCTGAAAAATGGGCGGGTAACAATATCACCCAAATTGGTGAACAACCTGCAGATCGTGAAGAATGGAATGGAAAACCGAATAAACTGCAATATTTAGAAAAGTAATTGAAAAGGCCAGTTTTACTGGTCTTTTTTAATACTTGAATCACACATTTCTTTGCAATTGTCCCATTATGTATACGTTATTTTGCATTAAAATAACGTGTCTTTAGATTGTGAACTGGCTTTTATGTTGCGAAATAAATTACAGGGTTTCTTATCGTTTTTTATCATCCCTGTGATGATGGTCGGCTGTGTCAGTTCAAAGACAGAAGTAAATAAAGGCAAAAGAATCCATATTCCTCAAGAAAAAGTCACTTTTACACGACCAACGCCAGACAAAGTAGAGCCAGCTTCTTATCGTCGTTGGTTGGCACAAGGCGAAAACTATGCTCGTGTGCGTGAATATGAACAATTTTTAACACGTAATCAAGTCGCTCACATTATCCCAAGTTTTGAATTATTACGAACCGCAAGAGATTGGCAAAAATGTGGTCGCAATGAGTATGCTGTGCCAAACCGTGAATTGTGGGGCAACTCTCTTTCAACTTTGCGTGTATTTAAATATCTTATTTCTGCAAAAATTTTAACCGATTTTGAAGTGACCTCTGTCTATCGTGATTTACCTTTAAACGAATGCGCTGGCGGTGCAAGTTCATCTAAACATTTATTTAACTCTGCCATCGATTTTCGTATTGGTCCTGAATACCCTCAGCCGCAGGATTATGCATTTATCGAACAATCCAAATTTAAATTATGTCAGTTTTGGGTTCAGCATGGTCAAAGCTTAAATCTCGGTATTGGTCTATATCGCTCAGGTCAGATTCATATTGATACTCAGGGTTATCGCACTTGGGGCCCAGACCTAACACGTAACAGCTCAATGTGTAACTTTTAGAATAAAAGATCACTTTCAGTAAAGAGATCTAAATGATCTCTTTTTTTATTCAGTAATCAAATTGCACTCTGAGCATAAATGTTTAAAATGCTGCAAACAGATTCAAAGGTAAGCCTGATTATGCAACAGATGTGGACCGACATTGATGACTATATCAATTCACATTTAATCCCCTCAGATCCTAAGCTTCAACATGCATTAGACAATACCGATACGCAAGGTCTTTCTAATCATTTGGCTGTTGCACCGAATCAAGGTATGTTCCTGCAAATGTTGATTCAAATGAATCAATGTAAACGTGTATTAGAACTTGGAACTTTTGCCGCTTATAGCACAATTTGGTTGGCGCAAGCATTACCTGCTGATGGGTACCTACTTACGGTTGAAGGACGAGATAGCCATGCGGCCATCGCCCAAGAAAATATTGATTATGCCGATATGCCTACCCATATTGAACTTAAAAAAGGACGCGGCGCAGATATCATGAATCAACTCATTGCAGAATCCAGTGAGGCATTTGATTTGATTTTTATTGATGCAGATAAACAAAGTTATCCTGAATACTTGGAACTCAGCTTGAAGCTATCTCATTCAGGAACGATTATTGTATTGGATAATGTGATTCGTTCAGGCGCGATATTGGATGAAAATAATAAAAAACCAAGTATTGAAGGCATTCGGGAAACCTTCGCTGCACTGAAAAATCATCCTCAGCTTTTATCTTGTACAGCACTACAAACAGTGGGTTCAAAAGGACATGATGGCTTCGCAATTGCGATTGTAAAGTAAAGATCAAAAAACGAACTGATTTTTTTAATTATTAGATATCAAATAGATACAAATTTACATAGTGCTTTTCCATATAGTTATCCACAGTATTTGCGGATAACTATATGGAATAAAATGAATTACTTAGCGACCAATAACGGTACATTTGCATTTCTAAATATCGAAGTAGTAATGCTACCTAAGAAAAATTGATGAATTTTACTATGGCTGAAAGCACCTAATACGATTAACTGCACATTATGTTCTCTTTGATATTCCAAAATATTCTGAGCCACATCACCATAACGATAAACAGGCATTACATCTAAGCCAGCATCCGTTAAATACTTTGCGGGCTCAGTGAGCATTTCGGGATGATCACCGACATAAAGCAAATGACACTGTAGCTTTTTCAACAAATCACTTTGAGCGATCCGCTGCAACATTTTCTGACAGGTTGGTGAATACTCGTATGCAAAAATAAAACGTCTAGGTGGTTCAAAATGCTCTCCAACCGTTATTACGGTACAATTTGCACCACGTATGAAGTTCTCAACATTACTACCAATTGGTTTATTTTTCTCTGCAGCACGCTCGCCAACACGACCAATAATCACCACGTCATTTTCATGCAGAAGATTAAAACTTTGTTCAAGAAAATCGCCTTTTTCTTGAATTTTGCTGCTGGTTAAACCGTATTGTTTCTCGATTAACTCTGAAATATGATTGAGTAGGTTATTACTATAATCGAGTGCTAACTCACTTTGCTTTTGCTCTAACTCAGCAAGCTCTTTGAGCAACATGGCATTACTCTCAAAGCCAATCACACCGCTAATTTCACCTAAATGATAGCTTGCAGGATAATAGTCCAAGATTTGTAACAGCACTAATTCTCTTTGCGTTTGTTTCGCAACCCAAACTGCAGCCTCAGCCACAGCATCAATACAGGGTGAAGAATCAATACATGCAATTACGCGATTCATGTTGGCCTCTCTTTAGGTTTGACACCTTAGGTCTTCTACTTATTTTTAACTTAACACAGATAAAAGCAGGATAGGTTAAATTTATGTATAGAATCTCATACGCTTTTTAATGCTTTTTATTCAGTTCTATAACGAATCAATTTTGCTGGATTCCCTGCCACAATGGCATAATCTTCAATATCTTTGGTCACCATACTATTCATCCCAACCACAGCATGATTTCCAATTTTGACCCCATCTTTAATTCCCACATGCGCTCCTAACCAAACATCTTTGCCGATCTCAATGCCCTTGGATGTCACGGGTTGCTGGTAGATTGGACGGTCCAAAGCCATCCCATGATCAAAAGCATATAAATGGCTATAGGCCGCTATTCTGACTTGATCGTGTAGCTGAATCCCTGCGCGCCCACCATCCAAAATACTGTGATGGTTTATTGCAACCTCATTGCCAATAACTAAAGGACCATGCAAGGTACAATCAGCGGCAATAAAAGTATTATCACCAATGGTAATTTTGCGTCCTGGCTCAGCAAAAATATGTGCCAATGGTGAAATAAAACAATTCTGGCCAATCTCAACTGTTTCCATTTCCATCAAATACGCTTGATATTCAGCTTGCCATGCTTCAGCCCATTCACGTTGTTTAGGCTTGAGCGACCAATACAACCACGGCATATAATTGAGACGATGTTTATGCTGCTCTCTATATTTTAATAAAGGATCATTCATCAAGTTGTTGCCTCTCTACCCCTTTCAATTACTCACTCCCTGAGAGCGAGGAACACTGTTCCCCAAACTCGCAAGAGAGGGCTTGTAAATTCTAATCTTCAACATGTAAATGCTCACGCCCTCTAGTAACATCTTGAAGTTTTTGTCTTAAAGGTTCAATTTGATGAATTTGTAGCCGTGCCTCAATGAAAACACCATTTTCGGTATAACTTTCTTGGTATTCGATGTGTTGCTGCATAAGCTCATATTGAATAATTGCCCATTCATTAAATAGACAACTCAATTGAATCTGTTTTTTCTCAATCAGCTCAATTTTTTCAGCCAATAGTAAACATTGCCCAGCGCAACCACCATAAGCACGAACTAAACCACCCGTACCAAGCTTAATACCACCATACCAACGATTGACCAATACAATCACATTGGTCAAATCATTCCCTTCGATGGTTGCTAAAATCGGACGTCCTGCGGTGCCAGAAGGTTCACCATCGTCATTAAATCGAACATGATATCCAATCTTCCATGCCCAACATTGATGTGTCGTCGATGGATCTTTCACTTCTTCTAAAAAGTTTTTGACCTGCTGTTCATTTTCAACAATCGCAGCAATCGCTTGGAAACGACTTTTTTTAATTTCTTCTTCAAAAGTTACCGGATTGGCAATGGTGAATGGCATAAAACATAAATACAAACTTTAAAAAATGATTATAGCAATTTTCTGGCGCAATGTAGGGCGCGATGATAGGGTCTGTTGACATTCCATTATAAAAAATGGGTGTGATGATTGATTATCACCACACCCGACGATAAAGGTTTCAAATCAGCAGAAACTATCGTTCACGTAATGCTTCTTTGGCTTTATTAAATGGTTTAAGCAAATAATCCATAATGGTTTTTTGTCCAGTCCGAATATCTACAGTAGCCACCATACCGGGGGTAATATCGAATGCTGTACCCGCTTTGTTATAAAGTCGATCCGAATCTGTCCGAATATAAACACGATAATAAAACTGATCTTGCTTCACTTCATCACGAATGGTATCTGGTGAAATCGTGGTAACTTTACCTTCTAGCCCACCATATACAGCATAATCATAAGCCGTGATTTTGACCAAAGCTTCTTGATTTGGATGAATAAATGCAATGTCACGTGGAGAAATACGTGCCTCGATTAACAATTTATCCTCTAAAGGCACAATCGTCATCAACTTACCATTTTGAGGAATGACACCACCTTCAGTCGTGACATCAATCTCTTTCACTACACCACGCACAGGTGCTCTAAATACAGCACGTTGTAAGCTATCACTTCTACCTTTGACCACTTGTAGTTGAGTTTGAATATCGGTATTGGCTTTTGATAGCTCCTCTCGTGCTTTTACATAATATTGATTACGAATATCATTGATTCTATTTTGTAAATCATTGGCTTCACGCTTTAAACGCAACACTTCAACTTCACTGGCGGCCCCTTTTGCAACCAACGGCTCAGTCATAGCCAATTCTTGTTGCACCAATTTAAGTGCTTGTTGATTACCAGAAATAGCCTCCTCTAAATTCATGCGACGTGAATAATAAAGTGCTGTTTCTTCTTTTATGAGTTTAGGTTCTTTTAAAACTTCTTCTGGAAAAACCAAAGCAGTATTACTGACTTCGGCACGTAAACGCGCTGCTGTCGCTTGTGCAGAACTCAGTAAAGATTGTGACTCTCCCACATTTGAAGCAAGACGTGTCGGATCTAACTGCGCTAGTATTTGTCCTTTTTCAACGATATCGCCTTCTCTAACAGCGAGTTTAGTTAAAATACCCCCTTCAAGTGATTGAATGGTTTGCTCTTTTGAAGAAGGGACAACTTTACCCGTACCTGTCGATACTTCTTCTAAACTAAATGCCCATGCCCACACGAGCAATATCACTAAACCAATCCCAATTAACCATACAATAATCGATGAACCAGGTAACTTCGGTTCTTTGTAACTCACATTCATGGGACGACTGCTGGTTTGTTCTTGCTCACTCATGAATTATCCTCTTTATTTTATTAAACTATTTTTTGTTTTGCCGATGATTGTTGCAAGACTTTATCAGCAGGTCCATCCATGACAATTTTGCCATCATTCATCACAATAATACGATCAACCAATTCCAACACCGCTCGGCGATGTGTCGCGACGATTAAAGTACGATAGCCCAGCCACCCCTTTAAATGATCTATCAATTGTTTTTCTGCGACATCATCAATCGCTGCAGTCGGTTCATCGAGTAGCAAAATATTCGGCTCACGGACTAATAATCTTGCCAGTAACAATGCTTGTCTTTGCCCACCTGAAAAGCCTACACCACCCTCTAAAACCAGATGATCCAAACCTTCTTTCTTTTCTTGAACGAAACTCAATGCACCTGTTACTTTTAAAGCTTTTAAAAGATCTTCATCGCGTGCCAACGGCGCACCTAAAGTTAAGTTTTCACGAATGGTTCCATAGAAAAGATAGGCGTTCTGGTTGAGTAAACCCATATCACGACGGACATCAGCAGGGTCAATCAAACTCATATCCAAATCATCTAAGTGTACCGAACCTGAATTTGGAGTCTGCATTGCAGAGAGAATTTGCAATAACGTTGATTTACCAGCGCCATTTCGACCGAGAATAGCAATTCGCTCACCCGCCCGAATCTTTAATTTTGGAATCGCCAAGCTTGGTCGAGGATCATCCTCACCATACTGGAATACCACATTTTTCAGCTCATAATCACCATGTAATACTTCTTTATGTACCAAATGTGCATGATCAGCTTGATCAACTGGGCGCTGCATCAATTCATCTAAACTTTGCTTTGCCACTTTGGCTTGTTGAAAACGACCAAGAATACCTGTGATCTGTGATATTGGCGCCAACATCCGTGATGATAAAATCGAACAAGCAACCAGCGCGCCTGTGGTCATTTCACCTTCCATCACAGCAAAACACCCAACCAATACCACAATGGCATAAGTAAGCCCTTGTAGCTTCTGCGTCCAAGCAGTCAGTACACCAACAATTTTACGTTGTTGCATACTGATATCCGCAGAAATCTCATTCATATGATTCCACTGATTTTGGAAACGAGACTCTGCACGTAATAGCTTAATATCTTCAATCCCTTGTACAGCCTCAACCAAAATTGCATTACGAATTGAGGATTCACGCATACCCTCTTGTGCAAGTTTAGCCAGCTTCTTTTGTACCAAGATCGCAGGCAAAATCATCAGCGGTACGATCAACAACATGACCCAAAATAAGTTTCCGCCAATAATTGCAAAGATAAACAAGAATAAAAAGAAGAAAGGAAGATCTGCAATCGCACCCATCGTGGTTGAAGTGACAAGTTCTCGCACCCCTTCCAATTCACGAATCTGAGATATGAAGGTTCCCGTTGACTTCGAGCGCTCGCTATTTTTGATTCTTAATGCATGACCAAACACCCGATCAGAAATACGTAGATCTGCACGCTTTCCGATAATGTCAGAGATATAAACACGCGAAATACGCAGAACAAACTCAAAGATTGCTGCAATCAGTACACCACCAGCAAGCACCCAAAGTGTAGGTATCGACTGTGAAGGAACAACACAGTCATAGACTTGCATAGAGAAAACGATGGTCGCCAATGCTAAAACATTTGCAATCAAAGATGCAAACATAATATCGATATAGCGCTTCCAATCACTTAAAACGATTGACCAAAACCAGCTTGGCTTATAGGGCTTAATATACTCATCAATACGTGCATCAGGAACGGACTGCTCAGGACGTAAAATATACACACTTTTTACAATGTGTTTTAAAGCACCTACTGCGAACTTTTGTGATAAACCTTGATCGCCACTGAGTTGAATACTGACATGCCCAGAGCCATCTGCTTTATCAATGACCCCCACTTGGCCATCGGCCAGTTCAACTAATATCGGTAAGCGCCATGGGTTAATGACATCATTGCTGAATTTTACTCTGCGTAAAGTGAGCCCAATTTGCCGACTGATCAACGTCAAAACCTCATCAAGATTCTGATTTTGATTCCAGTCCAACTGTAAGCGGACACGCTCTTCCGAAGGCTCAATCCGATAATGCTTGGCAATGGTTAATATTGCCTGTAACCAAGGTTGGTAATCTATTTTTGTCATCATTGTTGCACCTCAAACCCTTGAATTTTTATATTATTCAGGTCATAGGCTTGGCGAGAACGGCCTGTGGCTGCAATATATTGAGCGATACTACTGTAAATATCATAACGTGCTATTTCGACTTCTGTGTTTGCACTATGAATGGCTTGTTCAGCATTAAGTAAATCGACCAGGGTACGAGTTCCCAATTTATATTGTTCCTGATAAAGCTCGCGTGTCCGTACAGTGGTTGCTTGTTGTCCTGCTAACACTTGCATTTGACGTTGCTTATTTTCAATTTGCTCTCGACTGGTTCTGATCTGATCTAGCACATTTAAGTAAACGGTATTGACCTGTGCTTTTGCCGCTTCTTCAGCAAAACTAGCGGCTCTAATTCTCGAAGATGTCGCACCGCCTTGATAAAATTGGCTACTTGCTTCCAACATAATCGCGCTATCAAAGCCACCATTTTTATCATTGTTTGGATTGCGCCCATGTATTGCTTGGCTTAACTCACCTTTTACAGCCAATGTTGGATAATTACTGACTTTGGTTTGTATTTTCTGACTACGTGCAAAGAGGTGGATCAGGAAATTTGAACAACACTTATAAGTGATATTTTGCTCCCCAAATGATGTTATAAACATCAATATATGGAGTATTTTATGACACGTAGACCAAGAAGAAATCATTCAAATGACTTTAAAGCTAAGGTAGCACTTGCTGCGATTAAAGCAGAAAAAACACTTGCTGAATTGAGTGCTGAATTTGATGTTCATCAAAACCAAATTATTGACTGGAAAAATCAACTGATTTCAGCTTCCTCGCAAGCTTTCGATCAATCAAAAGCTCCAACAGAACCACCCATCGATCTAAAAAAACTACATGCAAAAATCGGTGAGCAGGCATTAGAAATTGATTTTTTAGAAGGTGTGTTGAAGAAACTGGGTCGCTTCAACCACAAAAGTTAATCGATGACTCACTTCAGATTTCAGTATCTAAGCAAGCTAAGCTGCTGAAAGTCTCCCGTGGTTGTTATTACTATCGCCCAAAACCTGTGAGTGAATCAGATCTGAAGCTGATGCGCTGTATGGATGAGTTACATATGCAATACCCTTTTGCAGGTAGCCGTATGATGCGTGATTTATTGAATCGTCAAGGACATCATATAGGACGACGTCATACACGTACTTTAATGAAGAAAATGGGCATTAATGCGTTATATTGCAAACCAAATTTAAGCCAGGCTAATCAAGCTCACCGTAAATATCCATATCTGCTCAAAGGATTGGCTATTCAGCGCAGTAATCAAGTGTGGTCTACGGATATAACGTATATCCCTATGGCAAAAGGCTTTGTTTATTTATGTGCTGTGATTGATTGGCATAGCCGCAAGGTACTTGCGCATAGAGTATCGATTAGTATGGAGGTTACATTTTGCATAGAAACATTAAATGAAGCTATTGAAAAATATGGCCGACCTGAAGTCTTTAATACAGACCAAGGCAGTCAGTTTACCAGTGATGCATTTATTGATGTATTGAAATCAAATGGCATTCAAATCAGTATGGATGGTAAAGGTCGATGGGTTGATAATGTGATGGTTGAACGATTATGGCGGAGCGTTAAATATGAAGAGGTGTATCTCAAAGCCTACAGCAATGTTTTGGATGCGAAGAAGCAATTAAACGCATATTTTGAATTTTATAATTTGAAACGACCTCATTCGAGTCTGGACAAAATGACTCCAGATGAGTTTTACTATGACCAGCTACCACAACAAAATAAGGTAGCTTAACTAGAGCAGAGTATCACTTATAAATAAGCTTTTAGTTGTTCAAACAAGTGGGACCACCTCTCAACCTCAATTCCAGCCTGCGCTGCAATCATTTGCGGAATGGTATTAAATTGTGGCTCTACATATAAATCAGATTGTTTAATAAAATCATCTGTAATCGCCCATTGAACATTACGCGCATCAAAACCTAATAACGTATAAAGATGTTGTTGAAACTGACTGAGTAATGATTGTTGTGCAATCAACGCTGATTGAGCTGATTGCAAATATGATTGTGCTTGGACAGGATCTGCCTGACTACTGATCCCTGCATTTGCTCTTAAGTTCGCCATTTCCTGAATACGTTTAACCCCAGCAATCCGCTGATTGGCAATTCTTATGAGCTTTTGATAACGCTGAATATTAATAATCGTTTGTGTTACATCCAGCGAGATATCATCAATTTTGACTAAAACATTCGCTTGTTCTATTACTAATTTTGCTTGTTCAGTGGTAACGCCAGACTTCACCTTCCCAAAGTCATACAGCATTTGAGAGGCATTTAAAGCTAATACTTGTCGACCTCGCTCCCCCTTTCTCGTCAAATCACCTGTATTCACGCCCCCTGAAATTTGTGGATAAAACCCTGCTTTCGCTACATCTATGTTGGCATTCTGTGCGGCTAAAGTTGCTAGGGTTTGTGAAATTTCAGGATTGCGCTGAACTGCAATCTGTATCGCATCTTTTAAGGTTTTGTTTTGGTTCTCCCATAATGCAGTAGGAACAACATCCATTGGACGACCAGATCCAACGACAGGTAATTCAGTAGGCGATGAATGAAGTGAAAAATTGCTCAACTTCTGCATACTTGCAGTTTTAAATTCATCATTACTTTTAGGCGTAAATAGCTGAGACAAATTATTCTTGAGAGAATGATACTGTTCGCTTGGCGTTGAGGCATGTGTAACGGGTACAGATAAAGTTGCTATACAAAATAGCCACTTTAGATCTATACATGTTTTACGTGATCCTTCATCTATATCTATATCTTTATTAATGCTCATATTCTTGTCATGTAATTATCGTTCAAAGCGTCTTCATTCTACTCTTATTTTTGTAGAAAACACCACGTTTCAAATGCCAATTTCTCGACGGATAAGTGTTTGTTTTTTGTAAATTAGTTCACACTTTTCTTATCATGCAACGGGGATGGTACATACACCATCCAATCAAAAAACTTATATTTATTAATGAAATAGGGAGAAAAATACCAGATCACGGTCAAATTCAAATTTCTAATAACATGATGATTGCTACTGGCATAAAAAAAGAACCCTGAAGGTTCTTTTTCAAAGCTCAAATCTATTGTCTAAACAACAAAATCATCACCCAAATAAACTTTACGTACTTGCTCATTATCAAGGATTTCTTGCGGCGTGCCTTCAGCAATCACTGCCCCCTCACTAACGATATAGGCTTTTTCACAAATTGCCAGCGTTTCTCGTACATTATGATCCGTAATAAGTACGCCAATTCCTCTGTCTTTAAGGGTCTGAATAATGTCCTTAATATCACCTACAGAAATAGGATCTACACCTGCAAATGGCTCATCCAGCAGCATAAATTTAGGGTCAGCAGCCAAAGCACGTGCAATTTCGGCACGACGACGCTCGCCACCAGAAACACTCATGCCTAATGAATCTTTAATATGATTAATTTTAAAATCATTTAATAATTCATTCAGACGTTGCTGACGTTGCTGCTTATTCAAATCTTTACGCGTTTCCAAAATCGCCATAATGTTTTCGGCAATGGTCAACTTTCTAAAGATCGAAGCTTCCTGAGGTAAGTAGCCAATTCCTTTACGAGCACGCTCATGCATGGCAAGATCAGATAAATCAAGATCATCTAAATGAATCTCGCCTTTATCCATCCGAACCAAACCAACGACCATATAAAAGCTCGTCGTTTTACCCGCACCATTCGGACCAAGCAATCCGACGATTTGCCCACTTTGCATGGTAAAAGACACATCTTTTACCACCCAACGTTTACTATAGTTTTTCGCTAGATGCTTAATACATAAAGTTTGTGGTTGTTGCACCGATTGTTCCATTAATCACGCGCCCCTGGAAAACTTTTTGAACTTGATGGTGGAATAATAATTTGCACACGATTTGTTGAAGAACCTTGAGCCTCAACATCGCCTTTATTCATACTATATTTTAAGCTATCACCACGAATACTTGAGCCATTCTGATAAAGATAGGCCTTTCCAGATAAAGTCAGAATACCCGTATCCGCATTATAAACAATCTGTTGTGCTTCACCGCGCGCTAAACCCTTATTCGTATCAATTTGCTGCTGAAATTTCGCCAGTTGCCCTTTAGCCGTAATGGTCTGAATTTCTTTTTTACTATTTAAGGTAGCAATAATTGAATCTGCCTGAAGTCTCATCGTTCCCTGTTCAATCACAACATTTCCCGTATAAGTTGTGATACCTGTTCGATCATTGTATGTGGCACGATCTGCAACTAAAGAAAGTTGTTGATTACGATCAGACGGCAAAGCAAAGCTTGAACTGGAAAATAATGCAGCCACAGCAATACACGTAAACTGTTTTAAGAAAGTAAAACGATATTTAGAATTAAGAGCTTGGCGCATACTTTCCTCGAACTTTATAAAATTCATATTGACCATCATTCAAATTTGCTTTTAAACCCTGACTCACAAATTCGGTTGTTGGGGATTGAACAATAACTTGGTGTTGGGTTTCTAGTTCTCTTGTTTTTGGATAACCGGTGATTTCATCTGTATGAAACTCCATGTTGCCCTGATCCGACAAGTTTGTGACGACAACATCTCCAGCCAATACAATCTTACGGTTTTCATCATAACCATTTGCTCGTAGGGCAGAAAAAGTGGCATCAGGTTTTCCCTGTTTGTACATAACCGCTTTAAGTTGGTCAAGCTGCGAGGTTTTCTGCTGCATATCCTGCTGTAGTTGTTTTACTTCAGCACGAATGTACAAATTACCCTGTTCATCTGTTTGCGTTAAATGAACCCCGTGCGCTGAATAAGTCATATTCTTCGCTGAGTCTACATCCAACTTTTTTGCCTTGCCACTAAAGTAGTAAAAGCAGCCACTTACAGAAGCGACCACAATAGCAACAACATATAAAACTTTGGTATCCATAAACAGGGTTACCTAACCTTTGAGCAAATCAACGCTATTAAGTATATTAATGTGGTACCGCAAGATATTTTTCAAGCAGCTCTTGGTAAACACCTTTTGCCATCAATAACATATCACAGACCTCTCTTACAGCCCCACGGCCACCCATTGCTTGCGTCACCAAGTGGGCACGTCGACGTACTTCTTCATGGCCATTCGGTACTGTAATACTCATACCCGCAATGGCAAATGCAGATAAATCAGGCCAATCATCGCCCATATATAAGCAGTCTTCAGGTAAGATATTGAACTGCGCACAAGCTTCACGTAGTGCCACGCCTTTATCTTCACGCCCTTGGAAAACCAAATCTACGCCCAAATCCGACATACGTTTTTCAACAATATGACTTTTACGGCCTGTGATAATAATCACTTTCATGCCCGCTTTTTGAACCAATTTCATCCCTAAACCATCGCGAATATCAAATGATTTAATTTCATCGCCAGAATTGGTTAAGGTTACAAAGCCATCGCTTAAAATCCCATCCACATCAAGCACCAGTGCTTGTAAATGACGTGCTTGTTCTTGTAAAGCATACGATGCCATGGCTTAATTTACTCCAGCTTCAATAAGATCGTGCATACTAATAACACCAATTACTTTTTTAGCATCATCAACAACAACGAATTGGTTAATTTTTTTCTCATGCATTTTTTCCAATGCTTCCACTGCTCGAGCTTCTTGAGAAATCGTCATCGGATTTTCCGTCATCACAGCGGATACAGCAGCATTCACATCAAAACCCTGTTGCCGATCGATCATTCGACGCAAATCACCATCGGTAAAAATCCCCAATAAGGTATCTTGCTCATCCACAACAGTGGTCAGGCCCAACCGTTTATCAGAAATCTCATACAGCACCTTATTCATCGGTGTATCAGGATGAACTTTTGGCAACTCTGCACCGGTATGCATCAAGTGCTTCACATGTAGAAGTAAACGCTTGCCCAACGCACCCGCTGGATGTGAACGCGCAAAATCATCAGCGGTAAATCCACGCGCTTCCAATAATGCAACTGCCAAAGTATCACCTAACACAAGTGTTGCGGTGGTACTCGATGTCGGTGCTAAACCTAAAGGACAGGCTTCATCTGCTAAACCCAGCGTCAAAGCAATATCCGCATTTTGTGGCATTGGACCTTTATCATCACGACTAATGGTAATCAAAGGCACCTCTAGATGCTTGATTAAAGGCATCAACATCATAATTTCATCACTCTTTCCAGAGTTAGAAATCGCAATCAAAACATCTCCACGCACCAACATGCCTAAGTCTCCATGTCCTGCTTCACCGGGATGCATAAAGAATGATGGCGTACCTGTTGAAGCAAAAGTCGCTGCCATTTTGCGACCGATATGACCTGACTTGCCCATACCCGTGATCACGACGCGCCCTTTGCACTGCAATAAGATTTCACATGCACGATCAAAGCGCTCATCAATTTGTGTGGCAAGCACTTCTATGGCTTGTTGTTCAATACGCAAGGTTTCCAATGCGCTTTTTTGGAAATTTATGACTTGTGACATGTGAGTTTGACTCAAAGTAATGCTCAATCCACTTGATAGTAGATGATTTTAATCAAAAGAATACGGCAGATTCTAGCATAACTGTGAATTATACACGTTTCTAAATGTATAAGTTTTCAAGGAAGATGAAGAGATATAAAACAAGCTAAAATCAACCATAATAAAAATACTTGTTCCCTCTGATCTTTTTTCTCCAGACAACTTTATGAAATATGGTGCATACGTTATGATGAATCACGATTTTTGTAGAGTGTTTGAAAACCCTTATGCAACCTTTTGTTTTATATAACTCAGAGCAACGTAAAAAAGTTGAATTTGTCCCACGTAACGAAGGACAAATCGATATCTATGTCTGTGGTATGACCGTATACGATTACTGTCATATTGGACATGCTCGCGTTATGGTTGCATTCGACTTCATTACCCGCTTCTTGCGTAGTCAAGGCTGGAAAGTTCGCTACATTCGCAATATTACTGACATAGACGACAAAATCATTGCACGTGCTAATGAAAATGGTGAAAGCATTCAACAACTCACGGCTCGATTTATTGAGGCAATGAATGAAGATGCGGCAAACTTAGGTTGTATTGCACCTGATGAAGCACCGAAAGCCACAGATTATATTGATCAGATGCAAAGCATGATCAGCACTTTAGTAGATAAAGGTGCGGCTTATCCTGCTGCAAATGGTGATGTCTATTTTGAAGTGACTAAATTCAATAAATATGGTCGCTTATCAGGTCGTAAACTAGATGATATGCAAGCAGGTGCATCAGAACGTGTTGATGTCGAAGTTGATAAAAAACACCCTTTTGATTTTGTACTTTGGAAACACGCCAAAGCCAATGAACCTGCTTGGGCTTCTCCTTGGGGCAATGGTCGTCCCGGTTGGCATATCGAATGTTCTGCCATGTCGACCTGCTGCTTAGGCAATCACTTTGACATTCATGGTGGCGGCTCAGATCTGATGTTCCCTCACCATGAGAATGAAATCGCGCAAAGTGAAGCTTCTACTGGCGAACAATATGTAAATTATTGGATGCACGTTGGTTTCATCAATGTTGATGGCGAAAAAATGTCTAAATCTTTAGGCAACTTCTTTACCATTCGTGATGTGATAGAAAAATTCCATCCCGAAGTCATTCGCTATTTCATCGTGTCGTCGCATTATCGTAGTCCAGTCAACTTTTCCGATGTTGCATTAAAAGAAGCCAAAACAGCTCTTAGCCGTTTTTATCATTCTTTTAAAGCCTATCAACAAGTTTATGGGCAAAAAACGGTCGAAACATTAGAAGCCAGTTTCGTTGAACGTTTTAACAATGCCATGCGAGATGACTTTAATACTGCTGAAGCGATGGCAGTATTATTTGAACTAAATAAAGAATTGAATCGTGCTGTAAAAGAACAACAGGCTGAACAAGCGACCGTTCTATACTCTACGCTACGATACCTAACCAATGTTTTAGCTTTAGTTCAACACGATGTAGATGATTTTTTAAAGTCTGATATTGGTCAAGAAGCCCTTTCTCTATCTGATACAGAAATTGAAGATTTCATACAACAACGTGTAGATGCAAAAAAAGCCAAGGACTTTGCGAAGGCAGATGCAATTCGTCAATCCTTACTCGATCAAGGTGTGGTACTTGAAGATAGCCGTCAAGGCACGATTTGGCGTCGCGCTGACTAATTTAGTCAAAAAACAACCAATCAACAACTTAGAGAGTTGACAGTTTTATTAAACACTCTATAATGCGTCCATATTGCGGGAATAGCTCAGTTGGTAGAGCATAACCTTGCCAAGGTTGGGGTCGGGAGTTCGAGTCTCCTTTCCCGCTCCAGATTCAAAGAAAGGCACTTATCGAAAGATAAGTGCCTTTTTTCTTATATATTTGATACATCTCAGTTTCATCTTAACCGTCCTGTTTTACCAAAAATTAAATAACACTTACACTCCCCTACTATTATTTTCTTTTAAAATCTCATAACTTGGGTATCAATATTTTCACAGGGTTGTATCTAAGATGAAAAAATCAATAATCGCAGTTTCGCTTGCATCTGTATTTCTAGTGGCTTGTAATAAGTCAGAAACACCAAAAGATGACCACTCAACCCCTCCTGCAGTAACAACAGAGGCTGCATCTGAACCGATGATCGATCGTGAACATACTGCAGAAAACTCTTTAGATTGGAATGGTAGCTATAAAGGTGTATTACCTTGCGCCGATTGTGAAGGTATCGAAACAAAACTAGAGCTTAATTCGGATAAAACTTTTGAATTAGAAGAAACTTATCTCGGTAAAGGCGATGGGAAATCTTTTGAAAGTAAAGGTAGCTTCCAGTTTGATCGTAACAACACATCTATTATTGAACTAGACAAAGCTGGTGATAGCCGCAAATACTTTGTTGCCGAAGGCTACTTAAAAGCACTTGATTTAGAAGGCAATGAAATCACAGGTACACTCGCAGATAAATACCAACTCAACAAAGAAGCAGAATAATTTTTCTGCGATGAATGCTCACACATTGTGAGCATTTTTTATCGATAAATATCAATCTAAGTATAAAAAAACCCTGCTTTATCAGCAGGGTTTTTTGAATCAAATCAGGGCTTAGCCACCGAATTGGTTCATTGTGTTTTTAGAGTCATCACCAGCTTTCAATGCATTGTCGCCAGCAAAGATTTCTTTATGGTCATCACCGATGTCAGAACCAGCCATTGCTTGGTGTTTAACACATGCGATACCACCGCGGATTTCTTTACGTTGTACGCCAGCAACATAAGCCAACATACCTTCAGAACCGAAGTAACCTTGTGCAAGCTCATGAGTAGAAAGCGCAGCAGTATGGTAAGTCGGAAGTGTGATCAAGTGATGGAACACACCCGCTTCACGAGAAGCATCTGCTTGGAAAGTACGGATTTTAGCATCAGCATCAGCAGCCAATTCAGTCTCATCGTACTCAGCGCTCATTAATTTAGCACGGTCGTAAGCAGAAACGTCTTTACCTTCAGCAACCCAACGATCGTAAGCTTGTTGACGGAAGTTTAAAGTCCAGTTGAATGATGGGCTGTTGTTATAAACAAGCTTCGCATTTGGAACAGTTTCACGTACACGGTTAACCATGTGAGCGATTTCGTCAACGTTTGGAGTCGCAGTTTCGATCCAAAGAAGGTCAGCACCATTTTGAAGGCTAGATACACAGTCAAGTACAACACGGTCAATTTGAGTGTCAGCACGGAACTGATATAAACCAGAAGCTAAACGCTTAGGACGGTGTAATTTACCATTACGTTTGATCAAGATTTCGTCTTCTTGAGCATCAGCAATATCAATTTCAGAAGTTTCTAAGTAGCTAATGTACTGAGAAGCGATGTCACCTGGCTCTTTAACCACTGGGATTTTTTGAGTTAAGTCAGCGCCTTCAGAGTCAGTACGTGCAACGATGATACCGTCATCAAGACCCATTTCTAAGAATGCATAACGTAATGCATGGATCTTAGCGATGAAGTCTTCATGTGGAACTGTTACTTTACCAGCTTGGTGACCACATTGTTTCGCGTCAGATACTTGGTTTTCGATTTGAAGTGCACAAGCACCTGCTTCGATCATTTTCTTAGCAAGTAAGTAAGTTGCTTCTTCGTTACCGAAACCAGCATCGATGTCAGCAATAATTGGCACAACGTGAGTTTGGAAACCATCGATTTGAGCAGTGATTTCAGCAGCTTTTGCTGTATCACCCGCTTCTTTTGCTTTTTTAAGCGCGCGGAATAAATCGTTTAATTCTTTCGCATCAGCTTGGCGTAAGAAAGTGTAGATTTCACCAATTAACGCAGCAACTGAAGTTTTTTCATGCATAGATTGGTCAGGAAGTGGACCAAATTCTGAACGAAGTGCAGCAACCATCCAACCAGAAAGGTAGATATAACGACGTTCAGTTGTACCGAAGTATTTTTTGTTCGCAATCATTTTTTGTTGCGCGATAAAACCGTGCCAGCAACCTAATGATTGAGTGTATTTGCTAGAGTCAGCATCATATTCAGCCATATCACGACGCATAATTGCAGCGGTATATTTAGCAATATCTAGACCTGTTTTGAATTGGTTTTGCAATTGCATACGCGCAGCATCTTCTGGGCTAATATCGCGCCAAGTGTCGCCGAATTTTGCTTTTAGTTCGCGGATTGCATCAATCGCTGTTTGATATGTAGTCATGATATATTCCTTTGAGGATTGGCATCGAATGATTGCTAAAAATCATGCTTTTCGCAGTCTAGATTTCAAGCACTTCATCAACATGTTTCACAGCTTAGTCTTTGCAAACGAATTTATCCAATATTCTAGGTTAATCTTCAGTATTTTTTTAAAAAATACATGGATAAAGACGTATTCACAATAACATATAACCAATTTAAGATATTGTTTTAAATTATATTTTTTTCATTAAAAGTTCATCAACACTGTCTCGATGTTGTTGTAACACGCAATATCTGCTTTCTTTAAATCAGAAAAAGCGTCTAAAAAAACTGATTCAATAGCGCTTCATTCTGATCTTTTTTATTATACCCATATTCTTTCCTCCCAAAAAACAGCGTAAATTGACTGCTGAACAAGACAGAATTATGCTTTCAATAGCTTACGCCATTCATTACTGTGCAATTGTTTTTATATCGTATTAAGTTACGCAAACTGCTTTAAATATGTCATAATCCAGCACAATTTAAAGATTTTATTTTCGGTATTTTTTTTATGAATCTGGAACGGGTCGATCTCAATTTATTAATATATCTTGATGTACTTCTTCGTGAAAAAAATGTCACACGCGCCGCGGAACAGCTCGGTGTTACCCAACCAGCGATGAGTAATATTTTACGTCGTTTACGTAATTTATTTAATGATCCTTTATTGATCCGTTCATCAGAAGGCATGACCCCGACTGAACGTGCATTAGAATTACAACCTCGTATTCGTGATGCACTATCAGACCTTTCGATGATTTTGGAACCGCGTACCGAGTTCAGACCGTATACCAGTACTCGCGTGTTTCGCATTATGACATCTGACTATGCTGAGGCAACTTTAGTTCCTCGCTTAGTCAAAGCATTACGCTCAGAAGCACCCAATGTCGTACTCGACTTTTTGACGCCAAGCGATGTCTCATATCGAGACATGGAACAAGGCAAAGTCGATTTAGCCATTAACCGTTTCAATGAAATTCCGCAAAGCTTTCACCAAGTCTTGGTTTGGCGTGATAGCTTTAGTTGTATTTTGAATGATAAGCACCCTGCCGTTACCCACCTCAACCTCAAAAGTTATTTAGATGCTCAACATATTTGGGTATCAAAAACAGGGATGGGCGTTGGCTTCGGTGTAAATCCAGACAAACAAGCGGGTTTAGGTTGGATTGATCAAGCATTAGAGCGTATCGGTCAACGTCGTAAGATTTCAGTCTTTACCCGACACTATCAAATGCCTGCCCTTTTAGCTCAAAATGTTGATTTAATCGCAACGCTCCCAACACGGATGGCACAACTACAAACACAAAATCAAAGACTGGTCATCAAAGATCCTCCTTTTTATATTCCAGAATTTGAACTTAAAATGGCTTGGTGTCCTTTACTTCATCATCATCCAGCGCACCGTTGGTTAAGACAACTGATTCTATTTGTCGCGCGACAAATGATTGAAGAAGAAAACCGTGAGTTTTTATTAAATAATTCACAGTTTTCACAATACTAAAATTAGCTCATTACCTTAAAGTCTTTTCACTTTAAAATATGAGTAGTGCTGAGTTGATCTAAAGATTAACTCAGCGTCTTTTTTATGTTAAAACATTATGATAATTAATAATGATGAAAATCTAGGTGACGTGTGAGTCTCGTACAAAATATCATTATCATTGCCATGCTGATTGTTGCAGCAGGCTTTTTATCACTTACTGAAATCGCGCTAGCAGGTGCTCGCAAAGTTAAACTTAAGATTCTCGCGGAATCTGGAGAGCATCGCGCTCAAAAAGTGCTCGACCTACAAGAACAGTCTGCTGATTTCTTTGCCGCTTCACAAATCGGGCTAAATGCTGTTGCTATTTTAGGTGGTATTTTAGGTGAAGCAGCGTTTCGACCTCATTTTATTGAGCTGATTAGTCGCTTTTATACGGGACCATGGTTAGAAAACATTGGGTTCGCCGTTTCCTTTACTTTCGTTACATCTCTTTTTATTCTATTTGCCGATTTGATGCCAAAACGTCTGGCAATGATCGCACCAGAAAAAATTGCGATCAGTGTCATCGATCCGATCCAAATCTTTATTAAGGTCTGCAAACCCTTGGCTTGGGGCATCAATGCGATCGCAAACTTGTTATTCCGTCTGTTTAAAGTGAATACTGTGCGTGATGACAATATTACCTTTGATGATATTTCCGCAGTCATGGATGCTGGCGCTCAAGCAGGTGTTTTACAAAAACAAGAACATCATTTCATTGAAAATGTATTTGAACTAGAAGAACGTACTGTTCCATCAAGTATGACCACGCGAGAAAATGTGGTTTATTTTACCCTGAAAGAAAATGAAAGTAGTATTCGCCAAAAATTAGCTGAATACCCTTATTCAAAGTTTTTAGTCTGCAATGAACATATTGACCAAGTTATTGGCTATGTCGATACCAAAGACATTTTGGTCCGTATTTTAAATAATCAATCTTTGCTACAGCTCAATGAGTCTACGATTCGTACGGTTCTCATGCTTCCAGACACCCTAACCTTATCAGAGGTACTGGATCGGTTCCGCTCAACCAAAGAAAAATTTGCAGTCGTTATCAATGAATATGCATTCGTGGTTGGTGTCATTACCTTGAGCGATATTATGATTACGGTGATGGGCGATTGGGTTACACCGCTGGAAGAAGATCTACAAATTATTAAACGTGATAATCATTCATGGTTAATTGATGGCAGTACCCCGATAGAAGATGTAAAGCATGTCTTGGAAATTGAAGAATTCCCTGAAAACGAAAACTACGAGACGATCGCAGGCTTTATCATGTATCGTTTACGCAAGATTCCCCGCCCCGCTGATGCTGTAGAATATGCGGGTTTCAAATTTGAGGTGGTCGATATTGATCACTATAAGATTGATCAGCTGCTGGTGACTCAAATCCTATCTAGCCAAGAAAGTGAATCCTTCTCAATTCCAGAAGATTAAAATCACACTGAATTAAAAAGCCCATTGACTGGGCTTTATTTTATTTCATGACAAACCAAATTAAGATGGCCAAAATAAAGAAGATCAAAACAAAAAGTTTGATTCCCCCTCGACTACGCTGGGCCAACTGTTCTTGGATACGCGCCTGTTCTTGCGGATGATCTTGTAAATATTGATCCACCAAATCTTTTGATTCTTTTAAGCCTAAACCCGTTTTTTCACGGGTAATCTTGATGGCATCAATTAATTTACCTTCTCGTAATACTTGTAAAGCCTCTGGCGGAATCTTCGTAGCTAAACGCATAAAATCAACAATCCTTGTTATTTTCAATGTGAGGATTCAAGCAGGACACCGCGTTTATGAGGTTTTAATTGCCACCATAAAGTGAAATTAACTCATCGAGTGTTGCTTGATAATGAATCGAAATATCTTCAGCTAAAATCTTGTAGGCGTTATCAAACTGAACCATCGGCCAACCTTCCTTCCAGAACGGGAAAATATTGTGCAGACCTTCAGTGACAATTGCATCTTCACGACTAATTGCTTGAGCCACTTGCGAAAGTACTTGTGCAGTTTCAGCACCATCAATCGCAAGATAATCAATACCACGTACTTTTAAAATACGGATACGATCTTTTTTATAACGGATTTTTTTTGCTTGCCCTGCATTCAAACCCAATGCCAGTGTAACAGCTTCAACAAATTTATCTTCAAAACTTGTATGCAATGCCACCAATGCTTGTTTATGTGCTTCTTGGCGACCTGCTTTACCACCATTCACGATCATCTCTTTGGCTTCAACATCAAGCTCATCTTTTCTCATAGACTGTAAAATGTCTAAAATTTCGATATCGCTTAAAGATTCAGGAGAGTGCTCAGTCATGGGAGTCCTTGGACAAAAATATAAAGGGCTATTGTCGCATAAAAGCGATCTCAAAGTAGGATAAAATTAAATACGATTTTAGACACCAACCACAAAAAAAGAAGCCCGCTTGCGCGAGCTTCTTTTCAATCAATCCAAGCAATTACAGACGGACTAATGTCACAATCTTTTCAGCTGCATCTTCAACTGATTCAGCTGCTACCTCAGTATCAGTAGTATCAACCGTTGTTGTAATGACAACCACACCTGTTTCACGCAACAAGTTGATTTGCTCAACAGTTAAATCTGCTTTAGCAATTGCAACCACACCTTGTTGAATCAACAAGCTCTCTAAAGCCTGAGCATTTTCGATCAACTGTGCAGACACTCCAATCACCGCAGGTTTTTGACCTAAACGAGCAGCACGATCTTCCGCTGTCACAGGATTGCTATGTGCAGTCCATTCCACTGCAGCTTCAACCATACCCGCACCAACCGTTACATTGCTTAAACGATCAATGAAAATGAATGAACCTGTATAACGACTGTCTTGATATTGGTCAAACACCACTGGTGCATCAAACTCGACCACAACATCTGCAATTGCATTTAACTCAAGCTCTTCAACTTGAGTATGCTCAAGCGTATTTACATTGACACGGTAATTAATCGCAGTCACTTTGGCAGGAACAGTTTGCGTACCCACTTTCAGGTTATACAACTTACCTTTAACCAAAGGATGTTCTGTCATCCACACCACAGATGCACGTACACTACGTGAAATCAGCGGTTGCTCACCCGCACGCACCAAAACATTACCACGAGAAATATCAATCTCATCATTTAAAGTTAAGGTTACGGCTTGGCCTGCAAAGGCACGTTCAAGATTGCCGTCATAGGTGACAATCTCTTTAACCGTTGATTTTTTACCTGAGGGTAAAGCTAAGATTTCATCACCAACATTAATACTACCCAATGCAATCGTACCCGCAAAACCGCGGAAATCGAGATTAGGACGATTGACATATTGAACAGGGAAACGGAATTCTTTTTTACTTGAAGTACGATTAATTTCAACCGACTCCAAAATATTCATCAAGGTTTGACCCTTGTACCAAGGCGTACTGTCAGATGGATTAACGACGTTATCACCATTCAACGCAGAGATCGGTACAAAGACAATATTCTCAGGACAACGATCGCCGAGCTGGCTAACAAAGGCATCATATTCCACTTGGATTTCATTGAAACGCACTGCTGAGAATTCAACCAAGTCCATCTTGTTAATTGCAACCACGATATTTTTGATACCGAGTAAACTTGCAATAAAGGTATGACGACGCGTTTGTGTTTGCACACCATAACGTGCATCAATCAAGATAATCGCAAGATCCGCAGTAGACGCACCTGTCGCCATATTACGAGTATATTGCTCATGTCCTGGTGTATCCGCAATGATGAACTTACGCTTTTCCGTTGAGAAATAACGATATGCGACATCAATGGTAATACCCTGCTCACGTTCAGCTTGTAAACCATCTACAAGTAAAGCAAGGTCAGGCGCATCACCCGTTGTACCGACTTTCTTACTGTCACGCGTGACCGCTTGCAATTGATCTTCGTAAATCAATTTTGAATCGTAAAGCAAACGACCAATTAAGGTACTTTTACCATCATCGACATTACCGCATGTTAAGAAGCGCAATAAGTCTTTTTGTTCATGCTGTTTTAAATAACCCAAGATATCTTGGCTAATAAGATCTGATTGATGAGACATTGCTCAAAACTCCACAAAATTTGAAATCGGATTTTGTAATCTCCCTAAACCCCTCTTTTAAAAGAGGGACTTACTTAAGGAAATTAGAAATAACCTTCCTGCTTTTTCTTTTCCATCGAGCCGGCTTCATCGTGGTCAATCATACGACCTTGACGCTCTGAACTGGTTGCTAAAAGCATTTCTTGGATAATTTCAGGCAAGTTATCCGCTTCAGATTCAACTGCACCTGTCAGTGGGTAACAACCAAGTGTACGGAAACGTACCGATTTCATTTGTGGAACTTCACCTTCTTTTAAACGCATACGCTCATCATCCACCATGATCAACGTACCACTGCGTTCAACCACTGGGCGAACAGCAGAGAAATAAAGCGGAACCAATTGGATATTTTCTAAATAGATGTATTGCCAAATATCTAACTCAGTCCAGTTCGACAATGGGAAAACACGGATGCTTTCGCCTTTGTTGACTTTACCGTTATAGAGATTCCAAAGTTCTGGACGTTGGTTTTTAGGATCCCAACGATGTTTGGTATCACGGAACGAATAAACACGTTCTTTGGCACGTGATTTTTCTTCATCACGACGTGCGCCACCAAAAGCTGCATCAAATTGGTATTTATCCAAAGCTTGCTTTAAACCCTGCGTTTTCATGATGTCAGTATATTTCGAGCTACCATGATCAAATGGGTTAATTCCAGCGTCACGACCTTCTTTGTTTTGATGCACGATCAAATCAAAGCCATGTGTTTTTGCCATGTTGTCACGAAAGGTGATCATGTCTTTAAATTTCCAACCCGTATCTACATGTAGAAGTGGGAATGGAAGTTTTGCTGGATAGAATGCTTTTAAAGCCAGATGCAACATCACCGCTGAGTCTTTACCAATCGAGTAAAGCATGACAGGGTTTTCAAATTCGGCAGCAACTTCACGAATGATATGAATACTTTCAGCCTCAAGTTGTTTGAGGTGCGTTAATCTATTTTCAGTCATGTACACTTACCTCCTTATCCATGTTACCCATAAAATCTATAAGTGGTATTAAACCACCACTTGGAAGACCGTGTGGAGGAACGAGTGCCATAACAACTCCAATTTTTCGTGATATCAATATGCTTACTAGTGGCTTATTCACCAGCCAGTAAAGTTTATTCATTATAATAATTTAGATCGACTTCTTTAGCTTGTTTTTTCATATCAATATGCAAAATTGTGATATGCAAACATCAATGAAATATCAACAAACCTGAATAACGTACGCTAAATATTTTAGGATTCACATGATTTTATTCATGCAAAAAAAGAAGCCTAGATAGGCCTCTTTTTTTTACAAATAACGCTTAAAAACGGAATATATTTCGCTCTAGTGGAATTTCCACACCGACTGAAACACCACCATCATTTCCATTCACATCAGAATCACTAATCCAACCATTAATTTTCAATGGAATCGTTGGTTTCACATAATGTGTCCAAGTCAGATCCAAACCTTTAACTTTATCATTTTTCGCAAAAGCTGAATTAATCGCTAAATCGGATTGATTGACTTTAGCGTATAACATTCGCCCGCTTAAACGATTCATGGTATCAAAGCGAATATCACCGCCTACCGAATACATTTGCCCATCACCGCCCATTGCATGACCGAGTGGGAAGCCGTGTTGATAGTAACCATCTCTATAAATATGATGATTATAAGAAATCCGCTTTACCTCACCATTGGTACGCGTATCTGCCCACTCTGCATAAAGTTGATAAGGCATGTTGTTGTAACTTGATGAGAAGTCAGCACCACCGAGATACATATATTTAGCAGGTAATCCTCCTGCTTCATCTTCCCCTACAAATTGGGTATATAAGCTAATCGGCACATTCCATAAAGGCTGTAAGAACAGTCGAGCATCAAATCCTGCAATTTGATTGGCTGGATCTGGTTTACCACGACCACCATTGTCTCTTGTTCCTAACATCGCATCCCATAGTGAGCTGAAGCTTTCAGGACGTCCATCTCCACCCCATTGAACTGCACGAGATGCTCCAAGCTCTAAAGCTTGGAATGGGCGAGCAGTCAAACGAAGACCGATCAGTTTTGTGTCTGGAACTGCCTCATAATCATCGAGCTGTCCAGCAAAAGCTTGATATTGCCAAGGACCTATCCAAGACAACCATTTTGTTTCGAAAGCATTTTGTACCGCGCGTTGTGCCGTTACACCATACACAGGTCGACTGGCATCACCACGAATTAAACTGCCATCATGACCTGGCCCCCAATACGTTGGAATTTGACCTGCGATAACCCATTGATTCCAAAGTTTTCCAGCAATATAAGAGCCTTCAACATTGACATCATGTCCATGATCAATCAACGGGTCTTTCTCACCATTGATTCTGATTTTTGCATCCCAATTTTCACCACCAGCATTAAACTCTAAAGCTGCTTGGTATTGAGATTTTTGGCTATCACCAAAGGCTTGTGGCACAGTTTTGAGATCCGTTCCCGCATGCAAGCCAACTTTAGCCGTTGCATTGTCAGCAGCTAATGCATGAACAACTGAGTCGACAACTTTCTGTTGTGCTTTATTATTCACTTGAGCCTGTGATAATGCACGTTTAATCTCATCACCACTCATTGGCCATGTTGAGGTACTGATTTGAATAACACCTTGTTGATTCAACCAATTCAAGTCGGTGCGTAAGTTTTCATCATTCAACACAATGCCTTGTGCAAATGATACAGAAGAAAGAGAAGCAAATAATGCAACATAAAGCGATTTTTTTAAAAACATATCGAAGCTGTTCTCAAATTTATTTATGAGCACATCATCGGTTTTTTATAGATTCTTTTCAATCACCAAACCAAACAATTACATTTCTTAACATGTGATAAAAAATTGACAGGTCAGGATATCACTGAGTACCCTTTGTTTTTCTTTAATGCTATAGAAATCAGATAATGAAAAAACTTATTCCAACGTTTGTCCTTGGCGCAGCGATTTGTATGCCAGCTTTTGCTCAACAAGCATCAACAGAGTCGGTAAAAGAGTTATTAAAAATCACTAAATCAGAACAACTCATCGATCAATCCAACGAATATATCCATAAATTTACAGCCTCAAGCATTGAACAAATAACTCAGGGGCAGGAAATCAATACCAAACAAAAGAAAGCCATTGAAAATTATAGTCAAAATATTGCAAACATCCTAAAACAGGATTTTACATGGGCAAAATTAGAACCCGAAATGATTAAAATTTATGTTGAGGAATTTACCCAACAAGAAATCAACGGCATGCTTGAGTTTTACAAAACGCCTGTTGGTCAATCTACGATTGATAAATTACCGATTGTCATGAAAAAAAGTATGCAAGTTGGATACCAGCAAATGAATGAATTAATGCCGAAAATCATACAAGCAGGTGAAAAACTAGAAAAAGAGATGCAGGAAAAATAATAAATAAAAGCACACATAAAAAAATAGCCACAAATCAGATGTGGCTATTTTTATTTGACTTCAAATTAGTCTTTACGACGCATGTGCGGGAACAATAGAACGTCTCGAATACTCGCTGCATTTGCAAATAACATCACCAAACGATCGATACCAATCCCTTGACCTGCGGTTGGCGGCAAACCGTATTCCAATGCTTCAATGAAATCTGCATCATAATGCATCGCTTCATCATCACCAGCATCTTTCTCTGCAACTTGTGCTTGGAAACGTTCAGCTTGATCGATCGGATCATTTAACTCCGAGAAACCATTTGCCAATTCACGACCACCAATAAAGAACTCAAAACGATCTGTGATATGTGGATTATCATCATTGCGGCGTGCAAGCGGTGATGTTTCCGCTGGATATTCAGTAATGAACGTCGGCTGACGGAGTTTAGTCTCTACTGTTTCTTCAAACACGATGGTTTGTAATTTACCTAAACCAAAACCCGGTTTAACCTGTTCTTTTAAAACGTCTTTGGTAAATTTCGCCAAGAATTCACGATCATTAACATTTTCAGGTGTGAAATCTGGATTATGCTCAAGAATCGCATCAAACATTGAGATTTTCTTGAATGGACCTTTGAAGCTATACACTTCTTCACCATAAGGCACATCAGTAGAACCCAAAATATCAACGGCCAACTTTTCAAGCATGTTTTCAGTCAGTGTCATCAAGTCTTTATAATCAGCATAAGCTTGATAAAACTCAATCATGGTGAATTCTGGGTTGTGACGGGTTGAAACACCTTCGTTACGGAAGTTACGGTTAATTTCAAACACACGCTCAAAGCCACCAACAACCAGACGCTTTAAATATAACTCTGGCGCAACACGCAAATAGAGCTCCATATCTAAAGCATTATGATGCGTAACAAACGGCTTCGCAGAAGCGCCACCCGGAATTACATGCATCATTGGCGTTTCTACTTCCATGAAACGTTCATTGATTAGATAGTTACGCATACCCGCGATCACTTGAGCACGAATCTCGAAAGTTCTGCGCGTTTCTTCATTTACGATCAAGTCTAAGTAACGCTTACGATATTTTGCTTCGGTGTCAGTTAAACCGTGGAATTTGTCTGGAAGTGGACGCAAAGATTTGGTGAGCAATTCAAATGCTTCAAGGTGGACATATAGGTCACCCTTACCCGAACGACCAATGTAGCCTTCAGCCGCAATAATATCGCCCAAGTCTAAGCTTTTAATCGTTTCTAAAACGTCTGCTGCTAAACCTTTACGGTCAACATATAACTGGATACGACCTGTCATATCCTGAATCACAATAAATGATCCACGATTGAGCATGACTCGACCAGCGAGTTTTACATAAACTTTTTCAGCACCTTCGATTTGTGCTTTGTCTTGATCTTTGAATTGTTGTTGCAAGTCAGCCGTATAATGCTCACGTTTGAAGGTATTCGGCCAAGGGCTTTTGCCTGTCTGTTTTGCAGTCTCTTGGATTTGCTTTAATTTGGCATGACGCTGTGCGATTAAATCGTTTTCGGAAAGTATTTGTTCAGAAGTCGATTGAGCGTTTTGTTGCGTCATTTCTGCCTCGATTTAAGTAAAAAAATAAAGGCGAATAGAATAGCAGATCACAACCCATTTTCGTATCATTTCAGCTTTATAATCTCGAAAAAAGCGAATCTTTATCGATTTTCAGTCTTTTCGATCGGGTAATTACAATATAAATATCCAATAAAGTTTAACTTATTTTTCAGCTAAGTATTTCACCATTGCCAATCCTTGATCAAAGCCTTTATTCATCATTTCGGTATATTCTGGCTGAATATCCACTTCTACATGAAGCTGGGTACCCTCCTCAACATCAGTCAACAGATACTTTTCTAATGCACCAGCCCACGAGTTTGCATCATTACTTTCTAAGTCTTCTTTCCCATCCATAATTATACCCAGATGTTTAAAGACAACCGTATTCAACTCATCTAAATGTTCAATGGTAGACACCATGCCATTTCCTTCCCCATCACAAAAATAGGTTTTGCCACCGACTTTCCAGTCGGTTTGCATCGTTGAACTGCACGAAAAAAACTTTGTCCATGTTTGATAGGTTTCGGTTGCCCATAACACCTCCCAAACTTTCTGTTTAGGTGCATTTATTTTTATCGTATAAGTTAAGGTTTCCATGTATTGTTGCTCCATCTTGGTGGTGATAATTATGATATCTTAAGTCCAAGTGTTCATTTTTCAATCAAACCATATTTATACATTTACACCTTTTTAAATTACATCGTCATATTTACGACTACAAAAATTAGAGTAATTGCACAAATAACAAGACTTTCAGCTAGAATTGCCATATTACTTTTTCTATAAATGATTAAACTCTTGCATTTACTTTACTTAAAAGTCGATCTGCGTAAAAATCTAACTCCCAATCAACACAAGTTTGTTGTATTGCAGCGATCGTAGCGACATTATGGAATAGTTTACTGAAAGGCAATTTGAGCATACCTATCAGTTTGGAGAGTCACATGAAAAAATATCAATGTATCGTTTGTGGGTGGATTTACGACGAAGCAGATGGTTGGCCACAAGACGGCATTGCAGCAGGAACTAAATGGGAAGACATCCCAGATGATTGGACTTGCCCAGATTGCGGCGTTTCAAAAGCTGATTTTGAAATGATTGAAATCTAAGATTGTCAAAAAGGCCATGATCACATGGTCTTTTTTTCTATAATTTATTTTTAAATGAAAAAATGTTGGAGAATATAATGCATCCTATCATCATCATCGGATCAGGTATGGCAGGTTATACCGTTGCTCGTGAGTTTCGCAAACTGAGCCCAGAACAAGAACTCGTTATGATCTGTGCAGATGATGCGGTAAATTATGCAAAACCAACACTATCCAATGCATTTGCTGGCAAAAAAGCACCTGAACAAATCGCTTTGGGTGATGCCGCAAAAATGGCAACCCAACTGAACATGCGTATTGAAGCAGAAACTTGGGTCAAAGAAATCAATGCCGAAAATCATGAAATCATATTAGAAAAAAATGGTGAAAGCATTACCCAACCCTATTCAAAACTGGTGCTTGCGGTCGGTGCAAATCCAATCCGTTTAGCCATTTCTGGTGACGGTAGTGATGATATTCATGTTGTAAACTCACTGATCGACTATCGCACATTCCGTGAGAACTTAGCGAAACGTAAAGACAAGCGTGTGGTTATTCTAGGTGCGGGATTAATTGGTTGTGAATTTGCCAACGACTTACTGCATAGTGACTATGACATCACGGTGATTGATCTCGCGCCACAACCCCTTGGTCGTTTGTTGCCTAATCATGTTGCTGATGCATTTAAAACCAACCTAGAACAAGCAGGGATCAAATTCGCCCTTTCTACTACGGTAGAAAAAGTCACTAAAATTAATAATGGTGAAGACTACGAAGTTACTCTCGCCAACGGTAAAACCTTAGTCGCTGATATTGTACTTTCCGCAATTGGCTTACAACCAAATACAGCTTTAGCCAAAGCAGCAGGAATTCAAACCAGCCGTGGAATCATTACCAATACATTATTGGAAACGAATCAAGCCGATATCTATGCGGTTGGTGACTGTGCAGAAGTAAATGGCACACTGCTTCCATTTGTGATGCCAATCATGCAACAAGCGCGCGCTTTGGCTAAAACACTGAGCGGTCAAAATACTGCGGTACATTATCCTGCGATGCCAGTTGCTGTAAAAACGCCAGCTGCGCCATTGACCGTTTTACCTGCACCAATCGGTGTCGAAGTAAACTGGGAAACTGAAGAATTTGATGATGGTATGCTTGCAAAAGCCAATGATGCTGAAGGTACATTAAGAGGTTTTGTCCTGCTCGGTGCAACAGCAAGTAAACAACGTTTAACTTTAACCAAACTTGTTCCAGATTTAATTCCTGCACAAGTTTAAAATCTAACTATAATGAGTTTGTTGTGAAATCAAGACCAACAAACTCACGATTGATAAAAAGAATTCAACTCGGAACAAATCCCATGAACAGTGCCTTTCAATTCAATGCGTCGCCTTATACTTCATTTATGCAAGAAACCAAAGTCACTTTGGGCAATGGAATTGAGTTACATGTTGAAATTGGAGGCAACCCTGAACACCCAACGATTTTGCTGATCATGGGATTGGGTGCTCAAATGCTGTTTTGGCCTGATTTTTTTTGTAAATCTTTGATTGATCAAGGTTTTCGGGTTATTCGTTTTGATAATCGTGATATCGGTTTATCTTCAAAAATTCGTAATAAAAAACAACGCCTCAATACCATGAAATTGATGAGCCGCTTTATGTTGGGCTTAGGAAATGAAGGTGCGCCTTATACGCTGTATGATATGGCTGATGATGTGGCGATGTTGATTGACCAATTAGGTCTCGGGAAAACCTATATTTTAGGTGCATCAATGGGTGGCATGATTTCCCAAATCGTTGCAGCAAAATATCCTGAGAAAGTCGAAAAGGTTGGCTTATTATTTACCAGTAATAATCAGCCCTTTCTAAAATTACCGCATCCAAAGCAACTTTTTAGTTTACTCGGTAGACCTGAAGCGCATGATGAAGAAGCAATTGTTAATCACAGTTTAAAAGTATTTCAAATTATTGGCTCGCCAGGTTATGTGAACCAACTCGAAACAATTCAAACCATTCGTAAATTATATCGCCGTAGTTTTTATCCAGCGGGTGTACTTCAACAATTTTTAGCAATATTATGTACGGGTTCTTTGTTACCTTTAAACAAGAATATTACTCAACCAACCTTGGTTGTACATGGTTCAAAAGATCGTTTGTTACCACCAAGTCATGGGAAAGCAGTTGCAAAAGCAATTTCTGGTGCTAAGTTTGAATTAATTCAAGGAATGGGGCATGATATTCCAGCACATTTCATTCCTCAACTTAGCGGTTTGTTTGTTCATCATTTTAGATCATCACACTAGGACACTATGGCTGCATTACCCTCATTAAGACAGCTATCATATTTAGTTACGTTGTCAGAAACATTACATTTTACTGAAGCAGCACGCCGTTCATTTGTTACCCAGTCCACATTGTCTGGGGGGATTATGGAATTAGAGCGTCTGTTAGGTGGCGTCTTAGTTGAACGTGATCGTCAAAACGTTCGCTTAACCCCTTTAGGTGAACAAGTTGTAGCGCGCGCACGTGTGTTATTGGCTGATGCACAGGACCTCATGCGCTTAAGTCGAGAAATGAGTGAACCACTAACTGGTGATTTGCATCTGGGTATTATTCCAACCATTGCGCCGTTTATTTTGACTCAGTTGCTTGATGAAGTTCATCAACACTTACCCAAAATCCAACTGCATCTCCATGAAGCGCAAAGTGAAAAAATTGTAGAAAAGCTCGAACATGGCAATCTTGACATGATTGTGCTGGCACTTCCTTTTGATACTCGTGGTCTAAAAGTCTCTGAAATTGCGAAAGAGCATTTGTCGCTTGTTTACAACAAAAACGATAGTAATGCGATTCATGCAAACAGTTTAGATGACCTTGATCTGACCCGTTTAATGTTACTCGAAGAAGGTCATTGTTTACGTGATCATGCTTTGAGTGCATGCCCTGTCGGTGAGCGTAAAAATGATCATCGCTTAAAAGCAAGTTCCTTACCGACCTTAGTCGAGATGGTATCTTCTGATCTTGGCTTTACGCTACTACCTGAAATTGCAATCAAAAATAGTATGCTGAGTGGCAATGATGCGATTGCGATTAAATCAATTCAAGATGCACCAAGCCGCACACTTGCATTAATTACCCGTAAAAGCACCCCACTACAAAGTGAGTTTGATGTGATCTTAGATATTCTTAAAAAAATCACATCACATTTAGAATAATTAACAAGCCTGTAGTCGAGCGATTCAACTACAGGCTACTTTCAACTAAAATAAATCAATGATCATTTTATCTCTAACAAATTAACCTGCTCAACCTGCACATCACTCATACGCTGACCTTGATCAAGCAGTTGATCAAAGTAAGACTCCACCACTTTTGCTTGATCGGCCGTACTTTCAACCTTATACATATTTTGACGAAACTCGTTACTTGAACGTAAACCTTTGGTATACCAAGCAATATGTTTACGTGCAATACGACAACCAGAATACTCACCATAAAACTGGTAAAGCTCAGCCAAATGCCCCAATAAAACCATTTTCACTTCAGCAATATCTGGTGCGGCCAGATGTTCGCCTGTTTGCAGATAATGACCGATTTCTCTAAATATCCAAGGTCGTCCCTGCGCAGCACGACCAATCATAATGGCATCGGCCCCTGTATAGTCCAAAACATATTTGGCTTTTTCTGGACTATCAATATCGCCATTGGCGATCACAGGAATACTCAGAATTTCTTTTACTCGTTTGATCAGTTCATAACGCGCGTTATTTAAATACATATCTTCGCGCGTACGTCCATGCAAAGCTAAAGCAGCGATTCCCGCTTGTTCTGCACGTTTAGCAACACGTAAAATATTTTCTTCGCCATTTAAAAAACCCAGTCGAGTTTTTAAAGTCACAGGAACATCAACTGCGGCCACTACGGTATCCAAAATACGAGCAACGAGGTCTTCATCTTGCAACAACGCTGAGCCTGCGAGTTTGTTGCAGACTTTTTTTGCTGGACATCCCATATTGATATCAACAATTTGTGCACCATTGGCAACCTGATAACGCGCGGCCTCAGCGAGCTGCTCTGGATCAGAACCCGCAATCTGTGCAGAAATCGGGGCAAGTTCACCATCGAAATTTGCTCGATATAAGCTTTTTTTGGTCATACGTAAGGTTTTATCGGCCGTCATCATTTCACTAACGGCGTGCCCTGCACCAAAGTATTTGCACAGCGTTCTAAATGGTCGGTCAGTTACACCCGCCATCGGAGCAACAATCAGATTATTTGACAGTTGATAGGAACCAATATACATATATTTTCTTACAATTTTTGATCAACATAGTATACTTCATTCGCCCATTCAGCTCATCTTTTTATGCGGTGTTGTCTTGATTATGAACAAAACCTCTCCGACTCATCCTTTATTAAAAGCGATGAGCATCCTTGCAACATGTGTTGGTTTAACCGCTTGTGATAAAGCATGGTGGTCAAATAGTAAAGAACCTGAAATGCAAGCTGAGCACATTAAAAAAGTCATTCCATCACGTGTGAATGACCGTCAATCGTGGGCGCAAGATATTCATGACATTATGCAGGAATTAAGTATTCCTCAAACCAAACAAAATGTTTGTAGTATTGTCGCTGTGGTGGATCAGGAATCAAATTTTATTGCAGATCCACAAGTGGCTGGCTTAGGTGAGAAAGCAGTCCAAGAAATTAACACGCGTTTAAAAGAAAAATTTGAAGCCAAATTAGGTGAAAATATCGGAGGAACCATTGCAGGTTACTTTGAAGAGGTTTTAAAAACCCAACCCTCACCCGAAGATAACTATATGCGTCAAATGCGACGCGTTAAAACTGAACGAGAACTTGATTTACTTTATCGTGAAATTTTTGCTTATATGGCAAAGCACTATCATATCAGTGCTTTAACAGGTGCAGCCAAGTTGGTGGGTCAGGACATCAGTGAAAAGATGAATCCAATTACGACACTTGGTTCGATGCAAGTCCATATTAATTATGCCAAAGAACATAAACGTATCGGGATGAGTACAGCCGAACTACGCGATGATCTATATACACAATATGGTGGTTTATATTATGGCATCCATCGTTTAATGGTTTACCCCGCCGATTATGATAAAGCAATTTATCGTTTCGCTGATTATAATTCTGGAATGTATTCGAGCCGCAATGCTGCATTCCAAAGCATGTTGGATGCATTGACCGACATCGAAATCGGTTTGGATGGCGATTTACTTATTTATAATAAAGAAGGCAATATCCGCACCACGCAAAGTCAAACTGAAAAAGCCTTGATTTCGGTTTTTGCTGCAAATAATGTTTTGGTCACGCCGCGTCAAGTACGTAGCGATCTCAAAAAAGAAAAATCGAAAAAACTAGAAAACACCCAAACTTATCTTGCGCTACAAAATTTATATCAAAGCAAAACAGGTAAAGACGCAAAATATGCGATCATGCCCCAAGTTGTGATTTCAGGTCCTAAGCTGAGTCGTGATTATAATACCAATTGGTTTGCGAGCCGTGTAAATGGACGATATGAGACATGCATGCAAAGAGCAAAACAGATAAAACTTTAAACCTTGCTTTATTTGATTTTGATGGAACACTTTATCCGAAAGATAGTTTTACTGGATTTATTTTTTTCACTTTTCCAAAACACCATATCGTAACCCGAGGCTTGAAAATCTTGCCTTGGGTTATGGCTTATTATTTAGGCTTATATCCTGCTCATGCAATGCGTCCGCGCTTATTTCAAAGCATGTTTAGAGGAATTGCAGCAGACTTACCTCAAAGTTTAGCACCACGCTATGCGCAAAAAATCATTAAAGAATTAGACCAAAATCTACTTCAACAACTTTATTTACACCAGCAACGTGGTGATCATGTGGTGCTTGTCTCAGCCTCAGTTGACTTATATTTGGCACCAGTTTGCGAACTTCTAAATATTGAACTGATTTGCACGCAAACAGAAATTAGCAATGGCATTCTATCGGGTAACTACAATTCTAAAGATTGTAGCTGTGAGCAAAAGAAGCTCAGAGTATTGGAAAAGTATAATCTAGACCACTACCAACAAGTCTATGCCTATGGCAATAGCCATGAGGACCTTGAAATGTTCAGTCTCACTGATCAATACTTTATGGTTGGTCGTGACGATACGCTACCTGAGCTAGTCGATGCACATCCGATTGAAGCGATGCATAGGCAAAAGAAATTAGAAAAAGACTCTACATGAGAAGAATTATTAGTTATCATTTGTTCAAATAAATCGTCTTGTGAATTGACCATGAATGCTCATACTGCACCTCAGGCCAATGTCTTAACTATCCAGCAATTGAGCAAACAATATGGCTCACGATTTGCTGTAAATCAGGCGACGTGGTCTGCGACCAGTGGGCAAATCGTCTGTTTACTTGGACATTCAGGTTGTGGAAAGACCACAATGCTGCGTTTGATTGCAGGCTTAGAAACGCCAAGTAGCGGTTCAATTCAACTCGAACAAAATACCTTATGGGATGCTCAACAGCAGGTTGCCGCCGAAGACCGCAATATTGGCTTAGTGTTTCAAGACTATGCACTTTTCCCACACTTGAGTGTGTTGGAAAATGTCATGTTTGGATTAAAAAAATTCCCAAAACCACAACGACAATCGATAGCAGAACAAGCATTAAAACATGTTTCGATGCATCATCATCTACACAGTTATCCTTATACCTTATCTGGTGGCGAGCAACAGCGTGTGGCTTTAGCACGTGCCCTTGCACCAAAACCTCATGTCTTACTCATGGATGAGCCTTTTTCTAATCTTGATCACCGTTTACGAGATCAAATCAGACAAAGCACTATCGAAATTTTAAAAAAAACAGCCACGACAACAATTATCGTGACTCATGATCCTGAAGAAGCGCTGCAAATTTCAGATCAGATTATTCTGATGCATCAAGGTAAGATCATTCAAATCGGTACCCCGAAACAACTTTATTTACAACCGAAAACCTTATTTGCTGCACGTTATTTTTCTGCTTTAAATGAAATACCAACGCAACGATTGGATCACCAAATTACCAGCATTTTTGGAACGATCGCTGTACCTCAGCACTTAAATGCAACTCAGCAGCCAATTCAGTGTTGTTTCCGCCCTCATCAACTCAATGTGTTCCGTGTACCCGCTGAGGGGACTTTAGCTGCCAAAGTGATTTCATCGAGCTTTATGGGACACACTCAATTACTGCGTTTACAGCTTGATTTGCAAGATATTATATTACTGGCTCACGTTGACCATCGACAAAATTTTGCTGAAACTGAACAGGTTTATCTTTCTGTAGATTTAACAACATGTTTTTTCTATGCATCGGATGACAGTTTCAACACAGATCACCTTAGTACTGAACAAACACTTCAAGTTTAAACCTTGTGATTAGGAATTAGAAAAAATGGAACAACTGTCTAAGCGTCATATTGTTTTAACAGGACTCGTTGCACTTGCGAGTAGTTGGGTAAATGCTGCTCAAGTCAACCTGTATACCACAAGAGAACCTGTTTTGATTCAACCACTGTTACAAGAATTTAGCGAGAAAACGGGTGTTAAGGTGAATACTGTTTTCATCAAAGATGGTTTGCTTGAACGTGTGAAAGCAGAAGGTCGTCGCTCTCCTGCCGATGTCATGCTTACGGTTGATTTTGGTAATTTAGTCGATATCGTTGAAAGTGGTTTAACTCAACGTGTCAACTCAAAAGTTCTCGATCGTGCTATTCCAGGGAATTTACGTGCTGCAAATGGACACTGGTATGCTTTATCTATGCGGGCACGTGCCGTATATGCCTCAAAAGATCGTACCCCGCTCACCGCAATCAACTATGAAGATTTAGCCGATCCAAAGTGGAAAGGTAAAATTTGTATTCGCTCAGGTAGCCATTCATATAACACCAGCTTAATTGCGGCCTACATCACCCACCATGGTGAAAAAGCGACTGAAAAATGGCTGCGTGGCGTAAAGGCAAATTTGGCGCGTCCAGCAAGTGGTGGTGACCGTGATGTTGCACGAGACATCCTTGGCAAGATTTGTGATATCGGCGTAGCCAACACCTATTATGTCGGTACGATGCGCACGGGTGATGCCGAACAACAACGTTGGGGCAATGCCATTAATGTGGTATTACCACGTTTTAAAAATGGCGGTACGCATATCAACGTTTCAGGTGCAGTGGTCGCAAAACATGCGCCGAACCGTAAAGAAGCGGTTCAACTTCTTGAGTTTTTAGCATCAGATCATGCCCAAGCAATTTATGCGCAAAGTGGTTTTGAATACCCAGTAAAAGCTGGCGTTAAAATTGATCCGATTATTGCCAGCTTCGGTAAACTTGAAGTTGACAAAATTCGACTCAGTGATATTGCACGTCATCGTAAAACAGCCAATCTTTTAGTCGATAAAGTTCAATTTAATCACTAAATCTTGTCCGACTGACAGGCGGCAACTGACTTGTCGCCTGTTAAGCTACCCAGTTGAACTTTCCTCCCTTTCCGTATACTCAAACCCTCGACGATGAAAAAAAAATATACCTTTAATTTATTATTTTCACTCAGTGGGCTATTGACGCTGTTGGCCTGTTTACCTGTATTGGCGTTGATCGTAACGGCATTACAAGGCAATAGTGATATTTGGGAACATCTGATTCGTTATGTCCTCCCACCGACACTAATCGATACGACGTTATTACTTCTTGGCGTAGGTATACTCACGATTTTGATCGGAACAGGCAGTGCATGGTTAGTTACGGCTTATCAATTTCGAGGGCGAGCCTTTTTAGACTGGGCACTATTGTTGCCCCTCGCAGTACCCACGTATATTATTGCCTATAGCTATATTGATATCTTGCATCCCATTGGGCCGTTACAAAGTGTACTCGGTGGCTGGTTTGGCTGGGAAGCACAGCCTTGGTGGTTTCCCAATATTCGCTCGGTTTGGGGCTGTATTTTTTTATTAAGTTTTGTGTTGTATCCCTATGTCTATTTAAGTACACGTGCCATGTTTTTAATGCAATCAGCCAGTCTGGTTGAAGTTGCACGTAGTCTGGGATTGAAACCAAATCAAGTTTTTTTACGTGTCGCCATTCCCCTTGCACGCCCCGCAATCGCAGTCGGTGCGAGTTTGGCCTTAATGGAAACCATTAATGATATCGGCGCGACTGAGTTTTTAGGTGTAAAAACACTGACCCTATCGATCTATTCAACATGGACCAACCAATCTGATTTGGCCAGTGCTGCTCAAATTGCGATCTTCATGTTAATGATCATTACCTTATTGGTGGTCGTAGAACGACTGGGACGACGTAAACAACGTTATATGAATTCAGCCCAACGTAGCCGACTGATGCCTGCTCAAGCTGTCACAGGAAGCAAAGCGCTGTTATTCTTCGGGCTGGGTTTGATTCCGATTTGTATCGGTTTTCTGATTCCAATCAGTCATCTATTGGTTGAATCTTATAAGCGCCTTCAATATGCAGGTTTTTCAGATTATTTATTACAAGCATCAATCAATACGCTTAGCTTGGCAAGCCTTGCAACTTTGATCACGATTTTTATTGGTTTCTTGATCGTCAGTGCCGCTCGCTTTAGCCAAAACACATGGTTTAGTCGCATCTCTAGCTTGGGCTATGCGATTCCGGGTACGGTGCTTGCGATTGGGTTAATGTTATCTTTAGGAAAAATCGACCATGCGGTCGCGGACTTTCTTGAATTTAAACTTGGGATTAACACAGGTTTATTATTTTTAGGTACCACGTTCACCCTCATCTATGCCTACTGTGTTCGTTTCCTTGCGATCGCAATTGGTGGAATCGAATCTGGCTATAATCGTATTCATGGTGTCTTTGATGATGCCGCACAGAACTTAGGACAAAATAAGTTTGGTATCTTATGGCGAGTTCATCTACCCCTGTTACGCCCAGCGATCATCTCAGCAGCATTATTGATCTTTGTTGACTGTATGAAAGAGTTGCCTGCTACCTTACTGCTTAGACCGCTCAATATGGAAACACTCGCCACCCAACTCTATGCTGAAGCCTCAAGAGGCACTTATGAAGATGGTGCTATCGCTGCGCTATTGATTGTGTTGGTAGGACTTATTCCAGTGATTTTACTGGCACGTATGGGCAAAAATATTCAACAACATAAATAGTCCAAAAACTTTAGGCATAAAAAAGACTTCTGATTGAGAAGTCTTTTTTATGCTAACAAAGCAATATCTGGATTAGTAAATCGCCATATGGTTACGATGGATCATTTCCAATGAACGTGCCTCACCTAAGAGTTGATGCACTTTATCAGAACTCAGCCCTTTAACCATATCTGCTGAACGAGAGCTGAAATTAACACGCCCAACCGCGATGCGCTGTCCTTTCTGATCAACACACTCAACCACGTCACCACGATCAAAATGCCCCTCAATCGCTTTTACACCAACGGGCAATAAACTGCGATGCTTGAGTTTGATTGCTTCAACCGCACCAGCATCAATCACTAAACGCCCTGCAGTTTGTAAATGTGCAGCTAACCACTTTTTGTTTGCAGTGACACGATCATTATCAGTGGTGAACAAAGTACCTAACATTTCACCAGCCATCAAACGCGCAAGTACGTGTTCACTTTCGCCACTGGCAATCAATGTTGGACAACCTGAACGTGCAGCCAAACGTGCAGCACGAACTTTGGTCACCATACCACCACGACCAAAAACACCACCACCGCCTGCCATTTCAAATAAACTGTCATCCAATGCACGCACAGCAGAAAAGAGCTTCGCATTTGGATTACTACGAGGGTCGGAATCAAACATACCTTGTTGATCAGTCAAAATAATCAACAATTCAGCCTGAACCTGACCTGCTACCATTGCAGCCAAGGTATCATTATCACCAAAACGAATTTCGTCTGTAGATACCGTATCGTTTTCATTAATCACAGGGATCACGCGCCAATCAATCAAGTTCTGCAATGCATCACAAGAATTGAGATAACGGCGACGGTCTGCGAGATCATCATGCGTGAGTAAAACTTGCGCCGTTTTGATTCCATGCTGATCCAATACGTTTGACCATGTATGAATCAAACCCATTTGACCAATGGCAGCACATGCTTGCAAACTAGGGAGATCAGTGGGTCGATTCGCAAATTTCATGCGTACCATCCCCTCTGCGACTGCACCTGACGACACGAGTATAATTTCATGTCCTGCATTGTGTAGATCTGCAATTTGTTTCGCCCAATGCGAAATTGCATTTAAATCTAAACCTTGCCCATTTGCAGTGAGTAAAGATGATCCGATTTTAACAACGATTCGTTTACACGTATTGAGCTGACGTTGCATATCGACCACTTCTATCATTTTTCCCTCAATTTGTTTCCCCCCGAATTGCGACGAAAGCATCGCAAAAAGAGGAACTAAAAAAGCCTAGTCACGAATGTAGACGCTTTCTACATCACTGTCGTCTTCATCGTCATCAAAGTCTTCATCATCGCTCTCAAGACCAGCTAAACGCTGTGCTCTACGCATCTCACGATAAGCTTCTTTTGCTGCGATGGTTTGTTCACGTGTCTCAACTTCAAGCTGCTCACGGAAGGCTTTAACTTCTGCTGCATACTCAGGATCTTCAACTTCGCGTTCACGTTGTTGTTCGATTTGATCCATGAGGTAATAAACGACTTCTTTGGTGCCTTCAGCAAGTAAGCCAGATGTTTTGAACACTGGTCCTGTCCATTGCAATTCATCTAAGATGTGTTGACACCACTCTTCTCTTGAATCTTCTGCAATTTGATCAAGCTTGTTCAATACAAGAACAACTGGAAGCTTAGCCAAGGTTGGTGAGAACTTCACTAACTCAGCCGAAATCGCTTTGGCATTATATGCAGGATCAGAACCATCAATCGGTTCTACATCCACGATATGTAAGAGAATACGAGTACGTGCTAAGTGTTTAAGGAAACGAATCCCTAAGCCAGCGCCTTCTGCCGCACCTTCGATCAATCCTGGAATATCAGCCATTACAAATGAGCGATGACGATCGGCATCGACCACACCTAAATTAGGCACCATCGTGGTAAATGGATAATCTGCAACTTTTGGTTTTGCAGCACTGACCGCACGAATAAAGGTTGATTTACCTGCATTCGGCATACCCAGTAAGCCAACGTCCGCAAGTACTTTTAACTCTAAACGAACTTCGCGATATTCGCCTTTAATACCTGTGGTACATTTACGTGGTGCGCGGTTGGTTGATGATTTAAAGTGCGTATTACCTAGACCGCCATCACCACCATGAGCAACTTTAACGCGCTGACCATCAGCCACTAAGTCACCAATAATGTCACCGGATTCTGTATCAACAATCGTGGTACCAACTGGAACTTTTAATATAACGTCTTCACCGCCACGCCCTGAACAGTTCGCACCCGAACCATTTTTGCCACGTTCTGCACGATAGCGACGTGTATAACGGAAGTCTACAAGTGTGCTGGTATCATCATCGGCTTGGATATAAATACTTCCACCACGTCCCCCATCTCCACCATCTGGACCACCAAAAGGGACAAACTTTTCACGGCGAAAACTAGCTACGCCATTGCCACCGTCGCCAGCCTCTACGATTATGACTGCTTCATCAACAAAGCGCATGCGCCAATCCTCTAAATTCTATAAAACGGGATATTTTGCCACATTTTCGTAAATTACTCGAATATTAAAATCAGCAAATGCCCTTATAGGCTGCAAAAAAGCGTGATTTCGCTCTTTTAAGGTCTTACATTCTTCAATGGCACGTCCATTTGCATCTCTAAATTTGCCTTCGTCTCTTGGACAGCGTTAAACATGGTTGCATTGAACGATGAAATCGAATTCATATCGATGGTATCGTTGATATAAAAACTTGGATTGAATTGATGTTTAATCGGTAAATTGATTGATTCATCAAAAGCAAAATAAACAGGTCCGTCAAATACGATTTTCACAGGGATGGTATAAGCACGCTTCAACTGAAATGGAATATCTAACTTTACGGGGATATCTAGTTTTAAAGGAAATTTGGGCAGAAGCTTCTTTTGGTAAATTAAATCAGTTGTCGTCTCGATTGGCATCACCTGATCGACTTTGAGTGTGGTTTCATAATCAATATTCACTGTAATCGGCGTTTCCACTTCAAAACGCAGATCTGCTAAGTATTTTCCTTGCAAAGGTAATTGCAAAGTACGATCCATCACTAAGGTGCTCTTTAACTCCCCCTCAGACCTGACTCGTAGGTGATCACCGACCTGAATCTTGGTCGAAAGTGACTCAGGCAACCGAATATCTGCTTGCTGCGCAGACACCATGACTGATGCCTGAATATTGAGATAGAACCAAAACAAGATCGCAACCAAGGTGGTTAAAATGACAAAACTAATCAACACACTTTTAAATGATTTAAGCATCAGCATCACTCACCTGCTTTCGCATCTTTTTTATTTAGACTCGCATCGACAGACTGAGATTGCACGCGACCCAAATACATACTCGATAGCGGAATCTTGAGTTCACCCTGTGCAATTTTGACAGGCAAAGTATTTTTTACATCAACAGAGGCATTGAGTTCTGAAGTAATCGGTACATTTAATTTTCCTTGAATTGGAATATTGGCATTGAGTTGTGTTTTTAATGGAATATTTAAATTCTCTTTTAAAACTGTTTTTACAGGTGCATCAAACTTTAAATGTACGTTTTGCTGTAACGGTACTTGGATATTGATCGGCACATCCAGTTGCAAAGGAATCGTTCCTTTTAAAGGCAAAGTCACATCTTTACCCAGAATTTTGACCTGTACTTTTGTATCTATCGGTAAGTTTTGATTGACCTTAATCACTTCTTGAACTGGAATCATAGTGCTAATCGGAACTGAACTATCGAAATAAACACGTGGCGTGAGTGTCTGAGTTAAAGCAACATTCAATTGTTCATTAATTGGAATTTGCGCATCGACACGTCCATTCACCTCGACATCTAAAGCATCTTTCACTTTAACCCGAACTTGTAAAGGTTCTTGTAAATCAATCGCGACTTTTTGATCTTTCAATGGAATATTGATATTAAAGTGTTTAAACACCCACATCGCGATATAGACACCACACAAGTTGGCAATAATAATCAAAGCAAAAACTGCAAACAAACGCTTAAACTGCAACAATGAAGTATTCCTAACTAATCAATTCCCTTTCTCATTATTCTCAACGATTTTTGTGTTTTAATCTGCTTGTATTCTGTACAGTCAATAAAAAACCCAGTCGAAACTGGGTTTTAATTTTTAACCTAAAAACAAATTATGCATTTGTTTCAGCAGGAATTTTTGTATAGTTTACGCCACACATTTGTTCTGCGATACGTAACACTTGGCAGCTATAGCCAACTTCGTTATCGTACCAAACATAAGCAGTTAAACGAGTACCAGAGGTAATTGTTGCTTGCGCATCAAACACACCCGCAGTACGTGAACCAATAAAGTCACTTGATACCACTTCACTTGAGTTGGTATAGCCAATTTGACCTTGTAAACTAGAGTTAATCGAGATTTGACGAATATATTCGTTCACTTCTTCACGATCAACTTCTTTCTCTAAGTTCAAGTTCAAGATCGCAAGAGAAACGTTTGGTGTAGGAACACGAACAGAGTTACCTGTTAACTTACCTTTCAATGCAGGTAGAGCTTTAGCAACGGCTTTCGCAGCACCTGTTTCAGTGATGACCATGTTCAAAGTTGCAGCACGACCACGACGATCAGCTTTATGGTAGTTATCAATCAAGTTCTGGTCATTTGTGAATGAGTGAACTGTTTCAACATGACCATTTAATACTTTGTACTTGTCATCTAAAACTTTTAATACAGGAGTAATTGCGTTAGTGGTACAGCTTGCAGCAGAGATGATTTTGTCTTCATCTAAAATATCAGTGTTGTTTACACCAAAGACCACGTTTTTCATTTCGCCTTTACTTGGCGCAGTCAATACAACACGCGCAACGCCTGCACATTTCAAGTGTTGGCTCAGGCCTTCAGCATCACGCCATTTACCCGTATTGTCGATTAAAAGTGCATTATTGATGCCATAAGCGGTGTAGTCTACTTCGCTTGGGCTTGATGCATAAATCACTTTAATGAAGTTACCATTGGCAATGATTGCTTCATTTTCTTCATCAACAGAGATCGTTCCAGCAAAAGTACCGTGGATAGAATCACGACGTAACAATGAAGCACGTTTTGCCAAGTCACCATCAGATGATTTACGTACAACGATTGCTTTAAGGCTTAAACCACGACCTAAACCTGATTGGCTGATGATTAAACGAGCCAAGATACGACCAATACGACCGAAACCGTATAGCACCACATCTTTAGGTTGTTCAGAAGTTGCCTTACCTTCGATTGATGAAACTGCTTTTGCAACAAAAGCGTCTACATCACCACCTTCATTTTTATATTCAACAGCAAGTTTACCGATATCAACTTCAGCAGAACCAATGTTTTGAACTTTCATTAACGCTTCCAAGATTGGGAAGGTATTGACAACTGAAAGCTCAACATCAAGCATGCGTGTACGACGATGTGATTTTAAGATCTGGATTACCGAACGGTTTATTAAAGAACGACCGTAAACAGAAACAACAATATTCTTCTCACGGTATAATTGACCAATCAACGCAATCATGTGTTCCGCGATTTCTTCACGGTTTTTCCAACGGCCTTGATGTTCTGCGTGTAGGGCAACGATAGTGTCTTTGCTCACAGTTACGTCCTCTAATTTAATATCTATACTGGGCGTGAATTTTAAAAACGCCTAATTGTAATAGAATTATCATCAAGATTGAATCAAAAGCTGCTCAAGTTGTTGAGATTTTGTCGCAATCAGCCATAAATTCATAAAATACCTATAATTATTTTTGTGATTTTAGGTAAAAATCTTTTTCAATCATCGTAATAGCCGTGATCCATTTTAAAGTAATCACTGTTCATTGGTCGTCATCTAAGCGTTTTGGGTACTGTTTTAAATTAAGTTCCAAATGTTGCTTTCGTTTTCTCTGTTGCAATAAATGTACAGCACCCTCGATCACTAAAACCAGTACAGCCAACCAAATTGGAATATAAGTGAACCATTCCTCTGCTCCGATTTTCTCTCCAAGCAACAAGGAAACAAGCGCCAAAAGCACCGGTTCTAAATATCCCAATAAACCAAAAATAATCAGTGGCAGATAACGACTTGCTAAAATGAAGCTTCCCAAACCAATTGCACTTAAGCATCCAAGCCCCATGATGATCGCAATCAGAACTGGCGCATCAAAAAACTTGAGATACGGCGTATCCCCTGTTTGAGTAAGGAAAATTGCAATAGGAAGAATCAGCAATAAATCCCACCAAAAACCACCTAAATTATCCGTTTGAATTTTTTTACGAATCACAAAATACGCGGTATAACCAATCGCGACGAGCGCAGTTTCCCATGCAATGCTGCCTAAGCGCCAAAACTCATGTCCTACTCCAAACATCGCCAAAGCAACTGCGACACATTGAAACTTTGACAGCTTCTCGCCATACAGCACACGTCCGACCAAAACCAAGATCAGCGGCAATAAGAAATAGCCCAATGAAACTTGCAAACCACGACCATGCATTGGTCCCCATAGGAATAACCACAGTTGCACTGAAGTGAGTAATGAGGTCGTCATTAGAAATAATAACAAACTTGGCTTTGCCATAATCCGTTTAAATATGGTCTTGATATGAATCAAATCGCCACTGAACCACATGAACAAGGTTAAAAATGGCAAAGTCGCAATGATACGCCAACCAAAAGTTTGCTCGCTATCAAATGCGCCTAATACTTTGGTGTAAAAAAATAAAACACCAAAGGTTACAGAGGCCAAAACTGAGTAAATAATACCTTTGAGCATTTTGACCTCTATCTAGGCTAGAAAAAAACGCTAGCGAATGCATGATTTATCCACTATATGCAAATAAAAAAACCATGCAAGCATGGTTTTTAGAGAATATAGTTTATTTAACGATATTCAGGATAAATCACATCACCAATATCATAACCAACCGTTTTGGCATAATTCAGATATTCATGAATAATTTCTTTATTCGGTGTTGGAGTCCGCGAAAGTACCCATAAATATTTACGGCGTGGTTCACCGACCAATACAGTTTGATACTCTTCATCCAGTTTTAGAATCCAATAATCGCCACGCCCAACTGGAATCCAACGTACACCTTCAGGTAAAAAACTAACACGCAATTTGCTGTTAAATGGCGCGTTTGCGACAAAGGCTTCGCCTAAACTTTGCTGTAAATTTCCATCAATATCGTAGCATTTGTTATCTACCACGATATTGCCATTTTCGTTCACTGTATATGTGGCAGAGATGTTATAAGCGCACTTACGCTCAAAAAACATCGGTTTACGTGCAACCTCATACCAAATACCCAAATACTTATCTAATTCTACTTTTTCAACGGTAGGCAAAGGCTTTGATTGAGCATAAGCGTATGTCCCGATAGCCAAACCCGTCAGGACTACGCCACCAATTGCAATTTTTGCTAAACGCCAACTCGATTTTGGGAAATTTGTAATCAATGGCATGATAAATCCTCAAAACAGAAATTTGTTATAAATAGTCATATAGTTAGCTTATTAAGCTAGCCTATTTTATAAACAAAAACTGTTGAGAAATGTATCACTATTGAGAATTTCTCTCCTATATTACGATTGCAGCATATATGCTTTTAAGCGCACGATTTCATCACGTAACCTTGCTGCCTGCTCAAACTGTAACTCTTTAGAGGCTTTGAGCATCTCCTTCTCAAGTTTACCGATCTGCTTCGCAAACAATTTTGGATCAGATACGAGGTGTTGTTCATCAGCACTCATTGCTTGCGCTTGATCAAGCACTTTGTCATCGATTTCATCATCAGTTAACACTTCGCCTGAATCAATTTCTTTGGTTGTCTGGCGCACGGTACTGCGTGGGGTAATACCATGCAATAGATTAAATTCAACTTGTTTCGCACGGCGTCGATCTGTTTCATCTATGGCTTTGCGCATCGAATCAGTAATACGGTCCGCATATAAGATTGCTTTGCCTTTGACGTTACGTGCTGCACGCCCAATGGTCTGAATCAATGATCGTTCCGAGCGTAAGAAACCCTCTTTATCTGCGTCCAAAATCGCCACCAAAGAAACTTCAGGCATATCCAAACCTTCACGCAATAAATTGATCCCGATCAGAACATCGTGTACCCCTGTTCTTAGATCATGGATAATTTTAACGCGTTCAACCGTATCGATGTCCGAATGTAAATATGCGACTTTGACGCCGTACTCTTTCAAATATGACGTTAAATCTTCGGCCATACGTTTAGTTAATGTCGTCACCAGCACGCGTTCATTCAAATGCTTACGCAGATTAATTTCAGATAAAACATCATCAACTTGAGTTAGTACAGGACGCACTTCAATTTCAGGATCAATCAAACCCGTTGGACGTACCACTTGCTCTACGATCTGTTCAGATTTTTCCATTTCATAACGTGCGGGAGTTGCACTAACATAAACAGTCGTCGGTACAATTCGCTCCCACTCTTCAAACTTCATCGGACGATTGTCAAGTGCGCTCGGCAAACGGAAACCATAATTCACCAAGTTTTCTTTACGTGAACGATCGCCTTTATACATCGCGCCGATTTGAGGAACGGTGACATGTGATTCATCAATAATCAGCAAAGCATCTTCAGGAATATAATCAAATAGTGTCGGCGGTGCTTCGCCTGATGGACGCCCTGAAAGATGACGTGAATAGTTTTCAATGCCATTGGTATAGCCCAATTGCTGCATCATTTCCAAATCATAGCGCGTGCGTTGTTCGATACGTTGGGCTTCAAGCAGTTTGTCGTGTTCACGGAAAAACTTAAGTTGATCTTGCAACTCATCTCTGATGGTATCAATCGCACGGGTTAAATGATCTTTTGGCGTAACATAATGGCTTTTTGGATAGATGGTAACTCGCGGAACTTTGCGTACCAATTTTCCAGTTAAAGGATCAAACCAACGGATCGAATCAACTTCATCATCAAACAACTCAACGCGAATCGCATCCTGATCGGATTCCGCAGGGAAAATATCAATAATTTCACCGCGAATACGATATGTACCACGCAAAAACTCTAGTTCATTACGAGTATATTGCATCTCAACCAGACGACGGATAATGTCATCACGACCAATTCGATCACCTTGTACAATATGTAACAACATCTGCATGTAGGCATTTGGATCACCCAAACCATAAATCGCAGAAACCGATGCCACAATAATCGCATCTCGGCGTTCTAATAATGCACGTGTTGCCGAGAGACGCATTTGATCAATGTGATCATTAATGGCTGAATCTTTTTCAATAAATGTATCTGATGATGGCACATAGGCTTCGGGTTGATAGTAATCATAATAACTAACGAAATACTCAACCGCGTTGTTGGGGAAAAATGATTTGAACTCACCATAAAGCTGAGCTGCAAGGGTTTTATTATGTGCCATGACAATGGTTGGACGTTGGGTTTGGGCAATCACATTTGCCATGGTGTAGGTTTTACCTGAACCTGTAACGCCCAGTAGCAGTTGATTACGAAAACCTTGTTCAATGCCACTGACCAATTTTTCAATCGCCTGTGGTTGATCGCCTGCAGGTTGATAATTGGTGACTAATTCAAATGGTTGGTTTTCGCTCATAAAGATACTGTCATACTAAATTTTAGTTCATTCATTTTATGGGGATGATTGAGGATTACTCAATGCTGTAATATTCACTATTATGTAGCAACCGCACAAAATGATCATAATCATAGAACACCCTCACGTATTCATTTTTCTATTTGACCAACTACGCAATCAGTTGCAACATGAAACTTATACACAATTTTAATGATAAAAATATGTCTTACCAATACCACGATGAAAGTATAGTCACCGAACTCCCAGAAGATACTGTCTTTGTTTTTGGCAGTAATCTAGCAGGTCAACATGACAGTGGCGCAGCTCGGGTTGCCGCACAACATTTTGCAGCAGTCAAAGGTGTTGGACGTGGTTGGGCAGGTCAAAGTTTTGCCATTCCAACGCTGAATGAACATATTCAGCAAATGCCACTTTCACAAATTGAGCATTATGTGAATGATTTTAAAATCTATGCCGAAAATCACCCCAAAACAAAATACTTTTTGACTGCTCTCGGTTGTGGAATTGCGGGCTATAAAGTGTCAGAAATTGCACCTTTATTTAAAGGGATTCATTCCAATGTTATTTTCCCAGAATCATTCCGTCCCTACATTGAAGAAGATGCCGTTTCACAATTTCCAAACTTAACGGCAGATATGGTTCATGCCTTTATCACCGATGACGTCATCTTCTATTTCAATCACGGCTATGAATCCTTTACTGAAGCTTTAGATAAAACCCAATTATCCCCTGCTGAAAAAGCTATTGCCTTAATTGTTCTGAATGAAGAGCTATACCCACGTGATCGTTATGGACGTGGACGCGAACATGAAATCAACGATATTTTAGGAAAGTTAAATGGAAAAATTTTCCATTTTCAAAATAACACCGAAGGCGCGATGATCTTTGTCAGTGTGATTATTGCGCTGATGGAACTTTATGACATAGATGAACAAGACTTCATCAAACTTTGGCGTGGCGAACTTGAGATTCAGCACCCGATTAATCGTACTTAAAATAAAAAAGCCAATCATATAATGATTGGCTTTTTTCTAACGTTTCCCCATCGAACGACGAGTACCACGCGGTGGCATCCACGTTCGATCTGCGTATTGCTCAGGCTTTGGACGTACCTGATTATGCACAGCACTCTCAGAATCATCCAGTGCCGATGGCATCGGGAAAGGTAATTTGACCAAAGCTTTTTTGGCTTTTGGTTGTTGATCACTCATTGAAATTCTCTCGAAATCAAAATTTCTAACCACTATTGTAATAGATTTTTTATGATGATGATAAAAATAAAATATGAAAAAAATGAGAACCAAACCAATACTTACAATTTGGTAACTTTTTATACGATTAAGGCGGGTTTCAACCACAACCATTTCTATTTAAGCTAAGATAACATGCTTTTTTTATTTTTAATCCCATAAGAAGGAATAATGCCGTGGACGTACGTCTCTCTGATCGTGTCAATGCCATCAAACCATCTCCTACACTTGCAGTTACCAACAAAGCTGCTGAGCTTAAAGCTGCTGGTAAAAACGTGATTGGTTTAGGTGCAGGCGAACCAGACTTTGATACCCCTCAACACATCAAAGATGCTGCAATTGAAGCGATCAACAAAGGCTTTACAAAATATACAGCAGTAGACGGTACTCCAAGCTTAAAGAAAGCAATTATTGCAAAATTAAAACGTGACAATAATTTAGATTATCAAGCTAACCAAATTTTAGTATCTTGTGGTGGTAAACAAAGCTTCTTTAACTTAGCACTTGCTTTGTTAAACAAAGGCGATGAAGTGATCATCCCTGCTCCATTTTGGGTAAGCTACCCAGATATGGTGATTATTGCGGAAGGTACACCTGTGATCGTAAAGTGTGGTGAAGAACAACGCTTTAAAATCACCCCTGAGCAATTAGAAACAGCAATCACAGCAAATACTCGTTTAGTGGTCTTAAATAGTCCATCTAACCCAACAGGTATGATCTACACCAAAGCTGAATTAGAAGCTTTGGCTGAAGTACTTCGTCGTCATCCACATGTCTATGTCGCTTCAGACGATATGTATGAACCAATTCGTTGGGAAGATGAGTTCTATAACATTGCGACTGTAGCGCCTGATTTATATGACCGTACCATTGTATTAAATGGTGTATCGAAAGCCTATGCGATGACAGGCTGGCGTATTGGTTATGCAGCGGGTCCAGCCAAAATTATTAGTGCAATGAAAAAGATCCAATCACAATCAACGTCTAACCCGACATCGATTTCCCAAGTTGCTGCTGAAGCGGCCTTGAATGGTTCACAAGATGTTCTTAAGCCGATGATTGAAGCATTCAAACGTCGTCACGACTTAGTGGTAAATGGCTTGAATGAAATCAAAGGTATCTCTTGCTTAACAGCAGATGGCGCATTCTATGCTTATGCCAATATCCGCCCTTTAATTCGTGCCAAAGGTCTAAAATCTTGCACAGAATTTTCTGAATGGTTGCTCGAAGAAACTGGCGTTGCTGTTGTTCCTGGTGACGCATTTGGTTTAGGTGGCTTTATGCGTATTTCTTATGCAACGGCTGACGAAGTTTTAGTTGATGCGCTTGCACGTATCAAACAAGCAGCGGATTCTATTGATGGTGTAGATGCAGCGATTGCCTCAATTGAAGCAGAAAAAACTGCTAAATAACCACCCTTTCCGCTTTAAAAAAAGGAAACTTCTCAATGGAGTTTCCTTTTTTATTATCCAATCAAATCCCTAATTCTGATCCGAAGATTCAGCATTAAATAAAGCAACGACATCAGCTTCGGTCAATTTCTTGGTTGAGTTTTCGAAAGCATAAAACGCAGGTTTGCAATCAATGTAGATTTCCATATCCAAGTTTAAGTCTTTCGGCTGTTCATTCAGTGAAAATACATTGATATTGCAGTAATTCTGGTCTTTAGTCCGCCAGAACAAAGTTGTACCACAAACATTACAAAAACCACGCTCCCCCCAAGCAGATGAGTTGTAAACCGAAAGGTGATCTTGCTTAAGAAATTTTAGACTTCCCTGCTCAACATCAATCGTCATGATTACACCACTGGTCTGTCTACGGCAGATTGAACAATGGCAGACATGCACATCATGATTTTTTAATTCAACTTCAAAAGTGGTTTCACCACAAACACATTGTCCATTCATTATAAATTCACCTTACTTTTAAATTATTCTTCATAAGTTGAAATAGTTTAAAACAAAGCATATTTTTAACAAACGGACAATTTGTAAAACCTCATGTTAAAAAATAATCTAAGTAAATTAAGCAATTGCCTTTTTTACTTTAAAATTTTTCGGTCGTGTACATAAATGACTGAATACCGCATATTGCCAAATACTCTTCACTTGTACCGTAACAATTTTCTCTTCTGCAACAGACCACGCCAAAGCTGTATTTGCGCCTAAAATCAATTCACCACCGAGTTGAAATAAATATAAAGGGCTTTGTTGATTTACAGTGAGTGGATTTTTTTGACTCAATAAATTGCGTGAATCTATGATTTTCCACTTATTACCGAACCATAACTGCAATAAATCACCCAAGAACAAAGCTTGCTGCTTAAAAGGAAAAGTATTGATAAATGAACTTTCAACAGGCGTGTAATAACGCTCATAATCTTGGAGGATATCAAGATAATGTTCTTGATAAAAAGATAGATTTGAAAAAATAGATTGAATACGAAGAATAGTCATTTTGACCTCCGGTTTAGCCATTTTAGTGCTGGCAAGTAGGGTTAAATCCACACTGTCTAGATCGATGTCTAAACGCTCTTTCTAAATTAAATCTAGCAATCGCATCTTCAAGTTTCAAGTATTTTTTTCGATTTAATGCCAATTGTGCAAATAAGAAGCATACGACACAAAAATAAAGGGAACATGATACTTTTAACTTGACCGATCTTAAAAGCCGCCTATAATGGCTGTCAGATTCTCCCATAGCTCAGTCGGTAGAGCGACGGACTGTTAATCCGCAGGTCCCTGGTTCGAGCCCAGGTGGGAGAGCCAAGATTCTAAAAAGCCCATATCACTGATATGGGCTTTTTATTGCTTAATAAAAAATAGAAATAAAAAAACCTCTGAAATTGTCAGAGGTTTGCTCAACTTTAGTTCAAAATTAAGCGACGATCTTTGCTGGCACACCACTATGGAAACGGAAAGTATCATCTGGAGTTAAAATCAGATTCTTCTCCACTTCACGAATATACTCAATTCGTTGTTGAATGTTTTCTTCAGGATCTTTTAGTTTCGCCGTTTTCGCAACATCTAAAGCCAGCGCCAAATAATCCTCAAAGTGACGTGATTCTGATTTAAGCAAGTAACGATAGTAGCGACCGAGCTCATCATCAACAATTGGTGCAAGTGCATAGAAACGCTCACAAGAACGTGCCTCTACAAATGCCCCGATGATCATCACGTCAATCAAGGCCTCAGGTTCATAGGTACGGATTTCTTTGCGTAAGCCACCTGCATAGCGCCCTGCACTCAACCCCTTCCACTCTTGACCACGTTTGTTCATAAACTCAAGAACTTGCTCATAATGCAGCATTTCTTCACGCACGAGCTGCGCCAACTTCACTTGTAAGTCAGTAAAAAAGCTATAACGAAACATCAGGTTCATTGCCGTACTGGCAGCTTTCTTTTCACAATTTGCATGGTCTTGCATCAATATCTCAAGATTATTGATAGCTTCATCTAACCATGCTTGAGGTGTAGTACAACCTAAAAAACCAATCACAGGTTGCATCAACTCATCGTAATTTATACTACTCATCAACTTATCTCGCAGCAGCCTGAATCGCTGCTTTCATCTCTTTTACCGCTTGAGTCAAACCGACAAATACACTATCTGCAATAATCGAATGCCCAATATTTAATTCATGAATTTGCGGGATCGCGGCGATAGGCGCGACATTTTCTAGATTTAAACCATGTCCAGCATTGACCACTAACCCCTTCGCAGCGGCGTATTCAGCACCTTTGACGATACGTGCCAATTCTGCTTGCTGTTGTTCATCCGTCTCCGCGTCCGCATACGCACCTGTATGGATTTCAATGGTTGGCGCACCACAGGCTACTGCCGCATCAATCTGGGCTAAATCTGCATCAATGAATAATGACACATCACATCCAATCGCTTTGAGTGCTTCTGTCGCAGCTTTAACTTTTTCAAAATGACCAACCACATCCAAGCCACCCTCTGTTGTCACTTCTTGGCGACGCTCAGGCACGAAACAGACATGTTGCGGCTGAATTTCTTTGGCAAATGCAACCATTTCATCAGTCACTGCCAACTCAAGGTTCATGCGTGTTTTCAATAATGGACGCATACGACGAACATCATCGTCTTGTATATGACGACGATCTTCACGTAAATGTAAGGTTATACCTTCTGCACCTGCTTGTTCACAGACCAATGCCGCCTGTACAGGATCAGGGTAAGTTGTACCACGTGCTTGTCTTAATGTCGCAACATGATCAATGTTTACACCTAATATTGCAGCCATAAAAATATCCTATTGTTTTTCACCCAAAAGCACTTAAAAGTTTTGCTTTTGAATGATTAAGTTTGAGTATTTTGAATCCAAAGTTGACGGCTTTTCAGCGGTCGATCACCCAACAATGAGCTAATCATTTGACGGTATAGTTTACCCAATAATTGCAGTTGTTCGTGAGAAAAATCCTGACCTTGTTCATAACTGTGCATGGATGTAATTAGAGCACCATCTAGCGTTGAACGTGAGGCTTTTGCAACAGGCATAAAACCATCATTCAGCTGAAATTGATAATGCTGAGATGGTTGAACTTGTTGTTGGCTAGCATCAACTGAGAAATCAATTGCATAGCCTAGCTCTTGCAATAAAACATGCTCAAATTGACGCAAAATTTGACGCAAAAACAAAGAGGCTTGTTCATGTGACGCAAGTAGCTGTAACTGCAATAAAACCATTTGATATTGTTGGAATGTTTGCGGCATTGCTTCTTCAAGCGAACACAAACGTAAAATGACTTCATTTAAATAAAAACCAGCAAAGAAAGCATCGCCATGAAAAAAAACCGGTTGATTTAAAATTTCCAACTTAGTGAAATTTTTAAGTTCAGATTTGCCTGTGGCTTGCACACGAATCGGTTGGTATTGGGGTGGCGGAGTCTGTCTCAGGATTCCATCCACCCGACCATATTCCTGTGTAAACAAATGCACAATATGGCTTTTTTCTCGATATTTACGATGATGAATTAAATATCCATGCAAGACTTCATTGCGCATCATAGCATGCGACTCACCCTAGTCCTTTGCATCCTTTTTTTCATCATCTTCACCATCAGGAATCACAGCACCCACCACAGCCGCTGTGCCTTTCACAACGCCCTTGGTGGTTTTATAGGCAACTTCAACAGGTACAGTCACCACTTTATGAATACACCCTTGCAACATGAATATACATGTCACGATCGCTATTACTCGTATTGTGATTTTCATACCTGCTTCCATCGACTTAATAGATCGTTTTAAATATCGCTATAACCTAGACTTTTCAGCGCACGTTCATCATCCGACCAGCCACCTTTCACTTTAACCCAAAGTGTCAGCATAATCTTTTGCTCAAACATTCTTTCCATGTCTGCACGTGCATCCATACCGATACTTTTCAGCTTCGCACCTTTATCACCAATCACAATGGCTTTTTGACCTTGGCGTTCTACAAAAATGGTCGCATCGATATAAGTACAAGCAGACTTCAATTTACCTGTCTTTTCATTCATCACTGCTTCTTCAGTTTTAAATGATTCGATCTGTACAGTTAAATCGTATGGTAGTTCTTCACCCAACTGACGCATAATTTTTTCACGGATAATTTCACTTGCAAGGAAACGTTCTGAACGATCCGTGATCTGATCCAATGAATATAATGGCGCTTGATAAGGTAAATACTTTTCAATGGTGTCACGCAAATGATCTAGATTCGCACCACGCAAAGCTGAAACAGGTACAATCTCTGCAAAGTTCATTAATTTGGCACGTTCACGAATCAGTGGAAGTGCTTCATTTTTATTTTCAAAAGTATCAAGTTTGTTGATCACTAAAATCACAGGCATTTCTGCGTTTTTAAGTTTCTCTAAAACAAGTTCATCATTTTGAGTCCACTTTTGTGCATCAACTACAAATAAAACCAAGTTCACATCACGCAATGCAGAATGTGCAGCACGGTTCATCATTTTATTGATCGCACGGACTTCTTTTTTGTGCATTCCAGGGGTATCAACAAATACTGCTTGTGATTTTTCACGCGAATCAATACCCACAATCTTATGACGCGTGGTTTGTGGTTTACGTGAAGTAATCGAAAGTTTTTGTCCTAATAAATGGTTCATCAACGTTGATTTACCCACATTTGGACGGCCTACAATTGCGACAAAGCCGCTTTTGAAATCCGAAGGAATGGTAACTTCTTTAGAACTAAAAAATTGATCAACTACATTTTGATCATCTTGCTGTTCAGTAGGTTCTGATTGATTGTCATTTGAATGAGACATCAAGTTATTGCTCCAATAATTTTAAAATTTCAGCCGCTGCTGTTTGTTCAGCGAATCGACGACTTGAGCCCTCACCATGGATTTTAGGCAAACCATCAATCAAACATTCCACCGTAAAATGTTGATTTGGCGCATCGCCCTGAATATCTACAACCTCGTAAACTGGGAGAGGTTTTTTACGTGCTTGTAAATACTCTTGTAAGCGTGATTTCGGGTCTTTGAGTTGATCTGTAGGTTCAATATAATCGAGGTATGGTTCATACCATTTTAACACAATGCTTTGTAGCTGGTTTAGATCATTACAGTCTAAATAAATCGCACCGATAATCGCCTCAACCGTATCGGCGAGGATAGACTCGCGGTGATGACCACCTGATTTTAACTCACCAGTACTTAAGATTAATGACCGACTGAGCTGTAAATCATTGGCGATTTTACCGAGCGCTTCTTGTCTCACAAGTGTCGCTCGCATACGCGTCAAACGCCCTTCATTTTCTAAAGGGTAGACCTGATATAAATAATTGGCAATGATCATTCCCAATAATGAATCGCCTAGAAATTCTAGGCGTTCATAATTGTGTTTATGGCTAACAGAGCGGTGGGTTAAAGCCAGTGTCAACAAGTCAACTTGTTTAAACTGGTGACCGATTCGCCCTTGTAAGCGACTATCACTGAGCTTGTTTGGCAGATTTTTGGTCAAAAGTCTTCTCAAAAGTCATCACTAAACTAATATTGAGCATGAAAGGCTTCCGCACTTCATACTTTTTGTTTACGATCAAATCATCTTTATATGTGGCTTGTGCGACATCCTTAAAACGAAGATCACGTATTCCATTCATATCTAAACGCTGATCCATCTGAGATGCAAATTTACTCGGTGTCGTATTTTGCGGGCTATCTTTTAATAGTCCCTCAATTTGACTGTCGATCACTTTGTCATCCCAGTACGCTGGCCAAATTGCAATTGCTGCTTTCACAGCAACTGCAAATAAAACCACCCCAAATAAAATTGCAATATACGAAGTCCCCAACTGAGATTTACGCATCTTTATATTTCCTATGTGTTTTTTATTTATTAGTCAATTTTAGCATTTCGGTTAAAACTTGGAAGTTTAAAACCAGGTTCTTTATGCATCCATACATAAAAAGCACGACCTGTTAAGTTTTCTTCAGGTACAAAGCCCCAAAAACGGCTATCAGCACTTTGATCACGGTTGTCACCCATAGCAAAGTACTGACCTTCTGGTACAGTCACTTCCCAATCTTGCCCTTGAGTTTGAATAAACACGTCATTGGCTTTAGCAACAAATGGAACCAATGCATCTGCACCTTTGGCTTGTGCAAATTGATAGGTTTCAACCAAAGAATTACGTCCGTCTATATAGCGAACCGAATACTGATGATCACCTAAAGTTTCTTTAAAGTAAGAGACTGTTGGTGTTTCCAATAGATCTTTTTCACGCTTAACTTCAGTCGCAACTTTAGCAACCTGCTCACCATTAATGACCAATTGACCATCTTTATATTGAATATGGTCACCCGGCAAACCAACAACGCGCTTGATATAACTAATCGTAGGTTGTGGTGGATAACGGAAGACAATGACTTCACCACGTTTTGGCTCACCAACATTGATCACTTTGGTATTTACGATCGGTAAACGCACACCATAATCAAATTTATTGACCAAAATAAAATCACCAATTTCTAAGGTCGGAACCATAGACTCAGATGGAATATTAAATGGTTCATATAGGAAAGAGCGCAAAACGAGTACGATCGCCAATACAGGCCAGAAATCATACGCCCACGTAATGATAAAATTTTCCTGATCTCGCCCTTTGTTTGCACGATGTTTGAGTACAAACTTATCAAGCAACCACACCATGAAAAATATAAGTGTGGCAGGTACCAGAATCAAATTAAAATCAAAATCCACACACCCTCACTTGCAGCCGACAAGCTGCTTGTCTTGGGCTGGACAAAGCAACACTTTGTTCTGCCAGCCACATTTATTTATCTTTCAACTTTCAACACAGCTAAGAACGCTTCTTGTGGGATTTCAACACTTCCCACTTGTTTCATGCGTTTCTTACCTTCTTTTTGTTTTGAAAGTAACTTTTTCTTACGCGATACGTCACCACCATAACATTTTGCTAATACGTTTTTACGCATCGCTTTTACAGTAGAACGTGCAATGATTTGCGCACCTATGGCCGCTTGAATCGCCACATCGTACATTTGACGAGGGATCAAGTCTTTCATCTTTTCAACCAGTGCAATACCACGGTGACGTGCATCATTACGGTGACAAATCATTGCTAAGGCATCAACCTTTTCGCCATTAATTAACACATCAACCTTAACCAATGCTGAACTTTCAAAACGTACAAAGTTATAATCGAGCGATGCGAAACCACGTGAACAAGATTTCAATTTATCAAAGAAATCCATGACCACTTCAGCCATTGGGATTTCAAAAGTGAGTGAAACTTGATTGCCCAAGAATTTCATGTCCTTTTGCACACCACGGCGCTCAATACACAAGGTCATGACATTGCCTAGATATTCCTGTGGTACAAGAATATGACACTCAGCAATTGGCTCACGCAAATCTTCAACTGTTGAACCATCTGGCATTTTTGATGGGCTATCGATATAGATGATATCGCCCTTCTTAGTCAATGCTTCATAAATCACTGTTGGTGCAGAGCTGATCAAATCAAGATCATACTCGCGCTCTAAACGCTCTTGTACGATCTCCATGTGCAGCATGCCTAAGAAGCCACAACGGAAACCAAAACCTAAAGCATCTGAACTTTCTGGTTCAAAAAATAAAGCAGAGTCATTAATCTGTAGTTTTTGTAGTGCTTCACGGAACGGTTCAAAATCGCTAGCATCAATCGGGAATAAACCCGCATAGACCTGCGGTTTAACCTTTTTAAAGCCAGGTAAAATTGGAACATCTGGCGTGCTTGATAAAGTAATGGTATCACCCACAGGTGCACCAAAAATATCTTTAATCCCTGCAATAACAAAGCCAACTTCACCCGCTTCGAGTATATCGGTTTCACTATGTTTTGGATTGAACACACCTACAGAAGTGACTGGATGCGTCTGACCTGTCGATCTCACCAACATTTTGTCGCCCTTACGGATACGACCTTGTTTAATGCGAACCAACGAGACAACGCCTAAGTAATTATCAAACCATGAGTCAATAATTAAAGCTTGTAACGGTGCATCACGATCACCTTCAGGTGCAGGAATCACATCCACCAAACGCTCTAAGACACCTTCAACGCCTAAACCTGTTTTTGCTGAACATGTCGGTGCGTCTGTTGCTTCAATACCAATAATTTCTTCAATTTCATGGATAACACGCTCAGGCTCTGCTTGAGGCAGATCAATCTTGTTTAAGATTGGCAATACTTCTAAGCCTTGCTCAATTGCGGTGTAGCAGTTCGCCACTGACTGGGCTTCTACGCCCTGTGCAGCATCTACAACCAACAACGCGCCTTCACATGCCGCCAAAGAACGCGAAACCTCATAAGAGAAGTCAACGTGTCCTGGTGTATCAATAAAGTTCAGTTGATATTCTTGACCATTTGGATGTGTGTAATACAGCGTAACTGACGCAGCTTTAATGGTAATCCCACGTTCGCGCTCAAGCTCCATAGAGTCCAGTACTTGAGCCTGCATCTCACGATCTTGTAAGCCACCACACATTTGAATAAAGCGGTCGGCCAAAGTTGACTTACCATGATCAATATGAGCAATAATCGAGAAATTGCGTATATTTTTGATATCTACGGATTTTTTAGCTTGCGCCATGGGTTACCTTGAGAAAATAGAACGCTCTATCCTTTAAAAAAGTGATGAGCCAAAGCGGTTTAACAAAATTGTTAGGGATTATAACAGAACGACCTTTCAAAGTATTCAAAATAATGATGCCTATTTAAGAGCAAACATAAGCATCTTATTTAGATTTAAACTGAAGAAATTTGCGCATAAGAAACCGAAAAATCCATCGGATTCAAATCGTTTGAGATAGGTTGATACGCCTGAGTAAAACTAGGTGACATACGCTTTGGACGACCAGTTGCAATCTCGATACAAGCCCATTTGGTATTGGCAATAAACAAGAGACTCTGATCTTTTGGTCGATAAAATGCATACTGACGGAACGAGTACAGCGCATTTATATCATCTAGCCATGTCCGTAAAATAATTTCTTCACCTTCAAGCGCTGCTTTGCGATATTGCACATGATGTTCAACTGCAACCATGGCATGTTTTAGTTCTAAATACTGCGCCAAACCTAAGCCTAATGTTTCAATATGCGCAGCCGCCACATCTTGCATCCACTGCACGTAGATCACGTTATTGACATGACCCAGCACATCAATATGTTCAGGTTGAACCTGTATTTTTAAATCAAAAATCGTACTCATAATGTAGCTATACTTTTTAAATCCCTGCACTGCTGCACACAGTAATCTAAACCCATCAATATGACAAAATAAAAACCACTCAAAGTGAGAGTGGTTTTTATCGCATTATGAAATCTTATTGTAGGCGTAAACCCAATATTGCTCGTTGGCCCTGACGAATAATCGCAACACGCGCAACGCTACCTTTAGGCAATCCAGCAATCACTCTAGCAAAAGCTGCACTATCCGTAATCGCAACCCCGTTGACTTGAAGAATCACATCACCAGCAACAATGTTTGACAACGAAGCTAACCCACCACGTTTCACTTCTTGTACCAAAATACCACCAGACACTTCTAAGCGAGATTGCTCAGCGGGTGTCAGATTTCGAATGCTCATCCCCAATCCATTGGTTGGATTATTTTTATCTTCTGCTGCAGGTGTGTCATCTGGTGCAGTACTTAAAGTTGCGGAAACAGTACGAATTTTTTCATCACGTAAAACATCTAATCGAATGGTTTGATTCGGTGCAGTACGGTTTAGTGTATAGAGTAAATCACTGGTACGAGAAATAGCCGTGCCATTAATTTTTAAGATCACATCACCTGATTTTAAACCTGCTTTTTCTGCTGGTGATTTTGGTGCAACTTGAGTAACCAATGAACCTTCAGGTTTTGGTAACTTATATGCTTCAGCCAAATTACGATCAATATCTTGGAGCATGATACCCAAATAAGAACGGGTCACTTTACCATTGGCTTTTAGTTGCTGAACCACATCCATCGCGACATCAATCGGGATCGAAAATGACAAGCCCATATAACCGCCTGTACCACTAAAGATTCGAGAGTTAACGCCGACCACTTCACCTCGTTGGTTAAATAATGGACCACCAGAGTTACCTGGATTTAAAGCTGCATCAGTTTGAATAAAAGGAACTGAGGTCTCACCACTCATATTACGTGATTTTGCACTGACGATTCCTGCTGATGCGGAATAATCAAAACCAAAAGGAGAGCCGATAGCCAGAACAGGTTCACCAACTCTGAGCTGGTTTACATCACCCACTCTTAACTCAGGGAAATTCGCCCCTTGAACCTTAAGTACCGCGACATCGGTACGCTCATCACTACCAACCAGTGTTGCATCAAACTCACGACGGTCATTTAAAGTGATGCTGATACGTGAAGCATTTGAAATCACATGATGGTTTGTCACCAAGTAGCCATCTTTACTAATAAAAAATGCACTACCAAAAGCTGTTTTTTCTTGCGGCCCTTGTCGTTGAGGAATAATGACCTGATTGCCAAAAAAACGGCGTAGAATTTCTGGAACTTGTTGCTGTAACAACTCTTCCTGAGTCATTTTTTTCACAACATTGACACTCACCACAGCAGGACTGACCTGCTCAACCAGATTTGAAAAATCTACTGGCGCTGCGGCATTGACTTGAGCAGCGGCAACTGTAAATACCGCAGCATACATTCCTTGTTGTAAATAGCGACTTTTCATGAAGCAAGAACCTACAGACTGATGATCAAAAAAATTTTAGACTATGTTTTTAGCATAAGCCCACCCATTTTTTCGTAAAAATATGTTTATCTTTTCAAGATATAAGGAGATGTGTTGCAGGTGGAAATATGAATAAACAGTCAAAATACCGAGCATCACTCATGCTTTCATTTTCGAGCGTATGAGCATCACCAACAATAGACCCATCACTCGATACAAAGATATAGTGAACCGCTACGTAGATTAAATATCATCACATTTGCTAAAAATTCATTCAACTCTAGGCAGATTAGCCCTTGCCTTTTTAATGAAAAAGCGTTGTCATTAGCGAACGTTCAAAACTGAAGCAGATCGACATGCCTGATTTAAAAGCAATTCACCATTTTGATGTGATTATTGTGGGCAGTGGCGGTGCAGGTTTAAGTCTTGCACTCTCTTTACCAAGTCATTACAACATTGCCATTTTAGCAAAAGCAGCTCTAACAGAAGCGAGCACTTTCTATGCACAAGGTGGGGTTGCTGCGGTCTTAGACGAAACGGACTCTATTCAACAACATATTAATGACACAATGATTGCAGGCGGACATCTATGTGAATTAGATGCGGTCAAACATACTGTTGAAGGTGGTAAGCCTTCTGTTGATTTCCTCCTTAAACAAGGCGTTCAATTCACTTTAGATGATGATGAACAACTTCACCTCACTCGTGAAGGCGGACATTCTCAACGTCGTATTATCCACTCCGCAGATGCGACAGGTAAGGCGATTTCAACAACCTTGGTCGAACGCGCACAAGAACGCGAAAATATTACGATTTTTGAAGATTATATTGCGATTGATCTCATTACACTGCACAAACTGGGTCATCAAGACCAAGCCAATCGCGCGATCGGCTTATATGCTTTAAATGAAAGCACTGAACAAGTTCATACCTTCTTAGCACCATTCACAGCTTTAGCTTGTGGCGGTGCGATGAAAGCTTATCTATATACATCGAATCCTGATATTGCGACCGGTGATGGAATCGCCATGGCGTATCGTGCAGGTTGCCGTGTTGCCAATATGGAATTTAACCAATTCCACCCAACTTGCTTATATCACCCAAAAGCTCGCTCCTTCTTGATCACCGAAGCGATGCGTGGTGAAGGTGCATATTTACGTCTGCCAGATGGTGAACGTTTTATGTTGCGTTTTGACGAACGTGCTGAACTTGCACCACGTGATATTGTCGCGCGTACCATTGACCATGAAATCAAGCGCCTCGGTATCCGCCATGTTTGGTTGGACATCACACACAAGACACCTGAATTTATTACTGAACACTTCCCTACCTTATATGCACGTTTGCTTGAACTCGGTATTGATATCACCAAAGATATGATTCCTGTGGTTCCAGCAGCGCACTATACCTGTGGTGGTGTGATGGTCGATGAACATAGCCAAACTGATCTCGATGGTTTATATGCGATTGGTGAAACCTCTTATACTGGTTTACACGGCGCAAATCGTATGGCGAGTAACTCGCTGCTTGAATGTTTTGTCTATGGTATGAGTGCGGCAGAAGATATTCAGAGCAAACACAACACAAGCTTTGAATTTCCAGATGTACCCTCTTGGGATGAATCTCAAGTGACCGATGCAGATGAAGATGTGGTCATCCTACAAAACTGGGATGAACTACGTTCAACCATGTGGAACTATGTTGGTATTGTTCGTACGACTAAGCGTTTACAACGTGCTTTACATCGTATTGAAATGTTGAAACGTGAAATTAATGAATACTATCGAGATTATCGTGTCAGTAAGAACTTGATCGAATTGCGTAATTTGGTTTTGGTTTCTGAAATGATTGTACGTTGTGCGATGGAGCGTAAAGAATCACGTGGTTTGCATTACACACTCGATTATCCTGAACTGTCGAATGAAATTCGCAAAACTGTGTTGACGCCACCAAATTTTAAGGTGGAACAGCCGTTGGTGAATGAGTGATATTTTAAGGCTATTGATTTTCTGAAGCTTTATAAGTGATTTTGTAGTTGTTATTTACTATCGTGGCAGGCGACATGGATGTCGCCTGTTGCGCTGCGGTATCAAGGATGTACCGTCAGCGCAACAAAGGATTTTTGTTACTTTTCATCCCTGAAAAGTAAGGCATAAGAAATAAAACCAAAGCATCACCCAAACTTTTTAGATGGTACAGATTGAGTATATAGCTGCCTTTATTTCAAATATTGCAGCGCTTCTTCAAACACAACATCAGCATTCTGCGTTGCATCTAAACGCTTAATCCGTTCAGGCTCTGCTTGCCATAAAGTCTCATAACCAGAACGAACCTTGGCAAAGAAACTCAATTTCTCTTGCTCAAAACGATCCAATGCGCCACGCTCTCGAGCACGAGTCATTCCCAACTCAATTGGTGCATCCAACCAGAAGGTAATATTAGGCATTTGAGAAACAAAAGTTTGATTCAACAGTTGCAACTTTTCCTGACTCAAACCACGTCCAGAACATTGATAAGCAAAACTTGCATCGGTAAAACGATCACTTAAAACAATTTTTCCAGCATCCAATGCAGGTAAAATCACTTGTTGTAGATGTTGAGCACGTGCCGCGTAAATCAATAATAGCTCAGTATCATGACTCATTTGCTCATCATGATTCACCGCCAATAATAACGAACGAATCTGTTCAGCCAAAGGCGTGCCACCCGGCTCACGGGTCAACACCACCTCTTTACCTTGCTGCTCAAAATACTGATGAATCTTACGAATCAACGTGGTTTTGCCTACACCTTCTGTGCCTTCAAAGCTAATAAACATTTACTGTTGCTCCTGCCTCTTGGCACGTAAAACCACCAAATACTCTTGAACGGCTCGGTTATGATCTTGCAAATTGGTTGTGAACTTATGTCCACCCGTTCCTGTTGCAACAAAGTAAAGATTTTCCGCATCATCTGGATGCATCGCTGCTTCAATCGCTTTTTTACTTGGCAATGCAATCGGTGTTGGTGGTAAGCCATTGATCGTATAAGTATTATAAGCCGTTGGGGTACGCAAATCATTACGCGTGATATTGCCTTTATAGTTATCACCCATACCATAGATAACAGTTGGGTCAGTTTGTAGACGCATACCTATTTTTAAACGGCGTACAAATACACCCGAAACCTGTTGAAGCTCACTATCCAAACTGGTTTCTTTTTCAATAATCGAAGCCATGATTAACGCTTCGTATTTATTTTTATACGGCAGATTAGCCGCCTTATTTGCCCACGCCTCATCCAATGCTTTCATCTGACGACGATATAAATCCGTCAAAATCTTCTTGTCTGTTTCACCTTTAGCAAAAAAATAAGTATCAGGAGCAAATAGACCTTCAGGGTGAGCATAAGAAATATCTAAAGCTTTTAACAATTGATCTTGCGGTAAATCTAAAATCGTTTTGGTGACATTCGGATCATTTTTTAGCTTCTGCACCAACTGCTTAAAATTCGTACCTTCGATGACCAAGATCCGATTCATTTGCGCATTATCTGCATTGGCCAGCATTTCTAAAACCTGACGAACACTCATGCCTCGCGTAAGCTCATACACCCCAGCTTTCATACTGTCATGTATCATAAACTTCTGATAAAGCTTTAAAATAATTGGGAAACTCACCTTTTGATCTTGGGCTAAGCGATCAATAAATTTTGAATAGGTATCACCAGATGAAATCACCAATAATTGTTTTTTACTATCTAATGGATACGGCTTAAATAAATTTGCCCATACCACACCAAAAACCACCAAAATAAAAATGCAGATGGCCAATAAAAATGCTTTAAACGTAAATCTAGATTTCGGTTTAGCTTTTGGTTTTTTCTTACTTTTGCTTGGGTTCGGTGGCTTTGGCATATTCAATCAATCTGGCTAAGTTTTAAAGTTTCAAATAAATCAAGATAAGGTTGTTGCTCGAAAGCTCGATCATTGAATCGAACAACCGCCTTCATCGGATGCAATGCATTACAAAAAAAAAGGTTTTGAATACGATCAACTTCATCAATGCCCATACAACGTTGCTCACATGCCACATCGTACTGCTGCATTCTTGATAAGATTTTGGCTCGCATAACACCGTGGACGCCATTATAACGAAGTTCTGGGGTAATCCATCGATCATTTATACGAATAAAACAATTACTGCTCACCCCTTCAACAACATAGCCCTGTACATCACTGACCAGTGCTTCAAGCCAACCGCGTTGATCAGCCTCTTGTTTCAGTAGAACCTGCTCTAAACGATTGAGGGTTTTCAATCCAACGAGATGCGGCATATTTAAGCCCATCGTATGATTTAACACGCCACTTTCAATCCACTCAGGTTGAAAAACTTGTGTTGCTCTCGGGTAATACCACACATAAAGATCGGCAGCATGTAAAGGTAAACTATAGCCACGATCCCCTTCACCACGGCTAATTACGATTTTTAAAGTGCCACTTAAATTTGCATATTGTTGTTTTAATTTTTCAAGTGAAGCCTCAATCTGAGACAAATCAGCATCTAAACCTAAGCGCTGGCAAGCCAATCTTAAGCGTGCCAAATGTTGTTCTTTGAGTTCAAAATGATTTTGGAACATTCGTGCTGTAGTAAAGCAACCATCACCATAATGAAATGCCCGATCAAGTAAAGGGATCGAATCAATCAACTGTCCATTTTTATAACATTGCATCGTTGAGTACAACCTAGATTTACTCTTTAAATAATACCCTTAAATTTGGTACTCGGAAACGTCATCTGTGACCTGCGTGGTATCAACACTATAATGTTTTTGCAATAAAATTAGAAAGATGAAAGAAGTGAACAGGTTTTGCAGATGACAATGGTTTTGCCTACTTTTGCCAAAACACTTGCGAAGCTTTAAACGCTTCTCAGGTCGAGCCTGAACGAAGTTGAAATATATTTCAACTGAAGTGCAAGACGTAGTGGCTTATCCTAAAATTGGAGAAGAATCCAGTATGACTCCGTTATGATCATTAAATTATTTTGAATAATTAATAACAACCATAGTTCTTATGCAAAATAAGATATTGATTTTAAAAATTAAATAACAAATTTTGAAAACTAGTATTTTCTTATTTATCAAAAATTCAGCATAGCTTATCTGTTTTATCTATTTCTATATTTTTCATATCAAATGCGTTTTTAATTATTTTTTTTGCAAAAAAACCAGCGTTATGCTGCATCCATATTCTAAATGCTTATGCAATTTTAAGGGGTTTTTATGCGTTTATCTCAACTCAAAGTTGGTCTTTTGGCTGCTTTACTTTCAGCATCCAGTTTGGCTGCTCAAGACTTTTTAAATGTCTCTTATGATCCAACACGCGAGCTATATACAGATTTTAATAAACAATTTGGTAGCTTTTGGAAACAACGTACTGGACAAGATATTAATTTCAAACAATCACATGGTGGTTCTGGTAAACAAGCACGTTCTGTTATTGATGGTCTAAATGCCGATGTCGTAACTTTAGCTTTGGCTGCGGATATTGATGAAATTGCCAAAAATGCAAAATTGCTACCTAATGATTGGCAGAAAAAATTACCAAATAACTCAACGCCGTATACGTCTACCATTGTCTTTCTCGTTCGTAAAGACAACCCTAAACAGATTAAAGATTGGGGTGATCTGATTAAGCCGGGCGTAGAAATTATTACGCCGAATCCAAAAACGTCAGGTGGTGCCCGTTGGAATTATTTAGCAGCTTGGGCTTGGGCAAAACATCAGCCCAATGGTAACGATGCCAAAGCACAAGAATTTGTCCGCCAAATCTATAAACAGACCAAAGTACTTGATTCTGGTGCACGAGGTTCTTTAACAACGTTTGCTGAGCGTGGCATTGGTGATGTTTTATTGGCTTGGGAAAACGAAGCGCATCTTGCCCTACGTGAACAACCGGGTAAGTTTGAGATTGTGATTCCTTCGCTCTCGATTTTGGCAGAGCCTCCCGTTGCAGTGGTAGAAAAAAATGCGACTAAAAATGGCAACCTACAAATTGCACGTGGTTATTTGAACTACCTCTATTCACCAGCAGGTCAGGAAATCGCTGCACGTCATTTTTACAGACCACGTAATGCCGATGTGCTGAAAAAATACCAAAGCGTATTTAAGCCGCTCAAACTGATCACCATCGACAAAGAATTTGGCGGCTGGACCAAAGTGCAGAAACAGCATTTTGATAATGGCGGGATCTTTGATCAGATTGTTAAGGCAAACAGCCGATAAGAATTGCTTTTAGAAGAAATTCTCAGGAGAGCAGACATGGTTCACACTTTAATTGTTCCGGGTGTAGGTGGTAGCGAAGCACAGCATTGGCAGTCTTGGTTACAGCAACAACTAGTGTCTAGCTCTCGTGTACAACAAAAATATTGGGATCGACCAGTATTAAGTGAATGGGTTGCCGAGTTTCTCAGCACATTAGAAGCAATCAACTCTCCAGTCCAAGTTGTTGCACATAGTTTTGGTTGCTTAACCAGTGTCGCAGCACTGGCCGAACATCCAGAGTTAAGAGCAAAGGTAAAGAACTTGGTCTTAGTTGCACCAGCCAACCCTGCACGTTTTGGTGAAAGTGGTTTTGCACGCCACAGTTTGACTGACTACAAACAATATTTTCATCAACTTCAAATTGATTTACCGACGACTTTATTGATCAGTGAAAATGACCCATGGTTAGGTTATGTCGATGCTTTACAACTCGCACAAGCATGGAAACTCACCCCGATCAATTTAGGTGCTGTTGGTCATGTCAATGTGGCATCAGGATTTGGTCCGTTTCCAGAAATTCTGAATTACTTATTGCCTGAAAAAAACATGCAACCGCGAACTCGAATGCCTCAGGCAAATTTTAATGTGAAATTTGCCTAACTCTCGCTCCTTATATTTTTATATTTAGCTTATTTGCTTGTTTAGCAAACATTTCTCTTTGAGGAAATATCATGTCGCAGCGTTCCCGAGTGCTGCCTGGGTTTGGCCTATCCTTAGGCTTTACCCTCGCTTACGTGTCTTTAATCGTACTGATTCCTTTATCAGCCGTCTTTATCAAATCTTTTGGAATTGGTTGGGATGGATTATGGGAAATTCTAACGTCAGAGCGAATCTTAAAATCATTACAACTCAGCTTTAGCGCTGCGCTGATCGCTGCTTTTGTCAATGTGATCTTTGGTTTACTCCTAGCGTGGTGCTTAGTTCGCTATAGCTTCCCTGGTAAAAGAATAGTAGATGCTTTAGTCGATTTACCCTTTGCCTTACCTACAGCTGTTGCAGGTATCGCGCTCACCTCACTCTATTCCAAAAATGGATGGATTGGACAATATCTTGAACCACTAGGAATTCAGGTTGCGTACACTCCGATCGGTATCACTCTGGCATTGATTTTCATTGGTTTACCCTTTGTTGTTCGTACTGTCCAGCCAGTGCTGAGTGATATCGAAACCGAACTAGAAGAAGCAGCTTCTGCATTGGGTGCAAATCGTTGGCAAACCATTACCAAAATTATTTTACCGATTCTATTTCCTGCCCTACTGACAGGTTTTGCACTCGCCTTTGCCCGTGGAGTTGGTGAATATGGTTCAGTGATTTTCATTGCAGGGAATATGCCTTATAAAACGGAGATCGCACCACTGATGATTATCTCTCGTTTAGAAGAATATGATTATGCAGGTGCGACCACCATTGCAGTCGTCATGCTACTGCTCTCTTTTGCCATCTTATTCTTGATCAACTTAGTACAAGCATGGGCTAGCCGCCGTACAGGGAGAGTTGCACAATGAGCTTAAACAACACTAGCGATACCTTAGCAATTAAATTGCAAACTCGAGATGCAACCCGTGAACCTACTTGGGTGCGTTACAGCCTGATTGTCGTGGCACTGATTTTCTTCTTGAGCTGTTTAATCCTGCCACTCATTTTAGTTTTTGTTGAGGCATTTAAGCAAGGTATCGAAGTCTACCTCAATGCTTTAATTGATCCAGACACATTATCAGCAGTAAAGCTGACTTTACTCACAGCAGCGATAGCCGTACCGATAAATGTGGTGTTTGGTGTTGCAGCAGCATGGTCTGTGGCGAAATTCCAGTTCCGTGGTAAAGCCATATTAACCACGATTATTGATATGCCTTTTTCGGTTTCACCAGTAATTGCAGGTTTGATGATCGTTTTAATTTTTGGTTCGCAAGGCTGGATAGGTGGCTGGTTAATGGATCATGACATTAAAGTTCTCTATGCCGTACCTGCAATTGTCCTAGCGACTATTTTTATTACAGTACCATTCGTTGCACGTGAATTGATTCCGTTGATGGAAGCACAAGGAACAGAAGAGGAAGAAGCGGCCATTGTACTCGGTGCTTCTGGTTGGCAAACCTTTTGGAGGGTCACACTACCTAACATCAAATGGGGTTTGATCTACGGGGTGATTCTGTGTAATGCCCGTGCCATGGGTGAGTTTGGCGCGGTGTCTGTGGTTTCAGGACACATTCGCGGTGAAACCAATACATTGCCCTTACATGTTGAGATTCTCTATAACGAATATACCTTTAGTGCTGCATTTGCGGTGTCTTCATTATTGGCATTTTTAGCAATCATCACCTTGATCTTGAAAACTTGGTTGGAAATACGCCAAGAGCAAGCACACCAAGCAAATCCTTAAGGAATGAACACATGAGTATTCAAGTTAAAAATATTGAAAAACACTTTGGTGCATTCCATGCGCTAAAAAATATCTCTTTAGACTTTCCTGAGGGTCAGTTGGTTGCGCTTTTGGGTCCTTCTGGCTGTGGTAAAACCACACTTTTACGCATCATAGCAGGCTTAGAATCGGCTGATGGTGGTCAAGTTCTGCTTGAAGGCGAAGATGCGACCAATACGCATGTGCGTGAGCGTCAAGTCGGTTTTGTATTCCAACATTATGCGTTGTTCCGCCACATGACGGTATTTGACAATATTGCCTTTGGTTTAAGGGTTCGCCCCCGTTCGACTCGACCATCAGAAGCAGAAATAAAAAAAAGTGTCACTCGCCTACTCGACCTCGTGCAACTGGGCTTCTTAGCAGACCGTTATCCTGCGCAACTCTCTGGCGGTCAACGGCAACGTATTGCGCTTGCTCGTGCTTTGGCGGTTGAACCGCGTGTGTTATTGCTAGATGAACCTTTCGGCGCATTAGATGCTAAAGTGCGTAAAGAACTCCGTCGTTGGTTACGTGCATTGCATGATGAACTACATATCACTTCGATCTTTGTGACTCACGATCAAGAGGAAGCTTTGGAAGTTGCGGATCAGATCATCGTGATGAATAAAGGTGATGTGGAACAAATCGGTTCACCACGTGAAGTTTATGACCAACCTGCAACTCCCTTTGTTTTTGATTTCTTGGGTCAAGCAAATCGTTTTGAAGGCGAACATACCAGCGGTATTATCCGTATCGGTGATGATCGTATTCTGTTACCAACAGCATTGGAAGCACCGCAAGGAAAAGTCATTGCATTTGCACGACCAAATGAATTACATATTCACACCCAAGCTCAGCCAAATACAATTGAGGCAACATTCTTACGTGAAGTGTGGATTGCTGGTAAAGTCGTGGCTGAATTACAAGATCGCAGTGGACATAGCATTGAAATTTTATTAACTGTAGAAGAGGCGAATTTGCATCAATTCAGACCAAATCAAAATGTTTGGATTAGTGCAGCTCAATTTCACTTATTTGCAGATCAAACGACGCAAGTCGCTTAAAAAAATCTCCCTTGCGCTGCTGTAACCGCAGCTACCCCTCTTTTAAAAGAGGGGGAATTTAGAGATAAGGAAAAACTTTTATGAACTTTCAACAGCTCAGAATTATTCGAGAAACTGTTCGCCAAAACTTTAATTTAACTGAAGCATCTGCGGCACTCTATACCTCCCAATCTGGCGTCAGTAAACACATTAAAGATTTAGAAGATGAGTTAGGTGTACAACTTTTTGTGCGTAAGGGGAAGCGCTTACTTGGTCTCACTGAGCCAGGTTTATCATTACTTAATATCGTTGAACGGATGTTGGTCGATGCAGACAATATTAAGCGTCTAGCCGATGACTTTAATAAAGTCGATGAAGGCACACTGACTATTGCGACTACACATACCCAAGCACGCTATGTACTCCCCCCTATCGTCAATCAATTTAAAAAATTATTCCCCAAAGTTCATTTGGTTTTACAACAGGCTAGCCCAGTTGAAATTGCAGAAATGTTACTTCAAGGCGAAGCTGATATCGGGATCGCAACAGAATCCTTAACCACAGAAGAAAACTTAGCCAGCGTACCTTATTATGAATGGCATCACAGCATCATTACCCCCAAAGATCACCCATTAGCCAAACTCGATAAAATTAGTCTAGAGCTTTTGGCTGAGTATCCATTGATCACTTATCATGGCGGTTTTACAGGACGCTCTAAAATTGATAAAGCCTTTGATGATGCACAATTACATGCTGATATCGTTATGTCAGCACTGGATGCCGATGTCATTAAAACCTATGTTGAGATGAATATGGGCGTTGGGATCGTTAATGCTGTGGCTTATGATGCTGAGCGTGACCACCGTTTACAACAGATTCAAACCGATATTTTTGGTGTCAATACCACCTGGATCGCAGTGCGCAAAGGGCATTTGCTTCGAGGCTATGGCTATGAGTTTATTTCTTTATGCTCACCAGAAACTGATATCAAAACGCTAAAAAAAGTTGCTTATCCTGAAGAGTAAAATCATATAAGTACCTTGTTATTGAGAAAAATCAGACATAAAAAAACGAGCATAGCGCTCGTTTTTTTATGTTGAATAGATCGATTAGAACTTGAAGCTCACACCAACTTTAGCAACTGGCATCCATTCGTAGCGACCTTTATTAGCAATTTTATTTTGCTCATCTGCTACAGCTTGGTCAATTGGTTTAGCTCCAGTAACACCCTCTAAGTTATATGCAGTAAGCTTCACATCTGGATTACCCGTGTAATATGCACCAACCTCTCCAAACAAGCCAAGGTTCTTATAAACTGGTGCATTCAAACCTAAGCCTAGGTAAGGAGCAATATCATTTTTATATGACATTTTACCATTTACACCACCCTCTTGATTTGCATTAACGACCTGATAATCATTGTTATTAATACTTAATGTACGGCCAGCCGATGTGCGTTTTTGCAGATCATAGTCATTGTCTAGATATGCAACACCTGCTGCTACATAAAGAGCACGAGCAAATGCATTCTCATTTGCACCCCATGGATAAATCTCAGCATTTAAGTAGGTGTTATTGTTATCCATATCTATATCATACTTAGTCCCATCGATTTTGATATCGTCAGACCAAGAAATATCACCGCCGTTATAACCTAAAGTTACACCAACGTATGGATTGACACGGTAAGAAATCGCACCACCGTAACCTGTCGTACCCACTTCAGCACGAACTGAAACTGGGCTCAAGTAAGAAGGAAATGCATAAGCTGATTCTTTAACAATTTGCTCATCTGCAAACGCAGTACCCGCAATCGCTGTTAATACACCAGCTGCCAACATAACACGCAAAGTTTTCATCGAAGTCTCCTTAAAAAATACTTTTCTTAAATATAATTGTTTCTGTGATTGCATCATAAAGGATTGATCGCTATGTTTTTATACAAAAAATGATTACTTTTTGTTATTTTTTGATACAAATTAGACATAATTGTGTATTTGGAAATAATTTATAAAAAACAATATATTTCATTTTATGACAAACATATTGCATAAATTTTAATCATTTTATTGTAACAACTTTTTTCAAAGATTCTTGGTTCAAACTAGTGTAAAATCAACAAAATTTTTTTGGAAGAAGGAAGATCATGTCTCAGCTTTCTACAGTCATTGAGCAAGCATTTGAAGACCGTGCCAACTATAGTGCAGCGGATTGCCCTACCGAAATCCGTCAAGCTGTTGAAGAAGCATTGAATGGTTTAGACAACGGTACACTTCGTGTTGCTGAAAAGATCGATGGTGAGTGGGTTGTCCACCAATGGTTAAAAAAAGCAGTTTTACTTTCATTTAAGCTGAATGACAATACGCCAATCGAAGCGTGTGATCTTCGTTTTTATGACAAAGTCGCAACTAAATACTCAGGCTGGACTGAAGAACAGTTTAAAGCTGCTGGTGTTCGTGTTGTACCACCTGCTGTTGCCCGTCGTGGTAGCTTCCAAGCGAAAAACGTCGTGTTAATGCCTTCATATGTCAATATTGGTGCTTATGTAGATGAAGGCACCATGGTAGATACTTGGGCAACTGTAGGTTCATGTGCTCAAATCGGTAAAAATGTTCACTTGTCAGGTGGCGTAGGTATCGGTGGTGTTTTAGAACCATTACAAGCAAATCCAACAATCATTGAAGACAACTGCTTTATCGGTGCGCGCTCAGAAATCGTTGAAGGCGTCATTGTTGAAGAAGGCTCAGTCATTTCAATGGGTGTTTTCATTGGTCAATCGACAAAAATCTTTGATCGTGAAACGGGTGAAGTACATTATGGCCGCGTACCAGCTGGTTCTGTTGTGGTTGCTGGTAGCCTTCCATCTAAGTGCGGTACATACAGCCTTTACGCTGCGATCATCGTGAAAAAAGTAGATGCGAAAACTCGTGCTAAAACAAGTCTAAACGACTTATTACGCGCTGACTAATTTAATCCCTATTACGCAACTTTAGTCGTCTTGCGTCTCTACGATCAGTCATGGTCGTAGAGATTTTGTTCTTTTATATGGTGTGGTTCTGATTATATGGCTTCCTTACGTTCTTCTGCAATTCCTGTCTCTGACCCTGCGGCTGGTTTACGCATTACCGAGATTTTTTATTCTTTGCAAGGCGAAGCGAATACTTTTGGTCTACCCACTGTTTTTATTCGCTTAACAGGCTGTCCATTACGATGCAGCTATTGTGATACCACTTACTCTTTTGAAGGTGGCGAGCGTTTATCCCTTGAACATATCATCGAAACGGCCAACCAATTCAAAACACCTTATATTTGTGTCACAGGTGGTGAACCGCTTGCACAACCGAATTGTTTGATCTTATTACAACGCTTATGTGATCTTGGTTTTGAAGTTTCTCTAGAAACCAGTGGTGCTTTAGATGTCTCTAAAGTCGATCCTCGTGTTTCAAAAGTGCTCGATTTAAAAACACCAACATCTAAAGAAGATCATCGTAATTTATTCAGCAATTTTGACTATTTAACCCAGCATGATCAGATCAAATTTGTGATCTGTAATCGCGCTGATTATGAATGGTCAAAGCAACAACTTGAACAGTTCCAACTACATACGAAAGTCAGTACTGTTTGGTTCTCTCCTGCTTTTGCAGTTGAAAAAGGCGCTGCTGTTTTACCCGCTTTTGCGCGTGATTTAGCGCAGTGGATTTTAGATGACCATCTCCCCGTTCGTTTCCAACTCCAGTTACATAAACTGTTATGGAATGATGAATCTGGTCGTTAAAATCTCTCTCGTCGTACTTCTTATACTTTCAAAATGAGAAGTGTCATAAATTTATCTTTAGGTTGAATCATGGAAAATAATATGCGTTCACGTGCCATCGTATTATTATCTGGCGGCTTAGACTCAACAACGTGCCTTGCTTGGGCACAAGCTCGCTATGAATGTGTTGCCATAAGCTTTATGTATGGGCAACGCTCTACCACAGAACTTGATGCGGCGAGAACACTTGCACAAAGTGCTGGTGTAGAACATCGTGTGATTAATATTGATTTAGGTAATCTAGGCGGGTCTGCACTTACAGATCACAACATTGATATACCAGAACAATTACAAGAAGGTATTCCTGTAACTTATGTTCCAGCACGTAACACCATTTTCTTATCTTATGCCCTCGCTGCAGCCGAAGTTTTTGACGCTGAAGCCATTGTGATTGGGGTCAATGCTGTTGATTATTCAGGATATCCTGACTGTCGCCCAGAATTTATTGACGCTTTTGCCAATCTTGCACGTCTTGCAACAAAAGCTGGCGTTGAAGGAAAACCCCTTAAAATTGAAACACCTTTGTTACATTTATCCAAAGCGAATATTATACGCTTAGGGATCGGACATGGCGTAGACTACAGTCAAACGGTATCCTGCTATCAAGCAGATGCTCAAGGACGTGCGTGTGGCAAATGCGACAGTTGCCGTTTACGTCATCAAGGTTTTATCGAGGCAGGTATTGCGGATCCTACGCGTTATACTGAACAGACGATATAGGGTAATAATTAGGTACATATATATGAAGTTTTTAAAATCAAATCTTATTCTTTCTACCATGATGTCTGCTGCTGCTTTAGTTGCGACAGCGACACATGCAAATACTAATCCACTTGAAGCTGCATATAAAAGTACCAATGTTAAAGCAGGATTGGTCAATGTATGTAAAGATCAAACTGCTAAAGGCGGTAAACTTACAGCAGCAGAAGTAAGCAAGTTCTGTGGCTGTCAGATTGATGCTCAAGGAAAAGTAACCGAAGCGCAAAAATGGGAAATTCAAAGTGCAATTAATGCCAAGAAAAGCCCAAGTTCTTTAGCTTTTGTACAACAGCAAAATAAAGAATTGCAAAACTGCTTAGGTGCGCCCCTTGTAAGCAAGTTAGAAAAGCTCACTGAAGAAGCCATGAAAGCTGCTCAACAACAAGCGCCGAAAAAATAAGCCCTTGTTGTTCGAAGAAAGCCTGCATTTTTATGCAGGCTTTTTTATAGCTCTGCTAAAATCCACTTATCTTTAAATAAATTGAATGACACCATGCAGGATCAGTGGAAAACCAATACCCATAACAACCAATGCATTGTCTCATTTAGTGGTGGCAAAGATAGCTCACTGGCGTTGTACCATGCGATGCAAACAGGCACGGTGACTGGATTAATCGTCATGTTGGAAGAACAAGGACAACGTTCTCGCTCGCATGCTATGCCCCTTGATGTGATTCAAGCCCAAGCCGATGCGATTGGTTTGCCAGTTTTCATGGCATTTTCAAGTTGGACTGACTATGAAAGCAAATTTATAGAACTGCTCAATCAAGCCAAGCATCAAGGTGCTGAAGTGCTTGTTACAGGCGATTTAGATATGCCTCAACATGGTTGCTGGCATGATCGTGTAACACAGCAAGTCGGTCTAAAACTCGGCATGCCTCTTTGGTTACGCCCGCATAAAGAAGTGGTTGAAGAGTTTATCAACCTAGGCTTTCGCAGCGTCATCGTGACGGTCAATCTTAAACTTGGTATGCGAGTTGAGGATTTAGGTCAAATCTTAACTTTAGAATATATCCAAGCACTAGAGACTCGCGGTATCGACCCGTGCGGTGAAGGTGGTGAGTTTCATACGACTGTGATTGATGGTCCAATTTTTAACAAAGCTATTCCTGTACGTCGGGGCAATATTGTTTATCATGAGGAATATGCTTTTTTACCACTCGAATTAGATCAAATAGATTGAAGGATGAAAAATGTCTGAGAATATCCAACTACCGAATCACACATTCCCAACAACGCAAGGTGAAATTAATTTAGCTGAACTCGCAAATGGATGGTTGGTTTTATATTTCTATCCAAAAGATTCAACACCGGGCTGTACCACTCAAGCCGTCGGCTTCTCTTGCTTAAAAGATCAGTTTGATGCGTTGAATTGTCAAATTATCGGAGTATCACGTGACTCTGTAAAAGCACATCAGAATTTTACAGAGAAACAAGCACTCACGATTAACCTAATTAGCGATAAAGAAGAAGTGCTGTGCAAACACTTTGATGTGATCAAAGAAAAGAACATGTATGGCAAACAAGTTATGGGCATCGAGCGCTCAACGTTTATTTTCCATAATCAGCAATTGGTAAAAAGCTACCGAAAAGTCAAAGCTGCTGGACATGCAGAACAAGTGCTTGAAGACTTAAAAGTACTCCAAGCTGCTCAATAAATTTGATAGCGTTATCATAAAGTGAGTCTGCGGCTCACTTTATTTTTTTAAAGAGAATTGTGCAATATCGTGCGCTTAGCTTATGATCAAAACATGACAATAATTATAGTAAGGGCTGACCAATGAATCATCTAAAATCATTTATTCAAGCACCTGTTTTTATTCTGCTCACTGCATGTAGTGCCAGTTCATCCAGTATTCCTCAAACGACAGCAGCATCCATCCCACAAACTCAAAAATCAAGCACCGAAATCAGTTGTCAAGATTTATCAAATCCAGCCTTTCAACAAGCAATGCTGAATGCGATCAATGAAATTCGAAAACAGCCCCGCCAATGTGGACAACGACATTTCCCAGCTGCTGCAGCTCTCACATGGAATAATCAATTATACCAAAGCGCATTTGCTCACAGCAAAGATATGACCGAGCATAATTTTTTAGGGCATGTCAGCAGCACAGGACTCGATCTAAAAGCGCGGTTAAAACAATCTCAATTCAAAGGTCGTGGTGGTGGCGAAAATGTAGCGCGTGGTCATCAGAATCTGAATGACGTTACCCAAAAATGGCTAACCAGCCCTGTACACTGTAGCAATATCATGCACCCTAAATTTACGGATTACGCAATTGCTTGCGCATCCGACCAAGCAAAGCAACCAAGCAATTACTGGACCCAACAATTTGGTGTTCGCTAAAAGGAATAATCATGCAAACTGGTTCAATCACCCCTATTCTTCGTATCTTTAATATCGAAGTCGCCCAATCTTTTTACATGGATTATCTCGGGTTTAACATCGATTGGCAGCACACTTTCGGAGATAACTTCCCCTTATATCTACAGATTTCTAAAGGTGATTGCATTATTCATTTATCCGAACATTTTGGTGATGCAAGTCCACACAGTGCTATCCGTATTTACTGGGAAAATATAAGTTTGCTGCATGCAGAACTAAATGTAAAAGACTATAAGTTTGCCAAACCACAAATTGAAAAAACAGACTGGGAAACACTTGAATTGAGCATCACAGACCCATTTTCTAATCGTCTAATTTTTTGGGAAGATGCTTAGCATTTCAATCTATTCAATCACTCGATAATCGAACACTTTGGTTATAATTTTCCAAATACCTTTGTCACAGATAAAGGTTAAGACATCATAAAAATATTTCGGTTCAATCGCACATTCAACATGAGCGATTGCTGTTTTTGCACTGATGATATTGACCGAAATGATCTTATCCTGCCTCAACTGTTGTTTTGAAGCAGGTGAAATCCGCTGTTCAACGATTGGGAAATACTCATCTAACGTGAGTTTCAGTAAGGGCTGATCCGTAACACAAATATATACGGCATCTGGATGAAAGACCTGATTGAGTAAAGCCACATCGCTGCGATATAGACCATCAAAATACCTTTGCAACTGCAATCGTATTGCTACTATGTCAGCGTGGTATTGTTCACTTGGCTTAGACATTTAGTTATTCCTCTAGATCTATCACATCTAAGTTACTGCGATCACCAGCTAAAAACTTCTGTTGTAATGCAGCATAAATGGTTGTTTTTTGGAATTTTTCTAAAAATTGAATCGTTCCTTTTGGGAAAGCTTGAGTTTTAATTTCACCTCGATAGTAAGCTTCACGCATCGGCGTTGCTGACATCGAAGCTTTAAGACTCTCTAACTCAACCATAGTCCACTCAGGAAACAGTTGCAAATAATAAGATGACTCATCCTTAAAATGACCGATTAATCCAACTTTTTCATTTAAGCCAACCACTTGGGCAACCAAATCCTTGACTTGTTTGACCCATTTTCCATCATTATAAACATCAATCACATGTACAAAATGGATGCGTTGCTTATCTTCATCACAAAAATTGGACAATATCATGGCCTCCCTTTCATTGGCGAGAAAAGGATTTTTAATATTTCGTTCTGCTTGCGCTGAGCCTAAAGCAAGAACCACATGCTGACTTTGTCGCAGCGCAATTTCAATGGTCAACATATGCGCCAAATGAAATGGCTGAAAGCGTCCAATAAAAACAAGATAGTCAAATTTGTACATAAATAGAAATTCACTTTTTATGAACTCATCAGTTACACCAAATTGCAGCAAGATGCGACATAATGAACACTTAAAAATTAACAAGACGGTTTAAAGCAAGGATAGTACGATGACACTTAGCTGTATTCAACAACCTCATCCACATTTGCAAGCAAATTTAGAAGATGGCGTACTCACCTTAGCCATTAACCGCGCAGAAGCTAAAAATGCGCTTTATGGTGAGCTTTATCTTTGTATTGCACAAGCATTTGATGAAGCAGATACGGATAAAAATGTTCGTGTGGTGATTTTCCGTGGTGCAGAACAAGATTTCACTGCGGGTAATGATATGAAAGACTTCATGGGCTTTATGCAAAAGCCTTATGAAGGTAAAGCTGGTGATCAACCACCATTTGTATTATTAAAAGCTGCAGCTCGTTTTTCTAAACCACTGATTATTGCAGTTAAAGGTGTTGCAATTGGTATTGGCGTTACGATTTTACTCCATGCTGATCTCGTATTTGCTGACAACACTGCCCTATTCCAAATTCCATTTGTGAGCCTAGGTTTGTCTCCTGAAGGTGCAGCAAGTCGTTTACTGGTCAAGCAAGCAGGCTATCAAAAAGCTGCTGAGCTGTTATTTACAGCGAAGAAGTTTGATGCGGCTACCGCGGTAAAAGCAAACCTTGTGAATGATGTGGTTGAAGATGTATATGCAACTGCTCAACAAACAGCACAACATCTAGCTGCTCTACCGTTGGCTTCAATCAAACAAACAAAAGCACTCATGAAAAAAGACCTCGCTGAAATCATCGCATGTGTCGATGAAGAAGCAGAAATCTTTATGCAGCGTGTACGCTCACCTGAAATGATGGAAGCAGTTCAAGCCTTTATGCAAAAGCGTAAGCCTGATTTTTCTCAGTTTAACTAAATTGACGCTCAAATCACCTAAAAAACCACTTAGTTTATAGAACTCGGTGGTTTTTTTATTGATCGTCCCAATAGAAGAATAAACATTTAGGAAAATATCGAACTCATGACCACTTCTAATGCATCCGCTGAAAAGAAACGCTACTACGAAGCTGCGCCACAAGACATTGATGTTGCCAACTTCCGCAAAGTCGTTGAAAGCCGCCGTTCAGTACGTAAATTTACCGATAAACCGATTCCAAGCGAAATTTTAGATGAATGTTTGGATTTGGCATTGCTTGCACCCAACTCATCGAATTTACAACCTTGGACTTTTTACGTTGTACAAAATCCAGCTAAGAAAAAACAACTGGTCAAAGCATGTTTAAACCAACTTGCGGCGAAAACAGCACCTGAGTTAATCGTATGTGTCGCTCGTACGGATCGCGTTGATGAAATGGCAAAACTGAATATCACTGAGTTCCCTTTCCCCGAAGCACCACCTGCTGTACAAAAGTATTATCGTTTTATTCCATATAACTATAAAACTGGTTACTTCAATGCATTGGGTAATTTTAAGAAAGTCGCATTTAAAGTTGCCCGCACACTCGATAAACAACTTCCTGTGACTGCATTTAACCCTGCCGATGCAAAACTATGGGCGACTAAAACGACCGCTTTAGCATGTGAAAATCTTGTATTGGCATTACGTGCCTATGGTTTTGATAGTTGTATGATGGAGGGATTTGATGAGCCTTTGGTCCGTAAAATCTTAAACCTAAGTGATCAACAATATCCAGTGATGGTGATTAGCGCAGGTGAACGAGCAGAAGATGGTGTGTTCTTCCCGCAGTACCGCTTTGACCGTGACCTATTTATTCAAAAAGTTTAATTATTCAATATCTAATATTTGGATAAACTCAAAGGCAGGCTCTTCATAAGGATGGCTTGCCTTTAATGCCTTTGCCACAGCACTGGCTTTTTCTTCAGGCACAATCGTTTCAACACGCCATTCTTCGAGTTGTTCTAGTTCATCTAACTGCCCTAAAAATGGATTTGCACCTTTAACGGGCTTAAACTGCCCGATGCCTTTCACTTGCCATGCACAGTGTTCATAATTCCCTATCCCACCTGCACCAACTGAAAATATGGCTTGTTTGGTTGATTCTAGGTGTGATTCAGGGACATAGTAGATGAGTTTTAGCATATGTTTAGCAGCTTTTATCTTTACAAATTAGCTAGATCATAGCCTTAAAAATAAAGAAAAATCAAAGTGAAATATTCATCACAAGATAACTCACTAAGATAAATAAAATTTGGATGACGATGGTTAAGCCAAACCAAAACCAACCTTTGTCTTTGCTATAGATGATTCTTATGTGATTTTCGTTTTTCATCATATTGTTCTCCGATTTTTATGATCATTATTGAGAAAGCAAAAATTGAACCAGTTTTATTAAGTAAATGCAAGATTGTTACGCTCCGAGTTTATCCAAGAAGACTATTCACACATCCCAAATATGGTTAAAAATCCATCACAAAAACCTAGGTAAACTTTATTCACTTTTAATATAGTACCGACTTGAAAAGGAAGTTGTTTATCTTCTACATATTCAATACTAGTAGTCATTAAAAATTTAACAATTTCATCCTGATGAATTTTTAATAAAGTAAAATCAACATCGAAATATTTTTCCTTTTGATAATCAAATGTGAAACCTTTTACTAAACTATTGAACAGATAAATCTGTAACACACCATAAGACAATATTTCTTTGTTATTCTTTCTTTGTGGTGATGAATCTATAGGATTACCAAATATTTTTAAGATATTTTCTTTAGTCTGATCTAAAAATATTTCACTAAAACTGTTAGTCATCAATAATTTTTTTATACATAATACATCTACTATCATCTAATACTTACTCGAAAATAATATTTACACACGTTCAGTGAATTAATTAAAAAAACAATTATCATCACCATCCATACTGAGATACTCTCTAGTCACATTTCCTTTCGCTATTCTATGAAAACAACCATCATCATACTGAGAATTAAAAACACTCACATAAAATATCATTCCGTTATTGATTGTCCATTTCTTTAATTTACTCAAAAAAACTTCAGGACTTGTATCCGGTATATTTATAAAAAACAATTCACAAAATACATCTCCTTTCAACAAAGAGACCATGCAAAACAACAAGTTCACATCTAAATTTACCTCATCACCAATATTAAAAATCAGAATATCACTTTCAGGAGTATCGAATATAAAGGACGTTAAAAGCTTTATATCTTCTTGATAAATATCATTTTTTATAACCACACTGTGCGAAGTATTCATTTCAAAAACCTCATCAACATTAAAAATAAAAAAGCCACCTTTCGGTGGCTTTTATGGTTAAGTCACATTAACCAATAAATTTACGGGCATTGCGGAACATACGCAACCAAGCACCATCTTCAGCCCAATCTTCAGGCTTCCAAGAATGCTGTAAAGCACGGAAGTTACGCTCTGGATGCGGCATCATCACTGTCGCACGACCATCTTTAGAGGTTAAGCCTGTAATCGCTTCAGGTGAACCATTCGGGTTCAACGGATAGTGCTGAGTTGGATTACCCAAGCTATCCACATAACGTAACACCACTTGGTTCTCAGCATTTAAAGCTGCAAGTTGTTGTTCAGTTGCAACTAAACGACCTTCACCATGCGCAACCGCAATCGGTAAAATTGAACCTTGCATATCTTCAAGCAAGACAGATACCGATTTCTCTACACGAACATTGACTGCACGCGCTTCAAATACTTCTGACATGTTGCGATGGAAACGTCCCCAATGCTCTGCACCCGGAATCAGTGGTGCAAGTTGAGAGATCATTTGACAGCCGTTACACACACCTAAGCTGAAGGTATCTTCACGATGGAAGAATTGTTCAAACTGATCACGTAGTTTCGCGTTGAACAATACTGACTTCGCCCAACCACCACCAGCACCCATTACGTCACCGTATGAGAAACCGCCACATGCCACTAAGCCTTCAAAATCACTTAAGCTCACACGACCAGCAAGCAAGTCACTCATATGTACGTCGATGGTATTGAAACCGACTTTATCAAAAGCAGCCGCCATTTCGACATGACCGTTGACACCTTGCTCACGCAAGATCGCCATACTTGGACGACGTGTATTGATAAATGGCGCTTCTACAGGCTCATTTAAGTCATAGGTTGCTTGTGCAATTAAACCTTTGTGGTTTGAATCTGCAATTAAGGCAAACTCTTGATCAGCAGTTTCAACGTTGTCACGTAAACGCTGGATCTGATGTGATACTTCAGCCCATGCTTGTTGTAATTCAGCACGCTCTAAAGTTAAACCATTTACAACCAGTTGATCAGTTGTGTCCACGTGACCAACAACAGCGATGGCATCTTTCAAACTTGACGCTACAACTTCTGATTCTAATTGCGCCCAATCAACAGCAGTAATTTGAAGTACTGCACCAATTTCTTCAGCAAATAAGCTTTCAGTTGATTGGTTCTCTAGAGCAACACCTAAGCGTGAAGCAAACATCATTTCAGCAACAGTCGCTAATAAACCACCATCACCGATGTCATGGTAAGCCTTGATCAAACCACGATTGTTCCAATCTTGAATCAATGCAAAGAATGCTTTGAAGTCATCAAAACTATCAACATCAGGGGTAACAGAACCGATTGCTTTATAAACCTGAGCAAGGATCGAACCACCTAAACGGAATTGACCTTTAGACAAATCAATACGTACAAGTACTGAATCTGCTAAGTCCTTCAATTCAGGTGTTAAGGTTTTACGTACATCCAAAACTGGCGCAAATGCAGTGATCACGCCTGTCATTGGAGATGTGACTGCTTTGTCTTCACCATCATTCCAAGTAGTACGCATTGAAAGTGAGTCTTTACCAACTGGAATGGCGATGCCCAATGCAGGACACATTTCCATACCAATCGCTTTCACACCTTCAAACAACGCTTGGTCTTCACCTTTTTGACCAGCCGCAGCCATCCAGTTTGCAGAAAGTTTGATATCACTGATTTGTTCAATGTTGGCACATGCAATATTGGTAATCGCTTCAGCAACTGCTAAACGAGCAGATGCAGCAGGGTTTAACAATGCAACTGGTGGACGTTCGCCCATTGCCATTGCTTCACCTGTGAAGCCTTGTAAGCTCGTTGTGGTTACTGCTGCATCTGCAACAGGAACTTGCCAACGACCGACCATTTGGTCACGTGCAACCATACCTGTAATCGAACGGTCACCAATGGTGATCAAGAATGATTTAGACGCAACGGTTGGATTTTTCAATACGCGGAAGATCGCATCTTTCAAATCAACTTTTGAAGCATCAAAGTCAGTGCCTGTACGTTCAATGGTTTCATACGCACGTTGCATACGTGGCGTACCACCCAACATCACTTGCATCGGGATATCGACTGCATTGTTTTCAAACAATGGATCTTCAACGGTTAAATGGCGTGCTTCTGTCGCTTCACCCAATACAGCAAACGGACAACGTTCACGTGCACAGATTGATTCAAATTGTGCTAAAGACTCTGGGCGAATCGCAAGGACATAACGCTCTTGCGCTTCATTTGACCAGATTTCCATTGGGCTCATGCCCGGCTCTAATGATGGAATCTTACGAAGATTTAGCACCGCACCTAACTCGTGATCATTCACAAGTTCAGGCATTGCATTTGATAAACCACCCGCACCGACATCATGTACAGAAACGATTGGGTTGAAGTCTTCTAAACGCCAGCACGTATCAATCACTTCTTGGCAACGGCGCTCCATTTCTGGGTTTTCACGTTGTACTGAAGCGAAATCAAGGCTTTCACCCATCGTACCACTGTCTACAGAAGATGCAGCACCACCACCAAGACCGATCAACATGGCAGGACCACCCAATACAATGAGCAAGTCACCTGGTTGAATCGCATCTTTTTCCACATGGTCAGGACGGATATTACCGTAACCACCTGCGATCATGATTGGTTTGTGGAAGCCTTTCACTTCACCATTTACATTCTGTTCGAAAGTACGGAAATAACCATTCAGCGCAGGACGACCGAATTCATTGTTAAATGCCGCGCCGCCCAATGGACCTTCAATCATAATTTGCAATGGCGATGCCATACGTGAAGGTTTGCCGTAGTTCTCTTCCCAAGGCTGTTCAAAGCCCGGAATATTTAAGTTAGAAACCGTAAAGCCTGTTAAACCTGCTTTAGGTTTACCACCACGACCTGTCGCACCTTCGTCACGAATTTCACCGCCAGAACCTGTTGCAGCGCCAGCGAATGGAGAAATTGCGGTCGGATGGTTGTGCGTTTCAACCTTCATTAAGATGTGAGCTGCTTGGCTCTTATATTTATATACGAAGTGACCATTTTCATCCGCTTTTGGATAAAAACGCATGGTGTCATAACCGACGATCACAGAAGCATTATCTTTATAAGCTGATAACACATCGTTTGGAGATTCTTTATAGGTGTTCTTAATCATTTGGAACAATGATAATGGTTGTTTCTCACCATCAATTGTCCATTCAGAACCAAAGATTTTATGACGACAATGTTCAGAGTTTGCCTGTGCAAACATCATCAATTCGATGTCATTTGGATTACGCCCCAACTTAGAAAATGCTGCCACTAAGTAATCAATTTCTTCATCAGAGAGCGCAAAACCAAATTCATTATTGGCTTTAACTAGTGCATCTTTGCCTTGACCCAAAATATCAATCGAGTTCAACGGTTTTGGCGCAGTTTCAGAAAACAGTGCAGTTGCATCTTCAATTTGAGCAAAAACATTTTCTGTCATGCGGTCATGTAATGCCAATTTCACTTCGTTCGAAATTTCTTTTACCCCTTTTAAGGTAAATAAAAGACCACGCTCTAAACGATGAATCGGCGTATTACAGTTTTGGAAAATATCGGTTGCTTTAGATGACCACGGCGAGATTGTGCCGACACGTGGTGTTACTAAAATCTGGATTTCATCACTTGCAGCTTGGCGAAGTTCAAAAGATTGACCATCGTTTAATAGTTGTAATGCCGATTGATACTGCTGCTCGTTGAGCGCTTGATCAAACAAATAAACCCACTGGCTGTCAAAAGATTGAACAGAACTCATTGACGTTAAACGGTTTAAGAGTTGAGCTTTCTTAAAAGAAGAATGTGCTGATGCACCGGCCACGATAAACATGTTGACTTTGGCTCCACGGGCAGATCGAACAGACCCACCGCAATGTGACTTATGAAAGAGCGCATATTCTACTGTGAAAGCCTCTTTTCAGCTAGCCATATCCATCTTAAAAACTAGAGTTTTCTGCTGTAAATGAGCGAATTCCTTTTAGCCTTATGACTGTGACTGTATTCGTAACAATTCTTTTAGTTTGTAAAACACTCAATATCACTTATTTTTACTGCATCTTTTTTAAATAATTTCCAACTTGAAGAAGCACTTATCACGATGCGTTATATTTCTATTCATCTCGACATTTATGACGCAGACTGATCTAAGACAACTTATGTCGCTCCACCCTAGTGCTTTGATATTTTTTTTGGCATGATGATCGTGAATAGATAGTGAATCATGATACATGGAACAAATGCGTTGGTTGGAATTGCTTTCTGCAATTCGTTTAGGTAGTAAAAAAAGCAGTTCAGAATTGGCTCGAAGTCCATTTCATAAAGATTATGACAGAATTATATTTTCCCAAAGCTTTCGTCAACTGAATAGAAAAACACAGGTTCACCCACTTACCCAACACGATGGTATCCATACTCGTTTAACCCATTCACTGGAAGTGTCCTGTATCGGACGTTCTTTAGGCATGCTCGCTGCGGAAAAGATTAAAGATGAACTACCTGTATGGATTTCGCCTGCGGATGTCGGTGCAATTATTCAAGCAGCCTGTCTCGCCCATGATATTGGCAACCCACCTTTTGGACATGCGGGTGAATATGCCATTCGAGAATGGTTTGATGATGCATCACATCGAGACTTTCTTACAAAATTGACTCCAGAAGAGGCCGCCGATGTACGTCAATTCGAAGGTAATGCTCAAGGTCTTCGCTTATTGAGTCGTATTGATTATCATCCTGACGATGGTGGTATGCGACTTACTTGTGCCACTTTAGGGGCTTATCTTAAATATCCGTGGTTGTCCAAAACCATTGAAGCACAAGGTGATATCCCATCTCACCAAAGAGCAAAGTTTGGTTGTTATCAATCAGAAAAAGAAATTTTAAAACAGCTTGCTGAACAACTAGGATTAATCCAACTTGGTGAATATCATTATTGTCGTCATCCATTGACTTATTTATTAGAGGCAGCAGATGACATCTGCTATGCGCTGATTGATTTAGAAGATGGCATTATTTTAAATATGTTGGACTATGATGAAGTCGAGCCAATATTCCTGAATTTAATTGCCGACTTTGGTCGTCCCGAAGAGTTGTATTTACCCCACACCACATGGCAACAAAAAATCGCAGCTTTACGTGGACGTGTCATGAAACGTTTAGTCGAAGAAGTCAGTTCAGCATTTGCCAAGCATCATTATGAAATCTTGACAGGTCAGCTCAAAGGTAGCCTTTTACAATATTGTTCACCTGATATCGAAGCAGGTATTCAAACTGCAAAAAATCTTGCCCGAGATCGGATCTTTGAACATCCACAAAAATCAGGTTTGGAAATTATTGCACATCAAAGCTTACAAACGATTTTAGATGCTTTTGTTCCATTGACCATGCCACATAAGAGCTTAAGTTTTAAAGAACAGCGTTTGCTTTCGATTTTGCAGCACTCTGGGGCAAATTTCCAAAGCAATCATTATCAAAATATTATGCAGGTCTTGGATATTATTAGTAAGTTCTCTGACCACCAAGCCTATAGTTTGGCACAAGAACTGAAAGGCAATAAAATAGGTTTCTTTTAGTGATCCAGATTGACCTGTGTAAGATTCGTTTTGCTTTTATCCTACAAACTCAATCATTTATAAAATAGTGAAATATACCTCATGATCGGATGTTTAATTGGCGAAGTGTTTGCCTTAGAAGCCCCAACTGTATTACTGAATGTAAATGGTGTCGGCTATGAAATTGATACGCCACTTTCAACATTTTGCCAATTACAAAAAGGACAGAAAGTGACTTTATGGACGCATTTGGTGGTTCGTGAAGATGCACAACAACTCTATGGTTTTATTGACACCAATGAAAAAACCATTTTCCGCACCTTACTTAAAGTCAATGGCGTTGGCCCTAAAATGGCGCTCGGTATTCTTTCAACCTTAAGCGTGGATATGCTGATACATACCGTTGAAAATGGTGATGTCAAAACATTGGTAAAAGTTCCTGGTGTCGGCGCGAAGACCGCTGAACGCTTGATGATTGAACTACGTGATCGTTTCAAAGCATTTTCAACTCATACGACTTCGAATAACTCAGCATCAACTCAAATACAATTCACTGGAAACTCTGCTGTTGCTGAAGCTGAAGCTGCTTTACAATCATTAGGCTATAAACCACTTGAAGCTCAAAAACTGATTCAATCCGTTAAAGCCGAATTTACCGAAGCGAGTGATATCATCCGTGCTGCACTTAAATCATTAAATAAATAAAGACAGACCGAATCAATTATGCAAGACCGTTTAATCAGTGGTTCTGAAAAACCTGAAGATCATTTTGATCGCGCCATTCGTCCAACTTCACTCGCTGACTATATTGGTCAGCCTGTAGTGCGTGAGCAAATGGAAATCTTTATTGGGGCTGCTCGTGGACGGGGTGAAGCCTTAGACCACACCTTGATTTTCGGTCCACCAGGATTGGGGAAAACGACACTCGCAAATATTATCGCACGTGAAATGGGTGGTAATTTAAAGTCAACCTCTGGGCCTGTATTAGAACGTGCAGGTGACTTAGCTGCAATGCTAACCAATCTTGAAGAAGGTGACGTTTTATTTATTGACGAAATTCATCGCCTATCTCCAGTGATTGAAGAAATTCTTTATCCAGCGATGGAAGACTACCAACTCGATATTATGATTGGTGAAGGTCCTGCTGCTCGCTCAATTAAATTAGACCTCCCACCATTCACTTTGGTCGCTGCAACAACACGTGCAGGTCTACTCACCTCGCCTTTACGTGACCGCTTCGGTATTGTGCAACGTTTAGAATTTTATTCAGTCGCAGATCTCACTCACATTGTCACACGCTCTGCTAACTTGATGGATGTTCCGATTACCAAAGAAGGCTCAACCGAAATTGCTCGTCGTGCGCGTGGTACACCACGTATTGCCAATCGCTTATTACGTCGTGTCCGTGACTATGCCCAAGTCAAAGGCAATGGTGAAGTAACGCAAGACATGGCTCAACGCGCTTTGGATATGCTCAATGTCGATAAAGATGGCTTAGATACTTTAGATCGTCGTTATTTATCTATGCTTTTAGAGCGTTTTGAGGGACGACCGACTGGTGTTGAGGCATTAGCCGCAGCTATGGCAGAAGATAGTGGAACATTGGAAGATGTCATTGAGCCTTATTTAATCCAACAAGGTTATGTGATGCGTACTGCTCGAGGTCGTATTGCAACCAATATGGCGTATTTACAGTTTGGTTTAACACCGCCTGAATAAGATAAAAATCAATAAAATTCTTCTTATAATAAAGTGATTAATATAATATATAGACTATTTTAGACTTCTTTCATAAATCCTTTTTCTCTCGATGGGAGAAATATAAAAAGGTATAAATAATAATGAAAGAAGTCTTTTGATCACTTTATTAATTTGTTTAGGGTAAAAATGAAAAATAAACTTTTAACGATCTTCTGTGGTAGTACATTATTACTTACAGCATGCGGGGGGGGAAGTGATGGCTCAAATAATAGCGATTCATTTCAAAGCAAAGAAAAAATAGACTACACAAAACCAGAGTCTATTGAATCAATTTATGAACCAATCATCAATTTATCTCAGGAACAAGACAATATCATAGCGATTGGCACTAAGTTTGCAGAAAGTCTCTATTATAATATTCATGCTGGCTACAATTTTAAATGTTCAAAAGGTTCATATACAAAAAACAGCGATAAGAGCATTACATTTAATAAATGTGAGTTTCTAGACTTCGCTAACGATGACGACAGTCGTCTAAATCGCCTAAGAATTATGACCATCTCTGGATCAGTAAATAGCAAAGAAACATTATCTACAGATTCAGGACGTTATGAGACTACGCTAAGAAACTTCACAATCACTCCACCTAATGATGTAACACTTACTTACAACGGCAATATCGTGAGTAAATACAGCTCTATCTCTACTCAATATCAAATTAAAAAAATGTCGCTTAGTGTATTTGATGACAAAACGAAAAAAACGCAACAGTTGATTATCAATAATTATCAACTTAATGTGAATAATCTGATAATTACAGCACTAGGAAACATCGAAGGTAATCCAGAGAATAAAACATTCTCAGTAAATTTCAAAAGTGATCTTAGATTTGAAAGCGATATGGATAAGGCAACTTTCCACCCTAATTTTGCTGAAATTATTATTGAAGATACGAACAACATGAAAAATTCAATTAAGATTTCAAATACAAGCAATTACAAAGCATTAATTCGTGCTTATGCGGATGGTAACACAGTCACAGGATATCCAAAAACGATTGAATGGGATGATTTGAATTAAGGTAACAATGATTCATCGTTCTTTAAGAAGCCCTACTTGTTAGGGCTTTATTTTTCCCCTCTGTCACCAATATGTTATTTATTACTATTTCCATCGCTATCTCGAAACTCTATCATTCCACCATCGCCCGAAACATACTGAAATAGGTTAAAGGACATGGCAAATCATTTTGAATTCAATATCCGTGTATATATCGAAGACACTGACGCAGGCGGTATTGTTTACCATGCCAATCATATCCGTTTTATGGAGCGCGCCCGTACCGAATGGCTACGTGCAGCAGGCGTAGATCACTACTGGCATCAACAAGACTACAACTTCGTGGTACATCAAATTCAGGTCAAATATGTACGTCCTATATTAATGGATGATTTGATTACCGTTACAGCACGTGTTATTTCGTGTAAAGCAGCATCTTTTGTGTTGCAACAAAATATTTATCGTGGTGAAATCTTGCTGGCTTCAGGTGAGGTTGTGTTGGCATGTCTCAACAAAGAGTTGATGCCACGTAGACTTCCTGATGAAATTCGTGATCTGATTCAAAAAGAATTAGCACAGGACGAAAAATAAACTTTTGGCACTGAACTTATGGCAACTAATTTAGACTCTTCAATGCATATTTCCGACCTTATTTTACAAGCAAGCCCTGTTGTACAACTGGTCATGCTGATCTTGTTATTTGCTTCTATTTATAGCTGGTATGTAATTGCTAAATTACATATGAGCTATAAAAAAACAGGACAAGCTGATGAACATTTTCAAAAAATGTTTTGGTCAGGTGCCGAGTTAAATACGCTTTACAATAATGCTCAACTCAACTCTAAACGTCATGGCTTGGAAGATATTTTTTATCAAGGTTTAGCTGAGTTTTTTAAACTAAAAAAACGCAAAGCTGACACCACACAAACCATTGATGGAACCGAACGTATTCTTCGTGTGGGTTTAAGTCGTGAACAAGGTCACTTAGAACAAAGTTTAGGTGTACTTGCAAGTATTGGTTCTGTTGCCCCATATATTGGTTTATTTGGTACTGTTTGGGGCATCATGAACGCATTTATTGGTCTTGCTGCAGTTGATCAAGTAACGTTGGCAACTGTTGCACCAGGTATTGCCGAAGCACTCATTGCGACAGCGATTGGTTTATTTGCTGCGATCCCTGCTGTACTTGCATTTAACCACTTTACTGCTAAAGGCGAAGCAATTTATACAGATCGTGCTTTATTTGCAGAAGAAATGGTTGCCCTGTTACAACGCCAATCTGTTGGAACGACTCAGGAAGATGCATAATGGCGATTCAACGATCTGGACGTTTTGAACGCATCAAAAAACCACTTAAAAGTGATATGAATGTCGTTCCTTATATTGATGTCATGCTCGTGCTGTTGGTTATTTTTATGGTCACAGCACCCATGATCACGAGCGGCATTAAAGTTGACTTACCTCAAGCAAACACACCTCCTATTGAAACCCAAGAGCGACCACCTATCGTTACACTAGGGAGCAGTGGTAATATTTATCTAGAATTCCAAGATCACGATAAAAATAAAATTTTATCATTGCAGGAATTAGAAAATATTTTAACTGAAGCTCAGACCAAAGCTGAACAAGACAATAAAACACTTACCGTCTTAGTCAATGGTGACCAATCACGCCCTTATGGAGAAGTGATTGCACTCATGGCAAGTTTACAAGATGCAGGTTTGACCCAAGTGGGCTTACTGACAGAGCCGTTAAAATAAGCTATGAAAAAATTTCAAAAGCCACCTTATCAACAAAAACAAAATGCGATTGCACTGGGTTTTACACTCGGTGTTCATGTCGTGGCTGTTGTTGGCTTATTGTATTTGGGTATGAGCAAACCACTTGAGCAACCTAAAAAGTTGACGACTACTTTGGTAAAACCCGAAGATTTACCAAAACAAATAGACTCTGAAACTACAGCTGAGAACCAAGCTACAGAAATTCAAGGTCCTATCGTCGACGATACATTGCCACAAAATTTACCTGCAACACCTTCTCAACCGAATGAACAACAGCTTGCTGCTGAAAAGCAAAAAGCTGAACAAGCGCAACAAGCTAAATTGGCAGAACAAAAACGTCAGGCTGATGAGGCAATCAAAGCTAAACAAGCCGATGCGGAAGCCAAACGTAAAGCTGACACAGACGCTAAGGCAAAAGCTGAGGCTGATGCAAAACGCAGAGCCGATGCAGACGCTAAGGCAAAAGCTGAGGCAGACGCGAAACGCAGAGCTGACACAGATGCTAAGGTAAAAGCTGAGGCTGATGCAAAACGCAGAGCCGACGCAGATGCTAAACGTAAAGCTGATGCAGACGCGAAACGTAAGGCCGATGCTGACGCTAAGGCAAAAGCTGATGCAGATGCTAAACGCAAAGCCGACGCAGATGCTAAACGCAAAGCCGACGCAGATGCTAAACGCAGAGCCGATGCAGATGCTAAACGCAGAGCTGATGCAGATGCTAAGGCAAAAGCCGACGCAGATGCTAAACGTAAAGCTGATGCAGACGCGGAACGTAAGGCCGATGCTGACGCTAAGGCAAAAGCTGACGCAGATGCTAAACGTAAAGCTGATGCAGACGCGAAACGTAAGGCCGATGCTGACGCTAAGGCAAAAGCTGATGCAGACGCGAAACGCAAGGCCGACGCAGATGCTAAAGCAAAAGCTGATGCAGATGCGAAACGTAAAGCCGATGCAGACGCTAAGGCGAAAGCTGACGCAGATGCCAAACGTAAGGCCGACGCAGATGCTAAAGCAAAAGCTGATGCAGACGCGAAAGCTGCTGCTGCAAAACAAGCTGAACAAGAAGCCGCACAGAAAAAAGCTGAATCTAGACGTATTGCTTCAACAGCTAAGCGAGATTTCACCAATAAAATTGAGCGTGCTTGGAACTTACCAACAGGGTCGTCAGGACAAAAAGCTACAGCTCGTGTAACACTCAGTGATAGTGGTGCCGTTTTATCTGTCATTGTTAATGCAAGTGACCCTGACGTAAAAGCAAGTGTAGAAGCCGCTGTAAGATCTGCTGCCCCCTACCCAATGCCAGAAGATCCTGATGCACGTCGAGAAGCAAGAAGCTTTACTTCGAGTTTCACAGCGAAATAGTAATAAATAGTTAACGTTACATGCTTTTAATAGCACAAAGCATGTAACTATGTTAAATAATCAACAGCCACAAAAACACGAAAGCAAGTAATTTTAAATATGGAAAAGACTCGTAAGCATCTCATCGCCATCGCAGTTTTCACTGCGATTAGTGCCGCTATTCCGGTAACAGCTTTTGCTCAACTTCACCTAGAAATTGCAAAAGCACCCGAAAAAGCACCTAAAATCGCAATCGTGCCATTTACAAATGACTCTGCGATCTACCCGATTGTTGAAAATGATTTAAACCGTTCTGGTCGCTTTACCAGCGCCTCAAAAAATCTGCCTGCAACAGCAAGTATGAATCAGATTCAGGCTGGTGATTGGCAAAATGCTGGCGTTCCATACGTTGTTGTTGGTCAAAGCAAAGCCATTAATGCCAATACATTTGAAATTCACTATCAACTCTACGATGTCCAAAAGCAACAATACTTACTCAATGAAGTTTTAACAGTACCTGCGGGACGTGTTCGCCAAGCTGGACACATGATCAGTGATGCAATCTATCAAGCCTTGACAGGCATTGCTGGAGATTTTAGTGGGCGCATCGCCTATGTATTGCGTAACCAAGCAACTCCTGCTCAACGCTACACATTGCAAGTTGCAGATACCGATGGTGAGCAACCAAAAACAGTATTGGCATCACGTGATCCAATACTTTCCCCAACATGGACACCTGACGCTAAAAAAATTGCTTATGTTTCATTTGAAACCAAACGTCCTGCGATTTATCTCCAGGATTTAGCGACAGGTCAACGTGAAGTCTTAGCAAGTTTTAGAGGACTAAATGGGGCACCAAGCTTCTCTCCAGATGGTCGATCTATGCTCTTCACCGCATCAATGCATGGCAATCCAGAAATCTATCAAATGAATCTGAATACACGCCAAGTACAACGTATGACTAACGATACTGCGATTGATACTGAAGCACGCTATGCACCAGATGGTAAATCATTTATTTTCACCTCTGATCGTGGTGGTTCTCCACAGATTTATCGCTACACCTTTGCTGATAATTCTGTTAGACGTTTGACATTCAGAGGCGCTTTCAATGCACGCGGTACGCTAAGTGCCGATGGTAAAAAGATTGCTTTAGTACATCGCCCTAGCGGTAGCAATTATAAAGTAGCCCTTCAAGATATTAATACAGGCATCACCAATATTTTAACCCCAACCAGTTTAGATGAATCACCAAGCTTCTCACCGAATGGTCAAATGGTTGTTTATGCGACCCGTGAGGGCAATCGAGGTTTATTGTCGATCATGTCTACTGATGGTCGTTTCCGTATGAATTTACCAAGCGAGCAAGGCGAAGTACGTGAACCCGCTTGGGCACCAAAATAACTTTAATCTATTGAAGAAATCGGATCTATTGGAGAATCACATGAATATGAAATACCTAACCCTCCCCCTCATTGCAGCTACACTTGTTTTTACTGGTTGTGCAAGCCGTAAACCAGCGACTGACATTACTGCTGGAAACACACCTACGGGTACGACTGTCAGTACTGAAGGTTTAAGTGAAGATGCCGCATTAAACGCTCAAAACTTAGCGGGTGCATCATCTAAAGGCGTAACCGCTGCCAACAAAGCATTCTTAGCTAAACGTGTTGTACATTTTGGTTTTGATAGTAGTGATCTATCAAATGAAGATTACCAAACACTACAAGCGCATGCTCAATTTCTAATCGCCAATGCAAACTCACGTGTTGCACTTACTGGACATACGGATGAGCGTGGTACACGTGAATACAACATGGCACTAGGTGAACGTCGTGCCAAAGCAGTTGAAAGCTTTTTGGTCACCAATGGTGTAAGCCCACAGCAACTTGAAGCTGTAAGTTATGGTAAAGAAGCACCAGTCAATGCAGGTCATAACGAAGCTGCATGGAAAGAAAATCGCCGTGTAGAAATTAACTATGAAGCAGTTCCACCATTATTGAGATAAGCACATTGCAATAAAAAATGCTCACACCATGTGAGCATTTTTTATGTCTGTGATTGGGGATCGTCTGATTCTGCTGGTTGCATTGACTCAATCAAATCATGCTTATTAAATTCCTTATATTCAGGTTTAGCTTCGTAAGCTGTCCAAGCATCCTTGACACTTTCTTTAGAAATTTTCTCTAAGCTGATTGCTTCACTCTCGGTCGGTGTCGCTTCAAAATTTTTGGTTGACATTTTAATCTCCAAACATCCTGTCTATTATCCGTCCAACATAGCATGTAATGGCATGCTTGTAATCATAAAAGCAACATAAATAAAGTAAGATAATTTTTATTTTTGAGCGTTCTCATCTAGAATAGCCACATTCATTTTCATCAATTTTGACGCTGCTAAATCGGAGCTATTTAATTATGTCAAACCTCAGCTTGACCCAATACCTAGAACAACAAAACGGGAATTTGACTCCAGAGTTGGCACAAGTCATCGAAACAATTGCAGCGACATGTCAAACCATTGATCTAGCACTTCAAAAAGGTGCTTTAGCAGGAATTCTAGGCAGTGCTGAAAATGAAAATGTTCAAGGTGAAACACAAAAAAAACTAGACGTAATCTCTAATGATTATTTAATTGACGCTTTAAAAGTTCACCCTCAGGTTGGCGGCCTAGCATCTGAAGAATTAGATGATTTTACCCCTGCCCAAGAAAATGGAAAATATCTTGTTTTGTTTGATCCTTTAGATGGTTCAAGCAACATCGACATTAATATGTGTGTCGGTACGATTTTCTCTATCTTACCTGCTAAAAATGCAGTGACTCAATCTGCTGACTTTATGCAAGCAGGTACAGAACAAGTTGCTGCAGGCTATGTACTCTATGGCCCATCAACGATGTTAGCACTTACTGTGGGTGCTGGAGTCGCATTCTTTACATTTGATCCAACGTCTCAAACATTCTTATTGACGACTGAACAAGTTCAAGTTTCAGCAGATACTCAAGAATTTGCGATTAACTCATCCAACCAGCGTCATTGGGAAAATCCTGTAAAACGTTATATTGATGAACTTCTCGCTGGGAAAACCTCAGTACGTGAAAAAGACTTCAATATGCGTTGGGTTGCATGTATGGTTGGCGATATCCATCGTATTTTATGTCGTGGCGGTATCTTCCTCTACCCTTACGATTTAAAAGACCCGAAAAAAGCGGGCCGTTTGCGTTTAATGTATGAAGCAAACCCGATGAGTATGTTGATTGAACAAGCTGGTGGTGCATCAACAACAGGGCGTGTTCGTATTATGGAAATTCAACCAACGGAATTACACCAACGTGTGCCCGTGATTATTGGTTCAAAAAATGAAGTTGAACGCGTCACAAGTTATCATTAATTACTTTTAATTATCAGGGCATTATAATAAATTTATACTGCCCTTTTGGATGTTTATTTTATGTCACTTATTTTTCTAGAATCAAAAGACAATGCAAAAATCAAACATTTGCGTGGGCTGATCGAACTCAATAGTGCTCGAAAAAAAAATCAGCAAACCGTTCTAGAAGGTATCCATCTTTGTCTTGCATGGTTTCAACAACAAAATAAAATCGCGTCTTTATTTACCACTGAAAAAGCATTAGAACACCCCGATTTAGAGAAAATCATTGACCAATATCCTGGTCATGTCTTTGTCATTAGTGAGTCTTTATACAAAGATTTAAGTATTTTAGACACGACGTTGCCTTGTCTAGCAATTATTGATTTACCCCAAAATTCACAAGATATTGACTTTAGTAAAGACACACTCATTCTTGAAAATGTTCAAGATCCAGGCAATGTTGGAACACTTTTACGTTCAGCCGCAGCAGCCAATATCAAACAAATTATCTGTACTCAAGGCTCAGCATCACTCTGGTCACCACGTGTCTTACGTGCAGGCATGGGTGCACACTTTAGTTTAAGCTGTTTTGAAAATATTCAACTGAATGACATTCTTTCAAAATTTGAAATCCCAGTTTTTGTCACCAGTTCACATCGCTCTACAAGCTTATATTCACAAGACTTAACCCAAGCCTGTGTTTGGATATTAGGCAACGAAGGACAAGGTGCCAGTGACTACGCTTTAGAACATGCCCAAGCTGTAGCGATTCCTCAACCCGGTGGACAAGAATCTTTGAATGTTGCTATCGCAGGTTCAATCTGTTTTTTTGAAATGGTTCGTCAGCGCCAATAAAACGTTAAATTACATTAAAGCCGATTTTTTTGATGATGAAATCAATTACACTACAAAAATAATTGCTTCAGTTGTCAACGCACCTGCCATTTTCAACGTTATATGATTAATGAATTGAGAATAATGGTGGGTATCCATGACAGGATTTTCCATCTCTATGGATTTAGCACCGAAACAGGCTCGAACTGACAACAGTACTGATTGTAGTACTGTTGAACAACGTCTTCGTTTTTTTATGCAAGACGTGACAGGTCGTGCGTTGGTCATGATGGAAAGTGCAACTCAAGGCCAACAAGGCATTGCCATGGATTTAGTACAAGAAGCGTTTATCTCTTTACATAAGTCCTATGCCGAAAAAAATACTGAAGAATGGTATCCACTGTTCTATACGATTTTAAATAACAAATTACAAGATTGGAGACGCAAAGAAGCACGTCGCGCAAATCCATTTTCTTTATTTAAAAAAATGAATTTAGATGACGATGAAGAAGTTATTGATATCGTAGATGAGTCCACACCAAACCCATTCGAATTTCTGAATCAAGCAGTCACGATGGAAGAGATTCAAAACGCGATTAATCAACTCCCTGTTCGTCAACAACAAGCATTTATGCTAAGAGCCTGGGAAGGTTTCGATACGATGACCACAGCCCAGATTATGGATTGCAGCGAAGGCAGTGTCAAAACACATTACCACCGTGCGATTCAAGGGCTTAAAGTTACGTTAGCGCATTTAAATCCACACACGGGAGGATCATCAGATGAATAATAAAGATGAGTTCACCAAACAAGTGACTTCCAAACTTGATCAGCTTGAGAAAGCACAACATCACAATAAAATGTTAGTGATGAATCAGGTTTTGGATAAGGTTCAAAAAAAATCAACGTCCTACTATAGTATTTGGAAAATGGGTGGCTTTGCATTAGCCGCAGCCATTACGGGAATTGTGGTTTTACCGAACTCTATAGAATTAGCAGATAAACCACAAAATCAAGTTGTTATCAATCCAAAACTTTCACCACAAATGGTAGAAGACATGGAAATGTTAATGGTCTTGGGTGAGGATAAGGTCAGACATGGCAGCTAAACGATTAGCACTTGTTGTGTGTACATTAAGTTTATTACAAACCAGTTTTGCTGGTTCGGAACGTTTTTGGCCATTTTCAAAGCCAATCAAAGCAACGACTGAAGAAGCCTGGGATGATTTATCCCCAGAAGAACAAAGAGTTCTTATTCAGCGCTATCAAACCTTAAAAGAAATTCCAACCGATCAAAGTTCGCAACTGCAACAACGGATGGAATGGTTTACACAATTGCCTGATGACGAAAAACAAAAAATGCGTGATGTATGGCAAAAGATGAGTACACAAGAACGAACTACATTACGTAAACGTATGCAAAACGCCAGCTTAGAAGAACGTGTTAACATCAGAGAAGAATATCTAGCCAAATACGCTGAATATTAATGAATATAGTGCCAATCAAAAGAATATAAAATCAATCCCAAAAAATAGCGCCATCGATAGGCGCTATTTTTTGGTCTTAATCTATTTTCTTAAACGGCGATAAGTGAGTAATCCCAGCAGACCAAATAAAGAGAAGATACCTGTACTACCGCCTCCGCCATGACTAGCTTTACGCGAGTCATCCGTGGTAGTCGCTGTACTGATGACTTTCACAGTTCCTAAATTTGAAATCATAGGTTCTGGAAAATCATTATCATAAACTTGGTAGTTAAATGAGAAATTAAAGGGGTTGAAAGCATTGGCTTCTTTAATATAAATATTTCCACCGTAACAGGTTTCCTGTTGATCAGGCGCAGGGCATTTGCCTTGACGATCAGCGGTAATGACCAGATTACTCGATACATTTGATAACCGAATCGGTAGTTCTACTCCTTCAGCATTGCGCCAAAAAGATGGTTTGTTAGGCTTCAATTCAGGACCTAAACCGTTTTTACCCGTGTCACCATCATCATTCGCAAAGTTAAGCAGATTCAAAGTGGCTGTTTCACTTTGCTTATATTTCAATGTCACAGATGTATCTTTTACAACAGGTGCAATATTATTAAATGCTGCTTGCAATAAACCAGATGATGTAATGTCAGGATTAGCCTTTAATGTGATGGTATATTTACAAAACTCTTTATCACCAGCTTGTGTAATCTGATCATCAATACGATAGATCATGATTTGCTCTAGATCAGCATTCCATTTACAAAAAAGGTTTTCATCATCTTCTACATCAGTAATAGCACTGTTAATCTGCCCCACCCCTAAAGCTTCAACATGAATATTATATAGCTCAGGATTAAAAAATTCTAAAGCGTTCGGTTTTCCTTCACCAGTAGAGACTTCTCGAGGTAAAGGTAATCCATAGTTACGCAAATCTACATAAATCGCTCGATATTTAAGGGCATTTTTTCTTTTTTCAGCGTCTGAAAAAGCATCCAATATTTTTTTGTATTGTGCTGATCGGAATTTATAATAGGTTAAGAAGTCCGCATTATTCGGTTTTTTGACCAAATCTTCAAACAAATCATAACTGCGTTGATTGTTGTCTAACATATTACTAATTGATGTATTAGATAGGTCGAAGATATCACCTGCAGTCAAACTGCATTAACTCTACCGAGCCAATATCACAAGTATTCGCAGCTTTTGGATCATAATGTAAAGCACCGTCTGTAATTCGAGCTAAACCGCGTTGATCCCATGGGCTACACGATGTGACACCTGTGTCGACTAGACTTTTGATTTTTTTATCGGCCTCAGATTTATTATTGATTGGATAATACAAAGGCAGAAATGCTGTATAAGGTGAAGCATCAATACGTCCACTTAAGAATTTTTCAATTGGTTCTCCGCTAATATCTATATTTGTTTCTTTATCTTCATCTTCATTAAATACTTCGTCGGGCAAATCACAACGATTCGCACCAGTTCTTGCAAAGGCATTGTAGCTTACTAATGAGAACGAAAAATCTTCCTGTTCGTTAGTATTCCCAAGCAAATAACGACAAGCATAGCTATTTGCACCACCGTTATATGCCAATATATTCAAATTTAACCGTTTAGTGCCAATCTTATCGTATAACAGAGTGGTGAATGCATTATTCTCAACAATCGTATTATTTTGCAAAGTTAAACGACTCAAACTACTTAATACGCTAGAGCTATTACTCCCTATCGTTCCGGCTTCAGTGTCCCCTGTAAATTTAATCAAATTACCACTATTGACATTTGCTTTATTTCCAGCAATTGTATTGGACTCTAATATAACAATTGGCTCACCTACAAACTCCAGCATACTTTTCGAGGTCGCTGATCCATTATCGACCAAACTACTCGATTCAATCGTAATATTGCGTTTCGTGTAACCCAAATCATTCTTATCATGCATTGCAAGCACACTTCCTGTTGGTGCTTGATTTTTCTCGATTAAACTTTTTGAGATCGTTAAATTGCTCGTATTTCCAGCTAAATAAATTGCACCTCCAGCTTTACCCGCCTGCGAGTCCAATATTTGGGTGCTATTTAATGAAACATCGGCCCCCGCATAAATTGCACCTCCCAAATCTGCTGTACGGCCACCAGTTAAAATCACATTACTTAAGACTAAGCTCTTTTGCGAAAATGCCGTATTAAAAATACGCGAATTCTCTGCTTTGATTGTTGTTTGTAATGGAATTTGAGCTGGATATTGGTTAACTACATCGTTAAGCAAAATATTTTTCTCGTCCCAATCAACAGGACTAGAACCCAAAATTGCCACATTAACTTGTGGCGTAAGCTCACTTTTTAAAGTATAGATACCAGCCTCAAGCTGAATTCTTTTTTGTGTCCCCACTGAGGTGTCAGTTACCTTACATCCCCCATAAGAAGTACGTCGTTTTGCAGTTTCCAATGCCACACGAAGTGAACATGCCTTAGAATTTTCACCATCTTCATCCAAAAAAGTGGTGACTTTAATTGGACCATCGTTAGTTGCTGCAATCAACGGCATTGATGCAACTACTACAGTCGCTAAAAACGCTTTCTTATAATTTTTCATCTCATCATCCTTGATTATGACTTAAAACGGCGTAATCCCATTAAACCTAACAGCATCAAAATTGCACCAAACCCGACACTACCACCACCGACATTCACTTTTTTACTTTGAAAATTATTTTTTGGCTCTTGCACAATATTAGTTGGAATTTCAATATAGTTACTTGAAGCATCATTAAATCGTGTGGTGGTGGTTATAATTCGCATTTTAAACAAATCTGCACCATGCCAATTACTATGTGGAACATAAGTTACATTTCCATCTTGATCCAAAGTCAAAGTTCCCTTTGATGGTGTTTGATTTTGCACAACTTCTAAACATCCATAGCGCCAGTCTTGTCCATCTGAACGTTTACCTAATATTTTTTCACATGTTGCTGGATCTAGTAATTCACCATCAGCCAGGCTCTCTGATATACTAAATTTTGCGATTTCTTTAAATAAAATATCCTGACCTGCAATTGGAATATTACTACGATCAACTACCAACTCAATCGCACCTAAATCACATAATTCATTATAACCAGTACGGTTGATCCCACGTTGATCTGTTCTCTCACAACTCGCTAAACTGAAGCTTGTTCCATCACTATAAATGCGTCCTTTATTGACGATAAGTGAATCAGATAGTTTAGTATATGAAGCTAATAGTCGAGGTTTAAAAAAACCTAACATTTGATCCTTAGGAATTTTATAGGGACACAATAATCCATCAGCTGGAGGTGCATCACAGATACCTTCGTCATTTATACCAGCAATCAGCTTATTGTTTCCAATCATAAAATTTGGTAATCGATCTGTTGAGTTACGATCACATTCTATTGTTGTTAGATTGCTTTGAACAATAGTCGTATCATTCGGTGCGGCGACACAATTCTGCGTTCCATTTTCTACTATAATGCTATTTGAAACATATGCACTTGGATATGTCTTATCTTCTTCTTCACCATCTTCAACCTCAACTCGATCTATTGAATCCAAGTACAATCCTGCGACATTCTTGATCATCGTCAGATTATTTAGAATCATACCTTCTCGGATATTAGCGACAAATCCACCTTTATTGTGGAAGATTGTAGTATTTCGTATACCTGAGTCTCGATTATAAAGGGCATTTCCAATGGTTTCATCGCTCAGACCTGTTTGAACATATAGTAATGCTCCAGTCGCACCTGAACTCCCTTCATTATCTCGAATGATTGAATGCGTAATTAAATATCGTGGCATTTCACTATAAATCACAGCACCTTGTTCAGCTTTGTTATTTTGAAATATACTATTCAAAATCAGCAATTTTCCTGCTGTTTTTTGCGTATTGGATAAGATACCAGCATTATAAATTGCACCGCCCTTATTTGCATGCCCATTGATTAGACGTGAATATTCAATTCTTAAATCTTCGCGGTTGAGAATCAAACCACCAGTACTATCAATTCGAGTTGACGCCCCTTGAAGATTAAGATCTTTCAAGTTAACAACAACCAAAGCATCTTCAACACTACCATCATCAATATCAAATATACGGTGTTGTCCATTTACACTAATTGTGGCGTTATTTAAGCCTCTTTTCCTATCATTAAAATCCGTGCTCGCCTGAGTCGAGATCGTCATTGCTGCTTTAATTTCAATTGGAGCATTCAGTTTATATTCTTGATCACGTTTAAGAATAATAGTCGAGCTAGAATCTTTATTGCCACAACCTCTGTAACCATTTTTATATTGTTCTTCTGTTCTATTGTTTAAAAAAAACACAGCCTCACGTAATGAGCAAACGGTATCATCCTTGTCTTCATCAACTAATGTTGTAACTTGAATATCTGCAGCATATACATGTCCAGTAATCGCAAATAAAGCACAGGCAAGCGTCCGCTTGAACATACCGTTCTCCTTCTATTTTTCATTTTTCTTGATATTGCAAAATCCAAATTTCGCAATCACATCCTTTGTGCGTACTTTGTCATAGCTCTCGTAATTACTCAAGAAATTTTATGCTATTGGCGATATTCGTCTATTAATGCGTAAATCTGCTTGATGGTGGTATTAGAGAGTTTAGTTTTTTCGCCTTTTAACATTTTTTCAAGCTGTGCAAGTGTCTGTAACAAGATCGAAGCTTGATGAGGTCCGTTTTGCAATAAGTAATCAACGATTTGTTGATCAAAATGAATCCCTCGTCGCGTCATCACGGATTGCAACAGCGCTTGTCGATCTATAAATGAACTGCCGCTCGGAACTTTGACACTGACGGCTTGAGTTAATCTGGATTGTAAGTCAGGGAGCTCTAGTCTCAACTCAATCGGGGCTGATCGTGAAGAAAACACCAACTGTCCTTCATGATTGTTCATCAAATGAAAAACGGCTTTTTGCCAATGGGGAACGCCACTGATGGCTTCAATATCATCTAATGCAACTAAATCATAAAACTCTAATGAAGTAATTGCTTCAATCGGCGCATCCAATAATTCTAACAAAGAAACTTTGATAGCAGGACGACCCAACTCTAAGTAAGAATCACAAATTGCAGATAATAAATGGCTCTTACCTGTACCTGCCCCACCGTAAACATAAAATCGACTAACCAAACCCGCATGTAATTGTCTCACTGCATCAACCATAGGTCCCCAACCTGGTCCCGAAAAATCACTAATTCGGGCATCAAGTTGTGGTTCAATATCTAATTGCAGTTGACGCATGGATTTAATTTTTTCCCCGCTTATTTGGAGCCATCATTAGGGTTTGAAGTCTCTGTATCTTGAGAGTTTTTTATTTCAATATCAAGCGCTACTTGTTCAGTTTCCACACTGACATGTTGAGCTCCACCGTCTATAGCTACTATTTCAGTTGGCAAACCATACAGCCGACTTTTTATATAGTTATCTCGCGCATGTCTTAACAAAACCACAATGACTGCTGCCACAGGTAACGCAATCAACATTCCAAGAAAGCCTGCAAGTTGTGCCCCTGCGAGAACTGCGAATACAACAGCGACTGGAGATAAACCAATTTTATCACCCAATAGAAAGGGTTGTAGTACGTATCCTTCCACCATTTGACCAAACAAGAATACACCACCCACCAAAAGTAGATGCACCCAATCCAAACCGAATTGAAATAACGATGCGATTACGGCAGCGATAATACCAACAGCAAATCCTAAATAAGGAATAATACTGGCCAAACCCGCAATCATGCCAATAATTAGACCGACTTCTAAGCCAATTAACTGTAATCCAACTGCATAAATAATCCCTAACAACAACATAACCAAAAATTGCCCTTTCACAAAAGCGCCTAATACGCTGTGGCATTCACGAATAATAGTTAAAGTTGATGCTTCATAAGGACGTGGAATCAAACGACGGAAGCTTTGCAGCATTCTGTTCCAATCCAGTAAAAAGTAGAAAGAAATGACTGGAATTAGGACAATAAGCCCACCCAACTGAATAAAGTTCAAACCAGATTGAGCGAGACGTAACGCAAATGTTTGAACACTATCCGAACTATAATTGGTTTGAACATATTCCATAACGACTTTAGATATTTGGTCGGTATCAAGTTCCATTGGCACCAAATCAAAAGTTTCAGAAAGCCAAGGTAAAAAGATTGCATTAATCCAATGAATTCCCGCAGGAATACTATCCCGCGCATACATCAATTGCTTCCAAACAAGTGGAACAAGAAACCATAACACGACGGTTAAAGTCACACCGATACCGATAAACACAATACTTATCGCGAGCCAACGCGGCAATTTGATCTTAACCAAAACATCAACCAGCGGGCTAAATAGATATGCAATAAAAAAAGCAGCGACGAAAGGAATGACAATCGGTTTGAGTAAATAAATTACCCAAATCAACAATGCTAACCCAGCGAGGATAAAGATACGGCGGAGAACCAGATCTTGCATAAAATTTAACCTTTGTTCGTGTAATCGTTATAAATGGAAAAAATTTTTAATAAAGATAGCATTTTCGAGCATAAATAACATAAGAGTTTCGTATATTCAGGTTATAATCTGCCGCCAATGCGGAGACTTCATTATGAGCAACTCAACCTCTACCTTAAACACAAGCTTAAGCTACAAAGATGCAGGCGTCGATATTGAAGCGGGCGACGCATTGGTCGATCGTATCAAATCTGTCGCTAAACGCACCACTCGCCCTGAAGTCATGGGTGGTCTAGGTGGTTTTGGCGCACTTTGCAAAATTCCAAAAGGTTATGAAGAACCTGTATTGGTTTCAGGAACTGACGGTGTAGGTACAAAATTACGTTTAGCACTCAACCTCAATCGCCACGATACAATTGGTCAAGATCTTGTCGCAATGTGTGTCAATGATCTACTAGTGTGTGGCGCTGAACCATTATTCTTCCTTGATTACTATGCAACAGGTCATTTGAATGTCGACGTTGCAGCAGATGTAGTGACGGGTATTGGTAAGGGTTGTGAACTGGCTGGTTGTGCGCTGGTTGGCGGTGAAACTGCTGAAATGCCAGGTATGTATGAAGGCGAAGATTACGATCTCGCTGGTTTTGCAGTGGGTGTAGTTGAGCACAGCAAAATTATTGATGGCACTAAAGTCAAAGCTGGTGATGTACTAATCGGTGTTGCATCAAGCGGCGCTCACTCAAACGGCTACTCATTATTGCGTAAAATCTTAGACGTGAAGAACGTTGATTTAACCCAAATCGTTGATGGTCGTCCACTTGCAGATGTTGCGATGGAACCTACACGTATTTACGTTAAACCAGTACTCGAACTTTGCAAACAAGTTGACGTTCATGCAATGGCGCATATTACAGGCGGTGGTTTACCAGGTAACTTACCTCGCGTACTACCAAATGGCGCTCAAGCCGTGATTAATGAATCAAGCTGGGAATGGTCTGAGTTATTCCAATTGCTACAACGTGAAGGCAATGTAGAACGCTTTGAAATGTATCGTACCTTTAACTGTGGCGTAGGTATGGTCATTGCAGTTGATGCGAGCGAAGCAGAAAAAACAATTGAAATCTTAAATGCTCAAGGCGAAAAAGCTTGGAAAATTGGTCATATCCAAGAAAATGCTGAATCAGTTGAAGGCGCAGACGAAAAAATTCGCGTGATCTTTGCATAATGAGAATTGCGGTACTTGTCTCCGGTAACGGTAGCAACTTACAAGCCCTGATTGATGCCCAAACTGGGCATCAATTTTCAGGAAAAATCATTGGTGTTCTGTCCAACAAAGCGGATGCTTATGCACTACATCGTGCAAAAGATGCCAACATCGCAACTGCTGTCATTTCTCACAAAGACTTTCCAAATCGAGAAGGCTTTGATGAAGCCATGCATCAACAACTGCTTGCATGGCAGGTGGATTTGGTCATTCTTGCAGGCTTTATGCGTATTTTAACGCCTAATTTTGTCAGCAAATGGCAAGGCAAGATGTTAAATATCCACCCTTCTCTGCTTCCTTTTTATAAAGGAATTAACACACATCAACGTGTGTTAAATACAGGTGATCGCTTACATGGGTGTACAGTTCACTTTGTAACAGCGGAACTTGATGCTGGACAGAGCATTGCTCAATCCATCATTCAAGTCGGTTTAAATGATACAGCAGAAAGCTTAGCGCAACGTGTACATGAACTTGAGCATTTCATCTATCCTCAAGTTGTGCAATGGATATGTAATGGTCAGCTCTCTTGGGAAAACGGTCAGGCTTATTTCAATCAAAAGCCTTTAAAAAAGCCAATTCAATTTGCTCAGTTTTGAAACTAAAAAACACATCTTCGGATGTGTTTTTTATCTTTGCTCGATTCAGCTTAAACTCACAATTAAATCAGACTTTTAATCTTTTCTACCGTTTCCAATGGGTGCTCCAGTGGAAACATATGCCCGCCATCAACCACAGAAAAAGGAATGCCTAATTTCTTTTGAGCCACTTGCGGGAATTTCTCTTTTAAGAAAACGCTATCACTTCCAACCACCAAGTGCACAGGAACAGGCGGTTTTGGCATAGGCAACCACCACATCGATGGTGTGGTTCTAAACAAGGCCACTTCATCCGCTTTTGGAATCGTTAAAGTCACCCCGCCTCGCTGAGGATCATTGCTTAATGCATGATCAATATAGGCTTGAAAACAATCAGCATTAAAGTGTTGATAAAAACCTCTTGAACCTAATAATTCAGCCGCTTGCTCACGCGACTCCCAATGATCACGACGACGTACCGACAAACCCGCAGGTGTAATCCGATCCACCAATTTAGGTTTAAAGATTTTAGCAAGATGAAAAACAAATGAAGCTTTACCAATGATCAATGGTGGATCCAGCATAATCACTTGTGAGAATAACTCTGAACGACGGTAAGCCGCCATCAAAGTCAGGACTGAACCCAAAGAGTGTCCTAAACCAATCACTTTCCGCCCTTGAGCTTGTTGTACAATGCTATCAATCACTTGATCAACCAAATGTGTCCAACCATGCGTGATTGGATAACGCTTGTCTGTTCCAATTTCAGCGACATAGATAATGTCATATTGATCTTTCAATTGATCAAACAGCTTTTGATAAACTTTAGATGGAACACCATTGGCATGGGCAAAATGAATAATAGGTTTCATGACAGTCTTTTAAGTTTATTAATCGATAAATTATCTTCCTCTCAAACCGTGTCGCAATACAAGAAGAAGAACTGAGGAGTAATTTTTAAAAAAACTCAGGACTATAAACCCTTACAGCCCTGAATTTAAAGATTTTCTGTAGATTGTTATTGTATTTTTGCGTTTTGACTGGTATGCAACTGATCCGCAAGTGAGCTACTGATTCCCTCACCGATCTTTGCGCCCATACGCCCTAAAATAGATTCAAAAGGATTACGCTGTACCGTATAATCAACTTTTTGCTCTACCTTAAGATCACGCATCAGTGTGGTTAAACTACCACTACGATCTGCAACACCCAGAGTAATTGCTTGTTCACCCGTCCAGAATAAACCCGAGAAAATAGCCGGATCATTCGATTTCAAACGCTTACCACGCCCTTCTTTTACTGCATTAATAAAGTGTCCATGCACATTATCCAACACAGATTGCACATGTTGCTTTTGTGCAGGATCAAGAGGTTTGGTCATACTGAGAATATCTTTGTTGCTACCCGAGGTCATGGTGCGGTCTTCGATCCCCAGTTTTTGGGTCAAACCACTTAAACCGTAATTCGGCATAATCACACCAATCGAACCAACTAAGCTTGATGGGTTGACAATAATTTCGTCCGCTGCAGAAGCAATATAATAAGCACCTGAAGCACCCATATCACCAATCACCGCATAGACTTTTTTATCAGGATGTTGCTTTTTCAGATAGCGAATTTCTTGCCAAATTTCATCTGACTGTACTGGAGAACCACCTGGAGAGTTAATATTTAAAGCAACAGCTTTACTACCACTCGCCTCAAATGCACGCTTAAGCGCCTTATTGGTATCATCACTGTTTACTGTAGATGAACCACTAGAGGAGTCAATCGTACCGATGATATCGACAACAGCCAAATGATCACTACTGATATTGGTGGTTGATTTTGTTGTTGAGGTGGTACAACTCTTACTCATTGCAATCAAGACAATTAACAAATAAGCGAAACCTAAACATTTAAAGAAAATACTCCAACGGCGACTACGGCGTTGTTCTTCGACAGAGGCCAAAACAGCTTTTTCTAAAATCTGCCATTCTTTGCCTGTCACATTGTTACTATTTGGAGAATTACTATTTGTAGATTCGTTTTGTGGTTTTGGTGGCCAATCGGACATAAGACTCCAATCCAATAATTTTAAAGTGACTTTATTATATACGCTGATTTACACAAAACTGTTTAATTAACTTGTTTTAACTTATAATTATTTTTTACCTTATACTTTTATCTTGTAATCTTTGAATCTGTGATACATGACCCAACCCAATTCATCCCATTCTCGTTATCATTTGCTCAAGCTGATTAGTCGCCAACCGATTCAATTAGGGCGTTTTTTTGCACGCTTGGTGGCGATGTTGGTCAATACTTTCCAACTCTCTAAGATCTCAAAAATCATACAACTGAACTTAAAAATCGCGTTTCCTGACCTACCAGATTCAGAAAGACAGCAGCTCACCAAGCAAGCCATTCGGAATGAGATCACCTCTTACTTTGAATTTATCAGTATTTGGGGAGCATCTAATGCTAAAAATATTCAGCGTATTCATAACATACACGGTGAACATTATTTTCATGAAGCTTTAGCAGAAAAAAAGGGACTGGTTTTAGTCATCCCCCACTTTGGCACATGGGAAGTGATGAATTCTTGGTTATCAAAATACACTCAGATGACGATTTTATATAAACCCGTCAAAAACCCTGATGCTGACCGTTTTGTACGAGATGCACGAAGCCGTGAACAAGCCAAGCTCGTACCTACCGATGAAAGTGGTGTTCGACAGGTCTTTAAAGCCTTAAAGCAAGGCGGAACAACCGCAATTTTGCCTGATCATACCCCTGATCATGGCGGTGAAATGGTCAATTATTTTGGTATTCCCTTAGCATCAAGTAGTCTCAGCGCCAAACTTATTCAGAAGACCAAAGCGAAAGCCCTCTTCATTTATGCTGTGCGTAATGATCAAGATGGTTTTGATATGTATATTGAACCCATCAACCCTCAGATTTATGCGGGTCATGCCGAAGATGGCACACTCATTATTCATCAAACTTTAGAACAATTAATTAAACGTCACCCTGCGCATTATCATTGGAGCTATAAGCGTTTTAGTGCCAATAAAGCCTTGAAAAAAATATACGATATTGATGAAAGTGAAGCACTTCAAAAAATAGTAGCAGTTCGGAGGCAGAATTTTACTTAGGCTATTATTATAAAATGAGAACCTTTTGTTCTCATTTTATAATCTGGAATTTAGTAATGATTTTTAATGAATTTCAAATCTTCTACTTGAGTATTTTTATCTCCAACACAAACAATATGAAATGATGTACCTTCTTTTTCAATATAAAATCGACCAGATTGATTAAAGTCCATTTCAATAATATCCATACCTTGAATTTTATCCCGATATGCTAATTGATCTGAGCGATGTTGCAACTGCCCTAGCTTTTGCTCTAATTTTAATAACACATCTTCATTTAATCGAGAAATACTTTTTAAAGACCTTTTACTAAAAATTAAAGACGGATAACAAGCATTAAAGCGTTTTTTCAAGTTTTGACTTACTTTATCTTGAGTTTGAGTATAGGATTGTTTTAAAGCCTCCCATTCTGCTTTATCCTTTAACAAATTTTCAATTGTATTATCTTTTACTTCCAGTTCATTAAAGTATTGCTCCACTTCTTCAATTGAAAATAATTGCTTTTGTTGTTGCAGAAATTGCTTTATTTCTTGTTCTTTTTTATTAGATCTCTTGCGAAAGTAAAAAATTGTTTATACTAGCCCCATGAAATATGAAAATTTAACTCGATTTAATGATGGGGAATTTAAACGACTCGTTGGAGTTCCTCGTCCATTATTCTTAAAAATGGTATCGGTGTTACAACACGCTGAACTTGCCAAGAAAAAATCTGGAAGACCTCATTCGTTGTGTTTAGAGGATCAATTGTTGTTAACTTTAAATTACTTACGCTGTTATAGAACTCAAATTGAGTTATCCGCTGACTATAACCTAGCTGAAAGCAATGTGAATCGTACTATTCATAAAGTTGAAAATGCTCTGATTCAATCACGGATTTTCGCATTGCCTAAAAGGAATCAAAAGTTTAGTGAGGGGGATTATGTGATCGTTGATGTCACTGAGTCACAGATTGAGCATCCCAAAAAAACAAAGAAAATTCTATAGTGGTAAAAAGAAGAAACATACGCTAAAAACACAGGTCATTTTTAACCCAAGACTAAAGCAAATTGTAAGTATACAGGTCGAAAGTGGCAGAAAACATGATCTGACGATTGCGCGTAAGTATTTTAAGGAGATGATCATTTATCCTTGTATTATGGCAGATTTAGCCTATAAAGGATTTCATCAGATTAAGAGTAAGTTACTCATTCCAATCAAGAAACCTAAGAATTTATCATTACCCAAAATAGCAAAACAGATCAACCAAGAAATCAGTCGGCGTAGGACAGCCATTGAACATATCAACGGCAAACTTAAACATTTTCGGATATTAACAGAACGCTATAGAAATAGACGGAAACGATTTGGTCTAAGAATGAATTTAATTGCTGGAATGGTGAATTGGATGCTCTTAAATTAACTTTCGCAAGAGATCTATTGAGTGTATTTTTTAAGCTTTTTTCATCTATCTTATAACGATTTAACTCCAAATCGGCTTCTTCACTAATTGACATCCAGTTTGTATCATTACATTTTTTACAGGCATACCCCTTATTAACTAAAAAATCAACAATTTGATCACCATACTTAATCACTAATGCAGGACCTCCGACCACAATTGCAATACAAAGTGGCATAGCAAAACCAGTACCTGCAAACAGAAACGATGTCCACGCAAAAAAACCTGCACCCGCCATTGCACCACCGATCACTGTAAGAAGTAACTCTTTATTCACTGGTTCTGAATGACCACAACTACGACAACGTATTTTCATATCCCCTACCATTTACTTTTATTAATAAAAAAACAAAAACTCAATATTAAATCATTTTATGCTTAACTCATATTATTCTACTTATATTATAAATATTTAATCGATCTATTTCCGCTCTAACCATTTTACTTGCTGGCGCTGTTGTTTCAGTTGCACCATTCCATTATCAAAAACAAAGCTGAGCGTTCCTGCTTGCGCAGTATTAAGCAATGGAATATTTAAGGCATGTAAACGCTTTAATACTTCTTGACTCGGATGACCATAGCGATTGTTTAACCCTGCTGAAGCAATCGCCAATTTTGGTTGAATGTGCGCTAAAAAATCATAAGCTGAACTATGCTTGCTACCATGATGACCTAGGACTAAAACATCCACCTTTAAATCGGGATATTGTTGCAACAGTTTATATTCGGTTTCCCAGCCAGCATCCCCCATAATCAGAAAATTTTGAAACGGCTGCGCATGAAGAAACTGCAGGTAGATCACACAGGAATATTCATTTTTTTGATGCTTGGCATAAACCAATTCCTCAGCATGGGGCGATAAAATCTCAATCTTCAGATTCGGATACGACCAAATTTGACCTTGATGACATAAGGAGAAATTGTCATTAAAAAGGAGTTTATCCCCGCGTTCATTTGACTGAACCTGCCCGATGGGAAATGCTTTTTGAATCGAGCCAAATGCACCACTATGATCCTGATCGAGATGCGACAAAATCACTTGATCAAGGTGACGTATGCCCTGCTGACGTAAAAATGGAATCACAACCCGCTCGCCTAAACTGAATTTAGTTTCATCAAACGAACCACCTGTATCAATCATTAAAGTATGTTGCGGATGCTGTAATAAAACCGCTTGTCCCTGCCCGACATCCAATATATTCAACACAATCGGTTGTGCTTTTACGCCAAGTAATATCGGTAAGAAACATAACAATGCCCATACTTTAGGAATCGTGCCTCTTGGTAAAAACAAAATGAAAATACCGAAGATCAAACTTACGATTGCCCAAGGGGTATAACTGACACCATATAAATCTGGGGAAATATGTTGTAAAGCATTCAATATCGACATCAAAAGCGATAAAAACAGATCATTGAGCTGAAATAACAGTCCACCCAATATTGGGATCAGCAGCCAAAGACAAGCGGCGATAATATCTAAAGGCACAATGATGCCACTCAATAATGGAATAGCGATCAAATTCGTCAGAGGTGCAAGCCATGATACTTGCTGAAAGAAAATTAACACCAAAGGCAGTAAAGCGACAAAGATTTTCCATTGTGATTCAATTAAGACCTTGCCTGCCATACGCATTTTCTGCGTCGTGGTCGCTACTTGGTCTTTGGGTAATTGCACGATGCTTTGATAAATCCTCAGCAGAATAAAGCAAGCGCCATAAGACAGCCAAAATGCAGCAGAAAGAATACTAAATGGATCATAAATCAATAATAAACTGGCGCTATAAACCAATATCGCAAAGGGTTGAATCGATTGCCTGAATATAAGAAAGATACTGGCAATCATCACCGTTAATAGTGTTCTCATGGCTGGTATTTCAAAACCAACAAAGGCCACATACAGCAGAACACTCGACACAAAGGGCAACAGCAACAACAATTGCCGAGGCTGTTTGAGATATAAGTGTGGATAATAACGTTGCACTATTTTCCGTAACAACCAAGTCAACATCAAAGCAAAAATCAAAACATGCGGCCCAGAAATCGCCAATAAATGGGAAATTCCAAGTTGTTGAAACTGTTGTTTTAATGCATTCGACAAAAGACTTTCATCACCAGTCAATAAAGCCAAGAGCAAACCTTTGTGCTGTAAGTTCGAAGCTTGTAACATCTGCCGAAATGCTAGACGTTTCATTTCCACACGGAGTAAAAAGCGAGCTTGAATACCTTGTTGTTGCTTCAAATGTTGTGGGTAGCCTAAACGATAAACTTCATCCGTTGTAATCGGCTGAATCTGCTTGACTGAAAATGCAGACATCACATTTTGTTGTAAGAACCATTTTTCTTGATCAAATGCCCCTGCAACGGCATAACTATGGGCAGGTCGAATTTCGCCATATACGCGATAATAGTGTCCAAGTTTCAGCTCAGACTCAGCGTTGGGTGAGTCTTTATATTTCTTTAAGTAAAAGAACCAATCAACAGGCTGAGGATACCGATTGAGCACTTCAGCGATTTGTTTCTGCCCATCATCACTCAGTTCATCAATCTTTTTAATATAAACAATCGCCTCAAATGACTGTTTTTCAAGTTCCCGAAACTTAAGTCGCTGCTCCAAAGCGGAATCAGCAAAATAGCCACCTGTACAAAATAATGCCCATGTCGCACTGATTAAAACCAAAGCCTTGTACAGTGGACGATGAAAATAGAGAGGTTTTTTATAAAAAACTAAGCTCAAAAAACTGAACGCAACGAGACACCAAATCCACCATGTCACAGTAATAAAAGGGAATGTTTTCCCCATGAATGCAATACCAGCAATCCACCCCAATAAAATAATTTTTAACATCAGTTTTTAATTAAGTTTTTGATTTTTCTAGAGGCAAAATTAAAGCCCTTTTTCAGGGCCTTAACAAGAGATTTCATAAAATAATTTTAAATCATTCAAATGGATTAATGACGGCTAAACCAACTGCTTTAAATGGTGCAATATCTCTTGTTGCAATCATAAAACCTCGACTAGACGCAATCGCAGCGATATAACCATCAGGCGTTGGAAACCCTTTCCCAGCCAATCTCGCCTCAACTGCTAATTTTGCATAATGTTCCGCAGCCGTAAAATCAAATGCCAAGATACGCTGCTCAAATAAAGGAACAATTTGAGCAAGCAGACTGGTCAATGCCTGTTTTCTCCGTCCTTCCGCAAGCACGCCTATCCCAAACTGCAACTCTGCTATGGTAACACTAGAAAGATATAAAGTTTCGATGACCTGTTCATTTAACCATGTTCGAACCGTTGGATTAGGTTCAGGTTTCATCATTTCAGAAATAATATTGGTATCTAAAACAATCATAAGAACTCCAACGGTTGGGCTGGCATCACATTCCGTGTTTGTTCTAATGATTCCACATCAGCATTGCTCAATCCTTGCGATTGTGCGAGCAAAGCCAATTGATCGCCCAAGCCTATAGCTTGGGTTGATTTAACTGCATTTTCTAAAATAGAACGAATTTCAGCCTCTGCACTACGTCCATGCTGGGCTGCTCTCATTTTTAACGCACGATGTACTGAATCAGGAACATTTCTTATGGTTAAGTTTGCCATCATTTACACCCCACTGCTTTCAATGCTTACACTTTTGTATAATGATAGCACAAAAAGCAATGGTGTATAAAAAACCTATTTTTCGTTGATCCACAACCCATCTTGCATATGCAAAATAGAATCCGCAGATTGTGCCAATTGCTCATCATGGGTGACGATCAACATTGCCATATTCAGTTCTTTTTTTAAGTCAGTCAGTAACTCAAAAACACTCAAGGCGGTTTTTCGATCTAAATTACCAGTAGGCTCATCTGCCAGCACCACAGCAGGTTTAGTGACGAGTGAGCGTGCCAATGCCACACGTTGGCGTTCACCCCCCGATAACTCACCCGGTTGATGGTCCATACGATGAGATAAGCCCACTCGATCAAGTAAATACTCGGCCTGAGCTTTGGCTGATTTATACTGAACGTCTGAACGCAACATTAACGGCATTGCCACATTCTCTAAAGCAGAGAACTCAGGTAACAAATGATGGAACTGATAAACAAAACCTAAATACTGATTTCGTTTAAAACCACGCTCTGCTTCGCCCAAGTTATCAAAACGCTGACCTTGTAAAAACACTTGACCTTGTGTTGGTTGTTCCAAACCACCTAACACATGCAGCAGCGTACTTTTACCTGAACCACTTGAACCCACAATCGAGACGAACTCACCCGCCTTCACTTGTAACGACAAACCTTTAATCACTTCGACTTTACTTTTACCATCATCAAAATGCTTATAAATATCGTTGGCTTCTAAGACAATCTTACTCATAACGTAACGCCTCAGCAGGTTGAACTTTAGCTGCACGTAATGCAGGGTAAATCGTTGCCAAGAAACTCAAGACCAATGAAACAGAGACAATCACAGCCACATCTTGCCATCTGAGATAAGAAGGAAGGTAATGTACAAAATAAGCATCGAATAAGTTCAGACCGAGAACTGTATTCAACCAAGAAATGATGTCACTAATGGTCAATGCTAAAGTCACACCTAAAATCGTACCTGCAATCGTTCCAATCACACCAATCACCGTCCCTTGCACCATAAAAATTTTGGTGATCATGGAAGGTGAAGCACCTAATGTTCGCAAAATCGCAATATCTGATTTCTTATCGGTAACCACCATCACTAACGATGACACAATGTTAAATGCAGCCACCACAATAATCAGAAATAACAGTAAGCCAACCAGTGTTTTTTCCATTTGAATAGCATTAAATAAATTGCCATGGGTATAGGTCCAGTTCGATGCATAAAAATTGCTTGGTAAATCACTCACAATTTCGTCGGCCACTTTTGGTGCTGCAAAAATATTATCTAACTTTAAGCGAACGCCCTGTGCCCCATCTGGCAGACGCAATAAAGTTGAAGCATCATTCAATGCGATATAACCGACCATTGAATCAACTTCTGCCCCAATACTAAAAATACCCACAATCTTAAATCGTTTAAAACGAGGTACAACCCCCGCAGGAGATGGCGTTGCTTCAGGTAGAACCAAGGTTACATTGTCATTTAAACCTAGACCAAGCGCATCAGTCATGTCCTTACCTAGAACAATACCGAACTCACCCTTTTGTAAAGCGTTTAAATCCCCAGTGACCATATGATCTTGGATGATTGAAACCTTTTTCTCATATTCAGGTTCAATCCCCGTCACCATAATGCCTGCGACCTGCCCATGAGCAGTCAACATTCCCTGTAATTGGGTAAATGGTGCGACGCCTGTAACCTGTGGATGAGTCTCAACTTTTTTTACAAGCTCAGGCCAATCTGTTAAAATTTGAGTAGAAGAAACAGTGGCTTGTGGTACCATTCCAAGAACACGCGTTTTTAATTCGCGATCAAAACCATTCATCACAGACAATACTGTAATGAGGACAGCCACGCCTAGGGTTAAACCAATCATGGAAACCAAGGCAATAAAAGAAATAAAATGATTACTTCGCCGAGCGCGAGTGTATCTCAACCCTATATACAGCGAAATTGGCTTAAACATACCATTTAGTCCGAGGTGATTTATTATGGAAAATTCACAACATCATCTTATTGACGACAACGCAGAACGTCGCGTGATGTCTCGTATTGATGCCGTGTTGAGAATCAACTATCAAATCATTCCAGATGATGTCGCCCTGAATGACCCTTATGATTCTCATTTTGTACTGCCACGCTATTTTCTACTACTTGCTGAATTAGATCAATTTGATCACGCACTTCGCTACGAATTAGAACAATTAAATGAAAAAGATCAACAAATTGCTCGCATCTTATCCCTTTTTAATCAGAAATTAAATCTGATTACAGGGTCTTTTTACGATAATATCGTGCAATCACAGCTCCCAGTACCAGAACAAGTGAACTTTTCAGAGAACGGCTTGAGCTTCTTTAGCACCCAAGATATCAATGAAGGGACGTATATTCATATCACTTTAAGCCACCCTGAAAACTTCTTCCATATCGCTGCAACGGCTCAGGTTGCCTACAGTGCGGCAGAAGAACAAGGTAAATTTCGTATCGGCGCTTACTTTATTACGCTGAACCCACAAGATCGAGCCAAACTCACAGCCAGTGTAAAACAAGCGCAAAAACTGGAAGTCAATGAACGCTAAAACGAAGCAAAGATAAAATTTATATTTTTAAACGGTGATAGGCTTGTAGATCTTTAAAGAAATAAAGGAATAATCCAAATAAAATAATCGTTGCACCGGCAAATACCTGTACCGACAATTGTTCATTATTAAAATATGCACCGATCAAGATTGCTAACATCGGTGTCATCACTGTGGTCAATGACAATGTTGTCGCCTTTAAGTTTTGAACCAATTTAAAATAACAAAACATCGCAATTAACGATGCCACAACTACAGTGTAAGCCAGTGCCAATAATGATTTTGCCGAAGGAATTTGTGTCGGTGCGTACTGCCAAATCCAAGGTAACAGCAACAATGCACATAAAGTCGAAATGAGAATCGAACCAGTGGCTTGCGCCATCGGTTGTAGATCTGCATTGATCTTCTTTACCCAGAAAATTGACAATGAATAAGAAAACACGCTCAATAACATCAAGACAATACCGATCGGCTGCACATGTTTTTGATTGCCGCTAAGACAAATCATGGCCAGTCCAACAATTGAGATTGCCATTCCCAACCATTGCCACGCAGCAAGTTTCTGTTGAAAAGCAAATCGTCCAATTAAGCCCGCCATAATCGGGGCTAAACCAAACATCAATGCAATCAAACCAGAGCTTAAATAAGCTGTTGAGGCATAGGTAAAAATTTGTGAGCCAATCAGACTCAAAGCACCAGCGATATAACTCAATAGCGCAATTTTATCGGTTGGAAATTTAACTTTTAAAAATACTAAAACCGATATTGCTAACGGTAACGCGATTAAAAAACGTAATAGTAATGCCCACATTGGATGTAAATCAGAAACACTCCAAACAATTGCTAAAGGCGTTGATGCCCAAATAAAGATCAGCAAAGCGTAAGTAAGCATTAAATTAATACGTGAGGGCATATTCTGCTCAAGAAGTTGTTTTACGTTTTTGTTTGAAAATCGTTTGGTCTAATGCGCTAGAAAATTCTCGCTTATCTCTTTCCGAAATCGGTGGTGGTCCGCCCGTCTGAACTCCAGCACCACGTAAAGTGTCCATGAAATCACGTAAATGTAGCCGCGCTTTGACGTTGGCCGTGGTATAAACTTCGCCACGAGGATGGATTGCAATCCCTCCTTTTTCAATGACTTGTGCTGCAAGCGGAATGTCTTGTGTAATGACAATGTCATTTTCCCGCATTCGATCTACAATTTCTTGATCAGCTTGATCCGCCCCACTCATCACTTGAATCGAATTAATACGCATGGAGGGCGTAATTCCTACATTTTGGTTCGCAACAAAGGTCACCTCTAATTGATAGCGGTCCGATGCACGCAAAATAACTTCACGTAAAATTTTAGGTAAAGCATCTGCATCTACCCATAATTTAAATGGCAGCACGTTAGCGAAAGCTCATATAAATAAAAATATAGTGTAGCAGATTGGCATAGCGATAGAGCTAGCGGAAATAAACTTAAACCAGATCAATAGCCCCTAATTGATATTTAAAATATCGAACCTGTCATTTGCACTTTACATCAAGAAAGTAAATTAAATTTATAGAATTACATATCCAGACTTGAAATATGACAGTTACCCTCGATTTAATAGAATAAGTTCAATCTTTTTGCATCGCGCTTTATGAAAAATCAAAACAGTCCAGAAACGATTACAATTCAAGATCAAAATTTCGGTAACCATGTTGAACACTGGAACTTGTTGACCGACAAACCTGAAACCGATGTTCCCAAGTGGTTAGGGCTGGCACTGGATGCACCTGTGATGCCAATGGGTCTCTGCGAAGATGAACAAGAGATGGATCAATCCTTTTGGCTCATTCAAGGACCAAGTGGTGAAGCCGTTTCAATCAATCAAATTATTGCAGTTGAAGATCAAAAACCACGTGCTTTAAAAACGGCTTTTCCAAGTTTTGAAAGCCCATATAAATATGATGCAAAAATCGAGCGAATTACTCGTTGTGATTCTGCAACTCAAGCAGTATTACGTTTAAGTTTAAATACAAATACCGTTATTTATGCCTTTGATAATTTATTCAGTGTAAATCACTGCAAATATGATAAGAACCAAACTTATCAAGTCCAATTTAATGCTTGGGCTTATGAATTAGAAATCGTTGCTGATGGTGAGAAAATCATTGTTGATGACCCTGCTTCAATTAAACATCATCGTGCATTAAATGCGATTTTGACCGAACATAATGGAATTGCACCAGAAAACTTACAAGAACTTATTAATGACTGGCAACCAAAAACCCCAGAAGATCAAGAACCTGTAACTGTCGACTTTTCTAAAATGGTGGCCTATTTATTCGGGGAAACATTAGGCCAAGAAGATGAAGCTTGGTTCCAAGGAAATATCGTGGGTAAAACCACAATGCAGTTTATGCAAGATGAATATACCCTGTATGACGTGACTTTAGTTTTAGAAGATGATCTCCCTGCAATCGTCATTCGTATTGCAACTAAAAATGTTTTGTATAAAAACTTTAACATTGGCCAATATATTCGTGGCAATCTATGGATTCAGGCCAATATTTATGCTAAAACTGCTTTAAAGTGACAAAAAATCACATAAAGGGCATTTTTAGGCGTTCTAATGAAAATTATACCGGAACAAACGACCACCAGTCTTATTCATTCGAGTGATCAAGGTCTTAAACTTGATGTTGGTGCTTATTGCTTTTTTTTACTTGGTATGTTTTTAGCAGCACTTATTTTTCATCAAATTGGCTTGTTCTAATTTTTTAACCATTACCCTATTTATAAATAAAAGCCCTCATTTTGATTTGAGGGCTTTTTATTTGTCTGGTTGCTATAGATTAACCATGACGTTTGGCAAACTCATCCATAAAGTTCACCAATGCTTGAACGCCTTCTAACGGAACAGCATTATAAATACTGGCGCGCATGCCACCTACTGAACGATGACCGGCCAAGTTAAGCAAATGACTTTGCTCTGCTTCATTTAAGAAGGTCTTTTCCAGTGCTTCATCCGCCAGTGTAAATGGCACATTCATCATTGAACGATTTGGCAGTGCAATTGGGTTGTTATAAAAATCACTAGAATCAATATAACCATAGAGTAAATTAGCTTTCTCTTGGTTAACTTTATACATTGCGTCGACACCGCCCTGCTCAAGTAACCACTCGAAGACGAGACCCGACAAATACCATGCATAGGTTGCTGGTGTATTGACCATTGAGCCATTTTTAGCTTGGTCTGCATACTTTAAAATACTTGGAATATCCGCTTTTGCTTGATCAAGTAAATCATCACGAACAATCACAATCGTTAAACCTGCTGGCCCGATATTCTTTTGTGCGCCTGCATAAATTAAACCGAATTTGCTTACATCTAATGGTGCAGACAAAATACTTGATGAATAATCACAAACTAAAGGTGCATTTACTTCAGGAATACCTGCAAATTGTAAACCACCAATGGTTTCGTTATCTGCATAATGCACATAGGCAGCATCTTGAGAAAGATTCCAAGTACTTTGCTCAGTAATTGCATGTTTACCATCAATTAAAGTACCAGCCTCAACAACATTGATGTCGCCATAACGCTTCGCTTCTTTTAATGCTTTTTCAGACCAAATCCCAGTATGAATATAGTCAGCCTTATTATTGTTTCCTAACAAGTTCAGTGGAATCGCTGAAAATTGTAAGGATGCACCACCTTGTAAGAACAAAACTTTATAGTTCTCTGGAATGTTCATGAGCTTTCGCAAATCAGCTTCAGCTTTTTCTGCTACAGCAACATAGTCATTGCTACGATGACTCATTTCCATGATCGACAAACCTTTACCTTGCCAATCCAACATCTCTTGTTGAGCTTTTTCTAAAACGGCAGTGGGTAATGCAGCAGGACCAGCGCAGAAATTATAAGCACGCATGAATTTTCCTTTGTCAAAGTGGAACAAATTGAGATAGGAATTTAAGCACAGATTGACGCAGCTTGCAGTAGCTTATCGAGTAAATATTTCAATCTAATCATCTAAATCTTATTAATTTTTCAATCATGTTTATCCTTTTAAATTTATTTTAATCATCATTTGGATACATATTTATAAGCTTCAAAAACGAGATTTATCTTGTTTTTACTAGACTAAAAACTCTATTTTTTACAAATTGAATACACCAATCGGAGCGATATAACTATTTAATTAAAAACTTAATATTTAAATTTTATAAAAACAATTTAGACTAACTCAGGATAATATTAAATTGCGACATACCATAATGTTGAAACGACATGATCGACCAAGTTTTAAGGTCAAACGGCTGCCTAAACAACTGAGCTTGAGTATTCACTTGATTAGCTGTGCTCTATTCTCGACTTCGCTATTTGCCCAGACGTTGAGTTATAACCAAGCCGAACAATATGTTGTCGAAAATGCTTATGCTTCACAAGCACAACAAGCTTTGCAACAAGCCTCACAACTTGAAATGGAAGCGGTCAAACATTTAGGTCTTCCACGCATTGATTTAAATGCGCGTGCTTACTCTTTTCATAGCGAAACCAGCGTACCTTTAGAGTCAAGTAAACGTAGACTCGAAAACTCCCTGACACGTGGATTTGATGACAAATTATCACAGTGGGAAAATGTACTTTCGCCCGAGGCGATTGATCAAGTCAGTCAAGGTTTCGATCAAACCGTAAATGATGGTCTCAATAAAGTTCCAAATAATCTAGATGTCACCATTAAAGATCATGATGTCCGCACCTCCGTCTCGATGGTCATGCCACTTTACACAGGTGGGAAAATCAATAGTGCCAAACAAATTGCCAATATTCAGGCACAGCGCTCAAATATAAGTGTGAAACAACAACAAGATTCACAGCGTTTTGAAATGATTCAATCTTATTTCAATGTGCAATTACAACAGCAACTGCTCAACGCGAGTCTGTTTAATTTGAATGCCATGCAAGAACACTATAACAATGCCCTGAAATTGGAGCAGCAAGGCTTTATTAATAAAGGACAACGCATGCAATTTGAAGTGGCACGCAATAATGCTGAACGTACTTATCAAAATGCACAGTCGAATTTGCGTGCCAGTCAGTTTAGTCTTCAAAATTTATTACAGACTAAAGAAGGCTTAAATCTCAGCACCCCCCTCTTTGTAAATACCGCAGAAAACCATTCTCTGGATAAATTGCTTGCCAGCTATGACCAAAATTCGAGCTTGGTCAAAAAGTTGCAGATGGATACTCAACTCGCCAATGAAAATGTAAGAATCCAACAAGCAGCCAAAAGACCCAGCCTTTTTGCTTTTGGTGAATATGGTCTAGATGACAAAGAAAACTGGATCGTCGGTGTTATGGCAAAATACAATTTGTTTTCAGGAGTAGATAAAAATAAAAATGTGCATGCCGCAGAGTTAAAGCGTTATGCAGCCGAACTCATGACCGAACGAACCAAGCAAGAAATTGAAAATGTTTTATATAAATCTTATAGCGAATTAAATGCGTCCCAGACCAGCCATCAATTACTCACTCAGAACACCAAGGCCGCACAAGAGAACCTTCGTATTCAACAGCTCTCTTTTAAAGAAGGCATGGGCACAGCAACCCAAGTCATTGATGCTCAAAACGCATTAAGCGGGTTAAGAAGTGAAATGGCAGTGAACGCTTATAAATACATTTTATCTTTAGCGACTTTATTACAAAGCTACGGTTCAATTGATGAATTCAAGCTTTATGTGAACCAACCACGTACTGACTATATCCGTTAATTGGAGAATCTTATGAGCCAGAATCAATCCCCATCCAATTCAGAACGCGATACGAATGACGTGGAAAAAGCGACCGAAGCCGAAACACCAAAAAGCGTAAATGAACCAAGCTCTACGACAGAACAAGTAGACTCTGCTGATAATGCAGTTACATCTAATCCACCAAACTCGCCGACTGAGCCGCCTCAAAAATCTAAAGCCAAAATCATTGGCTTAATTATCTTGATCTTAATTCTAGGTATCATCGCGTTTGGTCTGTGGAAAGCTTATCAACCTAAAACCATTGAATTACAAGGTCGTGTAGAAGCAGAAACCGTGCATATCAGCACTAAAGTGCCGAGTCGTATTGAAGAGTTTTATGTGTCTGAAGGACAAATCATAAAAAAAGGACAACCATTAATTCGTTTTGTTAGCCCTGAATTAGAAGCCAAGAGAGAGCAAGCGCAAGCAGCATTGCAAAGTGCGACAGCCTTTCATTCCACTGTCTATCGCGGTGCCCAACAGGAAAATATCGAAACCCTATATGCCAATTGGCAAGCGATGAAAACGCAAGCAGATTTAGCGGCAACCACTTATAAACGTGGAGAAACGCTATTCCAGCAAGGCGTTATTTCTCGTCAACGTCGGGATGAAATGTTAGCAACTCAAATTTCGGCTCGTGAAACTGCGGAAGCCTCTTATCAACAGTATGCTCGTGCAAAACGAGGCAGTACTGAGCAACAAAAATCAACAGCCGATGCACAAGTTGCCATGGCACAAGCAGCAGTGAAAGAAGCCAATGCACTGACCGAAGAAACCAAACTCTACTCGCCAATTGACGGTACTGTTTCCAAAACCTATGGCAAACCAACAGAATTGGTCGCAATGGGTGTACCCGTGGTTAGCATCATTGAAGATCATGAATTGTGGGTGAGTTTAAATGTTCGTGAAGACATGTATAACAGTGTTTATAAAAGCAAAACACTTGAAGGCTTTATTCCTGCCCTCGATCAGAACGTCACTTTTAAAGTGAAAAATATTGATGTTGAAGGCGACTTTGCCACCATTAAAACTACACGTCAAACAGGCGGTTATGATATCCGTAGCTTTAAATTTCATTTAGTACCAGAACAATCCATTTCTGATCTCAAAGTCGGAATGAGCGTACTATTTAAAATCAAAGAGGCAAAGTAACCGATGTTTGCTGTCATGCTTCGGGAGCTGCGTTATTTAAAACGCCATAAAGTAGATGCTTTTATGGCTATTATTATGCCGCTACTGGTGATTGTCTTTTTTGTCAGCATGCTTTCCGCCGGTAAAGCTGAACATTTACCAATCGCCATTATTGATCAAGACCAAAGCCAGTTAAGCCAAAAAATCATCCATAACCTGAGTATTAATCCCAGTCTGAAAGTGAAGACCATCAGCGCCAGCCAAGATGAAGTTGAACGGATGATTAATAATACTCAAGTTTGGGGTTTTGTTTTTATTCCAGAAGGCGCTGAACAACGACTGGTACAAGCAAAAAACGCTCAAATCAGCATCGCCTATAACCAATCTTTTTTTAGTATTGGCAATACTATTGCCTCTGCGATGCAAAGCAGTACCTTAAATGCAATTGGTGATTACTTAGGTAATAGCTATTTAGCTAACAAGATTCCCTATGCTGAGTTTCCAACACCGCATGTCAAAGTTTCAATGCTGTATAACCCGAGCATGAGCTATGAGCTATTTTTAGAACCCTTTATCGTGCCTGCGGTACTGCATTTATTATTGTGTTGTTGCATTGCATTTGCCATCGGGCAGGAATTTAAACGACATACCTTTGCGGACTGGATTGGTTCAACGCATATCGTGTCTCGATTCTTTGCCAAGATTCTACTCTATGTCTTCATTTTCTGTTTTTGGACATGGTGCTGGATGTTCTGGCTAACACAGATCAAAGGCTATTTTATTGCAGGTTCACTCAGCTTTCTGTTGATCGCTCAATTTGTGTTTTACTTTGCCTATGCCATGATTAGCAGCAGCGTTATTTTAGCCACAAAAGACCTGCCCAAAACCTTTGGCTTTATTGCATTGTACGGGGGGTCATCGATGAGTTTTGCTGGCGTGACGCTTCCTTTAAATAATGCACCGATATTTACTCAGTTCTGGTCAATGATTATTCCATTTACCCCATATGCCAAGTTACAAACTGAACAATGGGTTATCGGAAGTGATATCGTGGTTTCAATTGCACCATTCGTAATTTTACTTGTTTTTGCGGTGCTATTTACTGCGTTAAGTCTTCGCTTATTAAAGAAAAATGTTCAGGAGACTCACTCATGAAGTCATTTTTCTTCTATTACAAGCAGACTTTTAAAAATATTGTGAAAAACAATTCAGTGTTTACCACACTGATTGTCTCGATCATCATGTACAGCTTTTTCTACCCAACCGCCTACAAAGCACAGGTTGCGGAACATATTCCGATCGTCATTGTCGATGAAGAACAAAGTGTTTTAACCTCTAAAATTATTAGTCAAACTGCAAACAGCCCACATATCCATATTCAAGCGGTCACGAGTGATTTTCTTGAAGCGGAGCAAATGGTCAAAAATCAAAAGGCTGAAGCCATTCTATTACTACCTGAAAATCTAAGTCAAAGTCTCATGCGTGGCGAAATGGGTGGTATCGGACTCTATCTCAGTACTGCGTATTTTCTGCAAACCAAAGAAGCAGGTACAGGTCTTGCCACCTCTATCGAATATGCACTGAAAGATTATATGGAGAAATTTGGTGATGCTTCACAGTTTGAAATCGAAATGCCGATTCACGAAATCCCGCTGTTTAACACCTTATCGGGTTATGGCAGCTATATCTTTCCTGCAGTTGCCAGTCTAATTATTCATCAAACCATTTTGCTCGGCTTAGCAATGCTCATCGCCAGTTATCGTGAACAAGGCTGGTCAGCGCAACCTACCGAATTCTGGGCCATTTTTGCGACCATCTTTACGATTAGCGGCTTAGGAAGTCTCTATTTATATGGTTTTACCTTTTGGCTTTATGAATACCCGCATGGTGGAAACTTCTGGGGAATGATCCTCGCTGTACCGATCTATGTGAGCTGTGTCATTGGTCTTGGTCTGTTACTTGGTTCGCTTGTGGATATGCCTGAACGTGTCGGGCATTTAGTCGTAGTGACGTCCATTCCCCTGTTTTTACTAACAGGTGCAGCTTGGCCACATGCTGCTATGCCTGAATGGATGCAAGCACTCGCATGGATACTACCATCTACTCATGGGGTACAAATGTTTGTACAACTTAATCAAATGGGTGTACCAACAGCAATTGTCGCGCCAAAGTTAATTTATTTGGCTACTGTAGGTGCAGTCCTATTGACGCTTTCCTACTATCGCTTAGTCATTATGAAACCCATCAATAAGGAAGCTCAGTAGCTTCCTTTCTTTTTAAAGTAACACCCATAAAAAAACCCAAAGATAACTTTGGGTTTTTCTGTTAAGAGATTAATTATTCTTCAATCGCATCATCTTTAGATTCAGATGAAATTTCGTCAGAAGTCGTGGTATCAGGAGAAGTATTTACAGCTTCTTCTGTAACCTCTAGCACGTCATCATCTTCCACTTCAACAGCTTCAATCGAAACAACACCAACCAATGTTTCAGCTTCGCTTAAGCGAATTAAACGAACACCTTGTGCATTTCGACCTGTAGTAGCAACCTCTGATGCACGGGTACGAACTAAAGTACCACCATCAGAAATCAACATCAGCTCTTTGCTCTCATCAATCGAAACAGCACCTACTAGCTCGCCATTACGATCAGAAGTTTTGATCGCGATTACACCCTTACCACCACGTTTCTTGGTTGGGAAATCACCCACAGGGGTACGCTTACCATAACCATTGGCACACGCACAGAGCACTTCACCTGTTTCTGGAACAACCACAAGCGACACAATACGGCTGATGACGTTTAATTCAGCTACATCATCGCCATCATCTGATTCATCATTTTCAATGATGTCTGTCTCTTCGACTTCCAGCACACTACTCGCAAAGCTGACGCGCATACCACGGACACCTTTCGCAGTACGACCCATCGCACGAACATCGGTTTCAGCAAAACGAATTGCTTTACCTTCGTTCGAGAACAACATGATTTGCTGCTTGCCATCAGTGATTGCAACACCGATTAAGGTATCTTCTTCATTGAGTTCAATTGCACGTAAACCATTTGAACGGACATTGCTAAACTGTACTAGCTCGACACGTTTTACCGTACCCGATGCTGTTGCCATAAAGACATAATGATTTTCAGGGAAATCTTTGAGTGGCAAAATTGCAGTTACTGTTTCATTCGCATCAAGTGGCAGCAAGTTAACAATTGGACGACCTTTGGCACCACGCGAAGCCTGAGGTACTTCAAACACTCTTAAGCGATAAACTTTACCAACGTTGGTGAAACACAATACCGTGGCATGGTTTGAAGCAACAATTAAATGTTGAATGATGTCATCATCTTTCATTGACGTCGCAGACTTACCACGACCACCACGACGCTGTGCTTGATAATCAGAAAGTGGTTGAGTTTTCGCATAGCCTGTTTGAGAAACAGTAAGAACAACTTGTTCTTCTGGAATCAAATCTTCACGGCAGAAATCAACACCAGACTCAATAATCTCTGTGCGGCGTGCATCACCATATTGCTGTATGATTAAAGCAAGCTCTTCACGAATCAAATTCATCAACAAGTTAAAGTCATTGAGAATTGCTGTTAATTCAGCAATTTGCCCTAAGATTTCGGTATATTCTGCATGTAGCTTGTCTTGCTCTAAACCCGTTAAGCGATGTAGGCGTAACTCTAAAATTGCAGAAACTTGTGTTGGTGATAAACGATAAATCTCACCAGACAAACCAAATGGACGAGCAGGATCTTCACCCTCAATCTCATCTGGACGAACAGAAATTGCGCCAGCTTTTTCCAATAAAGCAATGACACCACCACCTGCCCACTCACCTGTTTGTAAACGCTCGCGCGCTTCGGCTGGGTTTGCAGAAGTTTTAATGGTTTCGATAATCTTATCGATATTTGCTAATGCAACCGCTAAACCTTCTAAGATATGCCCGCGCTCACGTGCTTTACGCAATTCGAACATGGTACGACGAGTCACCACTTCTTGACGGTGACGAATAAACGCCGCAATAATCTGTTTTAGGTTCATCAATTTTGGTTGACCATTATCTAGACAAACCATATTGATGCTGAACGAGTTTTGAAGCTGGGTATGCAGAAATAAATTATTTACAACAATTTCTGCATTTTCACCGCGCTTCAAATCAATCGCGATACGCATACCATCTTTATCAGACTCGTCACGAAGCTCAGAAATACCTTCTAATTTCTTCTCTTTAACCAACTCAGCAATTCGTTCAATCGTTCTTGCTTTATTGACTTGATAAGGAATTTCAGTAAAGACAATCGTCGTTCGACCTGATTTTTGATCTTCTTCGAAGTGATATTTACCACGAATATGTAAACGACCTTTACCCGTACGATAAGCATCAACGATGCCTGCTTTACCGTAAATAATACCGCCTGTAGGGAAATCTGGACCAGTAATATGCTCCATCAATCCTTCTACAGAGATATTTGGATTATTTGCATAGGCTAAACAAGCATTGACCACTTCGGTCATGTTGTGTGGCGCCATATTGGTCGCCATACCCACCGCAATACCCGTGGTTCCATTGATCAGAAGATTTGGAATACGCGTTGGCATGACTTGAGGAATACGCTCAGAGCCGTCGTAGTTGTCTTCCCAATCGACCGTATCTTTTTCTAAATCAGCCAAAATTTCATGGGTCAACTTCTGCATACGAACTTCGGTATAACGCATTGCTGCCGCGCTATCCCCATCAACTGAACCGAAGTTACCTTGACCATCAACCAACATGTAACGCAAGCTAAAGTCCTGTGCCATACGAACAATTGTTTCGTATACAGCACTGTCACCGTGGGGGTGATATTTACCGATCACGTCCCCGACAACACGAGCAGACTTTTTGTATGATTTGTTATAATCATTGCCCAATTCATGCATTGCAAACAACACACGACGATGAACAGGTTTAAGACCGTCTCTTACATCTGGTAATGCACGAGATACAATTACGCTCATCGCGTAATCTAGATATGAATGCTTGAGTTCGTCCTCAATGGCAATCGGTCTGATTTCCGATACGCTCATGCATACTCCTTGTTTACAAGTAGATGGATCTACCTGTTTTTATGTCTTCAATCTTGCAAAATTTAGCCCAAAAACTTGAGCTAAAAATAAAAAAATACAGCGAAAAATTATAGCATAAAGCACAAGCTAACTGGGAGTTTAGAGATCTGAAAATAGCATTTTTTTACAATAAAAAAATCATTAGAATTAACAAGTTAAAAACACTAAGTGATTAACTGCCAGATAAAGCGCAATCTACTTTTTTTTTGAACAAAAGATCACCGATTTATTTTGTATTGGTATCGCATTTAATATTATAAAATTGGTGATACTGCACATATTCGCCCCAGAAAAATTAGAAATTCGCACTAATGTTTTTATTATATTTGGCATCGAATCCAAGCGACCGCGTCACTCAGATTCTCAATATCAAGTTTATGGCGATCCAACACCCCGATTTTAACTACTACCGCTCACCAATGCCGCACCAGAACAATCACTTTACTTCGATCTGTTCTACATGAATCATTGATGTTTCATTGACGATTATTTTGTCCCACTGCATAAAATAAAAGGCTGCACAGAATAATGCCAAAATAAAGGGTACCTCATACAGCTCCTCTACCACATCAGGCTGAATGGTATTACTCAACAACCATGTATCAATAAATCGATGGTGCTCAACGCTATCAGCAAAAAATAAAGAGACACACGCAATCAACAAGTACCAGAATGGGAATGGAACAGAATTGAGTTTATATTTAATTTCTTCACGCAACTTTGAAAGAAAAGGCATGAACACAACAGGTGCAATCACGAAAATCGAAATGATTCGAAAATAAAAATGTGGAATATCAGGAAAATAATCACGTCCCCAGCTAATACTACGGCCAAAAAACATAAACCACCATGCAATCGCCCAAAGCCAAAATAGTTTTTTTGATTCTGTTAAGTGTTTCGGCTTCATATAGAACCATGTGAATGCTACACATGCCAATAACACCAAGGCTTGTGCGTCTTCGATCAGATGAACTTTCCACGTCATTAAGAAATGTGAATCAACATTTGTCAAAAACAAGATCACCAACAACAGTGTCAGTAAAGCCACGGTCGTGTAATTAAAACGTAAATCAAACTTCATGGGAGAAAAAATATCCAAAATGGATCAAAGCGTATATTTTAGCAAAAGTGTACCAACAAGTACACTTAACCTCACTTCTAATAAAAAACGCTCCTGAGCAAAGCAGTAAAGCATCGCTTTAACTGCTTGCGCAAGAGCGCTTTTTTACCTTAATTCAAAAAAGAATTAAAGTTTAGATACCAATTCAGGTACAACAGTGTTCAAGTCACCCACTAACCAGTAGTCAGCAACGCTGTTGATTGGCGCTTCTTCGTCTTTGTTGATCGCAACAATAACTTTAGAGTCTTTCATACCCGCCAAATGCTGAATCGCACCAGAAATACCGATTGCCATATAAAGATCAGGCGCAACGATTTTACCAGTTTGACCTACTTGGAAGTCGTTTGGTACGAAACCAGCATCAACCGCAGCACGAGACGCACCTTGAGCAGCGCCAAGTTTGTCAGCCAATGGATCAAGTACTTTGTGATAGTTCTCACCAGAACCAACACCACGACCACCAGAAACTACGATACGTGCAGCAGTTAATTCTGGACGATCAAGTTTCACGATTTCTTCGTTTACGAACTTAGAAATACCCGCATCATTTGCTTCCGCAACTGTTTCAACAGCAGCAGAACCGCCTTCAGCAGCAACCGCATCAAATGCAGTGCCACGAACTGTACCAACGATGATTGCTTCATCAGATTGAACAGTTGCGATTGCATTACCCGCATAGATTGGGCGCTTGAATGTATTTGCAGAATCAACAGCAATGATGTCTGTAATCATGCTTACATCAAGAAGTGCAGCAACACGTGGGAGCAAGTTCTTACCCGTCGTAGTAGAAGCAGCAAGTACGTATTTGTAACCGCCTTTTGCGATGTCAGCAACTAAGCCAGCAACGTTTTCAGCCAATTGGTTTGCATAAGCAGCATTGTCAGCAAGCAACACTTTGCTCACACCAGCAACTTTAGCAGCAGCATCAGCAGCAGCTTGAGCGCCTGAACCCGCTACTAATACAGTAATATCACCACCGATTTTTTGAGCTGCCGCAACAACGTTTAAAGTTGCACCGTTAAGTGTCTGGTTGTTGTGATCAGCGATAACTAAAATACTCATGATTTTATCCTTCTGTATTAGATCACTTTCGCTTCATTTTTCAATTTTTCTACAAGCTCGTCTACAGACTTCACTTGCACGCCAGCTTTACGTTCAGCAGGTGCTTCAACTTTAATTGTTTTAAGCTTAGTACCAGTTGAAACGCCATAATCAGCAGGTGATTTAACATCAAGCGGCTTTTTACGAGCTTTCATAATGTTTGGAAGCGCAGCATAACGTGGCTCATTCAAACGCAAGTCAGTTGTGATGATTGCAGGAAGACCAAGCTCAACAGTTTGTAAACCACCGTCGATTTCACGCGTTACTTGAACCTTTCCACCATCAACTTTAACTTCAGATGCGAAAGTACCTTGACCAGCACCAAGTAAAGCGCCAAGCATTTGACCTACTTGGTTAGAGTCATCATCAATCGCTTGTTTACCTAGAAGGATAAGTTCTGGTTTTTCAGCATCAACAACGCCTTTTAAGATTTTAGCAACTTCTAAAGCGCCGACTTCATCAGCAGTTTCAACTAAAATACCGCGGTCAGCACCTAAAGCCATTGCAGAACGAATTTGTTCTTGAGCGTCTTTAGAACCCACTGAAACAACAACGATTTCTGAAACCGTTCCTTTTTCTTTTAAGCGAACCGCTTCTTCCACTGCGATTTCACAGAATGGGTTAATTGACATCTTAACGTTGGTAAGGTCAACCCCACTATTGTCCGGTTTAACACGAACTTTAACGTTGGCATCAACCACACGTTTTACAGCAACAAGAGCCTTCATGTAATCCTCGGCTGTTCTAAACAAGTAAATGTAGTAAAGAGCATTCTAACTCTTCGATCGAAACTTTTTAGGTGCCCTATCTTGCAATGTATTTGGCATTTTGGTCAAGTCACAATTTCCGCTACGACCAGAAAAAAGATGAAATGCTCAGTTCACAAATTTAAAACACCTATTCAGCATATAAACTTGGGGTTTGATTAACATTAATATTACACTTTGATTTTTCTTGTAATTTATAAATTCAACGACCTCGAATCGATATATTTTATCGAATAAATACGATCCGCAAGCGATCATGGCCAGTGAGTTTAGCGATTGCATCTATTTTGCAAAAACTTGGCAATAAAGTAAGAATACCAATTAAACAAATTTTCATGACAAAGTTGAAAACTATCGACGATTAAACACTCAATTTTGCAACATAATATATCGCTTCAGCCTTATTGCGTGGTGTTAACAACTGAATTTACCATTTAAACATCGGTAACGGGCTCCACGGTTTTTGCAATAAACGCTTCATACCCAAACAAATCAAAGTCTTGTGAAACCCAGAGTTTGGAAACTGTTTGGTTAATTTTTTAAACTCGCGCATTGGAATATTTGAACGCAACAAACCTAATGAAAAATCTGCATAATCGGCTTGTCTAAAGTATTCAACCAGTGGGTATTCGGAAGATTCTGCTTTGGTTAACTTATGATGCTCTGTAATCATCAATGTGATTTCTTGCTCCCAATCTAAGCGCTGATGTGCAACAAGGTATTGATGCATTTGTTCAACTGATGGTGAGATATAGTCAATCGTTTTCGCAGTCCAAATACCAATATCGTGAAAAGCCACAGCGATCGCTATTTTATAAATTGTGTCACTTCGATTATCTTGGCTTAAACTCAAACAACATGCTGCAACACGCTTACAATGGTTAAGATAGCCTTGATAATCCAGCTGAAAACCGTCCGATATTCCTGCAAAATCGTTTCAATCCAAGTGCTACATTGTATAAATGCATCATGATCTAGCGATAGATTAAATTGTTGTTTAATGCTCATTTTTCTGTGCTCTTGGATGGGCTTGGTCATATACTTTTGCGAGTTGATCAAAGTCCACATGCGTATAGATTTGGGTGGTTGAAAGATTACTATGCCCTAACATCTCTTGTACTGAACGTAAATCCCCACTGGCGGAAAGCATATGGCTGGCAAAACAATGTCTTAATAAATGCGGATGTAAATCGACATCGACTCCAGCTCTTTGCGCTTGCAGCTTTACTCTGTTTTCAATTTGCCGTGGTTTTAATGTATGGCCTCGTTGGGTAATAAATACCGCTGAATCTGCAGTAAATTGCCCCGCCCAAATCCGATAGACTTTAAGCCATTCAATCAAACTTTCCTTAGCTTTAGCCCCAAAAGGAACAATACGTGTTTTATTCCCTTTACCTGTAATTCTTAGTAACTGTCGATTGAAATCAATATCTTTAATGGTCAAGCCTTGCAACTCAGCCAAACGCAAACCGCTAGAATAGAGCAGTTCCAATATCGCTTTATCCCGCAACCACAATTGTTGATCAATCGGTTTTTCAGGCGCTGTTTGGTCTAAGATTTGATTGACAGTTTCAATATCAATCAGACCGGGTAAAGGTCGAGATTGGCGTTTTAATTTAAAATCTTCAGCTGGATTTTGTGCTAAATATTGCCCCTGTTCCGCCCATTTCATAAATTGGCGAATTGAAGTCAAATGCCGTTGCAAACTACTTGCACCAAGTTGATCTCGTTCAACTCGCTCAGCCAAATACTGTCTGAGATCGGATGCCTCAACATCTTGTAACTGAAGTTGTTTATGTTCACAAAATTGAAAAAAATCGGTTAAATCACGCCGATAAGCCGTAATGGTATGCTCTGACTGATTTTGAATCATCCGTTCTTTTAGCCACATAGAAAGCAGTTTTTCAGGGGTTTCCAAATAGCTCTCCATGTTATTGAATTCATCACGCCTACAGTCTAACAATTTTTTTATGTGATGTATTAGGGTCGGTTGACATTTCACCTTACGCGCTATAGCTCTCATTGCGACATGAGCCATTTTTGGCGCAAGATTTTTTAGATGGTACAAGGCATGTTTTTCGAAATTTAGTCATTCTAAATGATGAGAAACACTGTTTCGCAAGATAACGTAGTATGAGGAACAACGTTCCGCTAGTAAAATGCCCCGGTCCTCGAACTTCGCCTGGCGCTGCGATCAAAGCAGTGCTTTGCTCTTGCTCAAGGTTGTAATACAATAAATTTCAAGTTTTAGATTTTAAGCTTAGCATAATGACAACAATTCTAATCCCTTATCTGATCGCTATTACATTACTCACCATTACTCCGGGTCTTGATACGACCTTGATTATTCGTACAGCGACACTCGAAGGTAAAGCAAAAGCATTTCAAGCTGCTTTAGGGATTAATTTGGGTTGTATTGCTTGGGGTGTAATCGTCGCTTGTGGTTTAGGGGCTTTGTTGATGACCTCCGATCTAGCCTTTGATGTTTTAAAATGGATCGGTGCCGCTTATCTCGCATGGCTTGGACTCAATATGATCTTCAAACCTAGAGCAGAACTTGCAAGTACAGCGAGTGCCACATCAAATCAAAACTGGTTTATCAAAGGATTTTTTGGAAATTTGCTTAATCCCAAAGTTGGTATTTTTTATATTTCATTTCTCCCTCAATTTATTCCACATTCTGCCTCACCGATTGCATGGACTATAGGACTGGTCATGATTCATGTGTTCATCGGCTTTATCTGGTCTGTGTTTCTAATTTCTGCCATGCAATCCGTATCACATTACTTAAAACAGCCAAAATTTATTCGCTACATGGATCGAATCACAGGCAGTATTTTTATTCTATTTGCACTGAAACTTGCATTCAGCAAACGTTAAAACTATAAAATGCTGTTCAAATAATGATTTATATGCTCAGCAACAATCTGTGCATGTGTATGCGCAAACTGGTGATCACCGCCCTGAATGACATGTAATTCAGCATGTGAAAAACACTGACTTAGATATTCTCCGACAGTAGGTGGACTCAAAGGATCTTGGTCTCCCCACAACAACAATACGTCGTTTTTGATTAAACCCAATTCAGCTTCAAAATTGATATTGGTGGTCACAAACCAATCTGGATATTGTAAATAATGCTGACGATATCCTTCTCTCCAATCTTGTACATCAAAAGGTTCCAGTGGAATACCACCAGATGTCGCAACCAAAACCAACCCTTTTACCAGTTCAGGTTTCGTTAATGCCGCAGCCACAGCAAAAATACCGCCCATCGATTGAGCAACGATGATACATTCTTGTTGTATTTGACCAACGACATAATCAATCAGTTCATCAAAACTTGTTAAGTCATGATTCGCTTCAACACTGCCAAACCCCGGATAACCGATAATTTCTTTAGTATAAGTGCTTGGCAATAAGTCACGAACAGGCTGCCAAAAGCTCAGATCACCTGAAGCACCGGGTAAAAAGATAATTTTATTCATAAGCAACTTTGTATGAGCCTAAAACAAAAAAGCACCATCATCTGGTGCTCTTTTTTGGTTAACCTTGAAAATATCTTAAATCTAACCGTGCGTCATAGACATGTGTGGTTGGACCTGTCATCCAAACCACATCTCCTTCACGCCACACGATATGTAACTTCCCACCCGCAAGCTGAACCTCAACTTCACTGGCAAGTAGACCACGGCGCATACCACTCACAGCCGCAGCACACGCCCCTGTTCCGCACGCTAAAGTTTCACCTACTCCACGTTCAAACACACGTAAGCGCACGTGTTTTTCATCCAAGATTTGCATAAACCCTGCATTGACACGTTGTGGAAAGCGAACATGAGATTCGACTTGAGGCCCCATCCCTGCAACATCAGCAGTCAGCACATCAGGAACAATCGTAACGGCATGCGGATTACCCATATTCACCACATCAATGTTGATACTTTTATCGTTGGCTAAACCAAGTGCATAAAGACCTTCAGCATCTTCATGTGCATCGGTTAAAAATGGGATCTCTTGTGGTAGAAACTTCGGATAGCCCATATTCACACGAACCAAACCATTTGCACCCAGCTCAGGCTCAACAATACCCGCTTTGGTCTGCACACGAATTTTGGTTTTCGTGGTTAAACGACGTTCATGTACAAATCTTGCGAAACAACGCACACCATTACCACACTGCTCTACTTCAGAACCATCCGCATTAAAAATACGATATTTAAAATCCACATCTGGAAAATCAGGTGGTTCAACAATCAAAAGTTGATCAAAACCCACACCAAAATGGCGATCTGCTAAACGCTGAATCGTCACGGTATCTAAATAAGCGCGCTGGGTAATCAAGTCAACAACCATAAAGTCATTGCCTAGACCATGCATTTTGGTAAATTCTAAATACATCCCCATTTACTCCTCAGGTAACAAATGCTCTCTTTCCCAGAGTGATTCTATTGTTTCACGTTCACGAATTAAATAGGCTTGATCACCATTGACCATAACTTCAGCAGCACGACCGCGGGTATTGTAGTTTGAGCTCATTACAAAACCGTATGCGCCAGCACCTAATACCGCTAATACATCATTTTCCTGCAATGCCAAATCACGCGCTTTACCTAGAAAATCGCCTGTTTCACAAATGGCGCCCACTAAATCCCAAGTTTTAGTTTCAACATCGGCATTTGGATTGACGGACTGAATATCCATCCATGCTTCATACAAAGCTGGGCGAATTAAATCATTCATTGCCGCATCAATGATGGCGAAATTTCGATGATTGGTTGGTTTAAGTAAATCAACTTTAGTCAGTAATGCACCAGCATTGGCTGAAATACTACGACCCGGCTCCATATATACTTTTAAACCTAACTGTTCTAAAGCAGGTCGAAGTGCATTGGCATATTCTGCAACAGTAGGCGGTATTTCATCTTTATAACAAACACCCAAACCACCACCAATATCAATATGTTTTAGGGTGATGCCTAGGCTTTTCAACTGCTCGATCATCAACATCACACGATCAAGTGCATCCACAAAAGGCTTGGTCTCAGTCAATTGAGAACCGATATGACAATCAATCCCGACGATCTCTAAGTTCGGAAGTGACGCTGCATATTGATAAGTTTCATTTACGGTATCGCTCGGAATACCAAACTTATTCTCTTTCAAACCCGTTGAAATATAAGGATGAGTTTTAGCATCGACATCAGGATTGACACGTAAAGAAATCGGGGCTTTTTTCCCTAATTTGGCTGCAACCTTTTGAATACGATCAAGTTCAGCATAAGATTCAACATTGAAGCACGCAATACCGACATTTAAAGCTTTTTCAATATCTGCTTCAGATTTACCCAAACCAGAGAATACGATTTTTGATGGCTCACCGCCTGCTGCAAGCACACGCGCCAACTCACCGCCCGTCACGATATCAAAACCAGCGCCGAGTTTCGCCAAGACATTTAGAACAGCGATATTTGAGTTTGATTTCACCGCAAAACAGATTTGATGATCAATAAAATCAAAAGCACGATGCATATCCAAATAATGCTTCTCCAAAGTCGCTTTTGAATAAACATATAAAGGTGTGCCGAATTGCTGTGCGAGCTGATCTAATGAACATTGCTCAGCATGCAATACTCCATTAATGCGCGTGAAACTCATGAAAATGTCCTTGTTTACAAACTTAAGGTGACGTTGGTTGTGATTCAGTCGTTGATAATGTTGCTTGGCTTTCCACTTTCGCTTCATCCTTATTTAGATCAGATGATACTTTGGCTGTAGATGCTTCATTTTTATAAAGCAGGTATTTTGCACGCTTATCATGATTTGGATCAGAAGGAAGTTGCAATGCACCCGACTGACCACATGCGCTTAATACAACACAACTCAACAACACACTGATAGAACAAATGACTGGACGCATCTGAGCACCTAACTTTTACAATTCGCAGCAGTATAGCGTGATCAATCGATAGGCTAAAGTCTAAACATAAAAAAACAGCCACAAGGGCTGTTTTTTTATGTTGGGCGATATTTAACTAGAGAAAACTAGATCATTTTTTTTGTTCTTGTTCTTTTTCTTTCTTCAAACGATCTTCCCAGAATGTTGCATTACGAATTCCGAGTTTGACTGGATCAAAAGTAAACTTCGTCACGCCTGCTTTTTGTTGTTGCTCGTAATCGTTGAGTGCCTTGATGGTTGGTTTCCAAATGAAATAGGTCATGATAATACCAATGATATTAATCCATGCCATTAGACCAACACCGATATCACCAATTCCCCAAATATAACCCGTCGCACTAATCACACCATAAATAACGGCTGAAAGAATGAAACACTTAGTCAGGAACATTAATGAAGGTGTTTTGGTGATATAGCTGAGATAAGTAATATTGGTTTCAGCAATATAGTAGTAGGCAATAATTGTCGTGAAAGCAAAGAAGAAAACCGCGAGTGCGACAAAGATTTGACCAAAACCACCAAAGACCGTACTTACAGCCATTTGAGTGAATGCTGGTGAACCAATTTCAACAGAAGCACCGACATTTTGCACAATAAATTGACCTGCTTCTAAAGTACCTTGAACGTTATACATCCCCGTAATCAAGATCATGAACGCGGTCGCTGAACAAACAAATAAAGTATCAACATAGACAGAGAAAGACTGTACTAAACCTTGTTGTGCTGGATGTTGAACTTCAGCCGCCGCTGCTGCATGAGGGCCTGTACCTTGGCCTGCTTCATTTGAATAAACACCACGTTTTACTCCCCAACCAATTGCAGCACCGATACCCGCCATTGGTGAAAAAGCATCAGCAAAAATCATTTTAACCACACCCGGAAGTTCCTGAATGTTCATAAAAATGATCACCAACGCCATGATAATATAGCCCAGTGCCATAAATGGTACAACAAACTGAGCAAATCGAGCGATACGCTTAATACCACCGAAAATAATGACAGATAATAACGTGACAATGATAACAAGTGCCAACAACTTATAAGCACCGACATTGCCAAAAACAATGGCACCGTCACCTGTAATTTGCGTAAATGCATTTCCGACTGCATTCGCTTGAATGCCCGGCAAGAACAAACCACAGGAAATAATTGCAGCAATCGCAAAGAGAACACCTAACCAACGTTGCCCTAAGCCTTTATCAAAATAAAAAGCTGGACCACCACGATACTGTCCTTGATATTCAACTTTATAAATTTGACCTAAAGTCGATTCGACATAAGCGGTACTTGCACCTAAAAATGCAACCACCCACATCCAAAATACAGCACCCGGACCACCAAAACCAATCGCTGCGGCAACCCCAGCAATGTTACCTACACCAACACGACCAGAAAGTGAAACGGATAACGCCTGAAATGATGAAATACCCTGTGAAGAGGATGTTCCTTTAATTAATAGCCTTCCCATCTCCTTAAGCTGTCGTACTTGGACAAAACGCGTAAGAATAGAGAAAAATAAACCTGCACCTAAACATAAATAGATTAGCGCGGGGCTCCAGATAATGCCATTTACCCAATTAACAATTTCTGCTGCACTCATATATATCAACCTTTTTTATTAAAATTGGAAATATAACAACCGTTATATTTCCATTTGCTTGAGCATCAGCAATATCTATGCCAATCAACCGGAGTATCATGCCAAGAATTGAACAAATGCTCAAAACCGTCCATGGAAAAAGTGAACTGAACAAGTATATTAACTCAAAAACACACTGTATCTTACTTGTAAAAGTCTTATATCATGTTATTTTGCTGAGCACTTCCCTTTAACCAGTGAGTTACGAAAATCGCCCTTTTCTCTTCATCCTTATTAAGAGAAATACGATTGGCGCAATGTTTTCGTAATTACTTTACTTTTTAACTAATTTACAGAAAATTTTCAATTTTAAATATGGCAAAAATTAAAACTATTTACCGTTGTGAACAATGTGGCGCAGATCATCCGAAATGGGCTGGGCAATGTACCGAATGCGGTGAATGGAATTGTCTCACTGAAATCCGCATAGAACCGAGCGTCACTCATCGTAGTCAACCCAAAATGGGCGGTGGATATGCAGGTCAAGCAGCAAGCATTACCACCTTAAATCAAGTCTCCGTTTCCAATGAAACCCGCTTAGCTACAGGCGTGAGTGAGTTTGATCGTGTTTTAGGTGGTGGCTTAGTCACTGGTTCAGTGGTCTTGATTGGTGGTGATCCGGGGATTGGTAAGTCCACCATCTTGCTGCAAACTGCCACCCACATGGCCAGCAAAAAAAGCTCAGCACTCTATATCACTGGCGAAGAATCACTTTCTCAAGTTGCATTGCGGGCGCAACGTTTAGATTTGCCTACCGATCAACTCAAAGTCATGGCTGAAACTTGTGTTGAACGTATCTGTGATGTTTTAGCACAAGTGCGTCCTGCTGTTGCCATATTGGACTCCATCCAAACCTTATATACCGAAACCTTACAATCAGCACCTGGTGGCGTCTCACAAATTCGAGAATCGGCTGCATTACTCACCCGTTATGCCAAAAATAGCGGCACTGCTTTGTTTCTCGTAGGTCATGTCACCAAAGAAGGTGCACTGGCTGGTCCTCGTGTTTTGGAACACATGGTCGATTGCGTGCTCTATTTTGAAGGTCAATCTGACTCACGTTATCGCATGATTCGTGCAGTGAAGAACCGTTTTGGTGCAGTCAACGAACTTGGGGTCTTTGCAATGACCGATAAAGGTCTACGTGAAGTCGCCAATCCATCCGCAATTTTCCTGAGCCGCTATGATGAAGCCATCCCGGGTTCAATTGTAATGATCAGCCGTGAAGGTACTCGCCCACTCCTAGTTGAAGTTCAAGCCTTAGTCGATGATGCACATGGTCAACCTCGTCGTGTCGCACTAGGTTTAGAACAAAACCGTTTAAATATGTTGCTTGCAGTCATGCATCGACACGGCGGGGTTCAAACTGCTGGTCAAGACGTTTACATCAATGTGGTCGGTGGCTTAAAAATCACCGAGACAGGTTCTGACCTTGCGGTTCTACTTGCCTGCGCATCCAGCTTACGTGGCAAAGCCTTACCTCAACAATTGGCTGTTTTTGGCGAAGTTGGGCTATCAGGTGAAATCCGCCCAGTGCCAAATGGTCAGGAACGTTTAAAAGAAGCCGCTAAACATGGTTTTAAATATGTGATTTTACCTCGAGGCAACGCACCACAAAAATCAATTGAAGGTATCCAAGTGATTGCAGTTGCACGATTACATGAAGCCTTGACTGAAGCGATGCAACTTAGTGATGAATTGTCATAAAAAAAATGCTTTTCTAGTTGAAATTCAGTGCAAATGCCTGCATAAATACACTTACTAATTGGAACTAAATAGGGATTTTCGATGCAAGTACACCAGCGTGGCTTGATGGCCGCTTTATTAATGGCAACCTTGGTTGCTGCACCACTCGCAGAAGCGAAACGTGCAGGCGGCGGAAAGAGTCATGGTATGAGCAGATCTAACTCATCTAGCCAGTCTTATCAACAACCTCGCCAAGCGACTCCACCAGCACAACAACAAGCCGCTCCGACTGCTGCACCTCAAAAAGCAGGTCCTGGTGTCGGTGGTATGGTTGCCGCAGGTGTCGCTGGCGCAGCATTAGGTGCCGTTGCAGCAAACGCAATGGCAGATGATAAAGATCCAGCTCAAACAGAACAACAAGCTGTTGCAGCCGAGGAGGAGAAACAAGGGCTTCCTAGTTGGATTTGGGTTCTACTTGCAGCAGCCGCCGCCTTCTTTGTGTTCCGCAGATTAGGCGCAAAAAAAAAATTAGCAGCAGATAATCCGTACGCTCCGAACAATAGCGGTCGAAATAATTTTAGCCGTCAAACAACATCACAACCAACTGCTCGCCAAACAGGTGACAACACCAATATCTTTGGTCAATCAGTTGGTGGTGGTGCTGCGACTCAAGCACCGTTCGGCAATGCTCCAACTCAAGCACCATTTGGTAGTGCTTCGATCAGCAATGGCAATCAACTGCCAGATGGTACTGAACCGGCGGCATTCTTGCGTACTGCACGTCAACGCTTTAACCACATCCAATCAGTGAACAACGCAAATAATATCGAAGAAATTCGTCGTTATTTATCACCAGAGCTTTACAACTCGATGTATAGCGACATTATGGCCAACCAAGATCAAGATGTGGCTGAATTTAGCAACCTCAATGCAATGGTGGTCGAAAGTTCAACTGAAAATGGTCAATACGTTGTCAGCGTTCGTTTTACGGGTACTGTGAGCGAAGATCTGAATAGCTTGCCACAGCCATTTACTGAAATTTGGCACTTTGTTAAACCTGCTGGCTCACAACAAGATTGGGTTGTTGCAGGCATTCAACAAGCTTAAAACCTAATAAATAAAAAATGGCTACTTTAGAGTAGCCATTTTTTTGCCCATTTAAATCTAAAAGAAGATAGAACATACTCAGCCAAAAGCAACGTATTCCTTTCTATACAAGTATCTTGCTTCTTATCTCAATTGTTTTGAAATTTGCTTAAAACGATCACTATCCACTTGGTAATACACGGTTTCACAAATTTCTTGATTGCCAAAACGACTCCCCACAGCCATGACCAAACGACTGTCTTTTTGGTAAACAATATCATTTTGGGTAAAGCCTTTCTGTTCACTATAACAATCAGCAAAGGTATCAGGCAACATAAAGCTATGCCCTGTTTTGGCATTATAGGCTAAAGCAAAGCTGCATCCCCCACCGCAACCAACCGTTTCCATAACATAGTGCCCTGCAAAATTTGGTTTTTGTTTGGACATCTCTTTAAATAAAGTGCGGTATTTCTGGCTATATGGATTGAGTTTTAAGGGGTAATTTTTTCCTGTGTACTTTTTCGCAGGATAATCCTGAAACGTGGGTGTTTTGGCATAGAGTGATGATGAGCCCAAAACCAATAGGATCGTATAAAAAACAGCGCGTAATTCAGCCCAGATTCTAGATAAAAAATACATTTCCATTCCCCCTTATACGCCATATGCTTGTCAACTTTAAAACGCTTTACTGCGCTGAAGAACTATTTCAAAGGGCTTTGTTGCACAAACCTATCTGTAAAGGGTTTTTCAGCGATATAATTTTCAAATGAAGAAGCCTGCACACAAAATCTACCGCACAACCAATTG
>NZ_KB849201.1:157008-173620 GCF_000367985.1 Acinetobacter sp. CIP-A165
CGGCGAAGTTTGGTTGAAACTAAGATGCATTGCATCAAATTATTAGGAGATAAACTCAGTGCAAGGAGTTTTGATAGCCAAGTCAATGAGATCCATGCACGTGTGGCAGTCCTTAACAGATTTACGGAATTAGGTCGACCACTTACCCAAGTTACGCCTTAAATTTGGCTCAATTAGGGGCGCTTTGCATTTCAAATCTTTGTGCAACAAAGCCATTTCAAAGTGGTTCTCTCACTTACTGTTTGGCTCAGCATAGCATTGAGCCTCATCGTTATATTTGCTGATTAACCAAAACTTCATTATAGAAAAATGATGAACAGTACAAGCGTTACAAGCTTATTCATTTATAAATTATAGGCTTGAATATGCCGTTAAGAACAGATTTACGCAAGAGAGCCAATTAAAAACAAAAAAGCCTTGCCGAAGCAAAGCCTTTAACATCTAAAATCGAATCGTTAAATCAAGAAACAAACTGTAGGAATAACCAGTATAGGCCACCTGATAAACAGATCGTTGCTGGTAAAGTAAATACCCATGCAGACAGAATTGTTCTTACCGTAGCGAAGTTCAAGCCTGACTTATTCGCAACCATGGTACCCGCAACCGCACTGTTTAAGACATGCGTCGTTGAAACTGGCATGCCGAAACCATCAGCCGCCGCAATGGTACTCATCGCAACAAGCTCAGCAGACATCCCTTGACCATAGGTCATGTGATTCTTACCAATACGCTCACCCACAGTAATAACAATACGTTTCCAGCCCACCATCGTGCCGAGACCAAGCGCAAGAGCGACTGCTACTTTTACCCAAGTCGGGATGTACTGTAAAAATGAATCCATATTGCTGCGATACTCTTTCACCACTTTCTTTTGTTCATCATTCATCACTGGCAATGCTTCAGCTTTGTCTAGACGTTTAAAAGCAGTCGTACTCAAGTACATGTCATTACGTAACTCTGCTACACCTTCTTCAGGAATGCTTTTGAGGTCACCATAAGCTGCAACTTTCTCGCCTAAATGATTGGTCATACTTGCCAATGCAGGTATAACTTCTGGCGTTTGTTCTTTGGTTTGAATATAGGTGGTTAGCACTTCACGCGCTTTTTCATCAGAATAATCTTGTCGATCAACATTTAAAAACAAAGCCGTTTGAGAAGACAATTGTTCAAATGACTGTAGATGTTTTTCATCTAAATTTTTATTTAATGAATATGCCAATGGAACCAAGCCAATCAAGATCAACATGATTAAGCCCATGCCCTTTTGACCATCATTTGAACCGTGAGCAAAACTGACCCCAGTACAAGTGAAAATCAAGATACCGCGAATTAACGGCGGTGGTGGCTTATTGCCAACAGGCGGCTGGAATAACTCCATTTGGTTTTTAAATATTTTCTTAACCAACAAGAATAGAACCGCAGCGAAAGCGAAACCAATCATTGGCGAGAACAGTAAAGCCTTACCAACTTTAAGCACTTGATCCATGTCAATGCCACTGGTCGCACCAGTTGAAGCATTGAGCAAGTGGTTCATAATCCCCACACCTAAAATTGAGCCAATCAATGTATGAGAGCTAGAAGCAGGAATACCGAGGAACCATGTTCCCAGATTCCACACAATCGCTGCAATCAGCAATGCAAAGACCATCGCAAAGCCTGCACCACTGCCTACATTCATAATCATTTCAACAGGGAGCAATGCAATAATACCGTATGCAACTGCACCACTGGCAACCATAACCCCTAAGAAGTTACAGAAGCCCGCCCACATCACCGCTACAGGTGCAGGAAGCGCATTGGTATAAATGACCGTCGCTACCGCATTCGCAGTATCATGGAAACCATTTACAAACTCAAAAGCCAAAGCAATAAAAAGAGCCGTTGATAATAAAATGACAGAATATAAACTTAAAGCAGGAACATGTGCTAAGTCAGCACTCACCTGAAAACCGATATAAATAAGTGTTGCAACAATAATCGTCAAAAACACCGGCATAAAAAATTTCGGTGTTGGTACATGCACATTCGTTGATTTTGCCGCTGGGTTGGCAAGTGGTGAATCCGAAGCAGGGGGAAGATTAGAATTCATGTAGACGGACAGAGGATGATGAAATCCCCCATATTGTTTAATTAAATTATGACAATTATATGACAAAGGAGTGCCATATGAAGCCAAAATTTCATACTTTTACATCAATTTTTCATGTTTTTTGGCGATAAATCCACCTTATTAATTTATTAAAACCAATAAAAACAAACAATTAATAAAACAAAAACACCTTAAAAACTGTTTGTCTGATTTTGCAACAAATGCTACGAAAGATGACATGTTATTGTCATATTTCAGGGCACTGTTTTATTTTTAAACATTATTACTTTTAATTATTGCAGTTTAATGAAACGTTGAAGACATTTTTAATGTGAACTGACAGATCATCACTCTACTGTACTGAAAATATACGCATTGATACGGCTTCTGTTACAATGCCCCTGCTTTTTATATTCATCATATACTGGGGTTCCTTATGTCCACACTTGCCACCCTAAAATCACTTCTTACCCAGCGTATCCTGATCATTGATGGTGCGATGGGAACTATGATTCAGCGCCATAAATTAGAAGAAGAAGATTATCGTGGGGAACGTTTTGCAGACTGGGCATCAGACCTTAAAGGTAATAACGATTTATTGGTTTTAACACAACCACAAATTATTCAAAGCATTCATGAAGCGTATTTGGATGCTGGTGCCGATATTATCGAAACCAACAGCTTCAATGGTACTCGCGTCTCAATGTCCGATTACCACATGGAAGATTTGGTTCCTGAGATCAACCGTGAAGCTGCGCGTTTGGCGAGAGCTGCCTGTGATAAATACTCAACGCCAGATAAACCACGCTTTGTGGCTGGTGTATTGGGGCCAACATCACGCACCTGTTCAATTTCGCCAAATGTAAATGATCCTGCGTTTCGTAACATTACTTTCGATGAACTCAAAGAAAACTATATAGAAGCAACCCATGCTTTGATCGAAGGTGGTTCGGACATCCTCCTGATCGAAACCGTTTTTGATACTTTAAACTGTAAAGCAGCGATCTTCGCGGTCAAAGAAGTCTTCAAGCAAATCGGTCGTGAACTGCCATTGATGATTTCAGGTACGATTACCGATGCATCTGGTCGTACCTTAACAGGTCAAACTGCCGAAGCGTTCTGGAACTCTGTCCGTCACGGCGACTTACTTTCTATCGGCTTTAACTGTGCTTTGGGTGCAGATGCGATGCGTCCGCACGTTAAAACCATTGCCGATATTGCTGATACCTTTGTTTCAGCGCATCCAAATGCTGGCTTGCCAAATGCGTTTGGTGAATATGATGAAACACCTGAACAAACGGCTGAATTCATCAAAGAATTTGCTGAAAGTGGTTTGATCAATATCACAGGCGGATGCTGTGGTACCACACCAGATCATATTCGTGCGATTTATAATGCCGTAAAAGATATTAAACCACGACAAATACCTGAAACCGTTCCTGCCTGTCGTTTAAGTGGTTTAGAGCCATTTAACATTTATGATGACTCACTCTTTGTGAATGTCGGTGAGCGTACCAACGTTACAGGTTCAAAAAAATTCCTGCGTTTAATCCGTGAAGAAAACTTTGCAGAAGCCTTAGAAGTTGCTCAGCAACAAGTGGTGGCAGGTGCACAGATCATCGATATTAATATGGATGAAGGGATGCTCGATTCGCAAACTGCGATGGTCCATTTCCTGAATCTTGTGGCATCTGAGCCTGATATTTCTCGTGTACCGATCATGATTGACTCATCAAAATGGGAAATCATTGAAGCAGGTTTGAAGTGTGTGCAAGGCAAACCCGTCGTCAACTCGATTTCATTAAAAGAAGGTTATGACGAGTTTGTCGAGAAAGCACGCTTATGCCGCCAGTATGGTGCTGCTGTGATTGTCATGGCTTTTGACGAAGCTGGACAAGCAGATACCGCTGCGCGTAAACGCGAAATCTGTAAACGCTCTTATGACATTTTGGTCAATGAAGTCGGCTACCCTGCTGAAGATATTATTTTTGACCCGAACGTCTTTGCAATCGCGACAGGTATTGAAGAACACAACAACTATGCTGTGGACTTTATCGAAGCGACAGGTTGGATCAAACAGAACTTACCTCATGCGATGATTTCAGGTGGTGTCTCTAACGTCTCATTCTCATTCCGTGGCAATGAACCTGTCCGTGAAGCGATTCACTCAGTGTTCCTCTACTATGCCATCAAACAAGGCATGACCATGGGGATCGTCAATGCTGGGCAAATGGCCATTTATGATGATATTGACCCTGAGCTCAAAGCAGCAGTTGAAGATGTTGTTCTCAATCAAAATCAAGGTGAGTCGGGTCAAATTGCCACTGAAAAGTTGCTTGAAGTTGCTGAAAAATACCGTGGTCAAGGCGGTGCACAACGTGAAGCGGAAAACCTCGAGTGGCGTAATCAATCTGTAGAAAAGCGTCTTGAATATGCCCTTGTTAAAGGCATCACCACATATATTGATGAAGATACAGAAGAAGCACGTTTAAAAGCAAAACGCCCACTTGATGTGATTGAAGGCGCATTGATGGATGGTATGAACGTCGTCGGTGACTTATTCGGTTCGGGCAAAATGTTCCTACCGCAAGTGGTCAAATCTGCGCGTGTAATGAAACAAGCGGTGGCATGGCTGAATCCGTATATCGAGGCGGCAAAAACAAACAGCAAGCCTAAAGGTAAAGTCCTGATGGCAACCGTCAAAGGCGACGTTCATGATATTGGTAAAAATATCGTGGGGGTAGTACTTGGTTGTAATGGCTACGATATCGTTGACCTTGGTGTCATGGTCTCTTCTGAGAAAATTCTGCAAACAGCGATTGATGAGAAATGTGACATCATCGGTTTATCGGGCTTGATTACCCCGTCACTCGATGAAATGGTATTTGTTGCCAAAGAAATGCAACGCAAAGGCTTTAATATTCCGCTATTGATTGGCGGTGCGACCACATCGAAAGCACATACCGCAGTAAAAATTGACCCGCAATATTCAAATGATGCGGTGATTTATGTTGCCGATGCATCGCGGGCAGTGGGTGTTGCAACCACCCTACTTTCACCTGAAATGCGCGGTAGTTTTATCGCAGAACAACGTGCTGAATATGCCAAAATTCGTGAACGCTTAGCCAATAAACAACCTAAAGCGGCAAAACTGAGCTATCCAGAATCTGTTAAAAATGGCTTTAAGGTCGATAAAGATTATGTGCCGCCGATTCCAAATACATTGGGCACGCATGTTCTCACCAACTACCCACTTGCAACCTTGGTGGAGTATTTTGACTGGACACCATTCTTTATTTCTTGGAGTTTGGCAGGAAAATTCCCGAAAATTTTACAAGATGAAGTTGTGGGTGAAGCAGCAACAGATTTATATAACCAAGCTCAAGCGATGTTAAAAGATGTGATCGACAACAAACTGTTCGATGCTCGTGCCGTGTTTGGTTTATACCCTGCGCAACGTACTGGTGCGGATACGGTCAGTGTATTTGACGAAACAGCTCAGCAGCTCACACATACTTTTGAACATGTACGCCAACAATCGGACAAAGTCACAGGTAAACCAAATCTGTCTTTAGCTGACTTTATTAAACAATCTGAGCAGCCAGAAGATTATCTTGGTGGTTTTACCGTGTCGATCTTCGGTGCGGAAGAATTGGCAAATGAATATAAAGCCAAAGGTGATGACTATTCTGCGATTTTAATTCAGTCTTTGGCAGATCGTTTTGCTGAAGCATTTGCCGAGCATTTACATGAGCGTGTCCGTAAAGAGTTTTGGGGTTATAAAACCGACGAGACTTTGGGCAATGAAGAATTGATCAAAGAGAAATACGTCGGGATTCGTCCCGCACCGGGTTATCCTGCTTGCCCTGAGCATTCTGAAAAAGCAGTGCTATTTGATTGGTTAGGTTCGGAAGAAAAAATTGGTACCAAATTGACTGAACACTTTGCGATGATGCCACCTTCTTCTGTCAGTGGTTTCTACTATTCACATCCTGAAAGTGAATACTTTAACGTAGGCAAGATTTCTCAAGATCAGCTTGAGGATTATGCAAAGCGTAAAGGCTGGACACTAGATGAAGCGAAGCGTTGGTTAGCACCGAATTTAGATGATTCGATTGGTTAATCTAGAGTTCTTATAATCTCCCTTGCGAAGCAATACTTCTCACTTCCTTAAAAAGAGGGAGATGTCATGTGATTAAATGAATTACGTGACAGCTCCTCCCTTTTTCAAAGGGAGGTTGGGAGGGATTTTTTACAAGTTCAAATAATTTATTCTATATATTAAGTTTGACCAAACTTCCAAAAATACACGTATAATCTATATACTGACAAATAACATTAGTTCTTCAAAAATAGAAATGAATCTTGGCTTTAAACTAAACAATCATCAAAAAAGCAATCTAGCACAAATTATAGCTTTAATATTAACTACAATCATACTTTTTACAATTACGCTAGGTATCTATAAAATATTAAATCCTCAGAAAATAGTTAAGGTAATTCCACACCTACATCTTAAAACTAATGAGTCTATGATTTATGAGTTTAGTATTAAAAGGTTCAATAAAGCTGACACCATATTCATCACTCAAAATAAAAACCGTTTTTTTCTCATTGGCTGTTCAAGCTACTCTGAAACCATTTGTAATAAGCAACAAGTAGAAGAACAGAACTATATAATACAAGAATTAGATATTGTAAGATTGGGAGACAAATTTTTTATCAAAAATATCAGTTGGATTAATTCTTTAACACAAGAGAAAACTCAGCACACTTTGAATAATCAACAACTCATTGATTTTCAAAAAGTAAAAAGTGAAACCTCAAAATTATCTATTGCTGTTTTTTTACTTTTCACTTGTGGGGCATTTTTTTTAATAATTTTTGGTGGTATTTATAAAATACTTCTAAGCAAGCTAAGCATTCGTCCAACCCATTGATGCTATATTACAAAATAATAAAGGCAACTTCAGCAATAAAGTATCAAACCACTATTTTCTATACAAAAAATATTTAATCTAAGCTACAACTTAAAGTAAATCACTTAAATGACAACTTTTTCTTTCTGTAACATCACTAATTGAATCAACTAAAAGTATATTCTTATTTCCATCACCCCTATATGCACCTACAACTTCAGCATAAATAGGTTTTTTCATATCTTTTTCTTTGGATAGAAAGTTGAATACTGCCTTTTCATCACTCCATTCAGCATCTTTTAATATGTATATATTTGAACCACCATCACAGCGATTTAAAATAACTTTTTTATCATCAACTTCTAGTGTCCCAATAAAAATATCCATTACTTCATCTGATTCAACAGTCTCAGCAAGTACAACCGAAGGATTAAATAGTACATACATAACTAAAGAAAATATAAGATAAGTTTTTTCATTGAAACGTTCCTAGCGTATGACATCAAAAAATATATTCGTCTGATGATTCATTCAATTTTAGTCATTAAGTTTAATATGCTTTTTACTAAACTACTTTCATAAATTTGAGGATATAAATAATTATAATCCTCCCCAATCCTCCTTTACAAAGGAGAGAGTGCCGCGAAATATAAGACCTACATTCAATTCGCGGCAAGTCCTCCTTTGCCAAAAGTGAGAATCTAAGTTTCGCAAGAGGGAGATTCCAATCTCTGCTGAACACGCCAATAAACCTGCTCCACCACAGCATCAGTTTCAGTCAAAATCTGATGATTAGAAAACCTGAGAACCAAAAGTCCTAACTCACTTAAAGTTTGATCTCGATTCTGATCCGCTTCCAAACCATCTTCTGTATAATACTGACCACCATCACATTCAACGACCAAGTTTACTGATGGACAATAGAAATCCCTTAATTTTAGGGATTAAACCAGTGAACCTCCATTATCAAGTAGCAGTTGCACGAGTTCATCCTGTTTATCCTCTTCAACTGGAATGAGATAAACTTTATTATTAATCTTGATGCCTACACAATTAAAATATTCTTTTTTAAAACCATTCCAATGTCCAATACGATGTTTAGCAATGATAATACCAAAATTTTTAGACTGAATATTTTTAAACCAACAAATATTAAAAACTATAGAGCTGTCTTTAGAACAGAAATTAAAAATGGTGTGACGATAGAATTTAAAAAAATTTCTAAACAAATAGGTCAGCCCTAAAAATCCAACAAAAACAGGATAAAAATAATACAAAGACACATGGTAATCAAAAAAATTTATTACCCATCGATCTGAGTCAAATACGGCTGGTACTAAGCCCCCCAAACAAACTATAAGAAATATAACTCCCAAAAATTCTCCCTGTATTAATTTAATACAATCAGTGTTTATAAAAGAGTTATATTTACTTAACTTGAGTACGCTCATTAGTTTTTCCTATATCAACTCAAGCAAGAACTGATATGTCTACACTTTTAGTTTATCTATTGGGTTAAATTCAATTACTATTAAAGCAATTACTCAGCATCAGTCATATTGCTTCGTAAATCCTGTGCTGGCTGTTTTATATTTTATTATAAGGCTTCATTAATCTCCACTTTTAAGCAGACATCCGCTCCACAAACAACACACCATCCAAATGATCGACTTCATGTTGAACAATACGCGCAGGAAAACCCTCATATGTGGTTTCAACCACCTCACCTTGCAAAGTGTAATAACGTACTTTGATCGCTTGTGCTCGCTCCACTACCCCACGCTGATCTGGCACACTCAAGCACCCTTCTTCACCTAAACATGTCGCTTGAGAAAAGGCTAGAATCTCAGGATTCACCATCACTACTGCATCCATTTCAGGCGCATCGGGATAGCGTATATTTGGACGAGAAGCGACAATAATAATTCGTTTTGAAATATAAACCTGCGGTGCAGCAATCCCAACACCATTACGATCAAGCATGGTCGCATGCATCGCTGAAGCAAGTTGCATCAACCATTCACTATTAAACTCTCCATCCCCAACGGTTGCAGCTTTAAGGGTTAAAATATTTTCACCGCGCTGTGCTACAGCTAAAACCACACTCATAACAATGACCTTATTCTTGATCAAATAGTAAATAACATAGTATTGGATATTTCATGTGGCTTCTATCATTTTCACGCTAAAATAAAAAAACGCTCCGTATTGATGATACGAAGCGTTTTTTCTAATCTAAGTTAAATTAAAGATTTTTCTTTAATTCATCAGCAACAATTTCAATTTCGAGTTGGCTAAATTTACGAATTTCACCTTCAGCATGTCTCTCTAGCATACCGCCAATCAAAGGCACTTTTACTTTTACAGTCCAAGTCAAAGAGATATTTACTTTTTCACTGTCACCAGTAACGCTACGCTCACCCTTTGCTTCTAAAGGTAAATTTGCACCCAACTCAACCGTTGAAGTTAAATTTTTCAAATGGGTAATATCAGAGCGTTTTAAGCGGAATGCATTTTTTAATAGCTTTTTCGCAACATCTGGAATATTTACATCAAGATTATATTCACGGCGAAGCGTGTAAATATCACCATTTATAGCAGACTCAATAATTTCTAAGTTTTCCCCAGGAATACGTTTACACACTGCTTCATGCAATGCAGTATTTGCAACCAGTCTTGAAAAGTCTTCAATTGAAACACCATGAATTGTTTCATTTACCGTAAATTGATGTGCCATTTTTAAATTTCCATTTCGTTTTATTTAGGATTTCATCACCGTCCGAAGTATATCATTCTCATCAGAATCACAAAGTCTGAACTAGCAAAAATTGGTGACTGCTCCGATTAGTTATTCTTATTGTGATTTTCTCGAGTGGCTATTTTTACAACAACTGATGTTGTACGACTGATCGATAAATATTGATAGCCATATTCAATCACAGCATAGAAATGTTCTGCACCATCGTCTAAGCCTGTTGCCGACCATGTCGTACCTTGAGGAAACTCATCTAACCACGTCGCCTTATAAAAATCTGAAACCGAATCAAAACATAAATATGTTTCAGGATCGGCGATTATTTTAGTTGCCATATGGTTGAATTTTTGCTGTTTAAAAGCATCTAAGCTGAGTAACACAAAGGTTCCTATTTTTATTTGCTAGAGGCGGCTCAAGTATGTTATCAACATATTAGGGTGTTCAACAAACCCAAATGATCACAACGATAAATTATAAGGAGTAACCATGTCTTATCAAAATATTTTAGTCCCTGTGGACGACTCTCCAATTTCTTATGCGGCGGTTGAACATGCACTGTCTTTGGCGAAATTATCCGGTGCAAAAGTCACAGTGCTGAGTGTGGTTGCAGTTGATCCTTATGTGGGCGTGGACTTTTACCAAGTTGCACCTGCAATAACTGAGCATTTTATGCAAGCTGAAGCACATGCAAAAACACAGTTACAGGACATTGCTCAATCATTTAGTCAAAATGATATCAATGTTGCCACTAAAATTTATCATGGCTCGGCCAGTGAAGGCATTCTTTTTGTTGCTGATGAAATTGGAGCAGATTTGATTATTATGGGTTCGCATGGTCGTACTGGGGTAAAACGTTTATTACTCGGTAGTGTTGCTCGTACCGTCCTGACTGAATCACACATTCCAGTTCTGGTCATAAAGCAATAAAATATCTTTTGATTCAAAAACCTTGTGCTAAATCACAAGGTTTTTTATTGCATTACCGCTATTCTCGAAAAGTATCCCAGCTTTCAAAAGCATGCTGCTTATATATCTTTAATTCAGAAAACTGAGGGATAATTGCCTCACTTTGTGTCGGTCTTAAAAATACAAAATCATCCACTTGAATATCACAATCCTTCGGGACATTAACCAACTCTTGATTGCTACTGCGTCCATACAAAACATGTGGATGTGCTTGTTTCGGATAGACATAATTTGCCAGCCAATACCCCCCATAAATAAACAATGCCTTAGATTTATGTGGCAATTTATCGAGTAAAGACATAGACGGAAGCTGAGTAAAAGGCAGTACTTTTAATACAGGCGCGGCAATCCATAATGCAGGCTGCAAAGCTTTTAAAAAATCACTGTCAAAATCACTCGGTTTTAATAACATCGAACCAAAAGATAAGTCATTACAAACACTTTCAGTGGTATGAAAACTGAAAGTTGGGCTACCACCACCATTAAAACAAAGTTCTTCATTCCAAAGCATTGGGAACTGTTTTTGAATGAGATTTTGATAATTGGCATAAGTCTGTTGTGATTCCAAATAGGCCTGCTCTGGTTTTTTAATCAGTGCAGGTATTTTGGTGACATGTGCGTCGTAGCCCATTAAACCTGATAGCTTTAAATGCTGTGGATATTGCTGAATCAGTTTCAATATTTCAGCCAGTTGCTGGGTGGACTGCACCCCACCACGATGTAAGCCGACATCAATTTCAATATTCACGTTTAAGCAAATTGAATATGCCTGAGCAATTTCTAAATACTGCTGTAGTCGTTGTTTGGTATCAATTAGCCACTGAATCTTAGCGTGTGACCATTCGGAATACTTTTCATAAAAATAACCTGTGGCTTGGGCTGGCATGGGCTTGCCTAATAAAATATCAGCTTCAGCAAAGTTCTCTAAGATTGAAATAATATGTGGTTGGTGAAACACCATAAAGCGTTGCGTATTGATCTGTTCAGACAACATTTTTAATAAATCTAGACAGGCAAGCGATTTCACCACCAAACGTGCTTTCAAGTGTTGAGCATATGACAAACGCACTTGCACATGTTGGATATTTTGTTTTAAAGCAGCCGCATCCACGATGAGTTGTGGTGTCACAACCCCCTGTTTTTTTAGATCGAAATTGAGTTGTTTAAAATAATGATCCAACATTTTCATATCCTTTTCTTTATCTTGATTCTAAATACAGTCTGATACGAAGACTCTTCCAACTCATAAAAAATTCTATTTAACCCCAAAACAACTTTTCTAAATATGGATTTAAAAACTTGGCTTGCGGATCAAGTTGTTGACGCAAAGCCATAAAATCATCCCACTTTGGATATAAAGCACGAAGCTGCGTCGTGGTTATATTATGCATTTTCCCCCAATGAGGACGACCCTTATATTTCTGCAAAATCGGTTCAACCACATCAAAAATCAAACGTGGATCTTGTTTGTGATATTGATGAACCGAGATCGAAATCGAGTCTTGCTGATAAAAAGGACTCAGCCAAATATCATCACCTTTGACAAAGCGAAATTCGAGAGGGAAAAAAGTTGAGACTTTATAATTTCTTAAGGTATGTAAAACCTCATCTAGACATTCGATGCCTTGCTCAACAGGAATCTGATATTCCATTTCATTGAATTTGGTATTGCGCGGCGTTGGAAATATCTTACTCGACCAATCCACATAAGTTGTTGGTTTAACCAGTACCCCCAATAGCTTCTGCAAATAGGGATTGATTGGTGGGAAAAATCGGGTGAGCTCAGAGCACATGGTCAGCAAAGTATCATCCGATGGGAAGTTTTCTTTACGTGGCAAAAGCTCCTCATCAGTTTCATCTAAGGTTTTTAACATCACCTGTTTTTCATAGGAAAATACAAAGCACTCAATGTGCCGATGCTGATGCTTCCATTGCTGAATATGTTGCATCATGTCTTCGATTCGGCAAAGTTCGATATGCTCTTTTAGCTTGTAGCGCGGACGATTTTGCATGGTGATCTTGGTCAAAATCCCTAAACTGCCTAAGGAAACACGTCCTGCGGCAAAAATTTCAGGATGTTCGGTTCGACTACATTTTAGGATTTCACCTGAAGCCGTCAGCAACTCAAAAGCTTCGACATAAGCTGAAATACAATGCAAATCTGCGCCTGTGCCATGTGTACCTGTTGAAACTGCACCTGCCAGACTCTGCTGATCAATATCGCCCTGATTCATCAAGGCTTGATTGATCGGGTTTAAGTGTTGGTCTAAATGGTATAACCGTGTCCCTGCATAGATGGTACTTTGACAGCGGTCAATATCTGAAGACTCCACACCTGCAATACGATCTAAAGACAATAACAAATCATCGGTACAGACCAAAGGCGTAAATGAATGTCCTGCACCGACCACCCGTATTTTTGGATAATCTTGCACAATTCGCTGTAACTCTAAAATATTGGTCGGTTGTAAAATCTGTTCAGGATAAGCTTTTTGAAAACCTGACCAATTCGACCAAGTTGCCTGACTAAATTCATTCATACTGGGCGAATTCAAACATGAGGTGCGACAGTTTGAAAAGTCTTATGATAATCAACAAGCTGAGCAAATTTCTCTAATGGTGTAAGCCAATCTAACGCTTTTCTAGGACGAGTATTCAGTGACATGGCAACTTGATTTAAATAATGCTGATCTGCCTGATTTAAATCAATCCCTTTAGGTAAATATTGCCTAATTAAACCATTCATATTTTCGCATGTGCCTTTTTGCCAGGGTGAATGTGGGTCACAGAAATATACATCTATGCCTAAATCTTCTTCAAGTATTTTATGTTCTGCCATCTCGCGTCCACGGTCATAGGTCAACGTTTTACGCAGTTCTGCAGGTAAATATTTCAGAGCTTCAGTTAAAGCCTTGCGCACTGATTCTGCCTTTGCATCAGGTAATGTTGCCAAGATACAGAGCCGTGTATTTCGTTCAATAAGTGTTGCTATCGAACTTTTATTGTCTTTACCTTTAATTAAATCAGCTTCCCAATGACCCGGTATTTTTCTTTCTTGAACTTCGGCTGGGCGCTCATGAATAGTTTTAATATCCTGTAATATAGAATCTTTTTTAGGTTCACCGTTAGCTTTTCGCTTTTTATTTTCATGACGCAGACAGGATAATAAGTCTTTTTTCAACTCACCCTTTGGTAATGCTCGTATCGTTGAATAAATCGTTGTATGGCTTACATTCATTGTTTGATCCAAATCAGGAAATGTCTTTAAACGCTTTGCTATTTGCTGAGGAGACCATAAACAACGGATCGCTTCAACAATAAATTTCCAGAGGATTGAATCGATTTTGAGTTTTCTGTGACCACGTCTACGTCTAGCGAAGGTGTTATCAGAAGCATATTGAGCTTGATAAACGTCATTGATGCTATTTCTTTTAAGCTCACGATAGATCGTACTAGGATGTCTTTTAATGAGTTCAGCAAATTTTCTGGCTGAAAAGCCTTCTTTTCTTGACTCAAGCATTAATGCAGTACGATCTTCAAAGTTAAGATGATGGTATGACAATTTTATATACTCCATAAACCCTTTAAATTAATTAGGTGGTTTATGTCGCACTTCAAGTTTTACTCTGCCCTGCCTCTCCTTGGCCTACGGCAGTTTTTAAATTACCGTGATTACTTCGCTTTGCGAGTTCTTGTTCTGGAATCGGATTTGGTCGCGTCGTTTGATCATAACCTTGACCATCATTACGTTTATTCTTATCTTGCAATAATTGTTCTGCTAAATGTTTGAATTTGCTTTGACAAGCAGCAAGTGTCCATTGCCCAAATAAGGTATGCCCACCTTCATAAGCTTGTTCTTGGTATTCCTTATAAGTGGTGACATACCCCATATAATCATTGCAATAAGAACTTAACCAAACTTGATCTATATCAGGCTGATCAGCCAAAACTTGCTTTACAGTATGAATAACGCGTTGTCCTGCAATCGTCGTAAACTCACCCGGACAGCACACAAGTGCTAACTGACCCAATCGAATGATTTGTAATGGCACTACACACGGCACTAAAGGGCTTTGCTGTATTGCCCCTACTTTGACTTGTCGATTCATTTCTGCAATCAACGGATCAAGCATACTCGGCGGAAAACCAATCGGCTGCCCTAAAATCTTTTTTGCGCCTGCTTCTAGTAAAATTTGCTTAGGTCCTTGTGAAGCATATAGTTGTTGATAGGCAGTAAAATCAGACGCTAAAGGATGCTTGGTTTTTTGTTTTCGAAATTGATTGGCTAAAAACTGCATCGCTTTGATTAAAGGCTTTGGCGCACCGAGTCCATCGACAGGCGTTCCTGCAAAAAAAGCAACGCCATGACACGGTTGACTGGTTTTGGCACCGACTTGCCCAGCAGCAAACTCAGGCGGAATTTCAATATTGCTTAAATCCACATAAGACAATACCCCATCAATTTCCCCCTTAATCTGTTGCAAAGGATACTGAAATGCCGTTAAAGCCAATTCACTTTGATAACGTCCATTTTGCTGTGCATATCGGTACTCTTGTTCGCCTTTAATTTTGTTGCGAATCTTGAGTTGGTTTTTGCCATGAAAATGCGGAGACACATCGCCTGCCGTTGCTTGCGCAAAAATCGTGACAGGATTTTGAATCCCTTGATCAATCAAAGCCTGCTCTGAAAATGCAGCGGCATAGCCCTTATTATCGCCATCATGTGCTGTTAAATTATTTCCAAGACACGTGGCATGTACACCAAACAAAGAAATAAAGGATTGTAATTTTTGCTCCCGATAAAATCCGATCAACTGCATTTCACGGTTTAAAGCTAAATGTGTTTCAGTTTCTGAATATTGGATGACATCAGGATTACGGTTATAAGCCTTAATTGAACGATTCCATGCCACAGGTATGTTTTCTGCAAAATTCTGCGTGGTGAGGAAAATCTCAGTCTCTTGTTCTTGCTCTATGGCGGTCAGAATACTCAGAATAATCGCATCGACAATCGCGCTTAAATGTTCGGGCACAAAACCCGGTGTTGGCATGTTATACAAGGCTTCATGTGCACAGCCACCCGGCCCTGAATGCGTATGGGTTGCGGTCAAGACCAATTGATTTTCATTAAACGCTGAACCAAAGCTTTGTTGAAGTCTCGCCACCGTTTGACTACGCATCGCATGGGTAATACAGCCCAAATCTAAACAGCAAAAAATAAGCCGATTTTGCTGCTGATCGACAATGCTAAAACTGCGTGCATATAAAGCCGTTCGCTTTTCATAAGCTCGATGTGACCATTGACCATAGCCAAACATGGCATAGCCTTTCGGCGCTATTTTGATTTCCTGCTTATCCCAACCAACCTGATACATTGGTACGTTCCCTTATTAAATTCTTTTTCTAACTGTCTGTGGCTTTGTTGCACAAACCTATCTGTAAAGGGTTTTTCAGCGATATAATTTTCAAATGAAGAAGCCTGCACACAAAATCTACCGCACAACCAATTGGCCCGCATATAACCGAGCACTCATGAGTCGCGGAAATATTGCCATTTGGTTTGATCCTGCTACGCAATGGTATGCTCCGTCCATCGGTAAACAAGGGCGAAATCAAACCTACTCCGACGCAGCCATCCAATGCTGCTTAATGATTAAATCCTTATTCCGTCTGTCTTTACGTATGGTCACTGGCTTTGTGCAAAGTCTGATTAAACTTTGCGGATTAAATTGGATAGCTCCAGATTACACCACGCTTTGTAGAAGACAAAAGCATATTGATATTGTAATCAGCTACCAAAAAAGTAGCGATGGGCTGCATCTACTCATGGACTCTACAGGCATGAAGTTTCTAGGTGAGGGCGAATGGAAACGCAAGAAACAT
>NZ_KB849201.1:173947-210267 GCF_000367985.1 Acinetobacter sp. CIP-A165
CAAATTATTAGGAGATAAACTCAGTGCAAGGAGTTTTGATAGCCAAGTCAATGAGATCCATGCACGTGTGGCAGTCCTTAACAGATTTACGGAATTAGGTCGACCACTTACCCAAGTTACGCCTTAAATTTGGCTCAATTAGGGGCGCTTTGCATTTCAAATCTTTGTGCAACAAAGCCACTGTCTGTTATAAAGCATGTTTAAAGTTAAACAAAATTATGTGGTAGCCAAAAGCGTTAAAGAGAACTTATTTTTTTATAAAAAGGGATTTCTGTCTAAAAAAATGTATTTTTTGTCAAATGTTCAACAGATTATCATTTAAACATAAAAAAGCTTAGGACTCATTAGCATCCTAAGCTTGCTTTAAATAACCAAAAAATAGAGACTTAACTTGCAGCTTTATAAAACGGCACATCACCGTTAATAGTGGCTCGATGCATAATCCGATGCGCATCACCATAATCAAATAAAGCCTTATGCTGCGTGCAACGATTATCCCAAATTGCCACGTCACCCGCTTGCCACTGCCAACGTAAATGGAACTGCTCACTGGTCGCATGCGCAAATAGATACTGTAACAACTCAGTACTTTCCGCCTCATCTAATTCATTAATACGCGTGGTAAAACCTTCACTCACGAATAAAATCGGCTGACCTGTGACAGGATGGGTTCTCACCACTGGATGAATGACTGGAGGATTGCGTTTAAAGGTTTGTTCCAGTTTTTGACGCTCAACTTCATTATGTGCAAAACGTTCAATCGGGAAAGACTGACGAATATCATGCGTAGCCGTTAAGCCTTGCAACTTTTGCTGTAAGTCTTGATCCAGTGCAGCAAATGCAGCCGCGCCGCTTGACCACAGCGTGTCACCACCAACGGGCGGAATCTTGATGGCTTGCAATACACAACCCAACGGTGGTTTTTGGCTAAACGTGACATCAGTATGCCATAACTCATTGTCACGTAAGTCTTGTTTCCAACTATCCAACACAATGATTTCAGGTACATTTTTCACCGTTGGAAAAATCGGATGAATATGCAAAGAACCAAAACCACGTGCCAAATCAGCTTGGGCTTGCGGTGCTAGCTGCTGATGACGGAAGAAAATCACATGATGATCAAGCAACGCCTGTTGAATGTGTTGGGTGGTCTTTGCATCAACCATATTTAGATCTATATCGTGAATAATTGCACCAATGCTTGGTTTAATGATTTCAATATTTAACGTCATTTTTACATCCACACTTATAACTGTTGACCATACCAAGGCGAGAGTTGCTGCTGTAACCACCGCAAGAACAATTCAAAACTGACGGCGACAATGGCAATCACAATGATGCCGAGTACCACAGTATCGGTGATCAGGAATTGCGCCGCTGACTGCACCATAAAACCAATACCACGATCTGCTGCCACCAACTCCGATGCCACTAAGGTTGACCAGCCCACACCTAAACCAATACGGATTCCTGTCAAAATATGCGGCAAAGCCGTTGGTAAAATCACACGCCAAAATACTTGTGACTGGCTCGCGCCTAAAGATAAAGCGGCACGTTCACGATTAAGTTGATGGCTCAACACGCCATATGTACTGCTGATAATCACGGGTGCAAGGATCGAAAAGAAAATCAAAAGTACTTTGGTGGTTTCACCAATGCCGAACCAGATCACCAATAAAGGTAAATAGGCCAAAGGTGGAATCGGACGCAATAATTCAACCAAAGGATCAAATACCGCACGTACCCATTTATTCTGCCCCATCCACAACCCTAGGGGCACACCAATCGCAATTGCTGCAACAAGCGCCAATAAGACACGAGAAATACTCGCAGCCAAATGTTGCCACAATGTTGCTTGCATAAAGCCTTGTTGGCTGACTTCAAGGAACTTCTGCCATACCGCCTGTGGACTCGGTAAAAATAGGCTTGGGACAATGTTTAATGCAGTGATCAGATACCAAATCGCCAATACACCCAAAACACTCGACAAACTAAGAATCAAACTACGGCGGCGAGCTACAAACCCTCCTAATGCATTCAGAACGAAACGTGATTGCTTGGGCTCGGATGGATGCAGCTCAGTCGTCTTCGTAACTTCATAGACGGTATTTTTTGCTTGACCCGTCATACAGTCACCTCATGTCCTGCCTGTTTCTGCACTCGCAAACGTTCAAACAGTTGTTCGCGTAATTGAATAAACTTGGGATCGGATTTAATCGCGCGAATGGATTCTCCCCGTTTATAACGATCAGCAAAATCTAATTTTAAAGTTTCCACGATCTTGCCGGGACGAGACGTCATTAACACCAGTTGATTGCTCAGTAACAAGGCTTCTTCAATGTCATGTGTGATCAGAAAGAATGATTTATTTTGTTCAATCCATAAATCTAAAACCAACTGCTGCATGGTTTCACGGGTAAACGCATCGAGGGCAGCAAAAGGCTCATCCAATAAAATAAAAGCTGCATGGCTAATCAAAGCACGTGCAATACCAACACGTTGCTTCATGCCCCCTGACAGTTCCCAAATATTAGCTTTGGCAACATGGCTCAAACCAACAATTTTCAAGATCGTATCAACTTGCTGTTGTATTTCATGTGCTTTTAAGCCTTTGAGCTGCAAAGCAAAACCAATATTTTCAGAGACATTTAACCAAGGCAGCAAAGCGTGATCCTGAAACACCACAGCGCGGCGTGCATCAGGTGCTGTAAGCACGTCATCATCCAATTTAATTTGCCCCGAACTTGGCTGTTGGAAACCCGCCAAAATATTCAACAATGTTGTCTTACCACAGCCTGACTCTCCCAAAACTACAGTTAACGTGCCTTCTTCAATCTTGAGATTAATATCTTGAAGTACAGGTACATGCTGCTTTGGAAAAGTTAAATGAAGATGCTCAGCAGCTAATACGCTCATTTAGATCTCCTATGGCTGTAAGAAGTTGGTGGTGATATTGTCTCGATAATCAGACTTGACTTGATCGACTTTGCCCTGACTTTTTAAGAAAGTCGCCGTATCAAAAATATTCTTGGCAAACTCACCCGCTAAAGTGGCTTGTTGTTGCTGACGATCTAGATAAATATTTCCTGAAAGCAGTAATGGAATATCTTTGCTATCCGATCCTGTCAGTTGCGCAATTTTCTGGATATTGTCCGTATTTTGTTGAAAGGCTTTGGGATCTTGGTTATAGGCTTCGATCTGCTTCAAGCTGGTTTTTACGAAGGCTTTGAGGAACTCAGGATTCTTCTCAGCAAAATCTTTACGTACCACCCAAAGATCATAGGTTGGTGCGCCCCACTCACCGACTTGTTTAGAATCGGTAAGCACCTGTCCGCTAGCTTTGATTTTGCTTAATGCAGGTTCCCAGACATAAGCAGCATCAACATCCCCGCGCTCCCAAGCCGCAGTAATTTCAGGTGGACGTAAATTAATGATTTTGAGTTGGTTCTCTGAAATATCCCAATGCTTTAACGCAGACAATAAGCTGTAGTGCGTGGTTGAAACAAAGGGAACCGCAATGGTCTTACCCACTAAATCTTGTGGTGTTTTAATCCCCGATTTATGACTCACTACTAAAGCCTCAGAACCACCTAATTTTGAAGTCACTAAAAATACTTCGATGGGTAAATCACGACCGGCGGCAGCGGCGAATGGACTTGAACCAATATTGCCGATCACCACATCCCCCGAGGCCAGCGCATTGATCACATCCGAACCTGCATCAAATTTACGCCATTGAATGGCTTGATCGCTGTCACGCTCATAGTCTCCATTGACCTGAGCCACCTTGGTCGGATCAATGCCTGTCTGATAGGCGATCACAACAGGCTTGTTATTTTTAGAATGAATAGGCACAGCATCTTTTTGATTTTGATAGATAATAAAAGCAACAATCGCCACAAGGACGATTGCTGTAACAATAAGTGGCTTGGAGTTCTTAATGCCCATAATCAGATGATCTTTCAACAATATCTGATTATGGTATGCGTCATGCTTTATGATTAAAAATAAGAAAAAGTGCGTTGTATATTCATTTAAAATCTATCAACTTATGAAGCACATCCAAATAGACTGTAATAGACTCCTTTGATAAATCCCTGAAAGCGGGCTAATAAATTCATCATTTTGAATCATTAAACGCATAAATTAAGTAATACTGCGCTTCGATAAGTACGGTTGATGTAATATCGTGATCTTATTGTGAAGAAAAATTCAACGCTTGCTGAGACCAATCATGCAACAGCCCGATGTCGTACCAGAAACTCCAACCATCCCCTTTTGGCAAGCTTTTTTATTTTGGCTCAAATTAGGTTTTATCAGTTTTGGTGGCCCAGCAGGTCAAATTGCAGTCATGCATCAAGAACTGGTTGAGCAAAAACGTTGGATTTCGGAAAAGCGGTTTTTACATGCACTGAATTACTGTATGTTGCTTCCTGGTCCAGAAGCACAACAATTGGCCACCTATATTGGTTGGCTCATGCATCGAACGATCGGTGGTTTGGTTGCGGGGATTTTGTTTTTCCTGCCCTCATTATTTATTCTGATCCTACTTTCTTGGGTTTATATCCAGTTTGGTGATGTCCCGATTATTGCAGGGCTATTTTACGGCATAAAACCTGCTGTCACCGCAATCGTATTCCATGCAACCTATAAAATCGGTCATCGCACCCTCAAAAATAAGTTTTTATGGTTTATTGCCAGCACAGCATTTATCGCTATATTTTTCTTTAAGATTCCCTTTCCAATCATCATCCTCAGTGCGGCAATATTGGGCTATCTGACCAGTAAAAAATATCCGCGCTTATTTGCTCAGCAAACTGCACATACAAATAGCGCAAAAAGTTATGGTGCAGCGGTAATTGATGATGATACTCCGCCACCCATTCATGCTATTTTTCGTTGGGCGAATCTACTCAAGATTTTAATCATTGCAGGATTATTATGGTGTGTGCCGATATTAATGTTGTCCTTAACATTGGGGTGGCAACATACTTATACGCAAATGGCATGGTTTTTCACTAAAGCGGCTTTACTGACCTTTGGTGGCGCTTATGCAGTTCTGCCTTATGTCTATCAAGGCGCAATCGAAAATTATGGCTGGCTCAGCCCAACGCAAATGATTGACGGCCTTGCATTAGGTGAAAGTACCCCCGGCCCACTGATTATGGTGGTGGCTTTTGTTGGTTTCCTTGGCGCTTTCAATGCTGCCTTATTGGGAACTGAACATTTATTTCTTGCGGGTGCAATTGGAGCAGTGATCGTGACTTGGTTTACCTTTCTCTTTTCTTTTGTATTTATTTTGGCGGGCGCACCTGTCATCGAATCCACCCATAACCAACTTAAATTTACAGCTCCACTGACCGCAATTACAGCAGCCGTGGTTGGGGTGATTTTAAATCTCGCACTGTTCTTTGGCTATCATGTGCTTTGGCCTAATGGTTTTGAGCAAGGATTTAATTTTGAAGCTGCACTGATGACTCTTGCTGCTTTAATTGCATTATTTAAATTCCAGATCAATGTGCTATATGTGATCTTTGCATCTGCGCTGTGTGGATTAATGCTATATCTCTTATAAATACCATATCACATCTGTGAGCTGCTCGATCTCCGCTTTGTCATGGCTGACATACAGCATCGGGATTTTGATATCCTGTATCACCTGCTGAAAAAAAGGAATAATCTCAGCCTTATGCGCTGCATCCAAGGCTGATAAAGGTTCATCTAATAACAATAAATGTGGTGAATAAAGTAACGCTCGGCCCAAGGCAACGCGCTGCTTCTCGCCACCTGAAAGCTTAATCGGCATTCGCTCGACTAAATGACCTAGCTTTAATAACTCAATAATATAGTCCACATCAAACTGCCGTTGCCGCGGCTGAATATGCTTAAACCCAAAACGTAAATTTTGCATCACATTTTTATGTGGAAACAGTTGTGCATCTTGAAAGACCAAACCGACGCGGCGTTGTTGCGTCGTTAAATTAATCTTTTGACCAGGATCAAACCAGATCTGATCCTGAACCTTGATCCAGCCTGATTGCGGCGTGATTAGACCAGCGATACTGTGCAAGATCGTGGTTTTACCTGAACCCGATGCACCAAATAAACCAATGACTGCATGATCAGACTGGAAACGCTGATCAAGACAAAATTGACCTTGCTGTAAACGAATATGACAATCAATCATCACGCATAACCACGCTTATTTTTCTGATAGCGATTGAACCACTGCGCAAACCATAAGGCAAAAAAGGCAACCGTCAATGACAAAATAATCAAGCGCCAAACCGCTGCTTCAGTATCAGGTTGCTGCATCAAACTATACATCGCCAAGGGCAAAGTCCGCGTTTCACTGGCAATGTTGCCAACAAAAGTTATGGTCGCACCAAACTCTCCCAAACTACGACAAAAACATAAAATGCTACCGACTAAAATCCCACTACTGGCCAAAGGCAAAGTCACTTGCATAAATGCACCAAATGAAGAAGCACCCAAACTCTTTGCCGCAATTTCTAAACGCTGATCGACCAGTTCAATTGCGAGTCGTATCGATTGTACCAATAACGGAAACCCCATCACTGCCGATGCAAGTACCGCTCCTTTCCAATTAAATGCAAACTCTATTCCGAAAGGTGCGAGATACTGCCCTAAAAACCCATTATTTCCAAAAACTTGCAATAATAAATAACCGGGTACTACTGGAGGAAGAACCAAAGGCAGAAAAACCAAAGTCTCTAACAAAGATTTTCCCCAAAACTCTTTTCGCGCCAATATCCAAGCAATCAAGGTGGCAGGAATTAAACTAAAAATGAGACAAGTTGCTGCCACTTTACATGACAGCTTCAGGACTTCGATCTCTTCAGGTGTGAGCATCATTGCGGCAGTACACTAAAGCCATATTTTTTAAATATAGAAGTTGCCTCTCGGCTTTGCAGAAACTGATAGAACTTTAAGGACTCTGTATTGTTCCTAACTAATCCAACTGGATAAATAATCGGTTTATGGGTATTCTCAGGAAATACAGCGGTGATCTGCACATTCTTTGTCACCGCGGCATCAGTGGCATAAACAATCCCTGCTTGGCATTCACCACGCGCGACAAAGTTTAAAGCAGCACGAACATCTTCTGTTGCAACGAGACGAGGCTCGACACGTCCCCACCAATCCAGCGAGATTAAAGCTTGCTTTGCATATTTTCCAACAGGCACACTTTTGGTATCGCCTGTACAAATTCGACCTCGAATCACGCTCAGTGGATCAACGTTATTTTGCATTTTAATCTTAATTGGGTGATCTTTCGGACTAATCAATACCAAACGATTTACGAGTAAGTTGACCCGATGATTTGCTGTGACTCGTTTTTTTGTTTGCAAATAATTCATCCAGTCCACATCCGCAGATATGAATACGTCCGCTGGCGCACCTGCTTCAATCTGTTTGGCTAATGTTGCAGAACCTGCATAAGAAGTTTTTATTTTGACTTTATTTTTATGTTGATAGTGCTGGGTTAATTCATTAATTGCATCCGTCAGACTCGCAGCAGCATATACCGTCACCGTATTGCTCGCCGATACATTAGCACCAAACAATAAATTTCCTGCGAACAGTATTGTTGCAAAGCACGCTGCTTTAATCTTCATAGATGTTCAATCTTCCTCGGATTTCGCTATGTTTCCACAAACATAGCGCCTAATAAAGATACACGAAAAACCACAATTAGCCAGCGCTTTGGCTTTAGATCATTTGGGCTTTGTTGCACAAAGATTTGAAATGCAAAGCGCCCCTAATTGAGCCAAATTTAAGGCGTAACTTGGGTAAGTGGTCGACCTAATTCCGTAAATCTGTTAAGGACTGCCACACGTGCATGGATCTCATTGACTTGGCTATCAAAACTCCTTGCACTGAGTTTATCTCCTAATAATTTGATGCAATGCATCTTAGTTTCAACCAAACTTCGCCGATGATAGCCTGACCATTTTTTCCATAGTGTCCTGCCTAAACGTTTAATTGTTCGAAGTAATTCATTTCGCTCTAGCGAGCTACTCTTTGTATCTTTCCATGGTTTCGCATTTTTTCTAGGTGGAATCACCGCATGCGCTTGCCGATCTGCAATGACCTGACGGCATTGCTTGGTGTCATAAGCTCCATCGGTATAAACAGAGTTAATCTGCTCATCTTGTGGAATCTGATTAAGTAAATCACCAAGCACCTGTGAATCACTGACATTATTGGTTGTAAGCTGAACTGCTCGTATTTGTAGGGTTTTAGCATCTATACCAATATGAAGTTTACGCCATTGGCGACGATATTCAGGTCCATGTTTCTTGCGTTTCCATTCGCCCTCACCTAGAAACTTCATGCCTGTAGAGTCCATGAGTAGATGCAGCCCATCGCTACTTTTTTGGTAGCTGATTACAATATCAATATGCTTTTGTCTTCTACAAAGCGTGGTGTAATCTGGAGCTATCCAATTTAATCCGCAAAGTTTAATCAGACTTTGCACAAAGCCAGTGACCATACGTAAAGACAGACGGAATAAGGATTTAATCATTAAGCAGCATTGGATGGCTGCGTCGGAGTAGGTTTGATTTCGCCCTTGTTTACCGATGGACGGAGCATACCATTGCGTAGCAGGATCAAACCAAATGGCAATATTTCCGCGACTCATGAGTGCTCGGTTATATGCGGGCCAATTGGTTGTGCGGTAGATTTTGTGTGCAGGCTTCTTCATTTGAAAATTATATCGCTGAAAAACCCTTTACAGATAGGTTTGTGCAACAAAGCCTCAACCAACCAAAACCAATGCAGCAAAGGAGGTCGAGGTTGAAGCCGAAGCACCAGAGGCAACGGTACAAATCAATGTGACCCAACGGCCCTTTTCTGTAAATGAACTGAAATAGCCAATGATTTGGTTTATTTCTTTCTGTTTTATTTTGGTCGCTGTGACACTGACGTTGTTAATGTCTTATGAGTTACGCACTAAATGCACACAATTATTACGGTCACTACTTCCAAGTAGCAGAAAGAAAATCGTCAATGCGATGCAGTTTGCAGAAAACATGCATCAAGCTGCTGCACCTGAAAAAATCCAATCACACTGGCATCTACAACAGTGGTGGATTTTAATTGCAGGTTTCTTTTTATTTGCCAGTATTCTGATCTTTGCTTTCACACGTCCAATTAATTCAACCCGTATCGAAGCCGAATATTTAAAAGAAACAGACCCTCAGGTTTATGCTTTATTGAATGGTGAAATACTCAGCCCACCGCCAGAAGTCGATGTCACCCTAATTCATGACGCACTCATCGAAGCAACACGAATTGAACAAGAATATCTCGCTCAGCACAGCGGTTCGGTTGATGCATCGCAGATAGAAGTACCCATCACTCATTCCCACGGTGCTTTGGATAGCAGCATGGTTGACCGTAAATGGGATAAGATGAATCCTCGTTATAAGCAGCGCTTACTCATGGTCTTTAAGATTATGAAGGAACAATATGGATATGAGCTGGTGTTACTGGAAGGTTATCGTAGCCCCGAACGTCAAAATATGTTGGCAGGAAATCCAAATACAACACGCGCAAGAAGTTACCAAAGCTACCATCAATTTGGATTGGCTGCCGATGTAGCATTTAAACGAAATGGTAAAGTGGTCATCACTGAACGCGATCCTTGGGCGATGAGAGGCTATGAACTATATGGCCAAGTTGCTGAATCAGTTGGTTTAACTTGGGGTGGTCGTTGGAAGTCCATTAAAGACTTCGGTCATACTGAATATCGCATGCCCGGCTTGAAGAAAACCAGAGAAATGGCGGAAATGCTCACCTCTGAAGGTCAGGTCAATAGCAATATTTCTTAACCGTATAACAAAGAAGCCCATCTATATGGGCTTCTTTAATTCATTCATGAATTAGATCAATGAATTATATCGATTGCTTCGGGTGTACCATGTTTTTCACAGCTAAAATATCCGCCAAAACTTGATCAGATATTAAGTTCTCAGCTCTAATCAAAGCCAACACGCTTTGCCCAGACTCATTGGCTTGTTTCGCAATACGAGTGGTCGTTTCGTAGCCTAAATATGGGTTAAGCGCAGTAATGATACCAATTGAATTTTCGACCTGTGACTGACAAAGTTCGGCATTGGTACGAATCGTTTCAATGCACTTGTATTGGAACATCTGCATCGCTTTGCCTAATAGCTCGATTGATTCAAACAGTTTAAATGCAATCAATGGTTCCATCGCATTCAACTGTAGCTGACCCGCTTCCGCAGCTAGAGTAACCGCCAAATCATTGGCAATCACTTGATAACAGACCAAATTCATTGCCTCAGGGATCACAGGATTCACTTTACCTGGCATAATCGAGCTGCCTGGCTGACGCGCTTCTAAATAAATTTCGTTTAAACCTGCACGTGGACCACTAGATAATAAACGTAAGTCATTGGCAATTTTTGAAAGTTTGGTTGCTGTACGTTTTAACAAACTCGACAACAATACGAAATCGCCCATATCCGATGTTGCTTCGATTAAATCAGGTGCACTGCTAATGTTTCGCTGGGTAATCTCTGACAATGATGCAATGGCATATTCACGATACTGGGTTTCAGTATTGATGCCTGTACCGATTGCAGTTCCGCCTAGATTAACCACACTTAAAGCTTCAGGCATGATCTGATTTAATTTATTTAAATCATTTTGTAAAGTCGTTGCAAAAGCACCAAACTCCTGCCCTAAAGTCATAGGTACAGCATCTTGTAGCTGGGTACGTCCCATTTTTAGAATATTGGCAAACTCATCCGACTTGGCTCTGAAGCTTTCAATTAAATCGTTAAATGGTACATTTAATTGTTGAATTGCAGTGATTAATCCAATTTTTATGGCTGTTGGGTAGACATCATTGGTTGATTGAGACATATTTACATCATTATTTGGGTGTAAATATTGATACTCACCTTTTAAATGACCAAGATATTCCAAGCCTACATTTGCAACAACTTCATTTATATTCATATTGGTTGAAGTTCCAGCACCACCTTGAATCATATCTACCATAAATTGATCATGATATTGATTATTTAAAATTTGTTGGCAGGCATATTGAATTGCATTATTTTTATTTTCTTCAATTTTATTGAGTTTGAAATTTGCATGTGCACATGCCGATTTCACCATTGCTAGTGCTTTAATAAAAGCAGGAAATTGACTCAATTTATTCTGACTTAGATTAAAATTTTCAATTGCTCTTAAAGTTTGAACACCATAATAACAATGTGATGGAATTTCTTTATTACCTAATAAATCTTTTTCAGTCCGTGTGTTAATCTTAACATTCATTTAAATAGACTCTGCTTAACAATGAATTTATATTAGTGGACAAATTGATTTTTTTCTAATGTAAAAAAATATTACTACATGCATTTTTTGCATAATAGATTATAATGTATATAAGCAGGCGTTAAGGATAGGTTATGACCTTGGAAATTCGATGGATTGAAGATTTACTTGCACTCGAGCAAGAAAAATCGATCTCCCAAGCAGCAGAGATGAGACACGTCACACAATCTGCATTTTCTCGTAGAATTCAAAATATTGAAACGGCATTGGGTTTCCAAATTTTAAAACGGCATAGTAAAAATATTGACTTCACCGAAGCTGGACAAATTTTATTGGCTTCAGCAAAAAATATCCAAAACCAACTTGAAACAACAATTAACTATCTAGAAAAAAACATTAAAAACAATGAATTAACAGTTAAATTTGCAGTATCACATTCATTAATAACGCAATTTTTCCCAAGGTTTATCCACGATTTGTCACTCAATTTAGCAGACTTAAAATTAGAAATTATTGCAGCCAACCAGAAACAAGGAATGCGTTTGCTCAAGGATGGCTCATGTGATTTTTTAATTTGTTATTGTGATCAAAAAACGTTACAGCAACTTGACCCTTCCCTTTTCGCTTTCCATAAAATCGTAAAAATGGAAATACTCCCCGTTACCGCGCTCAATAATAACCAACCAAAATTTTCATTTGATCAGCTTTTCCCACTGTTGGCTTATAGTAAACAAGCTTATTTAAGAAACTGTGTCGATGAGGTTATTGAGAATAAATTAAATTACCGTACATTATATGAAACAGACAATGCTGGCGACTTAAAAGAACTCGCTTTACAAGGTTTAGGTATTGCGTGGTTGCCAAAACTACTTATTGAAAAAGAAATTAATGAAAAAAAATTAATGATCGTAGATCAGGAAAGCTATCATACATTTCAAAATATCTATATTATCAGACGTGAAATAATACTTTCAAATCGAATAGGCTACATTTGGAACTCATTAACTTCTCGTTAATTTTGATACCTTTCATATTCCTTTAAATTTATTAAATTAATAAAATATACAATATAAAAAAGTGATTGTTTAGAAATTAAATTTTGGATTAACATCCAAAAAACTAAACAATCACTATAAATAAAGCTTTTTAAAAAACAATATAAACTATTCAATAGACCGCTCTCATAAATATTTTTCTTCACCTGATTGGAGAAAAATAAAAAAGGCGACATAATGATGAAAGAGGTCTATTTTATAGGAATAACTTAAATCTTAACTATTATCTGCCAATCGACTGACTGGAATAATTGGTTCAACCATGACCTCATCTTGCTCTTCAACCTCATGCTTGTCACCTTCAGTTCGCGCGATAACCGCGGTTGCAATACTATTTCCGATGACATTGGTTGCAGTACGCCCCATATCTAAAAATTGATCAATTGCAAGAATTAATAAAATACCCGCTTCTGGAAGTTGAAACATAGCAAGTGTCGAAGCAATCACCACAATAGATGCGCGCGAAACGCCAGCAATGCCTTTACTTGTGATCATCAAGGTTAATAAAATCAAAGCCTGCTGAGCAAAACTCAAATCCACATTATAGGCTTGTGCAATAAACAACACCGCAAAAGCCATATACATCATTGAACCATCGAGATTAAATGAATAACCCAAAGGTAATACAAAGCTAGTAATACGTTTCGGCACACCAAATTTATCTAAAGCTTCCATCGTTTTTGGATATGCAGACTCACTACTGGCTGTTGCAAACGCCAACATGGTTGGCTCACGAACCGCTCGCATCAATCTAAAAACATCTTTTCTCAAGAAGATATAGCCAAACGAAATGAGGATCATCCAAAGGATCAATAGACCAATATAGAACTGCCCAATGAAAATACTATAATCAAGAATTAATTTAGGTCCCTGAACTGCAATTGCTGATGCGATTGCTGCAAATACCGCAATCGGTGCTGCTGCCATGACATAGTCGGTAATACGGAACATAACACGGCATAGTTCATCGATGATTCGACCAATGACTGAAGCACCCGTTTGATGCTGTACATACGCTAATGCTGAACCAAAGAAAATTGAGAACACCAAAATTTGCAAAATTTCATTATTTGCCATCGCTTCTGCAAAACTACGCGGGAAAATATGCGTAATAAATGTCTGCAAGCTTAAGCTGGAAGCACTCACGCCAACATCCACAGCTTCTTGTGGAATACTGAGGTTCATTCCTGCCCCAGGTTGGAAATAATTGGCTAAGCCCATCCCAAGCAAAAGAGAAATGAACGATGCACCAATAAACCAAGTCATTGCTTTAAACGTAATCGATCCGAGTGAGGATGATTTCCCCATTGAAATTAGACCTGAAACAATAGTTGCAAACACCAAAGGTGCAATAATCATTTTAATTAATCTTAGAAATACATCGGTAACGATCTTAAAATAACCCGCGATGTCTGTTGTTTGTGCAGTGCTTAAAGTGCTATGACATGCCCAGCCCACTAATATTCCTGTGATCATCGCAATCAGAATATATTTGAGCAGTTTTTTTTGATTCATAATAGTTATTCCTTCCCTATTTCGCTTTGCATCAAATCACAAACATACATTTGATTTTTGATGACGATCCATGCTGATCTCATCAGATAGGCTGTGCTTTTCTAGAAGCACAAACCAATTGACTCAACAATTAGCAGAGGCAAGTGTTACTTTTTTTCAAAAAAAACGACAATGCAAAAATTAAATATTTCATGCAAAAAATGCATAATTTTGAATGTTTTTTGAGTGATATAAATGAAATAAAGTTCAGATTCAAAGCTCAAATAAGCAAGACTTGGTAGATGAAATACGAGTTATATTTATTTGATAAATTAAGTAAATTTTTCACATCTTCTATAATGATCTTGTAAAAAGACGCATTTACAGCAAGCGCTTTAATACAAACGCAATCATCACGCTTCATGACATGCTAAATCAACTCTCCTCACTACAAAACATGATTCTGCATCTATAACTATTTACTGGAGAACATCGCCATTCATTTTTTATTTAATCCGCACTCAAGGATTTTCTCTAATCCATACTTTTTATATGTGATATAAAAGTATGGATATAAAAAAAGTCCTTGTTTACACAAGGACTTTTTGAATTTGGCGGAAGCGGTGGTAGTCACATTAAAGTTATAATCAATTGTTTTAATTACAAAATTATTTATCATTAATATTTTTTACTACCATTTTTACTACTATAAAATTTGGTGGTGTTTCAAAAAGTATGCTGAAACAAAGCAGGTTGAATTTTGATAAAATAGAGAAATGCGAATAACTCTAGAAATCAAATGTCCAACCTGCCTCAGTGACAGTATAAAGAAAAATGGCATCAAAGTAGATGGGAAACAAAACTATCAGTGCAAAGACTGTAAACGTCAGTTTATTGGTGACCATGCTCTGAGCTATCTAGGATGTAATTCAGGCATTACTCGAAAAATATTACAGTTGATGGTCAGAGGTAGTGGTATACGAGATATCGCTGAAGTTGAGCGAATCAGTATCGGTAAAGTTTTACGTACTTTAACCGAATCGACCTACCAAATTCAGCCTAAACAAAGTCATTATGAGTCTCTTGAAGTTGATGAGTTTTGGACTTTTGTGGGAAATAAAAATAATAAACAATGGCTTATTTACGCCTACCATCGAGAAACAGGTGAGATTGTTGCTTATGTTTGGGGTAAAAGAGACTTAGCTACAGTTCAACGATTGAAGACAAAGCTTAAACAATTAGGTATTCACTACACCCGAATTGCAAGTGATCATTGGGACAGTTTCATAACTGCTTTTAAAAACTGCAAGCAAAGTATTGGTAAATTTTTTACTGTAGGTATTGAAGGTAATAATTGCAAAATAAGGCATCGAATTAGGCGCGGTTTTAGAAGGAGTTGTAATTTTTCAAAAAAGATTGAAAACCATTTTAAAGCTTTCGACTTAACCTTTTTTTACATCAATAATGGCTTCATTTAATGTCAGCATACTTTTTGAAACACCACCTAAAATTTTACTATCTTTTTTGTAACTATTCATCCAGCTTTACTCTTATTCCATGAAGTAACAAATGAGTCAGGATAATCTTATGCGCCAATCAGAACAATCATACACCAGAGACCTTGCAATACGAATACTTCAACAGTCAGATTACATCGTAAAAAATCTTGGCAAATTCACCCAATGCTTAATCTTTCTCATTATAATCTTTAGCATTCTATTTACTAAAAAAAAGAAAAAAGTCGAATACTAAGATTTAAGTTACATCTGAATAAGAATAAGCAAAACCATCTAATTTTTGTAATGCAAATTGAATATGCTCTGCTTTGAATAAATCAGATTTCCGTCTTGCCCAACGCTCACCTGCACTCCAATTCGCTAACCCTTCTTGAATTGATTCAACATTAGGTTGATAACCTTCCTTATAGATAAGCCAATCTACTGTTGCCAAAAGCTCCATACCAAATGGTGATTCAAAACCCTCTATCAATGTTGCAGCTCCTTCTACAGCAGCCATATACTCTTTTGCTTCACTAATCAGATAACCTTGAACTTTACTTTTTTGCTGATCATTGAACCAAATCACATCTAAGGGGTCACAATCAGGAATTCGCTTGTCCGATTTGAGATAGCTACCATCCATTGCATTCAACAAATGGTCTAAATTAGAAGCATAAGGACCATAATAGTTCGCCTGAAAATTAAGCTTCAATTCATTTGGTAATTGTTTTTGCTCAATAACTCGCTGTAAAAACCATGCCAGTTTTTGGATTTCTAATAGACTACATTCAATCCCCAATACCCAATAACGACGTACTAACTCTGCAATCATGGCTCGTGCTGGTGTAAGTTGTGATACACCTATTTTCTTTGCCACGTTTTGATACTGTGTGGTTGGTTCAAAAATCAAAATATCCACATACTCTAAATCGGATAATTCTGTCTCAATTTTTGATTTAACACGACTCCACTCTAACCCACCATTACCCGCACCTAATGGTGGAATTGCAATAGATTTAACTTGATGATCAATGATGAACTTTTTAAGATCCTGCAAACCATCTTCAATCCATTGGAGTTTGGATTTATCCCGCCAATGCTGTTTAGTTGGAAAGTTAATAATCCAACGTGCGCCCATTAACTCATTAGTTTCAGTCACAAACATTTTTCCAGTTGTAACCTGTCCAGCTTTGCACGCTTGACTATAAGCTGCCATGTTTTTTGGAAAACGCTCCTTAAACATTAAAGCAATACCTTTACCCATTACACCAACGGTATTCACGGTATTTACCAATGCTTCTACAGGAGCATCTAATAAGTTTCCTGTTGTATAACGAATCATTAGAAATACACCCCTTGTCTCACATGCACAGGAATATTAACATCTGCTTGTTGCAGCCACTGTTCTATTTGAGCTTTAACTGTTTCAGTATAACATATCACCCCAATCAATACTTTTGTTGGGCAGTGTTGATGAACTAACGCTTCGGCTTGATAACGTTCAAACTTCGCAGGATCATCCATATCTCTTTTAAAATCTCTTGCCTGTAATATTGACCAATCGATCTCATTTAAGCTAGATAAATCTGTATAGAATTCAGCCCATTGGTAATAGGCATGACTATTTGTAAAAACAAAAGGAATTTGCTGCTGCTGTAGCTGATACAAACTAGAAACTAAAATAACAATTTCATCATTAGTACGCTGACGTACACCGCCACGGCCACTCTTTATATTCAGCAGCATAGGTGAAAATGGTGTGAAATAAAATGGAATATAGTCACTTAGCACACCCTTTTTCCCTACAGGAACAGGATGCAGTTGTCTTTTCTCAATCAGTTCTGGACTGCCAATCTGAACCCAATTTACACATTGTGTTGGACTATTGCTGCTATGTAAGCCATTTTCTAATATCCACGGAATATTATCACGATGCACAATACGCCAAATCAATGCCTTTTGCGGATTGAGTACATCACTATAATTACGTCCAACCATCTTGCTCTACAATTAGAATAAGCCTGCTTAAACATAGCATAGATTTAGGCTCTCCCTCTATAATTTTGATATATGCCTCCAAACCGAGGGAACCCAATGTAAGGCATAATTCAGCTTACTTTTGAATAAGCATGATTTGGTTGTCAGTAAATTTAGATGTTTTCATGCAGAATCTCCTGCTTCTATCTTAAGAGAAAACTCTACTTTTACATCCTTTTATTTTTCAGGGGATTACCATCTAAATCATTTCGATCAATTCTTTGCTAAGTTCTCTACTCGGCTGCAGCATATCATCTGCCAGAGCCCGCTTACTTGATAAAAGTCGGTCTAATTTTATCTCAAAAGTATCAAAATCATTTGCTGCTATTGATGGGTAGTAAACAAAAACTTCTTTATCTTGTCCTATACGATACGCACGGTCAGTTGCCTGATCTTCCTTGGCAGGATTCCAACTGCGCGTATAATGAATGACATGATTAGCTTTTTGGATATTAACGCCAAAGCCTACAGCAGTGGTTGATAAAATAATCACATTAAAACCACTAGTTGCTTGGAATCTATCAATAAGGTTTTGCCGTGTTAAACCTTTTTTGCTACTTGTATTTGAATCCCCATTAACGGTTGTAACATTTAAGCCGAATCGTTCTAGAAGAATCCGTTTCAGGAATACTTGAATATCTCTAAATTCTGTAAAAATAATAACTTTTTCATTCTTTGCCTTAATTGCTTCTAAGGTTTTAATCAACCAATCTACTTTAGGTGATTCATGAATTGAAGCATTCGGTTGCAATTGGAATGGATGTGCACAAATCATTCGCATACTGTGCAGTGAAGCCAACATCGCACCTTGATTACCTTCTTCAGACAACTTTCTGTAGCGATTAATTACATCCGCATATAAGTGACGTTGAAGTGAAGAAATCGTAATATTTTTACAATGATTTACTTCAATTTTTTCTGGTAAGTCAGCAACATCATGTTTCATTCGTCTTAAAACTTGTGGTGCAATCAAGTTCCGCAATTGTTCCAATACTTCATTATCCACATTATCAAGATTTTCTATAGGGCGACGATAAGTTTTTCCAAATTCATTCAATGACCCTAACAAATTTTCTTGTATAAAATCAAATAAGCACCATAAGTCAGTGAGTGAATTTTCCACTGGAGTACCAGTACATGCTATTTTAAAGTCTGCCTTTTGAGCTTTAGCCGCTTTTGTCACCATAGCCGTAGGTACTTTAATTTTTTGTGCTTCATCGCAAACCATAATCCCCCAATCAACTCGCGCTAAAGAAAACTCTAGATCACGCATCGTTTCATAGGTTGTGAGGACAATATCCGCATCACTTAGCCACTCTTCTTCAAGCAAATGCGTAATACCGTGATCGTCTCTCAATTGAGCAGAAATTAAATGCTTGGGAATTTTTCGATCTTTTAAATTCTCACCATATAGACTTAGGATCTTAGGAAATTTAGCACTGAAGAACCGATTTGCTTCTGCCTCCCAGTTTTCTAACAATGAAACTGGAGCAACCACTAAAACTGGTTTTTTATCTTTCGCATTTTCTAAATATTCACCAATAAAGCACAACAATTGCAGGGTCTTCCCCAATCCCATATCATCTGCTAAAAGACAGCCACTTACCTGTTCCGGTGCATATTGATGTAGATTCTGCAACCATGCAACTCCATACTCCTGATGCGGTTTTAAACCGAATTCCTGACTTCTGAAACTTGAAGGCAATCTAGCTGGGGGATGGTTCTTCTCATCAAAAACCAATTGATCTGCTCGTTGTTTAGTAAACTCAGCTTTATCAATGTTATTCGCGATAAGTAATGTATCTTTCTTTTTTTTCTGTAGATTAACCGTAGATTCTTCTAATGTTTCAATAGGTTCTTTTCTATTTGAATCGCTCAGACTATTTAATAATTTTTTAGCGTCATCTACTGAGACTTCAGTGTTCGCATTAGGAATTAGAACCTGATCTTTACCTTCTTGCTCAGCCTGTTTGATACGCTGTTCAAGCAACTCTATTGCTTCATTAGACAAGCGATCCTGGAATTGTTGCTCCAACTCCATGAGATGCTGTGGCAACCACTCTGATTCACCACTGTCTCTTTGAATAAACTCAGAGTTTAGTTTTTGTGCTTCACCTATACCAATGACCCGATCACTGTAATTAGATAGATCTAAAACTTGCTGTGCTTGTAACTCATCTTCATATTTTTGGATTTCTGTTAGATCACTTTTTAACTCTTGAACCTGATGATCCAAATAGCTCGTTTTATCAATTGTATAACCCGCCCACATGAAAATTGGTGATGGCTTTTCATAAGCAGAGATAAAATATTTTGTTTGCTCTAGATTGGAGAGTTCCAACAGAATCGGTTGTTGTTCACGACCTGAATTTTCGTTAAGAGTTAATTGAGCAGAAACATAATGCCCTAACTCATTATAGAATTTATATATCTGTAAGCTGTAACTATAGATTTCTGCATCTTGCTTTGATTTTTCAAAACCTTCAGGAGAGATGACCTCTGTGGCATCATCTCCTAATTGCGCGAAGGGGTTATGCAAAAATGTTTGAGCGCGCTCACCAGATACACGTCTATTCGGCATCTTTTTAATTTCACTCAGCACATTTTTGACTTGAGGATCAATGACTACATGAGCGACTCCACCATCTGGTAGGCTAATGCTATATTGATCTTGTACCTGATTATAGTGATCAAAAGTTTGCAACCAATTTGACGGTGCCTCCTCAAAGGAGGGTTGTACTTCTACAACTGATTCCTGACTAATCAAGTTCTTACGTAGATTTAATTGTAATTTTTCAGGTGCAAGTACCACGGTCTTACGAAGAAACTCATCTAAATTTGCCTGACTTCGATTAGCTAAACTTCGTATTTGAGCCCAATACTTTTGATTGAGCTTATTATCTTTATTTGAAATACGAGCAAATTCTTTAATTTTTTCTAAAAGCTTCCAAGTCGTTTCATTTAGTAAATATTCTTGACCATCAACATTCAGTACGGCACCTATTCGTTTAATTAGGCCTTTAGACTTAATCCTATTTTGATCACACCATCCATCTAGAATGATTTTAAAATCAGGATCACTTAATCCTCCCTCACTACGAATCACTGGATGTAAATTCGTTGGACTTGGTAAGTTGAGTAAATTAAGTACGTTACTATGTTCGGGATCTTGCTGAAGCTGAAACAGCTCCTCCCATGGCAATACATACTGATCATCCATGAGATAGGCGATATCTTCTTCTTCTAGACTTTCCCAATAAAAATCAGCGTCATTTTTAGCATTCTGTTGATAAGGATAAATCAATCCAACGTCATCATATTGTAAAGACTTTATACTCGCCATCAAGTTATCTTCAACAACAGAGTCAGTACTTTTTTTCCTTTTCCAGAATGTTAATTTCATGATTGTCCTGTAAATAGTTTAATTACTTAAATTTATCTCTTAGAAAAGATACCGAGTCGAGCCAAGGCATTATCAAATCGTGGTTGCCAATTACCATTCCTTGTTTGACGATCAATACAAATTTCCTGATTTCTCAGTGTCTTAATTTCAATTTTTCCGACATAGTCTTTGTAAGGAAGACGGTTATAAAAATAACAAGCATTACCTGTTTCAGAAAAATCAACAATATAAATATTATCGATTTTCAAAAGGAAAGCATTATTGGTAGACGTTGTAGAACCGGCTAATTCTTTCAGCCTACCCCTATTCAATCTTCTAAATTTCAAATGTTCATCGCGTCTAGAATTCAATGCATTAGAACCCAAAAAGATCTGAGAAAAGTTAATTTGATCAATAAACCGCATCCAATAATTAAATCTTTGAATATCTGCATTCTGATTGAATAATTTAAAGAAAGCTTCCAAATCTGCTCTAACAAACCACTGAATCACCATTTTTTTGGTATCAGCATTTACGTTATTCCATCCCGCTGAAGATTCATACTGAGGATTACCCCATTGATCCAAGGCTAGATGTTTTAATACCTCATGTACTTTCTCTCTCTGAGAAGTACTAGCGTACCGTTCTAGAAGTGCGGCCAAAATAGTGGTTGTATATATTTTATTTTTTTCAAGCAATACTAAAAAGCGTGGGATAATTTGAAAATACTCATCCTCTTTCATTGTCTTGATCGACTTAATTGCAGATCGAATCAAATCATCCCAAAACCAACTACCCGAAGCTATTCTTAAACTTTCTAATTGATTAGCAACTCTGTTTTCATCATTATCTTGTAAAAATTCACGTACAAATTTTTTCGTAGGTTCTGTGGTTAAAACCTCTGAATTATCTATAAGAGTCGTCATCCATTTTTTTAGTCGAGTCGAATTTTTAAATACCAAAGATTTGTTCGTATTTAATATATTTCTTAACTGAACCCAGCTATCAGGTTGTTTTTCTAATTCCTTTGCTTGAAAGGAAAAATAGCTATATAACAATGGAAAATAAACAAACTGGAGTTGGTCAATTCCCAATTGGTTGAAATAATCAATTAATCTTACACCTACAGGTGTGAATAAAAGTTTTTCTTCATAATTGGGCAGTTTTTTACTGAGAGACCAAGCCAAATTTTTCCAATCTCGTTTAGTCAGCCCATCAAACCCGTGTTGTTCAAGTTTTAGAACTGATTTGATAATTTTTTCTTCTAATGGTTGTTCATTTTCAAGAACATCGAGTTTATGCTCAATAATAGACAATGTTTTCATTAAACGCTGAGGTCTAACAAATTTAGTCTGTATATGAGTTGGTTCAGAAAATACACTTATTTTTTCTTCAAGACGACGTTTTAGATTCGCAATACTCATCACTATCACCGTGTCAATTGGCATGTTTCAACAGGCGCTGAAACAAAATGGGGTTGCGGCTCAGCGTTCTCTTTTTCTTTTAAACCATAGAATTGCATCCGTAGCTCAACACGACGTGAGGCTTCTTTACTATCCTTAGCTGAATTAAAAGAGACCCCACCAGCTAAAAATAATTGTTTAACCTGGTTCTTTTGTGCGTCACTCAGACTTAACCCATGACTAAACTTGGGATCGAGTAAATTGCACATGACCCATTCTGAACGACGTAAACTTAAGTTTAAGTTATAGAGATATGAACCATCCGTATCTGTGAACCCTTCAATCACAATTTGTTTAAACCATTTTTTTCCATTTTCACTATTAGCAGCATTTAAAACAATGGGTACTAACGTATTTAATGCCTCTACTCCTGCTGCATTTAACCGGTAGTCATTATGGCCAAACCGACCAGCTTCTCCAAAGTTGATACGATTGTCCTTACAATCAACATTAATGATCTTATTTTTCAACGCGGCATCATTTTGAATACTAGTACAAATATCCAAAATCTCTGAACTACGTTGATTTTCGGCTTGAGTCGCTTCATTGATTTTTTTCGTTACGACCATTAATGACACAGCCATTACGACTAAAAACAAGGTCATTAATGCTGTCATTAAATCAGCAAATGAAATCCAAAAAGGTTTTTCACCTTCATCTTTAGAACGTGGTTTCTTAGAGTACCTGTTACCTAACATTAATCATGTACCCCAAAATTAGTTTTTCTTTTGTTGTACTAGATCTTCCAGATCTTCTACAAAACTACCCAAGCCTTCTATACTATCAACAAGGCGTTTTACAGCTTGATCAAGTGTATTATCAAAATCTCTTAAAGAATGATTTAAGCTGGTTTCCATAGAGGAATCAAAACTGACAAAACTTTTCACCAGCACATCACTGACTTGCTCAAGATAATCCTGCATTTCTTTCTTCACTTGATTTAATGCATTTGTCATGTGATTCATATCTTCAAGCATTTTGGTACTCATACCAGCTTCAGATTGAGCTTGTTTAATCAAACCATCTAAAGTACTGATTGCCTGTTTTACACTCTCTTGTGAGTCTTTATAGTCTTTTAATAGAGCGATTAAATTGCTGCTTGCGCTGGTCAAATGTGTAGAGGTGGTACTTACTTCTGCAATCAACTGTGATGTCTTATCAGTCACTGTAATCAAAGAACTGCCCGCAGTATTAAACTGTTCAGAAGCTAAGCGCATTTTTTCAGCACCGTTATTCATACCCGTAATACTATCCGTTGTCACTTGAGATAATTTCTGAATATTTTCTTTATATACTTGGACCGCATTTTGACTGTGTGCAATCAAATCTTTAATTTCAGTTCCTAAATTATCAATTAATGTAGATGATTGTTCGTGCAATTTTTGCTGATTTTCTAGAATTACACGATCTTGTTCCATACGCTGTTTCGTGACATCTGACATTAACTCAGACATCGTTCCGCCTAGATTCCCCATCAACTCCGAGACTTTGCCATTTAACTGCTCAATCGCATGTTGACCTTGTTCTCCAATTTTTGCGGCACCTTGAGATAAATGATCCACCATTAAATTCATTTGATCAGACATCTCATTTTGTTTTTGTTGAATATCTTCAATCATTTTCGACATCTGTATTTCTAATGTTTTCGTCGAAGTTAGAGGTGGATCAGGAAATTTGAACAACACTTATAAGTGATATTTTGCTCCCCAAATGATGTTATAAACATCAATATATGGAGTATTTTATGACACGTAGACCAAGAAGAAATCATTCAAATGACTTTAAAGCTAAGGTAGCACTTGCTGCGATTAAAGCAGAAAAAACACTTGCTGAATTGAGTGCTGAATTTGATGTTCATCAAAACCAAATTATTGACTGGAAAAATCAACTGATTTCAGCTTCCTCGCAAGCTTTCGATCAATCAAAAGCTCCAACAGAACCACCCATCGATCTAAAAAAACTACATGCAAAAATCGGTGAGCAGGCATTAGAAATTGATTTTTTAGAAGGTGTGTTGAAGAAACTGGGTCGCTTCAACCACAAAAGTTAATCGATGACTCACTTCAGATTTCAGTATCTAAGCAAGCTAAGCTGCTGAAAGTCTCCCGTGGTTGTTATTACTATCGCCCAAAACCTGTGAGTGAATCAGATCTGAAGCTGATGCGCTGTATGGATGAGTTACATATGCAATACCCTTTTGCAGGTAGCCGTATGATGCGTGATTTATTGAATCGTCAAGGACATCATATAGGACGACGTCATACACGTACTTTAATGAAGAAAATGGGCATTAATGCGTTATATTGCAAACCAAATTTAAGCCAGGCTAATCAAGCTCACCGTAAATATCCATATCTGCTCAAAGGATTGGCTATTCAGCGCAGTAATCAAGTGTGGTCTACGGATATAACGTATATCCCTATGGCAAAAGGCTTTGTTTATTTATGTGCTGTGATTGATTGGCATAGCCGCAAGGTACTTGCGCATAGAGTATCGATTAGTATGGAGGTTACATTTTGCATAGAAACATTAAATGAAGCTATTGAAAAATATGGCCGACCTGAAGTCTTTAATACAGACCAAGGCAGTCAGTTTACCAGTGATGCATTTATTGATGTATTGAAATCAAATGGCATTCAAATCAGTATGGATGGTAAAGGTCGATGGGTTGATAATGTGATGGTTGAACGATTATGGCGGAGCGTTAAATATGAAGAGGTGTATCTCAAAGCCTACAGCAATGTTTTGGATGCGAAGAAGCAATTAAACGCATATTTTGAATTTTATAATTTGAAACGACCTCATTCGAGTCTGGACAAAATGACTCCAGATGAGTTTTACTATGACCAGCTACCACAACAAAATAAGGTAGCTTAACTAGAGCAGAGTATCACTTATAAATAAGCTTTTAGTTGTTCAAACAAGTGGGACCACCTCTGTTTCACTATTAATTTTCATATCTGTCAGTAATTGAGAGAAACCTAATTGCATTTCCTTCATAGCAGATACTGATTGAGTCATCATCTCAGTCATGCCCGTCATTTGACTGCCGAACGTAGACTCCAATTTATTCATAAAGGCTGTAAGCACATCAGTCATGAGTTCTTGGACGGCTGAACCATTGTCACTACTCACTTGTTGTACGCTAGACGCAATTTTATCTAGAGGTGCTTGCAAGGTATCCGTAATCGATTGACCAATCTGGGTCGCCATATCCTGACTTGATTTCGCATAGCTTTCACTTAACTGTGCAGCAAAAGCAATCTGATTCTTTTTATTTTCCTCAACCAAATTTGTCATCATGACTTTTAAGTCATTAACAAGGCTGTCTTTTAATTGACGAGCATTGGTTTCGTTTGCCTGAGAGGATTTTAATAATTTAGCTAGATACTCTTCTCCAGTGGAATCAGTTTCAAAAAGCTTATCAATTTCTGTCGTTAAAGTTTCTAACTGTTCATAACACTGACGCAACCACGATTTTTCGCGCCAAGTGATAATCATTGCAGTCCCTATCGCAAGTGCAGAAGCCATGAATGCTTCACTTACCCCACCTAATAATAAGCCTAAACTGTCTTGAACTTTTGCTGGATCGCCTGCGGGATCAAAAGCTAATAATCCAAATAGAAGGCCAGCAAATGTAGCAATAATACCTACACCAGTGATAATACCTGGCAAGTGCTTATAAAACTCAACTCTTAAAGGGGTATCCACAATGACAGCTTGTGAAAAAAATACATCACTTGATACCGTTGCACGTGAGGAAACTAGAACATCTTCTCCATCTAGAGTTTCATAGATGTCATGAAAAGAATTTTTGTAATTCAACCAAGCATGTTTTAAAGGCGTATCATTTTCGAATTTTGCATCTAATGAATGCTTATTTAGACTAGAGTTTTCCTCCATTCCTTTTAAGGCATTAATTAGTACTGATAATTGCCCACTTAACTTTTTAGCAGGTTTGATATATTTAGAATAGAATTTAAACCCAATCCATAATACAAAAATGAGCATTCCCACAGGAATGATAAAATAATCCTGCAGAAATTCAGCAAAAGCCAACATATCAATACACCCCTATACTCAAAAATTTAATTCTAAAATGTTTAAAAATTATCGACTGCTCAACATATCAAAAATCACCCGTGCAAATATGCTGGCTTTCGCCGGATCGGACAGCAACTGCATCATCTGTTCCTGATGTGCAGCACTACTGCCAAGAATGGCATCATCCATGGCTTTCGGGAAATCCCCCAGCATGGCCTGTTCACGGGTATTGTTGGCAATCTGCTTCATCACAATCTCATTTTCCGCCAGTTTGTCACGTACCGTATAGGCATAGTTGAGCATGTCTTTATCGGTTAGGTTATCGGTGATAAAGACATCATTCAGACGCTCAATAATCTGTGACAGGAACTCTTCTTTCTTATCACGTGGCTTGGCTGCCCCCAGGTCATTGCCCGGTTCTAGCTTGAAATCTTCAGCATCTTCTTTCAGCTTGATATCCTGCTGACGGATCTTGGACAAGCGGTAATGGCTCATGCTGACATTACTTAAGTCCACCTCATCATCTTTCGTTGCGGTTTCACGCAGCAATGGACGCAGGTTACGCGCATACAGACTGAGCTTCTCCAGTTCTTTGTCATCGTAGTCCACGATCTGCGACATAAACTCGTAAAAACGAGTAAAGCTTCCCAAGTCTTTTTTAAAGATTTCCAGCTTGTCTTTTTCCAACTTGGCCTCTTTAAAGGCATTGTCGGCATTGGCAATCAGCACCGCATCATTGGTTTTCTTGCAGCGTTCCAGCATGTCTCGGGTGGTGTTATAGGCTTCGATGGCCTGACTATAACGTTTCTGCCAGCGTTCAACCGCAGGCTTGCAAATGTTACTGATCGCGGCATTGGATTTGTTCTTGGTAAAGAACGCTTCGACAAACTGTTCAACTTCCGTCCACAGAAAAATCTTGGTAGCTTTCAGCTTTTCAAACAGGTCAAAGATCTGATCCGGATTCGATACATCAGCCAGTTCTGCGGTTTGGTAGTAAGGCTGGAAGGCCCCAAGAATGTCTTCGGGATCGTTAAAGAAGTCCAAGACAAAGGTGCCAGATTCCGCTTTGCCCGGATAGGTACGGTTCAAGCGTGACAAGGTTTGTACGCACTCAACACCACCCAGCTTTTTGTCTACGTACATGGCACACAGTTTCGGTTGGTCAAAGCCAGTCTGGAACTTGTTGGCTACCAGCATCACCTGATAGTCATCACTGTCAAAGGCCTTGCGCATTTCCCGACCTTTCAGTCCCGGGTTCATGTTGCGTTCATTAAAGGTCTGCCCGACTAAACCACTGCTGTCGGTATCCTTGTCATTAAACTCAACCTCACCAGAGAATGCGACCATAGCCTGAATGGACTTATAGCCCTGATCCGCCACGTATTTGTCAAAGGCCAGCTTGTAACGCACCGCTTCTTTACGTGAACTGGTCACCACCATGGCTTTAGCCTGCCCCCCCAATAAGCCCATCACGTTATTTTTGAAATGCTCGACAATGACTTTCACTTTCTGAGAAATGTTGTGGTCATGCAGGCGCACCCACTGATTCAGTCTGATCTTAGCTTTTTTGGCATCGACCTGTTTGTCGGCTTCTTCAATTTTCTGTTTGAGTTTATATACCACTTTATAGTTGGTATAGTTTTTCAGCACATCCAGAATAAAGCCTTCTTCAATGGCTTGACGCATGGAGTAGACATGAAAAGCTTCTGGCTTGTTCTGCTTGGAGGGTGGTAGCTCAGGATTGGGTACACGGCCAAACAGTTGCAGGGTTTTGTCTTTCGGTGTCGCGGTAAAGGCATAGTAACTGAGGTTATTACTGCCCTTACGTGCAGCCACCACCGCATCCAGAATATCTTCCGAAGACAGTTCAGCATCCTCTTCGCGCTCTTCCAGCATCAACACTTCTTTCAGTTGTCGTGCCGTAGAGCCGCTTTGTGAAGAATGCGCTTCATCGGCAATCACCGCATAACGTCGCTGTTTCAGGTTGGTGCTGTTTTCAATCGCACGCAACACAAAGGGGAAAGTCTGGATGGTCACAATGATAATCGGCTGTGATGTTTCCAGTGCCTTGGCCAGTTTTTCCGACTTGGAGCCATCGCCTTCTTTATTATTGATGCGTCCGACCACGCCATCGGCATGTTCAAACTGGTAGATGGTGTCCTGTAGCTGGGCATCCAGAATGGTACGGTCAGTGACTACAATCACCGAATCAAACAGTTTCTGATTGTGTTGATCGTACAGGGTCGACAACTGATGTGCTGTCCAGGCAATCGAGTTGGACTTTCCTGAACCTGCACTGTGCTGAATCAGATATTTCTGTCCAGTGCCCTCCTCTAATGCGGCATTGATCAGTTTGGTGACCACATTCCACTGGTGGTAACGTGGGAAGATCAGCAGTTCTTTTTTGTACTTGCGGCCTTCCCAGTCTTCTTTTTCTTCAATTTGCAGATGGACAAAACGTCCAATGATATTCAGCAAATTGTCCGGCGTGAGGACTTCATTCCACAGATAGGCGGTGGCGTACTGATTCTGGTCTTCTGGCACATCATTGCCTGCACCACCTTCCGCTGTACCCTTGTTGAACGGCAGGAAGAAGGTATCTTCTCCGGCCAGTTGGGTCGCCATATAGACTTCGTATTGACTCACGGCAAAGTGTACCAATGCGCCACGCTTAAACATCAGCAAGGGTTCAGGCTTGTTGGTTTCTGGATCTTTCGGCAAGCGGGTGCGTTTGTACTGCAACATGGCATTCTGCACCGCCTGTTTAAACTCGGACTTGAGTTCGAGAGTAGCAACAGGAAAGCCGTTAATAAACAATACCAAGTCAATACGCCATTTCTTGGCCTGTTTGCCCATGTCCTGTAACTCGGCAGCCGTAGCATACGGGCTATAGACCAACTCTGGCACAATGCGGCAGATGTTCTTTTTGTAATTGGCTAAGGTATCGGGATTTAGCGCATGTTCTGGTTTAAACTGACAGAGGAAAAAACGTGCGCTGCGGGTTTTCACTCCGTGACGCAGCACACCTAAAGTGCCATAGGTACGGGATTGTTCATCGGTGGCATTGATGTCGGCTTTCTTCAGCTGGGCAACCACGGCTTCTAGAAAATGCCGTTCGGTATCCTGTGGAAAGATGCGCTGAAACTTCTGCCAGTCTTGTGCTTGGGTTTGTTGCACAAAATCTAGTACGTCCTGCTCATACAAGGCGGTTTCACGGTTGTAGCCTTGTGGCGTACCGAGCTGCCAGCCTTTGGCCAGCATCTGTTGAATGATGTCGTTCTGGAAAATGCTTTCACGGGTAGCGTCTAGACTCATGCGCTGAACTCCGTGTCTGCCTCAGCAACATTTGGTGCTTGCCAGTTGCGCACATCAATTTTTCCAGTGACTGCGGCTGAGATGAGAGCGGTTCGGCGTTCTTGCATAAGTGAAATTGCTGATTCTGCTTTTTTGATTAAGCTATCAAATTTTTGAGTCTTTATATTCAAATAAGATACGACTTCTACCTGCTCACTTAAAGGAGGCAAAACTATTGGTAATTTGCGAATATCTCCAATTAGCAAAACTGGTTGCATCCCTGAAGTATTATTAAAATCTATCATTTGTCTAAATGGTAGACTTGTCATCCAATATAAGCAAAATTCAGGAAAAAATAATTTTTTATCATACGTAACTTTCGCGATATTCTGATTAATGTGATAAGTATTATCTTTATCGATTAGTGCAGCATTGCCTAAAGTACCAGTACAAGGCAAAACTAAATCATTTTTATAAAGTTTTGACCGAATTAATTTATAAGAAAGTTTTTGACTTATTCTTTCTGTTTTATTTAAATCCAAGTATCTTTCTTGAATATTAAATCCTCTCAGGGCAATAATTTCTCCATCATCATTTGGTGCCCATAGATTTGTATATTCAAAGCCTGTTAATTTTGTAACTTCGGCATGATAACCAATCTGAGGTATAGCCCAATGCTCCGGCACTTCCCCTAACCATTCCACGCCCGAATCTTTCATCGGGACATTGGGGTCAAGTCCTTTGGTCACGGCATGGCTAATCACCGCCTGACGTTTTTCTTTGAGCAGTTCAATCAGTTGTTGTTGTTTTTCAATCAAATGATCGATTTTGGTGGTTTCATGGTCAAGGAAATTGGCGATTAACTTTTGTTCTGATAATGATGGAATACAAACCTCTATCTCTAGTAAGTCTGTTGCGTTCAAAGCAGAACGCACCCCTTGTCCACCAATTTGGTTGTATACACCTCTTAAATAAAGGTCAAAATAAAAATAATAGAAAAACTTAGAGTCTGTACCTACGAATGGTTTTAAACGTATATATGCAGGACTCATGATTCCTCTTTTAAATACCAATCCAACACGGCTAGTTTTAAAATTCTCTAAGTCAATTAATTTAAATACTAAATCATCCTTTTCAAAAATTTGATAGCCTGAAAATTCAGCAGGTTGTAATCCCTCATCACTATCAATGCTACGTTCAATCACACCATTCATAGTCAAAGCTAATCGATCCATACACTGTAAATCGCGATTAACCTCTTTCAAGCTTTTAAACTTCCATTTTCCTCTTAAAAATTTCCAATCTTTTGGAATATTTCCAATCCATTGCACACCTGAATCCTTATATTCCGCATACGCTTGATACTTTACCATTATGAATGCACCTCTTGCAGCAGCTGCATAATCTCGGCACTCACCGCATCCAGATCGGCATCAATCTCGCTTAAATCACGTGGCGGTTCATACACATAAAAATGACGGTTAAACGGAATTTCATAACCCACAATGCCAATCTCGCCATCTTTTTCATCACGCTTGTCGGCATTGATCCAGGCATCGGCCACATGTGGCTGTACTTCACGTTTAAAGTAATCTTCTATCAGTTCCGTGGTGCTGACTTTTGGATTCAGCGCAATATTCTCAGCATCACGCAAATCACCATCCTGCACAAACTCGACCACTTTGCCTTGGTAGCTAAACTGGCCATACAGTGGGTTTTCAACCTGTTTCAGTACCTTGTTAATCACTGGTTCCGCTTCCGGATTCTTCCAGGTAATGGCATCTAACAGCTGTTTCTTCTCTTTGGCATCCAGCTTGATGTCGGTTTGCTTGAGGGCTTTCTTCAAGACTTCATCAAACTGGTTAAAGTCATCAAACTGCTCAGTGCCAATCACGTCCTGTAAAGCTTGGGCTTTTTCCATCAGGGCTTTCTGGAACAGCCAGATTTTGCTGTCCAGTACCTCTTTAATGTCTTTTTCTTTTAGCTCAGGGAACTCGGCTTTAATCAGGGCACGAACTTCAAGCGCCACGTCCTGCAACTGACCATAAGTTTCTGCTGTCCACACTGTACCAAAGGCTGTGCCCAATTGCGCATCGATACTTTGCATCACGGCATTAAACGGTTTTGGCGCAAAACGTAATGCAGCAATCGCGCTATCCGTGATCTGTGCCGATAAACGTAATGGACGTTCAATGGTCACGCGACGATAGCCAAATTCATGACTGTCAAAGATTTTGCTGGCGAATGGTTTTTGCTGTTCGGTTTCGCCATCGTTTGCCAAAGTATCTACCGCGACAAAATCACCATAGTTCTGGGTAATGGTGGCAATTTCATTTTCAGTCAGATAGTTACGCTTTGAACCCAGCGACTTACGCATTTTGGTACTCAGGTTTGAGGCATTGATCAGCTGTACCTTGCCTTTACGTTCAGCGGCTTTTTTATTGCTGAGTACCCAGATATAGGTGGCAATCCCGGTGTTGTAGAACATGTCGTTCGGTAAGGCAATAATGGCTTCCAGCAAGTCGGCCTCTAAAATGTAACGACGGATCTCGCTTTCACCACTGCCTGCACTACCAGTAAACAATGGTGAACCATTCAGGATAATCCCGATGCGGCTGCCACTCTCGCTACTGCTGGCATCACGCATCTTGCTGATCAGGTGCATCAGGAATAATAATGAACCATCGGACACACGTGGCAAGCCTGCACCGAAACGGCCATCAAAGCCTTTTTGTTCATGCTCGTCCTTGATGTCCTGTTCGATCTTTTTCCAGTCCACACCAAAAGGTGGGTTAGACAGCATGTAGTCAAACTGATCCACAGCAAGCTGGTCATTCGACAGTGTGTTACCGAGTTTAATCCGGCTCACATCCTGCCCTTTGATCAGCATGTCGGCTTTACAGATAGCGTAGGATTCCGGATTCAGTTCCTGGCCAAAGGCACGCATCACCGCATTTGGGTTCAGCTCATGCAGATATTCCATGCCTGAAGACAGGAAACCACCCGTCCCGGCTGTCGGGTCGTAAATGGTACGGATAATGCCGTCTTTGGTCAGCACGTCATCATCTTCCATAAACACCAGTGCAGTGGTCAAACGTACGATGTCACGCGGGGTAAAGTGTTCCCCTGCGGTTTCATTAGAACCTTCGGCAAAACGTCGGATCAGTTCTTCAAACACCAAGCCCATGTCATGGTTGGATACGTTCTTTGGACTCAGATCCGTGGTAGCAAACTTTTGCACGACTTTATACAAAAGGTTGGCATCATCGAGTAAGCCCGCAAATTCGATGAAGTTAAAGTATTCAAATATCTCACGGGCATCTTTAGAGAAACTTTGCACATAAGTGCTTAAGTTGGCCTTGATATCACTTTGCCCCATTTTGCTAAGATCCATTGGGGAGGTGTTAAAGAAGGCTAGACCGTTGGTGGCACGCAGCAATAACTTTTCTTGAGCTTCTTCTGGCAGATTCAGCTTGGAGACTTTTTCATGTTCTGCCAGTACCGCAGCCTTGCTTTCTTCCAGTACACATTCCAAACGACGTAACAAGGTAAATGGCAGAATGATGCGACCGTATTGCGATTGTTTGAAGTCACCACGCAGCAGGTCGGCAACCGACCAGATGAAAGAAGCGATTTGAGAAAAGTTATTGTTGGTCATAGTAGCGAATCAATTCCTGAATTCTTATCTGTGATCAGTATCTGGCGACACTTCGGTTGCTAGAGATAATACTGATAATTTTTAACTGTTGGATAATATTATATTATTTAAAAGCAGATTGTTGATGATTCATTTATTGCATGAGAGTTAAGCGACAAATTTTGTCGTCTGGTTTCAGATTTTTCTCATAGAAGGTTCATCCACCATAACGCTACAACCCTGCTTTTGAAAGCCGTGCCTATTTATAAGCCCATCTGCTAAACTAGGCTTACATCACCTTTGTTCAAGGAAATTCCAAAATGCTAAACACTCTCGAACAGAAAAAAAAATATATCCAAGCTACGCGCTTGCAGAATTATCAAGCCAGTTTAAAGCTGGAAGGCATTAACCCGTCCTCAACCGCACCGGCATTAAGTAAAGCTCAGATTCTACAGAAATATAAGAAATTCTCACAGACCTCGGAATCGTGATCAGGCTTCCTTATGGATAAATATGGTGAAATGGGTGACAGCATTTACTGTTACCCCGACTCGGACGTCCTTAAAAACAAACTGAACATTCAGGATGCTGAAATTCTGCAACAGGCAGAACTGGAGTTGACTGAGTATGCCAGCACACGCATTGAGTATGCCGAGCCACCTTACGATCTCAAATACCTGCAATCCATTCACTTTCAGCTCTTTTCAGACCTGTATGCCTGGGCAGGTGAACTAAGACAAGTGGATATTGCCAAAGGCGATACCCGCTTTTGTACCTTCCCGCGTATTGAAATTGAAGCCAATAAGCTCTTCAAGCAACTTGAGCAGCAGCACTATTTTCAAGGTTTAGCCAAACCAGTACTTATCCAAAAAATCGCTGATTTTTATTGTGAAGTCAACGTGATTCACCCATTTCGTGAAGGCAATGGACGCACCCAGCGTATCTTCTTTGAACACCTACTTGCTCACTGCGGCTATGGGGTACAGTGGAGTAAAATTAACAATAAGGAAGTCTGGATGCAGGCCAATATTGATGGATTCAACTGCCGGCTAGATGGACTGATCGCTATTTTTGAAGCCTGCATTATCACTCCTGAATAACAAAAAAATTAAGGGAGCCAAAGCTCCCTTCAATTAGTGACTAGCCAACTTGTTCAGAATCCATTAATTGACTTACCAAGCTGACTAGATAATTCAACTGTGCTCAATTCACAGCTCTAACACTCTGCTGCAACCCCTGCTGAATCTCTTGCACGTAGCCTAATTGCGCTGAATGCTCTGTATCTACAGCACTGTCACTGTGTGGATAAAATTCCTCCAGCAATTCCATCCCCTCCTCTGCATGCACCTCAAACTTGGCATTGGCAAAACCCTGCCGTGCAATCTGATCTAATGCCGCCTGATCAAACCCTGCCTGTTTTCCCTGTTGGTCAATCTCCTTGGCTGTCTGAATCGCGGTTTGTAAATCCACGCCTTCCCGTAAGGTTAAATCCACGTAATACACGGGCTGACGATAGCTTTGTGTCGTAGACTTGCCTCTAAGAGTGAGTTGTAAAGGTAGGCATGACAGCAAGTCGCCCGATGCTGCATGGTAATAACGGAGTCGTGCTGCTAAGGTTCGAATGCTATTAAAACCTGTGGTCCTAAAGATGAAGGTGCCAAACTCATCTGATTCATCTAAATTGACGTAAAGTCTGCCATAGGGTTTACATAGTCCACCTTGTGCCAGTGGACATAGATCAGGAGATGGGCATGGATGTTGTTCAATGCCATTTTGTCCCAATCGCTGACAAGTTTCCCCATTACCCGTACAGATCACTCGCCCGGTTTGTCGGTCAAATAAAGTGTACTCTGCACGTAGGTTTAGTTCGGGATCATTGAAGAGCATCCGCACTGGAATGCTTCTGAGTTTTTGATTCGGTGCCTTAGCCCTTAGTTGTTCATCGAGTGGATGTTTGACCCAGCCATCCTTATTTTGGATTTGGCTAGTAATGGTAAATTGGTCATCCTTTTCAGGGAGTCGTTTGCCATTCTTTTCGACGATCTTGCCGATACTGATACGTCCTAAAACGGGTGGTGCAATTGCTAAACCTTTAATCATGGTGATGTCCTCAATATAGATGTATAAATAAAATTTGATGCATAAAAAAATCCCACACCTATTTGGGTATGGGATCGATAGATTTCTTTGTTGATTGAGTTGATATGGATGGATGTTCAGGATGTCTGCTTTACCCACCATTCAGATAAATCTGAAATCTTCGTGCCCCCACTTTAATTTGTGGGAACTGCTGTAGATATTCAGGGTGTTGTTTGAGTAAGGCTTTACTATTTAATGTGGTGGAGTCTTGTGACTTCTTCCACGTCACCGATCCATCAATAAACACTGCACGTTCTGCATCTTTCATCATCATTTGCAGTTGATGTTTTAGTTCATCAAAGTATTGCTGGTGTTGCTCTACTTTGTGTCGCTCTTGCAGTAATTGTCTAAATAAGTAGTTGGCTTGTTCATTTTGGGTCAGGTCTTCAACCGACAGTGGAATATGTTCAGGGTAGAGTTGTTTTAAAGCTTTGGCAGCGGAATCAGAAGCATCGACACTCGGTGGAATACCTGATTCCACACATTGCCAGAAGTGACGTTCGGCATTGATGATGTGTTGAATCACGGTTTCATTTCGACTGACTTTATAGATTCGGGTTTCATGTCCACAGATCAAGGCACAGATATGTGCGGCTTGTTTGCCTGTCACTGCCAGTTGATGCTGGACTTGGCACAGTACATACAGTGGGACACCCTCCCGCCATAGCTTAGAGCCATATTCTCCAACGCTTTTACACTCCAAGATTTGCACTTCGTCATTGCCGACCACGGCATAATCGAGATTTGCCAACATAAACTGTTTGTCTTCGTCTGGATGCTGCAAGATGGCATTGACCCGACGGACTTTATGGTTGGTATGCATGCTGTAGTATTCAGCAATTGAACCGTACCAGGTTTGTCGGAGACTCAATATTCTGAGAGACTATTCCGATGAAAAAACCAAACTATACCCCCGAAATTAGAGAAAGAGCGGTT
>NZ_KB849201.1:211132-275186 GCF_000367985.1 Acinetobacter sp. CIP-A165
AGGTGTTTGGCGTGGTAAGAACAAACAAACTACCCGCAACCGAGATGATCAAAAACGAGCAGATGATTTAGTGAAACGGAATTTTAGTGCTGATCGACCTGACCAATTATGGGTCAGTGACTTTACGTATATTCAAACCAATTCTGGCTGGGTCTACACCGCATTTATTATTGATGTGTTCTCGCGAACAATTGTTGGATGGAAAGTATCAACACGGATGAATACAGATATGGTACTTGATGCACTGGAGCAAGCATTGCATGATCGAGGCATGCCAAAGAATGTGATTCATCATTCCGACAGAGGTGTGCAATATCTTTCCATTCGCTATACCAATCGTTTAGAAGCAGCAAATTTACGAGCATCAGTCGGTACAACGGGTGATTCATACGATAATGCTCTGGCTGAAACGGTGAATGGCTTATACAAAACAGAGGTGATTGAATATTTAAAAGCAGATTGGCAAGGTTTAGCGGATGTACAACTTGCGACATTAAATTGGGTAGATTGGTTCAACAAAAAGCGTGTACACAGTGCACTGGGTTATGTATCGCCTTTTGAGTTTGAAGCAATGTACTATGATAAGATTAATCCGTTAGGTCAGGTGGCCTAACTTAAATAAAAAAGTCTCCGATAAACCCGGTACGGTTCAAATCAACGGTTCAAGTTGTTTGCCCCAGTATAAAGGTGCGTAACCTGTACTTTCATCTTCGATGCTTTGTTGCATACGTCCTGTTTTAATCATCCACAACTCTAGCATCGACATATAGGGATTCAGTCCACAGGCGGTCGCTGCATCACTACTACCAATGCCCTGTTTTCTGAGTTCTTGCCATTGTTGATAGCTCATCTGCTTGGTATTGGCAAAGCGTTTGGCTGAAGCGAGACCTTTGGTCTTTTTTGGGGTACGTTTACTCCGAGTTCCCACCTCTACGGTTTGGGTTGTGGTTGGTGAGTTGAGATTGGGGGAATACGCTTGTAAAGGCGGATTGTTTAAACTGTACTGTATTTGGCTATTACTGTTCATTGCATGGTTATCCTATTTTTATTGAAGTGTTGAGGTGTAAAAATTGAATTTCAGGCATAAAAAAAGCCACATCTGAGGAATGTGGCGAAGGGTGTTCAGTTAGATCAGTGTGAACCGTACCGGGTTTATCGGAGACTTTTTTATTTAAGTTAGGCCACCTGACCTAACGGATTAATCTTATCATAGTACATTGCTTCAAACTCAAAAGGCGATACATAACCCAGTGCACTGTGTACACGCTTTTTGTTGAACCAATCTACCCAATTTAATGTCGCAAGTTGTACATCCGCTAAACCTTGCCAATCTGCTTTTAAATATTCAATCACCTCTGTTTTGTATAAGCCATTCACCGTTTCAGCCAGAGCATTATCGTATGAATCACCCGTTGTACCGACTGATGCTCGTAAATTTGCTGCTTCTAAACGATTGGTATAGCGAATGGAAAGATATTGCACACCTCTGTCGGAATGATGAATCACATTCTTTGGCATGCCTCGATCATGCAATGCTTGCTCCAGTGCATCAAGTACCATATCTGTATTCATCCGTGTTGATACTTTCCATCCAACAATTGTTCGCGAGAACACATCAATAATAAATGCGGTGTAGACCCAGCCAGAATTGGTTTGAATATACGTAAAGTCACTGACCCATAATTGGTCAGGTCGATCAGCACTAAAATTCCGTTTCACTAAATCATCTGCTCGTTTTTGATCATCTCGGCTGCGGGTAGTTTGTTTGTTCTTACCACGCCAAACACCTTGTATATCTAGCTTTTTCATCAATCGAGCAACTGTACAACGTGCAATAACATAGCCTTCACGTTTCAATTTTTGCCAAACTTTACGTACACCATATCGACCTAAACTTTCTTTCCAAATACGTTTGATTTGCTCTGCATGATGTAAATCATGCAGAGCACGTTTCGCTCGATGTTCTGGGTTATCAACGAGATCTAAAGCCCGATAATAGGTCGAAGCTGCAATCGGTAAAATTCTACAAATCGCTTCAACACCATATCGATCTTTATTGTTATGGATAAAATCCACCATTATTTGTGTGGGCGGTCGAGCTCCGCCTGGGCGAAAAAAGCGGCTGCTTTGCGTAGAATTTCATTGGCACGCTTTAATTCTTTAATTTCACGTTCCATTTGCTTCATTTTTTCTTGGTCAGATATCTGTTGTACTTTGGCAGGATTTAGTTGATCCATATGCTTTAAATACCAAACACGCAATGTTTCAGGAGTACAACCGATTTTAGGAGCAATAGCTGTGATTGCTGCCCAAGTAGAAGGATAATCTTTTTCAGATTCAATTAGTAATTGAACCGCTCTTTCTCTAATTTCGGGGGTATAGTTTGGTTTTTTCATCGGAATAGTCTCTCAGAATATTGAGTCTCCGACAAACCTGGTACGGTTCAGTGATCTTGATGCTACTTAGGCTAATTGACTAAGCTTAAATGAAGCTGAAATTCAATCTTTAGGGTTAAGTGTTACACCACCATTCTGAGTGCCTGTTCTAGTCCTCGTTGTTTAATCGAAGCCCCTGCCCCGAACCATGCGGAATCCAGTCGATGGTCGGTACTCATAGCACGACGCTCGTGATCCACAAATTCTGTAATTGAGCACAGTAATCCATAAGCCGTATCTTTGGCTGAGCTGAGTTCTGCCCCTCGTCCATGTCCGTTAAACATGGTCATCACTTTAGACATGGCACGTCCATTCGGTTCGGTTTTATTGTCTGATCGGAATGAATTAGGCATAGCAGCATTACGGTAATACTGAATCAAGCGATCATCCTGTTCAGCACTGCTGAGATTCGTGTTGTTAAATACCGCATCGAAATAAGCTGCGGCTTCTTGTTGCGTGACTTTGCGCTGACTCAGTTGTTTCATTTCATACATGTGTTCATCCCATGCCCGAACAGAAATGCCCAGTTGTTGTTTGACTTTCTCGGCATCGAACTTGGTACTGTGTGGAACTTTGACCACACCTGCACTGCCTTGTTGTCCTTTTAGGGCAATCGCTAAGGTGTTATTACATACCACACGGATTGATGTGAATTGTGCTGTTGTTGCCAATGTTCCATCACAAGCGGTTGCCAATAAAATATAGCCATTACTGACATCCCTACCTTTTAAAGCAGCGCTTTGTCCTGTTCTAGCCAAGGCCCAGAACTTCTTGCCCCCTTTCAACACCCCAGCAGTTTCTAGCTCAAAACCCGATTGTTCGCTTAAGTCTCGGTAGAATTCTAAAATCTGTTTGGGTTGCACTTCCTGAAAGCGTTGACTCACCACCGATAACGGTGCATGGGTATCAGATCGATAAAGTACCCGTTGTTCCTCAAACGGTAGAATGATGTTTTGTCCTCGTGGGTTTTGTGCCATATAGCGCACATCCGAGGATTCAATCTGCCAGTCCATACCTGCCTGTTGTGCCCAAACTTCAATCGGTTGGCTTGGAGTCAGTTGATTGCCTAAACCATGCCAAGGGGTTTGACCAACATAAGCCATTTGTTCTAGTTGATGTGCCATAATGTTTTCCTTTTAAGTAGATTAACCTATTCAGGCTGTTGAATTTCAAAGTGTTCCAGGCATTGCTCGCACTGGTAATGCAAGGTGACCAGATTGTCCTGTTGCTGGATATAGAGCAGAAACATTCCACCTGCTGCCAATCCAATAAAGCCGCCCACCAGTGGATTGATTCCTAAGCGTTTTGAGATTTGCATGCCCACCGCTGCCAGTGACATCGGTGAACAGGAGGAAAATGAAATTTTGCTTCGGGACTGGGTGTGTTGGCTGCGCCGTAGTAATTGCACATGCGGTGAATGGCAATAGGGGCATTGCTGCATGGCGTGCTCCTTGTTGGGGTATTCAGAAATTGGGAAACAGGCATAAAAAAACCACGAGCATGAGCTCGTGGTTTTTTAAGGTTTTTGTAGTTTGAATTTGGGCTTGGTTAACGATTGACTTTGGTTGTGGTGCTGACTTGGGTTTTCTTGTTACATGGGCGGATGCTTTGGATATAGCTTCCATCACCTGTATCTTTAAAGAAACCATACTTGGACTGGATTTCCAGACATTGCCCTTTCTTATACGGTTTAATCTGTTTGGCAACATGATCTGGAAAGGCAAAATAGTTAAAAATCACTTCACCCCTGGTAGTCGGGAAGATCACTGCCTCCTCACCAAATCCAATATCTTTTTTTAAGGTGATCTGTTCTGTCTTGGCAAATGCCATTGCACTCACGGTAAGCATTAAAAGACCACAGCTCAAGCGTTGTATTAGTTTCATAGGATTGTCTCGTATTGATTAAAATAAAGTCATGTTGTATTGAATGAGTTTGTTGTAAAACTAGCTGGATTAGCGACCAAAACAGGGCTTATAGCCTTCATTGAGCAATTCATCCGTGTCTTTATTCCACTGCACCACATACCAGGTACATTGGTAGCGATCAGAATCCCACGCAGTACGGTAAGTAATGGTGTTCCCCTGTTCACTCCAGCCATCCAGTCGTTTTGCGACCTGATCTGGACTAGAGCGTCCCCATACTTCCATGAGATGAGTCGCCAGCATCTGATCAATATCCGGGACTGTTGCTCTTAAATCAGCAGGTGCAGATTTCATCGGTTGTAAGCCATAACGGGAAAGCTTTGAGCTTAGGGTTTTTCCATCATGGTATTTAGCATCAACCTCATAACTTAAACGCTCAGCCGCGGCTGCTTTTTGAGTGGCTTTGGCACTTTCTACCGCAGCAAGTGCCCCAGCAACCTCATCAGGACTGACCTCTAGATGCGCTGTTTGGTTGGCACGATCTTCGGTTAAGCCTTCAATCCCTGAGAGCCCGTGCTCAATCGGTTCAGATGCGGCTTGAGCGATGTCCGTTGTTTGGTTTTGGACTTTGGATTGTTCTAATGCCAGTTGGGCTAACTGTAGGTCTGTTTGTCGTTGTTGGTGCTGATTCAATAGATAAGCCCCTACAACAACGATGACAATACCAATGATCAGTGCCACAAGGCTGGCGGGTTTGAGCTTTTGCATATGTTTTCCCCCTATTTAATATGGCCATAGGCCTTGTTCTTTGATTGCTTTGATGTATGGGTCAATCGTGACCTCACCTGTTCGGCAGTTGGTGGTTTCACCTGTTTGTTGGTTAAAGCTTTCGGAGACATTCGGGTTATCACATAAGCGTTTGTATTTACTTACTGGGGCTGGTGCTGCCTGTGATGCTTTGGCAGGTGCACGGTAGCCGACTCGTCGAACAATTAAACTGTTACTTGTGCCGAATACTCTTAACACGCCGCCCCCTTCCCACGTTGCGGTATAAGCAAGCTGTTGTTCACAACCATTGGACATTGAGGCTTGAATCTGATGTACACCATAATGGCGTGTTGCAGAGCGGTAGGTACAAATACTTGAATAACCACTGCCTTTCTGTACATTGACTAAGTGCGCCATGGTTTCAGCTGAACCCAATCCATAAGAAGGCGCTGCATGGCTCCATGAACTGTATCCCAGCGCTAAAGCGCTGAAGTAAATCAATCTTTTTTTCATATATCTGACCTGTTTAATTTTTTTCTGTTATTGCATCTCAAAGGCATGCCACTTAAAGTTGTTAAGAGAACAGCCACTCTAGAAAGGCAAAGGGCCACACAAAGGCGCGACCGAGCAGATAGGCTTTGGAATAGCCCGCAGGAAAACTCCAGATCAGCTTCACCCAGTAGCCCAACATGATCAGGAGGTAAGTAATGAGAAAATTCTTCATGGTCAGTCCTCCCTATTTCAATTTGGACATACAGGCCATGCCGGCTTGTTGGACTTTATTCTCCCAGTCTTCAGGGAATTGCCACGGCTCTTTAATCTGTTCCAAACGATCTGCGCCGTAGTACTGCTCTACCTTGTCATAGCTACAGGAACAGAAACTGCGATTGGCTCCCCAATTTCGGCAACCATCCTTAAACTCGGATTCAAATGAACTGCTACAGGCTGTCAGTAAGGCACAGCCAAATAATAAAAATAATCGTGTTAATCCCATCTCATCCTCTTATCAATACGTATGCTCGCCAGTCCATCTTTGGATATGGCTTCATTGAGGTAATGTGTATTTGAATTTTCTTTATATTCAATTTTGCTTTCAGGAAATCAATCAAAAAGACCTCAGCCTGAGCCTATAGTCCAGCCATTTGATGTCGTTAAATTCAATATATATATTTCATCTTTTATAAAACTTTGGTTGAGAAGCAGGTCATAGCGTTCAACCCTGAGTGTACAGCGATATAAATCAAAATAAGGATGTGCCCTCTCTTGCCCCTCATAAACATTGGAACGCTGACATTGCTTTAATTGAATTTGCACAACAGATTCATCTTGCTGTCTTAATGCCTGCAAAACATCATTAGCTTTGGGCTGGACAATCTGCTCTCCAGATAAACCACACCCTGAACAAATCATTGCAGTCAACATCAAACTGATTAAGGAAAAATTCATTTTCATGGCGCTATCCTTGAGTCTCAGCATGTGAGGATATTCCAAATTGGAATGGTATGATCTGTTGGAGTGGAATCACCTGTTGTTGGACCAATGTTAAATCTGGTCTTAGTTTCTGAACATAAATCTGTTGAGGTTTTAGTTGTTCAATCACTCGGAACTGTTGATCCATCCCCAGATATTCCATCAGTACAACGCGACTGATCGCTAATCCCTGAGGTTGATAATCCAATACAAAAGCCATATAAACTGATGCTTGTGCTCGACTATCCCATACGCTAATTAAGCTTTTAGCTTGCTCTGCTGATGCTTTAACTTGAAAGCGTACCAACCTGATAAGTGCATCCTCTGGCGCCATTCTCAAATCATCTTCATGAACCACAGGTGCTGTCGTCTGGATGGTTAGTAACGCTTGATCAGCATCGTAATCAATTCGATTCAATTGGTCGAAATAATCAGGAATCTCAATCCAGCGATTGCTAAAGTTCAAAGCATCTTCAATACGACCCAAATCGATATTGGCTTTTGCTGTCAACTTTTCAGTTTGCTGCTGTTTAGCTTTGATACGCTGTTGGTAAGTATCTGTTGTTTCATAGGGATCTTTATCTGGAATAGAACTAGTTTTAAGTAAAGCCAAATGCTGAATAGCTAAGCTATTCGCTCGACTAAACAAATCAGGACTGGTCAGATCGACTATAGGAATTTCAGTGTGATCTTTTTTGCGTACCCCAAATAGAAGGAGTTGGTCAGGGCGGAGTTTTAATTGCTGTCTTAAAGCAAGAAATGTCTTTTTTGCACCCTTGGTATCAACAATATAGTTTTGAAAATCTCGTAAAAAACTTTCATCACTCGTTTTATCTAAATATAAAGTTGTGATCTTTTGCCCAGCAATAACAACTGGCCTTGGATTAGCCATTGGATCTATACGCTGTGATAATTGATCTTCTTTATCAGGTATATAAAGCGTGGAATCTTGTTTTGAGCATGCACTGATACACAAAGGCAGCAGTAAACATGTCGTTAAAATACGGCCATGAATCATGATCACCTCACGTCAATTTAAGTTTTTATTTAATTTTTTTCGTCGCTATATCGTGCAGAGCACAAAACACCAGCAACACTTAAATGAAGTGAGGGAGTAATAAAAAGACAATAGTGCGCATAGCAAACTCCTTGATCTATCGGAATTCTGCCAAAGCATTTGAGAATTTATGGTGGCAGAACGAAAGAGGGGTTGACGGACTGGTCTCAGAGGCCAGCACACCCAAAGGGTGTCCCCCCTCCCGTTCCACCTTAGAGGGGGGCACGAGGGGCTAAACACTAAAAGAAAAATCTTTTAATGCTCTGAGAAACGGTCCGTCAAAACCGGCTGGCAATGTGGCCAGCAAGCAAAGCATAATCAACGAGATAGATGGTGTCAATACGTTTAGGAATAGATGAACGATTACATGCCAGATAGACAATGATCATTGGCATTGATGGAACAAGATTTACCCAACGTTAAAAATATTGAATTGTGTTACGACAATTCATTAATATTGATTCCAGTCCATTATAAAAATTAGGAATAGCACTGTGCCTGAACAATTCGATTTTGTTTCGATTAAAAAGAAAGCCAATGTTCATTTTAATGGCGCATCCATCAGCCATATTCTTGTTTTAAAAGATGGAAGCAAAAAGACCTTAGGTGTCATTCTTCCATCCGAGGAACCTCTCACCTTTAAGACGCATTGGGCTGAACGTATTGAAATCATTTCAGGTCAATGCTCAGTTCAAATTGCTGATAATCCAAATATGCAAATCTATAGATCTGGTGAATCTTTTCAAATTCCTGCAAATAGTCAGTTCAAGATTCAAACCAATGAAATCGTAGATTATGTTTGTCATTTTGAATAATACTCAAATCCAAAAGACCAAATTTAAGTTTTGGATGTTTTTTCTACAACTTGCGCATAAAGCATTTCCTGCTTTCTAAGGTTTCTGGCTAATATTTTATCAAGAAAATTAATAGGCTTAAGCAAAAAGATACCTGAAAATTCCGAATACAATTCGTCCTTTCGTAAGGCTTCAGACCACTTTGCTAAATCTATCTTAAGCTTTTCAATTCGTTTCTTAGTTGATTTTGGCCTTATCGCAAAAGCTGGAGACTTTGATACTTTTAACCTTTCAAGTGCTTGCTCTTCACCTTCAATTTTTTTCTTAATTTCATTTATTCTTTCTGAAGCATAGTGATAATCAAATTCTTTAAAGGCAAGCTCGACCTCATCTATCACATGCTCAACTGCCTGTTTAGCATTTTTAAACTTACCCTGTACTTCAACTTCCTGTCTTAAGATATCGTAAAAAATTTTATATTTCCGATTTAGATAATTAGACTTACGCTTATTGATTCCCTTTGTCCCCTTCACTCGTTCTATAAAAACACTGGGTAATCCATATAACTCACTGAAAGCATCACTATATTGATTAAATAATAGTTTCAATCTTTCAACATTTTGATCAGAGTGAATAGTGTTATCTATATCTTCTTGCAACTGATGAACTGTATTCATCATTTCAGCTAATAGAATACTATTGGTACATATTGCATATTTGACAGCCTGCACCCCTTTGCTTAACTTTTCTAAAGTCTCTCGCTTTTCAATCTCAGTATAAATTTCCTGATCTGCTCCGACACCAAAGCAATAAAATGCCTGAGCATAGAGATGCTGTTCTAATTGATTCAGTTCTTCTTTGCCTGGAATATCTACATTCACTTAGTCACCTAATCTAAAGTTAGTACCCGTATCATTTAAGTTAACATCTTTCAATTGTATTTCAACACTTTACCATAAAGCTCTATACCCTATTGGGAATACTGTTGAATTTTAATACTAATACCTACAACAGCTCGGTTATTGGCTTGAGTTTATCTGTCTAATCATCCCAATCACACTTCTAGCTACATCAAATCACTGATTATCTCAGTTGTAAACATAAATTTAACCCATGAAAAAACAAATTAAATTAATCTTTAAAAATCAATAACAAAAAAAAGACGCTAGCTAAATCTTTTTAGATTTTGCTTAAAAAAACCTCAAAACTTAATCCTAGTACACTAATGCTCATGAGCTACTCGCTTTTGCTGATGATCTGCTGTGGAAAATGAATATTTGGACCTGCTAATCCCCGATCATCAAATAGATACTTTTGCATATGAATCATTTCTGAAAAGGGGACTAACTATTGAAGTGATCAACGCAACAAATGAATGAAAAATTAATGGATATCCATATGGATTTTCGATTTATTGGCACTTGAGAGTTCGGGTTATTAATTTAATTATATTTATCTATATGAATATATTTATTAGATATTGAAATGAGTTGGAGAGATTCCAGTCGATCAAACTCATTGATTGTTATCACGATCATATGAATGAGTGATTCACAAATGAACTCAGACATTGAAGCGTATACAAATACAAACTAGCCCATTCTCATCAGGAAATCAATCGCGCATTTACTATGAATTGCGTCTGGTATTCTCTCGTGCCTAAATAAATCGAATCGATGAATATCCTCTTTGATTAACCGCCATTGATGACCTGTAAATCATCAATGCAGGCACTTTATTGCCTAAATTTCTGCTTAGAGGAAATTATATGAACCTTCCCTTTAACCCGCTTGCTAATGCTCTTTCTACGGCTGGTTGTTTTGAGTTATCGGATCGAGAAATACTTGATGACCGTGAGGTGGATTTATTCCAACTCATGTCTTTTGATAACGTACCGTACCATCTGCGGGTACCAGATGAACATCAATACACGACGATGATAGCTATCTCTCGTCTATCAATCCATTGTGCGGAAAACAAAACTCCCGCAATTGTGCTTCAGACAAACAAGACTGCTAAAGGTGAAATTATTACCTATCAAGTATCACCATGGTTTGAACCATCTCGCAGTACATTTGATCAATGTATGTTATTTGAGTCAGGGCATTTTAAAGTTGGGAGTGAAATTCTCAGCTATGTTGATGCCAGATCAGCTTATCCAGATACACCTTTATTGCAGATGCTGCCTCCTGCTGGCGTTCCGTTAGAGCCTTGTCATATCGAAATAGTTCAGCGAATAAACCAATTTATAAATCGTATTCGAGAAAACATGTTAGGACCTGAAACTAAGCGTGAACTCAGAAAGCGCAGAAAGCACTGCCGGAAGAATTACCGTAGCAGTGTTAAATGGTTGGGTAAATATTTAAACACGTACAGCAAACTACTGGTACTTCGTCTAGACCTCTACTACAGATATGATATTTCTGAATTGACTAATACCTCTCCAGACTTTAATAGTCCTAGACACAATGTGCATTGTCTAATGACCATTAAAGCAGATGTAGAACTGTTACTCGGTGATTTCCGCTCTGATCCTATATTGAAAGAAATTATTGGATACTATTTGAAATTTGAGCACGGGCCGTACAAGGGACAGCATGTGCATTGTATCTTTCTATTGGATGGGCACGATCATCAAAAAGATGTGAAGTGGGCTGAGAATATCGGTCAACATTGGGTCAAGCTCACCAATGGCAGAGGTACTTATCATAATTGCAATCGGAACAGCTCAGATTATAAATATCCTTGTACAGGAATGATCTCTTATGACGATCATGAGAAAATTCATAATTTGTGCCGCTGTTTGGCCTATTTAACCAAGGTTGATCAATATTTTCTATTTGGACCACTCGCCTGCTTTCGTACCATTCAAAAAAGTGTAGCTCCTCAAGAGAAATCAGGGCTTGGCAGACCTCGTGAGAAAAAGAGTACACCCTTATCTTTTGACTCTGTCAAAAAGCTCTATAAGGGGAAATGCTAATGGATAAATTCGAATTATTTTATGCTGAGCACTTCCTATCGACGCTGAATCCTCAACAAGTACCTATGCCTGGTTCTTTGTCCTTGGCAACACCTCATCAAGCCACACTGCATGAGATTGATGCCCTAGGAGCAGAGATGGTAAGCAAAAAATCTAGCAAGATTTTTAAGATGATGCGAAGTTTTGGTGATGCCCCTAATTTGCAATTGCTGCCTTTTGGGCTCAGATTCTGCGCCGTCCTGAACGGAATGAAATCAAATCCATATATTCTTGGCACAATTCCTTGTGTTCAACTTGCTCCAAAGATTCAACTACAAAAGGATCTTATAGAACAGCATCAGTTGCCAATGATCAATCATTTACATCCCAACTTTGAAGTTGCAGTTGATATGTACATGGCGCATTACAAAATGCTTACTTTGACACAGAAACATAAAAGTCTAGAAAATGCTTGGACACGAGAGCTAAGAAAGGGACATTGGCTTTATGAAAACTTCATAACCAAGCTATTGGGAATGGCACGCTCTTTTGATGTTTATTGTATGACCTTGATCAATGATGTTAGCAAAATTAGTCATGAGGATCTAAACAGAACTTATTTGCTATTCGATCATCATATTCAAGAGATCGTTGCAGTTGCTCATGACACTAAAAATGCAAATATTCTGGCTATTGTTGGTAAATGGGAAGCCAATCATTTTCAACAGGTGAATCTTAACTTATTTTTCTTTGTTGCCAGAAAAACAAGTGATTTCGTGCCTTTTGAAGAAACCATAATTTATCAAAGTCTAAATCAATTCATCGACCAGACTGGGTTAATTCACTCGGCATGGACCCCCCTACCAAATGCATTGACGCCAATTTTCTATAACGTCAATCAAATCAATATTGGTAAACGACTTCAGATTCTCAAGGCTTATTTTATTGGTACAGATCACTATGTTCGGATTTTTGATAACAAACCCTCTTTTGAGGTGTTCTATCAAGCCGAAGAGCCTTTTATATACAGCAATACCCCAGCAGACAAGGCATCAGCCGAATAACTTGGATACCGTCGAGAATACAATAAATCTCAACGGTATTTGTATCAGCAAAGAATGCTGATTGAATAGGTACAAAGATATGATTGAAAAGCGCTACCGTGTAAAAGACCTCGTCAACTATCCTGAACGTCCTGCAAAGGACTATGTTGATCGTAAGGGCCGTAGAAGAAAACTCTCGCACAAGCCTGCGAGTAAGGGATTATTGAATATCGCAGAATCAACGTTTTGGAAGATGATTCGACGAGGTGACTTTCCTGAGCCCACCTACTTAACAGCAAGTATGCCCACTTGGACTGAAAGCCAGATAAATGATTGGCTTGAACTGAAGGAGCTAAAAGCTGCATAAATCAAAACAGCCTGTCGATAGCAGGCTGTTTTGTAAGCGTCCGCTGAACCCCACTTTTCTTATTTTCTCAATATCCCGATAGTGTCCATTATTTATTAAATGGACATTATGTTTATGGCCTTAGACACTTTTATAGACACTTTTATAGACACTGAACAAACGACAGAAAGAACCCGCAGAATCTTCGCAACTGAGTTTAAACAGCACCTGGTCGAGCTTTGCCTGCAGCCAGACACATCGGTGGCCAAGGTGGCAATGCAACATCAGATCAATGCCAATCTGCTACATAAATGGATTCGCCAGTCCAGATCAATGGTCCCGGCATTAAAAAGCCCACCCAGTCCACAGACCGACTTTCTTCCCGTCATTCTTCACCCGACTCCAGTCAGACAAGAAACACCTCCACCACCTGTGCCGGAGAAGAATGCTGTCGCTCATATCAGGATTCCATTGCATAAGGAACAAGGTTCCGCAAGGGATCAGATGATCGAGATCGACTGGCCGGTGGAGTCGGCAAAGGAATTACTGCCTTTAATTCAGGGCTTGATCAAATGATCCGTATCGATGAAATCTGGCTCTCTACCCAGCCGATGGATATGCGTGCAGGTATGGATACGGCCATGGCTCAGGTGCTGAGAGCCTTTGGCTATATCAAACCGCATTGTGCTTACCTGTTCTGTAATAAACGTGGCCATCGCATGAAAGTGCTGGTGCATGATGGACTGGGTATCTGGCTGTGTGCCCGGCGGCTGGAACAGGGCAAATTTCACTGGGCTCAGGTTCACCAGGGTGAAACCGTGGCGATCAGCCCGGAACAGTTACAGGCACTGATCCAAGGTTTAGCTTGGCAGAGAATCGGACTGCAGCAAGTGGTAACAATGCTCTAAACCAAGCTCATCCATTCTGCTATTCTCCAAACGTTTTATTTACACATATTCATGATCTCAGCCATACTGTGGTCATGAATACGCTGCCTGATTTAAGCCAACTGACCCATACACAACTGCTGGAATTTACCCGGCAGTTGGCGATTCAGCATCAGTCTCTAGCGCAATCAAATCAACAGTTAGATACCAAGGTTCAACATCTAGAAGTATCAAATCAACAATTAGATGCCAAAGTTCAACATCTTGAAGCATGCAACCAACATCTCTCTATTCTCACGCAAAAATACGAGCATGAGCTCGCACTATTTAAACAGCATAAATTCGGCAGTAAAAACGAACATCTAACCGCAAAACAAATCCACCTATGGGACGAAGCGGTTGAAGAAGATATCGCAGCGGTTGATCTGGAACTGGAACGACTGAATGCAGCTAAAACCGATGCAGCTGCGCAGAAAGCCACAGCCAACAAACCTAAACGTCGACCATTACCAGATCATCTACACACCATCCGTATTGAGCATGAACCTGCATCGACAGAATGTGCCTGTGGCTGTGCCTTGCGTCGTATCGGTGAAGATATCAGTGAAAAACTGAATTTCAGACCGGCACAGTTCTATAAGGAACAGCATATTCGAGGCAAATGGGTGTGTGATCAATGTGACACACTGACCCAACAAGCAATGCCGGCCTATGTGATTGAGAAAGGCATTGCCAGTCCTGAATTACTCAGCCATGTACTGGTATCGAAGTATGCAGATCATTTACCGCTGTACCGTCAGCGCCAGATCTTTCTACGCGCAGGTGTTGATCTGTCCAGATCAACCTTATCTGACTGGATTGGTCGCTGTGGTGTAGAGTTAGAACGCCTAACCGATGCATTAAGAAAGGTGATCCTACAGCAAGCGGTGATTCATGCAGATGAAACACCCGTCACCATCATGCGGATGGATGATAAAGATAAAAAACCGAAGAAAGGTTATGTCTGGGCTTATGCAACAACCCAATATAATCCAGTTCAAGCCGTGATTTATGACTTTCAAGACAGTCGCTCTGGTGAACATGCCGAAGCCTTTCTAAAAGATTGGCAAGGTCATTTAGTCTGTGATGATTACAGTGGCTACAAAGCACGCTTTAGATCAGGTAAAGTCATTGAGGTGGGCTGCATGGCGCATGCCCGTCGTAAATTTCATGAACTGCATGTGACCAAAAAAAGTCAGGTCGCTGAACAGGCATTACTGATGATTCAGAGACTGTATGCCATAGAAGCAGAACTCAGGAAAAAGACGGATGGTACAGCGCAACACCGCCGCGAATACCGACAACAGCATAGTCAACCGGTGATGCAACAACTCTATGAATGGCTCAACCAACATTATCTGACGGTGCCGTCGAGTTCTCCAATTGCCAAGGCTATCAATTACACTCTGAAGCGTTGGCCAGCTTTAAGTCGCTATTTGGATGATGGCAATCTACCGATTTGCAATAATTGGGTCGAGAATCAGATGCGTCCCTGGGCGTTGGGGCGCAAGAACTGGTTATTTGCAGGTTCGCTGCGCAGTGGTCAGCGAGCGGCCAATATCATGACTTTAATCCAGTCGGCAAAACTGAATGGGCTGGATCCGTATGCCTATTTAAGTGATGTCCTAAAAAGACTACCCACCCATAAAGTCACAGAAATTGAGGATTTGCTACCACACCGTTGGAAACCTGAACCTCGTTAAAACATAGTAATGGGGTTCAGCGGATGCTTACGCTGTTTTATTAAAATTCTTAAATTAATATCGTACTTTGTTTCTGAATTAGTACAATAAACCATCATCTTTAAGATAGAATAAATATATTTATAAATCATCGTAAATAATACATATGCTCAAATCAAAAACTCTCACTTTTTCAATATCCATTGCTCTGCTTTTGATTGGTTCTGCTTTCTTTTATAGATATGTTATTTATTTACCAAGCATCCAAAAAGAAAAAAATAAGCAACTCGAAATTAAACAAGAAAAAGGCGAATTCAAACATGAGGTGCGACAGTTTGAAAAGTCTTATGATAATCAACAAGCTGAGCAAATTTCTCTAATGGTGTAAGCCAATCTAACGCTTTTCTAGGACGAGTATTCAGTGACATGGCAACTTGATTTAAATAATGCTGATCTGCCTGATTTAAATCAATCCCTTTAGGTAAATATTGCCTAATTAAACCATTCATATTTTCGCATGTGCCTTTTTGCCAGGGTGAATGCGGGTCACAGAAATATACATCTATGCCTAAATCTTCTTCAAGTATTTTATGTTCTGCCATCTCGCGTCCACGGTCATAGGTCAACGTTTTACGCAGTTCTGCAGGTAAATATTTCAGAGCTTCAGTTAAAGCCTTGCGCACTGATTCTGCCTTTGCATCAGGTAATGTTGCCAAGATACAGAGCCGTGTATTTCGTTCAATAAGTGTTGCTATCGAACTTTTATTGTCTTTACCTTTAATTAAATCAGCTTCCCAATGACCCGGTATTTTTCTTTCTTGAACTTCGGCTGGGCGCTCATGAATAGTTTTAATATCCTGTAATATAGAATCTTTTTTAAGTTCACCGTTAGCTTTTCGCTTTTTATTTTCATGACGCAGACAGGATAATAAGTCTTTTTTCAACTCACCCTTTGGTAATGCTCGTATCGTTGAATAAATCGTTGTATGGCTTACATTCATTGTTTGATCCAAATCAGGAAATGTCTTTAAACGTTTTGCTATTTGCTGAGGAGACCATAAACAACGGATCGCTTCAACAATAAATTTCCAGAGGATTGAATCGATTTTGAGTTTTCTGTGACCACGTCTACGTCTAGCGAAGGTGTTATCAGAAGCATATCGAGCTTGATAAACGTCATTGATGCTATTTCTTTTAAGCTCACGATAGATCGTACTAGGATGTCTTTTAATGAGTTCAGCAAATTTTCTGGCTGAAAAGCCTTCTTTTCTTGACTCAAGCATTAATGCAGTACGATCTTCAAAGTTAAGATGATGGTATGACAATTTTATATACTCCATAAACCCTTTAAATTAATTAGGTGGTTTATGTCGCACTTCAAGTTTTACTCTGCCATGTATCAATACCCTAAAAAACCAAGGTGCTGATTATAAAACAGCTTCAGAACAATGTTATACCAAATACCCTTTAGGTGATTATGCCGTTGACTGCAAATCTCTTCCTTTAGATTCAGTAAAAGATATTAATATCAAGCTAGAAAAAGATAAAAACCTATGTCAGAAATTAATTTAGACACTATTTTATTCAATTAGGGTTTCTCTTTAATTAACTATTGCCTTGTTAGCTGTGCAAGTAGTTTTAGGTTAATACTGAACATTAAGAAAGCATAACAAGTTTAATTAGTAGATACCCTCTTTAACTAATTTAGCTCAAGGAAAGATTCTAAATAGTTAGCCCATTCTTGCATCATCTCCCGACGGTTATTCAGGAACTTTGTTCGATTGTATGCAGTACCATTATTGTCTTTAACCTTATGCGCCAGTTGATGCTCAATAAAATCCACACGTTGCTCAAGAATCTCATCAAGCATTGTCCTTGCTGTTGCTCTTAAGCCGTGTGCTGTTTGTTTACCACCATACCCTAAGCGTTTTAAAGCCGTATTGATGGTATTGTCTGATAGATAACTCTTTGCATCACGTCCAACAAATAGGTATTCACTATGTGGATAAAGATCAATAATCGACTCAACCAATTCATAAGCTTGATCTGACAATGGAACTACGTGCTGTTGCTTGGTTTTACTAGCTATAAATTTAAAGCATCGCTCTTCAGGATAGTAGTAACTCTTTTTAAGTTTTCTGATTTCACCAGGTCTTTGAAAAGTTAATACTGAAAGTTTTAATGCAACCTGTGTAGTGATTAAGCACCTAGCATGTAATGATGAATAGTTCCAAATTTTATTCAGCAATGGAGCTAAGTCCTGCTCTTCTGTCACTGCTGCAAAATTTCCACCTTGTGGATTAGGTAATTCAATATCTTCTATTGGGTTATATTGGATCAGCTTCTTTTTTCTAGCCGATTTAAAGATTTGGTTCAAATCTGACTTTAATCGTTTAGCTACCGATAAGGCACCGCGCTCTATAATACGCTGGAATACTTTGACTTCTAGTACATCTAAGGTGAGCTGAGGAAAACTCATATCACCAATATAAGGATACGCATCATGATTTAATCGACGAAGTGTTTCCTCGTCTTGTTTACCTTCTAATTCACGTTTTTTAAGCCATTCTGCACTAACTACACGAAACGTATGTTCAGCTTCTTTCAATTTTTGATTTTTAGTCTCTAAACGTACTGTTGCTGGATCAATGCCCTGTTTGATCAATTTCTTATATTCATCACGAATATTTCGTGCTTCTTCTAAAGTGACTTCTGGATACGTTCCTAAAGACAAATCATTGCGTTTGCCAATATATGGCCGGGTATAATTAAAAATCCAGTATTTGCTACCACTTGAGTCAATACGCAAGTAAAGATTACCCCCATCAGGAAGCTTATACATTTTGTCAGGACTTGCTTTTGCCTTTTTAACTTGTAAAGCAGTCAGTTTATTGATTCCACGTGCAGTCATAGCGTATAAACAAAAAAAATGCAGTAAGAAATTATCTTACTGCATTTTTTACTACTTTATAACTACTGATTAGCGTAGTGCGTCACAGCTTGTCATATCGTTTCGCTTCCAACTTTAACCTTATAAGTCAACAACTTATGCAGTGTTAAACAGTGTCAGAAACTTCAATGTGGCGGAAGCGGTGTCCGTCTAACAGTAGTCCTAAGCAATCCAAGATAATATTATAAACATATATTTTTCAAATATTTATTATTTTTATTATCCTAAGCCGTCTTGCCTAATCCTACCATTTCCAGTATTTTATGAGGGGTAGGTTGTGGGGTAAGTTAGAACATGCCAAAGAAATCTAAAGAGCTATCTGCTCTCAGTGTAGCAAAAATTAAGAAGACTGGGCGACATTCTGTAGGGGGTGTTGATGGTCTTTGCTTGAATATAGAAGGCAATTCTCGTGTCTGGATTTTGCGTGCGGTAGTAGGTAAACGTCTGGATAAAAATGGAAAGTTAAAACCCCATCGCCGTGATATTGGTATTGGTCCCTACCCTGAAGTTTCTTTAGCTGAAGCCCGTGCTAAAGCAACAGAATTAAGAATACAAATTCGAAATGGCGTTGATCCAATTGCACATAAACAGGAACAACTTACAAAACTACATATCCAGAAACTACGTGACAAAACATTCATTGAGTGTGCAAAAGTTGTTATAGCAAATAAAACCCGTGAACTTAAAAATGAAAAGCATATTGGACAGTGGACATCTACATTAGAAACCTATATCTACCCAACTCTAGGTGATATTAGTATTAGTACAATTACTAAAGTCGATATTGCCGAAGTTCTTAGACCTATCTGGAATGAAAAGAACGAAACAGCTAAACGTATTCGTGGGCGGATAGAAACTATTTTTGATTATGCTAAGGCTATGGGATATTTTGAGGGTGACAACCCTGCCGAATGGAAAGGTAATCTTGAGCCTATACTGGGTAACTTGAAACAGGAATCACGCCCTCACCCATCTCTGCCTTATGAACAAGTCTCTGAATTTATTCAGCACCTAAGACAGAAAAAAGGGATTTCGCCTAAAGCTCTGGAATTTGCAATTTTAACTGCTTGTCGTTCTGGTGAAATTTTCGGAGCTAAATGGCAGGAAATTGATTTTAAGAATAAGGTTTGGATCATTCCCAAAGAGCGGATGAAAGCAGAAAAGGAACATCGTGTACCATTGTCTCAACAGGCAATTAATTTGCTTGAATCAATCCAAGATCATACTCAAGCACAAGATTTCATTTTCCCTGCCCCACGTACTGGTGAAATGCTTTCTGATATGTCCTTAACAACATTAATTAAACGGATGCACGAACAAAAGTTTAAAGAAAATCAATTAGGCTATATTGATCCTAAACAAAACAGAGTGATCACGACACATGGTTTCCGCTCTACTTTCCGGGACTGGTCAGCAGACAAAACAGATTACCCTAGAGAAGTTTGTGAGCACGTACTGGCACATAAGCTACCTGATGAAGTCGAAGCAGCTTATTTACGTGGGGCTTATCTAGAAAAACGTAAAGGATTAATGGCTGACTGGGCTGAGTTTTGTTGTAAATTACTATTAGTATTTATTGAAAAATCACACAATAAAATTGCCCGTTCAACTACAACTCCCCCTGTATATTTACAGAATATTTTATTCGTGTATATTGATGATATAGTTAATAATTACCCAAAACTCCGTACTGAAATAACGCATAAGTATGTACACTTTGGATCAGGGCATAAAGACTAAAATTTACAATAATGTTCAATCAAAATATTGAGTGTAAGGAAATAATGGACACCGTAGAAGAACGTTCTGAAAATCTCTCTTTTGATGACCAAATCAAAATTGTAAATGATTTGGAACAGTATATATTTGAAAAAATTTATTCTAGTTTAGAATTCCGCTCAAAGATACATAATCAAATAAAACTAGATCCTCTAAACTTAGTCAAACTCAAGTATACGATATTTGATAAAAGTTTACTTTGCCAATCTTTTTATCAAATTCAAGCTGCTACACCTTTAAATTTCTTCAAACTTATTCATGACAAAATTCTTAAAACAGCAATCTACATATTACATGATCAAGGTATGTTTAAAGAATCAGATGAAGATCGAGTAAAAAGGTTATGTAGGGATACTGTCAAAAAACCTATTTCTTGTCCAAAAGATAATGATGAAGTTCCTTGTGAGATTTGTAAAGATAAAGTGCTTTGTAAAAAAGGTGGTGATATAGCTGAGAAACTGGATTTTGAATATTTGCCTAAACATTATCATGAAATCATTTCAGACATAAAAAGCTATCGTTCCTCCATCGAAACTAAAAATCATACGCAAGCAAAAATTATTTATAAAAGCTTACTCCAGCAATACTCAAAACATCGTGATTGTTACGTAGTCGAATTATTACCTGAAAGCTTTCAAAACACGATCGATAAAATTCAACTCAGCTATCTTTCACAAGAACCTGATGAAATCAAAGAAAAAGCTTATCTCGACTTTGTTGAAGAATTTATCAAGAAATACGAATATGATCATGTGTTACTTTGGAATGCGTTAAATTTTTCAAGACAGGATCAGAATACGCTCAAGGAATTGTCTTTTCTTTCATTTCGATTCATTGGTCCATTAAAAAATAAGTTTGCTATACGCCAACACAATTCAAAGATCCAGTTCCTGAAACCCAAAAAAATAATACTGTTTGAACAGCTTATGGAGTATCTGGACAAAAAAGCGACAGCATATGTACGTGAGATTTTAATGCAAATGTATGATCGAAAAGAAAATATATATATAAAACAACAAGGAAATATTGACAAACTTTTACGAACTTACATTAAAAAATATCAGACAAAAATATTAAACAGAAAACAACAGGTTAAGATTATTGCTAAGATTAAAACTAAATTTACACCTCAAATAATACAAATATTAGAAGACAAACAGGATAAAAAACACCAACAGCTCAATTTTAAAATGCAACTGCAAAAGCACATTGTGCGAAATCTGACAAATTCGTCAACAGGAACTATAAGCAGTGAGCCTGTTTATGACCCGTACTTATTTACTCCTACTGCATCTATCCATGACACAGATACCCTAACTGAACTTAAAACAAAAGCCACTCGGAATAAATCTGCTAAAAAGCAGAAAGGTTTTCAGACTCAGGAGCATCCAACTACTCAGCCTAAAAGAAATTTTATTGGTGATACTAAAAGGATGCTCAAAAAGAATCATGAAATCTATCAATCGTTGAAAAACCTTTTAAATGATTAAGTTCATCATTTCACACTGAGAAATATATTGGCTCCACGCACTTCCTGCTCCAAATGCAATTACATTTATGTACCTTCTAATCATTGGTTCAACACCTTCCTGATTGACCCAACGCTATAGAAGGAAATCTAAATGTCTACTCTCCAAAATACAGTACAAATGCTGCGTCTACATGAGCTGATTAAACTGATCGGTTTATCTCGGTCATCCATTTATGACCGACTCAACCGACGGTCTAAACGCTACGACCCTAATTTTCCCCGCCCGTTGAAGCTTAACAATGCCTCACGGTGGTTACTCTCTGAAGTTGAAGAGTGGATTGAAAGTAAAATTTCAACACGCAATCAAGGGAATACTGAGAGCTAACGCTGTACTTGTAAATTCAAAACATAATGCAGCTGTGCAATGCATTCTCAAATGATGTGGTTCTAGGATTTTAGACCACGCCTATAAGTGATAATCTACTCCCCAATAAGCATGGGAAATGCTTGTTTTTGGAGTCAACCATGACACGAAGAAAACGTCGTAATCATTCAGCAGAGTTTAAAGTTAAAGTTGCTCTCGCAGCAATTAAAGGCGACCACACACTCGCTGAACTTTCTACTCAATTCGATTTACATCAAAACCAAATCATCGATTGGAAAAATCAACTGCTTGAGCAATCAGTCAATATTTTTTCACGACCAACAGCACAACAAGAACCAGAGATTGACCTCAAAGCTCTACATGCCAAGATAGGACATCAGGCATTGCAAATTGATTTTTTAGAAGGTGCGCTCAGAAAAATAGGGCAGCTGAGCGGCAAAAAATGATCGATAAGACCCATCAACTTTCGGTACGACAACAATCGCAATTGATTCAAATCAATCGCAGTACGTTGTATTACAAGCCCAAAGAGATTTCATCAACTGATTTGAGTTGGATGCGTCTAATCGATGAAATTCATCTCGACTACCCATTTATGGGCAGTCGAATGATACGAGATATGCTACAGCGTCAAGGACATCAAATAGGTCGGCGTAAAGTCCGACGTTTAATGCGCTTGATGGGAATACATGCCTTGTATCCAAAACCCAATACCAGTAAGCCTAATCTTGCACACCGTATTTTCCCATATCTGTTGAAAAACATGGTCATCGATCACTCTAATCAAGTCTGGTGTACAGATATCACGTACATTCCTATGGCTAAAGGCTTTGTCTATCTGTGTGCAATTATAGATTGGCATAGTCGTAAAGTACTGGCTCATCGAGTATCGATCAGTATGGAAACAGACTTTTGCATAGATGCGTTGCAAGAAGCAATTGTGAAATATGGTTGTCCTGAGGTGTTTAATACAGACCAAGGCAGTCAATTCACAAGCGAGGCATTTTTGAATGAGTTAAAATTGCGAAATATCCGTATCAGTATGGATGGGAAAGGACGATGGATGGATAATGTAATGATTGAGCGTTTATGGCGCAGCGTGAAGCATGAGGAAGTCTATTTGAAGGCTTACGATACGGTTAAACAAGCGAAACTATCAATTGCTGAATATTTGGATTTTTATAACATGATACGTCCTCATTCAAGTTTGAATAAGGCAACACCAAATGAATTTTATGATCAACATTTACTAAAAGTAATGGCAGCATAATTTAAATATTTAGAGCGGATTTATCACTTATAAAACTGAATTGAGTGGTCTAATTAACGGAACCACATTACAAATTATAAGTATGGTTAGGCTATCATTTTAATTTTCAATGAATTACGGTCTTATATATTTACTATTACTCTATATCTATAAATCAAAGAATATTCTATCTATTTATAGATGATCAGTAGTTTTAAAGTATTCAGATATATCAATACTCATATGACCATATAGGTTGTTGGTGTATAGACGTACTGGTGTAGTAAATATGACTAAAACTCATCCTAAGTTAACTTAACCAACTTACATCCCATCATGGATACTGCGCTAAACAGTATCCATTGGATGCTTATACCCAGAATACTGATCACAGTTGCGCTTTTAACTTTAAATCGAGTTTAATTTATATGCGCATTATAAATGTAAATGCTGGTCGGCATATGGGAACACATGACCAATGGCTCCAGCAATTTGAAACCGAACTGCAAATTACTCCAGTCAACGATGGCGATAAAACCATCTTTGTCGGACATTCACTGGATAACATCACAGCTCCTGCTTTAGGGAGAGCTAAACTGGTCAAACAGTTCAAAAAACGTAACTTCCCTGAAGTCACAACTGAAACGAAAATACTATCGAATGGTCGCTATGGCTTTGCCGTCAAACACCCTGCTCAAATGAGTAATTTACCTTCTGATATTGCAGAACTTATAAACTATTCTACGCTTTCAGACATTATGAAGGGTCTTGATATTCAGGCATTTGATTATGCACTAAGCCAGATGTCAGAGGATGAATTAGATCTTCTACGTAATGGCACACCTCTATCTTCCAGTCTAAAGGAGAATTTGCTCCCGTACATTAATGCAATAAATAAGTTTATTGGATTAATTCGTGCCTTTTTTCGTCGCCCGAACATCAGACGCAAAGTTTACGATGAGCGGAAGAATCTGAAAAAAAATAAGTCTCGAATGATCGAAATGTTCAACTCTTTAATTGAACGGTATTCGCGTGTAGTCGTTGTTCGACTTGATTTATATCTCAAGCATAAACCTGAAACATTACTGCAAACCTGTTTCAAAGCTGAAGATTGTTTATCTAAAAATGATTTTGATGCATTTAAAAAGTGTGTTGAACAATTATTAGAAAACAAGCGGCATAATCCTGTGTTGAAACAAGCCATCGGTTATATTTTTCGTTTTGAATATACGCCAAGACGTGGATTCCATCTGCATACATTCTGGTTTTTCAATGGGAATAAAAATCAGGAAGACATTAGCCTCGCACAAGGTATTGAAAAGCTTTGGAAAAAAGTGACCAATGATCAAGGTTATGCCTACATCTGTAATATGCGGAAGCATACTTATGAAAACTGTTTTTTAGGCACGATTGAATACAACCAATCGCAGAAAAGAAAGTGGCTTGAAGATGGCTTTGATTATCTCTGTAAAACCAGCCAGTTATTCATTTTCAGCAACATGAAAAATGGACGACGTTTCCAGATTAGTCAGCCTTTAAAACCACAGACTCGTGGTCGTCCGAGAAAAAACCACCTAGAATTCAATGCCTTTGCGGGAGATGAAGCATGATTAGATTACAGCCTGACGAATCCTATGCATCTCTACTCAGTACTCACCATATCACTCAAGCGTATATCCAGCCTTTTATTGGCTATATACCCAATAATCGCCCTCCTGTTGGCTTGGATGATTATCTGAAGTTGTATCTCATGATTACTGAAAATAAGACTTTTAAGATTATCTCCAAACAACCAACTTACGACTATCTGGTGCCTCATGTTTATCTAACGCCCAAGGGGGTTAATTTACTCAAGATTATTCAGGATATTCCGATTAATCCTTTCCTGACAGGTAAATTTTCAGATGTGATCATCAGACCTGAAATAAAGCTGATGGTTGATTTACTGTACAAGCACAGGCTCATTGACTTTCCACTTGGATTGTATCAACAGTTTGAAGCAGTTGTTGATGGGTTCTGTCAGGATCTAAAAGTGAGATCTAAAACACGAGATTTTATGAGCTTGAAAAATCACTGGGATTCTTCATTTGGCAATTCTAGAAAGGCTTATAATCGTTTTGAAGAAGCTGTCTTATGTAACAATTCAATGTTTCAGGTTCATTCATTGCTTGTTTCTGCTGAGTTTATGAATGTTGATGATTTTTCAATGGATCAGAGAACATTTAGTCCTGTGACTGTTGAGGATATGCTGCGGGCCACGTCGAGTAAAATTATCGAAGCAGTCTGGGCTAACAATGCTGAAAATCACACTCTAGGTATTTTGTCGAAACAGGAAACGACTATTCGAGGTTTTAGGAGTATTCGGCTCATATTTTTTGTAGCACGCGAAGATACCGACTTTACCCCTTTTGCTGAATCTCAGCTCTATACAGATGTTGAACCTTTTGTATTCCGAGAAGGTAAAACCAGTATTGGGTGGAGTGATATTACCTGCATGAACTCAGGGGTAGAGCCTTTGGTTAGAGGTGGATCAGGAAATTTGAACAACACTTATAAGTGATATTTTGCTCCCCAAATGATGTTATAAACATCAATATATGGAGTATTTTATGACACGTAGACCAAGAAGAAATCATTCAAATGACTTTAAAGCTAAGGTAGCACTTGCTGCGATTAAAGCAGAAAAAACACTTGCTGAATTGAGTGCTGAATTTGATGTTCATCAAAACCAAATTATTGACTGGAAAAATCAACTGATTTCAGCTTCCTCGCAAGCTTTCGATCAATCAAAAGCTCCAACAGAACCACCCATCGATCTAAAAAAACTACATGCAAAAATCGGTGAGCAGGCATTAGAAATTGATTTTTTAGAAGGTGTGTTGAAGAAACTGGGTCGCTTCAACCACAAAAGTTAATCGATGACTCACTTCAGATTTCAGTATCTAAGCAAGCTAAGCTGCTGAAAGTCTCCCGTGGTTGTTATTACTATCGCCCAAAACCTGTGAGTGAATCAGATCTGAAGCTGATGCGCTGTATGGATGAGTTACATATGCAATACCCTTTTGCAGGTAGCCGTATGATGCGTGATTTATTGAATCGTCAAGGACATCATATAGGACGACGTCATACACGTACTTTAATGAAGAAAATGGGCATTAATGCGTTATATTGCAAACCAAATTTAAGCCAGGCTAATCAAGCTCACCGTAAATATCCATATCTGCTCAAAGGATTGGCTATTCAGCGCAGTAATCAAGTGTGGTCTACGGATATAACGTATATCCCTATGGCAAAAGGCTTTGTTTATTTATGTGCTGTGATTGATTGGCATAGCCGCAAGGTACTTGCGCATAGAGTATCGATTAGTATGGAGGTTACATTTTGCATAGAAACATTAAATGAAGCTATTGAAAAATATGGCCGACCTGAAGTCTTTAATACAGACCAAGGCAGTCAGTTTACCAGTGATGCATTTATTGATGTATTGAAATCAAATGGCATTCAAATCAGTATGGATGGTAAAGGTCGATGGGTTGATAATGTGATGGTTGAACGATTATGGCGGAGCGTTAAATATGAAGAGGTGTATCTCAAAGCCTACAGCAATGTTTTGGATGCGAAGAAGCAATTAAACGCATATTTTGAATTTTATAATTTGAAACGACCTCATTCGAGTCTGGACAAAATGACTCCAGATGAGTTTTACTATGACCAGCTACCACAACAAAATAAGGTAGCTTAACTAGAGCAGAGTATCACTTATAAATAAGCTTTTAGTTGTTCAAACAAGTGGGACCACCTCTGGTTTATGGTATAGAATCCAATTTTTACGATACAAATCAGAACTACATTGGGATGCGACTTACCACTTTAAAATACAGTTTGATTGGTCCTGAATACTGGGTTCGGTTTAAGTACACCAACACAACGTTTAAAGTCGAAAAAAGTTCATATTAATCAATCGAATTATATTTAAACACACCGCTGTAACCCCGAAAGTTTCGGCTTTCGGGTTATTTCGTCTGACCTTGAGCCAGATAAGGCGCATATATTTAGGAGGTTAAAGGTAAACTATTCAACAAAGCCTTTCGCTCACGCCATTGGGGAAGAAACCGATCCATATACATTACAAAACGATCATTATGATGACGCTCAATTAAATGCACCAGTTCATGCACAAGAATAAACTCCAAACATTCAACTGGTTTTTTCGCCAATTCTAAATTCAGCCATATTCTTTTCGACAATGGATTAGCACTCCCCCAACGGGTTTTCATTTTACGAATACCAATAAAACTTGGTTCTACACCAATTCTAGTAAGTAAAGATGAACAGCGTAAATTAAGTTTTTCCTGTAGTTGCATTCGATAAAATGCTTCTAGTAATTTCTGTTTATTTTGGGTTGAGGTAGTTGCATGAACATACATATCAAGCCGATTAGCATGGGAAAATTCAATGCGATGCTGTCCAGATGTTGCCACAATATTTAAGCGATATTTTTTCCCCCAAACATAATGGCATTCCCCACTGACCATTTCTCGGATTGATTGACGAGATTGATTAAGAAAAGCCGATTGCTGTTTCTTTATCCATGGAATACGACTAATTACCGCCATGCGTATAGCCGTATCAGACATAGTAATAGGAGCAGATACCCTGACTTTTCCATCTGGTGGCAACACACTCAAATGTAAGTTCTTGATTGCCTTATGGTGCAGCTCTACCTCAAGCTCACCAATATGTAGCCATTGCATCACCAATATTCTCGTTGCGCTTTAGCAAGCTCCATGACACTTTGAATATCAATATCATAGCCTTTTGTGTCTTGCTGTATTGCAAATGCAATTTCACGTTCTTTAAATTTATCGCCCACCCAATCTGCCTTTTTAGTATAGCGAATAACACTATCAATCTTTGTGGCTAGTAACTCATCCTTTCCAAAATTATCATATAACGCTCGTTTAGCACTACTATCCATAGAGCTAGGATAATGTGATGTGCTTTTTTCAGGGCGAATAATTTTACTAGATAAATCACGGATATGTTTTAAATATTCTTGATATTCAATGGCTTTTTGACGACGTAATTCTATCAATTCATCTAACAAAACTGACATTTGTTCGTAGTATTTTGGATTCACGGGGTTTTCATCAATAATTGTTTTACGAACATTATTTTCGATAGTTTCAGCCATCGCTTGTTCGTCATTGCGAATATCTTTAGGCAATGCATCCAACGCATCTGCACCTTTTTCCACAATCAACTCTATCAAGCCTAACTCTTCAAAGTCCATCAATACTTCGCTGTCTTCAGCACGAATATACATATCGAGTAGATGACGCATAGCAGGCTCAAAACGTTTCATGTCAAGCAAATCGCCGCTAGCAATTTTGACTTCATCACGCACTTTTTCAAAATGTATGACTTCGGCTCGAATAGTTACAATCTGCTGTTCATTATAGCCAGCCTCTTGCATTTCATTGGCAATATTTGCAAAAGCACGGATGAGCTTCACCACATTTTGATAAAGCGCTAAACGGAGAGCTTCCTTTTCAATGAGTTCATCTTGATTATGCCCTGATTCCCCGCAAAAATAATGAATATAGTCCTGAGTGTTTCGAGGTGCTTTAACAGGCTCACACAATGCCTTGACCATTTCTAAAGCAGTATCTAAATCTAATTTAGCCTGCTGTAAACGGTCTTTTAATAATCCTTCAACGTCGTCCTTATCATAACCATCAAAAGCCTCCTGAGTATAATCAGAAATAGCTTGGTCTATAGATTTAAATAAGTCTTTATAATCGACAATATAACCATATTCTTTATCATCACCGTCCAAGCGATTGACCCGACAAATCGCTTGGAATAAATTGTGATCTGCCATGTGTTTATCAATATACAAATAGCTTGCTGATGGCGCATCAAAACCTGTTAAAAGCTTATCCACTACAATCAATAATTTCATCTGTGAAGGTTCGTCAATAAAACGTTTTTTAACAGATGTCTCAAACTCTTCGACAAGGCTTGCTGCTTCTTCTTCCGTTTTCTCGAAATAATCCGCTAGCATTTTGCGGTAAATATCATATTTAAATAGTTTTTCGGTGAGTCCCTCGCCTGTTTCTTCACCTTTGATACTGGCAGGGGTCGGCTGAAAACTAGTCACAATAGCAACTTTACCAGCCAAATCAGTCTGGCTAAACATTTCGTAAGCCTTACATGCCTGATAGACACTGGAACAAACCAATATGGCATTACCATGCCCATCCATCAAGCGTGGCTTTGTTTCCATATCCAGTAAAATATCATTTACGATTTGCTGTAAACGAGATTTACTTGATAAGACCTTTTGCATTGTTCCCCATTTCTGTTTAAGTTGGGTTTTTGCTAGGCGTGACAGCCCACGAGTCTTTGCTTCAAACCATTCATCAATTTTTTTCTGTGAACTAATATTTTGGTCAATATCTCGTGCTTCATAACGCAAATCAAGAACAACACCATCGGCAACAGCTTCATCAAATTTATAGGTATGAATATAAGAACCAAATACTTCTATTGATTTCTGTTTATCCTTTTTCATCAAAGGTGTACCCGTAAAACCAATGAACATGGCTTCAGGTAAAATCGCTTTCATTGCCTCGTGTAATTTACCTGATTGGGTACGATGGCATTCATCAACAAAAACATATACATTACCTTTAGCTTTAAAGTCTTTAGGCATGGATTGTTTGAGCTGTTCAATAAATTCATTCGTTGCAGCATCATCGTCTGCGTCTGAAGAACGACCAAATTTATGCACCAATGAACATATAAGCCAAGGGGTTGGCTGATTCAGTGTTGCAACCAAATCCGCACCACTTTTTGTACGATAAATTTCTTCTTCTACACCAGTAAAGACTTTCTCAATTTGCTCATCCAACTCAGTTCGATCTGTGACAATAAGTACACGGCTATCACTGACATTTTCTCGTATCCATTTAGCTAACCACACCATTGTCAGACTCTTACCTGACCCTTGGGTATGCCAAATAATACCACCCTCTCGTTTGGCAATACGTTGCTTTGCAGCTTCAATACCGAAAAACTGATTATGTCGGCAAGTTTTTTTCACACCCGCATCAAAGACTATAAAATCATGAATGATTTGCAAAAACCGTTGTTTATTACACATTCTACCTAAATGATAATCGAGTTTATGTCCCTCTACGTGATTAGGCTCTTCTTTCCATTCCAGATAATATTTTTCAGGTGTTTCAATCATGCCATAGCGCAATCCTTGCGTGTCATTACCCGCCATCACCAGTTGTATTGTGCTAAAAAAATTACGGATAAAATCTTTTTTTTGATTATCTAAATTTTGTCGAATGCCCTCAGATACATCAACCAATGAACGTTTCAGCTCTAATACACCCAAAGCAATCCCATTGATATATAGCACAATATCTGGGCGTTTTTTATTTTCACCTTTAATATAAACTTCTTCAGCAATTGCAAAATCATTTGCTTCAGGATGATGCCAATCAATGAGCCAAACGGTTTGATTTAGTTCACCAGCACCTTCTTTATCTTTAACTCCGTAACGCAATAAGCGATATACATCTTTATTGGCATAATAAAGTTTTTTGCCTTCACCCAATGCAGTTGCAGTATCGAGTTGGCGCATGGTTCTGTTAATCAAAGCATCACTGATACCACGTTTTTTAAGCCAAGCAATTAAAATGTCGTGTTCAATATTTTTATTGTCATTTCTATCTTGCCAATCGCCTAAATAACGATAGCCTAATTGTTGCTGAAAAAAATGCACCACTCGATTTTGGGTAATGCGTTCACGCTGACCGACTTGGCTCATTTTTTATCCTTATCTAGCGATACAAAACTGTTTTTAAATAATCTTCTGTAAGTTCAAATTCAGGTTCTTTACCTGTTAAGGCTTTAGTCAAAGGTACAATTTTTGTTCTTACGCCCATACCACGATAATCAACATAACCATAATCACGCAAGACCTCCATCACAATGGTATTACGAGGCGAACGCTGACCTGCTTTCATTTTTTCTACAGTCATTGAATTGGGTAATGTGCCTGGGCTAATAATTTCAAGCCGATTTGAATAAGCAGAAACCTCAATTTCTACAAAACGTGTCCAATCACGGTGAGCCAAAGCATTAATCAATGCTTCACGCACAGCTTCAAGAGGATAAAACCACTGTGTTTCTCGTCTTAACTCTATATTTACTTCAGCCGATTGTTGTGAAATAAATGGCGTCATGGCTTGCATAAAACGTTCAATAATGCCCCCATCGATCAAACGCTTATCTCCATTGCTCATATCCCAGCGACCAACCATTGCACCATCAAGAATTTCATCCAAAGCCGTTTGATAGTCTTTATCATCACCCTGAAATGCCATCACTCTTAAACCAGCTTGCTTTAAATAGCGTCGTGGATTTTTACCAAATAAAATCAAACCTGCAATCGTGCAGCAAATATTTCCAGCAGCTTCGGTCAGAAAACCCAATCCAAGTAATCTGGCTTGCCATGCCTCTGTTGATTGTGGTACATCAGGATCACGCAAAATATCTCGAATATAGTTCATCAGACGTGCATCATCTAGACAACTCATATCTGTACGAGGCACAGGCATGACTTCTGTATGTAACATACCACCCAGTTCAAACAGACGCATTTGCTGCTCTCGAGTTGCCAACCGTGAGGTTGTTCCAACACGGATATAAATTTCTTCTTTACCACTATGTCGCAATACATAAGGCTTAGAAATACCAATCGGAAAACTCACGACAGCAACTGTTTTACCATCATCAAGTTTTACCTCTTCGTAAAAAGGTAAAATCATCGGGTGAATTTTACTTTGAAAAACATTCATCACCCATTCTTCAAGGTCTGGTCTTTGTATCCCACTCACCGTGCCATCATCTTCAACACCAAATAGCACTCGCCCACCTTGAAAGTTGGCCATGGCAACCACTTCTTTGGCAAATTGTTCTGGGCGAATATCATCACGTTTAAATTCAATGCCTGAGTTTTCACCGTTGGCAATGATTTCCAATAACTCTGTTTTTAGCATGATCTACTTCCCAGCCCTAAGTAATCTAATAAAACATGACTCTGCCTGAAACTTTATATCACCCCAAGGCATCATTCTTTGCTTAGGATAAGACATATATAGCCAACGTCGAGCTCGTGTTACTGCCACAAAAGCGTTGTTCTTCTCTTCTTCTAACTCTTTAGCTGTCTTAGCCCGATAGTCAGGAAATACTCCCTCACACATACCAATTAAAAATACAATGTCTTTCTCTAATCCTTTCATGGTATGTACCGTACTTAAAGTTAGACCGCCATCAATATCATGATCTGAAAGTTGACCGAGAGCCAAGGCATTTCTAAATGCCGTCAATGAATCCCCCAAACCCTTTCTTTTAAATTTAGTCCATGCACAACTAAATTCATTCAACTCTTCAAGGCTCAATCTAACTTCTTCTATTTCATCACTAAGTGCGCTTTGTTGATTTTCTACTGAAGACTTTAAAGCAATATCAAGCTCTTTTATAAATTTAGGTATATTAGGATTTTCAACATCCAAGCCATCAATTGTTAAGAGTAGTTTTGCCAATAATGCACTGCTTTCCCCCTCAATAGTTTCATCAACCTGAACTGCCATATTTGATAAGACATCTACATCCCACTTCTCAGGTTCTACAATACCTAATACTTGACATAACTTTTTACCGTTCACCCAATCTTTAGGATTTAATTTAATTCGGATAGCACAATCCAGTACCTTACCAAAAGTTGTTGATGGTTCAAGTTGTCTCTCACCTTTTCTTAATGAATAAGGTATTCCCTTGTCTTTAAGAATTGCTTCTAATTTGTGAAAGACAAATCTATTCCGCGCAATCACCACCATTTTATTTAAGGATATTTCTCCCTCAATTTCGGCATGACTTTTTAAATCCAAGAGTTTCCTAATCTCATCAACAACGGCATTTGCTTCTGCTTCTTCTGTATCAAAATCTTTAATTTGCACATTACCATCTAAAGCATACTCAACCTCAGTTTGAGAGTTTGGTCTTAATTTATTTGCTGCCCCAATAACAGCTTTAGTACTTCGATAGTTTTCTTTTAGCTCAAATTGTTGAGGATAAAAATCATGGATAAATTCCTCATTGAGATATCGATCTGATGACCCATTGAATCCATAAATCATTTGGTTAGGATCACCTACCATCAGAACACTTTTGATCACATCACCGCACAATACTTTTATAAACTCATATTGAGTCTTATTTAGATCTTGAGCCTCATCTACGCATATATGCTTGTATTTGGAACGATATATTTTTGCAATCCATTCATGTGTCAATAGTATTTTGTGGGCATATATCAAAATGTCATCATAATCAATGCCACCGCTATTGAGCAATGACTGTTGATAATCCTGAAATTTTTTCCAAATATTATTATTAGGATAGATTGAGGATATACCAGATTCTGTCAGCAATTCCCGTTTGATTTTTGAAAAAATATCCATATATGTTTGAAGTTTTTTTTCTCTGTTTTTCAACTCGTTTGAATCAGAAATATCTAAATACTTATCAACCTCGATTCCATCATCGCGTAGAGATTGCAAAAAGACTTCCATTCTGTCCCGATCTCTATCATAAATATGTAAATCCGTTGGTAATCCAATGGTATGACCATATTTTTCTAAAATACGTTGGGCAACTGAATGAGTTGTAGCAATCCATGCTCTATCTTGTATGTGTTCACTATGAGCCAAACGAGTGTTCATTTCCTCAGCCGCTTTATTGGTAAACGTTAAAGCAATAACACCCTCTTTTTTTGTCGTTTCCAAAATATAACGGATTCGCTCAGTCAAAACTCGAGTTTTACCTGAGCCAGCCGATGCAAGGACTTGAATAGCCCCACCAATAGGTGCTTCAACAATCTGACGCTGAGCTTGGGAAAGATTCATATCAGACTCCAGATTCAATTTCTTTAAAAAGATCAATAATCTTTTGTGGGAACGACTCTTTTGGTAACTTAATCAAATTTCCTGTAATTGCTTTAGCATACTGCGGCTTCTTTTTGTCAATAATCTCAAGGATTGCCTGATTTACCCCATCTTTCCCACTAAAATCTCGTAACACATCTTCAAAAATAGGTTGATTACACGTTGTACATGGTGGCTTATTTGTCTTAATTCGTTTTAATAGTTCTCCATTTTTTTTCTGAATCCATTCATCAATTTTCCCCTCTCCGTCAACTTCACGAATAGTTTGCTCAATTAAGTCATTAAACCCTTGGCTAAATAAGTAGCCCTCAAAATCTGTTCCAGTTAGAATAAATATATTAGATGTATTTTCAACGTCGGTATCGCCAAATATTTTTTCATAATTCTTTTTCAGCGCTTTAATCGTTTCTACTTCACCATCACTAAATACAAATAATGGAATATTTAGATCTTTTGCTAAAATGAAAAATGGGCGATATTTCGCACCTGAGCCATTGACGCCAACAAAATTAATCCCAAGTGCGAATGGGTGCTGTCCGGTATATGCTTCAAATAATTCAGGCAGTGCTTGCTCTTCAGTTTCTCCCTCTGACAACACGATGGCTTTAGAAAATAAAAGTTCACCACGAGAATGGACAACTTCTCTTTTTAGTTTTCTTAAATCATCATCTTCAAAGTTATCTCTGAGTTGATATACTTCAACTGAATTGCCAGTTTTTCTTAATGACCTAATTTCATGTAATTCTGCCAAACCAGCGATATAAGGTGAATGTGTGCTGATAATCACTTGACCCGTTGTATCAATCAACTGCTTATATAAAGTCCGCTGTGCATTGGGGTGTAAATGTGCTTCGGGTTCTTCTGCTGCCAAGATCGGAAAGAATGGCTCTACCTCGTCCTCATGCTTTTTTACCATTAATTCGGTAAATGCTTTTACTGTTAGCATCGAAGCCCAGCTACGAGTTCCCATGCCATGATATTCCATTGAAAAAGAATCTTTATCAGACTCTCCAAAATGCACACTAAACCGTTTAGAAAGATCACGGATTTTCTTTGGGAAAGGAGTCAGTTCTGTTTGACCAGAACCTGCAAATGATTGATTAAGTTTATCGAGATGCGTTTTCAAACTATTGAGATGGTCACTTTTCATAATAGCTTCTTGATTAACTTTTGCAACCATACGCTCTAATTCAGCTACATCATCTTCTTTGTATTCTACGCTAGATAATACACGACCAATAAAAGAAGTCTTTTCCTTTAGCTCATTATGAATATCTCGCTGGGCATCAATCGAAATAAAAGGTGTCGCTTCCAACCTTTTAGTTAATCTATTTTTAGTATTTACTGGAACATCTTGCCAGCCACTTATAGCCGCCCACACTTCTAAATGAAACCGTTCCACGGTGTAACCACCTTTTACCTTGTCTGGTTTCACTCTAGTGCGAATAGCAACATATTGTTTACCATCTGCTTCTGCCTGAATTTTATCCCCAAATTCATTTTGCCATGCCGTAGGAAATTCGTTTACTCTACCACTTTCATTCGTGGCAATAAATCGAACATCAACAGTGATTAACTCCTGACGTTTTTCATCATCTCCAATATGAAAATCTTCATCAGTCAAATAACGAGAATAATCCCCTAGTGCTAACTGTAATGCCTTAATTACAGAAGTTTTACCCGCATTGTTTTGCCCCAATAACACTGCCACTCTAGGCAGTGTTATTTCAATATTGGCTATCCCTCGAAATCCACAAATACGAACCACATCAATTTGAATACTCATGTGTTTACAGTTCCTTGTAATAGCCGTGTTTTCCCCGTCATCAGTTCTTGCATCATGCCTTGTTTGATTTGGCGGGTTTTGCCAAGGCGTTGTTCCAATGCCTGAATCTCTGTGTCCATATCGGATAGGATGGTGGCGATGGCGGTTTGTTCTTCTCTTTTGACTGGAGCAAACAATTGGCATGCGGCAATATCGCCATTTAGGATATGGGTTTGTGTTACCCCATCATCTAATGCGAGAAAATACTTGTGACGATTCATTATGAGTTGAAGGTACTTTGAATCAAAGACGTTTGTTCTAAATATACAGACTCGCTGATTTACAGCGTAAACATGGTCCTGATCAGCATAGAAACACTTAGCCAGTGCCTTTCCATTTGGGAGGTCACTCAAGACCATTAGAATATCACCTTTTTTTGCAGCACAATCATTCTGTGAGCAGTATTTGCGAACCTTCCCTTCAGTGGAAACAAATTTTGAATTCACAACAACGTACTCGCCTGATTCCACAACATACGGTTCGTGCGCTTTTCCATGAACAAGGTTTGCAATATCCAATAATGAAAAGACATCCCAATCCTCCGGTATTTCCCCCAACTCACTGGGTTTGGTGCCTTTTCTTGTACCATCTGCATGCAAAGCAAACTGCGGTAAACGAGTTTTACCTGTTAAAAGTTGCTGCATAGTTGCAGTTTTAATCGCTTGTTTTTTGCTAATCAGTTTTTCTAGTTCGCTGATTAAAGTATCGACATCAGATAATGCTGTGGCGATAAGTGTTTGTTCTTTTAAGCTAGGTTTTGCAACTTTAATTTTTAAACAATTTTGTTTGTTCAATTTTGGTTGAGCAGTACCCGAGTTTAATAAAGAATAGTCTAAGCTTTCTAAAAAGTCAGTTAAATAACCAATATCAAAATCATTTTTTGGCTTCATCACATGTGCGTGATTATTAACCCATATTTTACCTGATACTTTAAATGCAAGAGGTAAGTTTCTGCTTAAAATATTTTCGCCATCTTCACCTAACAAAATTAACTCATCATCAAAAATAAAATCGTTTACATAATCAACAATACCTGATGCACCGTAATATGGATAAATACCACTAATTTTTGCTCTATCTCCAGATTTAACAGGTCTTCTTAATCCATCTAAAAAATCTACTGCATTTTGTAATTCACTGATTTCCCAATCTTCAGGAATCGTCCCTATTTCTGTTTGTTTATAACCTTGTGGTATCTTCTCCTCCCTCATAGTGACCACTCCAAACCCATCGCTTTTAAATGCTGAGCTACTTTATCGCTTAAACTATCAACATTTTTGCTAATTTGTGGCAAAGGTTCTGCATAACGCTCATCCAACTCTTTCACTCGATTAGCAAGTTGTTGTGTGACTCGCTCAATTTCCGCTTTAATATTAGCTTTCAGTGTCGCAAGCCATTTATCCTCGACCACAAGGGTTTTAATCGCTTGCTCATCAAGCTGTGGATATTTTTGAAAAACTGCCAGATCCAAAGCATCCTGTAAGTCTTTGACTGCTTTTTTCAATGTACTTTCTTGCTCAAATAGTTTTTGCACCTGCTTTAACACACTAATTTCTTCGGCATCTTTACTCACTTTTAACCGAACTTTGACCGTAGCAGCCGTGACTTTATTTTTATCATTGAGTGCATCGACCAATAAGCCCTCATCACCACTATGCTCCTCAATAAAGCTCTCCAACTCTTGGCTAATGCTGTCAAGTTCGGCTTGTTGCGCATCAATCTTCTTTTGTTCTACTGCAAAATAACGTGCCACGATCAAAGACGGTGCAATAATTTCAGCTTTGTATTTATCTTTATTGATCACCAGATCAGGACTTTCTTTGAGTTTTTCACCTTTGATGACAAGCAGTTTTTTTAATACTTTGGCAGAGTTCCAACCATCTTGACTCAAAATAAACACATCATCCTGCATGACGCTATCCCAATAATCCATCAAAATCTGATAAATATCGTATTTACTTAACAATTGCATATCGGCATAACTGTCGAGTAAATCCTCACTGATACGATGAATAATGGCTTTGGGTTGTTCGCCCACTTGAATATTTCCAAGTGCTGCACGTTCACACCAAGCGGTAAATGGCTGCAAACTCTGCTCAGCAAAAGATTTAAATTCAGGGTGATTTAAAATTGTGCTTTTGACTTGAGCGGCTTCAACCAAGGACTTTACATAACCCTCTCGATCATCGGCAAAAAGCGTAGTGCGAATCGTTGGAAATACTTTCCAATACGCATTTAAGGCTTCGATATCACGCTGTGGAATCCCACCTTGTAAATGAGCCGTTAAATCTTGAATGTCTTCAGCTTCACTGGAATCAATATAACGAGGAATATTCAGGTTATATTCATTATCAGCAATTTCAGCTAAAGTCACCATACGGCTATAACGTGGTAATTCAAGCTGCTTGCTGAATACATCCACCACTTTGTGAATATCTTGGCTACGCAATCGGTTTTTATTGCCATCCTTGATAAAGCCCTTGCTGGCATCAATCATGAAAATGCCTGTTCGTGCTTGGGCATTTTCTTTATCCATCACGATAATACAAGCAGGGATTCCCGTACCGTAGAATAAGTTGGCAGGCAAACCAATAATGCCTTTAATATAACCTTGCTTAATCAGATTTTCACGAATACGAGCTTCTGCATTACCACGGAACAGTACGCCATGCGGTAAAATAACTGCACCTTTACCTGTACTTTTCAAGCTTTTAATAATGTGCAATAAAAACGCATAATCACCATTTTTCTCAGGAGGTACGCCCCACACAAAACGCTCAAATTTATCGTGTTCAGGATTAATCCCACTCGTCCAGTTTTTACTGGAAAATGGCGGATTGGCTACAGCAAAATCAAAGGTTTTAAGTTGCCCGTTGCCATCTTTCCATTGTGGATCGGCAATTGTATTACCTTGCCAAATTTTAGCGGTCGCATTGTCATGCAAAATCATGTTCATACGAGCCAACGCGCTGGTCGCATTGTCCATTTCCTGACCATAAATAGACAAACCTCGTGGAGCTTCATCACTGGCTTTTAATAACAATGAACCTGAACCACAGGTCGGATCATAAACACTAGCATCTTGTGGGGTATCATGACGAATCCCAATAACTTTTGCTAAAATACGAGAAACTTCAGCAGGCGTATAAAATTGTCCTTTTGACTTACCCGATTCGGTCGCAAAGTGACGCATCAAATATTCATAAGCATCACCAAGTAGGTCATCACCCTCAGCTCGATTTGATGATAAATCCAGCCCCTCAAAAATCCCAATCAGCTTAGACAAACGGTCTTGCATCTCCTTGCCTTTGCCAAGCTTGTCTTCATCATTAAAATCAGCAACATCAATCACGCCTTTCAGATCATTTTCTTCTGCCAATAATGCAATGATTTTATTGATCTTATCGCCAATTTCTTTATCACCTTTAAGTTTAAGCATATCGTCAAAACTCGCACCCTCTGGTACGACAATCATGCTATACGGATTACTTTTATATTTATCAGAGACATATTTCATAAAAAGCAAGGTCAGCACATAATCTTTGTACTGGCTAGCATCCATACCACCACGTAACTCATCACAACTTGCCCATAAGGAAGAATAAAGTTCTGTTTTCTTAATCGCCATGTTTGTTCGTTTCTCTACGTCATTTGTTCAAATAAATGATTAATTGGATAATCTATTCAAAATTTAGAAAATAGTAGTTTAGCTAAACCACTATTTAGGTTTCTCAAATCAATATGCCATTTTGCGGCTATCAAAATCGTAAGCTGTCAATAAAGATTCACCCTCAGCGACAACTACTATGCCACCTTTATCTCTCAATTTTTTAGCCGTTCTCAATTTACGCTCTAAATCACCAATGGATTGCTCAATCATTTTACGATTAAGCACCCATCTATCACCTTTTGTCTCGCCAAAATCCAAAGTAAAGTCAATCATATCTTTGGTAATTCCACGTTTGGTCATTCTTTTTTGTGCATGGTGGGTTACTTGCATCATAATTATCCCCTTAAACTTCACTCAAAATCTGATTAAAAATTTGTTGAGCTTTCTCATATTCAAGCTGTGCCTGAATAAGCTTGTCACTCTCAGCTTTTAAGTCTAGCTTTGTTTCTTCAATCTCAGAGGCAAAATACTCATTACAGTGTAAATTGTATTTATTTTCCTTAATCTGCTGTAATGAGATGGTTTGACTAAGCTGTGAATCAGTCTCAATCCCCATAACCAAATTACGAATTAAATTGATGTCTTCTAACATCAATGTCGTCTGCGAACGAGTACGCTGACCTAGAGTTCGTGCATCTACAAAACGCACCACTCCATTAGTGTCTTTGGCTTTATTTAAAACTAAAAGCACTGTTTCAATATTGGTATTACTAAGCAACTTTTCAGGCAATTGTATTACGGCTTCAACCCAATCTTTTTCAATTAATTTCTCTCTTAAAGCAGCATCATAGCCACCACGAAACAACCAACCAGGTATAATTTGCAAAAATGCTCGCCCAGTGTCATTTAGCTGATATAAGGCTTGCTGAATCCATAGACTTTCTGAGGCACTCGATGGTATAGATTTTCCCAAATGAATATCTCTAATGTATGCAGTATTTTCTACCAACTGAGACTGAATTCTTAAACCAAATGGTGGTGTACTCGCTACAATATCAACATCATAAGAAGTTTCATTGTGCGTTAAGGTATCTGCAACCTGTAAATCCACATCTATGTTGGACATTTTAAACAATAATGCAGTAATGCCCACAACCGTTTGATTGATATCCCTTAAGATCGCTTTCTTAGGGTTCAACCTATTCGCAATCATCCCAATCCCACATGCGCCATCATAAAGTACAGCATCAGAACAATCACCTATTAAGGCTTGGAATAATGCAATCACCGATTCTGAACTGCTGTAAAAAGACCCTAAAGAAGATGGATTAAGACCAACCCATTCTTGTAAAAGACCTACAATCTGCCGCCCAAATTCATCAGTTGAAGTGCATTCACCATAAAAAGTAATAAGAGACCGAAGTATGTCTGAAAATGAATGTGCAGCAGCTTTTAAAACTGGAGCATTCACCCAAATTAAATTATGTCTTTGAACAAAATCTTGAAAATATTTCAAGATTTCATTTTCACCTGTACTCGATACAGTTTTCACTGTATCAAACTCTGCATATACGCTATAGCTCGTTAAACTCAGAATTTCAGGGATTTGATCCACTGATAAAGTTGTTTTAAGTATCTCAAACGTTTTAAATAACTGTTTTTTTACTTCAGCATTAAGATTCATACAGCCTCCTACTCTGCCATTAATTTTTGAATTGCAGCATTTGCAGTAATTTTTTGCTGCATCTGCAACACTTTAAGGCTTTTTAAGGTCTCGATATTCTGTTTAAAGATTTGTGCAATTTTGTTTTGTACTGCTAAATCAGGAACACTTAAATCAATATCTTTAATTTTTCGAGCAGGAACATTTTTTATTGTTGCCCCTGTACTTAAAGAATCTAGTGTTTTTTGACCAAGCTCGCTATTGAGAAATGCAACAATAACTTCTGGTAATACATAGTTCAGGTTAGCCGTTAAAACCAAACAGTTCGGTGAAGCAATTAAGTCTTTATCAGCATCTTGCTGATTTACAATTGCAGCACGCATATTTGACCCTCTAGACATCAAAACAATGTCACCAACTTTCAGAACATTATCATGTAATTTTTCAGCAGAAACATATACATACTTCAACTCCGCATCAACAAAGTCTAAATCACCTAATTCAGAAATATTAGCACCATTAACCAAACCTACTTGTGCAAGGTTATTTACACCCTCATCAGTGGTTTCAAATTGAGCCACACCAACTTTCACACTCAATACATTATCCAGTTTCATTAAAACTCCAAAAATAGTTTTATTAGTACGATTTATTAAAGAAATCATAAAACACCCCACTCAATTCGTCAATAGTTTTATTAGTACTTTTTAAAAAGTAGCAAAAAAAATAATGAAAGATACTGTTGTACCTTTCATCACTAGTAGCTAGTTCAAAGCCTGCACCGACTGCTGCAACCCTTTTTGAATATCCTGAACATGAGTCAAATCATGAGATTGTTGATGCTGCTGTGGCTTAGATTCATCACTATAAAACTCCTCAACAATATCCAAGCCTTCTTCCCCGCCCACCTCAAAGCTAGCATTGCCATAGCCCTGCCGTGCCACATGATCTAAAGCTTCCTGATAAAACCCTGCTGCCTTACTTGTTTCATCAATCTGTTTGGCTGAGCTAATCGCCTCCTGCAAATTCACACCATCGCGTAACGTTAAATCCACGTAGTAGATCGGGGTACGATAACTTTGTGTTGTGCTTTTGCCTCTCAGAGTAAGTTGCAATGGCAGACATGACAGTAAATCACCCGATGCCGCATGGTAATAACTCAGCCGTGCCGCCAGTGTCCGAATACTGTTAAAACCTGTGGTTCTAAAGATAAACGTACCAAACTCATCCGATTCATCTAAATTGACATACAGTCGTCCATAGGGTTTACATAGCCCACCTTGTGCCAATGTGCAAAGATCAGGCGATGGACAATGATGTTGTTCAATGCCGCTTTGTCCGAGTCGCTGACAGGTTTCGCCATTGCCTGAGCAAATTAAACGTCCTGTTTGTCGGTCAAATAGGCTGTACTCCGCTCGTAGATTCAGCTCAGGGTCATTGAAGATCATGCGAACTGGAATGCTTCTGAGCTTTTGGTTTTGATTCGGTGCTTTAGCTCGGAGCTGTTCATCCAATGGATGTTTGACCCAGCCATCCTTATTTTGAATTTGGCTAGTAATAGTGAACTGGTCATCCTTTTCGGGGAGTCGTTTACCATTCTTTTCGACGATTTTACCAATACTGATACGTCCTAGAACTGGTGGTGTTATTGCGAGACCTTTAATCATGGTGCTATCCTCTATAGAGTTTAAAAGGTTCAGCCATAAAAAAACCCACATCCTGCAAGGGAGTGGGTTTTCTTTTGAATCAGCTGTTTGTGTGAGCTTGCGTTACATCAACAGTTAACTTGCATCAACAATGTCGATTAAGCGATAAATGCGCCCGTCTTTTGGGTTTTCGTAGAGTAATTCCATATTCGGTCGAAGTATCTCACCTTCAATCTCGATATGCTCAATACGTTTGGATAAAGGAATGTCCTGCGTATTCGCCTTTCGAATAAAGGCGATGGCTAAATTTTCCCTTTCAAATTGATCCTTTACTTTGATTTGTATATTGTTCATTGCAATAACCTCCATTTTTGAATTAAAAAACAATACACAGCTACGCTAAGTTGTGAATGATGTGATTGCCAATGAGTGCCTAAGGCATAGCAATAAAAGTGAAATTAAAAGCAGCTGTGTTGTAAGGCATATTGATTCCAATCAAGAATCTTCTGCAAAGTTTTGTGAGCAGCAATATGGCAAATATAAACGAGGCTTGTCGATCAAAGCGTTGTAAGCAAACATTTAAAAGCTTATTTAGATTGCTAAAACAAAGACTTAACCCAAGAACCACGCAGTTCAAAATATAAAAGCATGACTAATTTTTCATCTCAAGATTCAAGACTTTAATGGTATTGGTCATGCTTTCTTATTTTCAGATTTTGCCATTGTGGATTATTGCTGAGTTATCCACCATTCGAATAAATCTGAAATCTTCGTGTCCCCACTTTAATTTGTGGGAACTGCTGTAGATATTCAGGGTGTTGTTTGAGTAAGGCTTTACTGTTTAATGTGGTGGAGTCTTGTGACTTCTTCCATGTCACCGATCCATCGATAAACACTGCACGTTCTGCATCCTTCATCATCATTTGCAGTTGATGCTTTAGTTCATCAAAGTATTGCTGGTGTTGTTCCACTTTGTGTCGCTCTTGCAGTAGTTGTCTAAATAAGTAGTTGGCTTGTTCATTTTGGGTCAGGTCTTCAACCGACAGTGGAATATGTTCAGGATAGAGTTGTTTTAAAGCTTTGGCTGCGGATTCTGAGGCATCGACACTCGGTGGAATACCCGTTTCTACACATTGCCAGAAGTGACGTTCGGCATTGATGATGTGCTGAATCACGGTTTCATTTCGACTGACTTTATAGATTCGGGTTTCATGTCCACAGATCAAGGCACAGATATGTGCGGCTTGTTTGCCTGTGACCGCCAGTTGATGCTGGACTTGGCACAGTACATACAGTGGTACACCATCCCGCCATAGCTTAGCGCCATATTCTCCAACGCTTTTACACTCTAGCACTTGCACATCGTCATTACCCACCACGGCATAATCGAGATTTGCCAACATAAACTTTTTGTCTTCATCTGGGTGTTGCAAGATAGCATTCACCCGACGGACCTTATGGTTGGTATGCATGCTGTAGTATTCAGCAATCAGAGGTTCAAGCTGTTTACCCCAGTATAAAGGTGCGTAACCTGTACTTTCATCTTCTATGCTTTGTTGCATGCGTCCTGTTTTAATCATCCACAGTTCCAGCATCGACATATAAGGATTCAGTCCGCAGGCAGTGGCTGCATCACTACTGCCAATACCCTGTTTTCTGAGTTCTAACCATTGTTGATAATTCATCTGTTTGGTATTGGCAAGGCGTCTGGCTGAAGGCAAGCGAGTAGTTTTTTGGGGTCTACGTTTACTGCGGGTGCCAACTTCGGTCTGTTGAATTGATTGATTTAGGTTCGGTGCATAGGGTTGTAAGGGGGGATTGTTTAAACTGTGCTGTATTTGAGTATTACTGTTCATTGTGACGATTTCCTATTGAATAAAATCTTAAAAGTTAAATTTCAGGCATAAAAAAACCACATCAGATGATGTGGTGAGATAGTAAAAATCGAATTTAATATATAGATTTTCTCCATTGATTAAAGCTGGAGTAGGTATCAGCTCAATACTTGTGATTCTTCGATTGGTTATTTTTCACCCAACTTTGCGACGCGAAATGTCGTTCATTTAGCGATCATACATATATTTTTCTTTCAGAAAAGTTATGTTTATAAAACAAACTTCTATGGAGAAACTATATGCTTTTTAACTATACAATGAACGAACGGATACTCGCTTTCTCACGTAATATTGCGGCGTTACTACTCATCGGTGGATTTGGCTTATTTGTCATAGACCGTGCAATGACTAAGCCAGATTTACTTACTTATGAATATCTAATGCTGTTGTGGTCGGGCATCATTATGTTCTGTTGGTCTCTTTACCTTGCAAGCAGTAATATTGCTATTCTTTATTACGACTATCGTAACGATCTACTTAAGTGCCTAAAAGAACAAGAAATCGAGCATGATTTAACAGAGCAGGAACTCAAATCAACAACCAAAATTATTAATGTTTTAGGACAAAAATCTTGGCGAAAAGCTTTCCACTACTATTGCCGATCATTTACTCTGGGATTAATCTGCTTTGTATTCATATTACTTTATTTCATTGGCGTTATTGCTGTTCTCAATCAACAAAGCAAACTCTTCGGTTTCTTACCTACAGAAACCAAATGCAATCAAGTCATGGATAAAAAATCATCTTGATATAACAAGTATCCCCCTCCAATCTACGCTCTAATTTAAACCTAATCTCAGGCATAAAAAAAGCCACATCTGAGGAATGTGGCGAAGGGTGTTCAGTTAGATCAGTGATCTTGATGCTGCTTAGGCTAATTGACTAAGCTTAAATGAAGCTGAAATTCAATCTTTAGGGTTAAGTATTACACCACCATTCTGAGTGCCTGTTCTAATCCTCGTTGTTTAATCGAAGCCCCTGGCCCAAACCATGCTGAATCGAGTCGGTGGTCGGTACTCATGGCGCGACGCTCATGATCCACAAATTCGGTAATCGAGCACAGTAATCCATAGGCAGTATCTTTGGCCGAACTCAGTTCTGCCCCACGTCCATGCCCGTTAAACATGGTCATCACCTTAGACATGGCACGTCCATTCGGTTCGGTTTTATTGTCAGCGCGAAGGTTGCTGGCTGGAATAGTTTTGGGGATAGCTGCATTACGGTAGTATTGAATCAAACGATCATCCTGTTCCGCACTGCTGAGATTGCCGTTATTAAATACTGCATCAAAGTACGCTGCGGCTTCCTGTTGCGTGACTTTACGTTGACTCAGTTGTTTCATTTCATACATGTGTTCATCCCATGCACGCACTGAGATCCCAAGTTGAACCGTACCAGGTTTGTCGGAGACTCAATATTCTGAGAGACTATTCCGATGAAAAAACCAAACTATACCCCCGAAATTAGAGAAAGAGCGGTTCAATTACTAATTGAATCTGAAAAAGATTATCCTTCTACTTGGGCAGCAATCACAGCTATTGCTCCTAAAATCGGTTGTACTCCTGAAACATTGCGTGTTTGGTATTTAAAGCATATGGATCAACTAAATCCTGCCAAAGTACAACAGATATCTGACCAAGAAAAAATGAAGCAAATGGAACGTGAAATTAAAGAATTAAAGCGTGCCAATGAAATTCTACGCAAAGCAGCCGCTTTTTTCGCCCAGGCGGAGCTCGACCGCCCACACAAATAATGGTGGATTTTATCCATAACAATAAAGATCGATATGGTGTTGAAGCGATTTGTAGAATTTTACCGATTGCAGCTTCGACCTATTATCGGGCTTTAGATCTCGTTGATAACCCAGAACATCGAGCGAAACGTGCTCTGCATGATTTACATCATGCAGAGCAAATCAAACGTATTTGGAAAGAAAGTTTAGGTCGATATGGTGTACGTAAAGTTTGGCAAAAATTGAAACGTGAAGGCTATGTTATTGCACGTTGTACAGTTGCTCGATTGATGAAAAAGCTAGATATACAAGGTGTTTGGCGTGGTAAGAACAAACAAACTACCCGCAGCCGAGATGATCAAAAACGAGCAGATGATTTAGTGAAACGGAATTTTAGTGCTGATCGACCTGACCAATTATGGGTCAGTGACTTTACGTATATTCAAACCAATTCTGGCTGGGTCTACACCGCATTTATTATTGATGTGTTCTCGCGAACAATTGTTGGATGGAAAGTATCAACACGGATGAATACAGATATGGTACTTGATGCACTGGAGCAAGCATTGCATGATCGAGGCATGCCAAAGAATGTGATTCATCATTCCGACAGAGGTGTGCAATATCTTTCCATTCGCTATACCAATCGTTTAGAAGCAGCAAATTTACGAGCATCAGTCGGTACAACGGGTGATTCATACGATAATGCTCTGGCTGAAACGGTGAATGGCTTATACAAAACAGAGGTGATTGAATATTTAAAAGCAGATTGGCAAGGTTTAGCGGATGTACAACTTGCGACATTAAATTGGGTAGATTGGTTCAACAAAAAGCGTGTACACAGTGCACTGGGTTATGTATCGCCTTTTGAGTTTGAAGCAATGTACTATGATAAGATTAATCCGTTAGGTCAGGTGGCCTAACTTAAATAAAAAAGTCTCCGATAAACCCGGTACGGTTCAAGTTGTTGTTTGACTTTCTCGGCATCGAAGCGAGTGCTGTGTGGGACTTTGACCACACCAGCATTGCTTTGTTGTCCTTTAAGAGCAATGGCCAAGGTGTTATTACATACCACTCGAATAGAAGTGAATTGCGCTGTTGTTGCCAACGTTCCATCACAAGCCGTGGCTAAGAGGATGTAGCCATTGCTGACATCCCTACCTTTTAAGGCTGCGCTTTGTCCTGTTCTAGCTAAGGCCCAGAACTTCTTACCACCTTTGAGTACCCCTGCGGTTTCCAGTTCAAAGCCTGATTGTTCAGTTAAGTCTCGGTAGAACTCTAAAATTTGTTTAGGCTGGACTTCCTGAAAGCGTTGGCTCACCACCGATAACGGTGCATGGGTATCAGAGCGGTATAAAACCCGTTGTTCTTCAAAGGGCATAATAATGCTTTGCCCACGTGGGTTTTGTGCCATATAGCTGACATCGGAGGATTCAATCTGCCAGTCCATACCTGCCTGTTGTGCCCAGACTTCAATCGGTTGGCTTGGGGTCAGTTGATTACCTAAACCATGCCAAGGGGTTTGACCGACATAAGCCATTTGTTCTAGTTGATGTGCCATAATGTTTTCCTTTTAAGTAGATTCGCCTTATTCAGGCTGTTGAATTTCAAAGTGTTCCAGGCATTGCTCACACTGGTAATGCAAGGTGATCAGATTGTCCTGTTGCTGGATGTAGAGCAGAAACATTCCACCTGCTGCCAATCCAATAAAGCCGCCCACCAGTGGATTGATTCCTAAGCGTTTCGAGATTTGTATACCCACTGCTGCCAGCGACATCGGTGAACAGGAGGAGAATGAGATTTTGCTTTGGGATTGGGTGTGTTGGCTGCGCCGTAGTAATTGCACATGCGGTGAATGGCAATAGGGGCATTGCTGCATGGCGTGCTCCTTGTTTGGGTATTCAGAAATTGGGAAACAGGCATAAAAAAACCACAAGCATGGGCTCGTGGTTTTTTAAGGTTTATGCGGTTTACTTTGTTTCGATTAACGATTCACTTTGGTTGTGGTGCTGGCTTGGGGTTTCTTGTTACATGGGCGGATGCTTTGGATATAGCTTCCATCACCTGTGTCTTTAAAGAAACCATACTTGGACTGGATTTCCAGACATTGCCCTTTCTTATACGGTTTAATCTGTTTGGCAACATGATCTGGAAAGGCAAAATAGTTAAAAATCACTTCACCCCTGGTAGTCGGGAAGATCACTGCCTCCTCACCAAATCCAATATCTTTTTTTAAGGTGATCTGTTCTGTCTTGGCAAATGCCATTGCACTCACGGTAAGCATTAAAAGACCACAGCTCAAGCGTTGTATTAGTTTCATAGGATTGTCTCGTATTGATTAAAATAAAGTCATGTTGTATTGAATGAGTTTGTTGTAAAACTAGCTGGATTAGCGACCAAAACAGGGCTTATAGCCTTCATTGAGCAATTCATCCGTGTCTTTATTCCACTGCACCACATACCAGGTACATTGGTAGCGATCAGAATCCCACGCAGTACGGTAAGTAATGGTGTTCCCCTGTTCACTCCAGCCATCCAGTCGTTTTGCGACCTGATCTGGACTAGAGCGTCCCCATACTTCCATGAGATGAGTCGCCAGCATCTGATCAATATCCGGGACTGTTGCTCTTAAATCAGCAGGTGCAGATTTCATCGGTTGTAAGCCATAACGGGAAAGCTTTGAGCTTAGGGTTTTTCCATCATGGTATTTAGCATCAACCTCATAACTTAAACGCTCAGCCGCGGCTGCTTTTTGAGTGGCTTTGGCACTTTCTACCGCAGCAAGTGCCCCAGCAACCTCATCAGGACTGACCTCTAGATGCGCTGTTTGGTTGGCACGATCTTCGGTTAAGCCTTCAATCCCTGAGAGCCCGTGCTCAATCGGTTCAGATGCGGCTTGAGCGATGTCCGTTGTTTGGTTTTGGACTTTGGATTGTTCTAATGCCAGTTGGGCTAACTGTAGGTCTGTTTGTCGTTGTTGGTGCTGATTAAATAGATAAGCCCCCACAACAACGATGACAATACCTATGATCAGTGCCACAAGGCTGGCGGGTTTAAGCTTTTGCATATGTTTTCCCCCTATTTAATATGGCCATAGGCCTTGTTCTTTGATTGCTTTGATGTATGGGTCAATCGTGACCTCACCTGTTCGACAGTTGGTGGTTTCACCTGTTTGTTGGTTAAAACTTTCTGAGACATTCGGGTTATCACATAAGCGTTTGTATTTACTCACAGGCGCTGGTGTCGATCGTGACGCTTTAGCAGGTGCACGGTAGCCGACTCGTCGAACAATTAAACTGTTACTTGTGCCGAATACTCTTAACACGCCGCCCCCTTCCCACGTTGCGGTATAAGCAAGCTGTTGTTCACAACCATTGGACATTGAGGCTTGAATCTGATGTACACCATAATGGCGTGTTGCAGAGCGGTAGGTACAAATACTTGAATAACCACTGCCTTTCTGTACATTGACTAAGTGCGCCATGGTTTCAGCTGAACCCAATCCATAAGAAGGCGCTGCATGGCTCCATGAACTGTATCCCAGCGCTAAAGCGCTGAAGTAAATCAATCTTTTTTTCATATATCTGACCTGTTTAATTTTTTTCTGTTATTGCATCGCCAATGCGTGCTACTTGAAGTTGCTAAGAGAACAGCCACTCCAGAAAGGCAAAAGGCCACACAAAGGCGCGACCCAGCAGATAGGCTTTGGAATAGCCCGCAGGAAAGCTCCAGATCAATTTCACCCAGTAGCCCAACATGATCAGGAGGTAAGTGATAATAAAATTCTTCATGGTCAGTCCTCCCTATTTCAATTTGGACATACAGGCCATGCCTGCTTGTTGGACTTTATTCTCCCAGTCTTCTGGGAATTGCCACGGCTCTTTAATCTGTTCCAAACGATCTGCACCGTAGTACTGCTCGACCTTGTCATAGCTACAGGAACAGAAACTGCGATTGGCTCCCCAATTTCGGCAACCATCTTTAAACTCGGATTCAAATGAACTGCTACAGGCTGTCAGCAAGGCACAGCCGAATAATAAAAATAATCGTGTTAATCCCATCTCTTCCTCTTATCAATACATATGCGTGCCAGTCCATCTTTGGATATGGCTTCATTGAGGTAATGTGTATGTGAAATTGCTTTAATTAAGATCAGAAAATGAAGTTGTTTTTATAAAGCCCAGACGTGACTTATCCTGAGTAAATCCCAAGTTCATTATTGATTGTGATCGTCATAAAGGTTTCAGCTCAATCAGCAGAAAAGCTAGGTTCTGCAATACAACACAGGTAAAGACTGAGATGAAAAAAAGAAATGAAGAATAGAAATAGTACGCATGGCGGACTCCTTGTGTGTAATCAAGAGCTCTACCAAATCACTGTCAATTGATTATGGTGGCAGAACGAGAAAGGGTTGACAGACTGACACACAAGAATCAGCACGCACAAGGCGTCCCTCCCTCGCCCTACCGCAACGGAGGAGGAACGAACGAGTTCTCCACCAAAAAATTACTTTTTTGATGTGCTTGTGTGTAAACGGTCTGTCAAAACCGACTGGCAATGTAGGCCAGCAGGCAAAGAATAGTTTCTAGGTGAGAATATGTCAATCTGACATAAATGGATGAGTTTACTTAATCTCTGAGTATGTATAAAATATATTCCAAGGATTCAATTCTAGTTCTTAGTTTTGATCGGTCTCTCAATAAATCAACATATGCTTGATCAACCACTGATAAATAACCAAACGACTTCCTCTAAATGCGTGTTAAAAACAGCAATTCAATTGAGGGTGGTCATTCTGAGCTAAATCATTAAAATACAGCACTTAATTGGTTAACTCTGCACATCAAAACCCCCTCTAACTTTTTACAAACTCCTTTCCCTTTTCTGCTTATAACTTTATAAAGCTCGTATCTGTTTTGCTATAATTGAGCCAAGTTCATAATCGACAATTCAACATGGAAAAATACATTGATCTCATAAAAGAAATTGAAGAAATTAGAATCCTTGAGCGATTTGTGATTCAGAATATCCGTAATCCAGCTCTCTCAATTGAACATCATTGGCATTTTTCCCATGTAAAAAATCAAGCTGAAGAACAACAAGTCCTTCAATCACTCCTTGATAACGGCAATTTTTCAATTTCAGATGAACAAAAAGCCCTATTAGAACTAGGCTTACAACCCCACTATTTCGATAAAAATAAATTTATGGAACTTCCTATAGAAGACCGTCTTTATCGGCATTATGATGAAGTGCTCCTCGCCATCAGAGATTTTAAAAACTATATTGCTTCAAATGATTATGTAGACCTATTACGAAACAAAGTCCCCGACTCAACAGAAAAGACTGAATGGCCTGTAAGCTTAAAAAAGGCACAAACAGCCTATCAACATGCCTTCCAATTTTATGCACGGCATATGGATTGTAGATCAGTAGATATTCCAGCAGAAATTGCTGAAAAAATAAAAAAAATACAGGCTCAGGCATATAAAGATTTAGAAATCAAAGAAATGATTCGGGTTCATTTAAAACCCAAATACAAAGAGCACGTGGAAAAGTATCTCAGTCCAACCAAGAAAAAGAATATTGAGGCGCATGCACTTTTTGATACTGAAATTGATGTTGAATATGAAAAAATGATTCTTCCAATCATCATAGAAATTTACACGCATAAACAAAGAAATTTATTGAATAAACAGAATGTCTTTAAAAGCGCTCAAAATAAAGGTAGCTATAGCTATACCTATATGCCTAGAAAGAAAAAGATAAAAGATAGCTTCATTAAAACTGGTATCCAAGGTGCCATACATATCAAACGCTTAGATGACCGACTTGAGGGCTGTAAGGAAACATTAAACAAATTACGTTCTGCTAATGCAATCCCTTATATCCATAAAAATATTCTGCAAAATTTCTATCAATGGAAACATCAAATTAAAGATCAAGATGGCGAAAAACTTTCACTTTATGAAAAAGTAAAAAAATATTATACCTTGGAAAGGGAAAATACACATTTAAAAACAAATGCCTAGTTCAATATTCACGACCTAAGATTTCTCTAATAAAAATCTCTCGGTGCACAAAACTGTAAGTGCATCGAGGCCCCATCTAAAGTATTCCTATGTTGTACAACATGCACTTAAATCCCCCAACAAGGAATACACTTATGGCTTCAACAACCGATCCCTTCAAAATGATCACGCGCATTGATCTAGAAGAGCTTACAGGTCTATCTCGGTCAACCATCTATGATCGCATGAATTCAAAGTCTAAACGTTATGACCCCGACTTTCCCAAACCAGTAAAGTTCGGTCATCTGACTCGTTGGCGACTTAGTGAGGTTCAGGCTTGGATTCAGTCCAAAATAGAAGCCCGTAATCATCCACAAAAGACGGCCTAACTGTGTATATCTCATAAATTGAGATATTCACGTAAATACAATATGAATTTGTGCATAGCCTGTCTGTTTTACTTGAGTTTTGCTTGAAGATGAATAACGGTATTAAACCATTTAATATATTCATATCTTTTAGATACTTAAATTATTGAATATATTGATCTTCATACTGTAAGAGACAGAGATGATTGAGCAATGATCATCTGTAGTGATTCTGACTGCTCTAGCAAAGTCAGATCACTCACTGAGTTAATCCTTCTCAGAGAGTAGATCATATTTAACTGATGTCATTCATCCCATTTAGACACGACTCAACCTCGTGGCTACAGACAGCTATTGCCCAAATTTCTTGAAACCTATTATCGAGAAATGTATGAACAAACCAAAACTCCATAACTCCGCTGGCACATTTACGCTTGAGGAGCTAACTGCTCTTCAGCATTCTGATCTAAGTTCAAGCATGCTGACAGCACTAGATGGCAACTCATATCAATTTCGACATGCGATTGATCATGTGGCTGATATTTGCTTCAACATTGTCAATGTCGTTGCTCTATGTGAAAAGACTCAACTTCCTGTAGCAAAAATAGTGAAAGAAAAGTCTCCTTTCTTTCCTGAACGTCATCGAGTTCATTTTCTTCCCAAATGGGAATCTTTAGAAGAGAAAATGCGCTCAGCATTCCAGCATCAATTTTCTACGAAGTATTCATATGGTGCAGAAGTAAAAGCATGGATGTCCGTGCAATCAAAATTCTCTTCAGAAGACCTTGAGATACTCTCCTTCCCTGCGCTTATCAATCCTAAAGATAAGCAGAGTGCCCAAAAGTATGTTGATTTATTTAATCTGTTTATAGCACGGCTGATGGAACAGCTGGGTAGTACCGAGTATAAAAAGAAAATCAGAGATCGAAGTATAGACAAGAAAAATAATAAGTCTGCGTGCATTGAGCTCTTCAACCACCTCATTGCAAAGTTTGCCAGAGTCTTGGTCATCAGAATGGATTTTGCATTGAAACGTGATCCAGAGACCTTGCTCAAACATGCATCGTCTATTGCTCTCACTTATTCGCGTCATGACCTGAGCTATCTAAAACGGTCTATGAAAAAGTTCAAGAACAATTGGCGCAATAACAAGCTATTAAACGCCATAGAAGGCTATATCTGGCAGTATGAATACTCTCATGCCACTGGGTTCCATATACACGCCTACTTTTTCTATGATGGTGATAAACATCAAGAGGATATTACGCTCGCCCAATATATTTCGGATTACTGGATAAAAGTGACCAGAAATCGCGGCTGCACCTACATCTGCAATATGCAGAAAGACCAATACAAATACTGTGGTATCGGCATGATTCATTATTCTGATACTGAAAAACAGTCTTACTTATTCAAAACTTTTGATTACATCGTCAAAGCTGATCAGTTTTTTATGTTTTCTGAGCTGAAGAATTTTAAACGATTTCACCGCAGTGAGCTTCCTGAGCCTAAAGCCAATTCAGGCCGCCCTCGCACTTTAATCACAACAAAATCTCAACCATTCTCTCAGGAAGTATAATATGACTACATTCAACGCTATGGAAAAAACCGAAGCCCTCAACTATCTTAATGTTGTGACTAAAGCCTATGCTTATCAAGGATACACACATGTTGTCCCTGTTTCTTTAGCCTCATACTCAGAGCTGATCCACAAAATTAAAACTGGAAAACGCTTTCGGATATTCACCAATAATCCTACGGCCGTCTCTCATCCATTTATACCCAATCTTTATGTCACAAACTTGGGTCGCCTTGTTCTAGCTATTGTAGGAGACAATACGTGTAACCCTTATACAACGGGTAGATTTCAAAATGCCTTACTTCATCCTGAAATTGCCTTACTCAGTCAATTAATGTTTAAACATCGAATTTGCGATATCCCTATCGGTGCGTACCAAGATGTAGAACAGGCTTGTGAGATGTGTTTTGCTGATTTCAAAGTCCAAATCCAAACCAGAGCAATCACAACTCAATGTAGATCCTGGAGCAATAGATTTGGACATTTGACCACTTCATACGATCGATTCTTAGAATTTATCTGCGGTGAAACAAATCGTTTTGAAGTTCATTCACTCGTTGTACAGCGTAAACTACGCAATGGACTAGAGCCTGTTTTTGGTGATCCTGATTTTAGGGATATGTCCGCTTATGAAATCGTACAGGAACAATGTAAAGAGATCATTCAAGCTGTTTGGCGTAACCGTCGTCAAAATAATGTCCTTGGTATTCTTTCGCGCGAGGAAATGGATATTGAGCAAGCACAATCGATTAGGCTGATTTTTTTTGTTCGAAAAAAACATTCAGACCTGATTAAATTTAACAGTACACCACTTTACCAAACACTTGAACCCTATCTTATGAATCTAAATCTTGATCATGTAGTATTAGGCACAACCTACACCATGAATTCTGGGAATGCTCCTCTTTTTCAAGGACAGGAACAAAACTACTATGATTTAAAGCAAATTCACGTGGGTAATCGCCTAAATGTACTCAAAGTTCAACTGGTTGCTCCAGACTACTGGTTTAGGCTCAGAGATAACGCTCCAAGTTTAAAAGTTGAACGAGGTAAAGCAGATTATGAACGATAACTGAAATTGATTGAATGAAAACAGCATAGGGAAACTTATGCTGTTTTTTTTGTTTCCACCATTTGATTAAAATTTCAGACACGATCAGCTCAAATCACCCGACTCGGCCGATGAGAAATCAGTTTATTTTTCTTTGATAATTTTAAACTATCATCCAAAGACATACTAAAAAGGACAATTAGATTCAATCACAACCAAAACTTGATGAGGGGTAAGTTGAGGGGTAAAACTACAGATAAAAAATAAGCCCTTGCAAAAACAAGGGCTTATTTAGATATTTGGCGGAAGCGGTGAGATTCGAACTCACGGAGGACTCACACCCTCGTCGGTTTTCAAGACCGGTGCATTAAACCGCTCTGCCACGCTTCCAATGGCGGCTATCATATAAATAAAACCGCGCCTTGGCAAACCTTTTATGCAAAATCATGCATCAAATGATCAAAATAAAATCAACACCCTGTTATTTTAACAATTTTCGTTTTTTTCATAACGAATGGAGTTGATATACCATACTTTTTTCCCAAGCGGCGTATCGACTTCAACATCATCATCAACGGCTTTACCAAGTAATGCACGTGCCATTGGTGATTCAATTGAAATATGTTGAGGATGATGATCATAGATCTCGTCAACACCAACAATACGCAGTGATTTCTTTTCGCCTGCATCATTTTCGATCTCTACCCAAGCACCAAAATAAACTTTTCCTTCTTGTTCGGGTACATAATCGATGATCTTCAATTCTTCTAGACGTTTTCCCAGATATCGAACACGACGATCAATTTTCCTAAGTATTTGTTTATTATATTGATATTATAACCCTATCTTAAAACATACTATTCTTAATATTCTATATTGACAACTGATCAAATAATGTTAATTTTAAATTACAAAACACCTCATACTTCATACTAAATAGTATATGGCTTACGTTAAGAAAATTTATGTAAATTACAAAGATTGTACTTCACATACAACACTAGTATTACCTTGTATCCTGACTGAGAAAGGAGTCATCATTTCTCATTTGCGCTATTTGGCTTGGTTTAATTCAAAAAGTGAATCATGGAAAGAAAGATCTTGTTATGCGCTTAAACTTTTATTGAAATATATAAATTCTGTTCCTCAAATTGAGAATGCTACTAAATTACTCAAAGCTTTCACTGAGGCATTAATCACAGGTACAATTGACCCATCTAACCGAACTGATGCTCTCGATCTTTATTGGCGACCACGCACAGTCAGAGATACCAATAATCTATTATTTCATATTACCCATTACACAGATTTTCTGATGTTGCAGGATGAACATTCAACAATTCGCGTAAATCCATTTCGCAAAGCCACAAGCTATGAAGAACGTCTAAATTGGTGTGCTTATTATCATAAACAAGCAAATGTTTTCCTAAATCATTTAACTAAAAAAGATCTATCACAGCAGCAAGTCCGCTTGGTTGGCTCATTCAATGAAGATCTGATTGATTTTGAATATGCAGTCCGTTTTCCTGAAGATCAAATTGAAAGGTTGATTTACTTAGGGTTCGAAAAAAATGGACACTATGATTATAAATCACAAGCGATTACGATGTTGATGAATTACGGTGGGCTTAGGAAAAGCGAAATTTTTCATATTTACACTTCAGATATCACATTGAATCCAAATCACCCTAAAGAAGCTCTTGTTCGTGTTTATCATCCAGAACTAGGTGTAGCTCCAGATCCTCATTTCAAAAATAGGCGTGAATTTCTTTTATCCAAAACATCGTTCAAACCTAGAAATAACTACCCATTTACCGAACGTTTATATGCAGGATGGAAAAACCCATTACTTACATCAAAACAAGGATATTTTGATGTTGTATTTAACCCACCAGAGAAAGCAAAAGAGTTCTTATTAATTTGGGCAAACTATCTCAAATATCAGCGTGTAGAGCCTCTGAGAAGTAATCCTCATCCTTTTGCATTTACAAATAGCTTAGGTGCGCCGGAAACTATAAAAAACTTTCAACGACTGCATAAACGTGCAGTAGAGCGTATTGGGCTAATTTGTAAGAAAGATCATGGAACAACTGAACATGGACATCGACATGCTTATGGTTTTCGAGCACGTCAGGCTGGCTTAAATCAAGTCGAAATTCAAAAAGCAATGCATCATAAAAGTCCAACATCATGTCTTGTTTACATCAAGCCAACAATCGAAGAAGTACAAGAAAAATTGAGAGAGATTCAATGATAAAACCTCAAGTAATCAGACAAATTGAAAGCAAACGATTTAACAAAGAGTTCTCGATTTTTCCAGACCTAGATTCTTTAAAACAATTCTGTAAAAATATTGGTATTTCAAATTCAGTATCATATAGACAAAATTACAAGGAATATGGGCTGCCTGCACACCCTGAGCGAATTTATGATGAGTGGGTTAGCTATAAGGATTTTTTTGATATAGTCGATTTTATTTCGTATTCAGAACTAAAAAGTTTAGTAGAAGACAAAAATCTTAAAAATGCTAAAGAATACAAAAGTTTTATTTTAAAATTAAATGACCCTGGCCTTCCGCTTGATCCGCAAGGCGTCTATCCGAATGAATGGGAAAATTGGTACAAATTTTTAGGTAAAACAGAACCATTTAAACCAGATTTTATTTCTCCTGACTATGTCACTTGGGCGATTAAGATCAAAGAGTTCATGACTAAAGCTCGTGGTGGTGGGACTAAAGAATCTCAGTTGTGTCGTTTTGTTCGTCTTTATATCGAACAATTTGATAAAAGCAAATCTCCACACGCCTTTCTCATTCAAGAAAAATTCGATGTAAAACCATTTCGTGATCTACTTGAAAATATAGAATCAGAACCAATGAGGAGAAAACTAGTCGTTTATGTCAATGAATTCTTAGATTACATTATTGACAATGATCTAACGATTGAAGATGAGGAAACTGGTGAGATTGTACGTGTTGACAATGCTCGTAATCCATTTTCCCTTTTATTAAATCAAAAAAATATATCATCAAGCTCAATTCGTTCTGAAACGACAAAGCCATGCTTACAATATCATTTTGTCAAAAAAGCCCAAGAATGGATTATTCCATCCAGTGCAAAAAATTTCCAAGATTTAGAGCATCTTCATAAATTTGATGCAGATTGGGTAAAAGTAAACTTTGATCAATTAGATTTAAATGATTTAGATTGTGTTTACCGTGTCATTGATAATCAAGCATATTTATGGTGTCCAACTGATTGGATTCATACTTATGCACTTACCAAAGTTCCTTTAAGAGGACGGCAAATAGCCTATAATGACTCAGGTGAAGCAGATGAATATATTGTAGATTTAGATCAGCAGAACAAAGTCATTTGGAAAATAAATAATTCCCCACTTTCTGGGTTGACCAAAGAACAATCATTCATAAAAAGAATGCCTGATGGTCAAATAGGTATGTTTACCACGACGAATAAAACAAATAACAATGGGCAAGGCTACACAATTCCGTGGATCCCAGAAGACTTAGCATATTGGCTAATTAGGCTACGGAAATGGCAACAAAAATATAATCCTATCTCATATCCGAGTGCTTGGATTGATTGTCAAAGAACAAATTTAAATGAGGTACAAAGAAAAGCCAAAGGATTGAATTGTTTTCTTTTTAGACGCTTTAATGATTTTGAGGCGGCGAATGTCGGAAATGCATTAACCCCGAGATTAGCAGCTGCTCTTTATAATATACAGCCCTCAAATCTTTGCTTAACTACACTTGAAGGAAATAGAGCAGTTTTAGGTGCATATAAATCTAAATATACGCCCCATAGCATGCGTGTAAGCCTCATTACGGCTTATGTGCTTGAAATGGGTATGCCCATTGAAATCGTGATGAAAATCGTCGGTCATAGCTCGGTAATTATGTCGATCTATTATTGCAAAGTTTCCAATCATGACATTAGAACTCGATTAGAAGAAGGCGAGAAAATAGCCTTAAAATCTGAAGTTGAATCTATCCAAAGAACAATTGAACAAAATAAAATTGAAAGTGTTAAAAACCAATTGGTTGGCAATAATTTGGAATTACTGCAGGCTTTATCTAATGAGGTTCCTGCAGGTAATTTTATTTTTAGAGATTATGGTATTTGCCCTTTTGCAGCTTCAAGATGTGAGGATGGTGGTGAGTTAATTAAAAGTAGTTCATTCTATACCCCTACACCTCAAGGTTATTTAGGAACTCAGAATTGTATACGTTGTAGACATTTTATTACTGGACCCGCCTTTCTTGGTGGTTTATTGGCAATTACAAATGAAATATTACTCCAATCCAATGATCAATCTGAAATATGTTCCAAACTACAACTTAAAATCAATCAGATTAATCAAGATATTGATAATATTGAAAAAGAAGAATATATAGCTAACTTAAAGAAAGAAAAATTTGAAGGTGCTGTGAAAAGATCAAAACTCGAAACTGAACTTAGAAATTTCGAATCAGAATATGAGACAGCAGCTAAAAAATTAGATATGCTTTTATGCGATATTCAATCGGCTTATAGCCATATTACAAAATGTCACAAGCTCATTAATAACAATGCATTATTAGAAAATACAGATACATTATCGCTCATTACTACTTCAAATGCAGAGTTGGTTTTAGAAATGGAAGAAGTGAGTCATTATCAGCAATTACAAGAAGTGTGTGAAAATGCCGTCATTTATAAATCTTGTAATGCTGATCAAGCCATTTACCCAAGAACTCAACTCATAGATAAAATGGCGATGTTTAACGAAATTATGCCTGCTTTATTCATGTTATCTAAAGAACAGCAACTTTCGGCAGGCAATCAAATTTTTAAATTATTGATGAGTCGCCTCAAATCTTGGGATAAAGTACAAAATGTTATGGATGGTAAGCGTAAATTGATAGAACTTTCTGAAACTGAAAAAATTTCAAAATCAGAAATTGAACTCATTCTACATAATTCTCCAACATTGATTGAGGCAAGTCATGAATCCTGAAGAATTATTAAATAAATTAAAACATGGCTCATCTCAAAAAATTCAGCAGTCGCTTGATGCAATCTATGAGATATGTATTGAGCAACAGGAACGTGGAATTCAGGATTTTTCTGTCAGTACCATTGCTAATTTGGGATTTAACAGAGGTGTTCCTAAAGCGCAAAGCATTAGGAATAAGACAGGTGAAAAGTATAGAGCACTAATACAATGTTTTGCAGATGTTGCATCACAACAGCCTAGCCTAGTTAAACCATCGCAAACAGATAGTGCGTGGATCGAGGAAATTCAAAATCCCAAGCATCAATTGCTTGTACGAATTATGGCATCTGAATTAAAAGAAGCTCAACAAATGATCCGTGAAATTATTCCGCCAAAACAAAGGATTGATATTTATGATCATAAGAATATGATGCCCGATGAATCTTTTAAGCTTTCTGATCAAGAAGTACGAGCATTACAGTATTTATTGTCTACAGATTTCCAAAAAAAATGGAATCTTAAATCAACTCATTTTGGCGAACTTGTAGATGAGTCGAATAAGCCTGTTTTTAAAGTTTCAACATTAGATGCCTTACGCAAGGCTTTGGAGTATTTGTCTTGAATCGTAAATTATTAACGGCTGAAGGTTATCAACGCTTACAAGATGAGTTAAATGATTTAGTTCGTAAAGAACGCCCTGAAATTACGAAAATAGTGTCTTGGGCAGCCAGTCTCGGCGATCGGTCAGAAAACGCTGATTACATCTATAATAAAAGAAAGTTGCGTGAAATTGATCGTAGAATTAGATACTTAACCAAGCTTTTTGAAGTTGCTTATAAAGTTGAATATAGCCCTGAGCAAGATGGTAAAGCCTATTTTGGTGCTTGGGTTGAATTAGAAAATGATGACGGTGAAACCATCACATTTCGTATTGTTGGAGACGAGGAAATCTATGGTCATAAAGACTATATTTCTCTCCAATCCCCAATAGCGAAGGCTTGTTTAGGTAAGTCTGTAGATGATGAAATTCAAGTACATACACCAACAGGCAAGAAAATTTGGTATATCTGCAAAATTGACTATACCAATAAATGGTTATAGTCGTCATTAGCTTTCAACTCAAATATGTACTTCTAGCATCTAACAATTTCAAATTGCTCGCTAAATTTAGGCTCATTCTTAACCTTCAATGATGGAACAGAAATAAAAAGTCTATTTTTAGCACGACTTATAGCAACATAAAGAATACGATGCTCTTCTGCCTTAGGATCAGCTAATTGAGGAGATAATATAAAATCTAGTTCTTGCTCTGACTTTAATACAAGTAAAACATTATTAAACTCATCACCTTTAGATTTATGAATAGTCTTATTAAGACTCATATCATCAGGAATATTTATACATACACTTAGTTGATTATAAAGTGTATTTTCATAAAATTCCTTAACTTTACCGCGACTTACTTTAGTAAGTCGTGAATGAAATAGTTTCTGTATAATTTCAATAAAATTTATTAAATTTTCATTTTTGTATGAATCGTATTCTCCAATTAGGGTCGAAATATATTCTATGGATATTGAAATATTATAATGACTCCTTGGGAATATTTTTTCTAATTCTTTAAATGCATCTTTAAATTTTTTTTCTCTCACTAATTCAATAGCTTTGATACTACTACAAACTGCTTGTTTTCTATCTCTATCACTATCTATCTCTGATAAACTTTCGAACAGATTATCTATATTAAATGTATTATCTAGTTCATTTTGTAGTGCTTTAGCAGTAATATTATCTCTTGATAAAGTGTAAAAATCTTCATCAACACATAATTTTCGTACTTCCTGAATGCTGTTTTTCGTACTGCCTACTATTAAACAAGGGTTTTCACCATCTACTTCTCGAACAGGTTCTTGAGTTAAATCTGATCTTATAAAATTTAGGACTTTTATAATTTTTATTGTGCTACGATTATTTTTTAAGATTTGATAATGGGACATTCCATTTAAACTAAAACTTAAAAAAAGTCCTAACTCAGCTCCCTGAAATTTATAAATAGATTGGGCAGGGTCACCTATGCATCCTACTATAGTCTCTGTTTCCGCAATTTTTTCAATAATTGAAAGTTGAATTGGATTGCAATCTTGGAATTCGTCAATAAAAAAGTATGGGAATTTAGCCCGAACTACCTCTAAAATGAATGGATACTTTTCAATTAATTGATAACTAAAGAATAAAACATCATCATGATGAATATTTCCTAATTTCCAATGTTCTTTTCTATATTCAATATAGCTATTTTTTTTAATACTTATATTTGTAACCTTACCTAGATAAGTTTTATTAATTGGAAGACCTAAAAATAATTCACCACTATCCGTCATTTGCCATTGAATTGTATCCAAAGCTTTTAAAATGTTAGCTTTTCCTTTTAGTAACGATTGCTGTGATGTTGACTTCAACCAATTACTTATCTTGCTATGTGAGTGATTAAGTTCATCATGCCCATCAAGTTTGGAATAGTCTAAACCATACTCGTCTGCTATCAAAAAAGCATATGGTTTAAGAATATGACGATATAGAAAACTATGAATCGTTGAAACATCTACTTGGGTTGCTGAAGTACCCAACCTATTCAAAATAGTTTCAACAGCTATATTCGTATAAGTGATACAGGCAATTTTCCGTACTTTACCAAGCCGATTTGAGTGATGAAGCACATTTCTTATATGTTCAACTAACCAATGTGTCTTACCTGCTCCAGGACCAGCACTAACTTTAAAATGATGCTCAATATCATCAAGTCTTTTATTGGAATCTATCTGTATTATTGACATAAAAATTCAATAGCCTCTTTAATGTAAGTAGGGACAATAAAATCTTTAAAATCAGCTGTGCCTTTTTTTTCTAAATTTTCTTCTAATATTCTTGCTAATTCTAAAGCATTCTCACCTTTTCCTACTGAGTTTAGATAGCGTGCAGCTATAATAGCTTGAATTTTATTATCACCTGTCCAATCAGGATTTGTATTAGCTTTAATGCTTTTAACAATGCGGGTATTTTCTTTACTTTTCTTTTTAAGAAGGGTAACAATATCTTCAAGGTTTTTTTCATCTTTACAAGCTTGCATTAATTTTTTAATTTCATCTTGATTTGACATATAGTCAGTAATTAAAAAATCTGCTGTAGGATTAACTCTTAATATTTCATACTCTAAGGTTTTCCCTAAAATTTTGTCGGGGCTAAAAAAACAAATATTCGGATGTTTATCATAAGCAGAATAAACATTTTGTTTATAGTCATATTCATCATAATTAACACCGAACTCAAATGGATAACATTTTTTATAATTTGATGTCTCATCTAATAAATCTATCATCGGATCAGTAGGATCAGTAGGATCAGTAGGATCAGTAGGATCAGTAGGATCAGTAGGATCAGTAGGATCAGTAGGATCAGTAGGATCAGTAGGATC
>NZ_KB849201.1:275271-279639 GCF_000367985.1 Acinetobacter sp. CIP-A165
GGATCAGTAGGATCAGTAGGATCAGTAGGATCAGTAGGATCAGTAGGATCAGTAGGATCAGTAGGATCAGTAGGATCAGTAGGATCAGTAGGATCAGTAGGCTTCATTTTTCTTTCTGGATCAATATCTGTGATACAAGCAATTTTCTTAGAAATTGTTTTAGGTTTGTTGCTATCAAATAAATGTAGGAAATGTGTGAAGTATCGCCCACCAACATTTACCACAGCAACATGATGATCTTCTAAAGATTTACCAATATATCTAGCAAAAATAGACATTAATAGTTGCTCAGCAATTCCTTCTACAAACAAAATTTTCTGTGCAAATAAAATGTCTGATTTAGTAGCATCTAGAAACCTTTGTACATATCTCTTACTTTTTCCATCAAGAGGAAAAATCGTATCAGGATAACTAATCTTTGTTTCATCAGCTTCTTTATACAAACAAATAATTTCTGAAAGTGAAACCGCAGATGTAATATGGGTAGAATGTGAAGTTACGAAAATTTGTCGTACTTTTCCTTCTTTTTTATTCTTCTTTAAAAATTGTAAGAACTTATATTGCATTGCCGGATGGAGATGGGCTTCAGGCTCTTCAATAACTAATACTGAAAATACTTTTGCATTATCACCCATATACTTCCCGTCAGAATTTACTTGCATTTTTGCAAGTAATAAAGACATGAAAATCAGATTATTATAACCCAAACCATTATGAGTTGCTGGTATTTTAATCCCTGTTTCATATTCAATAATTAATCTTAGAAAAGAAAACATTTCTATATCTGAAATATTCCCTTCAAAATTAGGTTTAGCCTTATTAAATGAAGCTCCTGTTCCATCAGCATAAGATAATATTTGTTCTTTCCCTAATTCCATACGCTCTTGAATAGAATTAATTACTGGTTCAATGTCTGATAAAAAGTTATTTTTTCGAGCTTTAATTTCTGTAGTTTTATTTTCTTCAGATTTTATGGAATCACTTTTAATGTCATAGTCCATGAAGAAATCAAATACATTTTTTAATAATGTATTTTTCCCTGTTAGCATGTCCCTTTCTACATCTCGGATTGCATCTAAGAATGGCTTTGTTGCACAAACCTATCTGTAAAGGGTTTTTCAGCGATATAATTTTCAAATGAAGAAGCCTGCACACAAAATCTACCGCACAACCAATTGGCCCGCATATAACCGAGCACTCATGAGTCGCGGAAATATTGCCATTTGGTTTGATCCTGCTACGCAATGGTATGCTCCGTCCATCGGTAAACAAGGGCGAAATCAAACCTACTCCGACGCAGCCATCCAATGCTGCTTAATGATTAAATCCTTATTCCGTCTGTCTTTACGTATGGTCACTGGCTTTGTGCAAAGTCTGATTAAACTTTGCGGATTAAATTGGATAGCTCCAGATTACACCACGCTTTGTAGAAGACAAAAGCATATTGATATTGTAATCAGCTACCAAAAAAGTAGCGATGGGCTGCATCTACTCATGGACTCTACAGGCATGAAGTTTCTAGGTGAGGGCGAATGGAAACGCAAGAAACATGGACCTGAATATCGTCGCCAATGGCGTAAACTTCATATTGGTATAGATGCTAAAACCCTACAAATACGAGCAGTTCAGCTTACAACCAATAATGTCAGTGATTCACAGGTGCTTGGTGATTTACTTAATCAGATTCCACAAGATGAGCAGATTAACTCTGTTTATACCGATGGAGCTTATGACACCAAGCAATGCCGTCAGGTCATTGCAGATCGGCAAGCGCATGCGGTGATTCCACCTAGAAAAAATGCGAAACCATGGAAAGATACAAAGAGTAGCTCGCTAGAGCGAAATGAATTACTTCGAACAATTAAACGTTTAGGCAGGACACTATGGAAAAAATGGTCAGGCTATCATCGGCGAAGTTTGGTTGAAACTAAGATGCATTGCATCAAATTATTAGGAGATAAACTCAGTGCAAGGAGTTTTGATAGCCAAGTCAATGAGATCCATGCACGTGTGGCAGTCCTTAACAGATTTACGGAATTAGGTCGACCACTTACCCAAGTTACGCCTTAAATTTGGCTCAATTAGGGGCGCTTTGCATTTCAAATCTTTGTGCAACAAAGCCTTTCAAATCTTTGTGCAACAAAGCCCTATTCAACCACTTGTGAATTAATTCATCACCGCTAAAAGTAGTCCAAGATAGTCCCTCGTTTATTATACTTTTACTGACAAAGTATTCTAAGGAGGTATAACTCCAATTTGGACCAATACCACGTATATGGGACGGAATTTTATTATTTAATTTACAATATTCCAAATAGGACGTGATCCTTGCAATAAACATTTTATTTACAAAATAATGATCTCGGTCCTTGCGCTCGCCATGTTCTAAACTATACAAACTAGAAGCGACTTTATCTGCTTGATAATTCAACAAACTATTTACAATCAATAGGTTATACTTTTCAACTAGTTCAACAAGCACGCAATCTAATTCGATAGATTTTTCAATTGGAATGGGTCTATATTTTTGTATATTTGAGATCAATTGATATGCATCTATTATTTTTTGCTCAAGAATAAATTCTCTTATTTCCTTAATATCTAAATAATCCAGTTCGTAATAATCGAATTGATTCCTCAACTCTTCAAACATGTGGTTAAAACTTTCATAATTGAGATCAAAATTTAAAAAAGTATTCTCCTCTAGGAACAGGTATTTATATTTTTGATATTTATTTCTAAATTCTAAATCAATTAAATGTGATTTCTTTAAAAATAATTTACTGTTTTCGTTAATATTTTTTATAATTTCATCATTTTTATTCGTATTAAAAATTACTCTTTTATCGTATAGTGATTTAATTAAAAAATTTTTATCTGCCCTTTCAGTGATAAACATATCTTGCCAAATTTCTTTATTTAATTTTCCAAATTCATTTACTTGGCATTTAAGAGCAATAAGATACAAATATATTTTTTCAAGATATGTCAGATTTAACTCATTATTTTTAAATAAAAACCTGTATTCTTCTCGAATTATATTTTCTATGCTATCAACTACATTTTTAGCAATTTCATTTACAGGTGTGTCCATATAATACTCACTATTTAAGTCGTATCTATAACCTTTGATACCATTTCTAATTGTTACATTTCTACCATCACAGAAATTAAAATAGTATACAGTAATTGTACACATACTATTTGTAATTGATTGTTATTAATTATAAAAAATATAAATAGTATGAGAAATAGGGTTATATTTCATGATCTGCATTTTCAGACCGATCACCTAAACTAGCAGCCCAATTTACTTTTTTAGTAATCTCAGGGCGTTCTTCATGCCAGAGTTTTTTTAACTCTGCGACCAACAAATCATGTCCATTACGAGTAATTAAATTTGATTTCATAAGAAAAAAATACGCTAATATAACAGTCTGTTTACAAGTCGTTGCATTGTATTCCTTATTTCAACATCACTAAAGTGTATAAATTTTATTCTTTTTCAAATCATGCGGTTGTGATGAATCTCTCAGTATTTTATTGTTCAAAATTTGACAATCCTATTTTTGCCGCTTATTATGCGCCCCTAAGTTAACTTTTTGTTTATTTTTTATACACTTTGTGAATGATGTGTAACACGAACATCATTTTTCCAGATTAATTCAATGTCATTTTGAATGGCGTCATGATTTGCCCACCCTTATTGAATTTATCAACTTTAAAAAGTTAGAGCATTTTTTTGCTGAACTTTTAGGGCATAAATTACCTGTAGCGGAGACAACATGCACAGTAATTCAAGTTCTGGGTCGAGGCTTAGCCTTAACTCTTTATCTTCCAAACTTCCATTTCAAGCTTTAGCATTAGGTGTGGTCATTCTCCCTTTTAATAGCTTGAGCGGGCTTTGTTGCACAAACCTATCTGTAAAGGGTTTTTCAGCGATATAATTTTCAAATGAAGAAGCCTGCACACAAAATCTACCGCACAACCAATTGGCCCGCATATAACCGAGCACTCATGAGTCGCGGAAATATTGCCATTTGGTTTGATCCTGCTACGCAATGGTATGCTCCGTCCATCGGTAAACAAGGGCGAAATCAAACCTACTCCGACGCAGCCATCCAATGCTGCTTAATGATTAAATCCTTATTCCGTCTGTCTTTACGTATGGTCACTGGCTTTGTGCAAAGTCTGATTAAACTTTGCGGATTAAATTGGATAGCTCCAGATTACACCACGCTTTGTAGAAGACAAAAGCATATTGATATTGTAATCAGCTACCAAAAAAGTAGCGATGGGCTGCATCTACTCATGGACTCTACAGGCATGAAGTTTCTAGGTGAGGGCGAATGGAAACGCAAGAAACAT
>NZ_KB849201.1:280114-315237 GCF_000367985.1 Acinetobacter sp. CIP-A165
ATTTACGGAATTAGGTCGACCACTTACCCAAGTTACGCCTTAAATTTGGCTCAATTAGGGGCGCTTTGCATTTCAAATCTTTGTGCAACAAAGCCGCTTGAGCGCTGAAAAATCACATCAATACAATACTGTTTTGGCAAGCAATGTATTAACCGTGGTTGCAGTTGAAAATCCAACGATCGTATTTAAAGAAGATCAGTTTTTACATGGTTTTGGCTATGATTTAGCACGAAACTATGCACAGAGTTTAAATGTAAAGCTCGATTTTAAAACAGTTCCAGATAATGCAACTGCATTAAAATGGATCGCCCAAGGCAAAGCCAATCTGGCCATGACAACAGCGAATCTAAATCAGATTGAAAATAAACAATTGGTTTCTTTTTCAGCAAGTTGTGGCGATCAAGATAGCTTAAGCAAAAATGGTTTAAATCCTCAATTCAATTGGGTATTTAAACAAGCTGATGATCCGCTCACACTGACAGCAAGTGGTTTTATTTGCCAAAGTAAACAATTGGGTACAACACAGCAGCTTGCTTCTTTTTACAACCGCAATGTGGTTAAACCCGAATCTTGGTCAACGATTCAAAAAGATTTGAATCAACGTTTACCCATCTATAAAGCGAGCTTTAAGAAAAGTGCATCTAAATACAATTTAGATTGGCATTTATTGGCAGCAATTGGTTATCAAGAATCTTATCTTAAACCCACTTCAGTGTCGCCTACTGGCGTACGTGGCTTAATGATGCTGACGAATAGTACGGCTCAAGCGATGGGTGTAACCAACCGTGTTGATCCTGTACAAAGCATCCAAGGTGGTGCCAAGTATTATGATCTGATGCTGGATCAATTTGCCAATGTTCCCTACCCTGACCGTAACTGGTATGCCTTAGTGGCTTATAATATGGGGCCAGGTGCAGTAAGTCAGGCACAGAAACGGATCAAAGCGCAAGGTAAAGACCCAAATCAATGGGTAAATTTATATGATTATTTACAGCGTAACCAAGCTAAAAATGGTCGACATAAACAAGCCGTGCAATACGTCAAACGTATTCGTGCTTACTTAGAACACATTAAAACCAGTGATCTAATTAATATTTAAAAAATAAAAAAAGCTTACCGAATGGGTAAGCTTTTTTTTAAAAGAATTTAAGCAGTTTGCTCAAGTACTTTCTTGAATAAGTCTTTTTGTTCTTGGCTTGGCTTAGCCGTCTGTAAAGCCATAAGTTGAGACATATCGCCTTGTACTTTGATTTTACCTGTCATGAACGCCTGCATTGCAGCAGCCATATCAAACTCTAAGAATACTTTACGTAAAGTTTCAGCATCCATGTTTAAAGTTGTTTTAGCCTTGGTCGATAATCCTTTTTGGATTTTACCAGCATCTAAAGCTAACTCTGTATTACCAGCTGCATCTGTTACAACCAAGTTAATTGCCAAATTCGCCAGTGCTGGTGGCAAGTTTAAATCACCTGCTTCAGCAGTAAGTGTATCGACAGTTGCAAACCAATCATCAGTTAAAAATGCAGCCATGATTATTCCTCAAATATATTTGTTCAATTTCTTGTGCCATCTATCCAGACGACATCACATGAAGCAATTTGCTTGTGCCATGTTATAGCACGTATATTTTATTTTAGGCTATGACTTTTTGTACGTAGGATTCAATTTTTAAAAAATTTATAAAGAAAAGGCACTTAACAAAGTGCCTTTAAAATATTTCTTACATTTTATTCAGCAGCGAAACTTAAATTCACCACATCTAGACGATTTTTCAATTCTTCTGGATCTTTCATGTCGAACTCACGCTGCTCATCCAACGCTTCAAAATCAAATAACTCTCGATCAGCTAGCTGCGATGGTGATACATTTTGTAATGCGCCAAAAATACTATGTAAACGTTTAGGGTATTGCTTATCCCAGTCACGCAACATGTCATTCAGAATCGCACGCTGTAAATTTTCTTGAGATCCACACAAGTTACACGGAATGATCGGGAACTGACGCATTTCTGCATATTTGATAATGTCTTTTTCTTCAACATAAGCCAAAGGACGAATCAAAATATTCTTTTTATCTGAAGACAGCAGTTTCGGTGGCATCGCTTTCAAACTACCACCATGGAATAAGTTCAGGAAGAATGTCGCTAAAATATCATCACGATGGTGACCTAAAGCCACTTTCGTCGCACCGATTTCTTGGGCAAAGCCATAGAGTGAACCGCGACGCAATCGAGAACATACGGCGCAATAGGTCTTACCTTCAGGCGTTAAGCGTTTGGTAATGGTGTAGGTATCTTTTTCAAGGATATAATATGGAATATTGTTTTCTTCCATATAACGTGGCAAAACATCCTCAGGAAAGCCAGGTTGCTTTTGATCCAGATTAACGGCAACAATATCAAAATTAATCGGCGCAATACGTTTGAATTGCAGCAAGATATCGAGCAAGGTATAACTGTCCTTACCACCCGATACGCATACCATGACTTTATCGCCATCTTCGATCATCTTGTAGTCACGAATTGCATGCCCCACTTGGCGACGTAGTTTTTTCAACAAGCGATAATAGGCCGAACTAGTAGGAAGCTCTGGCTTGAAATTAAATCCTTGGTTGGACTCCACTGGCGCGTACATAGACGTGATTTACTCATAAACAAAATACCGCAAGATTTTATCCCATTCCGAAAAAATGCGCACCTAAAGAATTTTTCAATTTCTCTCAATCGTCATATTTGAGTTTCATACTGGTAAAATTCTGATCAAAAGTTATCAAAATCGTCTAGATTGCTTATATTTCAGACTTCTCCACAGTTTTCCACAAAAACTGTGGATAAAATTGTGGATTTCTTCGCTATTGACAAACTTTTTTTATCTTAGAATAAGGCTTTCAATCAAATTGATCATTTTATAACCAATCATTTTACCCCATTAAAAACAACAGCTTATATAAGTCAACACTTAAATTTTAAAAAAAATTTAATTTTTTTTTGCTGAACATTCGAGCAAAAGGACTTGATTTTTTGTTAGACAGTAGAAAATAAAAAAATGTAGCGAAAGTACTTTTTAGAGATTTTTTTGTTACACTGCTGAAATGAATTAAAGCTCATCTTTTGTGAATATTATAACGATGAACAAAATAACTTATTTTTTTATGTTGTATTTGGGGACAATCGGTTTTTTTAATACAACAGTAACTGCACACGCTGGGCAAACCATCTATCAATTTAAAGATAGCAATGGTACTACACTGCTGACCAATAAAAAGAAAGCAGAATACAGCCATTTAAAAGTGGTTAAAGCAACCTATTATCCCGATAGCAATATCCATAGCTATCGTAATTGGGGCAATAGCGAAGCTTCAGTTCTACCCAGTTATAGCCGTAACCGAAATACTTTCGACCATTTGATCCGTCAAGCAGCGCAACAACATGGTGTTTCAGAAGGTCTAATAAAAGCGGTAATGCACACTGAATCTGGTTTCAATGTCAATGCACGCTCACCTGTCGGTGCCCAAGGCTTAATGCAGTTGATGCCAGCGACAGCTAAACGCTTCAATGTCTCGGATGCGTACGACCCTCAGCAAAATATTTTTGCGGGTGCAAAGTATTTAAGCTGGTTACTGAAACGCTTTAAAGGTGACACACGCTTGGCCTTGGCTGCCTATAACGCAGGAGAAGGCAATGTTGATAAATATAAAGGCATCCCCCCATTCCGAGAAACACAGGATTATGTTCGTCGTGTCACTAGTCGTTATCAAAACCTCTATGTATCAGGTTTAGGGACCAATTTATCTCAACCGACAACTCATTCAACCAATGGACAAGTGATCGCACAATCAGTCAATTATGCAGGCTCAAATAACAGTACAAACGCCGAAACCGCATCAACATCAAGACAGTACAATCGACAAATCATCACTTTGGCCGATGGTACCTTTACAGATGCACCAGCAGGCAGCTACTCCACAGCGAATGCCACTGCTTCTGCCCATATCCGTTTAACGGATTAATATGTACATTAAAACAACGATGATTAGCAATTATTTGTTACTTTTTTCACGCTAAAATTAGTTTTAAGTGCTTGTTTCTTTGTAGATTCATTATTTTGTTTGCAAACATGCAATAACAGCTATTTTTTCCCTTGAATTTTTGGGGTTCAACCTGCATATTATTGGGGTGATTTATATTTATAAATCAGATCACTTTTTCTTTATAAGAGGGTTTTCTCAATGATGCGGATTGGTTTGTTCTTGCTAACCAACCTCGCGGTACTGGTTGTAGCTGGCATTATTTTGTCACTCTTCGGTGTCGGTAGTTACCATGGCGCGGGTGGCTTAAATCTAGGCAACCTAATGGTTATCTGCCTTGTCTTTGGTATGGTAGGTTCTTTGATTTCCCTATTCCTATCAAAGTGGATGGCTAAAAAAACCACTGGGACCGAATTAATCGACCCGAATGCACCTCGTAATCAAGCCGAAGCGTGGTTATTACAAGAAGTTGCTCAATTATCCCAACGTGCAGGTATTAAAATGCCTGAAGTTGGTATCTTCCCATCTTATCAATCTAATGCATTTGCAACAGGTTGGAATAAAAACGACGCACTAGTAGCTGTTTCAACAGGTCTATTAGAACGTATGAACAAAGATGAACTTCGTGCTGTACTTGCGCATGAAATTGGTCACGTTGCAAATGGTGATATGGTTACCCTTGCATTGATCCAAGGTGTAGTCAATGCCTTCGTTATGTTCTTTGCGCGTATTGCTGGGGACTTTATTGACCGTAATGTATTTGGTCGTGAAGATGGCGAAGCGCCAGGAATTGCCTATTTTGCGATTACGATTGCTTTAGATATCGTATTTGGTATCTTGGCATCAACCATCGTAATGTGGTTCTCTCGTCAACGTGAATACCGTGCTGATGAAGCAGGTGCACGTTTGGCTGGTAAAGATGCAATGATTTCTGCACTACTTCGCTTACAAGCAGAATCAGAAATGCCAGATCAAATGCCGAAAGAAATGAAAGCATTTGCAATCGCGGAAGGTAAAGAACAAGGCTTTAGCTTAGCTGCATTGTTCCACACCCACCCAAGCATCGAACAACGTGTTGCTGCATTAAAGCAATTAAACGTTCACTAATCCAAACAGATACACCAATAAAGCCTCCAAATTGGAGGCTTTATTTTTTGGAAAAAATTAACCCATTTTAAAAGATTGATACAACTGCCACGCGTAACTCAAGCCAAGCCAAAGTGCAAGCACAAGTAAAATCAAAACGGCGATGCCAAGCAAATCAGGTATCCGCAGCCAAATCCAGCTCACAATCGGATTACGCCAAAATGCTGAGGTTTTCTGTTTTTGCTCTAGAGATTCATGCAAAAATGGATGCACCACATGAATATCACTGTGTACTTGATATTCCTCACGGATATGATTATGTACAATCTCAAGGGTTTTGCGGCTTGGCCGAATAAATACGTCAAATAAAGTCCCTACAATCGGTACAAAACCAACCAACATATCTAAGATCGCAAGTTTCACCACACCATTGAGTTTATGTTGCGGAACACCCACTTCTCTGGCTTTTTTGAAAGCATATAAAGTCAGAACAAAACCTGCTATATCGCCCGCAAAAGGAATCGTACTTAATGCTGCATCCGCACCGACACCTTGTTTAGTGAACGGAATTCGTACCAAGCTGTCCATCGTATTGGCGAATTTCGCCAAATCACGCTCCACAACGATTGCTTGCTGCTGAGTTAATTTTTTTTGTTCTGACATTTGTCCAACCTTAAACCAAGTTTATAGCTTGATCATAAATACTTTTTAAATCGAGAAGGTATTATTTTTACAACTAAAATAAGATCATAGAAGCAATAAATAGATAGACAATCACTCCAGTCGCATCACATATTGAAGTGACTAATGGCGCTGACGCGCTTGCTGGATCTAGCCCAAATCGATTTAGAATAAATGGCAGACTCATACCAATCAAACAGCCCATTAACACGATTCCCATCATACTCAATGCTAAAACCAGTGCGATTAATTCATCTCCACGGAAAAAACCCAATAATGATACTGCGATCGCCATCGTGCCACCTAAGCAGAAGGCAACTAAGCTTTCCCGACCGAGCAGCGCAAACCAATCTTTAAATTGCACATCCCCCGTTGCCAAAGCACGTACCATTAAGGTAGAAGACTGAGAACCTGCATTCCCTCCACTACCGACCAGAAGAGGTAAGAAAAAGACCAATACTAGATTTTGTGCAATGACATCCTCGTAATGTGCAATCCCAATCCCAGAAAGCAAACTACCAAACACTAAAAACACCAACCAAAAAACGCGCTTTTGATACAGTTGTAAAATTGGGGCTGTTTTAATGCTCAGTTTCGAAGATGCATTCACCGCACCGACTTTTAAGAAGTCTTCAGTTGCTTCTTCACTGGCGACATCCATCGCATCATCATAGGTCACGATCCCGACCATCATTTCTTGATGATCAAGAATTGGGAGTGCCAATAAGTCATATCTTGCGATGGTTTTAGCAACCTCATCTTGATCGGTATCTACATAAGCAGTCAAAACATGGGTAACCATCAGCTCACTAATATTCTGCGTTGCAGGTGCAAGGATCAACTGTTTTAATGACAAAACTCCCAATATTTTTCGTGCATCATCCAATACATAAGCAAAATAAATGGTTTCTGTATCTGGTGCTTCAAGACGCAACATTTTAATTGCATCTTTGACCATAATATTGGGTTTTAAGGTCGCATATTCGGAGCTCATAATCGCCCCTGCTGTTCCCTCTAGATACGATGAAAGTTGACGAATGTCTTCTCTTTCAGCTTGGGCCAGTGCAGGAAGCAATGCTTTTTGTTGTTGTTTATCTAAGCATTTAAAAACATCAGCTCGTTTGTCCGATGACATTTCACCGACGATTTCAGCCAGAATATTTCTTGGCATTGCTTTGGCGAGTTTGACTTGTTCATTTGGCGGAAGATAAGAAAAAACATAAGCTCTATCAGGCAAATGCTTCAATAACAATTGACTTTGTTCGATTGGAAGCTGCGTCAAAAGATCAGCAATATCAACTGCGGGGAAAGTTTCAAGCGATGCAAGTGCAAGTTCAATATTGTTTTTTTCTAATGCATCTTGCAATAAATATAAAAAGTTGTTGTAGCCCATCTCTACCTCTTCACTACAATAGATCAGCAATGAAGAGTTAGACACAGCATATTATTTTACTGTCGGATAACGACCTTCATTCTGATTTTTATGAAAATAATGTGTAATTCGTAATAAATTACAACTCTGCGTGTCCATTTAGGCAATTAATCCTCAATTAACCGTTTATACGGCGCGTGCATAGTAAAGGCTTGAGTCAAGCGGACGCAAGCCTTTATCTACATGGAATATGTGATTTTTTGTTTCTATCAAAAATATTTAAGCGAAAAAATATTAAAAAAACTCAACTCACTGCAACGGTTTTCCCTTTAAAAATTGATCGAATCAACACATACATTAAAGGAATGAAAATAAGGACCAACACCGTACCAAAGACCACTCCACCAAAAACACTATAGCCAATGGCTTGACGGCTGAGTGCCCCAGCACCTGTCGAGAACATTAACGGAATCACCCCAGCACCAAATGCAATCGAGGTCATGAGGATCGGACGTAAACGTAGTCCAGCAGCATAAAGCGCAGCATCAAGAACATCGCGTCCCCGCTGTTGTAAACTGGCTGCAAACTCAACCATTAAGATGGCATTTTTACAAGACAACCCAATGGTGGTGAGCAGTGCGATCTGAAAGTAAATATCATTAGCAAAACCAAACCAGTAACTAAATAAGATCGTCCCCCCGATACCGAGCGGAATAGCCGCCATGACCACCGAAGGAATAGACCAGCTTTCATATAAAGCAGCTAGGCACAAAAAAATAAAAGCAATCGAAATCAAATATAACCAAATCGCTTGATTACTTGATTGCTGTTCTTGATAGGATAGACCACTCCACGCCAATCCCACTTCAGGCATTTGTGCCACAATATTTGCCATTGCTCGCATGCCTTGACCACTACTAAAACCACTGGCGGCATCTGCTTCTAATTCAATCGCTGGATAGCCCATAAAACGTTCCAACAAGGGTGGCGCGCCCTGCCATTCAACTTGGCTAAATTGAGTAAAGGGAATCATCTGTCCTTGTGCATTTTTCACGTGCCAAAAACTCAAGTCTTCAGGTTTAGAACGATAAGGTGCATCCCCTTGTAAATAAACACGTTTGATTCGACCACGATCAATAAAATCATTGATATAGCTTCCGCTCCACGCCGTCGAGATCGTACGATTAATCTCATTGATATTTAAACTGTGTAGCATCGCAGTACGATGATCAATCTTAATATTGAGAACTGCCTGATCATCATTGCTCTTTTTATCAAGATTTTCGATGCTACTTAATGCATTGCCCTGCTGTTGAAGATTTTCAAAAGACCGAATGAGGCTATCTCGCCCAGAGCCTTGGGTATCTTGTAGCCAAAAATTGATTTTGTCTGAATTGCCCAACCCGCGTATGACTGCAGGCATCAGTACCATAATACGTGCCTGATTATTCTGAGCAAAATGCTTCATGGCACGTGCACGAATTTCTTGTGCACTATTTTTCACACCTGGACGATCATCCCAATGTTTCAAAGAAACAAAGGCTTGCCCTAGGTTTTGACCTGAGCCTGAGAAGTTGCGTCCATGTATCACCATGATGCCATTTAAATTATCTTTTTCTTCTGCCAAGAAATAGTCTGAAATTTGTTTGCCGATAATTTGGGTTTGACTCATCGGCGTGCCTTCAGCTAGGCGAAACTGAACACCTAAGATCCCCTGATCTTCTTGTGGTAAAAAACTGGTGGGTAATTCACGATAGGTCCAAGCAAAAGCACCAACCAAAAACAATAAAGCGACAAGCGACAGAAATTTAAGCTGTATCACCTTTTTGGCGACATTCAGATAAAAACCTCTAACACGATCTAATCCACGCTCAAAGTACACGGCCCATTTGGCTTTCTGTTGCTGTGGTTTTAGTAAAATCGCACATAAAGCAGGTGTAAGAATCAATGCCACCAGCAATGATAAAGACATCGCTGCGACTAAAGTAATCGAAAATTGGCGATAAATAATCCCCGTTGCACCGGTAAAAAATGACATTGGGATAAATACTGCTGTCAATACTAAGGTAATCCCAACCAATGCCCCGCTAATCTCTTGCATAGACTGAATACTGGCTTGTTTGGCATCCAGTTTCTGCTCATGCATGATCCGTTCAACATTTTCAACCACAACGATTGCATCATCTACCAACAACCCAATCGCAAGCACCATTGCAAATAGCGTCAGGGTGTTAATGCTCATTCCCAATACAGCAAGCACTGCAAAAGTCCCTAAAATCACCACTGGAACCGTTACCGCAGGGATCAAGGTTGCTCGCCAATTCTGTAAGAAAAGGAACATCACCAGTACAACCAAAATGATCGCTTCAACCAGTGTGGTCACCACCTGAGACATTGATTCTTTTACAAAAGGGGTATCATCACGTGGATAGACCACGAAATAACCTTCAGGCAATCCTTTTTTTAACCGTTCTATTTCTTGGTAAACTAAATCCGCAGTTTGCATCACATTGGCGCCCACAGCCAATGAAACTGAAAGCCCCGAAGCGGGATAACCGTTGATTCGGTTAAAAATCTGATAGTTTTCTGCACCAATCTCGATTCGGGCAATATCTTTTAGATAGACCATGCCGCCATCGCTATTTGCTTTGAGAATAATGTTTTCAAATTGCTCAGGCGTACGCAATAAAGAGCCTGAGGTGACTTTGGCATTTAAATATTGATCATCTACACTCGGTAACTGCCCAATCGCACCTGCTGCCACTTGAGCATTCTGATTTTCTAAAGCCGTACGGACTTCACTGACACTGAGTTGGTATTGTTGTAATTTTTTAGGATCCAACCAAATACGCATCGCGTACTGTGAGCCAAAAACACTGATTTCCCCAACACCTTCGAGACGACTCAGATTTAACTCAAAATGATTGGTTAGATAATCAGAGATATCGATATTGGTGGAACGTCCAGAAGCATCGGCTAGGCCAATGACCATAAAAGAATCACTGAGCGATTTGCGAACATTCACCCCCTGTCTTTGTACGTCAGCTGGTAAACGATTGATTGCGCCATTAATTGCATTTTGAACTTGCACTTGTGCCTGATCAGGATCAGTGCCTTGCGCAAAGAACAAACTAATCCGACTGTTGCCATTGGCATCACTACTTGAACTAAAATAAAGAAGATGGTCAATCCCTTTAATTTGTTGTTCTAAGACTTGCGTAACACTGTCTTCAACCGCTTGTGCATCTGCGCCACTATAATTGGTCGATACAGTGATTCTAGGAGGAGCAATATCGGGATAGCGCTCTACAGGTAAATTTAGAACAGCAAGTAACCCAACAGCCATCACGATAATCGCTAAGACACCTGCAAAAATGGGACGATCAATAAAAAATTTAGATAACATGGCTGTTCATTCCATTCCTGAAACAGTCAATTTGTCAAAAAGATAGATAAAATTGGCAAATATAAACGCTGATCATTACTGAGCCAATAAGGAAACACTATCCCTATTAACATATCATTGCAAAAAGCCAGAATTACGAAGAAATTATGGATTTTTTCACGCACATTAAAACAGATCCATAGCAAAATAAACTGATTAAATTCAAACAACTAAAAAAATGAGAAATTGAAATTACTTTGCGATCAATGAGTTCCTAAATTCAGATTGACAACAGCGAATCTAAAACCGATAGTTGCACGCTTATTGCGCTCCCTAATCTTATTAAACATCTATGAAGGTCACTCTGAAGAACTTTAATATTCTCTTATTCATTTTGCTACCAGCCTTGATTACTGGCGGTTTATTAATTTTTTCAGGTAACTTGTCTGATGGCTTAAGACTTGGTTTTTTATCACTACCCGGTGCGATTTTTTTATATTTGGCAGCCATTCAAAATAAAAAATCTTGGTATATTCTGTCCATCATTTGGTGGCTAATTTTCTGGTTCGACTCACTGTTACGCTCCAGTACTTGGATTTTATTTAGCAGCGACAATGAAGCCTATTTTATTATTGAAGCGATTGCGAATACCAGTTATACCGAAACTTGGGAGTTTTTTCAGCTTCACGCGATCAGCATTATCGCTGTGCTGGTAGGTTTAGTTTCGCTGACGATCGCCTATCACTATATTGCATTTAAGTATTTAAAAACTGAAAACTTCAAACAACTTTGGCACAGCCATTTTTATCGTGCATGGATCATCTTTTTGGTCCTTCTTACTTTGACTTGCTATCTAATGAAACCATCACGTAACGTTCATCCGATTGTATTTTGGAGTAATTATCAGGAAAAAATTGAAAACTTCAGAGATCGAATCACAAAACATAAAGATGTTCACCATCAATGGGATCGTAGTGCGAAACAAAATCTAATCGTTGTAGATCCAACTAGACAGAAACAAACCCATGTATTGGTCTTGTCTGAAAGTATTACCAGTCTTGATCTCGGCCTATGTGGTTATACGCGAGACACCACACCAGAACTTTCAAAAAGAATCAACCAAATTAAAGTGTTTTGTAATGCTTTTTCACCATCGCCCTCAACCATTAATGCATTACGAGTACTCTTAACTGAAAGTCCTGCGTCTGAACATGATCGTTACTCACCCGAAAGCATACTTGCTTATGCAAAAGCAGCGGGTTATAAAATTTACTGGCTCAGCAATCAAGATGATATTTACCTTTCCTCATTGTTCGGTTCTTATGCGGATAAAGCCGTGTATAAAAATACACGTTCTGGGCGTAGCAGCACCTCTTTAGATGAAAATCTCATCCCTGCTTACGCGCAAGCCCTTGCAGACCCTGAGCCTAAAAAGTTAATCATTCTTCATATGATTGGCACACACCCAAACTATAAAGAACGCTATCCTGCCGCTTTTAATAAATTTAGCGCTGACAGTAATGATGCGGTCGAAATGCTACTCAAGAAAAATGATATTGATCCATGGATACGTTCTATGCGTAACCACTACGACAATGCGATCTTGTATCAAGACAGTTTATTGGCTCAGATTTTAGATAAACTTATCGCTGAAAAGAACCAAGACTTTAGATCATTTACCGTTGTTTCAGATCACGGTAATGAAGTTGGTCATGAGATGGATTATGCCGGACATAGTCCAAATACCAAGGCTGGTTATCAAGTTCCAGTCATCATGTGGTATGACCATATGCCGTCAACAGGTGTAGATCGAAGTAAAACCATCAACACCGCTGAACTCGATAATAATCTCATGCAAATCATGGGACTCAAAGATAAATATGCTCCGCCTCAGTCATACTGGCTGGACCAAAACTATCACTTTAGCCCTGAAATCAATTGGCCCTATTGGGAAAAAAAGCATTAGATTTTGATTGATAGAACATTCTTTTTAACATTGAGTAAAATTAGATACTCAATTTCGATTGTTTTATCTAAAAATTATTTGTAATTTCATCAAACGATCATCTCTTTGTCATCCATTTGATAAATTCAATCAGCACACTAACGACTCAAATAAAAACACATGAGTTTATGTATGTTAAAGCAAACAGTCGCGAGTCTCTGTCTGATCGGCCTTGTGGGTTGTAACAATGATGACAATGCTTCATCCAATTCCAATCAACCACAATATCAATTGCCACAAATTTTAGTGGTCGGACATCGTGGTGCAAGTGCGCTTCGACCTGAACATACCCTTGAGGCCTATCAAAAAGCGATTGATGATGGCGCGGATTTTATTGAACCTGATCTAGTATCAACTAAAGATGGAGTCTTGATCGCTCGTCATGAAAATGAAATCAGCGGTACCACCAATGTTGCCAGCCTGCCAGAATTTGCCGATCGTAAAACCACGAAAATCATTGACGGCGTCACTTTTGAAGGTTGGTTCACCGAGGACTTTAGCCTCAAAGAATTACAACAACTTAAAGCACGTGAACGTATTCCACAATATCGACCAGCCAATCAACAATACGATGATTTATATCGCATACCGACCTTAGAGCAAATCATTGAACTGGCTGAAGCGCATTATAAAAAAACAGGTAAAATCATTGGTTTATATATCGAAACCAAACACCCAACTTTTTTCCAAAAACAGAATTTGGCAATGGAAGATACATTACTAAAAACATTAGCCAAATATAAATATAGCCGTGACATTGCCCCGATCTATTTACAGTCATTTGAAGTGAGCAATTTAAAATATTTAAAAAACCAGTTGGACTTACATAAAAGTATCAAACATGCTCAGCTGATCCAACTGTATGATGATAAAACAGCACAACCAGCAGATTATGTTGCGCAAAATATCTCAACCACCTATGCGGATATGGCGACAGCAAAAGGCTTAAAAGATGTTGCAACCTATGCAAATGGCGTTGGGCCGTGGAAGCCTTATATCTTTAAAGATGCAGCCATGACCGAAACCACGTCGTTTATTCCTGATGCTCATCAAGTCGGCCTGAAAGTACATCCATATACATTCCGTCCAGAAAATAACTTCTTACCTGAGACTTTAAAATGTAGTGCTGAAGCATCAAAAGCAGCCGAGCGTTGTCCAACAGGATCAATCAAAGAGTTACAGCTTTATTTCAAAGCAGGTGTGGATGGGGTATTTGCGGATGATCCAGCGATTGCACGTCAAGCAGTAAAAGAATATCTGGCAACAGCGTCTAAATAATCGAATCACTCAATCATAAGGACAGCTCACTCGGCTGTCCTTATTTATGCTTGTTTCATCAACTGCTTTCGTTGCACCTGTTGCCACTGCCACCAACCATAAGTCGCCAAGCCCACAAATGCGGCATATAAAGCTGCTGTTAAAAACAGTTCTTTATAGATAAACATGCCCACATAAACAATATCCACAAAAATCCAAAGTAGCCAAGTTGCAATATGTTTTTGGCTGGTCCAATAGGTTGCAAGTAAACTAAATGCAGCAAGCTGAGAATCTAACATCGGTACAGCAGCATCCGTAAAATGCTTTAAAATGAGACCCAATAATAATCCGCCCATCGCAGCCAAACACATTTGAACAATTGCCATTTGAATGCCTATCGGCTCAATCCGAATCTCATGGTCTTGACGTTTACCTTTTAACCAAAAATAAAAACCATAGCAATTGAATGCGATAAAGAAGAATTGCAGAATGGTTTCGGCATACAATTTATAGGTGAAAAAAAGATAAGCGTACAATGCACAAGCCAAAATATTGAAACCCCAACACCACATATGACGTTGAATGGTCAAGGTGACACCGATAATACTCATCAAGACGGCAATGATTTCTAAAGGAGACAAGGGAAAACTTCTGTTTAAATATCGAATAATGTCATTATGAAAAGATCTTAAATTTAAGCAACTATAAATCTTCAAGCTGCATTGATATATTTTCAAGCTGATTGAGAACAATGACTATTTTTTATTCAGACCTTATGCTATAAAAATCTTAAGCTTATTTTTAATATAACTCACATGAACAAAATCCCCGCTCTAGATCTCGCATGTATCGCAGATTGCATTCTCGCCAATGCAACATGGCGACGTGTCTGCATGTCTATACGAGGAGGCTTTGCAATGTTATTTGATCCGATGACGCGTTAAAAAATAACATTACATGAAACATAGGTCGCCTCAATGGCGGCTTTTTTTTCGTCCTGAATTCTGGACCTTCAAACCTACTGTTGTTTTTACTGGAGCACCCCATGTCACAATTGCATGAAAAAAGTTTTATACCCACGCCACAGATACAACCGACTGTCGCCTCTACTTCCCCACGCCCAGCGCCAGTCGGTCAATTTATTGCAGTTGTTCTGATTTGGTCATTTACCCCGTTAGCAGCGGTATGGACAGTGCAAGATATTCATTGGGCTTGGGGTTTGTTTCTACGATACAGTCTCGCCATTCCACTTACCTTTGTTTGTCTGTTTTACTTTGGACTCAAACTCAGCATAAATTTCAAAGCAATCACCAGTTATACAGCAGGTGCAATTGGGTTATTTGGTTCTATGACTTTTTGTTATATGGGGGCGACACGTGTGCCATCGGGTATGATTTCAATTATTTATGGCACAGCACCTTTGTGGTCGGGTTTGATAGCGGTCTTTATTTTAAAACGTGAGCACTTTCACCCACTTCAATGGTGCGGTTTAATTCTGGCCTTTCTCGGCTTAATACTGACAATGGGTTTAGCTACAGATGATGTTCAGCTCGATATGCTCGGCATTGTCTATGAAATTATTGCGGTTTTGCTATATGTACTCTCGATGTTAGCCGTTGCAAAAGTAGGTGCAGAGGTTCATCCGATCACTCAAACCGCTGGCTCGACCTTAATTTCATGGATCGGCTATCTCTGTTTATTACCCTTTTTTATCTCAGAAATTCCAACACAACTGCCAAGTCCACAAGCCACTATGGCATTGCTGTATAGCGCATTATTTTCCTCAGTCCTTGCTATGATTTTTTATTATCATTTAATTCAAGAACTGAATCCGACCACAGTGATGCTCATCATGATCATAACTCCTGTATTGGCAACACTTTGGGGAATCACGCTCAACCATGAGCCACTCAGTTCGCATTTAATTATTGGCTTGATATGCCTATGCTGTGGTCTATTTTTATATGCATATCGCAAGCAATCACCGAATGTATAAGACAGTAAAACCGATAGATCAGTAAAATGATCTATCAGTTTAGATTATAGTATCTGATCATTAGACTTCTCAAAGATTTATTCAAGGATGAAAGAATCTATGCGTACTTACCTTTTATGGATATTTTTGAGCTTTGCGTTAATCATACAAGGTTGTGCTTATCACTCACCGACGCCCATTCACGCGCATCAGAAAACAGTCGAGTTAAAGCAGCGTTATTATCAGGCCAAAACCATCAGCTCGGATGGAACAGTGTTGGCTTTTACTGTCTATCAGCCGCATTTAAAAGTTGGACAAACAGCACCTTTACTCATACATACCCATGGCTTTGGTTTATCTCGGATGAAGCGTCCTGAACTGAGTTTATATGGCTTTCTATTGCCTACTGGACAAGTCGCCAAAACTGCATGGAAACAAGGCTATTGGGTGATTAGTTATGACCAGCGAGGACATGGTAATAGTCAAGGTAAAATCCGTCTGGCTGATCCAGATAAAGAAGCACAGGATGTGATTAGCATCATGAACTGGGCTGAAAAGCATCTGCCTCAATTGGCAGAAAACCAAAACGGCGTTCGTGCTGGCATGATCGGTGAGTCTTATGCAGGTGGCGTACAGTATCTCGCATCGGCATTGGACCCACGCTTACAAGCGATTGTTCCGATTACCACTTGGTATGATCTCATAAATAGTCTTGCGCCAAATGGTGTTCCTAAAAGCAACTGGATTGGTTTCTTAAATTTAATCGGCGATTGGTGGAATTGGAATAAATTTGACCCCGAACTTAAACAAGCCTATCGAGAAACACAACAAGGGCAACTCAATGCATCATCTTATGATTTTCTAAAAACACATCAAGCACGCTGGTTTTGTGAACATGACCAAGCACCTCAAGCAGACGCACTGATTATTCAAGGATTTAGAGATATATTATTCCCGTTCAATGAGGGCGTAAAAGCCGCTGAATGTATCAAACAGGCGCGGCACAAAGTCCATTTAATCGGGGTACAAGGCGGACATCTGCAACCATTGGCACAACAGTCGCCATCAGGTCAAACACCTTTTTGGTATATCGGAAAATCTGTGCGTTGTAGCGACAAACAAGACCATAACTTGCAAGATACGATCTTAATGTGGTTCGATCAGAAGTTAAAAGATAAAATACCAAAAATGCAACTGCCTGAATTATGCGTGGATCATAGCCCAGTCACACATCTCACTGATTTAAACCCAACCACCTCCTACACACTGAATAGAACATGGATCGCAGCAACTACAACCCAAGCTGTATTTGTCCCGATTCATGTGGCACAGCAAGTTACGCATATCACTGGTGCACCTCGCTTAAGCTTAAATGTCGAAGCAAAAACTGAATCAAGTGACCCCGTGTTATTTATCTCTGTTGCAGTAAAATCTAAAGAAACGGGAAAATATGTTGTTTTAAATGAACAAACCGCCCCTTTTAATCAAGGCAGAAAACAAATTTATGATCAGATTACCTTAGACTTAGCAGATCGCAATAAATCACTACAAAGCATTGAGCTACCGAGTATAAATGGGGAGCTGAAACAGGGTGATACCTTGGGTTTACTGATCAATAGCGAAAGTATTTATTATCAAAAATTTCAACAAGCTAAAATAGAAGCTTGGGTTTCAGGACAAATTATTTTACCCAAACTATGGATAGATGCTCATTAGAAATTTTATTTGAAATTGAAGATCGAGAGTGACATCTACCACTCTCGATTCACAATTAATTCTTCCATTTCAATATCGAAATAACCCGCTTCTTGCACGATCATCATCATTGCTTCAGCAATATAATCCGCCGCAGCATCATCTAAAGATGAATCCAGCGCTTCGAACTGCGGTTTCATTTCATTAATTTCGATGATAGTCAGATTCGCAAAACGATAAATCTCAGTTTCAGATAAGCCAGAACGACTGACTTTTTTTGCGAACTGATGTATATGTTGTTTGACTTCAGCAACCAGAATATCAGGATAATATTCATCATCAAACATGGGGAGGAGTAAATTTTCAAACATAAAAAGTAACATGCCAATAAAACGCCATGCTTATACCACAATCCCGCAAAAATCACGATATTTAGGCATAAAAAAAGCGGTTTTTCCGACCGCTCTAGATCAATTTACCTTATTCGAATTCAACATCTCCCATTGTGGGGGTAAGGAAAAATATTGCTAAAGCTAATTGATACATTTACACCACTGTTTGTACAGAAAATTGCTCAGCATATTTTGTAAGCTGTTCAAAGGTAATAGATGCGCCACCACATACGATCACCAGTACATCTTCTGTTGGTGCAAAACTAATTTTTTTATCATACAAAATGGATAATGTTGCGCCACAAGCAGGCTCAACCAATGTTCGATGATCATCTAAAAATTTCAGACATGCAGTTACCGCATCTTGATCCGAAACCGTCATAGCTTGAACATTTTCACTTTGCGAAATGAGAAATGCATTTTCACAGACTTGTTTTGCTGCAAGTGTTGTTGCAATCCCCGTCACTTCATCTAGCTTTATATGCTTGCCCATCTTCATTGCGGTATTCAAAGAAGCTGTTCCATCCGTTTCAATCGCATAAATTGGAATATCTAGATGATTCCGTTTTAAACCTTGATGAATTCCAGAGATTAAACTACCTCCTCCTACTGATAAAATGACAGCATTCGGATAGATGCCTTCTGCAACGACTTCATCAATAATCGTTGCAACACCATCCCATAAATATTGATCATCAAAGGGATGGATATAAACAGCCTCAGCATTCACCAATGAAAGTGCCAGTTCATTGGCCTCCACCCAAGACTCACCTTGGACAATTACCTCGGCTTCTTGTTGCAGCATTAAATCAATCGCTTTTTGCGAAGTTGTTTTAGGCACAATAACAGTGACAGGAATATTAAGTGCTTTTCCCATATAAGCGACTGAAATACCTGCATTGCCACCAGAGGAACTAATGAATCTCTTTGCACCTTGTTCTACATATTTTAGGCAGGCATTGCCAATACTTCTTTGCTTAAAAGAACCTGTAGGCTGAGCAGACTCCATTTTCAACCAAACTTTACAGTTATTGAGTTTACTTAATTCACTTGATCTAATTAATGGTGTTTTCATCGTGATTGTTATTCCATTCTGCTATAAATAAGTACCATTCATGGTCGGTTAACTCATTGTTACCGACCACTTTTATAACATGAATATTCAATCTTTTTTAGCGCTTAAACTTTTGGCAATTTTAGCAAGTTCGACAAACTCCTCACGCATTTGATACGGGTCAGGTTGAGCAGACTGTTGTGCCAGTTGAATAATCTGATCCCATCCGACTGAACCATTGTATTGCCCACCTTTGAGTTGTTGGGCATAAGAGGCAACAGCGACCGCAAAACGAGTATCACTATGCGCTTGGGCAAGCGGTTTACTGCCCATTTTCACGGCTTGATTCAATAAAATACTCTTGTCTTGATTCGGTAGCTTATAGCGTAAATTCACAAAAGCGTATTCTGATTTTTTAGCGGCATCGGGCTTTGTTTGTGCTTGATAGCGTGAGTCATTTAACCAGCCCTGCTGACCCACGGGAATAATTTCATAAAATGCGGTCACACGATGCCCTGCACCGATATCCCCCGCATCTACTTTATCATTATTAAAATCTTCTTGTTTCAACATGCGATTTTCATAACCAACCAGACGATACTCTTTGACCGTTGCAGGATTAAACTCGACCTGAATTTTTACATCTTGCGCAACCGTTGCAAGTGTCGATGAAAGCTGACGCTGTACTACTTTTTTGGCCTCATTTTTATTGTCGATATAGCTATAATTGCCATCTCCTGCATCAGCCAATTGTTCCATTAACTGTTCGTTATAATTTCCAGTACCAAAACCCAGCGTTGTTAAAGAAATACCACTTTTGCGCTTTTCAGCCACCATGCCTTTCAAAGTACTAAAATCGGTGATCCCCACATTAAAATCGCCATCGGTGGCTAAGAGAATACGGTTAATGCCATTTTTCACAAATGCCGTCTCAGCTTGCTGATATGCCAGTTGGATCGCTCGCTCACCTGCGGTTGCACCATCTGCTTTTAATGCATTAATGACACTTAAAATCTTATCTTTTTGATCACCTGAAGTCGGTTTAAGCACCAGTTTTTCACCACTGGCATAGGTAATAATCGTGACTTTATCTTGTGGTCGCAATTGTTCAGTCAACAAGCGCAATGTTTGCTTCACCAATGGCAACTTATCTGGCGCACTCATACTCCCGGAGACATCTATCAAAAAAACTAAATTTGCAGGTGGTAATTGCTTGACCGATAAGTCCTTGGCTTGAATTCCGATTTTGATGAGTTTGGCATTTTGTTTCCAAGGCGAATCTACGGTTTCAGTGGTCACAGAAAATGGATGCACGCCTACTGGTTGTGGATACTGATAATCAAAATAATTCAGCATTTCCTCTACGCGCACAGCATCCACAGGTGGTAAGCGTCCGTTATTTAAAAAACGGCGAGTATTACTATAACTACCTGTATCGACATCAATACTAAAGGTGGAAATAGGTTGCTGGCTCACACGAACAACAGGGTTGACTTCATTTTTTTGGTACTGTTCTGTATCTTGTTCTAGGCGCTGCTGTTCCGATATGGGTATAGGCATTACAGCCTGTGCAAAACTTGGTGCTTGCGCCAGTTCATATACCCCCACCCCGATCATACGTTGCTGAGAACTCGACATCGGTTGGCAAGCTGCGATCATACAACCGAGCAAAGAGAGTGAAAATATTTTTGTGCCTTAATACATTTTATAATCCCCAAGTTTTATTTTGTCTTTTCAAGTGAATAACAGTATTCAAATTGTTGTATGCAAAAATAAAGATTCATCGTATTTAAATGTATCCCTAGTTCCATCCTTTCTCTGTAACAATTATGCTAAACGCATAGCATTCCAAACTTTTAAAGCATCACTTGTTGCTTTCACGTCGTGTGCTCGCACAATGCTTGCCCCTTGTTGAATACTGAGTAAATGCCCCGTCACACTACCGACCGCTCTCTCTTGGGCAACAACACCATTTAATGCTTCACCAATAAAACGCTTTCGTGACAAGCCTGATAAAATTGGATAGCCCATTTGAGTCAGTTTCCAAAACGCATTAAGCAGTTGGAAATTTTGTTGTGCGTTTTTGGCAAAACCAAACCCCGGATCAAGAATTATATGTTCAGGTCTAATCCCAGCAGCAAGCGCTTGATCTAATCGTTGTTGTATTTCATTTATCACATCTTCAGTAACATCTTCATACTGATCAAGTTGATTCATATTGGTTGGTTCACCACGCATATGCATCAATACCACTGGAATGTTGAGCTCAGCAGCCGTTGCTAAGGCTTGCGGACGAGTTAATGCACGGACATCATTCCAAATATGTGCACCTGCTTGAATGGCTGCGCGAATGACTTCAGGTTGACTGGTATCAATCGAAATGATCACATCATATTCTGATAGCGCTTCAACGACAGGAATAACACGGCGGATTTCTTCTTCTATAGCAACTGGTGATGCATTCGGACGAGTAGATTCACCACCTATATCAATAATAGTTGCACCATCCTCAATCATTTGCAGCGCATGTTTGATGGCTTGATCTCGGTGATGATGCTGCCCACCATCGCTAAATGAATCTGGTGTGACATTGAGGATTCCCATAATGTGAGGCTGAGATAAATCTAATGTAAAACGACCACACTGTAACTGCTGCTGTGGTAATGGCATCAACTTCATCAAAACACTCCTCACTTTAATCACATTATATTAACAAGAACAATGTTTAATGTTTGATGATTTATTTTCAGCTTAGGTCAAAATCAAGACAAAAAAAGAGCGACCTAAGTCGCTCTTTCATTTTCAATTTTTTTAACCCATCGCTGGCAATGGTGGAGGTGTAGATGGACCATCTTTAGGCGGTTCAAAATCAGCCACTGGATTTTCAGCCACATATACTTTTGGTGGTTGTGGATCACGGCCTTCCATGATGTCACGGATTTGATCGCGATCAATCGTTTCCCAATCCATCAATGCTTTTACCATTGCATGTGCAATATCTTGATTACTTTCTAAGATATCACGAGCAACTTTGTACTGCTGATCGAGAATACGGCGTACCTCTTCATCCACCTTTTGTTGTGTGGCTTCAGAAATAGTGCGACTACCGACATTACCGAAGAATCCACTTTGGTTTTCATCTTCATACACCATTACACCAAGTGCATCAGACATTCCATACTTGGTCACCATTGCACGTGCCATTTTCGTTGCACGTTCAAAGTCATTCGATGCGCCAGTAGACATTTGGTTAATGAATACTTCTTCGGCTATACGACCACCAAATAAAATGGAAAGTTCATTTAGCATCTTGTCTTTATAATGACTAGTTTGGTCTTGTTCAGGAAGCTGCCAAGTAACGCCTAGCGCCCAACCACGCGGCATGATTGTAACCTTATGAACTGGATCTGTGCCCGGTAAGATTTCAGCAACAATCGCATGTCCTGCTTCATGATAAGCCGTAGCACGACGTTCTTCTTCGCGAAGCACCATTGATTTACGTTCAGGCCCCATATAAATCTTGTCTTTAGCATCCTCAAAGTCATGCATATCTACCGTATTTTTATTACGGCGAGCAGCAAACAATGCAGCCTCATTGACTAAGTTTGCGAGCTGTGCACCTGAGAATCCTGGTGTACCACGTGCAAGGATTTTAAGATCCACACCTGTCACAGAAGGAAGTTTCTTCAAGTGTACGTTGAGGATTTGCTCACGACCACGAATGTCAGGCAAGCCAACCATCACTTGACGGTCAAAACGTCCCGGACGAAGAAGTGCTTTATCGAGAACATCAGCACGGTTGGTGGCAGCAATAACGATAACGCCTTCGTTGCCCTCAAAACCGTCCATCTCGACCAACATTTGGTTGAGTGTTTGCTCACGCTCATCATGACCACCACCTGTACCTGAACCACGGTGACGACCAACGGCATCAATCTCATCAATAAAGATGATACATGGTGCATTTCGTTTTGCTTGTTCAAACATATCACGAACACGCGATGCACCCACACCAACGAACATTTCGACGAAATCAGAACCTGAAATACTAAAGAATGGAACTTTGGCTTCACCAGCAATTGCTTTTGCTAATAAGGTTTTACCTGTACCAGGAGGACCAACCATTAACACGCCACGTGGAATTGTTGCTCCAAGACGTTTAAATTTGGATGGGTCTTTTAAGAAATCAACGATTTCAACCACTTCTTGTTTTGCTTCATCACAACCAGCAACATCCACAAAAGTGATCTTGATCTGATCTTCAGATAGCATTTTCGCTTTTGACTTACCAAAACTCATTGGGCCATTCTTACCACCGGCACCGCCCCCCATGTTGCGCATCATGTTGCGCATAAAGAACATGAACAACAAAATAATGAGCAATATTGGGAAACTTGCGATGAGAAGTTGCATCAAAATGCCTTGGCGTTGTGGCGCAATGCCCTCAACCACGACATTTTGTTTGTTTAAGCTTGGTAGCAACTGAGTGTCTTCTACTTGTGGACGAACGGTCTCAAATGGAGAACTATCAGTTTTTTCACCACTGATATTTAAACCATCAATGGTGACTTGTTTAATTTGTCCAGCATTCACCGCTGCAACGAAATCAGAGTATTTCATCGCCGCAGGCTTATTTCGGTCACTGACGTTGCTAAAAATCAAAATCAGAACACCGAGTATGACGAGCCACAATACGGCATTCTTGAAGTAATCGCTCAAGGCTTTATTCCCATATCAATCTAATTTGATCATACCTAATCTTGGCTGACCTTCACAAAAACAGCAATGAATTTGCGTTGCAAAAAACTTAAAAGGTACAAAATGCACAATTTTTAACAACTTGGCAAGTATACTTTTTATTTCAAGGCCTTTTTACGACCTTGTCCAATCAAAAAAACCTCTTTTGATCGAGCACGCGACGCCGCTGGTTTAGCTGTTTTTAACACATCAAAACTATCGACCACCTGTTTTCTAAACTCATCAAATCCAGTACCTTGGAACACTTTAACCAAAAACTGGCCATTCGGTCCTAATACCTTCTGAGCAAAGTCCAAAGCCAATTCACATAAATAAATTTGACGTGGTTGATCAACAGCCTTATTACCTGATGTATTGGGGGCCATATCTGAAATTACAATATCTACTTGACGCCCATTTAAAATATTTAACAATTTTTCGAAGACTTCTTCTTCGCGGAAATCACCTTGTAAGAAGGTTACATCGGGCAATGCATCCATTGCTAAAATATCCGAAGCAACAACCAAACCGTTCGCGCCGACTAATTTACCCGCAATTTGCGACCAACTACCTGGTGCTGCACCTAAATCAACCACCGTCATACCTGGCTTGATCATTTTATATTTTTCTTGGATCTCAAGTAGCTTATATGCTGCACGTGCACGATAACCTTCCTTTTGCGCTTTTTTTACAAAAGGATCATCTAAGTGCTCTCTCATCCATACACGACTGCTTTTCGACAATTTTTGATTGGTAATGCGTGTCGCCATAACTCTCTAAATTTCAAAAAACCTCTGATTGATCATTGTACGTGAAAATTCAGCTTATTACAGTATCGAAGCTATTCAATGCGACGATCTTTTGCAGTTATTTGATCATCATCATGGTTCATTTCAGCAGTTTTCCATACATTTACCGCAAGTGCTTGCATCCTGAATCTATCTTAGAATCGGGATGCAAGCTATACTAGGTCGTTTTTCAAATCAGGTATTTTCAATGGCAGCTTTATCTATCCATGAACGTAAACGTTTACGTCAAATCGGTCATGCACTTAATCCAGTTGTCATGATTGGTGGTCAAGGGCTTACAGAAAGTGTAATTGAAGAAGCGCATCGTGCGTTAAATGATCATGAATTGATTAAAGTAAAGATTGCAGGTGAAGATCGCGAAGCGCGTGCAGCTGTGGTTGATGCAATTGTTGAAGCTACTGGTGCTGAAGCAGTACAAAAGATCGGTAAAATCGTTTTGCTCTACAAAAAAGCGGCAAAACAAAATCAACACTTATCTAACCTCGTTCGTTTTGCTCACCTAAGTCAGTAATCGCAATGGCAAGTTATGATCTTTCTGCTTTTGATCGTTTTCACAGTATTACTGTGGTGGGAGCGATTGAGCAGCAAACCCCAGCAACCTTAAATGTTGCTTTCTGGGTGAGTGATCCAAATCAGTTTTTGATTTATCCAGAAAAAGTCGCGGCACATCCACGGCAGGACTTTTTGTGGGAACACACTTGTTTTGAACTTTTTGTGGGTGTGAAAGACCAAGATTTCTATCGTGAAATCAACCTCTCCCCTTCGCAAGCTTGGCAAGTGTACCAATTTGAAGAATACCGCTTTCCTGAAGATATGCCGCCGGTTGCAGCATACGACATCGAGCTAAATCATTTACAACGCACTCATTATGGTTTGAATGTCAGCTTAGATTTATCCAAATTTATGCAACAACATCAATTAAAATGGTCTGACTTATATTTAGGCTTAACAGCAGTAATGAACACCACTCAAGGCGTTCAGTATTTTGCGATGCAGCATAGTAGTCCCCAAGCAGACTTCCATAATAAACGCGATTGGTTACATCAGTTTTGATTTTAAAACAAAAAAGCGAGAAATAAATTTCTCGCTTTTTTTCATTCTAACTTAGTTGCTTAATTTGCACGTACTTTGTTCCAAGCTTCAACCGCTTGACCTTTAGTACGCTTAAAACTATCCACTAAAGTATCTTTATGCTTCACTGAAATTTGACTAATGTCATCTTTAAGCTCTTTGCTTACTTTGGTTAAATCTTCGATTAAAGTATTTAACTCAGTTTTCAATGCATTTTTGAGCTCAACCAAGTTACCTTGAGACGAGTTCAATTGAGTCTTGATCACATCAATACGCTGTAAGATATCTTGCTTGATTTGCGTAAGTTGAGTTTGAATATTTTGATTCAACTCTTTTGCTTCAGTTTCAATTTTTGCTTGAGTATCGGCTAAAGCTTCTTTAACCTGCTCTTGAGTCTCTGCAATCACTTCTTTTGCTTGCTCTTGAGTCTCAGCAATCACTTCTTTTGCTTTTGCTGTTTTTTCTGCAACAACTTCTTTCGCCTTAGCCGTTTTCTCAGCTACAACTTCTTTCGCTTTTGCAGTTTTTTCAACAACAACGTCTTTCACTTCTTCAGCTGCTGCTGTAGTTTGATTCTCAGCCATTATGATTCCCCTCTATACTGATTGTTGATTTTTTGGCTAAAGATAAGATAAAACGCTTTTGTCTAAAACCACCAATAAATTGTTAGACAATTTGCATAATATCTCACGATGTCGATCTAAAAATGACGGATTTTGCAATAGACACCAATCCACGTCTACACAGTTAAAGAAATCCAGCATTTCCTGCTTTTAATAAATAAAACTCATAGACTTCTGGCACACTCATGCGTATAATGCGCTGTTAAGTTATAAGCGAGCAGACCAGAAGGAGGCCATGTTTTTTTAAAGACAGCCTGCCTTTTTTTATGTCTTCTCGCTTTTTTACAGCCTTATTTTTGTGGTTTTAGTTCAGGAGCTTTGGTTTGAGCATCCCCGCCATTTTAGCCCTCGCTGATGGAACGGTCTTTAAAGGAACGTCTATCGGTGCATCGGGAAATACGACTGGTGAAGTCGTTTTTAATACCGCCATGACTGGCTATCAAGAAATTTTGACTGATCCAAGTTACGCACAACAAATTGTGACGCTGACTTATCCTCATATCGGAAATACAGGCTGTAATAGCGAAGACGTTGAATCAGGTCGTATCCATAAAGTATGGGCGAATGGTTTGATTATTCGTGATCTTCCTTTATTACACAGCAATTTCCGTGCTGAGCAATCTCTAAGTGAGTATTTACAACAACACAATGTTGTTGCGATTGCTGATATTGATACACGCAAACTGACACGTATTTTACGTGACAAAGGTGCACAAAATGGTTGCATCCTTGCTGGCGAAAATATTACAGAAGAAGAAGCAATTGCCAAAGCACGTGCATTTGGCGGCTTGACTGGTTTAGACCTTGCTAAAGAATGCTGTGATCCAGAAGGTTTTGAATGGACTGAAGGCTCTTGGGTTTTAAATCAAGGCTTTACTCAACCTGAAATGAAGTTTCATGTTGTGGCATACGATTATGGTGTCAAAACCAACATCTTACGTATGCTTGCGGATCGTGGTTGCAAACTGACGGTTGTTCCTGCGCAAACCCCTGCTGAGCAAGTGCTCGCGTTAAATCCAGATGGCGTGTTCTTATCAAATGGTCCTGGTGATCCAGCAGCATGTGATTATGCGATTGCAGCAGTGAAAACCATTGTTGAAACAACAAATTTACCAGTATTCGGTATTTGTTTAGGTCATCAAATTTTAGCACTCGCTTCTGGCGCAAAAACCATGAAAATGAATCATGGTCATCATGGTGCCAACCATCCTGTACAAAATCTTGACCCTCTCAGCGAACATCACGGTACAGTGATGATTACCTCTCAAAACCACGGCTTTGCTGTTGATGAAAGTACCTTACCAACAAACTTAAAAGTGACTCATCGCTCACTGTTTGACGGTACAAACCAAGGTATTCATCGTACTGACAAACCAGCATTCAGCTTTCAAGGTCACCCTGAAGCGAGTCCTGGCCCACATGACTGTGCTCCATTATTCGATCATTTTATTGAATTAATTGAAGCATCTAAACAGTAATCAAGAGCGAGTAAATTATGCCTAAACGTACGGATATTAAAAGCATCTTAATTATTGGTGCAGGTCCAATTGTCATTGGTCAAGCATGTGAGTTTGACTACTCTGGTGCACAAGCATGTAAAGCCCTTCGTGAAGAAGGTTACCGCGTTATTTTGGTCAACTCGAATCCTGCGACCATCATGACCGACCCTTCAATGGCAGATGCAACGTATATTGAGCCAATCACTTGGCAAACTGTTGCACAAATCATTGAAAAAGAACGCCCTGATGCAGTCCTCCCAACAATGGGTGGTCAAACAGCATTGAACTGTGCACTAGCGCTTGATGAGCATGGTGTCCTAGAAAAATATAATGTTGAACTCATCGGCGCATCAAAAGAAGCGATTGAGAAAGCCGAAGACCGTAAACTGTTTGACATCGCAATGCGTAAAATCGGATTGGAATGTCCTCGTGCTGATGTTGCTGAAAGCATGGAACATGCACTGGAAATTCAATCACGATTCGGTTTCCCAGTGATCATTCGTCCATCATTTACGATGGGTGGCTCTGGTGGCGGTATTGCATATAACAAAGAAGAATTTATTGAAATCTGTGAACGTGGTTTCGATCTTTCTCCGACCAAACAATTATTGATCGATGAATCTTTAATTGGTTGGAAAGAATACGAAATGGAAGTTGTTCGTGACAAAAACGACAACTGTATTATCGTATGTGCGATCGAAAACTTTGACCCAATGGGCGTACACACTGGTGACTCAATTACCGTTGCCCCTGCTCAAACACTAACAGATAAAGAATATCAAATCATGCGTAATGCATCGGTTGCTGTTCTTCGTGAAATCGGTGTAGAAACGGGTGGTTCAAACGTTCAGTTTGGTATTAATCCAGTCGATGGTCGTATGGTCGTGATCGAGATGAACCCGCGTGTTTCTCGTTCATCTGCATTGGCTTCGAAAGCAACAGGTTTCCCTATTGCGAAGATTGCTGCAAAACTAGCAGTCGGTTATACGCTTGATGAATTGAAAAATGACATCACGGGTGGTATCACCCCTGCAAGCTTTGAACCAGCAATTGACTATGTCGTTACCAAAATTCCTCGTTTTAACTTCGAAAAATTCCCACAAGCTGAGCCTGTATTAACAACGCAGATGAAATCTGTGGGCGAAGTCATGGCGATTGGTCGTAACTTCCAAGAATCTGTGCAAAAAGCACTTCGTGGTCTTGAAGTGGGTGTAAGCGGCTTTGATGAAAAAATCGAAGTCGGTGCTGCCAATGCAAAAGACGTTATTCTAAAAGAACTTAAAGTTCCAGGTCCTGAGCGAATTTGGTACGTTGCTGATGCATTCCGTCATGGTTTCTCACTTGATGATGTATTTGAAGCGACTAAGATCGACCGTTGGTTCTTGATCCAAATCGAAGATATCGTTAAAGCTGAAGCTCAAGTAAAAACTTTAGGTTTTGGTGACTTAAACGCCGACAATATCCGTTCATTCAAACGCAAAGGTTTATCTGACCTTCGTATTGCGGACTTGATGGGTATTTCACAAAAGCAATTCCGTAAACAACGTTGGAACTTGGGTGTATATCCAGTTTACAAACGTGTTGATACTTGTGCTGCTGAGTTTGAATCTGACACAGCTTACATGTACTCAACTTATGATGAAGAATGTGAAGCCAATCCATCAAATCGTGACAAGATCATGGTGATTGGTGGCGGTCCGAACCGTATTGGTCAAGGGATCGAGTTTGACTATTGCTGTGTACATGCTGCTCTTGCAATGCGTGAAGATGGTTATGAAACAATTATGGTCAACTGTAACCCTGAAACGGTTTCGACTGACTATGACACATCTGACCGTTTATACTTCGAGCCAGTAACACTTGAAGATGTACTCGAAATCGTTCGTATAGAGAAGCCTAAAGGCGTGATAGTACAGTACGGTGGTCAGACACCATTAAAATTGGCACGTGCGTTAGAAGAAGCAGGTACACCAATTATTGGTACTTCACCAGATGCGATTGACCGCGCAGAAGACCGCGAACGTTTCCAGCAAATGATTCAACGTTTACAGCTTCGTCAACCAAACAACAGTATTGTTAAATCGGCTGAAGAAGGTATTTCTGAAGCAGCTAAAGTCGGCTATCCATTGGTCGTTCGCCCATCTTATGTATTGGGTGGTCGTGCAATGGAAATCGTCTATAACGAAGATGAACTTAAACGCTACCTTCGTGAAGCAGTACAAGCGTCTAATGAGGCCCCTGTCCTCCTTGACCGTTTCCTAGATGATGCAACTGAAGTTGACGTCGATTGTGTATCTGACGGTAAAGACGTTGTAATTGGCGGCATCATGCAGCATATCGAACAAGCAGGTATTCACTCAGGTGACTCAGCATGTTCAATTCCGCCGTACTCGCTTTCACCAGAAGTTCAGGATGAAATGCGTCGTCAAACTGTTGCAATGGCAAAAGAACTTGGCGTAATCGGTTTAATGAACGTCCAGTTTGCGGTTAAAGGCAATGACATTTATATCCTTGAAGTGAACCCACGTGCATCGCGTACAGTTCCATTCGTTTCTAAATGTATTGGTGAATCCTTAGCGAAAGTGGCTGCACGCTGTATGGCGGGTCAATCACTCGAGTCACAAGGTTTCACTAAAGAAATTATTCCAACACACTTTGCTGTGAAAGAAGCTGTATTCCCATTCGCTAAGTTCCAAGGCGTTGATCCAATGCTTGGTCCTGAGATGAAGTCTACTGGTGAAGTGATGGGTGTTGGTCAAACTTTTGGTGAAGCATTCTATAAAGCGGTACTCGGTTCAAATGAACGTTTACCGGGCTTACCAACTGAAGGCGAAGTGAAACATGCTTTCTTATCTGTTCGTGAATCAGACAAGAAATATATTGCCAATATCGCTAAACAGTTAATCGCTTATGGTTTCAAACTCATTGCAACCAATGGTACTTACCAAGTCCTTAAAGAGGCTGGATTAGCGTGTGAAGCGGTCAATAAAGTAACTGAAGGCCGCCCTCATATTGTTGATCGCTTGAAAAATGGTGAAATTCATCTTATTGTCAACACAACTGAAGGCAAACAAGCTCAATATGATTCTGCCATGATTCGCCGTGCAGCCCTACAAGGCAAGGTGTATTACACCACGACGATCAATGGTGCAGAAGCTGTTTGCCAAGCATTTGCTGTGAAATTGCCAATGGATGTATACCGCTTGCAAGATTTACAAACTGTAGGTTAATTATTTACCGATAAGTCCCGCCACCTTATTGGTGGCGGGCTTTTTCTTTTTTTAATCCTGTATTTTCCCAACCCATTTAGAGGGGACTAGAATGCAACGTTATCCGATGACTCCCGAAGGCAAAGTTGCCTTAGAGAAAGAATTACAAAAGTTAAAAATGGTTGATCGACCACGTATCATTCAAGCGATTGCGGAAGCTCGTGAACATGGTGACTTAAAAGAAAATGCTGAATATCATGCCGCGCGCGAGCAGCAAGGTTTTTGTGAAGGTCGTATTCAGGATATCGAAGGTAAACTGGGTGCAGTACAAGAAATTGATGTCAAAACACTCGAACAAAATGGTCGTGTGGTATTTGGTGTGACGGTAACCATTGAAAACCTCGATACCGAAGAACGTAAGACTTATAAAATCGTCGGTGATGATGAAGCAGATTTTAAAATTAATAAAATCTCGGTGAACTCACCTATTGCACGTGGTTTACTGGGTAAAAGCGAAGGCGATGAAGCCAAAATCCAAACACCACAAGGTGAAGTTGAATACGAAATCGTGAGTGTGGAATATCTTTAATACCTCCGATTAAATAACAAAAGAACTCTTCATTTATTGAAGAGTTCTTTTGTTTCAGGCATCCTGTTTCCAAATAGAATAAAAATGAGAAACACGTGCAAGACAGAATCATGACTGCTTTTATCTATGCAATTGGTGGCATATTCCTTGGTATTTTAATTGCAATTACATGGGCACTGTATGTGAATCCTACAAGTAGTTCCGTTATCATTATTCTTAATACCACACTGCTATGTGCAATCTTGGGGTTTTTGATTCCAAATCAGATTGAACGTCTGTTTATTTGGCTATGGAAATTATTCTCCAATTAAAATCATCACCTTAGTTTAATGGTTATAATAGCTAGGCTTTCTTTAATTAATCATTGCCTAAATATGGATCCATTGATCAACTCTCCTGTTAAACATTGGTGTGAATTCGAGTTTATTTCCAAGACTGTTAAAAATCCAAATATTCATATTAAAGGCAATTATAGTTATTACTCCGCCTATTGGGATCAAGGTTTTGAACGTTGTGTGGTCCGTTATTTACACGACAAACCATCAACACAAGAAAAGCCTATTGATCAGCTTTATATCGGTAATTTCATCTGCTTTGGTGCAGAGTGTGTGATTATGATGGGTGGTAACCAATTACATCGCCCCGATTGGATCTCGACTTTCCCGTTTGATACCCGTAGCTTTCTACCTGCTGGCGATACGATTATTGCAGATGGCTGCTGGATTGGCAGTCGTGCCATGATCATGCAAGGGGTTAAACTCGGTGAAGGTGCTGTGATCGCAACAGGCGCTGTAGTAACGCAAGATGTGCCCGCTTATGCGATTGTCGGTGGTGTACCTGCAAAAGTAATTAAATATCGATTTCCTCCAGAGCAGATAGAAAAGCTATTGGCCTTGAAGCTTTATACCTTAGATGAAAAGAAAATCTTAAAAATACGTGACCTGTTACAAACAAACGATATTGATCAATTGGCCGATTATCTTAAAGAAAATTGATCAATTATCACCCTAAGCCATTGATATACAATCACTCTAATTTTTGAAAGAATTTTCATTTATTTTCAACTGCATCATTGCTTCACGATAAGCGTATAAACAACAACTATCCCTATAAAAATACTAGGTTTTATTTTATAAATAACAGGTTTAATATAGAACTATAAAGCATATTTTAAACAAAATTTTATAAGCTAATTCAATAGAACATCGTAAATACAAGGAGTAATAAACATGACCTATCAAAACATTTTAGTCGCTATCGATGACTCAGAAACTGCAAGCAATGTCATTCGGGAAGCTGCTCAATTGGCCAAAGCATTAGACAGCCAAATTACAGTCGTTGGCGTCGTGACACTAGATCCATATTTAGCCGATACCTACCTCCGTTTTGGTCAAAGCAATGAATTGATTGAACGCGTTAAAGGCTATGTGCAAGACAACCTGACGAAAGCTGAAGAGAAATTTGAAGCGTTAGGCGTTACAGTGAGCACCCGAATATTGGAAGGTCTTTCTGTTCACCAAGAAATTATTGGTGCTGCACAAAATCTAGGCACAGACCTCATTATTATGGGTTCACACGGACGTACAGGTTTTAAACAATTTGTTTTGGGAAGTGTTGCTCAAAAAGTTTTAGCCGAAAGCCATATTCCAGTGCTCATCATACGTTAAATCCATAAAACACCAACACCCTGCTTTTCTTCCACATTTAACTGAATAAAAGTAACTACGGTTCAGCCAATAAAAAAGCATGGTAATTATATTTACCATGCTTTTTTACACTGATAGACCACCTAACTTAATTCATCGGGATCGGTTTTGCTTTATCTAAAACATCTTTTGGTAGCTCGGTCGTCGAAACAATTGTTAATGATTGAGCATCGACGTTAATATCGCCTTTATTCAAGGCATTTAGCACAATATTTGTCTCTTTGGTACTCAAGCTATACATCGCACCTGTTGCAGGATCAACGATTAACAAGCCAATCAAACCACCAAGTAGAATATTCCCTACATACCAGCCATTCACATGAGAGGAAACGTTAATTGTTTTTTTCTCATATCCTTCTTTTTCAAATACAACCGTATAACGCTCAGGAACAAAGAAGCCCGCACTGCGCTTTAGGTTTACCGTAACCGGTGCTTGACCCGCATGTACTTTTTTTCCAGCTTTATTAAAAATTGTAATATCGCTAAGTTCTGGTGTACTTTCAAAGGTCATGGTTTGAGTTCTGCCAGACATAATACTTGCGCAGCCCGATAAACTAAGCGCAACAACCCCAAAAGCAATAGATAATTTTTTCATCTCGATACCAAAAAAATACGTAATATTATGTATGCTGATTGTATTTAAAACGTAATTTAGATTCAATATATTGGTGGTGTTTTAGCTTTATTTTTTATCAAATAGTCCAACCATAAACCTTCAAATTCACTTTGCCATTCAGCAAATATACCCCCTCCTGCTCCAACAAGCTTTGTTGAATATTTTCACCTTTATCGTTTATTCGTAACACACTGATTTTCCCTTGCGCGTTAATGACTCTATGCCAAGGAATCTTGCTGTCTTTATCTAAATGCTTTAAAACGTAACCCACGAATCGCGCATGTTTAGGCAGACCCGCCAATTTTGCAATTTGCCCATAACTTGCAACTTTGCCATTGGGAATCAGTGCAATAACTTCTAAAATCTGTCGATGTAATTCATGCTCATTCAACGTGAAAAAACCTCAAAAAATTGCTATTATGAGTCAAAAATCACACAACAATACTCGCGATCTATATAAAACCTAACTCCGCAAGAGAATCAAATTATGTCATATAAAAAAATTACAACGTTCATCCTTTTGAGTTTTATTTGTGTTGCGTGCAGTACACCAGAGAAAAAATATATAGCATTAGAATCATATCCTTCAAAAGTTCTAAAAGAAGAAGACCATACTTTACCTGTCGTCTATGTAAGTTTCGTCTATACAACCAATACTCCTAAAGCAAAAGAGTTTGATAATAAAAATCAAATGCTGAGAGAAATCAGTATATTAAATCAATACTTTGTAGATGAAAACAATCAAAAAATATTTAGATTTAAACCGTATCGATATTATTCATATCAAAATTTTAGCCAACGTAAATGTGATCTTGCCTATCAGCTAAACCAACCTAGATCTCTAGTAACAGAAAACATCCCTGATGCTGTAAAACGCTGTTTTCCACACCGAAAAGAAAAAGAAGTTCTTTTCATTATTTATGATTCATATAACGAAAAATTTAAATATAGGGATGTGACAAGCTGGGGATTTCGTAATGGAGGACAACCTTTTATTTTAATTGATTGGCAAAGATTAAATTATCGAATTCAAGCGGCCACTCCTCATGAAATGGGGCATGCTTTTGGTTTAAGACATGTTTGTGCACCAGGTGCCAAGCTAAAAGATTCTACAAATATCATGACCAGTGCTGACTGTAAACTTGGTAGCGGTGGACAGCGTAATATTGGATTTAATCGTGAGCAAGTCTCGACAATTTTGGAGTATTACCAAAGGGCAAAGTAGTTTTCTACTTAGTAATGGCTTTGTTGCACAAAGATTTGAAATGCAAAGCGCCCCTAATTGAGCCAAATTTAAGGCGTAACTTGGGTAAGTGGGCGACCTAATTCCGTAAAT
>NZ_KB849201.1:316032-428484 GCF_000367985.1 Acinetobacter sp. CIP-A165
CAATTGGTTGTGCGGTAGATTTTGTGTGTAGGCTTCTTCATTTGAAAATTATATCGCTGAAAAAGCCTTTACAGATAGGTTTGTGCAACAAAGCCCATGCGTTGATAAAAGCCTTTTAAACCCTTAGTTTCCGTATTCGGATTATAATAAAAAGCATTCATTACTGCTGGCAAGCCTAAACCACACACCACACCAGACAACAATACGCTAATAAAAGTATAACCAATTAAAATACTACTATAGGCGCTAAGTGCAGGGATATTTGCAACAGCAAGAATCAATGCTAGCGAAATACCTCCTCTCACACCACCCCAAGATAAAATCGCTAGACTCCCGTTATAACTCTTTTTACGAAACGAAGGAAACAAAGCAAATGCAGAAAAATTCGCGACGAATCTAGATAAATGTAAGATAAGGAAAGCAATAACGCCTCCAATAATCAAACCTGCATTTAAGTCTAAAATAAATAACTCCAAGCCAATTAAGGTAAAAAGGAATGAGTTAATGATCCCTTCGACGGTATGCCAAAAGTGATTCACCTCACGTATTTCGCGCTGCTCACGAATCTCATGCCATTTGTTCCCAACAATCAAACCACCAATAACACATGCAATTGGCGCCGAGGCATGAGCAAATAAAGCAACCAGATACGAACCGCTTGCAAGTAAAGCCGTGGTTAATATCAATGATTCCATTTCATGCTTGCCACGTAACAAACGCAAGATACCCAACCCAAATGCAAAACCAATGATCACAGCAACAATAATTTCATATAACAAGGTTTCAACTGTTGCGATTAATGAAAAATGTTCACCCTGTATAACATTGAGCAACGTCATAAATAAGGCAATACACATTGCATCATTAAACAACGACTCGCCTTCTAGCTTAACCATTAGATGATGTGGTGCACGAATCGAGCTCAACACCCCTTTAACACCAATGGGATCAGTTGCACCCAAGGCTGCGCCAAGGAGTAATAAAACAATAAATGGGACATGATAGCCAATCAGCCATTGAAATAAATATAATAGCCCAGCATAAAAACCAGCACAGAGTACCAATGCAATCGTGGCCAAAATACTGATTGGCTTCCAATAATTCCTTAAGTCTGAGATCTTAAATTTCAAAGCGGATGAAGTTAAGATAAAACAAATTACACCGTTAATTAAAAAATCGTAAAAGTCGATATTTCTTACAGCAGCTTCAATATTATGAATATTAATAGTAATAAACTGATTACCACTCAATAAACTTGCACCCCATTGCAATATAAAAACAAAAATTGCAGAAACGATAGGCACACCTATGGCTTGTGGGAAACCCAATATACGTTTATTAAAAATAGTCGTTGCTATGGATAATGCAAAAATCACCGTTAATGCTTGTAAAAGAATATAATTACCCATACAACCTCTTTATTGTTCTCAACTCAACACACTACATTTCATCTAAATTTTAAAAATATCATTCGCTAGACTGAAAAAAATCAATAGAAACCCTCTGTACAAATAAGAAACAAATTAAAAATATCAGCTACTTAGCCAAAGGTATTGCATTGATTAATATCACCTGATTTCAAACCTTGCTGAAACCAATGCATACGCTGCTCGCTGCTACCATGCGTAAAACTATCTGGTACGACCTGCCCTGTAGCACGTCGCTGTAAATAGTCATCACCAATCTTTTTGGCAGCATCCATCGCTTCTTCAATATCCCCTTGCTCTAGAAACTGAGTGCGTTGATGATTTTGGTGCGCCCAAATCCCTGCAAAACAATCTGCTTGCAACTCCAAACGAACTGAAAGTTGATTGCCTTGAGTTTGACTCGCTTGAGCACGTGCTTGCTGCACTTGACTCGAAATACCCAATAAATTTTGAATATGATGTCCAACCTCATGAGCAATTACGTAAGCCTGAGCGAAATCACCCGCTTGATCTTGACGAGAAAGTTCTGTTTGATTTTGCTCCCCCGAAATGCCCATTTGCTGCCGCATATCTTGAAAGAAAGAGGTATCAATATAAACCTTCTGATCAGCAGGACAGTAAAATGGCCCCATAGCCGCTTGTGCCGAACCACAACCAGAACGAACCACGCCACTAAATAAAACTAACTTGGGTGGTTTATAAGTCATTCCTATTTGCTGAAAAATAGGTGTCCAAGTATCCTCTGTATCGGCCAAAATGGTTCCAACAAAATCGCTTGCTTCTTTTTGATCAGCGGTTAAGTTTTGAGGCACACTCCCATCTTGGGTAGATTGAGCACTTGTCACTGCTTGAGTTGCCTGATAAGCCTGCTGTGGATCAACACCAAAAAACTTCCAAGCGACAAAAGCAACCACTAAACCTATAATACTAATACCACCAGCTTTTGCTCCGCCACCACCACGACGATCTTCAACATTGCTACTCACTCGACGACCTTTCCAACGCATAAACACCTCACACGCTTACAATGATGACGATCTCTTTCTAAGCAGATGCTTTTGACCATACTTTTTGAATAAGACCCACGACAATCAATACAATCACACCAGCAACTAAACCGACCCCAAAATTGATCAATGTCGGTGTTACAGCACCAATGATTGAGCCGACACTAGGAATAAGTTCTAAATGATCTACTGTTTCTTCAGTCAAATGATGTAGCAATGGAATCGTATGTGTGATGATGCCGCCACCGACTAAAAACATCGCAATCGTCCCAACAATAGATAACGTTTTCATTAAAACCGGGGCAAAAGCGAGTAACCCACGTCCTATTTTATTTTTAAATTCAGAAACTTGTTGGGTTAAATACAAACCTAAATCATCAATTTTTACAATCATCGCGACGAAACCATAGACCCCAATGGTCATGGCAATTGCAATAACACTTAATACTGACACTTTAGTCATAAATGCTGCTGTTGCAACGGTACCTAACGAAATCACCACAATTTCAGCAGATAAAATAAAGTCTGTACGAATTGCGCCCTTTACTTTTTCTTTTTCAAACTTCTCTAAATCAACCTCTACTTCTTGTAGGCTTTCATTTGCCTCCTCAGCTGTTTTTGCTTTTTTATGGTGGAATGTGTGGACTACCTTTTCCACGCCCTCATAACAAAGAAATAAGCCACCAATCATTAATAATGGGTTAATTAACCATGGGGCAAAAACACTAATCAACAGCGCTAATGGGACTAAAATTAATTTATTTACAAACGACCCTTTTGCAACACTCCAAACAACGGGTAATTCGCGATCAGAACGGACACCACTCACTTGTTGTGCATTGAGCGCTAAATCATCTCCCAACACACCTGCCGTTTTTTTTGCAGCCATTTTGCTCATGACCGCCACATCATCTAATACCGTTGCAATATCATCGAGTAATAACAATAGACCACTGGCCATTTTATTTCCTAATTTGTAGTTATTTTTACTATTTTAGAATCACTCAATAAATTCACAACATTAATTTAATAAAAATTTGAAGCAATCGCTGACGAAAAAAAATTATTTACCGTACAATAATCCCAATCTTATATTGATCAAATCACTGAATCTTGGAACATATCATGAGTAATGCTGATAATCGCCCAATCATTTTGACAGGCGACCGCCCTACTGGACAACTTCATCTCGGACACTTCGTCGGTTCATTACGTTCACGTGTAGGTTTACAAGATAGTCATCATCAACACCTTTTATTGGCGGATGCCCAAGCACTCACGGATAATGCTGATAATCCAGAAAAAGTACGCAATAACATTTTGCAAGTTGCGTTAGATTATTTAGCGGTCGGTATTGACCCAAGTAAAACCACCATTTGTGTACAGTCTTGTTTGCCTGCGCTCAATGAACTCACGATGATTTATCTCAACTACGTTACCGTAGCGCGTTTAGAGCGAAATCCAACCGTGAAAGCAGAGATTCAGCTTCGTAACTTTGAACGCGATATTCCAGCGGGTTTCTTGTGTTATCCAATCGCTCAAGCAGCAGATATTACTGCATTTAAAGCAACGGTTGTCCCTGTTGGTGAAGACCAACTACCAATGATTGAGCAAACCAACGAAGTTGTTCGTCGTGTCAACCGCCAAATTGGTCATGATCTATTGCCTGAATGCAAAGCATTATTATCAAATATGGCACGTTTACCTGGTTTCGATGGTAAAGCCAAAATGTCGAAGTCTTTGGGCAACACTATCGTGTTAAATGCTTCAGATAAAGACATCAAAAAAGCTGTGAACGCGATGTATACCGATCCAAATCACTTGCGAATTGAAGATCCAGGTCAAGTGGAAGGTAACATTGTATTTACTTACCTCGATGCTTTTGATCCGAACAAAGCAGAAGTAGAAGAGTTAAAAGCACATTATCGTCGTGGTGGTTTAGGTGATGGTGCGGTGAAAAAACGCCTAGAAGCTATTTTACAAGAGCTGGTCGCCCCAATCCGTGATCGTCGTGCAGAGCTAGAGAAAGATCCTGATTACATCATGGATATTCTCAAACAAGGTACTGAAAAATGCCGAGATATTACGCAGCAAACGCTGGATGAAGTAAAAGCAGGATTAGGATTATTCAAATTCTAATTTAGTTTATTTTTCACAAAAAAAGTCCACAAAATGGGCTTTTTTTGTATAAACACTTGATTTAAGTCTAATTTAAGAACTTTTCTTTAAAATCAAAAACTAACACTTTTTGTCACTTATTAACATCTATTAACAGTAGGTAACACGAATACCCATGAATCTGGTCAGGTTTTTAAATATTATAGCGAAGTAGGTTAGCAAACACTAATCTCATGACATTTCTCCTTTTCAACCGAAACTGTTTTAAACAGATTCGTTGTTCAACGCAGTGATCACCCCAATCATTGCGTTTTTTTTCGCCTGCAACAACGCGTAATTTAAGTTGAATTTAAAGTCACTTACATTTATCCTTATAACTGTTTTATTTTTATAAAAATTTATTAATTCTTTGAAAAAAAGAAATAAGAGTAATGCGAATGATTTTAGAACTCCTCACCCACCCATCCAATTTTATTTTTAGCATTGCATTATTGCTCTGTTTATTTATTGGTGTTCTTGAAATCATTTTATTATTACTGGGTGGCAGCTCTAGTTTCTTTGAACAATTTCTACCAGATAGCCTAACTGAAATCAATAATGCCGATGTCTCGATTGAACATTCAAATAGGCTTTGTTGCACAAAGATTTGAAATGCAAAGCGCCCCTAATTGAGCCAAATTTAAGGCGTAACTTGGGTAAGTGGGCGACCTAATTCCGTAAATCTGTTAAGGACTGCTACACGTGCATGGATCTCATTCACTTGGCTATCAAAACTCCTTGCACTGAGTTTATCTCCTAATAATTTGATGCAATGCATCTTAGTTTCAACCAAACTTCGCCGATGATAGCCTGACCATTTTTTCCATAGTGTCCTGCCTAAACGTTTAATTGCTCGAAGTAATTCATTTCGCTCTAGCGAGCTACTCTTTGTATCTTTCCATGGTTTCGCATTTTTTCTAGGTGGAATCACCGCATGCGCTTGCCGATCTGCAATGACCTGACGGCATTGCTTGGTGTCATAAGCTCCATCGGTATAAACAGAGTTAATCTGCTCATCTTGTGGAATCTGATTAAGTAAATCACCAAGCACCTGTGAATCACTGACATTATTGGTTGTAAGCTGAACTGCTCGTATTTGTAGGGTTTTAGCATCTATACCAATATGAAGTTTACGCCATTGGCGACGATATTCAGGTCTATGTTTCTTGCGTTTCCATTCGCCCTCACCTAGAAACTTCATGCCTGTAGAGTCCATGAGTAGATGCAGCCCATCGCTACTTTTTTGGTAGCTGATTACAATATCAATATGCTTTTGTCTTCTACAAAGCGTACTGTAATCTGGTGCGGTCCAATTTAATCCGCAAAGTTTAATCAGACTTTGCACAAAGCCAGTGACCATACGTAAAGATAGACGGAATAAGGATTTAATCATTAAGCAGCATTGGATGGCTGCGTCGGAGTAGGTTTGATTTCGCCCTTGTTTGCCTTTTGATGGAGCATACCATTGCGTAGCAGGATCAAACCAAAGGGCAATATTTCCGCGATTAATGAGTGCTCGGTTATATGCGGGCCAATTGGTTGTGCGGTAGATTTTGTGTGTAGGCTTCTTCATTTGAAAATTATATCGCTGAAAAAGCCTTTACAGATAGGTTTGTGCAACAAAGCCATTCAAATAACGTATTTACTCAACTTCTAGAATGGTTATATCTGGGTAAAGTTCCACTATTAATTTGGCTGATCATTTTTCTAACGGCTTATGGGTTAACTGGCTTAATTATTCAGAATATTTTTTTCCTTTTGACTGAGCATTATTTTTCAGCTTGGTTGATTGCACCAGCATGTCTGTTTCTTTGTATGCCTATTGTGCGCTATAGCGCTGCTTTCGTTGCAAAAATTATCCCAAAAGATGAAACTACCGCGATTCATAGTGATGAACTGATTGGACTTACAGCACAGATTATTTTGGGTGAAGCAAAACCCAACTCCCCTGCTCAAGCAAAAGTTAAAGACCAATTTGGTCAGACACATTATGTCTTGGTTGAACCGGAACTTGATATTATATTTCATCAAGGACAAGACGTTATTTTAACGCAAAGAACCAAAATTGGCTTTCAAGCAATTGCCACTTAATTTTTTATATTATTTACATAGAGGGTATTTAAATGCTTACTTCAGCATTGACTGAAATTCTAATTATTACGGGTATTATTTTTGCTGTACTGATTTTTATTGGTGTTGTAATTGCTCGATTATATACACGTTCAAGTAAAGAAGTCTCTTTTGTACGTACAGGTTGGGGCGGTGAAAAAGTTATTTTAAATGGTGGTGCGATTGTACTACCAGTTTTACATGAAATCATTCCTGTAAATATGAATACTTTACGTTTAGAAGGGCTTTGTTGCACAAAGATTTGAAATGCAAAGCGCCCCTAATTGAGCCAAATTTAAGGCGTAACTTGGGTAAGTGGGCGACCTAATTCCGTAAATCTGTTAAGGACTGCTACACGTGCATGGATCTCATTCACTTGGCTATCAAAACTCCTTGCACTGAGTTTATCTCCTAATAATTTGATGCAATGCATCTTAGTTTCAACCAAACTTCGCCGATGATAGCCTGACCATTTTTTCCATAGTGTCCTGCCTAAACGTTTAATTGCTCGAAGTAATTCATTTCGCTCTAGCGAGCTACTCTTTGTATCTTTCCATGGTTTCGCATTTTTTCTAGGTGGAATCACCGCATGCGCTTGCCGATCTGCAATGACCTGACGGCATTGCTTGGTGTCATAAGCTCCATCGGTATAAACAGAGTTAATCTGCTCATCTTGTGGAATCTGATTAAGTAAATCACCAAGCACCTGTGAATCACTGACATTATTGGTTGTAAGCTGAACTGCTCGTATTTGTAGGGTTTTAGCATCTATACCAATATGAAGTTTACGCCATTGGCGACGATATTCAGGTCTATGTTTCTTGCGTTTCCATTCGCCCTCACCTAGAAACTTCATGCCTGTAGAGTCCATGAGTAGATGCAGCCCATCGCTACTTTTTTGGTAGCTGATTACAATATCAATATGCTTTTGTCTTCTACAAAGCGTACTGTAATCTGGTGCGGTCCAATTTAATCCGCAAAGTTTAATCAGACTTTGCACAAAGCCAGTGACCATACGTAAAGATAGACGGAATAAGGATTTAATCATTAAGCAGCATTGGATGGCTGCGTCGGAGTAGGTTTGATTTCGCCCTTGTTTGCCTTTTGATGGAGCATACCATTGCGTAGCAGGATCAAACCAAAGGGCAATATTTCCGCGATTAATGAGTGCTCGGTTATATGCGGGCCAATTGGTTGTGCGGTAGATTTTGTGTGTAGGCTTCTTCATTTGAAAATTATATCGCTGAAAAAGCCTTTACAGATAGGTTTGTGCAACAAAGCCGTTTAGAAGTGAAACGTGCTGCCGACCAAGCTTTAATTACCCGTGATCGTATGCGTGTCGATGTTATGGCTGAGTTTTATGTTCGCGTTAAACCAACGGCTGAATCAATTGCAACGGCTGCTCAGACGCTGGGTAGAAAGACCATGTCCCCACCTGAACTAAAAGATTTAGTTGAAGGTAAGTTTGTAGACTCTTTACGTGCAGTTGCCGCAGAAATGGCAATGGAAGAGCTACATGAAAAACGCGTCGACTTCGTGCAAAAAGTTCAGCAAGTGGTATCAGAAGATTTATCAAAGAATGGTTTAGAGCTTGAAACAGTGTCATTAACAGGCTTGGATCAAACCAGCTTTAAATTCTTTAATCCACAAAATGCGTTCGATGCTGAAGGTTTAACCAAGCTGACAGAAACCATTGAGGATCGTCGTAAAAAACGTAACGATATCGAACAAGATACTGATCTTGCCATTCGCAGTAAAGATTTAGAAGCTGAACGTAAACGTCTTGAAATTTCACGTGAAGAAGAATACGCAAAACTACAACAAGAGCGAGAAATTTCAATTCGAAAAGCTGAACAATCGGCTGAAATTGCGTCTCAAGAAGCTGGCAAAAAACGTGAAGCAGAAGAAGCACGTATTGCTGCTGAGCGTGAAGTTGAATTGAAGCGTATTGCTGCGGCACGTGATGTTGAAAATGAAAATATTCAAAAAGCACAGCTCATTCAAAAAGCAGAAGTTGAACAAAAGAAAACCATTGAACTTGCAGAGCAAGATCGCGCCATTGCCATTGCTGAAAAGTCACGTGCTGAATCTGAAGCAAAAGCGCAAGCAGATAAAGCACGTGCTGAAGCAGTAAAAGCAGAAGAAGAAGTCATCACCGTACGTGAAACACAACGCGCAGAGCGTCAGAAAGCCGTTGAATTGGTTGCAGCAAAACAATCTGCTGAGAAAGATGCGATTGCGATTACTGTTGCAGCTGATGCAGGTAAAAAGGCTGCTGCTGATGAAGCTGAGGCAGTTCGTATTGGTGCTGAAGCCGAAGCTGAAAAAGTTCGCTTAAAAGCAAAAGGTGAAGCGGATGCAAAAATATTGCTTGCTCAAGCCTTGGAAAAACAATACCAAGTTGATGCTGAAGGTACACGTGCGGTCAATGAAGCAGCCAACGTACTCTCTGCTGAACAGGTAGAAATGCAAGTACGCTTAGCACTTCTTAAACATTTACCAGATATTATCCGTGAAAGTGTTAAACCAATGGAAAATATTGATGACATCAAAATTTTACAGGTCAATGGTTTGAGTGGCTTTGCTGGTGGAAGCGGCGGATCTGGCGAAGCAGTTGAAAATAGCCAAACTTCTTTATCTGATCAGGTCGTTAATAGCGCCCTACGCTATCGCTCACAAGCGCCTCTCATCGATAGTTTGATGAGTGAACTTGGCTTACAAGGCGGTGATATTAATGGTTTGACTCAGAACTTAAAGCCAAAATCTGAATAAATTATTTATTCACTCCAATAAAAAACCCCAATAAAAAATATTGGGGTTTTTTTTCAGATTAAAATCTAACGAATTACGCTAAACCTTTCTCTTTTAAAACTTGCATCATCGTTGAACCAAGCTCAGCTGGGCTACGAGTGTAAGCCATTCCCGCACGTTCAAATGCAGCGAATTTCTCTTCAGCAGTACCTTGACCACCAGAAATGATTGCGCCAGCGTGACCCATACGCTTACCTTTAGGTGCAGTTACACCAGCGATATAGCCAACTACAGGCTTAGTCACGTTAGATTTGATGAACTCAGCTGCTTCTTCTTCTGCTGTACCACCGATCTCACCGATCATGATGATTGCATCAGTATCTGGATCGTCTTGGAACAATTGAAGTGCTTCGATTTGGTTCATACCTGGGATTGGGTCACCACCAATACCGATACAAGTAGACTGACCTAAACCAAGCTTAGTTGTTTGAGCAACTGCTTCATAAGTCAATGTACCTGAACGTGAGATGATACCAATACGACCTGGTTGATGAATGTGACCTGGCATAATACCAATCTTACATTCACCTGGAGTGATCACGCCTGGGCAGTTAGGACCAACTAAACGCGTACCGTTACCGTTAGTTTCTAAGTAGCGTTTTGCTTTAAGCATGTCGATTGTTGGAACACCTTCAGTGATCACAACAATCAAACTAACGCCAGAATCAACTGCTTCAATGATTGAGTCTAAAACAAATGGAGCTGGTACATAGATCACAGTTGCATCAGCATGTGTTTCACGTACAGCTTCTTTCATTGTGTTAAATACAGGTAAGTCAAGGTGAGTTGAACCACCTTTCCCCGGAGTCACACCACCAACAACTTTTGTACCGTAGTCTAAAGCTTGTGCAGAGTGGAAAGTACCGTTTTTACCAGTAAAACCTTGTACCAATACTTTAGTGTCTTTATTAATTAATACGCTCATGATTGATACTCCTTACGCTTTAACTGCAGCTACAACTTTTTCTGCGGCATCAGATAAACCGTTCGCAGAAATTAATTTCAAACCAGATTCATCAAGTAATTTAGCACCTAACTCAGCGTTGTTACCTTCTAAACGAACAACAACTGGTACAGTTACATTTACTTCTTGAACCGCTGCAATAATTGCTTCAGCAATCATGTCACAACGTACGATACCACCGAAGATGTTGATTAAAACACCTTGTACAGACGTATCAGCAAGGATGATTTTGAACGCTTCGATTACGCGCTCTTTAGTTGCACCGCCACCAACGTCAAGGAAGTTTGCAGGCTGGCCACCATAAAGCTTGATGATGTCCATTGTAGCCATTGCAAGACCAGCACCATTCACCATACAACCGATGTTACCTTCTAAAGCAACATAGTTAAGATCAAATTCAGATGCTTTTAACTCACGCTCATTCTCTTGAGATTTGTCACGTAAAGCAGCAACTTTAGGTAAACGGTAAAGCGCGTTAGAATCGATACCTACTTTCGCATCAACACATAAAATATCGCCATTTTCACGAACTGAAAGTGGGTTAATTTCAAATAATGCAAAATCATTTTCTACAAATGCTTGGTAAGCAGCAGCCATAATTTTTACAAATTGGCTAATTTGCTTGTCTTTCAAACCTAAAGCAAACGCAACTTCACGTGCTTGGAATGGTTGTAAGCCAACGAGTGGATCAACTTCAACTTTGATAATTTTTTCAGGCGTTTCTTCTGCAACTTTCTCGATTTCTACACCACCTTCGGTAGAAGCCATGAAAGTAATACGACGGCTAGAACGGTCTACAACCGCGCCCAAGTAAAGCTCACGCTCAACTGGATAAACGTCTTCAGCAATGATAATGCTGTTAACAGGTTGACCATTTGCATCTGTTTGATACGTTACTAAACGAGTACCAATGATGTTGTTAGCGAATTCAATAACATCTTCTTTAGATTTTGCAACTTTAACACCACCAGCCTTACCACGGCCACCAGCATGAACTTGCGCTTTCATTACTGCGAATTTACCACCAAGCTGTTCAAATGCAGCAACTGCTTCGTCTGCATTGGTTGCCAAGATACCTTCTTGTACTGGCATACCATATTCTTTCAATAACGCTTTAGCTTGATACTCATGTAAGTTCATTTAGTTACCTACTATGTTGTTTGTGTGATACAGCCTAGATATACTTAAAACTAGACTGCTACATATTGAGTAAATGATCACCGTATAAAAGCGATCATCATCATTCAAAAAAAGTGTGGCGAACCACACTTTTAATTTATTTACGCTTACGTTGAATCGCGTGGATTGCACGACCATCAACAGCAAGCGCTGCTTCATGTACAACTTCAGAGAATGTTGGATGACCAAAAGTCATCAATTGTAAATCTTCAACTGAAGATACAAATTCAAGTGCGATCATACCTTGATGTACGATATCAGATGCATTTGGACCAACAACGTGCATACCTAACAGGCGATCTGTTTTGGCATCAGCAACGAATTTAACAAAACCAGCAGTATCACCAGCAGCCAATGCACGACCATTCACCGCAAACGGGAACTGACCTGCTTTAACTTCATGACCTTTATCGACGGCTTGTTCTTCAGTTAGACCAACCCAAGCTGCTTCTGGATGCGTGTAAATAACACTGATGATCGTGTCATAGTTCACTTGAGCAGCATGACCGTGAATACGCTCAACAGCCATTACGCCCTCTTCCATTGCTTTATGTGCAAGCATTGGACCACGAACTAAATCACCAATTGCATAAACGCCTTCAACAGAGGTTAAGCACTGATCATTGACATCAACCAAACCACGTTCAGTCAATTTAATACCAGAGTCTTCTGCCAATAGACCTTCTGCATACGCTTTACGGCCTACACAAACGATGAGCTTGTCAAACACTTGCTCTTTGTCTTCGCCAGCTTGGTTATACTTAACGGTTACTTCGCGACCGTTAATTTCTGTGCCAGATACTTTTGCACCGATACGGATATCTAAATCTTGTTTCTTCAAGATTTTTTGATATTCCTTCGCCAATGCTTTGTCCGCCATCGGCAAGAAAGTATCCATTGCTTCAAATACAACAACTTCTGCACCCAAGCGACGCCATACAGAACCAAGTTCTAAACCGATCACACCAGCACCAATCACACCCAGACGCTTTGGAACTTCTGGGAATTTTAATGCGCCAGTCGAGTCAACGATTAAGTCTTCATCAACAGGTGCTACAGGAATATTTACTGGCACAGAACCCGTCGCGAGAATCACGTACTTAGGCTCTAAAACCTGTACATCACCCTCGAAAGGCGTAAATTCTACTTTTTTACCAGCAAGTAATTTACCCGTACCTTGTAACCACTCGATACCATTACCTTTCAGTAATTGAGCAACACCACCTGTCAATTGTTCTACAACTTTGTCTTTACGAGCAAGCAAAGTATCTAAATCAAATTTAACTTCACCTGTGCTAATACCGTGTTCAGCAAGTTCATGAATCGTTGCTTCATAAAGGTGAGAAGAATCAAGTAATGCTTTAGAAGGGATACAACCCACGTTTAAACACGTACCACCTAGAGATGGCTTACCGTTGTGAATACGTTTTTCGATACAAGCAACTTTAAAACCCAGTTGTGCAGCACGAATCGCTGCTTCGTAACCACCAGGTCCACCGCCAATAACAACAAGATCAAACTGTTGAGACATTTTTATCTCCATTTTTATCTCCCCCTAACCTTTTTTTGAAAAAGAATTTTCACAAATCTTAATACGTTTATGACTCGTGAAAGTCCCCCTTTTTATAAAGGGGGATTTAGGGGGATTTTTAAGTAATAAGTTATAGGTCAAGAATGAGTTTAGCTGGCTCTTCTAACAACTCTTTGATTGTTACCAAGAAACCTACAGCTTCTTTACCATCGATTAAACGGTGGTCATAAGAAAGTGCTAAATACATCATTGGTAAGATTTCAACTTGACCATTTACCGCCATTGGACGCTCTTGGATCTTATGCATACCCAAAATAGCTGTTTGCGGCGTATTCAAAATTGGCGTTGAAAGCAATGAACCGAAAGTACCACCATTGGTGATCGTGAACGTACCACCAGTCATGTCTTCGATACCTAATTTACCGTCACGTGCTTTATAAGCGTAGTCACGGATACCGTTTTCAACTTCTGCATAGTTCATACGGTCAGTATCACGAAGTACAGGAACAACTAAGCCACGTTCACTCGATACAGCAACACCGATGTCATAGAAACCGTGATAAACGATATCATCGCCATCAATAGAACCATTCACCGCTGGGTAGCGTTTTAGTGCTTCAGTCGCCGCTTTAACAAAGAAAGACATAAAGCCTAAACGCGCACCATGGCGCTTCTCGAAAGCATCTTTATATTGCTTACGCATTTCCATGATTGGCTTCATGTTAACTTCGTTGAATGTCGTTAACATTGCAGTTTGTTGTGTCGCAGCCAATAAACGCTCAGCAACACGCTTACGTAAACGCGTCATTGGAACACGTTTTTCGATACGCTCGCCTACAGCAACGCTTAATGGTTGAACTGATGCAGCAGGTTTAGCTTGATGACCAGCAACATCTTCTTTAGTGATGCGACCACCACGGCCTGTACCTTGTACGTCAGCAGCATTGATACCTGTTTCAGATAATGCTTTACGAACCGCAGGCGCTTGGTTTTGATCAACTGCTTGAGTTGATGCAGCCGCTGGCGCAGATGCAGCAGGAGCTTCAGCCGCTGGTGCAGCAGCTTCAGGAGCAGCCGCAGAAACAGCACCAGCTTCAAACTGTGCAATCACTTCGTCAGAAAGTACTGTTTCGCCTTCGTCTTTGATGATTGCAACCAAACTACCGTCAGCTGGAGCAACCACTTCTAAAACAACTTTATCGGTTTCAATGTCACAGATCACTTCATCACGTGATACAGGTTCACCTACTTTCTTGTGCCAAGTTGCGATCGTACCGTCAGCAACTGACTCTGGGAATACCGGTGCTTTAATTTCGGTTGCCATTATTGAGAATCTCCTGATTGTTCAGCTTCAATTGCAAGTGCGTCATTGACGAGCTGAGCTTGTTGTTTTGCATGCAAGTACGGTGAGCCACAGGCAGGTGCGGCAGATGCTTCACGACCAGCATAGCTAATACGAATTTGTTTACCAGATTTAAGCATGTCTTCATATAAACGAGGAACGATGAACAACCAAGCGCCTTGGTTCTTCGGTTCTTCTTGTGCCCAAACAAGATCTTCAATGTTTGGATATGTAGCCATGACTTCAGCTAAGCGCTGCTCTGGGTAAGGATACAATTGTTCAATACGAACGATCGCAGTATTGTTTAAACCAAGCTCACGACGTTTTTCGAGTAAATCGTAATAAACCTTACCACCACAAAGCACTAAGCGAGTCACTTCAGCTTTGTTGATTTGATCCACTTCATCGATCACAGTTTGGAATGCACCATTTGCTAATTCATCTAAAGTTGAAGTCGCAAGTTTGTGACGTAATAAAGATTTCGGTGACATCACGATCAAAGGCTTACGAATAGGACGAACCGCTTGACGACGTAACGCATGGAAGATTTGCGCTGGAGTCGTTGGTGTCATCACCTGCATATTTTCTTCAGCACATAGCTGTAAGAAACGCTCTAAACGTGCAGATGAATGCTCAGGGCCTTGACCTTCATAACCATGAGGTAACAACATGGTAAGACCGCATACACGTTCCCATTTGGTCTCACCCGAAGCGATAAATTGGTCAATCACCACTTGTGCACAGTTAACGAAATCACCAAATTGTGCTTCCCAAACGATCAAACTCTTTGGCAAAGTAGTTGAATAACCATATTCAAATGCAAGTACAGCTTCTTCAGACAATAAAGAATCATATACCGCTGTACGAGGCTGATTTTCTTTAATGTGACAAAGAGGAATATATACAGAACCATCAACTTGGTTGTGTAATTTTGCATGACGATGAGAGAACGTTCCACGACCGACATCTTCACCTGTAATACGCACAAGGAAACCGTCATCCAAAAGTGTTGCATAAGCTAAAGTTTCAGCAGCACCCCAGTTGAGTGGCATTTCACCAGCTTGCATTTTCACACGGTCATCAATCACTTTTTGCACTTGGCGTTGCAACACAAAACCTTCAGGTAATGTATTCATCTTTTTACCAAGTTCTTTCAAACGATCGATATCAAAAGTTGTATCCCAAACATCTGTATATTCGTGACCTAGATACGGTGTCCAATCGACAAACATATGTTTATTTGGTTCACGTACTAATGCATTGGCAACGTGATTACCAGCCTCTAAATCAGCGCGATAATCCTCTACCATTTGATCAGCAGTCGAACGATCAAGCACTTTCTCTTGTACCAATTGATCTGCGTATAAAGTACGAGTTGTCGCTTTTTTATTGATGACTTGATACATCAATGGTTGAGTACCAGATGGCTCATCCGCTTCGTTATGACCACGACGACGGTAGCAGAACAAGTCCAAAATCACGTCTTTACGGAATTCATGACGGAAATCATGTGCAATTTGCGTCGCAAAAATAACAGCTTCAGGATCATCACCATTGACATGGAAAATAGGCGCCTGAATCATTTTTGCTACATCAGTACAGTATTCTGTAGAACGTGTGTCACGTGGGTCTGAAGTGGTAAAACCGACTTGGTTATTGACCACGATATGAACCGTACCACCAACCGTATAGCCACGCGTTTGTGACATTTGGAAGGTTTCCATGTTCACACCTTGACCTGCAAATGCAGCATCACCGTGAACAATCAATGGAAGTACGTCATCACCGCCGATATCTTTACGACGAACTTGACGTGCACGTACAGATCCTTCAACCACTGGACCAACGATTTCTAAATGGGATGGGTTAAATGCTAAAGCTAGGTGAACTTCGCCACCTGGGGTCATAACATTTGATGAGAAACCTTGATGATACTTCACATCACCAGAGCCTTTCTTATGAATGCTTTTACCTTCAAACTCACCAAAAAGGTCAGCTGGGTTTTTACCCATAATATTGACAAGCAAGTTGAGACGACCACGGTGTGGCATACCAATTACAACTTCTTTACAACCAACTGCACCTGCACGTTGAATCAGCTCGTTGACCATTGGAATAAAAGACTCACCGCCTTCCACACCAAAACGCTTTGCGCCAACGAATTTGTTGCCAAGGTATTTTTCCAAGCCTTCAGCTGCCGTTAAGCGCTCAAGTACAGCTTTTTTCTGCTCTGCATTTAACTGGAATTTACCGCGAACACTTTCCAAACGTTGTTGAATCCAACGTTTTTCTTTGGTGTCAACAATATGCATATACTCTGCACCAATTGAACCGCAGTAAGTTGCTTCCATTGCCTCAATCATTTCTGACAATGTTGCTTCTGCTTTTCCAATTGCAAGATTACCTGTATTAAATACAGTATCTAGATCAGATTTAGTTAAATTATGTTCAGATAAATCAAGGTCAGGAACTTCTTCGCGTTTCGCAAGACCTAATGGATCAAGTTTAGCTTTTTGATGACCACGGTTACGGTACGCAGCGATGAGTTGTAAAACACCAATTTGACGACGCTCGTGCTCTGTACTAACAGTACTTTGTACCATAGGTTGCACACGATTGGCATTACGTCCTAATAAAAGGAACTGTTCACGCACATTACCGTGTGGCTGATCACCTTTAGGATATTTATCAAAATATTCACGCCAATCCTCAGAGACTAAGGTTGGAGATGATAGGTACAGCTCGTAAAGATCTTCAATATACGCTGCACTATCAGCAGAAAGTTCAGTGTCAAGACGCAGCGCGTCAGCAACTTCTTGCATTTTTGGACCCATTTCCTATTGCAAAAAATATTACGGGTTGCCTTTTAAGCGCACCCATGATTCATAATGTCAAATTGGTAACAAGACACTACAGCCCAAGATCTTACGACCTTGAGACATCATTACTACACATCCGGAATATTTCCTTTGATGTAATAAATGAGCTATGCACTTTCAATTCAAAGCACATAACTCATTCTTATACTCGATGAAATCGAGCAATTTTTTGCAAATCATTTTAGAAAAATTAAATCAAACTTTAACTTTTCTAAAATGACTTCCCCAGTAAAAAAAGCCAAAATAAAAGCTTGAGATATCAGCCGAAGACACCTCTAAGAATAAACTTATTTTTTGCTTTTAGCTGTGACAGAAATGCTAACATGTTATCAAGCGGGGATTGATTTTTTTGACACATACCATCCATAAAGCAGCGAAATACATACATCAAATTATGCTCTAATATACCGCCCTTTTTATAAAAGTTGCGCTTTTATCGACCAAAGTTTAACAAACGCTACAATTCTTGCACAAACATCACGCACAGTGTTTAAAAATAAGCCACTCCATCACATATCCATTTTTATTATTAAGCTTAACAGTATGACTTATATGTCTAATTAACACACTCAGGGACTTATTCACCTGCAATTTTTAGAAGTAAAACTTCAATAAATAAAAAACGGAAGCTCCTTTCGAAACTTCCGTTTTTGCGTTAGAAAACGAAATTAACCCGCTTGATCTAACAACATATTACGAATGTGACCAATTGCCTTCGTCGGGTTTAGCCCTTTAGGACATACAGATACACAGTTCATGATGCCCTTACAACGGAACAAGCTAAATGGATCATCTAAACGAGCCAAACGTTCTTGTGTCGCTGTATCACGAGAGTCAATGATAAAACGATATGCATTTAACAAAGCTGATGGTCCAAGGAACTTGTCAGGGTTCCACCAGAATGATGGGCATGCTGTTGAACAACATGCACAAAGAATACATTCATACAAACCATCTAAATGTTCACGCTCTGACTGAGACTGTAAACGCTCTTTAGCTGGCGCAGGTTGATCATTGATCAAGAATGGGTGAATCTTGTTATATTGGTCATAGAATTGGTTCATATCTACGACCAAGTCTTTTACGACTGGCAAACCAGGTAAAGGACGAATCACAATCTTCTCTGGTAAGTCGTTCAGGTTCCACAAACAAGCCAAACCATTTTTACCATTGATGTTCACACCATCCGAACCACAAATACCTTCACGGCATGAACGGCGGAATGTTAATGTCTCATCCTGCACTTTCAACGCAAGTAACGCATCAAGCAACATACGGTGCTTATCGGTTAACTCAAGTTTATAAGTTTGCATGTACGGCGCTTTATCCTTATCAGGATCATAGCGGTAGATTTCGAATGTACGAGTGCCTCTACTCATCTTTGTTCTCCCAATTAGAATGTACGTGGCTTAGGTTCAATTGCTTCAACCGTCAATGGCTGGAAACGTACTGGCTTATATTCAAGACGATTGTCTGCTGAATACCATAACGTATGTTTCATCCACTCATCATCACGACGACCATAAGAATAAGTCGGGTGATCAGGTGCTAATTCATAATCAACAACGGTATGCGCACCACGACACTCTTTACGAGCAGCAGCAGAAATCAAGGTTGCTTTTGCAACTTCATATAAATTTTCAACTTCTAATGCTTCAACACGCGCTGTGTTAAACACTTTAGATTTGTCTTTTAAATGAATGTTACGCACACGTGATTCAATCGCAAGAATTTCTTTCACGCCTTTGTCAAGCAACGCTTGAGTACGGAATACACCAGCATGGTCTTGTACGATGTCACGAATAACATCTGCAACTTCTTGTGCATTTTCACCCGTAGCAGATTCATCCAATTTACGCACACGCACCAATGTATTTTCCAATACATCTGTTGGAAGTGGAGCATAGTCATCGCCATGATGTTTAGTCACATAGTCAATGATATGTTCACCCGCTGCTTTACCAAACACAACAAGATCAAGCAATGAGTTCGTACCTAAACGGTTTGCACCATGTACAGACACACAAGAACATTCGCCAATTGCGTAAAAGCCTTTAACAGGTTTTACATAATCACGCGTACCTTTATAGGTATATTCTTTCGAATCTTTATCATAATGTGCAGAAAACTCACCTTCTTCCACGCCATGCGGTACAACCACTTGACCATGAATATTGGTAGGAATACCACCCATTTGATAATGGATTGTTGGCACAACAGGAATTGGCTCTTTAGTACAGTCAACGTTTGCAAACTTCTTACCAATCTCAAATACAGATGGTAGACGCTTCATAATCGTCTCAGCACCCAAATGCGTCATATCCAATAAGATATAATCCGCTTTAGGACCACAGCCACGACCTTCTTTAATTTCTTGGTCCATAGAACGTGATACGAAGTCACGTGGTGCCAAGTCTTTTAAAGTCGGAGCATAACGTTCCATAAATGGTTCGCCGTCTTTGTTACGAAGGATACCACCTTCACCACGACAACCTTCAGTCAACAATACGCCCGCGCCCGCAACACCTGTTGGGTGGAACTGCCAGAATTCCATATCTTGTAATGGAATACCTGCACGCGCCGCCATACCAAGACCGTCACCAGTATTGATATAGGCATTGGTAGATGCGCGGTAAACACGACCTGCACCACCAGTAGCAAATAATGTTGCTTTGGCTTGGAACACAGCAATATTACCTGTTTCTTGGTCAATCGCTGTCACACCAAGTACGTCGCCTGCTTCGTTACGGATTAAATCTAATGCAATCCATTCAACGTAAAACTGAGTCCCCATTTTCACGTTGCTTTGATACAAAGTATGAAGCAATGCATGACCGGTACGGTCAGCAGCAGCACAAGCACGAGGAACAGCTTTTTCACCGTAATTTGCAGAGTGACCACCAAATGGACGCTGGTAGATCGTACCATCTTCATTACGGTCAAAAGGCATACCTAAGTGTTCAAGCTCATAAACAACTTTCGGTGCTTCACGCGTCATAAACTCGATTGCGTCCTGATCACCTAACCAGTCAGAACCTTTAACCGTGTCATAAAAGTGATAGTGCCAGTTATCTTCCTGCATGTTACCTAACGACGCACCAATACCACCTTGAGCAGCAACCGTATGCGAACGTGTTGGGAATACTTTGGTCAATACCGCAACTTTTAAACCAGCTTGAGCAAGTTGGTAAGCAGCACGCATACCAGAACCACCACCACCGACGATAACGGCGTCAAATGATAGGGTTTGGATGTTTGAATAATTTTCTTTAGGGGTAGTTGCCATGATCTCTTCCTATCAATTTGCCCAGAAAATCTGGATACCCCAGATTGCGTACACGAATACTGAAATAATCACAGCAGTAGTGAGCACAAGGCGTAAACCTGAAGCCGAAGGACCCATTTGACGAGTCGTTACATAATCAGTAAAGACTTGCCACATACCAATCCAAGCGTGTGCAACCAGCGACAACACTGCTAATAAAGAAAAAATCTTCATTGGCAAAGTCAACATAAAGCCAGCCCACTGTTCATAACCGAATCCGCTATTGCAAAGGATCCAACCGAATATAACAACAGTATAAGCAGCCAACACCACAGCACTAACACGCTGGATGTACCAATCGCGAGAACCTGAACCTGTTAAACCTGTAGCACTTTTCATCAGAACATAATCCATACGAAGGCTGCGACAATACAAACCGCAGACAAGATTAATGAAACTGTAGCTGCAATACGACCACTTTGTAACTCTTCAGCAAAACCGACATCAGCAAGCAAATGCTTGATCCCTGCGATGAAGTGGAAAATTAGGCCGGCTACAAATACCCATACGATAAAACGTACACAGATATTTCCGAAAACGACATTTTTAACGTAGTCAAATCCTTCTGGTGAAGATAAAGATTTATCCAAAATCCATAAAAGAACTGCGACGAGTAAGAAAACGATTACACCTGATAGACGGTGTAGAATTGATGCAATAGCCACGGGTGAGCGTAAATTTACCGCTAACACTTGACCCATGGACAAATTGACAGGTCTGTTGCTTTTCACAGCGGGCATCCTGTAGGTAGAAACTCCAACTGGAGTTTGTTTGAATTAATTCAAAGGAAAGCTGGCATTGTCAGGCAAGAACAGCACATGCCTAACCTATATATAACGACACCGAATTATAAGACGTGAAATATCAAAATACAAACAATCAGATTTCGCTTTAGTCTAAAAACCCATTAAATAAGAATCATTCACGAGTGCAGCGACAACAACAATGATAAACCACCAAATAAAAATAAGATATCCACATGTTTTTTAAAGATAAAAATAACAAGGGATTATTTATAAATATTTTTCACTTCCATTGATTTTTTCTTGTTTATTTCATAAAAAATACACGTTTTTAGCGTAAATTCAGTGCAAATCACACCGTTATAAATATTGTCAAAAATAATACCCCCCATTTATATATTAAATATGAATAATCAATAATCTATTCCTTGCGATCTCATACAAAAAAGAAGTGAGTTTTTTTTATACAAACAAGCGCACCACAATGAATCAATTATTCCAAAATGAATACACATTTCCAGTATTTTTTCAATGACTATTCAGCTCTAAGCCATGAGGTATATAGGATTTTGAATTATTCTAAGTCTTTATTTTATAAGCACCAAAATATTGCCGAAATAAAAATTTACTTACAATTGTACTGATGCTTCATTTTTTTTATGCACCTGAAACATGATTTGACATATTATACTCGACCGGTGCTGTGATTTTACTCAGTTTTTCCTTTGATACTGAATGACTAATTGACTGTAGCAACGTCATTTTTTATCCCTAAGTATAATTGACAAAATTTTAGTAGCCACTAATCTTATAGCAAATTTTGACACCGTCTGATTCGCACATGACAAGATTAGGATTTCGAGTCAGATAATCATTCACCAGGACAGGAGATCTATTGAATGTCTGCAGCAACTGGCAAAAAAGCCGTATTACAGCTTGATGGCAAAGAAATTGAATTACCAATTTACAGCGGCACATTGGGCCCAGATGTAATTGACGTTAAAGATGTATTGGCATCGGGTCACTTTACTTTCGATCCTGGTTTTATGGCGACAGCTGCTTGCGAATCTAAGATCACATTCATTGATGGTGACAAAGGTGTGTTATTACACCGTGGCTATCCAATTGATCAATTAGCGACTCAAGCAGACTACTTAGAAACTTGCTACTTATTGTTAAATGGTGAGCTTCCAACTGCTGAACAAAAAGCAGAATTTGACGCTAAAGTGCGCAACCATACGATGGTTCACGATCAAGTTAGCCGTTTCTTTAATGGTTTCCGTCGTGATGCTCACCCTATGGCGATCATGGTTGGTGTTGTTGGTGCTTTATCTGCGTTCTATCACAACGCTTTAGATATTGAAGATGTTAATCACCGCGAAATTACCGCAATTCGTTTAATTGCAAAAATCCCTACTCTTGCAGCTTGGAGCTACAAGTACACAGTAGGTCAACCATTCATTTACCCACGTAATGATTTAGGTTATGCAGAAAACTTCTTACACATGATGTTTGCAACACCTGCTGACCGTGATTACAAAGTAAACCCTGTTCTTGCTAAAGCAATGGATCGTATCTTCACGCTTCATGCTGACCATGAGCAAAATGCGTCTACATCGACAGTACGTCTCGCTGGTTCTACAGGTGCGAACCCTTACGCATGTATCTCTTCAGGGATTTCTGCACTTTGGGGACCTGCTCACGGCGGCGCAAACGAAGCTGTACTTCGCATGTTAGATGAAATAGGTAGCGTAGAAAACGTTGCTGAATTCATGGAAAAAGTGAAGCGCAAAGAAGTTAAACTCATGGGCTTCGGTCACCGTGTGTATAAAAACTTTGATCCACGTGCAAAAGTCATGAAACAAACGTGTGACGAAGTTCTTGAAGCGCTTGGTATCAATGATCCTCAGCTTGCACTTGCAATGGAACTTGAGAAAATTGCACTGAACGACCCGTACTTCGTTGAACGTAAGCTTTATCCAAATGTCGATTTCTACTCAGGCATTATCTTAAAAGCAATCGGTATCCCAACTGATATGTTCACTGTTATTTTTGCACTTGGTCGTACCGTTGGCTGGATCAGCCACTGGTTAGAAATGCACGCATCTCCGTACAAAATCGGTCGCCCACGTCAGCTTTATACTGGCGAGACTCAACGCGATATCAAACGTTAATTTTAAAATAAAGTTAATGTTTAAAAAGCTGCCATATGGCAGCTTTTTTTATTTGAAAATCAAAAGAACATACGTATTCAACACATCAATCATCATCTTCCAATAAACGCATCAAGTTATGACTAATACCATTTGCCCGTAACCAAGCCAATTCATAACTCGCCTTGGCCAAAGCCAATACACGACGCTCAAACTCATCCCAGATCGGCTTTACTTGCTTATCAGTAACACCCAAACCACTATCATGGGCAAGTTGTTTATTTTTTTCACAAAGCTTTAGCGCGTGATAAAGCTTACGCCCTGCGCTCGCAGTGTCCAGTATGCGAATATGCCGACTATGAATAAAACCTTCAACTTGCTGAAAATCCGCATTGGGCAACAACGGAACCAAGATTTGGTCTAGCTGCGCATCTAAGCGCCGCCACACTGCCAATCGTTGTTCTGGGTTATATGTATTCCATTGAATGACTTCATGATTAAAACGGCGACAACCACGACACACCAGATCACCAAATACCGTTGAACAACGCCCTGCACATGGCGTCAATGATGGAATTCGACGATCACTACTCAAAACCAACTCCTATAAAACCATATTAATTTTATGGTTTTCTCGCTTATTTTCAGATTTCGCGCTAAAATGTGCGCCTTAATTTTCCTATCTTAATACATTTGGAGTTATCCATGAACGCTACTGTAGAACAGCTTGCACCTGTAGAACAGCAAGCGACCACAAATTGGGTTGTTGCGGCACTATATCAATTTAAAGAAGTTTCAGATGCAGCTGATCTGCAACAACGTCTTTTAGACTTAGTGAATCGTATCAATTTGTGTGGAACTCTGATTGTAGCTTCAGAAGGAATCAACGGTACGGTTGCAGGTGATCGTGCAGCAATTGATACAATTCATCGTTTTTTACTGGATGAAGGTTTTACGTCAATGGAATACAAAGAGTCTCATAGCTCTGACAAACCATTCCGTAAAATGAAAATCAAACTTAAAAATGAAATTGTGACTTTAGGTGTCGAAGTTAAACCACGTGATTTAGTGGGTCACTATCTTGATCCAAAAGAATGGAACGAACTGATTGCGCGTGATGATGTGATCTTAATTGATACACGTAACGATTACGAATATAAAGCAGGTACATTTAAGGGTGCAGTTGATCCTAAAACTGAATCTTTCCGTGAATTTCCAGACTACGTAAAACAAAACCTTGAGCAGCATAAAGACAAAAAAATTGCGATGTTCTGTACAGGTGGTATTCGTTGTGAGAAATCAACTTCCCTACTCTTACAAGAAGGGTTTAACGAAGTTTACCACCTTAAAGGCGGTATTTTAAAATACCTCGAAGAAACCCCTGCCGAAGAAAGTCTTTGGGAAGGTGAATGCTTTGTCTTTGATGGTCGAACTGCGGTGACGCACGGTGTTGAAGAAGGTGAAAACATCAAATGTCATGCGTGTGGCTGGCCTCTGACCAAAGCCGAATCAGAGTTATCAAGCTATGAACACGGTGTTTCATGTGCTTATTGTATTGATAAAACAACGGACAAACAAAAAGCAGGCTTCCGTATGCGTCAATCACAAATTACTGCTGCAAAACGCAAACGCCTATAAGCGTGTATACACCCGAATTTCAAAAGCCTTAGTTTCTACTAAGGCTTTTTCGTTTTGTTAAAACGGTTAACCAATACCTTATTGAGCATTCATCGAATCACAATTAAGCTGCTTTAAATTCATAAACAATATTCAAAGGCACTATGGGACTAGAAGATTGGGTCTTATCCATCATGGAGAAACTAGGTTATCTAGGTATCGCATTTCTCATGTTTCTCGATAATGTTTTTCCACCGATACCTTCAGAAGTGATTATGACCTCAGCGGGCTACACAGCTGCGAAAGGTGACCTGAGTTTGATCGGTGTGATTATTGCAGGAAGTGCAGGCTCACTGTTAGCCGCAATGCTGTTGTACTGGGTTGGTCGAAAGATTCCACAGCAACACTTATTCCATTTTATTGCACGTTATGGGAAATATTTAAGAATAAGCACAACTGACTTGGAAAAATCTTTAACTTGGTTTGAAAAGCACGGGCATCGTGTTGTCTTTTTTGGTCGAATGATTCCTGCAGTTCGCTCGCTGATTAGTATTCCTGCGGGAATGAGCAAGATGCCTTTTGGTAAATTCATGACGTATAGCGCTGCTGGAACCATAATTTGGACCAGTTTTCTTGCCTTTGTCGGTTATTATTTTAGTGAAAATCAGGCATTAATGACCGCGGTCATACAACGCGTCGGTTATATCATTTTAACCATTGCTGTCTTTTATATTTTGTGGCGATTGGCAAAGAAATTTTATTTATCAAAAAGATAATTCTAAATAAAGATTGAGACTTAAAAATGCAACATGATTTTTGGCATGACAAATGGAAAACCAACAGTATCGGCTTTCATCAAAACCAGCCTCACACCTTACTTACAAAATATTTAACCAGCCTAAATCTTGCGAAAAATGCACGCATTTTTGTTCCTCTATGCGGTAAAAGCCTAGATATAAACTGGCTCATTGAGCAAGGCTATCATGTGATAGCAATAGATCTAAGTCCAATTGCGATTCAAGAGCTGATTTTAGATTTAGGACTCTCTTTTCAAGAAGCTAAAATAGGTCACTTGACTCATTTTCAGCATACTCAGATTGACCTCTTTGTCGGTGATTTCTTTGAGTTAACAGCAGCCCAAATCGGTAAGATTGATGCAATTTATGATCGAGCAGCGCTAATCGCACTACCAGAGCAAATGCGCACATCATATACGCAACATCTTTTAAAAATCACAAACCAAGCACCACAATTACTTATCAGCTTAGACTACGATCAAAACCTCTTAGCAGGACCGCCCTTTTCTGTTCCTGAATATGAACTAGTGGCACATTATGCAAGTTATTACGATATTAAATTATTAGCATCAAACACTGAAAATCTAAAAGGCAAACTCACCGCATATGAACATGCTTGGTGTCTAAGCAAACATTCGACGAATGATTAAACCTTATGTCGGACACAAAAGTATTGATTAATCTCTTTAGCGATCAATGCTTTTTGATCTACCCAAGTCATCATAAGATTTAGCTCAAACCAAACCTGAGTTGACTTGCTCTCATCTCAGCACTCAACCAGTCTCGAAACAGCACCTTACGCATATCATCTTCAAATGGCTGAGCCGACAATAAAAAATAAGCAGAACCATCCTGATATACAGGATGAAGCAGCTCCAGCATCTGATATTTTATCTCCCTTTCAACCATATACGCAGATACAACAGTAGCCCCTAATCCAGCTAAACAAGCTTCAATACATAAATAAAAATGCTCAAGTGAGGATTTCTTGCAGTCTTGATACTGTCCTTTGTGAGTCTCTTTAAAGTGTTGCCATAGTCTTGGTCTTGATGTGGAAATAAACATCTGCTTAGCATGTCGTGAATTATTTTTTGTAGCGACACACAACATATATTCGTCTGCAATTTTTTCACTATAAATCGCTTTCCCCCAATCAAAATCATCACGCCTAAGGGCTAAGTCTATATTTTGATCCTTAAAATTGACCGCTCCACCACCCGTGAAAAGGCTGACCTCAAAATCAGGGTAAAGCTGTTTAAATTGCGCCAACCGTGGAATCAACCATTTCATTGCAAGAGTTGGCTCACACGAAAGCACTAAATTTCTTTGTGCTTTAGTCTTATCTTGCAACTGCATCAAACACTGATCAATGTGCTGAAAAACTTGCTGGCAGCAATCGAACAACACTTCGCCTTCACTGGTTAAGCGTAACTTTCTAGTTTCACGGATAAATAAGCTAAAACCTAAGCTATCTTCCAGATTTTTAAGCTGCTTACTGACCGCTCCTTGAGTCACAAATAACTTTTCCGCAGCAATCGTCATACTTTCATAACGCGCCACATAATAAAAAAACTTAAGTGAATTCAAGGATAACCGCTCTATCATTCCAAAAACTCATACATAAATAAGAATTAATTTCGATTTTCAATATAACAAATATATGAAAAATATAAAGATACTTAGAATCAATATTTCAGGAATAGATGAGTGAATGAGCTAATAGCGATAACTGTGGTCACGATACTTGCCGTTATGAGTCCCGGCGCAGACTTTGCCTTGGTCACGCGGAATAGTTATCTCTACGGTCGAAAATCTGGGGTCTGGACTGCCTATGGAATCGCTTGTGGTGTTTGGGTCCATATCAGCTACAGCTTAATTGGACTAACGTTTCTGCAACAATACCTTCCAAACCTAATTTATATTATTCAATACATTGGTGCAGCGTATTTGGTCTGTATTGGCTACAAAACGTTCACTCAAGCACCCGTTATTTTTGATCAAAACAGTACAGATATAACTAGCAGACAAGCATTCAAACATGGCTTTTTAACCAATAGTTTTAATCCTAAAACCACTTTATTTGTGATCAGTATCTTCTCGCAAATTTTGACCTCAGAAAATAATATAAGCAGACTTTTTGCTTATGGCATTTTTATATCTGGTAGCCATTTACTCTGGTTTGGTTTAATTGCTGTCTTTTGCTCTACCCAAATGATTAGAAATAAAATTTTCGCCAAACAAGTAGCAATCAATCGTATTATTGGTGTTGTACTCAGTGCTTTAGGTCTGAGTTTATTGTTTGCAAATTTATAGTGCTGAATAGAGCAACTCCACTCAATGATCACCCTATCTTTAACTTGCAATAGTTGAAAAAAAACGTCCTCTAGGGACGTTTTAATCTTTTACACAGATCGTAAGCGACTAAACTTAGATCTTTGAGACTTATTTAGCTGGCGTGTGGTACATTAAATAAAGCTCATTCAAATTATCTGGAATTTCTTCAGCTAATTCGTCCATCAACTGACCATTACGACGGAAAGATTCCATTTGCGGATCTTCTTCATCAATCCCACTAAACACCATGATCGGCAAAGTTAGATCAATCAACTGCTCTTCGAACTCAGGTGCAAACCAAGCATCTTCATTTAAGAACATCGCATCAACAAAACCAACGCTCCAATCACCCAAGCTCGATTCCACATCTGCTTCTTCGATTTCAAATGGAAATTCGATTCCATCTTCATTGGCTAAATTTTGGCGAAGCGCCTCCAACCAAAGCTTGATTTGCTCAATCACTTCAGTTGGAACTTTCTTTTGATTACTATCGAATAACTCATCTAACCAACGATCAAATTTTGGGCCGACCGCAATCGCACACAAAAAGCCATGAGTCGCAGCGAAATCTAGACCGTATTCGTTTTGATCACCGTCAAGATAATTACTCAATAAGTCTAAATCTAACGTGCTCATTCTCTATCCAATTCTAAAAATTCATCCACAACAGCATAACATTTTAGGACATAAAGTCTCAGCAATTTTGCTTAGTCTTCGTCATCAAGATCATCGTCGTCGAAATCATAGTCAAAATCTTTTAATTCTCGTTCCAAACGGCGTTGAGCCAGTAGATCATCAATTAAACGGCGCTTTTCTAATGATTCTTTAGCGGTGAGTTTACTTGACGACTCATCAAAACCAGCATCGTCCTCACCGTAGTTATCATCATCTAATTCAAAATCTGTAGAAGACACTAACACTACCTCGTAATGCAAAAATATAAATGGGTCTAGCCGCTATTTATCTGTCTTAGATTTCCGTGTCAAGTTTTATTTGATTTTTTCGCTATAAAATGATGTTTTGTACTTTTTTTCGGCGGTTTTTTTGTGTATTTATAGTCTAAGGACATTACCAATAAAAAACGCTTTTAGGAATTTAAGTCTTGAAAAATTATTGCTTAACCCCATATTTAACACACGACCTTAAAATCAAACATATTTTTTATTTAAAGCAAACGGATCAAATCCAAAACATTCCCAGTGAATTGTGCTATCATGCACGGTTTTTCACCGCCACAGATTCAACAAAGAGTAAGCAAAGATGAGCGATATGCATTCCCCTACTTCACAAGTAGCGGCTCTGATTAGCCGAGGCAAAGAACAAGGTTACTTAACTTACGCTGAGGTTAACGATCATCTCCCAGACTCAATTACAGAAAGTGAGCAAATTGAAGACATTATTCAAATGCTTCAAGATGTCGGTATTCCTGTGCATGAACGTGCACCAGAAACCGATGACACCATGTTTGGTGAATCTACTGAAACAACAGATGAAGTTGCTGAAGAAGAAGCTGCTGCTGTATTAGCGTCGGTTGAAAGCGAACCTGGTCGTACGACTGACCCTGTGCGTATGTATATGCGTGAAATGGGTACAGTTGAACTCCTTACTCGTGAAGGCGAGATTAGTATTGCAAAACGTATCGAAGAAGGCATACGTGATGTTTTACATTCTATCGCATACTGGCCAAACGCAGTCGAAGTGGTATTACAAGAATATAATGATTATTTAACAGGTGAACGTCGTCTTGCCGATATTCTGTCTGGTTATTTAGACCCAGAATCTGACGAAGAAATTCCTGAAGTCATTGAAGAAGCAGAACTTGTAGAAGAAACTGATTCTGTAAAAACAACCAAAGAAGTTAAACTAGACGATGATGACGAAGAAGAATCTGAAAGCGATGATGATTCTGAAGCTGACTCAGGTCCAGATCCAGAAATTGCTAAAGCGCGTTTCACTGAATTAGAAAGAGCTTGGAACGAAACAAAGACGGTTATCGCAGAGCATGGTCGCAATAGCGAAGAAGCAAAAGTTGCGCTCGAGTCACTCGCAACTGTCTTTATGATGTTCAAATTTACCCCGCGTCTATTTGACATCATTTCTGAAATGATTCGTGGTACACATGAACAAATCCGTACCAATGAACGTGAAATCATGCGCTATGCAGTACGTCGTGGTCGTATGGATCGTCACCAGTTCCGTACTTCGTTCCCTGAGCAAGAATCTAACCCAGCATGGTTAGATGAGCAAATCGCGAAGGCACCTGCTGAGATCAAAGGACATTTAGAAAAAGTTCGCCCTGATGTATTGGCTTTTCAACAAAAGATTGCCGATATTGAGAAAGAGCTTGAGTTAAACGTTAAGGATATTAAAGATATTTCTAAACGTATGGCTGTTGGTGAAGCGAAAGCTCGTCGTGCTAAGAAAGAAATGGTTGAAGCAAACTTACGTTTGGTTATTTCGATCGCGAAAAAGTACACCAACCGTGGTCTGCAATTCCTCGATCTTATTCAAGAAGGTAACATCGGCTTGATGAAAGCCGTAGATAAGTTTGAATATCGTCGCGGTTATAAATTTTCGACCTATGCAACTTGGTGGATTCGTCAAGCGATCACGCGTTCGATTGCGGATCAGGCGCGTACCATTCGTATTCCAGTACACATGATCGAAACCATCAACAAGATCAATCGTGTTTCTCGTCAGTTGCTTCAGGAAATGGGGCGTGAGCCTACTCCTGAAGAATTAGGCGAACGTCTGGAAATGGACGAAGTTAAAGTTCGTAAAGTGCTTAAAATCGCTAAAGAGCCGATTTCGATGGAAACACCGATCGGTGATGATGAAGATTCGCATCTTGGTGACTTCATTGAAGATGGCAACATCACATCTCCAATCGATGCTGCTACTTCAGAAGGCTTAAAAGAAGCAACGCGCGAAGTGCTTGAAAACTTAACTGAACGTGAAGCTAAAGTATTGAAAATGCGTTTTGGTATCGATATGCCAACCGACCATACTTTAGAAGAAGTAGGTAAACAATTTGATGTAACACGTGAGCGTATTCGTCAAATTGAAGCAAAAGCTTTACGTAAACTTCGCCACCCTTCTCGCTCAGAACACTTACGTTCATTCTTGGAAAACGACTAATATTTGGGAAGTTTTGCGCTACGATCAAAGCTTGAGAAGCATACGCTACAAGGTGATCGTGCAGGACTTGAAGTTAAGCACTTCATCCCCATTTATCTATTAGATCAAAAACGCCTGCGCTGATGCAGGCGTTTCAAATTAAAGAGGTTGCTCATGTTAGACCGCACTCCTTCTCGTGAATTGCAAGAACATCTTTGGGTTTTCCCAATGGACTATCCGATCAAATTGATTGGTAATGCAGGGGATGAACTTCGAGTGGCTGTTGTTGATATTTTGCAGAAGCACTTCCCTGAATTTGATGGCGAAACAGTAAAAGTTCAGCCTTCACGTACAGGCAAATACCATTCTTTAACAGCGCAATTGCGTTTTGAAGAATTGGAACAAGTTCATGCCTTATACGCAGATCTTGCCGCTTGTCCTTTAATTAAGACAGCGCTTTAATGAAGAAATCCAAAATACGAAAGTGTTTTGGATTTTTCTTTTAAACGGGAAAAATACGTAAAAACTTAGATCATGGCACAGCGTTTTAACGGTTCTCTGTTTATATCTTCGAAATAATTGCATCATCAATATCAATCTCGTGAGTTGAATGTTCAAGTTGAATAACCAAAGGAAATAAGGTTGTAATGAGCGTTGATCATAAGCCCTCTTTAATCATTCGTTGCTTCAATGATCTTCAAGACTACACAGATCGCTTTGAAGCCATGAAAAACTTTACCGAGACTCGGGATGAACATACACCTGATGAGGTCTGGTTATTACAACACCAAGATGTACTGACTCAAGGACAAGCAGGCAAAGCTGAACATATCCTGATGCAAAGTGATCTCCCGATCGTTCAGACTGATCGTGGTGGGCAAATCACATGGCATGGCCAAGGACAACTGGTGGCTTATTTCCTCTTTGATTTAAATCGCTTGAAATGGAACGTGCGCAGCTTGGTCAGTTTTACTGAACAAGCCATGATCGATATACTTCAACAATACCAAATTAAAGCTTATGCCAAGTCCGATGCTCCCGGTGTTTACGTCGATGACCGTAAAATTGGTTCACTGGGTTTTAAAATTCGCCGTGGTCGGAGTTATCATGGTTTAGCGCTCAATATTAATTGTAACCTCGCGGGTTTTCAGACCATTAATCCTTGTGGATACGCAGGTTTAGAAATGGTACGCTTACAAGACTTGCTAAAGAATTACCCAAGCTTTGAGCAAGTCAGTCAGGATTTTATTTGTTATTTACAGAATACAGATTTCTTTCGTGACCTCTCAGTCAAATCTGAATAAACTACTTTTCAATTTCAAAAAAATAAATTAGAGTAAATACTCTAAATTTGCTTTTGCACAATTTTAACAAGGGATACGCAAGTGATTTCAACCAAAGCAGTGAAGCCCACTTTGCAACTTGCCTACGTCAAACTCATGATGGATGTCGTGGGTCGCGGTTTAGTCATGGCAAGTCAAGTGGATGATGAAGTACACGAGGAAGTGTCAAAGTTTCCTGTTCATTTTATACTTTCAATGAATGTGTTTCCAAATGGACCTGCATTTGTTGCACGAGTGACAGAAGATAAAACATTAGAGCTTTTATCTAATTACAAAGGCAAGCCTGATTTAACCATTACCTTTAAACATTTGACCCATGCTTTCTTGGTTTTCTCTTTTCAGGAAAGTACAGCTCAAGCCTTTGCCAATGATCGTATGATTGCTGATGGCGATGTATCCAGTGCAATTCGTCTAGTACGTTGCTTAAATAAAATGGAAGCGTTGATCTTGCCTAAATTGGTCGCTTCACTTGCAGTAAAACGCTACCCAGCTGAATTGACATTAAAAGAAAAATTCACAGGTGCAAAAAACATTTATCTCAAAGTCGCTAAATCATATTTCAAACGGAGCGCTTAACATGGCTAAGCCTTATTACGAATTTTTCTGTCCTGTAAAAGTCATTGCTGGTAACGCTGCGTTAGAGCACATCCCTTTTGAACTCGCGACTTTAGGCTCTAAACGTCCGCTCATCATTACCGACAAAGGCGTACGTGCAAATGGTTTGCTTAGCCCAATTGAAGCTGCTTTTAGCACCACAGATGCCGTCATCGGTGCAATCTTTGATGATGTTCCACCAGATTCAAGCTTAGAAGTTGTACGTTTAGCGGCTGAACTTTACCGTAAGCAAAACTGTGATGCGATTATTGCGATTGGTGGTGGTTCGGTCATTGATACCTCTAAAGCCACCAACATCTTGGTATCTGAGGGCGGCGATGACCTACTCCAGTACTCAGGTGCGCATAACCTACCAAAACCATTAAAACCATTCTTTGTTATTCCGACCACATCAGGCACAGGCTCAGAAGCAACCATGGTGGCTGTGGTATCCGATACGCAACGTAATGTAAAACTGGCTTTTGCATCATATTACCTGATGCCACACGCTGCGATTCTTGATCCACGGATGACCATGACGCTACCGCCTCATCTGACAGCGATGACAGGTATGGATGCGCTTACACACTGTGTTGAAGCCTATACATGTTTAGCTGCGAATCCATTAAGCGATGCTTATGCCAGTGCAGGTATCAAAAAGATTAGTGAAAACCTATTTAAAGTTTTAGACAATCCAAGTGATGCCCAAGGTCGTTTAGAACTAGCGCAAGCGTCAACTATGGCAGGGATTGCATTCTCTAACTCAATGGTTGGTTTAGTGCATTCACTCGGTCACGCTTTGGGTGCAGTTGCTCACCTACCTCATGGTTTATGCATGAGTTTATTCCTGCCGTATGTGTTGGAATACAACAAAGAAGTGAATGGTCAGAAAATTGGTGAGTTATTATTGCCACTTGCGGGTGCAGACATTTATTCGCAAACGCCAGCAAACCAACGTGCAGATAAAGCAATTGCGACAATTTTGACCATGCGTGATCGTTTATATAGCCTGACCAAACTCCCACGTACATTACGTGAAACAGGTAAAATCACTGAAGCACAACTCGATGAAGTGGCAGAAAAGGCTTTGAATGATGGTTCTATCATTTACAATCCAAAAGAAGCCAACCTCAAAGAACTTCGCGAGATTTTACAAAAAGCATGGTAATTCAATTATTTAAATAAATAATTATTACTCAAAACCCTGATACCCTAACCTTGCAGTGCAACCAAAGCACAAGGAGCATGACTCCGCAAGAATGGTACTCAGGGTTTTTTGTATTTCAAGTGAACCCATAATTCATCTACTTTTCTCCCCAATTGGCAAAAAAATTGCTAAAAAAGCATAAAAGGGCTGACAATTTATGCCAATTTAGGATAGATTGGCGCACTTCGCTTTTTTTTCTGTAGGGGGGATCATTTTCGTCTCGAATGATCCTTAAACCATAGCTGATCCTTGATCAACGATAACGAGGGTAACGCCGTTGACAAACATCTCTGGGACTCAATCAGCAGCTAAACTGCAAAAAACATTAGGTCTGTGGCACGTCATTATTATTGGTTTGGCATATATTCAACCAATGACGTTATTTGATACTTTCGGTCTAGTATCGGAAGCAAGTAATCACCACGTCCCAACCTCTTATATCTTCGCACTGGTTGCCATTTTGCTGACATCGATTAGCTATGGACATATGATTAGACGCTATCCATCGTCTGGTTCAGCCTATACCTATGCTCAAAAATCGATTCATCCGAATGTCGGTTTTATGGTGGGCTGGTCGTCTTGGTTAGACTATCTACTGTCACCAATGGTCAATATCATCCTTGCAGGAATTTATCTTACTGCACTATTCCCAAGTGTTAATCATTGGGTTTGGGTGATTCTATTGACGGCCTTTATGACGGGCGTTAACTTACGCGGTGTGCGTTTCGTTGCAAACTTTAATAGTTGGATCGTACTGGTACAGTTAATTGTTATCGGTACATTTACCTACTTGGTTTACAGCAAATTGCAGATGGGTGTAAACGCGGATGGTCCGATCACTGCCGAAACCCAATACCAACTCTGGAGTTTAGAACCATTCTGGAATGAGCTCACCTCAGTTGGTGCGTTAGTCACTGGTGCAACCCTGCTCTGCTTCTCATTTACCGGCTTTGACTCATTGAGTTCACTTGCTGAAGAAACCAAAGATACTGAGAAGACTCTGCCTAAAGCAATTTTCTTAACTGCCTTATTTGCAGGCGTAATCTTCATTATCAGCACGTATTTCATTCAGCTTTATTTCCCTGGTAACCCAAGCAGTTACTTTAAAGATATTGCTGAAACACAACCAGAAATCCTATTGCTCGTAGGTGGTTCACTGTTCCAATCATACGTACTTGCATTTGCAATTGTAACGGTCATGGCTTCAGGAATTTCTGCCCATGCAGGCGTCTCTCGCTTGATGTATGTGATGGGTCGTGATGGCATCATTAACAAAAAGATCTTTGGTCACATCAGCCCAAAAAGTTTTACACCTTCGTATAACATCGTGATCGTAGGTATCGTGGCGTTGTCTGCAGGCTTTATGAAACTCGATACAGTGATTTCATTAATCAGCTTTGGTGCTTTAACAGCCTTTACCTTTGTAAACTTGTCGGTAATCTCACGTTATGCACTACGTGATGGTCGAACCAAGAATATAAAGGACATCATCTACTATGTGGTCGTGCCATTATGTGGTTTTATCAGTATCTTTGCCTTATGGCTCGAGATTGAAGAAACAGCATTGAAATATGGCTTATGGTGGGCGATGTTTGGTGTGCTTTACCTCGGTTATAAAACCAAAGGCTTTAAGTACAATGCGCCACAATACAATGAGTTTGACGATAAACACTAATTTAGTCGCTATCTGACTCATAAAGAAAGGTGCAGTTTTCAAACTGCACCTTTCTTTTAAGTAGTACTAAGACGATCTACAATCGTTTTTACACGTTGGGCATAGTGTTTTGCCGTTTCTAAATCCCCTGCTGGAATTTCATCAATACTCGCATCAGATGGCGACTGGACCAATAAGCCAACTGAGAAAACCAGTCAGTGGTATCAAACTGTGCTTGGTCTACAAAGCGGGCTGTGGTGATATATAAAGCCCTATAAAATCAGAGTTGTTTAAAGCCTTGCTGTCTCCACGCTTCATACACAATAACTGCAGTTGCATTGGAAAGGTTTAAACTTCTGGAGTTTTCAGCCATTGGCAGACGTATCCACTGTTCTTGTGGAAACATCAAACGTACTTGCTCAGGTAAGCCACGGGTTTCTGGTCCCATTAACAACGCAACAGGACGGTTGAGATCAACAGTATGCGGTGTTGCAGAGCCTTTTGTCGTAAGTGGAAAGACATGTTCTACGCCTTTGGCTTTTAAATCAGCAAGACATAATTCGATATTGTCCCAAATTTGCATTCTCGCCCATTCGTGATAGTCCAATCCTGCACGTTTCAACTTTTTATCATCTAGCTCAAAGCCTAAAGGTTTCACTAAATGTAGTTGCGCACCTGTATTGGCACATAGACGGATGATATTACCTGTATTCGCTGGAATTTCAGGTTCGTATAGGACGACATGAATCACTTAATTACTCACTTATACATATATTGGCTAGCTTGGCACAGGACCCTAATTTAGTAGGGAATATAATCATGAGCGTCTCTCAGGCATAGCCTTCGCCTTCTTGCGGAGTTTTCACTCCTCAGGGCAAACGTTGTTCTGCTTATCCTCTTTACTCAGGCATAGCCTTCGTCTTGCGCTTCGGGCAGCGATAATCAATCGCTGCTTTCCCTCACTCATGCCATTTTAACTGTTCACGTAGACTGACGACTTCACCAATAATGGTTAAAGTGGGTGCTACGATTTGATGTTCGGATACTTTGGTGGCGATGTCCGCCAATGTTCCCACCACAACTTTTTGTTCAGGGGTTGTACCTTTAGAAATTAAAGCAACAGGCATGGTTGGGCGCTGACCATGTGCAATCAGTTGTTGGCAAATGCGTTCCAAACCGACCAAGCCCATATATAAAACTAAAGTTTGATTTTCATAAACCAGTTCATTCCAAGGCAGTTCAGGTGAACCCTCCTTTAAATGTCCCGTCAAGAAACGGACACTCTGGGCATAATCACGATGTGTCAACGGAATACCCGCATAGGCAGAGCAGCCTGAAGCAGCGGTGATACCAGGCACCACTTGAAAAGTGACATTTGCTTCAACCAACTCTTGAATCTCTTCACCACCACGACCAAAGATAAATGGATCGCCGCCTTTTAGACGACAAACGCGTTTCCCTTGTTGGGCATACTCAACCAGCAAGGCATTGATGCCATCTTGTGGCACAGAGTGATTGGAACGCGCCTTACCCACATAAATCTTGGTGGCATCGCGGCGACAAAGTTCCATAATCGGTGCTGAAACCAAACGATCGTAAATCACCACGTCGGCTTGTTGCATGAGACGTAATGCTTTTAATGTCAATAACTCAGGATCACCCGGCCCAGCACCAACCAAATATACCTCACCCTTGGGTGCAGTCCATTCAGTGAGTGCTTGCTGAATCAGATCATTTGCCACATCCACGTTGTCATTAAAGATCTGCTCTTTTAATGGGCTGGCATACAAATTTTCCCAAAAGATACGACGTTCATCAGGATTGGCTATTTTAGCTTTGACTTGTTTACGCCATTGTCCAGAAAACTCTGCAAGCTTACCCATGCCATGCGGCACAATCGTTTCAATCTGAGTACGTAACTGTCTCGATAAAACAGGTGATGCACCGTTTGAAGCAACTGAAATGACCAAAGGTGAACGATCAATAATCGCAGGCACCATAAAGCGGCAGTGTGGAATATCATCCACACTATTCACTAAAATATTACGCTGTTCACATTGCTCAAATACCGTTTTATTCACTTCGGCTTGATCTGTTGCCGCAATCACTAAACGATATGGCGTTGCCAAAATATTTTCAGAAAAAGCCGTTTGAATATATTGCCCTGATGATTTTTCTAACAATAAACGCAGTTCAGGCTCAATATCTGGTGCAATAACATCAACAATTGCACCAGCTTTGACTAGCAGATTTGCTTTGCGGTAGGCAATATGCCCACCACCCACAATCAGACAACGTTGCTGTTGCAACTTTAAAGAGATTGGGAAAATATCCACGCTACGCCTCTATATTTTTAGATCTGATTGAGTTAAAGCAAAAACTATGCACAAATTCGATGCATTTTAGTCGATATACGAAATACCACCCATATATGGACGTAAAACCTCAGGAATTTCGATAGAACCATCAGCACGCTGGTAGTTTTCCATCACAGCAAGTAGAGTACGCCCAACCGCTAAACCTGAACCATTCAAAGTATGCACCAATTCGATCTTCTTCTGATCCACACGGTAGCGTGCTTTCATACGACGTGCTTGGAAATCGCCCATATTCGAACAACTAGAAATCTCGCGGTAAGTTTCTTGGCTTGGTACCCACACTTCTAAGTCATAAGTCTTGATAGCGCCGAATCCCATATCACCACCACAGAGCAAAATTTTGCGATATGGTAGGCCCAATGCCTGCAAAATGCCCTCTGCGTGTGCAGTTAAATCTTCGAGTGCCTGCATTGAGTGCTCTGGCTTGACGATTTGCACCATTTCGACCTTGTCGAACTGATGTTGGCGAATCAAACCACGTGTATCACGGCCATAAGAACCTGCTTCGCTACGGAAACATGGTGTATGTGCAGTGTATTTAAGCGGTAAACGATCTGCATCAATGATTTCATCACGAACGAAATTTGTGATTGGCACTTCAGCAGTTGGAATTAAATAGTATTCTTTTTCGCCTTGAAGCTTAAATAAATCTTCTTCAAATTTAGGCAGTTGCCCTGTGCCACGCAAAGTTTCTGCATTGACCAAGTACGGCACATAGGCCTCGGTATAACCATTTTTAAGCGTGTGTGTATCCAACATAAATTGGGTTAAGGCACGTTGTAAACGAGCCAAAGGTCCTTTAAGTACGCTGAAGCGTGAACCCGTGAGTTTGGTGGCAGTTTCAAACTCAAGACCGCCCATCCATTCACCAAGATCAGTGTGGTCTTTAATGTCAAAATCAAATTGACGCGGTGTGCCCCACTTCAAAATTTCGACATTGTCACTTTCATCCTTACCTGCGGGTACAGACTCATCTGGCAAGTTTGGAAGCGCAAGCGATTTTTGTTCAAGTTCGGCTTGCAACTCAGCCAAAGCGACTTCAGCCGCTTTGATTTCATCACCAATCGCAGCCATACGCGCCATGATTTCTGAAGCATCTCCACCCGACTTTTTGATCTGACCCACTTGCTTTGCACCAGCATTACGCTCTGCTTGTAAGTTTTCAGCTTTGGATTGCAAATCTTTACGGCGTACTTCTAAATCAGCCCACTCTTGTACGTTGAGCTGAATACCACGTTTTGCCAAAGCAGCATTTACCACTTCGATATTATTTCTAAGTAATTTTGGGTCGATCATAATCAATCATGAATAGAGAAAAAACTGGCTATAGTGTAAGGCTTTAACCCAAAAAAATACAGCATCTACCTCGCAATTGCAGATGCTGTATTTAGATTAGTTCGGGACTTTAGGCAAGCTTGGTAAGTATTCTGCTTTGATAAATTCTTTTGCGGCATAATATGGCAAGTTCAACTCACTCATCCCTTCTGCATAGGAAGCCAGCTCATACAGTGGATAAACAAAGACAATCCCATTTACACCATAGTAATAATTATCGCTGACCTGTAATTGATCTTTTTTAATATTGTGCTCATCTAACCAATTTTGATTTGCAACATACAGCTCATCACGCAATTCTTGTTCCACACCGTCTTTGATCAATTCACTCACATTAATATGTTTTTTAGTCGCTAAATCAAAATTTACAAATTCTTGATGATACATACCATGCGCCGCACCAGCGGGATAAGCATAACTATGAATGGCAAATGTCGCCAGATTGTAGTTCTGTCCTACAAAGCGCACATAAGTACTACTCTCACTTAAAGATGGTTCGCCTTCTGGTACTTTTACTTGTTGATCTGATAAATCAGCAAATGCATTCGGCTCTGCCTTCTTCATACGATTGATAAAATAATCATCAATCCACTGCTGATTGGTTTTTACGGTTTGAAGATCATAATTGGTACAACCATCTTCCAAACATACTTGCTGTTTAGGCAGTTTAACAGCCACCACTTGTGCCTGAATCAATGGAATATCTACTTTGTTTGTCGCGTCTGTCGCACTGTTATTTTGCGGATCTTGCTTCGGTTGGCACCCTGTAAATACAATCACCGTAACAATAGAAAGTGCTGGAATAATTTTTGATAATTTTAACGGATTCATTGTCATACAAGTCTCAGATCTTTTAGCCCACTATACAAAGCTTTGTTCAGAGTTGAAATTAAGAAATGTATCTAGCAAAAAGCCGCAATAAATGCGGCTTTTTGCTGAGTTGATCAAAATGTTCACTGATCAATAATATCTGTGCCTTTCGGTGGCTCAAAATTAAAGACCGAAGCAGGAATGGCTTGATTGACTTTCACATTACTAAAACGTACATACGTGGTTTGACCCAATGAATCTTGTAAAATCATCAAGTTTGGCGCTTTATTTGCACCAAAGCTAATGGTTAAACTCTGAAATGTACTATCTTCCTGTTTAGGAAATAATGTGTAATACAGCTTAGAGCGATCAGGTTGCGTCACTCGATAGGACTGCATGATCTGATTGGTATTACCCGATAATAACAATGCTGGGGTATTGGCAACTTGATCATCTAAATTTTGACGAATTGCCTGCTGCAAATCTGGATCATAAATCCAAACAGTTTTTCCAGACGTCACAATTGTTTGTTTAGAAGGACTGGTGATTTCCCAGAAGAATTTTCCTGGACGTTCAACCTTCATCACCCCTTTAAAGGTTTGATTCATGTGTTGAGCAGTCAGTCCTTTTCTTTGTACAGCTTTATTATTGGTCACTTTGGTGGTTTGTTCAAAATCTGCAGTGAATCGCTGTAAGCTGGATAACTGCTGAACCAAACTTGTGGTTGCTTGCTGAGCCGATGCAGCGACAGGTGCAGCATATAACTGAGTCGTTACAACAGGAGCCAGTGTCATTGCACTAAGCGTTGCAGCATAAGCTATTTGTTTTACGAAATTCATAAAGTGAACCTTCTATCAAATTTCTACTGTAATGACGACATCTTACTGTTTTCAATCATGAAAAGAATGAAGAAAAGCATCGGTTTTGTGTAGTTCGTGTCGCAAAGTTCTGCATTATGTATGAAGTTGCAGGCTTTATGTAGATATTGTAATAGCAAAAATTTGATTTTGAATGACTAAAACAGCCCTACAACTTTTCCCATTCTTTAAGATAGTAGAAGTCATGGATAAAGAATAAACTAAACGCAATACGGGATTTTTTAGTCTAAAGACGACTCACTGGAAAAGTATAAATAATGAAAAGCCTCGCCTTTATCCATCGCAATGACACTCGATTTGCCATCGGGGACTTCTACCCTGCACTTTCTGTATTTTCTCACCATGAACTTGGCAATACCACATCGCCTTTTTTGTTGCTGGATCATCTCGGACCCGGTCTTTTGGAACCCAAAAGTCATAAAAAGGGTGTAAGTGAACATCCACATCGTGGTTTTGAAACAGTTACCTTTGTTTTCTCAGGTGAATTACAGCACATCGACTCGACCGGTAATCACGGGATTATTCATCAAGGTGACGTGCAGTGGATGACCGCTGCATCAGGCATACAGCATATTGAAGAATTTAGCCCTGAATTTCGTGAGAAAGGTGGTTATTTCGAAATGGTGCAGTTATGGGTCAACTTACCAGCAAAAGATAAAATGTCTGCGCCACGTTACCAAAGTTTATTAAACCAAGATATTCCTAAAATCTTATTTGAAAATGATACTGGCTATGTCCGTATCGTTGCTGGTCAATACCAAAAGACTCAAGGCATTGCCCAAACCTTTACTTCAATGAACGTATTGGATGTACACCTTAAAAAAGGTCATCGAACTATACTTCCTGCGAGTCATGGTGATACCACGCTGATTTATTTGCGTAGAGGAAAAATTCAGTTCAACGTAGACGAAGATATTTTAGAAGAACAAGCGATGGCGATGATGTCTAGCTTCGACACAGATGTTGAAATCACTGCTTTAGAAAATTGCGATTTTTTATTCTTATCAGCCCAGCCTCTACATGAACCGCTAAATGGGCATGGTTTTTTTGTGATGAATAACTATGATGAAATTTTACAAGCTTACGAAGACTTAAAAACAGGAAAGTTTGGGAAATATTCAAACGAAAACACATAAGTCCAAAAAGCAGTCATAAAAAAACCCGCAAATGCGGGTTCTTCTGAACGATTAAAGCTTACACTTCAACAGTTACATAGCGACGGCCAAATTGACCCTTCACTTCAAATTTGATCACGCCATCAGCAGTTGCAAATAAAGTATGGTCACGACCCATACCAACATTTGCACCAGCGTGGAATTCGGTACCACGTTGACGAACGATGATGTTACCAGCAGTCACAGTTTGACCACCGTACATTTTAACACCTAACATCTTAGGATTCGAATCACGACCGTTCTTCGTCGATCCACCGGCTTTTTTAGTTGCCATGTCTATTTACTCCTCGTGTTAGCCTGCGATACTCGTAATTTTCAACTCGGTAAACCATTGACGGTGACCTTGTTGTTTACGGTAATGTTTACGACGACGCATTTTGATAATGCGAATTTTGTCGTGACGACCATGACCAACGATTTCTGCGGTTACTTTCGCGCCAGCAACAACTGGAGCACCGATTTGAATGCTATCGCCGTTTACAAGCATAAGTACGTCATCAAACGTAATCGTTGCACCAGTTTCAGCTTTCAATAATTCAACTTTAAGGGTTTCACCCTCAACCACACGGTGCTGTTTACCACCGCTTTGGATTACTGCGTACATAATGTACTCCAACATGCCCGTGTCGTCGTGCCGATAAAGGAAGATATCGAGCTTAAAACGAACGCCACTGGGGTATATAAGGGGACAAATTTTAAGTGAAATTTGATCAAACAACAAGTTATTTTGCATAAATGCACACATATACACGCATTATTTATTTTTTATAATAAAATCAAATAGATTGATGACACATTGTTTTGATTGATTCTTTCTGTGATTTGCAATACATTTTCAAAAAGTAAATATGACCAAAATGAACTGTGTTTATAGAAGGTCTCACACAGTGCCGTCTCTGTATTATCTGAGAAGCGCCCTGTTTGTGGCTAAATTAAGATCAGAAAATACATCGTCATGTTTTAAATGACAAATTACACAGTTGCTATCACTGTTTAGCAACAGATTACTTGGTACACTTACACCATTCACCCATCTATACGAGGCTCTTCTTCATATGGTCGTCGATTTCAAGCAAGACATTCTCTCCCCTGTTGCGACAGATTTTGCTGCGATGGATCAACTCATCAATGAAGGGATCAGCTCTAAAGTTGGCTTGGTTATGTCGGTTAGTAAACATGTGGTTGAAGCTGGCGGTAAACGTATGCGCCCAATTATGTGCCTACTCGCTGCTCGTGCCTGTGGTTTAGCCAACATGCAGCAAGCCCAACATTTGGCGGCTGTGATTGAAATGCTACACACGGCAACCTTGGTTCATGATGATGTTGTCGATGAGTCTAACTTGCGTCGTGGACGACCAACGGCCAATGCAACATGGAACAATCAAACTGCTGTTTTAGTCGGCGACTTCTTGATTTCACGTGCGTTCGATCTTTTGGTCGATTTAAATAACATGACCTTATTAAAAGATTTTTCGACAGGTACTTGTGAAATTGCTGAGGGTGAAGTGTTACAGCTTCAATCACAACATCAACCAGACACCACTGAAGAAACCTATTTAAGAATTATTCACGGAAAAACATCTCGTTTATTTGAACTCGCAACCGAAGGTGCTGCAATTTTGGCAGGTACAGAAGAGTATCGTGAACCTTTACGCCGATTTGCAGGACATTTTGGCAATGCATTCCAGATTATTGATGATATTTTAGACTACACCTCTGATGCAGAAACATTAGGTAAAAATATTGGCGATGATTTGATGGAAGGTAAACCCACTTTACCGTTAATTTCTGCATTGGCTCACTCTACTGGTGAAGATCATGCGATTATTCGTCGTAGCATCGCTACTGGTGGTGTTGAACATTTGGATAAAGTCATTGAAATAGTGCACAACTCGGGCGGTTTAGACTATTGTCAAAAACGTGCCCAACAGGAAACGGATGCCGCTTTAGAAGCCTTAAAAGCGCTACCAGATAATGAATATCGCCAAGCATTGATCAATTTGACTTTAATGGCATTACATCGACTACAATAACTTTCTGAGTGTCCATGCATTTAAATTTATCTGATTTATTTTTAAAAATGCAGGAACAGCTTGATCAACCACAAGCTGTTCTTGACGAAAACCTGATTATTGAATTGGTCAATCGTTTACGCCCCAAAAATCCCAATGACGCTGAAGAGGTTAAACAGCGTCTTCAAGCTTTTGTCAGAATATTATTATTGACACCCACTTCTGCAACTTTATTACAAGACTTCATCGTCAGATTGATGAGTCAATACAAACAAATTAGCTTATATGCTGACAGCGGGATTTTATCTTTAGATGGCTTCTGGAATCAGTTAAGTCAACGTCTAGGCGCGCACTTCCTCCCTTTAGTAGAACAAGGCAATCAACTCAGAACACTGATTGGAAAAGTTTTTCATCAAGAAAATGATCATGAGTGGTTAGAGCTGATTGAAAACCAAGATTGGGTTACGCTGTTTAATTTAATTGGTGAAGGTCAAAGTAATACCCTCGAAAAGCAAATTTCTAAAAGTGAGCTGATTAAAGCCATTACGGTTTTGTCCTATCGGATTAGTGGTATCGGTTTATACCCTGAATTTATTAATGCTCAGCCTGATATTACCGAATATGAATCTCCGTTTTTAGCGCAAAACCGAGATATTGTTGATTTTATTGAAAAGTATAAAAAGCAAATCGACGACCAAGATGCAGTTGTGGTGCTTCCACCGCCAGATGCTTCGCAAGCCTTTGTAATGCTAGATCAATGTCGTGATGTTGTACTCAAGATTCGCCGCGCCACTAGGCGAATTGGTGTCAGCATTAGTTTGACATATCTGCTTTCTTTATTAGAACAAGCCATAGACCGGATTGAACTGTTACTGAGTTTATTGGCCAGTAAAGATGAAATCCGATATAAATCACTGGGCGAACTCCTGATCGATTTAACCAAAGCCCATTATGATGAAAAAAGTGTCCGCCACTTGCTCTCTTCAACCAGTGAACTGATTGCGCTGCAAGTGACTGAAAATGCAAGTAAGACTGGCGAACATTATGTAAGTACAGACAAAGCTGGCTTCTTTGGCATGTACAAAGCGGCGGCAGGTGCAGGTGCAATCATTGCCATGATGGCAACCTTGAAGATATTAACCGCTCGATTGGTACTCGCGCCTTTTGCCCACGCATTCTTGTATAGCATGAATTATGCTTTGGGCTTTATGCTGATCCATGTGTTGCATTTCACTGTTGCAACCAAACAACCGGCAATGACCGCCGCTGCACTGGCCTCGACCGTTCAACAGCAAAAAGGTAGTAAAACCGCACAAATAGCTGAGTTAGCAGCGCTGATTATTAATATTATCCGTACTCAGTTTATTGCGATCCTCGGCAATATCTCGATTGCGATCCCTATTGCAGCGCTGATCACTTTTTCATGGCAGTTTTATTTGGATGAACCTTTACTCAATCACGCCAAATCAGCAGCCTTACTACATAGCTTAAATCCTTTTACCTCGCTTGCAGTTCCTCATGCAGCAATCGCGGGCGTGTGTTTATTCTTTTCAGGTTTGATTGCGGGTTATTTCGATAATTTAGCCGTTTACCGCAACGTCGGTCCTCGATTAAAACAACACCGCCGTTTGAAACGCTGGATGGGACAACAACGACTCGACAAATTTGCCAATTATATTGAAACCAACTTAGGGGCTTTGGCTGGTAATTTCCTATTTGGGATCATGTTAGGCAGCATGGGAACGATTGGCTTTATTTTAGGTCTTCCTTTAGATATTCGTCACATCGCCTTTGCTTCGGCCAATTTCATTCAAGGTTTGATGACCATTGGCTCACCTGATATTGGTTTAATCGTTGTGTCATTCTTGGGTGTTCTGCTGATTGGTTTAACCAACTTATTTGTGAGCTTTACCCTGACCATTATCGTGGCTTTACGTGCCCGTCGTGTTCGTTTTGCACAATGGAAACCTTTGGCAAATTTGGTCATGACGCATTTCCTCACTCGAACAAGTGATTTTTTCTGGCCACCTAAGCAACCTGTTGCCGTGGAAGAAAAAAGTACAACAGATAAAAAGTGAGACGCTCATCAAATTTTGTTATATTTTTTTACTAAACCTTAAAAAAACATTGAAATAAATTATCATAAAATTTCAAGACTTGACCTAAAGTGTACTCGAGAGTACACTTTCAAACTTTCTATAGCCCTGAAAATGGTTATGCCAATAACGAGTTCCGCATGCCGTACCTATTACTTTGTATTGGTTGCTTTTTTTTAGTTTTAAGTGGGGTTGGATTGTTTTATCCAACCACATCAACTTTAGATCCATTGAGTATTCAAGCATTATTTGAGCATCGTTCAGCTCCATTGAATCATGCTGCTATTGTGCTTTCGCTACTCGGCGGAATGCCATTTTTATTCTTTTTCACTGCTTTTTTGTGTGTATATCAAACTTGGATTCAAAACTATAAAAGTTTAATTTTTATCACATTGAGTATAAGTGGAAGTATTACGATTGGTTGGCTTCTGAAATGGAGCGTTGATCGAGCAAGACCTTTAGAGATTTACCACTTGGTCCAACCTTATGGCGCATCATTCCCAAGTGGCCATAGTCTTTATGCTGCAACCCTTGCGAGTTTAGTCATGTTGCTGCTGCAACAGCACAGATACCGTACTCCTGTCATTTTAGTATCTACTTTGTGGTTTATTATGATGGGGTTATCGCGAATTTATGCAGGGGTTCACTACCCGACAGATGTACTCGCTGGTTGGGGAATTGGGTTAATTTGGACTTCGTTGCTTTGGTTATGGCTGTATCAAAGCAATTTCAACAACAATTTTTTTAGATCCAAAATCTAAATTGAGGTGGAACAATGATGTCGGCTAAGCTTTGGGCACCCGCCCTCACTGCTTGCGCATTAGCAACAAGCATTGCACTTGTTGGTTGTAGCAAAGATCCAGAAGATGCACAGCAAGCTGCTGCTGCACAAAAAATGCCACCTACTGAAGTCGGTGTTATTGTTGCACAACCACAGAGTATTGAACAAAACGTTGAACTTTCAGGCCGAACCTCTGCGTATCAAATTTCAGAAGTTCGCCCACAAACCAGTGGTGTTATTTTAAAACGTCTGTTTACTGAAGGCAGTTATGTCTCTGAAGGTCAAGCACTATATGAGCTTGATTCTCGTGCTAACCGTGCGTCATTAGACACGGCCAAAGCTTCGCTCTTGCAACAACAAGCAAATTTAGCGTCTCTTCGGACCAAGCTAAACCGTTATCAACAACTTGTTTCTAGCAACGCTGTATCGAAGCAAGAGTATGATGACTTACTTGGCCAAGTGAATGTCGCTGAAGCGCAAGTTTCAGCAGCTAAGGCTCAAGTTAATAATGCTGAAGTTGATTTTGGTTATTCAACCATTCGCTCGCCTATCTCAGGTCAATCAAGCCGTTCATCTGTAACAGCAGGTGCATTGGTTACTGCGAACCAAGCTGCGCCATTGGTGACGATTCAACAACTTAATCCGATTTATGTTGATATTAACCAGTCTAGCGCCGAGTTATTGCGTTTACGCCAACAACTCAGCAAAGGCAGCTTAAGCAACAGCAACAACACCAAAGTAAAGTTGAAACTTGAAGATGGTTCAACCTATCCAATCGAAGGGCAACTCACTTTCTCTGATGCATCTGTTAACCAAGATACTGGAACAGTAACCTTACGTGCGGTGTTCTCGAACCCAAACCATTTGTTACTTCCAGGCATGTATACAACAGCGCAAATTGTTCAGGGTGTGGTTCCAAATGCTTATTTGATTCCACAAGCTGCAGTGACACGCTTACCAACAGGTCAGGCGACAGTGATGTTGGTCAATGCCAAAGGTGCGGTTGAAACACGTCCAGTCGAGACTGCAAATGTACAAGGTCAAAACTGGGTGATCACCAATGGTCTTAAAGCTGGAGACAAAGTGATTGTTGATGGTGTTGCTAAAGTGAAAGATGGTCAGGAAGTTTCAGCAAAACCTTATCAAGCTCAACCAGCAAATCCACAAAATGCAACCAAACCAGCTCAAGCAGAACAAAAAGCAACTGTGAAAGCATAAGGGGCAGATTGAATGGCTCAATTTTTTATCCATCGCCCCATTTTTGCATGGGTGATTGCACTAGTTATCATGTTGGCAGGTATTTTAACCTTGTCAAAGATGCCTATTGCCCAATATCCAACGATTGCTCCACCAACCGTTACCATTTCTGCAACCTATCCTGGTGCTTCAGCAGAAACTGTTGAAAATACGGTCACCCAGATCATCGAACAACAGATGAATGGTTTAGATGGCTTACGTTATATTTCGTCTAACAGTTCTGGTAATGGTCAAGCATCGATTGAAATCAACTTTGAACAAGGTATTGATCCTGATATTGCTCAAGTCCAAGTTCAAAACAAACTACAATCAGCAACGGCACTTCTACCTGAAGACGTACAACGTCAAGGTGTAACTGTCACAAAATCTGGTGCAAGCTTCTTGCAAGTGATTGCATTTTATTCACCAGATAATAGTTTGTCAGACTCAGATATTAAGGACTATGTAAACTCATCGATTAAAGAACCGATTAGTCGTGTTGCCGGTGTAGGTGAAGTACAAGTCTTTGGTGGCTCTTATGCGATGCGCATTTGGCTTGATCCTGCAAAACTAACAAACTACCAGCTCACCCCAAGTGATGTTGCGAGAGCGCTACAAGCGCAAAACTCACAAGTTGCAGTGGGTCAGTTGGGTGGTGCACCTGCAGTTAAAGATCAAGTGATCAATGCTACTGTAAATGCGCAAAGTTTATTGCAAACCCCTGAGCAGTTTAAGAATATTTTCTTAAAAAACACTGCTGCTGGTGCTGAAGTCCGTTTAAAAGATGTTGCTCGTGTAGAATTAGGCTCTGATAGCTATGCGTTTAACTCAATGTTTAACGGGAAGCCTGCAGGTGGTCTTGCCATTAAAATGGCAACAGGTTCCAATGCACTGGATACCGCAGAAGCCGTTGAAGAACGTTTATCTGAATTACGCAAAAACTACCCTGCGGGTCTTGAAGATAAACTGGCGTATGACACTACACCATTTATTAAGCTATCGATTGAGAGTGTTGTTCATACTTTAATTGAAGCGGTGATCTTGGTATTTATCGTCATGTTCCTGTTCTTACAGAACTGGCGTGCCACCATTATCCCAACATTGGCAATCCCTGTTGTGGTATTGGGTACATTTGCTGTCATCAATATTTTTGGTTTCTCGATCAACACATTGACCATGTTTGCGATGGTACTAGCGATCGGTCTACTGGTCGATGATGCGATTGTCGTGGTTGAAAACGTCGAGCGTGTGATGACAGAGGAACACTCTGATCCTGTTGCGGCGACTGAAAAGTCAATGAAACAAATCTCTGGTGCGCTTGTCGGTATTACCAGCGTACTGAGTGCAGTATTCGTACCGATGGCTTTCTTTAGCGGAACCACTGGGGTGATTTATCGACAGTTCTCGATTACGCTCGTTACCGCAATGGTTTTATCTTTGATTGTTGCGTTAACCTTCACTCCTGCCCTGTGCGCCACACTATTGAAACAGCATGATCCAAATAAAGCACCAAGCAATAATATCTTTGCTCGCTTCTTTAGATGGTTCAACCGTAGCTTTGAACGCGTTTCACATAGCTATCAAAACGGCGTGAGTCGTATGCTGACTGCTAAGTTTTTCTCTGGCATTCTGTATGTAGCCGTGATTGGTTTATTGGTGTTCATGTTCCAAAAACTTCCGTCTTCATTCTTACCAGAAGAAGATCAGGGTGTGGTCATGACGTTGGTTCAATTGCCGCCGAATGCAACACTTGATCGTACCGATAAAGTCATTGATACCATGACTGACTTCTTTATGAATGAAAAAGAGTCTGTCGAATCTATCTTTACCGTTTCTGGTTTCTCGTTTACAGGCGTGGGACAAAATGCGGGTATTGGCTTTATTAAGTTAAAAGATTGGGCTAGTCGTTCGACACCAGAGACGCAGATTGGTGCACTTATTCAGCGTGGTATGGCACTCAATATGATCGTCAAAGATGCGTCATACATCATGCCATTACAGCTCCCTGCTATGCCTGAATTGGGTGTTACTGCTGGCTTTAACTTGCAACTGAAAGACTCTGCGGGTCAAGGTCATGACAAACTGATTGCAGCACGTAATGCTGTTTTAGGCTTAGCTTCGCAAGACAAACGACTGGTTGGCGTACGTCCAAATGGTCAAGAAGATACACCTCAATATCAAATCATGATCGATCAGGCGCAAGCTGGTGCGATGGGTGTTAGCATTGCAGACATCAACAGTACTATGAGCATGGCTTGGGGTGGTTCTTATATCAATGACTTCATTGATCGTGGTCGTGTGAAAAAAGTTTATGTCCAAGGCGAAGCAGACAGCCGCATGATGCCTGACGACCTGAACAAATGGTATGTTCGTAACAGCTTAGGTGAAATGGTTCCGTTCTCAGCGTTTGCGACAGGCAAATGGACTTATGGTTCACCGCGTCTTGAGCGTTATAACGGTGTGTCATCAGTGAATATTCAAGGAACACCTGCGCCAGGTACAAGTTCTGGTGATTCCATGAAAGCCGTAGAAGAAATTATTGCCAAACTGCCATCGATGGGCTTAACAGGTTTCGACTACGAATGGACAGGTTTATCACTTGAAGAGCGTGAATCAGGTGCTCAAGCACCATTCTTATATGCGCTTTCATTACTCATCGTTTTCCTTTGCTTAGCCGCATTGTATGAAAGTTGGTCTATTCCATTCTCAGTATTACTGGTTGTACCACTCGGCATCATCGGTGCAATTTTGTTAACTTACTTTGGTATGGTACTGAAAGATGATCCAAATCTTTCGAATAACATCTACTTCCAAGTCGCGATTATTGCCGTGATTGGTCTTTCTGCAAAGAATGCGATCTTGATCGTAGAATTCGCAAAAGATCTACAAGAACAAGGTGAGGAGCTGCTTGAGGCCACGTTGCATGCAGCAAAAATGCGTTTACGTCCAATCATTATGACCACCCTTGCCTTCGGCTTTGGTGTGCTTCCACTCGCACTTTCTTCTGGTGCTGGTAGTCAACATTCGGTTGGTTACGGTGTATTGGGTGGTGTGATTTCCTCAACACTTTTAGGTATCTTCTTTATCCCTGTGTTCTTCGTGTGGATTCGTAGTATCTTTAAGTACCAACCAAAAACTACAAACATTCAGGAGCATAAATCGTGATGCAAACAGTATGGTCTATTTCAGGTCGTAGCATTGCGGTATCTGCACTTGCGCTTGCTTTGACTGCATGTCAAAGCATGCGCGGCCCAGAACCGGTCGTGAAAACCGATATTCCAGAAAGCTATGCATATAACAGCGCTTCTGGTACTTCTATTGCTGAACAGGGTTATAAGCAGTTCTTTGCGGACCCTCGCCTGCTTGAAGTGATTGATTTAGCTTTGAGTAACAACCGTGACTTGCGTACAGCAACTTTAAATATTGAACGTGCGCAACAACAGTATCGAATTACACAAAACAATCAACTCCCAACGATTGGGGCGAGTGGTAGTGCGATTCGTCAAGTGACCCCTACCCGTGATCCAAATAACCCATATTCAACTTATCAAGTTGGTTTGGGTGTGACCGCTTATGAGTTAGATTTCTGGGGCCGAGTTCGTAGCCTAAAAGATGCTGCACTCGACAGTTATCTTTCGACCCAAAGTGCGCGTGACTCAACACAAATCAGTTTGATTAGTGAAGTGACACAAGCATGGTTAAGTTATTCATTTGCGACTGCAAATTTGAAACTTGCAGAACAGACCTTCAAAGCGCAACTCGACTCTTATAACCTGAACAAAAAGCGTTTTGATGTCGGCATCGACAGTGAAGTGCCTTTGCGTCAAGCTCAGATTTCAGTTGAAACCGCGCGTAATGATGTTGCAAATTATAAAACTCAAATTGCTCAGGCAAGCAACTTGTTGAATCTGTTAGTAGGTCAACCTGTACCGCAAAACCTATTACCTAAGCAACCTGTGCAACGTGTTACGCAGCAAAATGTATCTTCTGCTGGTTTACCGAGTGATTTACTCAATAACCGTCCTGATGTTAAAGCTGCGGAATATAATTTAAGTGCTGCAGGTGCAAATATTGGTGCTGCAAAAGCGAGATTATTCCCGACCATTAGTCTGACAGGTACCGCTGGCTATGCATCAACTGATTTGAGTGATCTATTCAAATCTGGCAATGCATCGTGGTCAATTGGACCAAGTCTCGATTTACCAATTTTTGACTGGGGCACTCGCAAAGCCAATATCAAAATCTCTGAAACTGATCAGAAAATTGCACTGTCTAACTATGAAAAGTCAGTACAGTCCGCTTTCCGTGAAGTCAATGATGCACTGGCAACACGCGCCAATATTGGTGAACGCTTAACGGCACAACGTCGTTTAGTTGAAGCAACCAATACCACCTATAAACTATCTAATGCCCGTTTCCGTGCAGGTATTGATAGCTACTTAACTGTATTGGCTGCTCAACGTTCTGCGTACTCAGCAGAACAAGGTTTATTGTTGTTACAACAAGCTGAACAAAACAATCAGGTTGAGCTGTATAAAACACTGGGTGGCGGGTTAAAAGCCAGCACGAATGAAACAGTGGCACCGCAACTTTCGAGTTCTGAAAAGCATTACACACCATAATCTTTCTTATTTTAAAGAAAAGCTCACTTCGGTGGGCTTTTTTATTGCAAGCATGCTCAATATTTCTTATCTTCAAGGGGAATGTCTAATGGTATAAAAAATACGATGTTATTAAGTAATTTAGAATCAGTTCCCGGTCACGAGATTTTACGTCAAATTGATGTTGTTTATGGCAGTACAGTTCGCAGTAAACATGTCGGCAGAGACTTTCTCGCAGGTCTAAAAAATATTGTCGGGGGAGAATTAACGGCCTATACAGAATTGTTAGAAGAGTCTCGCCAAGAAGCGATGCAACGTATGGTTGAGAAAGCAAAAGGCTTAGGTGCCAATGCTGTCGTTGGGATTCGTTTTTCTACCTCTAACATTGCGCAGGGTGCTTCGGAGCTTTTCGTCTATGGCACTGCTGTGGTGGTACAACCAATTGTTCCAAAACTCCCAGATCCATTTAGTTCATAGGAAAATGCAATGGATGGCTTAATTTTTCAAATTGTCATTTTCCTGATTCTCTTTTCTGTAGGTTGGGGCTTTGGTCGTTATAACGAACAAAAACATTTGAGAGAGCTCGATGAAAAAGAGCGCTTGTTGGCCGATATTCAATTGGATAGCCGTCGATTTGCAAGCAGCGAGCATGCTGGGCATTTAATTAGCAGCAATGTGGTCATTTCACATGATTATTTTAAATTCATACTTGCATCGATTAAAAATATCTTAGGTGGCCGCTTAATCAGTTATGAAAGTGTGGTCGAACGCGCCCGTCGCGAAGCGATTGTGCGTTTAAAACAACAAGCTAGATCCATGGGAGGCAATCAGATTTTAGGTGTGCGCCTCAGCACCACTGAAATGGGAATGCAAGGCGGAATGGTTGAAGTGTTTGCCTATGGCACAGTGATTATCACACCGCATTAAAAAAATGTCCTGTGCAATTTCAATTGGACAGGACATCCACCTTACGCTGCAAAAATCGCTTGCCAATAGTGATAGATTTTTTCCTCACCATCCTCTAATTTAAACGCATAAGACATCTTGCGAGTTTCAATAATTTCAAAATCTACAGGATGCTTGAATATCGCCCCTGCGTAAGCAAAAGTGTGGTATTCACCATTTTCACCACATACATCAACCTCTGCGGGCATTCGCTCGATTAAGGCTGCATCAATATCTTGCCCAATAAAACTGTCATCTAGCTTGGTCGCGTCGGTCACAATAATTTTGGTGCGAATCCCAGAAGCTAGAAAATCCTGCATCACTTCGGTTGAATTTAGATTCCATATCGGTTCGACCACTTCGATCCCTAAAGGATGTAAACGATCTTCTCGATATTTGCGTACATCACTGAGGTAAATATCCCCAAAGATAAAATGTTGAACGCCCTGTGCTTTAAAATGATTGGCAGCATCCTGCATCCGCTGTTCATAGATATTTATATCTTTGGGCAATAGCACTGGGTACAACGGAATCCCAATACTTTCAGCTTGCTTTTCAAGCAGTGCATGTGGAATGGCATGCATCGAAGACAATTCAGTTTCTTCATTGACCGTTGTTAATAACGCAACAACTTCGAACTCATTTTGCTGCAATACAGTATAAAGCGCTAAAGCTGAATCTTTTCCGCCACTCCAATTAAAGACTGCTTTTTTACGACTACTCACACTTATTTCACTTTGCTTTTACGAATCATTTTGTACAACAAACTTGGTGACAAGCGCGATACCAATACACCCAGTTGCTCTTTTTTACCGCCGACCACAATATACTCTTCACCAGCCATCAGCGATGCAACCACACGTTCCGCAAAAATATCAGCATCTAAGCCATTTTCAATCGCTTCGTCCTGATGACCTTGGGGCTTCCCTTGACCATTTAGGGCATTAAAGGAAACATTGGTTTTGACAAAACCTGGGAAAACCACCGATACGTCAACTCCATCTTTAGCCACTTCAGCACGTAAGCTATTTGCCCACATGTGAATAGCGGCTTTGGCAGCAGAGTAACTCGCACGGTATTGCGTACCCAACAAACCAGCGACACTCGAAACAAAGACGACACGACCTGATTTTTGCTTTAGAAAAGTCGGCAATATCGTTTTGGTCAAGAACACTTGTGAAAAGTAATCCACTTCCATGATGGTGCGTTCAGCTTGCATGGTGGTGTCTTGGATCAAAGCACGCTGGCTCAGTCCTGCATTATTGATGAGCCAGTCAATACGCCCTTTACATGCCAAGACTTGCTCATAAGCATGACGAACTTGTGCTTCATCGGTAATATCAGCGGCAATTGAAATATGTTGCTCAGGCTTGAGTAGACCGATGCGAACGGCTTCTAACTCGTCGTAACGGCGTGAGGTCAACACCACCTGCGCACCTTGCAAAGCACATTCACGTGCCAAGGCTTTACCTAAACCAGAAGATGCTCCAGTAATCCATACCACTTTATTTTCAAGAGTTTTAAGCTTTGCCATATCTCTATCCTCTGTCCGTTGGGTGACGCATAAATTTTAGGAAATAATCAACATAAGTCACTGCCACTTGCTGATCGAGTTGAGTGGCTAACTTTTCTAGACGCTTATAACCGAGATGTGTGGTCATATTGATCACACCATTTAAAGTTTTATCGACCACAAAATTGAACTTTAAGCATTTTTTAGGCTCACGAATTAAGTGGGTAACACCGACATCAATCACTTCCGTCAATCGTTTTAATGCATTCGCGACTTCACGACTATCGCCTTCAGCGAGTTTCTGTCCCGAGGCGATCACCTGCTGAGCAAGCTGTTGCTCTACAGGATAAGTCATGTAAATCTTGTCATCTTCGATTAAAAGTGTTTTCGATAAATACTCTACCAAAGGGACTAAACGTTCATTGCTAAAAAAAGAAATCGACCAAGGCATATATTTTCGAATCGCTTCTAATATTTGCTGAATGACTTTTTCAGATTCACCTGTTTTTGAGTGCTGTTGGTTTTCGTTTAATAGCACCATGAAGACTTGTTCAACCACTTCACAAGCCATTTCAGACAGAACACTGCCCAATGCATTTGCCTGACTTTCTTTACTCGTTTGCAATAATTGTGTCCGAATATGGGCAAATCTGGCGTATGTATCCGCATGAATATTTAAAAAAACGGCGGTCTTCATCCTCACAACCTTAATTTTTGAGTTCCATAAAAAAAGACTTGTCAAAACAAGCCTTTTATCAAATTAAATGATCATTTCTATCGTTTTGGCTCTTCATTACCGACTTTAGCACAACCTAATTCGGTTCTGTATGCATAAGTGCCAAAAAATGGTTCACACATGCGGTAGCCGCGCCAGTGTCGACCTGCGTTCCCATTTTCTCTAAACGCTTATAACTCAATTGTGCGGTCATATTGATGACGCCGCTTAAGGTTTTATCTACTATCCGATTAAAGTTCAGACATTTTTTCGGCTCACGAATCAAATTGGTCACACCCAAATCGACGATCTGAATCAATGTTTGAAAAACATCCATCATATCCTTGATTTCATTTTGTTTTAATTGTTCTACTAAGGTATGTACCTGCTGTACCAATTGCGGATCTATCGGATAAGAAACATAGACTTGATCATCGTGATATTTGATCATATCGGAAAAATAATTGGCAAAAGGACATAAACGATCATTGCTAAACAAAGCAATCGACCACGGCATATATTTGCGTACGGCACCCGTGATTTGCTGAATGACTTTTTCTGATTCTGCTGAATTTTGTTGGGTCAAATGGGATGGTTTACGGTTTTGAATCAGTAAGACCGAGAAGACTTGCTCTACGATGTCACACGCGATCTCGGAAAGCACCTCCCCCAAAACACGGGATTGGCTTTCATTACTGCCCGCATTTAATTGTTTACGGATCGACTCAAACTGCCCATGTGTAACGTCGTTAATTTTCAAAAGAATTGAATAACTCATATGAACCATCCCTTTATTTAAGTTTTTAGCATTGTTATTTTGTTGTTTTATGCATCATCATTATTTAATTATGTGATCCAATATACATAAACTTAACGTTTTATTCGTAAAAAACCAACGCATTTCGTCGGCTTGTTGCCACTTTGTGAAGTTATTTAATGAGATAAGCTTTGGCATCAGTGAAATGACAACAGATTCGACAGTTTTTTGCTACAATAGACACAATTTTTTATTCTATTTTGATCTTCTGTACTATGACTGACGCTCAATCTGCTCAAAATATCGCAACCACTTACGATCCAACTGAGATCGAGAAAAAATGGTACCAAACTTGGGAACAAAAAGGTTATTTCAAACCGTCAGGTCAAGGTGAATCATTCTGTATCATGATTCCACCGCCGAACGTCACTGGTAGCTTGCATATGGGGCATGGTTTTAACAATGCCATCATGGATGCACTGACCCGTTATAACCGTATGTCAGGTAAAAACACCTTGTGGCAACCAGGTACAGACCATGCAGGTATCGCAACGCAAATGGTGGTTGAACGTCAATTGGGTGCTCAGGGTGTTAGCCGTCATGACTTAGGTCGTGAAAAATTCATCGAAAAAGTTTGGGAATGGAAAGAGCAATCAGGCGGTACGATTACACGTCAAATCCGTCGTCTAGGTTCTTCGGTAGATTGGTCACGTGAACGCTTCACCATGGATGAAGGTTTGTCCAATGCAGTGAAAGAAGTCTTTGTAAAACTACATGAAGATGGTTTGATTTATCGTGGTAAACGTCTCGTTAACTGGGATCCTAAGTTACAAACTGCCCTTTCTGACCTAGAAGTAGAATCTGATAAAGAAGAAGCAGGTTCATTGTGGCACTTCAAATATTTCTTTGAAGACAAATCACTGCGTACCCATGATGGTAAAGACCACATCGTGGTTGCAACAACGCGTCCTGAAACATTATTGGGTGATACTGCGGTTGCCGTGGCGCTTGATGATGAACGCTATTCGCATCTTGTGGGTCAAAACATTATCCTACCGATTACAGGTCGTGCAGTTCCAATCGTTAAAGATGAATATGTTGATAAAGAATTCGGTACAGGCTGTGTAAAAATCACCCCTGCACATGACTTCAATGACTATGAAGTCGGGAAGCGTTGTGAACTACCAATCATCAATATCTTCAATAAAAATGCGGAAGTGTTGGCTGAATTTGAATACATCGCGAAAGCGGGTGAACAAATCTCCAAAAGCATTGCTGCTCCTGCGGACTATATTGGTTTAGAGCGTTTCGTTGCACGTAAAAAATTGGTTGAACAAGCAGAAGTTGAAGGTTGGTTAGACCAAATTCAACCTTATACGTTGAAACCACCTCGCGGTGACCGTTCAGGTGTGATCGTTGAGCCATTATTGACAGACCAATGGTATGTAAAAATTGCGCCATTGGCTGAACCTGCGATTAAAGCAGTGAAAGATGGTGACATTAAATTTGTACCTGAACAGTACAGCAACATGTACATGGCGTGGATGAACAATATCCAAGATTGGTGTATTTCACGTCAGCTTTGGTGGGGTCATCGTATCCCAGCTTGGTACGATGCTGAAGGCAATATTTATGTCGGTCGTGACGAAGCTGAAGTACGTGCAAAAAACAACATCCCCGCTGATGTTGCATTAAACCAAGATGAAGATGTACTCGATACATGGTTCTCATCTGCGCTTTGGACGTTCTCCACTTTAGGTTGGACCGGTGATGCCCAGAAAGATGCAGAAAACTATTTCCTCAAGACTTTCCACCCAACAGATGTTTTAGTCACTGGTTTTGACATCATCTTCTTCTGGGTTGCTCGTATGATTATGTTTACGATGCATTTCATGAAGAATGAAGATGGTACGCCACAAGTACCGTTTAAAACGGTTTACGTTCATGGCTTAGTCCGTGATGGCGAAGGTCAGAAAATGTCGAAGTCTAAGGGTAACGTACTCGACCCACTCGATTTAATCGACGGTGTCGACCTTGAAGACCTCGTACAAAAACGTACCACAGGTTTGATGAATCCGAAACAAGCAGCGAAGATTGAAAAATCAACGCGTAAAGAATTCCCAGAAGGTATTCAAGCTTACGGTACGGATGCAGTTCGCTTCACATTCTGCGCCCTTGCCAACACAGGTCGTGACATTAAGTTCGATATGAAGCGTGTTGAAGGCTATCGTAACTTTGCCAACAAGATATGGAACGCAACGCGTTTCGTGATGATGAACTGTGAAAACCAAGAAATTAGTTCTGAAATTCGTCAAGACCTTTGGGAACTGCCTGAACAGTGGATCGTAAGCCGTCTGCAAAAAGCAGAAGCTGCGGTACAACAAGCCTTTGCGACTTACCGTTTAGATTTGGCTGCGCAAGCAATTTACGAGTTCATTTGGAATGAATATTGTGACTGGTATGTTGAGTTAACCAAACCTGTTCTGAACGATGAAAATGTATCTACTGAACGTAAAGCAGAAGTTCGTCGTGTACTCCTTGCGGTGATGGAAGCCTCTTTACGTCTTGCACATCCATTGATGCCGTATTTGACTGAAGAAATTTGGCAAACACTTGCACCGAAACTTGGTATTTCAGGCGAAAGTATTATGCTTGCGCAATACCCTGTTGCGAACCCTGAGCGTGTAAATGAACAGGCTGAAGCTGATATGCATTGGCTACAAGGTTTGATCGGTGCGGTGCGTAATATTCGTGGTGAAATGGGCTTGGGTAATGCGCGTTTACTGCCAGTGTTATTGCAAAACACTTCTGATGTTGAGCGTGAACAAATCATTCGTATTGAAGCGTTATTCAAAGCACTCGCAAAAGTTGAAAGTATTGAGTTCTTAACCAAAGATCAAGAACCACCACTTTCTTGCTCTAGCGTTGTCAGCCATGCTTCAGTATTTGTACCAATGAAAGGTTTGATTGATCCTAAAGCAGAATTGGGTCGTTTGCAGAAAGACTTAGACAAAGTTCAAAAGCAACATGATCAAATCGCAGGAAAATTAGCAAATGAAGGTTTTGTGGCAAAAGCCCCTGCGGCTGTGGTTGAAGGTGAAAAAGCGAAATTGGCTGAGTTTGCTGATCAATTAAGTAAAATTAAAGCAAGTATGGAGCAAATTGCTGCGCTTTAAGTGTTGCAGATTTAATCTAATATATTGTATAAAGGGCTGATGATTCAGCCCTTTTACTATTTTAAACATGCCGTCAATCGAAAAAATTATCTACAATGAAATAACTCTTCCTCTTAAAGGAAAAAACTTAATCATCACTGGAAATAATGGTTCAGGTAAAACATGCTTCCTAACTGAAGTATCTAATAATTTGAGAGGCCTGAAGAGTAGTTTTTATAATGATTTATTACGAAAAAAACTTATTTCCGAAATCCAGTTCGGTGCTAAAAATTTCCATTCTATTTTAAATTTTAATGATATTGAAAATGAATTTATAGAAGAGTTATTAGCTGATGCTAGAACTTTAAGCTTTAACGAGCTATACGAATTCTTAAAGTTTTTTTCAAATATTTTAAAAAACAGATATCAAATATTTAAAGGTTCCAACTCAGACTTACAAGAAAAAGGGCAAATAGAAAAAATAGCCAAAATAAATGAAAAATTGAGCAATAACTATTTCTACATTAAAGAACCACAACATATTGACAACTATTTCAATAATACCAATAAATTAATTAATTCATATATCAATAAAGAAAATAATTTAGAGATTATTGGAAATGATTTAAATAAGGATATGATTTATTATTTTGATGCTGCTAGAGTAAGTGTAAAAGATTTTTCTTTCGATCAATTTAAAACATATGATGAATATGCACAAGAGCACTCTATTACTGATATTGAAGGTGCTTTAGAAGCATACTTATTACTAAATAAATTAGCACTTCTATCTTTATCACGTTCAATTAAAATAAATAGTATTAATAACCAAAAAATTTATAAACTAGAAAGATGGTTTAAAAAAGTTGAATCAGATTTAAAATGGATATTTGAAAACAATTCAACTAAATTGATTTTTACTAGAACTGGCAATAAAGTGCTTATTCAACAGGATTCAAACTTTTTTAATTTTGATGAGTTATCTTCTGGTTTCAAAGCAATTTTTAACATTTACGCCAACTTATTAATGCGTGCACAAATAAAAGATTTAGCTCCTGAGAGTTTAATCGGCATAGCCATTATTGATGAAATAGACGTACATCTTCATATCTCTTTACAAAAGAAAGTTTTGCCATTTCTTATTAAAGCTTTTCCTAAAGTACAATTCATTGTGAGTACCCACTCGCCATTTGTTATTACATCTACGGATAATGAGACTGTAGTTTATGATATTTCTAGTGGTGATTTGTTTGAAGAAGATCTAAGTTTTTATTCTCATGACTCCATAATTAAAGAACTTTTTCATGTTAATCCAGAAAGTAATGAGACAATTAATATTTCTAAATTTATTATCGAATTCGTCGAAAAGGATATGCATAGAGATAATTTACTTGAAATAAAAAATGTTCTAGACAGGATAGAGGTGGATTTACCAAAACTTTCTATTGAATCTCAATTACAATATATTGTTGCAAAAAATAAACTCGCAAAACTAAGTCAGGAAGGGCTTAATTGATGTTTTCAGTTAGTAGACCAAATACAGTTCCTAAAAGTCTGACAGGTACTAATAAAGATTATAGATCCGAAGAGGTAGTGGTTACCTTAAAACAAATGTTTCATGGGAAGTGTTATTTATGCGAGAGAGCTAATATATTAGATATTGAGGTTGAACATCTTGATCCACATAGAGGGGATGTAATTAAGAAATTTAATTGGAATAATTTGTTCTACAGTTGTAGTCGTTGCAATAATATTAAAAGTCATACTCATACAAACATAGTAGACTGCTCACTAATTAATGATGATGTATCTCGCTATCTTATACTTGACTGTCCTATAACAAATAATAAAAGTATTAAAGTAACTGTTAAAGAAAGTGGTATCACAAGCCAACAACCTATTAACTTTACAGTAATGTTATTGGATGAATGCTATAACAATACATCAACTGGGATTAGAGGTATTAGTAGAAGTGAACTAATCAAAGATATTCAAAGATATAGTTTTCAGCTACAAAAGCTCAAAAATGAACTGCTATTTCCTACTGAACCGTTAGCTCAATCCGAAATTGATCTAAAAATCGAAAAATTAAAAGCTATGTGTTCACCTCAATTTTCATATTCTGCTTTTTGGAAATGGGCTATTACTCTAGATGAAGATTTATCGCAATTAGTTGGTAATGTCTTTTAGTTTAAGCTGCCCCTCTCCCATAGGGAGAGGGGGGCATTCTTTGTGAATTTAATAGTTATTAGATACACAACGTTCCCTCTCCTTTTAGGAGAGGGTTAGGGAGAGGTACTTTTTAAGGTTTACAAAACCCCACACCCCAATAACATCTCTACCCCACTCACCTTTTTCATATGCTTTAAACGTTCCTTTTCCCACTTCAACTGCTGCTTTAACTCAGCACAATCAGCATCTATAGCTTTATATACATCACTCATATGAACATGCTCGGCTTTGACTTTTTTCGCCAACTGAAAAGAATCTAAAATCTCGCTAATTTGACTTTCTAGCTGCTGACTCTGTGCATCCAAAGCCAGTTTATAAAACTTCAATTGTTCGGCAGATAATTCTTTCGCCCCTAACCCCTTATTCTGTTCAAGCTGTAATTGAAGTTTCAATAAATAAAACAAATCCTGCTGTTCATAAGCCTGACTTGCCTGTTGGAATAACTCAGTTTTTTCCTCTTTCTTGGTTTCATCTTGCTCACGGTCAGGATGAATCATCGCAGCAATTTTTAAATACACGGTTTTTAACGACTGCGCTGCCATTTGCTCAGCTTGTTCACGTTTCTGTTGTTGTCTAAGTTGTTTGGCTTGTTCACGAGCTTGTTGTTGTTCCGCAGCATACTGTTCAAATTCATCTTCTAATTCTGCACTTTGCTCAAAACTTTCATTTTGTTCAAACTTGGCTGACTGCACCTTCTTAGTCTTTTTAATCGATTGTTGTGCATGTTGCTGATAAAAGCTATCGATTTGCTGCACCAGCTTTAACTGTTCATCCTTCAACATCTGAGAGCGTTTCAACATGTGCGCAAGTTGGGAAATTTTCTCATCCAGTTGTTGCACATCAACTTTGGAAAACTCATGGCTGTGTAACAGATTCCAAAGTTGATCTAACTGCTGAAATAACACCTCATGTAGTTCATGATACACAGGCATCAGTTTTTGCCGCGTGTGCTGTTGAATTTCGGTTTGAGCATTTCGCCATGTGGCAAGACTGATTTTTTGCTGTTCTATTTTATCAATCAGGCGATTCAGCTTTTTCTGCTGTGCAGACGGCTCAGCTCCTTGCTGTAAGCTGACTTTGAGATCAAAGGACATGCTCATCCACCTGAAAAGGAAAAAGTGTAGCAACAATCAAACGAGGAAGGTAGTAAACCTTCCTTTGTGTATGAAACAGCATATTATTTTTAAAAGAACCCAAAGTGGCTAGCTCAGGTATTCATCGCTTAAGATATCCACCAAATCACCAATGGCAAGGTCACGGCAGCACATAAGGTCTGAAAGCTAATTACGGCGGCCATCAATTGACTATCTCCACCCAACACTTTTGTTAAAATATAAGCAGCAGAAGCCGTTGGCAGAGCAAAAAACACCACTAAAATTTGGGTTTGCAAACTTGGCAAGCCCAACCATGTACATACGAGAAAAGCCAATGCAGGTACAGCCAAGAGTCGGGCAAAAGTATCAGCTAATAACACCACAATATCTTTTTTGATCTGCATAAACTGCAAAGCTGCGCCAACACATAACAAACCTAACGGCAAACTCGATGCGGAGAATAGCTTGATCAAACTAGAAAGACCTTCCCAAATCGGAATGTTTAATACATTGACTAACCCACCCACAATACAAGAAACAATCAACGGATTTTTCAGCAATGCAATCAAAACAGGCTTGATCGCCATTTGCTCTTTGGTGGTTAAAGCCAGCACTGAAATTACATTGACCAATGGAATACAAAGCGCCAGTAAAATCACCAAAATCGCCATCCCTTCTTTTTGAAAGAGAGAGGCGACCAACGCTAAACCAATATAAGTATTGAAACGGACCATACTCTGGACATGCACACCAAAACGCGCGGGCTGAATATCCCAAAACATTCGTAATACATACATGACAGCCGTGACCGTCAGCACCACGATCAACATCGCAACAACAGCGCTACTCAAGCTGTGCAAATCAATTTTTGTGGTCGCTAAGGTATGGAACAATAACGCTGGAAATAAAATATAGTAATTTAACTTCTCTGCCCCAGCCCAAAACTCTTTACTCAGAAAATTATATTTTTTAAATAGATATCCTGATGCAATGAATGCAACCAAAGGAAACAGGGCCAGAACAATATTATTCATTACTTTACTCAGCTTTTATTTCTACTGTTCATTGGCGTTTTTGCAATGAACCCAACACGCCATTTATTAAAGATGATTTATACACATATTAAAACCAGTTTTTCCTCGTCATAAACCCAACATAATTTTTGGAGCCTAGAACATCGTACTTCTAATTCTGATTCAAGCGTTGCAATGTTGCACGGCTCATTAAAAATAGCGCGATCTATCTGATATATATTTATAAATGCACCACTTTTCACCAAAAATAAAACATACCCTCTAAATTGGTGCGTTTTTTGCATAGCTCAGTACATCAAAATGAGCTTCCCTAAGATGGCTCAGGTTCTTTAGATTCGATAAATCCATTTTGGTGCAAAAAATGATCGTTTATTTTGCATCAGAATTGGATTTAGCACTTATATCGAGCATGTTATGCAAAATGTAGACATCTTTTTTCTATTACTTGGTGCCGTATTGGTGCTTGCAATGCACGCAGGATTTGCATTCCTCGAGTTAGGCACAGTACGCCACAAAAACCAAGTCAATGCACTCAGCAAAATCCTAACTGACTTCTGTATCTCAGCCATCGCCTACTTCTTCGTTGGCTATTGGATTGCCTATGGTCAAAACTTCCTCGTGACGGGCGAATTGCTATCTGCCAATCATGGCTATGATCTGATGCGTTGTTTCTTCTTACTCACCTTTGCAGCCGCCATTCCAGCGATTGTTTCTGGTGGTATTGCAGAACGTGCAAAGATGCGTTCGCAAGCATTAGCGACTTTACTGCTGGTTGCCCTGATCTATCCATTCTTTGAAGGTATGATCTGGAATGGTAACTATGGTGTGCAAACATGGTTAGAAAACCAATTTGGTGCACCCTTCCATGACTTTGCTGGTTCAGTGGTTGTTCATGCCATGGGCGGTTGGATTGCGCTAGCGGCGGTGCTGTTATTAGGTGCTCGAAATGGTCGCTATAAAAAAGATGGTCGTGTTAGCGCTCATCCACCTTCATCAATTCCATTCCTAGCTTTAGGTTCATGGATTTTGATTGTTGGTTGGTTCGGCTTTAACGTGATGAGTGCGCAACGTGTCGAAGCCATCTCTGGACTCGTAGCCATCAACTCACTTATGGCGATGGCTGGTGGTACGTTGGCAGCCAACTTTATGGGTAGAAATGACCCTGGTTTCTTACACAATGGTCCGCTGGCAGGTCTTGTAGCAATCTGTGCTGGGTCTGATATTGTGCATCCAATTGGGGCATTGATGATTGGCGCATGTGCAGGTGCAATCTTTGTTTACTTCTTCACTTACACGCAAAACAAACTCAAAGTCGATGATGTACTTGGCGTGTGGCCTTTGCATGGTGTCTGTGGTGCTTTTGGTGCAGTTGCAGCAGGAATATTCGGTCAACAGGCTCTTGGTGGTTTAGGCGGTGTTTCTTTTATTTCTCAATTGATCGGCACAGGTTTAGGGATTAGCGTTGCGTTGATTGGTGGTTTTATCGTCTATGGTTTATTAAAACTGACAATTGGCATCCGTTTATCAGCAGAAGATGAATATCGTGGTGCTGACCTTTCGATTCATAAGGTTTCAGCAAATTCTGACGAATCAATGTTCTAATTTTTCAATACTTTAAAGCGGCTTAATGCCGCTTTTTTTGTGCCCTTTAAAAAATCTTTTGATTCAACGTATTTTCCTCCCCGCTGTCTCAGTGAAAGCGGCACATCTATTCTAGATTCTCATAATGATTCAATACGCACTGAAAATTAATCTTATCTTTTAAACTGTCGAAAAAATATAAATCATGGCACACATTATGCTTTCTATTTCCTGCAATTTTTACTGTAATTCACAGATTTAAAAATTGCTTAATTCATCAATAGTTACTGGTAACAAAACCGTAAAGAATATCGCTTGAGCAACCGTATTGAAGTCTATTAATATGAAAACGAATGTATTTTTATACATATAAAAAGATATTAATTTTCATAAAAACTGACCGCTCAATAGCAACAATGACGAATGCGTCCATAACGATACAAAAGGAGTTTTGTACATGACACATAAACGCACCATGACCTCTCTGCTTTGCGCAAGCGCTTTAATGTTCGGCTTAAGTGCTTGTAGTGACAACAAAGCACCCGCTGCTGGTGATAAAGCCACTGAAGGTGACACTTCCACATCAGGTACCTTAAACAAAATCAAAAGCTCTGGCACCATCGTGCTGGGCTATCGCGATTCGTCCATTCCATTTTCCTACATTGCAGCAAGCCCGAACCAACCTGTCGGTTATGCGCATGATTTACAACTTAAAGTTGTAGAGGCCGTTAAGCAAAAACTCAACATGCCTGACCTGAAAATCCGCTATAACCTCGTCACCAGTCAAAATCGTATTCCGTTGGTGTCGAATGGCACGGTGGATCTGGAATGTGGCTCTACCACGAATAATAAAGAGCGACAGCAACAAGTCGATTTCTCTATCGGTTTCTTTGAGGTCGGCTCAAGACTGTTAACGGCGAAGGATTCAGGAATTAAGGATTTTGCTGATTTAAAAGGTAAAAAATTAGTTACGACCGCAGGCACCACATCTGAGCGCTATATTCGCCAGCATCAACAAGAATTAGGAATTGGTGAAATCATTTCAGCCAAAGACCATGCTGAGTCATTCCTGATGTTACAAAATGGTCGTGCTGTCGCGTTCATGATGGATGACATTCTACTTGCAGGTGAGAAATCCAAAGCCAAAGATCCAAGTAAATGGGATATTGTCGGTACTGCACCTATCCAAGAAATTTATGGCTGTATGCTGCGCAAAGGCGATACAGGCTTTAAACAGGTGGTCGATGATGCAATCAAAGCGACTTATGCTTCAGGCGAAATCAATCAAATGTATCAAAAATGGTTCCAGCAACCGATTCCACCTAAAAACATTAACCTAAATTTTGAGATGTCTGATCAACTAAAAGCGTTAATCAGCAATCCGCATGATCGAGATCAGTAGACTTCTTGCATAAATCCCTTTTATTTCTCCCGATGGGAGAAATAAAAGAAGAGTAAAACTTATGAAAGAGATCGAGTCATTTATCTTCGATAACTAAAATATTATTGCGGAACCGGGGAACAATGGATGTTCTCCCGCTTCTTCTCAGGAGTTATTATGAATTATAGCTGGAACTGGGGAGTTTTGTGGCAGTCTACAGGTGTGGGAGATACCACTTACCTGAACTGGATTATAACGGGTCTGGGATGGCTAGTGGTTATTGCTGTGGTGGCATGGACCATTGCCATGCTTCTTGGCAGCATCCTTGGCATCATGCGTACGCTCCCGAATAAAACAGCCAGAGCCATAGGTACGGCCTATGTCACTCTGTTTAGGAATGTTCCTTTACTCGTTCAATTATTTATTTGGTTTTATGTGGTTCCCAACTTTCTGCCTGCGCCAATTAAAAACTGGTGGATGAGTGATCTTGGTGCCAATACTACAGCATTGATTTCTGCCAGTATCGGACTAGGCTTGTTTACCGCGGCACGTGTCTGCGAACAAGTTCGGACGGGCATTGAAGCCTTACCCCAAGGTCAGATCAATGCTGGTTATGCCATGGGTTTTTCGACGGTGCAATTGTATCGCTATGTGATTCTGCCACAGTCTTTCCGTACCATTTTACCCCCGCTTAGTTCAGAACTAACCAACTGCGTAAAAAACACTTCTGTGGCTTCGCTAGTTGGGGTTGCTGAAATTATTTCGCAGATGAAAACCATCAGTGAATATACCCAAAACACCATCGAAATTTATACCTTTGTCACCCTGATTTTCATTGTCATCAATGTCTGTCTGATTTCTGCAATGAGCCTACTGGAAAAACGTCTGCGTATTCCTGGTTTAATTTCAGGAGGGAAGTAGTATGGAATGGCTTACTTCTTTTCTAAATGATTTGCAGCAATCTGGACCTGCGCTCTGGCACGGTTTCAGCATCACCTTAAAAGTGGTAGTCATTGCCACCATTGGCGGTATTATCATTGGTACGCTGCTCGCACTGATGCGTCTATCTTCGATTAAAATCCTAAATCTGATTGCTCAGGCCTATGTGAACCTATTCCGTTCCATCCCCCTGCTGTTGGTACTGATGTGGTTTTATTTTGCGGTTCCGTTTATCTATACCGCAATCACAGGCAAATATCTGACCATTGATACCGCCCTCGTTTCCAGTATTGTGGCGTTTATGCTGTTTGAAGCCGCCTATTTTTCTGAAATTGTACGTGCAGGTATTCAGTCGATTCCCAAAGGTCAGGCAGCAGCAGCAGCAGCATTGGGCATGAGTTATGGTCAATCTATGCGGCTGATTATTCTTCCTCAAGCTTTTCGGAAAATGACCCCGTTGCTGCTTCAACAGACCATTATTCTATTTCAGGATTCTACCATGGTGTATGCCATTGGTTTGCTGGACTTTTTCAGAACAAACTATGTCCGTGGAGACTTAATGGCCTTGCTGACCCAATATATTTTATTTGCAGGGTTGGTGTACTTTACCGTCAGTGCCATTGCGACATTCGCAGTTAAACGTTTACAAAGGAGGTTACGTGTATGAGCGACAATAAAGTAATGATAGACCTCCAAAATGTCAGTAAGTGGTATGAAAAATTTCAGGTACTGACTGATTGCTCTACTCAAATCCGTCAAGGTGAAGTGGTTGTGGTGTGTGGTCCGTCTGGTTCTGGAAAATCGACACTGATTAAAACAGTGAACGGTCTTGAGCCTTTTCAGCAAGGTAAAATTATTGTGGATGGCATCCCCATTCATGATCCTAAAACGGATATGACCAAATTACGCAGTCGTGTAGGCATGGTATTTCAGCACTTTGAACTGTTTCCGCATCTCAGCATTACCGAGAACCTGACCATTGCGCAAATCAAGGTGCTTGGCCGCTCAGAAGCAGAGGCAAATAAGAAAGGACTGGCCTATCTAGATCGAGTTGGCTTAAGCGAACAAGCTGCCAAATATCCAGCCCAACTTTCAGGCGGTCAGCAACAACGTGTCGCGATTGCCCGTGCCCTATGTATGGACCCCATTGCGATGTTATTTGATGAACCAACATCTGCACTTGACCCCGAAATGATCAATGAAGTGCTTGATGTGATGGTTGGACTTGCTAAAGAAGGCATGACCATGATGTGTGTCACCCATGAAATGGGCTTTGCTCGTCAGGTTGCCAATCGCATTATTTTCATGGATCAAGGGAAAATTGTGGAAGACTGTTCTAAGGATGAATTCTTTGGCACCCCACGTGGTGAACGTGCTCAACAGTTTCTTGATAAAATTTTGCACTGATATTTTTTTAAATACCAACCGCTAATAAAGCAGCCTCTTTGGGCTGCTTTATGCTGAAATAAGATCAAATGATTTATCTTCTGATCAATCACATCACTAGATGTATTTTCAATTCCGTAAATGAACCACAATATGATAAAGTGACTGCTGATTGAAATGGATATGATGACTTAGGAATAGATTGCTGCTAATGGATGACTTTCAAAAATTCTTAGAAACCACTGTTATCACTCAACAAGATTCAATCCAAGCATATGAATTAAGCACGGGTAAAGTCTGGCTAAAGAAAGCGTCTGAACGTCATGGGTTGTGGTTATATACTCCTTTAAAATGGTTAGCCAAAATATTTAACCTTGGTGCCATGATCCCTGTACCCAATCAAGGTGGGGCTGCTGCGATTCAATGTGAATATAAACGTATCCAACAACTCAAAACACTCGGGATTTCCACTCCAAATGTTTTAGCACTATCTGAAAAAGGGATTTTGTTAGAAGATATTAGTGCTCAACATCAAAGTAAAGTAAAACAACTTGATCAAGCCTTGACGAGTCGAAGAACAAAGCCCGAAGCACAATTTTTATTATTTACCCAAGCAATTCAAGCCATCCAAAATATCCATTCAAAAGAGGGGTATTTAAGTGAAGCATTTGCCCGTAATATTTTAGTCGATAAGCAGAATCAGTTTAGTTTTATTGATTTTGAAACAGACCCGCGAGATGTACTCAGCTTACATGATTGCTTTGTCCGTGATTGGATACTTTTTATTTTCTCCACAGCTTATCATTTTGAGTCAGAGCAATTAACCCAAGCAAGCCAAATTTTTCATAACGCTTTACAGACTGAACCACAAGTCTATAAAGATATCTGTAAAATCGGTAAACGTTTAAATTGGGTATTACGTCTTCATGTCAATAAAGTAGGTCATGATGGACAACGCATTCAAAAATGTGTGTTATTTCTACGCTATTTAAGAGATCACGCCGAATCCACAACGAGCTAAAAAAGGCTTTGTTTATTTTCTAGCATCAAATTTGGTGCTTATTTCATATAACTCTAGTTTCTTTGGTAATTTAACCAATACCGATAAACCACCCAAGTCAAGGCTTTTCGATAACGTCAAAACACCACCTAAACGTTGAGTCGCCTTATCGACTATCGAAAGCCCAAGACCACTCCCCACTTCTAAATGATGGTGGATACGATAAAAGCGTTTCAATACTTCATCGTATTTTTCTGGCTCAATCCCAGCACCACTGTCTTCGATTTGGATATAAGCAAAGTCATCCGTATCACTAAAAACCGAAATATTGATAATGCCTTGATTGGGCGTGTACTTAATCGCATTGTCGATCAAATTAAAAATAATCGAATGTACTGTTGATTCAAGACTCTGCATTTCAATCAATTCGTTGCGTACAAAACCTAAATCAATTTCTTTTTGCATCGCTAAATTGACCAATTGCTCAACACAATTTAAGGCCACATCATTAAGGCGAAATTGTGTATTCGGCTCAATCAAACTCAGAGCCACGTCTTGTTTCGCCAGTGCTAAAAGCTGTGTGACCAAATGTTGGATTCGCGCTAAACCTTTACTTAAATTTTGTAAGGCATCATGTTCAGGAAACTGCTTAATCAAAATTCGCGTTTGTAAATTCAATGCAGTTACAGGGGTTCTCAGCTCATGTGCAGCATCCGCAATAAATTGTTTCTGCTCAGTTTGAGCATGTTGAATCCGCTCAAATAAACGATTCATTTCTTCAATCGTCGGCATAAGCTCTTGAGGATAATGATCACTATTAATCGGTGCGAGTCCATCCGAATCACGCTGAGTCAGTTCTGTCTTAAAATCATCCAAAGGCTTTAAGTTCAAACTAATAATAAAAGCCAAAACCAAGATCGCAATCGGCAATAACAGCAAATATGGCATAAACATACTGCCCGCCAACTCCCACGCAAAGGTTTGGCGTACACTTTCACGTTGACTGACTTGAATCTGATAGTGTTTAAGCGGAATGATATAAACACGCCAGTTCCCTTGATTGGTCTGCTGGCGATAAAAACCTGCTTGTTTGACTGGCGGAAGCAATAACTGACTTGGATCAGATAAATGGTTGTGATCTTGATATGCCCAAATATCAACCAACAGCGCTTCTTTATGATAATAATAGGTTTCGTGCGATTCGATACGACTCGCCATACTTGGCACTGGGCGAGTTGCGGATTGCTCTGCCATATACTGCATTTGCGTATCTAAAATCTTATCGACTTCATGCAACGAAATTTTGTAGGCGGCTAAAATCAATACACAACCCAACAATAGACTGAAAATCGAGGTTCCCCAGATCAGTCTTTTCTTGAGCGAATAATGCTTAGCTTTTTTCATCACGTTTATGCTTGCCCCAAACGATAACCCAAGCCACGTATGGTGCGAATAAAATCTTTGCCCAGCTTGGCACGTAAATGATGTACATAAACCTCAATGGTATTACTGGTCACTTCACTATCAAAATCATATAACTTATCTTCAAGATTTACTTTAGAGAAGATTTTATTGGGATGTGTGACCATCGGGATTAGAATCGCCCATTCACGATTAGACAACTCGATTTGTTGCCCCTTAAAGGTCGCCAAATGTTGTTCCACATCGAGTACCAACTCACCACATTTGAGTAGCTGCGACTGATTTTTTAGCTGAGCCGTATCCGAATGCCCTCTCCGCAATAATGCATGAATCCTTGCCAGCAACTCATCGAACTCATAAGGTTTAACCAAATAATCATCTGCACCTTGATTTAAACCATCCACACGGTTTTGCAATTGATCTCGTGCTGAAATAATTAATACTGGGATCGAGGTACGCTGACGAAGTTGTTTAAGAATCTGCATCCCATCCATCAAAGGCAAACCTAAATCCAATAACACCAAATCAAAAGCATGTTTGCTTAACAAAGCCAAGCCATCTACGCCATTGTTGACCCACTCCACATCAAACTGATGATATTGCAATAGCGTCAAAGTAGACTCTGCAATCATAAAATCATCTTCTATCATCAAGATTTTGGTCATGATTTCATCTCACCTTATGGATTCAAACATGTATCTAACATGTCATTTTTAGGGTTAATTATCTTACTTTTAATATCCAACAAGCTCAGCATGGTTGGAAATAAATTATCTTGGCTAAGCTCATCTTTGGCTTGCTGAGCGAGACACTGTACTTGTTTTTTTGCGTGTTGTTTCCATGCGTCAGAAAACCACATCAACATCGGGATATGCGTTTGTTGGGTGGGTGCAATCGCATAAGGCGCACCATGTAGATACATACCGCTTTCACCCGTTGACTCACCATGATCTGATAAATACCATAAAGCTGTTTGATATTGCGTTGTATTTTTTAGTGTTTTAATTAAAACATCTAAAATATGATCGGTATAAAGCAAACTGTTGTCATAACTGTTAATCAATTGTTCTCGTGTACACCCTTGAATGGCATTGGTTTCACAGGTTGGGTTAAACACTTTAAATTGTGACGGAACACGTCTGTAATAGGCTGGCCCATGGCTGCCGATTTGATGGAGTACGATTAATCGCGGTCGCTTGTCCTTTTGATCAAGTTCAGCTAAATAAACACCAAGGCTATCAACGAGAATATCATCTAGACATTCACCCTCATTACACCACTTCTGTTGTAAAGATTCAGGGGTTTTAAACTGTTCAACACGATCACATGCCCCTTTACAGCCAGAATTATTATCAATCCAAGTGACTTGATAACCTGCACGCTTTGCTATATCCAATAAGCCTTCACGGTGACTCGCAAGCTGTTCATCATAGGCTTTTCTCGGCATGCCTGAAAACATACATGGAACGGAGACTGCGGTGGCTGTACCGCATGAACTGACTTGAGAAAAGTTTAGAATATCTTGCTTGGAGAGTTTTGGATTGGTCTCTTTTTCATAACCATTTAACGAAAGGCTTTCGGCGCGTGCAGTCTCACCCACGACCAACACCATCAATTTCGGCAATGTTGATGCACTCTTTGCCTGTATATTCGCGTCTTCACCATAGCTTAGCAATGCTAAATTCTGTTTCGGTGCTTTGTGCTTATAATACGATGCAACAGATGCGATCAGATTTTGTGGTGAAATCATTTCTTTCAAATCACGATTTTCACGAAAGATCGCTGAAAAATCGACATAAAAGATAAACAGTAAACCCGTAATCAATAGCAACGAAAGCACAAGAGAAACTGCTTTTTTCCAGATGTGTTGAAGAAACGATTCTGACTTCAATGTCACGGACAAAATCACAATAGTGGGCAATACCACCATGCCTAAGCCCCATATCACCAAATCCCAAGACCATATATCACGTACTTCTGCGATATCGGTTTGCATCAAATTCTGGATTTGGTCTGGCGTGATCAACACCCCTAAGCTCGTCACTACATAGGAGGAAAAGCCACCCATCACCACCAATACAATCGCAAGCGGCTTAGCCGTCCATGTCCAACTGAAAATCTGCAAAATAAAGTAATATGCGGCTGCAACCACAATCACCGATGCAGTGATGAACAATCCTGACTTGATCCCAGTATATGGCGTTAGTGCCTGTATTTTTTCGTAGAATACAATATTCAAAAAAACACCTAACCAAATTGCAAGCATCAGATTGAATGCAAATAGTGAGATAGTCTTGGTCTTGATTTCCTGTGGCGGCATCACATTGTAAAATTCGATTTCTGAGCTGTTTAAATATAATTTAAGAAACTTAAAAATGACTTAAAGCTCTCTACGAAACTGGTGGCTATTCATATAAAAAAAGTCGAGGTTAACGTTAACCTCGACTTTTTATAACTTAAGTTTTGATCAATTTTAGAAGCTGTATTTAGCCATCAAGCCAACACGATTATCTTTATAAGACTTGCCATCAAAAGTTTCACGTTTACCATTGATATACTCTACCCCCATATCAATTGGTTTTACTGGCGTATAGATAAAGTTGATCCAAGCTTGTTGGACTTTTTCATTGGCTGTAACATTCGCTTTGGCATAGTCAGTACCATCATCAGCGAAGTGAGCACCGTATGCTAAAGTCGAACGCAAGTTCGGTAAAATCTTATAGGTTCCACCTACCTGCACTGCGATTACTTCATTCTGCTCAATATCATTATTCACTACTGTATAAGCAGTGTTGCTACCATATAGATAACTACTATTACCCACGACATAAGAGGCATCAGCAAAAAGCTTCAACGGGTCAGCAACTTTAAAGTCAGTACCTACAGCAATCCCCCAACCGGTTTTATCATCACCCGCATTTTCTGATTTATAGTTTTCAACTAAAGCCCGCGCTGAAGCCGAACCTTTACCTTCCGCATAAGCTTGCGTCACTTTAGCAGTCAGCACAGGTAATCTATACTTAACTTTATCATCAGTTGCTGAGCTATCGCCTTCTTCTGCTGAAACAAGTAATTGTGTAGTCGGGCTCAATTTGTAGTTATAACGTACTTGCGGAAGACGCTTTGTACCACCACCAATGTTGGTGGAGAAGTCAATCATTTCAGGTGCGTGGCTCGATAAGAAGTTAGAAGTCGTTTGACCAAAAAGCCAGTTGTTATAAGTTAAGTATGCATGGCGGATACGTAATGCTTCATTGGTGCCCGCGAAGTCTACTTCAACCTTCCCCCCAACCTTCGCATCACCCACTGGCGTGGTAAAATCTAAACCAAGGCGCGTCGTTTTCGCTGTGGCTCGTAATTTATCTTTTGTTTCACCAGTTGACTTACTTACAGCGTTAAAATCATCGTCAGCACCTTCAATAATATAGTTCGCGTCCCCGCGAACGAAACCATACAGGCTCACATCAGCACCTGTTTTAGATTTTAACGAAGCTAATGGGGAAACAGGTGCATTTACTTGAGGCCGTGTTTTAACTTCAGTTAACTGTACTTGCTGTTGTTGCTGTACTTGTCGTTGTTCTTGAACTAAAGCTTTTAGAGCTTCAACTTCTTGACGAAGCTTTTGAATTTCTTCTTTATCTGAAGCTGCCGCATGTGCCCCACTCATCATCAAAGCCGTAACTGTAAGCGCTAAGCCTTTAATTAAAAATGATTTACCATTAAAAAATAGTTCCATCAAAAACTCCTAATCTATATTTTATATTGCCTATCCATGCTAAGTTGATCTGCACTATTCCTAAGAACCGAAAAACCAACTGTCTTCCAAAGTATTGAGTTGCATGGATTTGGTTACTAAGTTTCTACCCTTACTTCTTTGAGTAACAAATCCTACACAGCACCTTTATCTTACAGAACGATTAAAAAATTATTTCATTATTCTTATTTAGACTTTAGGCTAATACCCAAGGGCGATGAGGTCTTGTAAATTTACTTAGATATTCACATGATTTTTCTTATTATTGCCAGACAACTCCTTTTGATTTTTTATTCCTAATTCATATAAGTTATGTGTAGGGTCTGTTGACATTTCACAGATGCTTGCGACAGTGGACATTTTTTAGATGGTACAAGGCATGTTTTTCGAAATTTAGTCATTCTAAATGAGAAAGACATAACGTAGTAACAGCAAAAAATGTCCCTGTCCCATAGGGTTATGGCTAAAACATACACTTCACAGCATGCTTAAAAAGCATATTCAAAATATTGAAATGAGTTACCTTTGATATTTAAAATTCTTATTTCAAATACTTATGATTATTTTTATGTGAAACTATTTTTTTCCACAAGTAAATCGGCATTAATGTAAATACACCAACAATCACAATAATAATCAAATAATGATAATAACCAAATAAATCCCCCAGCACACCACTGACCATGTACAGTGAACCGCTTACTGTCGCCATAATCGACACCTGAAAAGTAAAATCTGTTCCTGCAAATGCTTTGCGACTGTATTGCATAATCAAAGTCAACATCACCACCAGCAGCATTGCAGAACAGGCATCTTCAAATGCATTGACTGCATATAACCACACAGGGCTAAGCTGATATTGCTGTTCATAGGCAAATGCTAAAAACACATAACCGATTAAACTACTGATTTTTAAAACTGAGAAAAAAATCAAGGCTGAGGGTCTGGAAACAGATCTAAGTAATACACCTGCAAGCCCTGCTCCGATGAGTGCCGCAACAGCACCAAACATGGTGATGTAAACCCCAATCTGCGAAAAGCTTAAACCCATATCAACCATTAAGGGTTTTAATAATGGCCCAGATAAACCATCTGCAACTTTAAAGCTCACTAAAATAATCAACCATGCTTTTAACTCTGCGGATGATTTAAAATAATTCAAATAGTTTTTAATGGCTTGAATACCGGAAGTGGCAACTGCATCAGGGTTATTTTGTTTGCTGGAATGTATTGGTTCTTGAAAAAACAAAACAGGCAGCGTATTCAAAAAAACCAATCCAGCCAATGTCAAAAAAGTCGCTTGCCAGTGTAGCCAGTCTAAGCCCCAAAGCACGGCCCCACCACCCACAATAAAACCAAGTCGCGAACCGATCACTTGAAAAGTGTTGCCCCAATGTTGCTGATCACTTTTTAGTAAATTTACAGCCAACGCATCTGTTGCAATATCTTGGGTTGCACCCGTTAGATTCATTAGAAAGAGTAATGCAAAGAAAATGAGTAAATAACTCGGTTGATCCAAGCTTTGGATCGGGAAAAATGAAAGGATAATTAGGATAATCACACTGCATAATTGCGTTGGAATGATCCAACTGCGGTACTGCCCTAAGCGCGACAATCCGATTCGATCAACAAAGGGTGCCCAAAAAATTTTAATCGCCCAAGGCAACATCAACAGACCAAAACCGCCAATATGTGCCAATGACACCCCTTGTGCTCTTAAAATCACAGGCAAAGCATGCGTCATAAAGCCAACAGGTAATCCCTGTGCCCAATATAAAGAAAATAACAGGACATAAACCTGCCGCATATTCGGCATTATTTGCATTCCTTTAGAGTTCAATCAGCGCGCCTAAGTATCTAATTCTTCCAGCATAGTGACAATAAAATCTTATTTTTTGCCAATGCAGCCGATTTAATCAGCGTTTAACATAAAATAAGTTGTCATTATATATCTTCATTTATGCCACAACATTTTCCTGATTTACCGCCACTCGTTCCACAACGCGGAACCGCGTCTAGTCGCGCTTTATGTAAAAAACTTTTTCTTCGCCAAGGCTGGAAGATCATAGGCGAAATCCCCAATCTACCCAAAGCCGTTGCAATTATCTCACCACATACCTCGAATATTGATGGATGGTATGGTTTTCTAGCCATCGGCGGTCTAGGTTTAAAAGTCACTGTTTTAGGCAAAGATACTTTATTTAAACCGCCCTTTAAAGCTTTTCTCAAATGGGCTGGACTAGTGCCTGTACATCGTGACACTGCCCACGGTCTGACCGAACAAGTGGTTGCGACCATTCAACAATACGACAGAATATGGGTCGGGATGGCGCCAGAAGGTACACGAAAAAAAGCGGAGAAAATGAAAAGTGGTTTTTATCATATTGCACATGCAGCTGGTATCCCGATCGTCATGTTTGCCTTTGATTATGATCACAAAACTATTTATAGCTTAGGTGCTTTCACACCAACAGGACATTATCAGCAAGATCTTGAGCAGATCATGCAACACTATGTAGGTCACTTCTCTCCAAAGAATCCAGAATGGCTGGCCGAGCCATTACAAAAACTTGTGAAAAAAAACTAGAAAAAAAAGGGCAAATCTGATCTGATGTGCCCTTCTCATTGGTTAATTTATCTACACTCGATATGAATATTGCTCGACTGTCTTGTTTGGCACTTGTTAGCTTCACATTATTTGGCTGTGATCCCACTGCAAAAAAAACTGTCCCTACTCCAACGATTCAAGCGCGTGAGCCTGTTATTGCGATCGCTTTGGGTGGCGGTGGTGCGAAAGGCTTTGCCCATATAGGTGTAATTAAAGTACTGGAGTCACATGGGATTAAACCCAAAATTGTGACGGGAACCAGTGCAGGTAGCTTTGTTGGCAGTATTTATGCCAGCGGGCAAACCCCTTATCAAATGCAAAATCTTGCACTTAAACTACAAGAATCTGATATTCGTGACTTAACCCTTAATAGCCAAGGATTCGTTCTGGGTCAGAAGCTACAGAATTACGTCAACACACAAATTGGCAATAAACCGATAGAGAAGTTTCCAATCCGCTTTGCTGCTGTTGCAACACGCTTAGATAATGGTAAAAAAGCCGAGTTTATCAAAGGCAATGCAGGTCAAGCAGTTCGTGCATCTTGTAGCATTCCAAACGTATTTGTACCTGCACTCATCGGGAATACGAAATATGTTGACGGTGGTTTAGTCAGTCCAATCCCTGTTAAAACAGCAAAAGATATGGGTGCTGATATCGTGATTGCAGTCGATATTTCTGCTCGCCCAACGGGTGATAAGCCTTTGAGCATGTGGGGGCTGTTAGATCAGACCATTAATATTATGGGGCAACACAGTATTAATGAAGAACTCAGACAAGCGACTGTGGTCATTCAACCCAAAGTAGGACATTTAGGCGTGCTTGATCTCAAATCGAGTAATCAAGCCATCCTAGAAGGCGAGAAAGCCGCTCAAGCGAAGATTGTTGCCATTCAAAATGCAATCACTGCTTTTAAGAAGTCACCTGCTGCATTAAAGCCTGCTCCAGCGCCTAAATTCTAAAAAAACAATCTTTTTATATTCATAAAGATAATGATCTGCTAGAGTATTGGAGGTGAATATTTATTCACCTCCAATACTTTAATAATGCGAGCAAATCTATGGAGTTTGTAGTTGAACCTTGGCACTGGTTTGTATTAGGGATTTTACTGATTCTTTCAGAATTGATCATACCTGCATTCGCCGCTTTATGGTTCGGCATCGCAGCAGTCATGGTCTGCATTTTATTGTGGCTTTTCCCGATGATGGGCTTTCCAACGCAGGTCATTACTTGGGGCATTTTATCTATTTTATGTACCATTCTTTGGTTCAAATTTATCAAGCCACTTTCAATAGATAAAACCAAAGCAGGACTATCTCGTGAAGCGACTATCGGGCAAGTTGGGATGGTCATCCAAACTGGGCTTGAGCACGAACAAATTTTAGTCCGCTTTTCACTCCCTGTATTGGGTTCTGATGAATGGCATTGTCGCTGTACAACGCCAGTCAAAGTGGGTGATCGCGTTCGAGTAATTGATATTTTGGGCAATGATTTAGTCGTCCAACCACACTGCATTTCATAAACAAAAAAGAGGGTTTCAAATGTCTGTCGGTACTATAGTTGTCATTGCGTTTTTAGCATTTGTTGCGACAACCATTTTCAAAGGGGTACGTCTCGTTCCTCAAGGTTACAAATGGATTGTTCAACGATTGGGTAAATACCATACCACTTTACGTCCTGGTCTAAATTTCGTTATTCCTTATATTGACGAAGTCGCTTATAAAATCACCACCAAAGATATTGTTTTGGATATTCCGTCGCAAGAAGTGATTACTCGTGACAATGCTGTTTTAGTAATGAATGCTGTGGCATATATCAATATTACAACACCTGAAAAAGCAGTCTATGGTATTGAGAACTATACTTGGGCGATTCAGAACATGGTTCAAACTTCTCTTCGTTCAATCGCTGGTGAAATGGCCTTAGATGATGCTTTGTCTTCTCGTGATCAGATCAAGGCAAAACTTAAAGCAGCCATTTCTGATGATATTGCAGATTGGGGAATTACCCTTAAAACTGTTGAGATCCAAGATATTCAACCATCACATACCATGCAATCTGCAATGGAAGCTCAAGCGGCTGCTGAACGTCAACGTCGTGCAACCGTAACCAAAGCTGATGGTGAGAAACAAGCGGCGATCTTAGAAGCAGACGGTCGTTTAGAAGCATCTCGTCGTGATGCAGAAGCACAAGTTGTTCTTGCTGAAGCATCAAAACGTGCCATTGAAATGGTAACAAGTGCTGTTGGTGACAAAGAAACGCCTGTTGCTTACTTGCTTGGTGAACAATATGTGAAAGCAATGCAAGAGTTAGCTAAATCAAGCAATGCCAAAACTGTGGTATTGCCTGCTGACGTCTTGAATACGATTCGTGGATTGATGGGTAAACACTAAACTGTCTCTACCGATATCCCAAAAAACAGCCTACGGGCTGTTTTTTTATTGGGCCTTCAAACGTTTTTGATCTTTGAGTGGAAGCTTTTTCACGACGAGCGTATAAGAATCATGAATCAAATCGGTTAGTAAGTCGTAGCTGAGTAAATCGTTTGCAACAATAGAAATCCAGTGTTTTTTATTCATGTGATAGCCAAGTTTAATAAAAGAATATAATTCTTGGTATTCTAGAATTTTATATGGATCACATTTTACATTAACCATTTTGACACCATTCACCTCGGCCGTGAGCAAGAAGATTTTACCTAAAATCTTAAAAACTTCATAATCAGGTCCGAAAGGCTGGGTATGCTGAGCAAAAGGAAGTTGTGCTGCAATCTCTAGTGCCTCTTGATGTAACTGCTCTCCATTCATGAGATGCTCCTCGATGAATTTATCCCAATCGGCAAGATCATTAAAATGACAAAAAATTAGCTTTTTCGTGCAAGCAGGAAATGTGAAATCTCCAACAACTCCCGAGCTTGATCACCAAAGTGTGCTAAGGCCTCAAAAGCTTGAGCATGCAAAGTTTGAGCATAAGCTTGGGCTTGTTCTAATCCCATAAGCGCAGGATAAGTCGATTTTTGAACCTGCTCATCTTTACCCGCCGTTTTACCTAAAGTTTCTGTGCTCGCGGTAATATCCAAAATATCGTCTTGCACTTGGAAAGCCAAACCAATGGCCTGTCCAAACTGACGTAATTTAGGAATCGCCTGATCCGTCCCTGCAAAAATCGTCACTGCACCCATCATAATTGCAGCTTGAATCAACGCCCCTGTTTTATTGCGATGAATATTTTCCAATTCAGCTTGATCGACCATTCGAGCTTCAGCTTGGATATCTAAAACCTGTCCGCAAACCATTTTTGAGCTGGCTGTTGCTAAAATCTGAACTTGTTTAAGCACAATTGCGGCATCTGTTCCCTGCCCTTGCTCATCGAACAAACGACTACCCAAAATCTCAAATGCCATCGACTGCAAAATATCCCCTGCGAGTAAAGCAGTATCTTCGCCAAAAGCGACATGACAGGTTGGTTGTCCACGGCGCAATAAATCATTATCCATACATGGCAAATCATCGTGTGCCAATGAATAGCAATGAATCAGTTCCACTGCAACAGCCGCACGACGAGCAGCGGCAAAATTAGGGCTGGGTTGTAATGAAGCAGTTGCATAGCACAAAGCAGGACGAACACGCTTTCCACCCAACATCACGGTGTGGTGAACTGCTGCTTTTAAAGGTTCTGGAATTGAAAACGCAGCCAATGCGGTCAATAAATCTTGTTGAATACGTTGTTGAGCTTGTTTTAAAACATCCGCATTAACTTGAGAAATAGATGACACAATTGCCTCGGGAAATCTGAATGGAAGAATAAAATGACAAGACACTTTAGCCTGTCAGAATGGCGATATCATAACATTATTTATGATCCTAAATTGTGTTTGAATTTTTAATCAAATCAAAATAATAAAGTCCCCGAAAATGGAGACTTTATCTAACATCACGCAATGAATTTAGAACGTATCACCAGGTACACGTACCCAACCTTCCATTAACACACGCGCACTACGGCTCATAATGGCTTTTTTCACAGCCCATTTTCCATTGATAAATTCAGCCTGAGCGCCAACACGAAGCGTGCCTGATGGATGGCCAAAGCGAACCGCTTCTCGCTCAGTACCACCAGCAGCCAAATTGACCAAAGTACCTGGAATCGCAGCCGCAGTACCAATTGCAACAGCCGCAGTTCCCATCATGGCATGATGTAATTTACCCATAGAAAGCGCACGAACCAGTAAATCAACGTCAGCTGCTTCAACAGTTTTACCGCTTGAAGATGGATATGTTTTAGGTTGAGAGACGAAAGCAATCTTCGGGGTGTGCTGACGTGATGCAGCTTCAGAAATATCTTTAAATAGTCCCATTTGAACTGCACCATAAGCACGAATCTTTTCAAAACGAGCCAATGCAGCGGCATCTCCATTGATATGATCTTGCAACTCTGTACCTTGATAACCAATATCTTCTGCGTTCAGAAATATCGTTGGAATACCGGCATTAATAAAAGTTGCTTGGAAAGTCCCAACCTCAGGAACAACGAGTTGATCAACGACATTTCCAGTAGGGAACATATCGCCTCCCTCCTCACCATCATCAGCAGGGTCTAAAAATTCAATTTGAACCTCTGCTGCGGGAAATGTCACGCCATCCAGCTCGAAACCACCTGTTTCCTGCACTTGACCATTGGTGATAGGTACATGCGCAATAATGGTCTTTTGGATATTCTTCTGCCAAATACGTACCGTACATATCCCATTTTCAGGAATACGATCTGCTTCGACCAAACCATTTGAAATCGCAAATGAACCCACAGCAGCAGTGAGATTGCCACAGTTACCACTCCAATCTACAAAAGGTTGATCAATGGAGACTTGTCCAAATAAATAATCTACATCATGGTTTGGTTCTGAACTTTTCGCCAAAATCACGGTTTTACTGGTACTCGAAGTTGCTCCACCCATCCCATCAATTTGTTTGCCATATGGATCTGGGCTACCAATAACACGTAAAAGCAGTAAATCACGTGCTTTACCAGCGACTTGTGCCGCTTCTGGTAAATCATCCAATTTGAAAAACACACCTTTGCTTGTACCACCACGCATATAGGTTGCTGGGACTTTAATCTGTGGAACTGAACTCATGTTAATTTCATCCTTTTATCATGTTCTTGGTACAAAATGTTGCATCTAAAATTACGGTATAGCGATATACCCTATTTTTCTAAGTCTAAGGTCAGGGTTAAAATCTACTCTGTATATTCTGCATATTGAGATGATTTAACAATGGCAACAAAATAAAAAAATGTGATCTAAACAGCAAAACAGTGTTTTGGTTGCTCAAATATTCTTCTCCCACCATTTTACCGTCAATTCAAATATATGATTTTAAAATATTTTTCCAAACTACTTTCCAGTCATAGCCTTCCTGTACTTTTACTAGGCGAAAATCTTTCAATCTATTAGAATAATCCACTTATTCCTCGTCGAGCTCAGTCCTTTGAACAACGATTCCTCTCAACTTCAGCGTGGACTAAAAAACCGTCATATCCAACTCATCGCAATGGGTGGGGCAATTGGTACGGGGTTATTTTTAGGTTCTGCACAAGTGATCCAGTCTGCTGGACCATCTATTATTTTAGGTTATGCGATTGGCGGTTTGATTGCTTTTCTAATCATGCGTCAACTCGGTGAAATGATCGTCGAAGAACCCGTTGCAGGTTCATTTAGTCATTTTGCATATCAATATTGGGGTAAATTTCCAGGCTTTTTGTCTGGTTGGAACTATTGGGTCCTTTATATTTTAGTTGCCATGGCGGAACTCACCGCTGTCGCAAAATACATTAGTTACTGGTGGCCTCATATTCCTGCTTGGGCTTCAGTCTTATTTTTCTTTGTGGTCATCACCGCGGTCAACTTAACCAATGTTAAATTCTACGGCGAGTCAGAATTTTGGTTAGCAATCATCAAAGTCACCGCAGTAATCGCGATGATTCTTTTTGGTTTGTTCTTGATTGCGACTGCTGATGCAAATTCAACTGCGTCATTTAGTAATCTTTGGACCCATGGCGGCTTCTTCCCAAATGGTTTTGAAGGCTTATTCTTCATGTTGGCTTTCCTGATGTTCGCTTTTGGTGGTATTGAACTAATCGGAATGGCGGCGGCTGAAGCGAAAGATCCAAAGAAAACGATTCCGAAAGCCATTAACCAAGTCGTGTTTCGTATCCTGATTTTCTATATCGGTTCATTAACGATTTTACTATCGCTTGTGCCGTGGAATCAGCTCGACTTAGGTGGTTTGGATAAAAGCCCATTTGTAATGATTTTTAGTCAGATGGGGATCGGCTGGGCTGCTCATTTATTGAATTTTATTATTTTAACCGCTGCACTCTCAGTTTATAACAGTGGTATGTATGCCAATAGCCGTATGTTGTTTGGTTTAGCTCAACAAGGTAATGCACCGAAGGTCTTTGCCAAAACCAACAAACAAGGCGTACCAATCCCTGCTGTTTTACTCTCTGCGTTATTGATCTTTGGCTGCGTACTCTTGAACTACTTTGTGCCAGAAGAAGCACTTGGTCATTTGATGTATGTGGTTGTCGGTGCTTTAGTTCTAAACTGGGCAATGATCAGCTTAACGCACTTGAAGTTTAAGGCGATGGTAAAACAGAAAGACCTAAAAACCAGCTTCCCTGCGCTTTGGTCACCTTTTAGTAACTATCTAGTATTAGCATTTATTGCTGTAGTTCTCTATATCATGTGGCAGCAAGGCTTTAAAGAGTCTGTGTTGATGATCCCAATCTGGATTGTATTGATGTTTGTTCTTTATAAAGCACTAAATCTTAAAGACAAATAAGGCAATTGGTCGGTTTGATCAAAAGTGATTGCTTCGGCAATCACTTTTTTGTTTATAATCATTGCACTATGCGCTCATAGCTTAACTGGATAGAGCAGTTGCCTCCTAAGCGACCGACGTGGGTTCGAGTCCCGCTGAGCGTACCATTTTGATCAAGCAGCAACACGAATAGACATGTTTGAATATAGTATCAATAAATTAGCTGGCTAGTAATTCTCTAGCATTTATCAATAAATCCTGCTGATCAATATCGGAGGGATGAAAATTTTCTTTGTAAAATGCTAAATAGTCAGGTAATAAACGCCACATCATTTGTACTAGAACTAAAAGTGTTTGTGCATTTTTTAAGAGTTGCTCAGGCGAATATAAAGTATTTTTACGGTCTTGCCATACAAGATGACTTGTCATCACTATGGTACTGCTGATAAACCCCACTGTAATTGTTCGCATACTTCTACGGCGCTGAGGCAGATTGGAAAAGATCTGCTGATATACATCAAATGCAACATGTTTATGTTCAATTTCTTCAACAGCATGCCAAAGCCAAAGATTTCTCATATTTTCGGATAAACCCTTGAACACAATGTTTGGATACTCAAGCATATAACCCGCCATCATCGCTGTAAAATGCTCAAGTGCAACCGTTGCTGCCAATTGACGACGCGGACTTAAAGTCCGTAAGCGAATCATTTCCTGCTCGTAAGCCTTTTCAAATTTTTTCAAATGATATTCGCTGCTTTGAACCAATTGATTGAACTGTTCATGAGCACGGGCATGATGTGCCTCTTGACCAATAAAACCTGAAATATCTTTTTGTAGTTGCTCATCACTAATTTGATCACGAACATTTCGAACAGTTTCTACAAAAAATCGTTCGCCCTGAGGAAAGCTCATGGATAATGCTGTGAGAAAATGTGACATCAAAGTCGATTCAGTATAATGCGTTTTAATTTTCTCCGCTTTGAATTGCGTTTGACGCACAGTAATTGTATTTATATCTTTTGACATCATGGCTTCCCTCGTCCATAAAGCTTTAGCAAGCAATCACACGATCACCTTCACGGAGTTCATTAAGAAAAAAGTATAATCCCCAAAAACAAGCCAATAAGAAATCACTTCAGCGATATAAATGGCTCTTGAGACCTCAGTTAAGTTCCAAATTGGAACTAACAATTAAATTATAGCTTACTATACATACTGTCAATTCATTTTTAGAGTATTACCATAATTCGTCCTATAAAGACATTTTGTGACCTCATAGGAATTACGCCATAAAGAAAAAAATATATCTATTTTTTGCTCTAAAATATAAGCTAATCAACATTTTGATATTCAATCAAAAGTACATAATCCCCTTTATTTTCGACTTGAAAAGTTATGATGAATGTTTATTCGACTATTTAAAAATAATTATTAGTTCCGCAAATTTTAAACAATCCCATGCCTCAATAAAGCATGGGATTTAAGCTATAGTTAATTAATGAATTTTACCTTCAACAAGCTGCTGATTAAGTAGCGTTTTAGCTTGTAATTTCAGCTGATCTGCTTGAACCGATTTGCCAGCAACTGATGCCGCCTCATCATTAAAATAGCTAAAATGCGACTTCTCATCTTTCTTGGCAAATTTTAAAGCAACTACTTTATTTTGATTAAATGCCTGATCCCATGCAGCTCTTACCGCACTCCAATAAGCTGCATTTTCTTTCCAATAATCATAAGCAGGTTTGAAATCAAAATTACCCACTTTATTGTATTGATTCACCCCCAACTCACGCGCAAGCGCAGTCTTGGTCTTGGTATCAAATTTAATATTATCTTGCTCATGCACCCAGCCCGTTGCAGTTAAGGCATGGCGATTAATACCAATAATCACATCGTAATCATTCCGAATGGTATGCTCACGACGTGGCAATGGTCGATAAGTTTCATTCGAGACCCATTCAACCGCACCATTATTTTGCGTCCACTGCCCTAGACCTGCATATCGAGGAGAGTCGTCCACTTGCCAAACAGTTTGTAACCACTTGCCTTTAGTTTCTTGTTTCTTTAATGGAATACTTTGCCATTTGTAATCGCCAATATAACTCCACATGTGTTTAGGTTCATATTCCCAGTCTTGACGCCAATGCTTAACAACATGCCCACTTGCAACCAAAATATGCTGTAAAGAAACTTTGTTGGCTGTATTTTCAAGCACAATTACAGTTTCATAGCCACTTGATAAGTCATCATCTTTGATCGAATAACCATCTTTCAATGCATACAGCTCTTCAAAACGAAAATCAACTCGATACTCACCCGCCATTTTCAATATTGCTTGACGAGCTTGTTCTTGGGTTAAGTTTTGATGTAAAGATGAGTACTGTAATGCCTCAGCTAATTTAGCTGGTTGCTGTTGAGCATTTGCATTTACTCCCCCCAGAGCCAATACTGCGACTAAAACATAAGACAAATTAAGTTGCATAAAAACGTCCAATCCTATTTAAGATACTGATTTAAATCAATAAAAATAAAACACTCATATAAGTGTTTGTATCTTTTTGAAATAAATATTTAAGGTATTGTAAATTATTACGATAATCATTACCATTTACATTATGAAATAATTTTCATTAGTGATCATATTGTGACTATTCAATCTCCCCCATGCTTATCTAAACCATGCTTTTTATTTACGTCTTTACTTGCCGTGGGCTTAGTTTCTACCCATACACAAGCGGATCAAAATTCACTTCATGCCGCTCAACAGTCAACACCACATGTATTGGATACGATTGTTGTTACTGGTACACGCTCAGAAAAACGCTTATTGGATAGCCCGATTCGGACCGAGATCATCAATCAAGATGAATTAAAACGCACCAACGCCACCACCCTAAAAGATGCTTTGAAAAATATTCCTGGAATTTTATTACGAGAAATTCATGGTAAATCAGGTTATGAAATTTCATTGCAAGGTCTAAGTAGCGATCAAGTCCTCGTACTCATTGATGGGCTACCTTTAGCGGCAAGCACAGGTTCAACCGTTGATTTAAGTCAATATCTAATTGGCGGTATTGATCATATTGAAGTAATTAAAGGAGCCGCATCAGCACAATACGGCTCATCAGCGATGGGCGGTGTGATTAACATCATCACAAACAAAGTCCAAGAAGGTATATCTGTTTCAGGACAAGTCGATATCGGTTCTTATGGCAAACAAAATGCCAATGGAAAATCAGCCTCAATCAACAACCATCATCAAAAAATCAGTATTGAAGCAGCCAATGCCACACTGAAAGGTCGTTTGCTAGCAGATCAACTCAGCAGCGATGGCTTTGCAGTTAAACCGAGTGATTATCCATTGCAAGGTGATGAACAAAAACGTCAACAATACACACTTTATGGCGCTTGGCAGCCAAATGATCAGTTCATGTTATGGAGCGATTTCAATCAATATAAAGAAAAAGATCATCAAAAAGATTTACTCTTTGTCTCTCCTTTCAACTTAAAACAATACAAAGTTGAAGACATTGAACGTCAACGCATCAGTGCAGGTTCACAACTGCAACTCTTAGATTTAGGTAAACTTGATTTAAAGGCTGTCCATGAAACCTATGATACAACTTCAGTTCAAACTGTAGATGGTTTTCTATCTGCACTGCGTAACTCAAAACAAGAAAATAACCATTTCAGTTCACAATTTTCATTCCCGACTTGGCATAAGCAAAATTGGCAATTCGGATATGATTGGCACGAAGAAAAACTAGAACAAAGCAATAACGGTAAGTTTGAAATGCAAGGCGGTAAAGTACAACGCGATCGCCATGAGTTTTATCTACAAAATGATCTCAATCTACTCAAAAATCTAGATGCAGTGTTAGGCTGGCGCTTTCAGAATGATGATGATTTTGGCAACCACAATGCCTTTAAACTCAGCACAAAATATCGCGCTTATGACCACAACAATCTTTTGGCTGATCTGCGTTTTAGCTACGGTCAAGGCTATCGCGTACCCAATTTAAAAGAACGTTTTTATTCTTTTGATCACAGCCACTTAGGTTATGTCGTCATTGGCAATCCCAACTTAAAACCAGAGTCATCGGATAGTTACCAACTCGGACTTAGCCTTGTTCAAAATGAAGTATGGAATGCTGACATCAATCTGTTTTGGAATGATGTTAAAGACCTCATCCAAACAGACTATGACAATGCAAGCAGCAACAACGGCATTACCCAATACAGCTATAGCAATGTCGCAAAGGCTCAAACCAAAGGCATTGAAAGTTCAGCACAATGGAAAATATCCCCGTCTTGGTCACTAAACGGCGCTTATACCTACACCGAAGCAAAAGATAAAACCCTAGGTACTTTCTTAACCCGCCGACCAAAACATATCGCGCGTCTAGGTAGTGATTTTGCACTCAATGATCAGCTTGATTTGACCATACGCGCTCGTTATCAAAGTGAAGAATACACCGATAACAGCAACAAACTTCGTTCTCCAGATTGGTTCAGCATCGACACTCAAGTTGATTATCAAATCAACCCGATGATCAGCACCTTTGTCGGCATCGACAACATTTTTAATGAACAGCGTGATTTCTCTGCCCCTGTCGATTATCGACCACTTGCTGGTCGCTATAGCTACATGGGTGTGCGCTTTCACTGGAATAATTTTTAAAGGATCAATAGAGTATGTCTAATCTAAGCACACATTTCTGCAAGCTTTTTGCATTAAGTACCTTAAGCGCTTTACTGGTTGCATGCGGTGGGGGTGGCGGAAGCAGTAGTAATAACAACGCATCAAATAATGGTTCCAGCAATACCGACCAATTTAAAATCAAATCAGCGCAATGGACGATTACACCCAGTGCAAATTCTTCCTATTGCTATGACATTGACACGCAAGCAGAAGTTTCATGTACAGCATCGGATTGGGATTTGCAATTTGCAATGGGTACACGTACGCCAATGTTATTTACCAACAGTGGTGTGAGTGGATCTGGTAATGGCGGAGCACTCTATTCACCCTTCTCAGCAACATGGGAACAACTCTCAAAAGAGCTGGATGCAACCCAAGGTGGAAGTTTACCAAGTCAAGCTTGGAATATAGATGCCTACAGCAATGCATTTATGGCAACGACAAATGGTTATAACAGTTTCTTAGAATATAACTTATTTGGTGATCATCGCATGTCACCAAATTTTAAAACCTTTTTGGTGACCACCAATACTGCCTCAACTAATGTGATTGGTAGTGCAGATCAACCTGTATTTGCAGTACAAATATACAACTATTACCAAGGAACTACGTCAGGATATGTTTCGATCCGTTATATCGACACTCGGTATCCGAATGATGTCAAAACCTTAACCGTTGATGCCACTAAAGGCTGGAACTATGTTGACCTTGTCAGCGGCACCACAACCACAGATACTCAAGCAAAATGGCAACTCGCATTTAATCGTTACTATGTGCAAGTAAATCAAAATATTGGTAGTGCAGTTGCATCCCAACCTGAAGGATTCTACTCTGCTGAAGGCAAAGTCATCTTAGATAAATTCAAAGATACCAATGCCTATGCGAGCACTGAAGCAGACCTCAAAGCAGCTATTTCAGCAAAAATAACGCGTTGGGGTTCTAACACCATTAGCTCTATCCTGAACCCAGCGTATAAAGGGACTTATCCACAAAAACTATCGTATGGCTGGTATAACTACTATCCAACGCTGGCGGCTGCTCAAGCAGATGGATTACAAGCGATGCATACGCTTAAAGCAGACCCTACTGGTGCAAGTATGATCCGTAGTAACAAAGGCAATAGCTATGCACGTATGCATCTCACCGATATCCGTTACGCAGATCCAACGGACTATAACAGCTCAACGACATGGACCTTTGAGTTTGATATTCAACCAGCAAAATAAACCATAAAAAACGGAGCAATGCTCCGTTTTTCTTTAGATTTAATTCAGTAATGGTATCGCTTTACGCAATCTTATTGCCAATTCTTTTAAGCCATAATTGACAGCTACCACCAACATAAAACCAATCAAGAAAGCCCCCATGATATCAAATGGGAAATGTACGCCGACATAAATTCGAGATAATCCAACCACGAGACTCAAAACTAAGCCGATACCGCCAATCAGCTTAAATCCAGCCATCAAATATGAGCATGCAATGATCACCATCGTCAAGGTATGCTGACTCGGAAAGGATGAACTCGAACCATGACCGATCAATTTATGTCCCACCCCAAATTGAAATGGGCGTGGATGATGATAGAAAGCATCCACTAAATCACAAAATAACAATGATATAAGAACGATGAACAATGTTTTTGCAAACACTACATTGTAGATTTTCCACTGCACAACCAATAAAAACACAAGAAAACTGATAAAGACTGTGTTTAAATCATCAGCCAAGAATATCGCTATTTTGTCTAAAATCGGATATTTCAAAGCAAAAGAATTTATACAATGAAATAAATGAAGGTTTAAATTTTCAAAAATCATCTCAAGTCTATTTTTGATCAATGAATGAGTTCCAATAATTGTACAACAGTAGACTTCCTTCATAAATCATTTTTCAATCAATTTAATTGTTTATCTTTCACCCAATCTAAATTGTATATGCCAGCAAGTAAATTAAACCGCAGGTTTAATCTTTTACGACGATTTCTATATACACAAGATAAAATCTTAAAACATTTCATCCTTCCAAATACATGCTCTACTTGAATTCGTCTACGACCAATCTCTTTATTTAACTTTTTTAATTCAGAATCTAGTTTTTCAGTTTTCTTTGCTTTAGATGGCATGAGGCATCCAAAACCCAATTTCTTTATCCCTAAATAACCCTTATCAACGATAAAAAAGGGCTTAAATTTTAATTTCCTCATGCTTTTTTTAAATATTTTAAAATCATGCATGCTTCCATGACTTCCACATACACTCAGTATTTCACCTGTTATATAGTGCATAGATAGCTGAAATTTAAAGGTATGTCGCTTTTTTTTACCGCTATACCATTTCTTCTGTTTTTTTTGGACGTTGAACTAATATTTCAGTGGCATCAATCACAACAACTTCCCAATCCACTTCATCTCGATTAGGAAGTTGTTTTGGCAAGTTGAATTTTCCAGAACGGATTAAGGTATCTTCAATAACACGTGTGATACGAATTGCACTCGTTTCAGATACACCGTAACTCATACCAAGATGGAAAAATGTTCGATATTCTCTCCAATATTCTATACATAAGAGCAAACGATCTTCCAACGGTAATTTATGCGGTCGTCCTTTACCAATATGACGAGGTAAATGCTTATTTAGCTCGGCCAACATGAGGTTAAATGTAGCCCAACTAACACCGGTAAGCCTACGAAACTTAACGTTTGATAATTTTTGAATATCTTTGAATTTCATCCAAGGATTATCTCTTGAATTAAATAATTTTGCTGATTAATTTAAGATCAAATAAATTGTACGTTTTTTGATTTATGACGGAAGTCTAGTAAGATGAACGAATGATGTATTCGATTCTCCAAACCCAAGCCATTGAGACAAAATCTTTAGAATATTTAAACAATCGAGATAATGAAGCATAAAAGGAGCAATGATGAATTCCCCACATTCACAGTCATCTGAGCATACTGCTCATGAAAAGATGCAGACCGTTTTTACTCAACAATGCACGGCTTTCGATGCTCAACCCTATCCAGACCTAGACACACGTCGCAGCAAATTATTTAACCTCAAAAAACAGATCATTCGTTATCAAGATGCAATCGCAACAGCGATCAACACTGACTTTAGTTCACGCTCACTAGACGAATCCAAACTACTGGATTTACTGGGTTCAGTATTAGAAGCAGAACATGCGATTCGTCACTTACGTAAGTGGATGCGACCGAGCAAACGCAGTACTGAATTACTTTTCCTATCCAATCGTTTACGTGTGCAATACCAACCCAAAGGCGTGGTGGGTGTTGTGGTACCGTGGAATTTCCCCGTTTATTTGGCGCTCGGTCCTCTCGTTGCAGCGATTGCAGCAGGCAATCGCGTCATGATCAAACTTCCTGAGATTACCCCAGCCACCAATGCCATGCTCAAAAGAATGTTGGCTGAAGTTTTTAGTGAAGATGAAGTCTGTGTGTTTGGTGAGGAAATCACTGATCCATCACTCTTCACATCGCTACCGTTTAACCACATCGTCTTTACGGGTTCACCTGCGATCGGACGTGTTGTGATGCGCGCAGCTGCAGAAAACCTAACGCCTGTAACACTTGAATTAGGTGGTAAGTCCCCTGCACTGATTAGCCGAAATTATCCATTAGCCGATGCAGCAAAACGTATTTTGCATGGTAAAGCCACCAATTGTGGTCAGATCTGCGTTTCCCCTGACTATGCGCTCGTGCCTAAAGAAAAAGTTGAGCAGTTCGTGCAGGAATGTAAAACCAATTTCACGGCGATGTATGGCAACAATATTCACAATAATGACAATTACACTTCGATTGTAAATGACCGGCATTTAAAGCGTATTCAAGAAATATTAGAAGACGCAAAAACCAAAGGTGCTCAAATCATTGTGTGTGGTGATTACGACACTGAGAAAGATGCGCGCCGTATGCCAGTGCATATCGTACTGAACTGCACAGCAGAGATGCGCATTTTAAAAGAAGAGTTGTTTGGACCTGTACTCCCTGTTGTTACTTACGACACCTTAGATGATGCGATTGATTATATTAAAGTGGGTGAACGTCCATTAGCCTTATATTGCTTTACTCATGACGCCACAGAACGTGATCACATTTTAAAACAGACTCACTCTGGCGGTGTCACCATCAATGACTGGGGTTGGCATGTTGTCAACCATGATGCACCATTCGGTGGGATCGGCAACTCAGGTATGGGTACATATCATGGTGTAGAAGGTTTCCGAGAACTTTCACATGCAAAAACAGTCTTTATTCGACATCGATTCTTCCCAACCCAATTATTTTATCCACCTTATGGTACATGGGTACAAAAACTCGCTTTGCATTTCTTTTTGAAAAAAGGCGATCCAAATATTAAATAACCTTCAATAATAAAAAAGCCTCATTCAGAGGCTTTTTTATTATGTGTATGAACAATGGATTACTTCACAACACCATCTTGTTGATATCGAGGAGATCGTGGTCCATAGAGTAAGCCCAAACCCGGATTATGCTGCGTCGGTGTAAATAATTGCGTATTCACAATCGTTGCTAAAGGATAAGCACGATCATTTAAACTACCCGCAATTTGTTCAACCAATGCCCCAACAAGTGCAGTGAGTAAATCATTATTGCCATTATTACTTGATTGAACTGCCTTTTTCTCACCTGTCCAAAGCGTCTCATTGGTTTTTAAATCAACCAGCTTTGCCTCTACACTGACCGTCGCAACACTTTGGATGACTTGATATTTAGAGCCATATTCTTTAATTCGAATATAAAGTGCAGCATCAGCACCAAAAATTTCGTGTAATTTCTGAGTCGGAATGCTTTGAGCATCATGACCATTGGTCACGCCATTCTCTTTAAACATCGAATCAACCACAGAAATTGGAAAGACATAATAACCTGCTTCAGCAACAGGTGTGATCACAGTTGGCCAATAGCTATAGGTTGCCTTCACATCTGGGGAATCATTGACAGGCGGTAATACCAAAATTGATTTTGGCATATGCTGCTTATACACAGTCATATCTTTATTTACCACAGGTGAGGATGCACAGCCCGTAAACACCAAACCTGTGAGCAACAGACTCGCAACTAAAAACGTCTTGATCATAGCTGTGTCGATCCTACATTGGCATTCATTTTCTGCAACAAACGATCCATCAACACGGTTGATTCTGGATAAACTTGTCGTTCCAATTGGAAATATTCAACTGCTTTTTGTGCATTGTTCTGTTGTAAAAATAACAACCCTAAATGCGCATAGAGTCCCGGTGGAACAGCCAGATTTTTGGCTTTTGCTTTTTCTATTTCCGCTTCTAACTTGATGATTTGTGCATTGGGCGTGGCTTTTTCTGGCGCGTTATACATCAAATAGGTCTGTTGCGTATAAGACCCCCAACTGTATAAAGGTTGAGGTCCAGCAGCACAGCCAACCAATCCAATACTCATCAGACTGGTGAAAAGAATTTTTTTCATTTTACAGCGACCCTGTCTTATTGTGCAGTCCAACGGTTATTCTGAATATCAGTAACCAAACTGTTGACTGCTTCACGTACCGCTAAATCAAGTACCTTACCGTTCAAGGTTGAGTCATAAGAAGCTGTAGAACCAAAACCAAGTACTTCGCGCGCGCTCAATGCATATTCGCCCGCACCCTGCACTGAATGCACGATCTCTGATGTTTTCACATCCACAATATTCAAGTTCACTTTGGCATAAGCAATTTGTTGTTTACCTCGCCCCAAAATCCCAAATAATTGCTGATCACCAACTTCTTTGCGGCCGAACTCAGATACATCACCTGTGAGCACATAACGCGCGCCTTTGATCGCTTGAGTGGTATTGCTATAGCCTACTTCTTGCTTGAGTTCAGACAAGTTATCGCGGTTTAAAACCGAGAAATAACCAGTTTGCTGTAGGTGAGTTTCTAAAATGGTTTTCGCTTGTCCACCAAGACGATCGACATTGTCCGAGAATATTCCTCTCATATAACTTGAACGATTATCAAACTTACCAATCGAAACAGGTACTTTCGCTCCGTTATATTTAATTTGTTGTACCGCGGCCGTCACTTGTGGGCTTTGAATTGATTTTGATGTTTCTGTGGTTGAACAGGCCATTAAGCCTAAAGAACTAAATGCCGTAATCACTAATAATTTTTTCATTGTTGCTCAATCAAAATAAAGATAAAAAAAACCGTAAAATTATAGCTTAAAAACGTTTAACCACCTAACAATTTACAATTCAAGCATCCATTTAAATCAGAACAAATCATTTTATAATCCAATCAATTAGATCGACTTAATCGACACTATTCGCAAAATCGCAAACCAACTCCAGCAATCGTAAAAATATAATGTGGCGTTGCGGCAGAATCACCAATTTTAGTTCTAAGCTTTTTCAGTAAAATTCTGAGATAGTGAGTATCTTCTTCATGGGTGATGCCCCACAACTCATTCATAATTTGTTTTTGCGTCACTATTTTGCCTTGGTGACGGATTAACGGCTAGATAGCGTCCTAAGGGGTACGCTAGAAGCAATGCAAACATAAATACGGAAATAAATTCCCACATCGGTAATGCCATAAAAAATAGTTCGGCATAAGTATGGAAATTGAGTGCATAAATTCTCTATATTGAAAAAAGACAGATGCGTAAATTTTGCGTAAACTTATTTACTGCGTACCTAAACCACCTGATAGCGTAATAAAAAGAACAGTATTGAAAAAATTTCCTATTTATTACAAAAAATCTTTGACCTTAAAAAAAATAATTTTCTTAAAAATGCAAAAAAAAACCACACCTCCAAAAAAAATAATTTATATTTTTCATGATTTTATCAATAAAAACACAGATGTATAAAATATATATAGATTATTTTCCGTTCATTTTCATGTAAAAAATCGTACTGAATAGTTCATTTAGAACATTTACTCTTATTTTAATTATGGTATTTTTGTTACATGAAGTTATAGCCAATCACAATAGACAACTGTTTTGTTGTTAATTCATAGCTTCTCAACACTTAAGAATCTTAAAAGTTCAAGGAAAGATTTAAAATGAAATTAAAACACCTTAGCACTGCAATGATCTTAGCAACGTTACCTGCAACTGGAGTTTTTGCAGCGGCGTTAGACCGTTCAGGTCAGTCTATGTCTGCTTTTTTACAGCCAGGCAACTACTTTGAAGCTGGAATTTCAGTTTTGGATCCTACAGTAAAAGGGCAAGAAGCTGGGGAATCTACTAGTAAACGTAAAATTGATGATATGGCGGGAGATTATTTTTTCCCTGGCGCGGCTTTAAAACTTCAATTAACAGATAAATTCTCATTCGGTTTACTCTACGACCAGCCATTTGGTGCAGATGCTGCATATACTGGTAATAATGTGTTTGTTTCTAGTCCATCAGATACAATTTTAGCTCAAGATAGATTAGATGTTATTCGCCAATCAACTATCGACACTCAATTCAACAATCTTTCTGCTCAACAACGTGTTGGTGCCGCATTAACAGCACAAGGTATTGACTTAACTACTCCAGCAGGTCAACAACAGTTTGCGAACACTTTAACTGCGTACAATAATGATCCAGCGACAAAAGCTCAAATTGACGCTGGCGTTAAACAAGGTGTAACAAACTTAGTTGATCAAGGTTTACAGCAAGTTAACGGTTTACTTGGAGAAGGAAATACCAAAGTAAAAGTAGACTCACAGAATTTATCTATGATTTTTGGTTTCCAGCCTAATAAAAACCTTAACTTTTATGCTGGTGGCGTATATCAAACAGTAAAAGGCTCCGTGAATCTTCGTGGTCAAGCTTATAGTATCTACAATGGCTATGATGCAAACATCAAAGAGACTGGCGGTGTGGGATGGCTTGCAGGTGCAGCGTATCAAATTCCGGAAATTGCACTTAAAGCATCGGTTACTTACCGTTCTGAGATAGATCATAAAGTTGATATAAATGAGACGCTTCCAACTTTACCTGCTTTAAACTTATTAGGTAAAGGTGATGCTATCGATGTAATTAACAACAGCTCTGAAAAAACAAAAATTACAACTCCACAATCTGTCAACCTTGATTTCCAATCGGGAATTATGGCCAACACTGTCGCATTTGCAAATGTACGTTGGGTGAACTGGAAAGACTTCTCGATCCAACCATATAAGTTTGGTCTATTGTCAAAACAGATTGGTGAAGCTGTAAATCGCCCTAATGGTTTCAATTTAGTAGAATACTCTGAAGACCAATGGACAGTAAACGCAGGTGTTGGTCGCAAACTCAGCGAACAATGGGCGGGTAACGTTTCTGTAGGTTGGGATTCAGGCGCAGGCAACCCAATTACGACTTTAGGTCCAACTGATGGTTATTGGAATGTTGGTTTAGGTGTGCAGTACAGCCCTACTCCAGCGACCTTTATTGCTGGTGGTGTGAAGTACTTCTGGTTAGGCGATGCTAAAGCTCAAACTGGCGCTCAAGCGGGTAGCAATGATTATGTTGCAAAGTTTGAAGACAACAATGCAATCGCTTATGGCTTAAAAATCGGTTACCGTTTCTAATCTATATCAACGAAAAAAGACCGTCACAAGACGGTCTTTTTTTGCTCATAATTTACCGTTAAATAAAAAAATTAGAGTGATTAATCTATAAGTACATATAACTCAACACCTTTCCATGACTTTAGCAGTTCATTTATTGACATTTGTAAAATATTTAGGCTTCCCAAAATTATGTTACTTTCCGCGGCATTCTTGTTATACCGTGATATGAGAGAAAATATCAATGAAGCTACATGCCATTCAAAAAGCTGTTTTACTCAGTTTACTACCAACGACCTCAGCCTTTGCTGCTGCATTAGATCGTTCGGGTCAGTCAATCGCTGCATTTTTACAGCCAGACAACTATTTTGAAGCTGGTATTACCTTTCTGAGCGCAGATGTTTCAGGAAAAGATACTTCACAAAATTCCACGGGTGATATGGCAAACCAGTATTACTCACCAAGTGCCGCATTAAAAATTCAAGCAACTGAGCATTTTTCGATTGGTCTACTCTATGATCATCCTTATGGTGCCGATGCTGAATATCACGGTCAAAACAATTTTGTCGAAAATCGACCAGTACCTTTTAACGGCAGAACATCGGTTACGGTAAGCACTGAAAATTTAAATTTACTTTTTGGTTATCAGCCAAATCAAAACTGGAATCTTTATGCAGGTGCGGTTTATCAAACTCTAGACAGCACCGTGTTATTACGTGGCACGAGCTATAGTGCATACAATGGCTATGACTTTAAAACAGGTAAAGATGAAGCAGTGGGTTGGTTAGCGGGTGTCGCTTATCAAATCCCTGAAATCGCCCTTAAAGCATCCCTAACCTACCGTGCGAAGATCAAGCACGAAATGAATGCTTATGAAAAACATGGCGTAGCAGGTATGACTGGCAATGCTGGTTTTGATGCTATTTTAAATCAAATTAATCATTCAGAAGGTACAACTGAGATTACTACCCCACAGTCGATCAATCTCGACTTACAAACAGGGATCATGGAAAATACCGTTGCCTTTGCTAACATACGTTGGGTCAACTGGAAAGACTTTGCTATTCGTCCTTATAAGTTTGGTGCTGCATCCGTACTCGCTCCTGTTGTGAGTGGCACTGGCAAAAAAGAAGGTTTTGATCTCGTCGCTTATACCGACGATCAATATTCGGTTACTGCGGGTGTAGGACGTAAACTGAATGATCAATGGGCAGGTAATCTATCTGTCGGTTGGGACTCTGGTGCAGGTAATCCAGTCACCACACTTGGACCAACAGAAGGATACTGGAATGTAGGCATAGGTGTTCAATACAGCCCTGCTCCAAACTACTTCATCGCAGGTGGCGTAAAATATTTCTGGTTAGGTGATGCCAAAGCACAATCTGGTTCTCAGTTTGATACGCCTAATTATATCGCCGAGTTTAACAATAACGATGCGATCGCTTACGGTCTGAAAATTGGTTATAAGTTCTAATTGCGTTTGATAAAACAAAAGGCGCTTGATGCGCCTTTTGTTTTATACGTTTTTCACGCGATGGTGAAAAAACACATATTATTCTGGAATATTGCGTTGCGATACTGAACGAATTGCTTGCTTCAATGCTTCATAACCATGAAGTGGTGGAAATTGTGGAAACTCAGCGATCACATTGTCTGGTGCATCAAATAAGAAACCATGATCTGCTTCGCCCAACATCGTGGTATCGTTATAAGAATCGCCCGCTGCGATTACACGAAAATTCAAACCATGTAATGCTTTGACGGCTTGACGCTTTTGATCAGGTTGACGCAATTTATACGCGGTAATCATGCCATTTTCATCTGTCTCTAATTTATGACAGAAAATAGTTGGCCAACCAAGTTGCTTCATCAACGGGTGCGCAAACTCATAGAAAGTATCAGACAAAATGATCAGTTGAAAATGAGTACTCACCCATTCAACAAACTCCTTCGCCCCTTCAAAAGGCCCCATATCAGCAATCACAGCCTGAATATCGTTTAAACCCAAACCATGTTGTTTTAAGATATTTAGACGCTGTGTCATCAGCACATCATAGTCTGGAATATCACGCGTGGTTGCTTCGAGTTCTTTAATCCCTGTTTTTTTTGCAAAATTAATCCAGATTTCTGGAACTAAAACCCCTTCAAGATCTAGGCATACGATTTCCATGAATGCGTCCAATGTTGGTTAAAAATTGCTGTATCATACCATTAACATTTTCAATTTTTTGCGCTGTTGTTGAATAAAACAACTTTATTCTGCAAGATTAAAGTTGACGGCAAGCCCTCCGCTTTGCTTAGAATGATTTACAATTATGCCCAAGCCTATCGCCAGGAACATTCATGACTGTTATTCCGACTATTGACCTTGTAGATGCTCTCGCTGCTGACTATGCAGATAAATCACCACGAGAAATTTTAGAACTTGCTTTAAGCCAATCAGGTGAAATCGCTATTTCTTTTTCAGGCGCTGAAGATGTTGTATTAATTGATATCGCATCTCGTATTGGTAAACCATTCCGTGTATTTAGTTTAGATACGGGACGTTTACATGCCGAAACATATCAGTTCATCGAAACTGTGCGTAAACATTACAAGATCAATATCGAAATTTGCTTTCCTGAATCAGCAGCAGTTCAGCAACTTGTAGATGAAAAAGGCTTATTTAGTTTTTTTGAAGATGGTCATCAGGAGTGTTGCGGCGTTCGTAAAGTACAGCCTTTACGTAAAAAGTTGGCAACTTTAGACGGCTGGATTACAGGTCAGCGTAAAGATCAAAGCCCAACGCGGAGTGACGTTCCAGTGGTTCAAGCCGATGTAGGTTTTTCAGGTGAAGGTAAGCAACTGATTAAATACAATCCACTTGCGAACTGGAGCAGTGCGGATGTATGGAGTTATATCCGTATGATGGAAATCCCATACAATCCATTGCATGAGCGTGGTTTTATTTCGATTGGTTGTGAGCCATGTACCCGTGCCGTACTTCCAAATCAGCATGAACGTGAGGGACGCTGGTGGTGGGAAGAAGCCACACACAAAGAATGTGGCTTACATGCTGGCAACCTCAAAAAATAATCAATTACAGATTTGGTATATTAAAACCACTGATTCATCAGTGGTTTTATTTTTTATGACTGCCGTGTACAAAGTCATATTTTAACCAGAACAAACCGTATATACTCGACACAACGGTTCAATAATTCTAATAAGAGTTATAGGGTTTGTTGGCACTTCATGGTTGAAATATCAGCAAATCCTACGAGTATCTTATAAAAAATGCGACGAGAGGCTAATCTGCTATGCGCCCATTACACCCAATCGACTTCATTTTTCTTTCATTAGAAAAAAGACAACAGCCTATGCACGTAGGTGGATTGTTTTTATTCGAACTTCCTGAGAATGCTTCGCCGACTTTCGTACATGACTTAGTGGAAGAAATTCGTCAATCAAAAAGCATTCCAGTGCCTCCATTTAATAACCAACTCAATGGTTTATTTTGGGGTGAAGACAATGAATTCGACCTAGATCATCATTTCAGCCATATTGCACTACCCAACCCTGGTCGTATTCGCGAATTGCTGGTCTATATTTCACAGCAGCATAGTTCACTGATTGATCGTGCTAAGCCATTATGGACCTGTGACATTATTGAAGGTATTGAAGGCAATCGCTTTGCCATGTACTTCAAAATACACCATGCGATGGTCGATGGCGTTGCGGGTATGCGCTTAATTGAAAAATCACTATCTAAAGATCCAAATGAAAAACACGTTGTACCGTTATGGTGTGTTGAAGGAACACGCGGTAAACGTCTAAAAGTACCAAAGCCACCGACCGTCAGCAAAATCAAAGGCTTTATAGATGGGATCAAATCTCAGCTTGAAGTCACCCCTAAGGTCATGCAAGAGTTGTCTCAAACAATATTTAAAGAAATGGGGAAAAACCCAGACTACGTTTCAACCTTCCAAGCACCGCCTTCAATTTTAAACCAGCGTGTCAGTTCTTCTCGTCGTTTCGCAGCACAATCTTTTGAACTGAATCGCTTGCGCTATATTGCTAAAGTCTTGGGTGTGACCATCAATGATGTAGTACTTACCGTGTGCTCAGGTGCATTGCGTGAGTATTTAATTAGTCAAAATAGTCTGCCGAAAAAACCGCTTATTGCGATGGTTCCTGCGTCATTACGTACTGATGATTCAGACGTCAGTAACCGCATTACCATGATTTTGGCAAATCTTGCGACGCACATTGAAAACCCGATTGAACGTTTAGAAATTATTCGTCGTAGCGTACAAAACTCTAAACAACGTTTTAGCCGTATGACTGCAAATGAGATTTTGAACTATAGTGCTGTTGTGTATGGTCCAGCAGGTCTAAATATCGTTTCAGGCATGCTACCTAAACGCCAAGCATTTAACCTTGTGATTTCGAATGTACCCGGTCCGCGTGAGCCTTTATATTGGAATGGTGCAAGACTGGATGCGCTGTACCCTGCTTCAATCGTTATGGATGGCCAAGCGCTGAATATTACTTTGACCAGTTATCTCGATAAACTTGAGGTGGGATTGATTGCATGCCGCAATGCATTGCCTAAAATGCAAAATCTACTGACTCATTTAGAAGAAGAAATTCAACGCTTTGAACAAAAGATTCAAGAGTTCGAAAAGCAAAAAGTTGCGAATTAACTTTCAGAAAAAACTAAGGGGCTTTTCATAGCCCCTTATTTTTTAATTGCGCGACACCGTTGTAGCAGTTGATGGCAAGCAGAGCGGATCATAGCCGTAGTAATCGGAACTTCTTTACCTTGGCTATCGACCATGTAACATGTATTTACAGGGGTGCTGTCCAAAACATGCTTAAAACCGTGACTCACTAATCTTTTACTAACATTCATATTATATACCTCATTATATTTGCTAAGGCACTGAAAAATGCCTATGGCTAATCTTATGGTTCTAGTATTTAAAATTCATGATAGAAAGTAAAATTTCAGTTGTAACAAGGATTAAGCGAAATCTTGTTACAACTTTAGCTTAAAATGATATCGTATTGCTCTTGCGTATATAGATTTTCAACTTGAAATTTTATGACGCGGTTCACAAAATGCTCTAAATCCGCCACAGCTGGGGCTTCTGCTGTTAAGAGCCGATCAATCACCGCTGGATGCGCAACGACAGTAAAGCCACCCTTGGAGTCAAATGCACGGGCATATCGCATGACCTCTCGAAATATTTCGTAACATACTGTCTCTGCTGTTTTCACATATCCTCGCCCCTGACAGGTTGGGCAGGATTCACAAAGCAAATGTTCCAACGATTCACGCGTACGTTTACGTGTCATTTCCACTAAACCAAGCTCAGAAACTTGAGTAATTTTGGTCTTCGCATGATCACGTTCGAGCATTTTCTCAAACTGACGCATCACCTCTTCACGATGCCCAGCTTCTTGCATATCAATAAAATCAATGATCAGAATGCCACCCAAGTTACGCAAGCGGAGTTGCCGACTAATCACTTGCGTGGCTTCCATATTGGTTTTAAAAACCGTATCTTCTAAGCTTCGACCACCCACATAAGAACCTGTATTGACATCGATTGTGGTCATTGCCTCAGTCTGGTCGATCATCAGATAACCACCAGATTTAAGTGCGACGCGTGTTTGCAATGCCTTTTGGATGTCTTCTTCGACGTTATACAAGTCAAATAATGGCTTTTCCCCCGGATAGTGAATCAGGCGGTTTTTGATCATCGGTACAAATTCATCAACAAACTCACTGAGCTTGGCATGAATTTCACGTGAATCAACATAGATTTTAGCGGTTTCACCACTTGCAAGATCACGCACAATTCGCTGTGGAAGTGGCAATTCTTCGAAAATGATTTCAGGGGTCGCAACTTCTTTTTGTTTGCGTTGAATATATTCCCAAAGTTTACTTAGATAATTCATATCTTGGGCGATTGCAGCTTCGTCCACACCCTCTGCTGCCGTACGTACAATCACACTACCGGGAAGAAGATGTTCTTCCTGAATGTGCTCAATGATGCCACGCAGTCGATCTCGTTCTTCCTCAGATTCGATACGCTGGGATACCCCAATATGATTGCCATAAGGCATAAGCACGAGATAACGCGATGGAATAGAAAGATCCGTGCTTAAACGTGCACCTTTGGTCCCCAACATGTCTTTCATGACTTGAACCGTAAGCATTTGCCCCGGATGCAAAAGTTCAAAAACATTTGGGGTCGGCTGTGAACGCGGCCAGACCATATCATTGATATGTAAAAAGGCAGTTCTCGATAAACCGATATCCACAAAAGCCGCCTGCATACCGGGTAATACCCGTACAACTTTACCTTTGTAAATATTACCGACCAACCCACGTTTTACTGTACGTTCAACAAATAGCTCATTGACCGTACCATTTTCGATTAATGCCACACGACATTCCATCGGTGTGACGTTAATTAGCAACTCTTCAGCCATAACCAACTCAAAACTTTATAAAAATTCTTATATCCGAAAGTATCAGCGAAATGCCTTTATGCTTTCTAATAACTGTGCTGTTTCATGCAAAGGCAAACCAACGACATTGCTATAACTGCCACGAATCTGAGGAATATATTGTGCAGCAATTCCTTGTATCGCATATGCCCCTGCCTTTCCGATCGGCTCACCCGTTGCCCAGTATTTTTCCATTTCTGCATGGCTCAAGACTTGTAACTCAACCTGAGTTTTTACAACTGTACTGAGCATCTTAGAGGATTGAGCGACGCATAGTCCAGACAACACATCATGCCAGTGTCCTGAAAGCGTCGACCAAATTTCAAAGGCGTGCTGCTTTGACTCGGGTTTACCTATAATCTTTCCAGCAAAACTCAAACTGGTATCTGCCGCAATCACGATCGATTCAGGATAACGCGTTAAAACAACTTTGGCTTTGTTTCTTGCCAAACGTTCAACATAGTGTTCAACTGTTTCACCCGCTAACACCGTTTCATCAACCTCTGGACTAAAAACCTGAAAGTCCAAACCGAGTTGCTGTAACAACTCCTGTCGACGAGGAGAGCTGGATGCTAAAATTATATTCGCCATTTATGTAAACAATAATAAATGACAGGCCATGCAAGTATACCCGTAATGAGCGGTTGCCAATGTCGTGCAATTGAGAAATGTGTACCTGCAATCGTCTGAGCCACCCATAAAAAGGTAATATGTGCAGTAATGGCAATAATCGCAATCACCCATGAATTACCAAAGGTCAAAATTCGACGTTCACGGATAAAATAGCGTGTCGAAAAACAAATCAGAACAAAGCTCAGTGCATTTAAGCCAAGCGGTGCATCTAACAATAAATCGACAAAGATCCCCATCGCAAATGCGAACCAAATACCACACCAAACGGGCTGATAGAGAATCCAAAATAGCGTGATCATCAACATTACCGACGGTCGCCATCCAGATGTATCATAAGCCAATGGATAGACCATCAGTACCGACCCAATCACAATGGAGAGAATAATCATCCAAAGTGGGTCTTTATTGGTTCTGGCGTAATTTAATTTAGCGATCGGCATAAGGCTGCTCCTTTGCCAAAGATTCTGAGAACAGAACCACGACATGATGACCACTGGCCAACTGTGCAGTCGGCATGACATCAATTTCAGCAAACTCACCCGAGTTATGACGGCTGACCTTAGAGACTGTTCCAACTAAATAACCTGCTGGAAAATGTTCACCTAAACCAGAACTAAAAACTTTGTCGCCCACTTTAATATTTGCACTAGTTGGCACATATTGCATTTTTAGCTGCCCCAAATCGCCAGTACCAGACACAATCGCTCGCATTCCTGTACGCTCTAAACGTACCGATAAGGAATGTTCTTTATCTGAAAGCAACATGATTCGGGCACTATGCGGATAGACATCGATAATCTGTCCCATGATCCCTTTGTCATCTAAAACGGTCTGACCGATTTTAAGTTGATCGAGCGCACCACGATTGATAATAATAATATGACGTAGTGGATCTGCATCTGTACCAATTACTTCGGCGATTTGCATACGCCCATCAATAATCAATGGCGTATCAAGTAGACCACGCAATCGATTATTTTCAGCAGAAAGTTCTGAAAGTTTTTGCAAGCGAACCTGTGCTTGCAATAACTCAGCTTGCATCGCGGTATTTTCACGGCGCAACTGAGCTTCAGACTTGGTTTGTTGATTCAGCCATTCACGCGACAGTACGGGATAACTTGCCAGCGCATAAATTGGATTATACGCAGCATACAATACTTCTCTGGCAGGTTGAACCACATGCGGCATGCGCCAATCAAAGAAAAGCACGACCAAACATGTGATGACCGCAATAACAAACGAACGAAAAGAGGGCGGTTTTCTTGAAAAAAGATTCGGTTGCACCGCCTATTCCTTATGAATTAACCAACAAACAGCATGTCATGGTTTGGATTGTCAAAGAACTCTAATACTTTACCTGCACCACGCGTAACACAGGTCAGCGGTTCTTCTGCCACAACGACAGGTAAGCCTGTTTCTTGCGCGATCAATTTATCGAGATTACGGAGTAATGCACCACCACCAGTCAGTACGATCCCACGCTCTGCAATATCAGATGAGAGTTCAGGCGGTGTTTGTTCAAGTGCTGATTTCACCGCACTGACAATACTTTGTAATGGATCAGTAATCGCTTGGGTAATTTCATCAGAAGTCACGGTAATGGCACGAGGAACACCTTCAGCCAAGTTACGACCACGCACTTCAATCTCAAGCGTTTTGCCATCTGCATCTCCAATCGCCATACCGACTTCTTTTTTAATGACTTCAGCAGTTGTTTCACCGATCACACAACCATGCGCTTTACGCACATAATTGATAATTTGCTCATCAAAAACATCACCACCGATACGTAGAGAGTCCGCGTAAACACAACCTTGCAATGAAATAATGGCAATTTCAGTGGTACCACCACCAACATCAACCACCATAGAACCACATGCTTGCTCAACTGGCATACCTGCGCCAATCGCAGCAGCCATTGGCTCTTCGATCAGACGAACTTCACGCGCACCTGCATTAAATACAGCTTCACGAATCGCGCGACGTTCAACCAAAGTTGATTTGCATGGTACACAGACCACAACTTTTGGATGATTCGGAAACAAGCGTTTTTCATGTACTTTACTGATAAACTGATGCAGCATTGTTTCAGTAACTTCAAAATCAGCAATCACACCATCTTTCATGGGACGAATGGCTGAAATATTCGCTGGGGTACGGCCTAACATTTGTTTAGCATCAAGACCAACAGCAGCAACTATTTTTTGTGAACCACTGTGACGAATCGCCACAACTGTCGGTTCATTTAATATAATGCCACGGCCTGGTGCATAAATAAGTGTATTTGCAGTACCTAAATCTATGGCTAAATCCGGCGAAAACAAGCCAAGTAGTCTTTTTAGAATCACGGGGGCGTTCTCAATTAAACTTTGTGTGAATACAAGGTGGCAACTTTAACTAAATGTGATGATTTGAACAAGTCAATCGCTTATTATAACGCACTATATTTTGAATTTTTTTGATACTGAATTAGGTAAAGTTATGTCTACATCATCTGATGCGTCACAGACAGCGGATCTAAATGCGCAAACTGTATCGCAAATCGCAAATTTGGCTCGCTTATCCCTAAATGACACGCAATCTGCTGAATATGCTCAAAGTTTGAATAAAATCTTAGGTATGATGGAAACGTTAAAAGGCATTAACACCGATGATGTTGAACCTTTAAAAAGCCCATTTGATCACCCACAACCCTTACGTACTGACGTTGTGAGTGAAACTAATCACCGTGATGAATACCAAGCGGTCGCTCCTGCGACAGAAGCAGGTTTGTACCTAGTCCCTCGTGTAATTGAATAATTTTTATTCGATTAGTCAATATTTTATATTTAGAATGTAAAGAAATTTTTCATATGACAGATTTACATCGCTTAACAATTCGTGAACTCTCTGAAGGCTTACAACAAGCCCAATTTTCATCACGTGAATTGACTGAACATTATTTAAAACGTATCGCCAAAATTGACACAAAAGTAAAGAGTTATGTGACGGTTACAGCAGAACAAGCTTTAGCTGAAGCGGATGCCGCTGATGCTGTACTGAAAGCTGGCAATGCATCTGTGCTTGCAGGTATTCCACTGGCGCATAAAGATATTTTTTGTACCAAAGGCATCAAAACCACTGCTGGTTCAAAAATACTGGATAACTTCATCTCCCCTTATGATGCAACTGTGGTGGCCAAAGCCAAAGCTGCGGGTCTTGTGACCTTAGGTAAGGTGAACATGGATGAATTCGCCATGGGTTCAACCTCGGAAAGCTCTTACTTTGGCGCAACAGGCAACCCTTGGGCACTTGATCATGTACCGGGTGGTTCATCAGGGGGTTCTGCTGCTGCTGTAGCGGCTGATCTCGCACCGATTGCTACAGGTACGGATACTGGCGGTTCAATCCGTCAACCTGCCTCATTCTGCGGTTTAACAGGCTTAAAACCGACCTATGGTCGTGTCTCTCGCTTCGGGATGATCGCCTATGCCTCATCACTGGATCAGGGCGGTCCAATGGCACGTTCTGCCGAAGACTGTGCTTACTTGATGAATGTAATCGCAGGCCATGATGCCAAAGACTCAACCTCTATCAATAAAGAAGTTGATGACTACGTTGCCAACTTGAACGCTACATCGGTCAAAGGTTTACGCATTGGTATTCCTAAGCAATACTTCAACGTCTCTGGTTTGGATGCTGAGGTCAAAGCTCGTGTCGAAGAATCATTGAAAAAGCTTGAAGAAATGGGTGCAAGCTTGGTTGAGATTGATCTCAACATGACTGAAGCCTATGTTCCAACTTATTACCTGATCGCTCCTGCGGAAGCATCATCAAACCTGTCACGTTTTGATGGTGTACGTTATGGCTACCGCTGTGAAAATCCTGTGGACTTGATGGACTTGTACAAGCGTTCACGTTCAGAAGGTTTTGGTGCAGAAGTACAACGTCGTATTTTGATTGGTACTTATGCCCTTTCTGCTGGTTATTACGATGCATACTATGTCAAAGCACAAAAAGTACGTCGTCTGATCCAACAAGATTTCTTAAAAGCATTTGAAAATGTCGATGTGATCGCTGCGCCATCTGCGCCAACCACAGCGTATAAGATCGGTGCAAATCTCAGCCCAACTGAAATGTATTTAGGTGATATCTATACTCTCGCGGTGAACTTGGCAGGTCTTCCAGCTATTAACGCCCCTGTTGGTTTTGATCAAGAAAGCTTGCCTGTCGGCTTACAGTTAATTGGTAACTACTGGTCAGAATCACAATTGCTTTCGATTGTGCATCAATATCAACAAAACACAGACTGGCATACCAAGCGCGCTAGCGTTGCTGAGGAGACTGCATAATGACTGAAGCTCAAAAGTTAGCTAAACCAAAATCAAATCTGATTGACGGTTGGGAAGTTGTTATCGGCATCGAGATTCACACGCAGCTTGCAACCAAATCTAAAATCTTCTCGGGTTCATCAACTGAATTTGGCCAAGACCCAAATACACAAGCTAGCCTTGTTGATTTGGCGATGCCGGGTGTATTGCCTGTATTGAATGCCGAAGTCGTTGATCTTGCGATTCGCTTTGGTTTAGGGATTGATGCCTATATTGACCAAGCATCTGTGTTTGCACGTAAGAACTATTTCTACCCTGACTCTCCAAAGGGCTATCAGATCAGCCAAATGGACAATCCAATCGTCGGTTTGGGTCATATTGATATCCAGCTAGAAGATGGCACGATCAAGCGCATAGGCGTTACTCGCGCGCATCTTGAAGAAGATGCAGGTAAATCGATCCATGACCAGTTTGAAGGCATGTCAGGAATCGATTTAAACCGTGCAGGTACTCCGCTACTTGAGATCGTATCTGAACCAGATATGCGTTCGGTTGAAGAAGCGGTTGCTTATATCAAATCGATTCACACTTTAGTGCGTTGGTTGGGTATTTCTGATGGCAACATGGCGGAAGGTTCATTCCGTTGTGACTGTAACGTGTCTTTACGTCGTCCAGATCAGCCATTTGGTACACGCTGTGAGTTGAAAAACCTCAACTCATTCCGCTTCATTGAGCAAGCGATCAATGTTGAAATTGAACGCCAAATGGAAATCTTGGAATACGGCGGTAAGATCGACCAAGAAACACGTTTGTTCGATCCAGTGAAAATGGAAACTCGTTCGATGCGTTCGAAAGAAGAAGCGAACGACTATCGCTACTTCCCTGACCCTGACCTGCTTCCTGTCATCATTGCTGATGAGCAAATCGAAGCGGCTCGCGCTGCACTTCCTGAGTTGCCTAAAGCGCGTCGTGCACGTTTCATCGCTGACTTTGGTGTGACTGAATACGATGCACATGTCTTAACGCTGTCACGCGAAATAGCAGACTTCTATGAAGCTGTTGTGGTGGCTGCTGGCGGTGCGAAGCAAGGTAAGATTGCGGCTAACTGGGTGATGGGTGAATTCTCAGGTGCTTTAAACAAAGCTGGCCTAGAATTGGTAGATTCTCCTGTTTCTGCGGAGCAACTTGGTGGCATGGTGGCACGTATTGTCGATAACACCATTAACGGAAAAATCGCGAAGCAAGTGTTTGGCTTTATGTGGGAAGCAGAAGGAAAATCTGCGGATGACATTATTGCTGAGAAAGGCTTGAAGCAAGAAACCGATACAGGTGCGATTGAAGCGATCATTAAAGAAGTACTTGCAGCCAATGAAAAAATGGTCGAAGAGTACAAGTCTGGTAAAGAAAAAGCCTTTAACGGTCTTGTCGGTCAAGTGATGAAAGCTGCAAAAGGCAAAGCTAACCCTGCGCAAGTGAATGAATTGATGAAGAAGTTGATTGGTTAATACCATCTGAGTTCAAAAGAAAACCCGCTTTAGAGCGGGTTTTTACTACTCCAAGTCCACCTTAATCTTGAAAATATTTCTTTGATATGTATTGTTATTAAAAAAATATTCTTCTTTACGTTCAAGAGTTATGTTGCCATTAATTTTTTTAAGCATCAAGCTTGACATATATAACCCTACGCCATCTCCATTAGATCCATTTATCTTTGAATAATCACCACAATATGAACCGTACCGGGTTTATCGGAGACTTTTTTATTTAAGTTAGGCCACCTGACCTAACGGATTAATCTTATCATAGTACATTGCTTCAAACTCAA
>NZ_KB849201.1:429814-521647 GCF_000367985.1 Acinetobacter sp. CIP-A165
CCGCTCTTTCTCTAATTTCGGGGGTATAGTTTGGTTTTTTCATCGGAATAGTCTCTCAGAATATTGAGTCTCCGACAAACCTGGTACGGTTCAATATCCATCATAAAATATTCTATCCACTTCATTATCTTTTATTTTAAGACTAATCATATTAAATTCAATACATATTGAATCTAGTTCCTTATAAATATCAACAGCAATACTACTATCTTTTTTTGAATACTTTAAAGAATTATGAAATATATTATAAATAGCATAACGAAGACAATCAAAATTCAATTCACACTCAATTTTCTCATCATTTTCCGTATTAAGTTCAACAACAACCCCTTTATCCAAAAAATCCAAGAAAAAAGTATCCAATATTCTTTTCGTAACACGATGAATATTTTGATTACTTTTTCTTAAGACATAATTTGGGTTTAAAATATATTTAAAAATATCTAGCTCATAATTTATTTCACTACTATTTTTATTAATCTTAAGAATAGATTTTGCCACACTTTTTGGCTTTTTCTTAACTTCATCTTCCATGAAAGTTATCGTTTTCTTATGAGATAACCCAACCATTTCCTCTGGAGAAAAAATACTATCAAACTCTTGATTATTAAAACTATTTAATGAAACAACATTATGTAAAATACGTCTTGTATCATTTTTAATTTTATCCACAGCCTCATCAATATTAGACAAAACTTCAATCAATAATTCTAAATATAAATCCAAAGAGTTTCTAGAAACTGGAAATCTTCCTTTATTTTTTGCAACTACATAAATAAAATAGCCTTCTATATCAATAATTTTATATTTTGAATTAATACATTTTAAATCATTATCATTTCCAGTGACCAAATATGTATTAAGCCTATCCATTTCACTGCAAGGTAATAGACTTCCTTCATAAATCATTTTTCAATCAATTTAATTGTTTATCTTTCACCCAATCTAAATTGTATATGCCAGCAAGTAAATTAAACCGCAGGTTTAATCTTTTACGACGATTTCTATATACACAAGATAAAATCTTAAAACATTTCATCCTTCCAAATACATGCTCTACTTGAATTCGTCTACGACCAATCTCTTTATTTAACTTTTTTAATTCAGAATCTAGTTTTTCAGTTTTCTTTGCTTTAGATGGCATGAGGCATCCAAAACCCAATTTCTTTATCCCTAAATAACCCTTATCAACGATAAAAAAGGGCTTAAATTTTAATTTCCTCATGCTTTTTTTAAATATTTTAAAATCATGCATGCTTCCATGACTTCCACATACACTCAGTATTTCACCTGTTATATAGTGCATAGATAGCTGAAATTTAAAGGTATGTCGCTTTTTTTTACCGCTATACCATTTCTTCTGTTTTTTTTGGACGTTGAACTAATATTTCAGTGGCATCAATCACAACAACTTCCCAATCCACTTCATCTCGATTAGGAAGTTGTTTTGGCAAGTTGAATTTTCCAGAACGGATTAAGGTATCTTCAATAACACGTGTGATACGAATTGCACTCGTTTCAGATACACCGTAACTCATACCAAGATGGAAAAATGTTCGATATTCTCTCCAATATTCTATACATAAGAGCAAACGATCTTCCAACGGTAATTTATGCGGTCGTCCTTTACCAATATGACGAGGTAAATGCTTATTTAGCTCGGCCAACATGAGGTTAAATGTAGCCCAACTAACACCGGTAAGCCTACGAAACTTAACGTTTGATAATTTTTGAATATCTTTGAATTTCATCCAAGGATTATCTCTTGAATTAAATAATTTTGCTGATTAATTTAAGATCAAATAAATTGTACGTTTTTTGATTTATGACGGAAGTCTAATGTATTAATTAAAACATTATCATGACTATTTTTACAATACGTATAAAAAACTATATCTTTCACTTAATAATCTCTTGCGAATATTTCTCAACTATCCCCGAAAATTCAAAATAGTCAGATTGCTTGGGCAAAAAATCATCACACAATCTAAAAGCCTCATTAAATCTATCTCCATCAGATTCAGCAGAGTAAATAATAACTTTTTTTTCACTTGCATATTTTTTCTTTAAAGCTTTAACCAATCCAATTCCATCTTCATCTGATAAATCTTTAGCTACACCATTAATATCCACAAAAAGAATATGACTTGCTATAATATAAGGGTGATCAATATCATCAACCTTATAAAGATGATCAACACTCCAACCTGATCTTTTTAAATTCTTAATAACTGGAAAGTCCTGATCATCAATAAACAATATTCTAACTTTGGACTTCAATGTACTAATATCCATTTTCTGAACTTGTTTTTCTTCCTCTACATCTTTCACTTGAACCGCCCCTATATTAACAACTTGAGTAGTATTGTTACTCCCATTGTTATTAGTTTGAGTACCATTCTTATTGGTATTTTGTTGAGTTACTGCATCTTTTGGACTTCTAAAAAAAGTAAAATATAAGGTTAATACCACACCACCAATGCCTGAAAACGCCCAGTAATACCACTCCATAACACCCTCTTAATGTTAGTTTTTTTAGAATTCTAACAAAAAAGAATTTTATTACAATAAATTAATTTCTTATTATCACTTGCATTTATAAAATCTCCCCGATAGCTTCCACCTCACAAGCTGCCACAGTCTATTAAAATAATGAAATTCTTATTTAGCTCTAGACTAAATGATTACCCCCATTTTTAAGAGAATTTTAAAGTAAAGGCTCAAATACAAATTAAACAAGGTTATAAAAATCACTCCCCTCTTAACACACCCAACTTATTCCAAATATCAGGTGTTAAAAAAGTCGTGACCAATTTATTTAAATCAATATAACGCAATGTACCTTGCAACTGCTGTCTGACCGCAGGATCTTTGACAATATCCTCACCCGCGCTCTGACCTAACTGCTGAAAAGCCTCACCAACTGCCTGAATCCCCTCTGCCTGAATCACCGCTTTAGTCTGAGCCGAACACTGCTCCACAATCACACGCTGTAAAACTTGTGCCAACTTTTGATCAAGCTGAGTTTTCTGCTCAGGCGTGACACTACTAAACGTTTTTAAATCAGGATGTGCCGCTAAAGCACTATAGGTCCATTGCAATACCGTGGTTTTATCGGCGGCCGTGGTCGCTTTAACTAAACAATCACTGAGTTGATCAACTGTAGGTCCTGCCATTGCCACTTGAGTTGTTCCTAGCACAGCCGCAGCCATCAATATAGAACGACTCAAATGAGAAAATTTACGACGAGGAGAAATATAAACACGAGACATAAGCGCAGTTCCAAAATGCAATCTGTCTCTTTGTACCATAGAGCCAATACAATCATCTGTGAGACTGTGTAACCACAGGTATCATTTCACAACTGCTTCGATCAAATCTAATTCCCACACACCACCAGCAGCTAAACCTTTACACATTCCCGTCCACATGTCTCTACTTTGAACAAACTTTTGACCATCCCAAACCCACTCCGAACTTGACCAACAATCACCAATTCCTCGACCTTTTTGCGCACTACCAATCACGCCAGCACCAAAATCAGAAGCATGTTCAGTCACAAAAGTCGCTTTACCCTTTAATGACTCATCCATCACCCACGCACCATAACCTTCGTTATAAGCAGCACGCCAGCATAAGCTCATCGCTAACACTTTATGATTACTTAACTTATAAAGTTGGATCGGCTGAGATTGTGCACCATCACGAGCATAATCATAAATCCCTTCACAGAAACCCTCCTCTTTTGGAGTCGGTTGTGCTGCCATTAAACGCTGATAAATAGATGGGTACTGCTTGTTACTCGGTTGTAAGGTCAAATAAGGCTCAGTTGCGGTGTTGACCCGCTTGATCACTCGCTTAGGCTGAGCCTTTAAGACTTTGGATTCATCACCCTTACCTTTTTTCACCAATGCGCCTACCGTTCCGACACGCTTCTGAAAATCATCCATTTTCAATAAAGTCGCCGTCATACCAGCGTCCGAGATTTGCCATTGGAAAGACGCATTTTTAATTACAATTTCCGATTTTTGTTGCGCCTGTTGCAATAAAGCCGTGACTTGCGATGCAGATAGTTTTCCCATTAAGGGCGATTCATTGCCATCTACCGTCACCTGTCCCAAGTCTTTTCCATTGAGATAGAATCGAATATTTTTCAGTTTATTGGCTGGAATACTTTGTTCATCATATAGCGCTAAAGCAAACTTGGCTGTCACCGCTTGCTTCGCACCTGCTTGGCGTGTCAAAAGTAATGACGCTGGGTTATCACCAGCCGCATCTGCTTGATAGCCAGCCGCACGACAAGTACCTGTATTGCTGCAATACATTTCCCAATTTTGATGGAAAAAAGCAATTCCTTTTATCTCTTGGGCAACAGCAACGGAGCTCATCGCAACTAAACAACAACCTGACAGCAAATTTTTCATGGCTTTTCTCTATTTGGTTTATTTATTATTCATCTCAACAGCAGTTTAACGCTTTTTCTAATTACAATCGAAGCTGATGCTTAAGCACTTAACCTACTCGTATTTAATAACCTCAGAAAATGATTAACTCGCACACTCTTTTCTTTCATTCGGTAAATTGCATAAATGGGTGCAATACATGGTTGAGCCGCTTCTAAAGGACGATAGACAATCTGCTTGTTCCAAAACTCTTGAATAGAGGCTGGTACGATCGAGAGCCCAATCCCTGCTGCAATCAGATTAAGACTTGAGGTTAAACGTGGCGCCTCTTGGACAATATTTGGACTAAAGCCTGCCTGATAGCAATTTGCCAAAATATTATCAAATAAGTCTTGCCCGCCTAGACGGCGATATAACACGAACTCATAAGCTTCTAAGTCAGGTAAATGAATTGCTCCTTGCTGCTCGACCAAAGGATGGTTGCTCGGCAAAGCCACCATTAAAGGTTCATCTAAGACATACAAACTGTGCAAATCGGCGTGTATCGGTGCTGGTTTTCGCAGAAAGGCAATATCTAATTTTTCATTGATCACCGCATCCACCAAAGCACTACTACTGTCCTCTTCTAAGTGAATGGCAACAGCAGAAAATTGCTCTCGATATTGGCGCAATAAAGCAGGTAAAAAAGGGTGCAAACCAATAGAGTGGGTAAATCCAATATTAATCTGACCTTCCTTTCCTTGCGCAATATTACGCACTCTTCGGGGAATAGATTCCGCATGATCCAAAATCGTCAGCGCCTCTTGGTATAAGGCCTTGCCTGCTTCAGTCACTTCAACACCACGCGGCAATCGTTTTAACAACACGGTATCTAAATCTTTCTCTAGACTTTTAATCAGACGCGTCAGTGGCGGTTGTTGTATATGCAAGCGAACAGCTGCCTTGGAAATATTGCTTTCCTCAACAACTGCAATAAAGGCTTTGAGTTTATGGATGTCGATCATACATACCTTAAAAGTATAGATAATGAAAAATAAAGCATTTGTAAATATACCACTATTCCACCATCCTATTACCAGTAAGGTCAATGAGGAAAAACTCCTAATGAAAGCTCAAGCCATTTCAATAGCACATGAATCATCATCTACAACACCTGATAGTAAGGCGCTGTTTATGGGGTTTATGAAATTGGGATTGATTGGCTTTGGCGGTGTTTTGCCACTGGCATATCGCGTCATCGTAGAAGAACAAAAATGGTTAGATGAGGCTAAATTCACAGATCTGCTGGGGATTTGTCAGGTGCTACCCGGTGGCAATATTATCAATATGGCAGTAGCGATCGGCATGGAGTTTCAAGGTATTAAAGGTGCAGTCAGTTCTGTACTTGGTTTGATCTCTGCTCCAACCATCATTGTGTTACTGATCTATCAGACCTACGTGCATTTTCAACATTTATCGAGCGTTAAGCATCTGATCCAAGGTTTAGCCGCTGCCGCTGCAGGCTTACTTTTTGCAACAGGCATAAAAATGTTGAAACCTATTTTTAAGAAACGTTTAACCATTGTCACGATTTTGCTGACCTTTATCTTTATGTTGTGGCTCAAGCTGCCGTTGCTGCTGATCTTGATTATTTTACTGGCGATAAATATGTTGGTATTGGGAGTGAAAAAATCATGATATTGCTCACGCTTGCAATGGTATTCACACAATTGTCGCTGGTTGCTTTTGGTGGAGGCAATGCGATCTTGCCTGAAATGCAGCATCAAGTTGTAACGGTACATCAATGGATGACAGCCGAACAGTTTAGTTCATTGTTTGCGATGGCACAGGCGGCTCCTGGACCCAATATGATGGTCGTTCCATTAGTTGGGTGGCATGTTGCAGGTCCAGCGGGACTCATTGTGACATCCATCGCTAAGTTTGGACCATCATCTATTATTACCATTTATGCGCTCAAGTTTTGGCAACGATTCAAACATCACCCTTTACGTGCTCGTTTTGAAAAAGCACTTAAACCCATCACAGTCGGCTTAGTTTTGGTCAGTGCGTGGCTAATCGCCGATGCTTCTACTCAAAACGTTTTGCTGGTTTTGATTGTAATTTTGACCGCAATACTGGGCTTATTTAAGAAAATACATCCATTATGGGTCATGACTTTTGGCGCTGGATTAGGGATCTGTTTTTTATAATAAGATCTTATCCACTACCGCGATTTGAACTGTATCCCAAAAGTTAGATTCTCTAGCTTTCAAGATACAGCTCTATTTTGTGTAAGGTCTGATTTAGCCCAGCGTTTTTTCAAATGCTCTTAAACGTTTATGAATCGACATTAACTCAATAATCGTTGGCCATGAACTAATCAGATATTGGAATGAACTACGTACCTGATTAAAGACATTTAAGATTTGCATCATCAATCCTAAGGTAATAGCACCCGCAGCAATCGATGGGAATAAAATAAAAAGCCCATAAATATTATCTAACTGCAAATACCAAATACGCACTAAATTAAAGTAGGCATAATGAAAATATAAACGAAAATAATTTTGGCGTACTTGGGAAAAAAGCTGCTTAAGTGTTTGTGGTTGTGCCCTATCATGCTGATCTTCGCCATAAACTAATTCTTTACGGAAGGCCGCTTCTACTTTTTGATTATTAAACTCCAATCCCGGCAACTTATAACCAACAACCATCAATACAACTGTACCCAACACTGCCCAACCAATTGCAGCAATCATAAGGGCGTGTGGAATTTCACCTACTATAGGTAATTCTTTTACATGTACCGATAATTGTACCAAGATGGGCAAAAAAGCAATCAAGGTTAAAAGTGCTTCGACGAGGTTAACCCCAAGTGTTTCCGTCGTCTTCGCAAAACGCATCGTATCCTCTTGAATACGCTGTGAAGCTCCCTCAATATGTCTTAATCGCTCCCAATGTGATGTATAAAAATCATTCATGGCTGTACGCCAACGAAAAACATAATGGCTCACAAAGAACAAGTTAAACACAGCAAAAGTCACGTAGACCATCGCTATGTATAGGAAGGTCATGACACCTGAATAGAGATCTTGTACATCGCCACCGCCACTAGATAGCATGGTTTGGATGAGATTATAAAATGGGTTATACCACGCATTAATCACGACACTGACTTGTACCCCAAACCAGATATTAAACAGAATAAATGCTGAACCCCAAACTGACCAACGCTGCCATTTATTGTCGGAGAAAAATCGCCAAAAAATCGCAAATAATGCTGTTGCCGCAAAAAACCAAAGGTAGAACCATAGAAATGTTGGAGACCAAAAACGGCTCACATCAATGGGTAAAGCTGTCTCATGGTATCCCTCTGAAAAGCCAAGATATGTCCCCCATTCTTTTCCACCTGAATACCATAACAACATGTTAATGATGACCCACAATAACAATGAAGCAAAAAAATAACGTGGATTTGGGAAAAAAGATTTAAACATCTTACTGAACGATCCTTGTGGTACTGCAATAGACGGATGGTTGTATGCCATAACCTCAAACTTAAATTAGTCTGATGGATTGCTAATGTAGTTATTTACCTGTTTTTTCAAACTTTTCATAGCATTTTGTAAGACATTTTTTATTTGTTTAGATAAAAGCAATCCTTTGCTAAAAACAATCAAAGTTATGGCGCTAAGTCATTCAACTTTAAAGTGAGGTTTTGCTGAGTTTTAGAACTAGGACGCATCTTGGTTTGAATCGCTAACTGAATATCTGAGAGCTTTTCTTTGGCAGCGTCCGCGCCTGCCTGCATGGTCATTTCACGTCCTTTGACATCAAAGATATGCACCTTTTCACGGAGATCAGGCTGAATCACGATATCCGCATATTTAAGTTCTTCTTCCGCCAAACGCCCTTGCATAATATTAATGTTTTGATTGAATAGCCCCCAAACATTGGTGGTTTCGGTATGTACAGGTTGTGCCAAAATATCAACGGCAATCACCACATCGGCACCCAAATCACGTGCGACCTGTACAGGCACTGGACTGACTAGTCCCCCATCGACATATTCACTATGACCAATTTTGATCGGGACAAACATACTTGGAATAGAAGCCGACGCTCGTACCGCCTGCCCTGTATTGCCATAATTAAAGACCGTCTTACCGCCTTCTTTTAATTCTGTTGCAACCACATACATTGGAATCTTAAGTTTTTGAAGTGGGGTATTATGCACTTGCTCATTGACATAATCTTCGACCTTTTTCCCATCAAAAAAACCCTTTAGGCTAACACTGACATCGCGTACATCATTGGCTTTCAACTTCAAAGCAATATCACGCAATTCAGCTGCACTTTTTCCACTGGCATAGATTGAACCGACAATACTCCCAGCACTTGTGCCCACAATAAAATCGGGACGAATCCCCTGCTGCTCTAAAACTTCAATCACACCAATATGCGCATAGCCACGCGCACCGCCACTCCCCAGCACCAATGCAATCACAGGGCGTTTTTGCTTTTTGATCTGAGCGAAAGGTTGACTGACCACATGCGCCTGAGCATCTTCAACAATTGGCGATAGATGTTTGGTGGTTTGACAGCCCGTTAACATCATGACTGAAAGTCCAAGTGTCCATAACCCAAGTTGTTTCATACGCGACATTTGCCATCTTTATTTAATTTCTGGTCGGATTCTAACGACTGCATTGAAAAAAAGATGTAGCATTTTTTTGTATTTTCTCAATAAAACTTCATAAAAAAGCCCCTCGAAAGGGGCTATTTGAGCTTAGGGTCTGTTGACATTTCACAGATGCTTGCGACAGTGGACATTTTTTTAGATGGTACAAGACATGTTTTTCGAAATTTAGTCATTCTAAATGAGAAAGACATAACGTAGTAACAGCAAAAAATGTCCCTGTCCCATAGGGTTATGGCTAAAACTTCCCCAAACTTCGTTACGAAACTTGACAAGGGGATCGCCATTGCCTGCGTTTCATGCCTTGTTTGAGTCGTTTTTGCCTATAACGCAATGCATGGCTGAAATGTCAACAGCCCCTAAACATTACCAAATATCTGAATCGACTTTCTTCTTCAACTCAGGATAGTTATCAATCTTAAATTCAGGATCTTTAATACCTTTTTTAAGTTGAGCGGTATAATCTTTCAATAGGATCAAGAAGATTGGTGTCAATAACACAATCGCAATCAAGTTAATGGTTGCCATCAAGCCCATCGACAAATCAGCCATCGACCACACCAATGGTACACTGGTGATCGCGCCGAAGTAGACCATCATTAACACCATGACACGGAAAATAAACATCAGTTTTGCATTGTTATTGATAAATCTGACGTTACTTTCTGCATAAGCATAGTTACCAATGATTGATGAGAAGGCAAACAAGAAAAGTAAAACTGCAAGGAAACCACCACCCCAAGCACCGATCTGACTTTCTAATGCTTTTTGAGTTAAGGTCACACCTTCAAAACCAGCTTCATGGTACAAACCTGAAACCATAATAATAATAGCTGTACACGAGCAGACCACAAAGGTATCAACAAATACACCGAGCATTTGCACCAAACCTTGGTTTACAGGATGCTTCACATCAGATGCAGCTGCGGCATTTGGTGCAGAACCCATACCTGCTTCGTTTGAGAACAAACCACGTTTAATTCCCAACATCATCGCCATAGAGATCATGGCACCAAAGAAACCACCTGCCGCTGCTTCAAACTCGAATGCTTTGGTGAAAATCAATTTAAAAATTTCAGGTAGCATTGGGAAATTAATCATCGCGATGTACAAAGCAACCCCGATGTATAAAAGTGCCATGAAAGGCACAATCTTCTCTGCAACCTTCGCAATACGCTTAATACCACCAAAAATCACCAGCGCAGTCATGATCACCAGCACGATCCCGAGCCAAGAAACCTCTAAATCAAGACCACCTAAACCCAAGATAACATTGGCTTTATCCCATCCCCAAGCGTGGGAAGTCGCACCGATAATTGCATTTGCTTGAACAGCGTTAAAGACAAAGCCATAAGCGAGAATAAGTGAAAGTGCAAACACTACCCCGAGCCATTTTTGCTTTAAACCCTGAGTAATATAGTATGCAGGTCCACCACGGAATTGCTTATTTTGATGATCTCGGACTTTGAACAGCTGGGCCAATGATGACTCAACAAATGCTGAACTCATCCCCAAAAAGGCAGTCAACCACATCCAAAAAACAGCACCCGGTCCACCAATCGCAATCGCAATCGCAACACCTGCAATATTCCCCACGCCAACACGACTGGCGAGTCCAGTTACAAAAGCCTGAAAAGGGGTAATTCCATGATCATCTTTGCACTCTTTACGGCTACCCTTCATCACACGGATACTTTGCAAGAATAACCGTAGCTGAACTGCACCTGTAATTAAGGTATAAAACAGTCCAACAGCAACCAGTAAAATAACCAAGAAATTCCAAAGTGGATCATTCAAGAATTGTACCCACGACATCAGCGTGGCATTTAATTTTTCATTCATCACTTATTCGCTTTTGCAGATGCTATGTATCAATGGACATAGCCGATTAACAATGGATAAATCAAAAAAGCCCCACAAGGGGCTTTTTAATTCGACTTAGGCAAAGAATTTCAAGATCACTTGAATCACTGTTGCGTTAATTAAATCAACAAAGAACGCACCACACAAAGGAACAATTAAGAATGCTTTATGTGACGGTCCATACATATTGGTAATCGCCTGCATGTTTGCAACAGCGGTTGGTGTTGCCCCCATACCGAAGCCACAATGACCTGCTGCCAGTACCGCAGCATCATAGTTTTTGCCCATGACGCGGAAGGTGATAAATGCAGCATACAATGCCATAACCAATGTTTGTGCGGTTAAAATGATAACCAATGGACCAGCCAAATCTGCCAATTGCCACAGTTTCAGTGATAACAGTGCCATTGCTAAATATAACGAAAGCGACGCATTACCAAATACATCGATTGCACGATCAAAGATATCGACCTTCAACACACTTTCTAAGATATTACGTAAGATCACACCGCCGCCAAGTGCCCATACGAACGTTGGCAACTCAAACCATGTGCCTTTGCTATACCCTGTCATAAATTCTGCAAATGCAAGACAAGCCGCAAACATACCTAAGGTCGTAATCGCGTTATCAGCAGTAATCAAACGAACTTGGTGTGGGTTTTCAAAGGGTGCCAAATCATCAGGGTGCGGATCTGGATGAGTATCACGATCTTGGATTTGAGCAGGTGTCTTGGCACGTGCCAAACTATGACGGTTGATCAATAACTTGGCTAACGGACCACCGACGATCCCACCGATAATCAAACCGAAAGTCGCACTTGCCATACCTAAGGTCAATGCACCTTGGATACCATATTGAGTTTCTAGGATTTCACCCCAAGCACCCGCAGTACCATGACCACCGGTCAAGGTCACAGAACCTGCAATCAAACCAATCAAAGGATCAACACCAAGCAATGAAGCCAAGCTCATACCCACGGCATTTTGAACGACGATATAGGCAGCGATACAGCCTAAGAACAATACCAGTCCAATACCGCCTTCTTTTAGCTTCATAAAATTGGCACTTAAACCAATCGAAGCAAAGAAGATCAACATGAAGCTGGTCTGTAATTGGCTACTAAAAATAATACTGTATCCTAAAAAAGAATGAACCAGTAATGACAATACTGCTGCAACCAAACCACCAGCGACTGGCTCTGGAATGTTATAACGTCTTAAAAAATCAATTTTATTAACGAGCAGACGCCCTAATAACAAAACGATAACCGCCGAAATTAAGGTATAAAAACCATTAAAAGTAAATTCCATATCTTCTTCCGTTTATTTCATTCGTTTTTTCGACGTTTTTCCATCTAATAAAACAATGAAATAGTAACTCTCAAAATGAGTGAAAACTCAATCAACTTAATAAAAAGCATACAGTTCTTTGTAAGAACCCTGCGTTTATCAAATCAACTCATTTTCACGGATGATTACACCGCAGGATAGGTTAGAAGTTATAGCGCGCCATCGCTCCTACACGGCTATCCTTACCTTTTTGTCCATCAAAGGTCTTACGTTCACCATAGATATACTCTAAACCAAACGTAATTGGTGTTACTGGTGAATACATGACGTTCCACCAACCTTGTTGCAAAGTTTTGTTTTGTGTTGCATCGGTCACAGCCTGTTTAGCAAATTCATTGCTATCATCTGCAAACATTGCGCCATAAGCTAAAGTACTACGCAGTTTCGGCGTAATTTGATAGCTTACACCCGCTGTAAATGCATCAAACTCATTGAGATGTATATCCAAATTATTTGGATTTACATTAAAGGCATTATTGCTATACAGCAAAAACTTGCTGTCACCTTTGACATGTGAATAGTCAATCATTGCCTGTAATGCATCAGTGAACTTATATTTTGCACCAACAGCAACACCCCAACCCAAGTCTGAATCATTGGCACTGATTTGTTTATGATCTTTGTTAAAAGCGGCCTTGCTGCGTGCTTCAGTCAATAAAACGCGTGCTGAGCTGGTACCTTTACCTTCTGCAAAGTCATATTTCAGTTTAGAGGTGAATGCGGGTACTCGATTATCATCATTGCTCTTTTCCAAAGCAATGGCATAACTTATATCTGAATCCAATTTACCGCTGTAGCGTACCATCGGGGTGCGGAAGGTTCCAATACCTAATGGTGAGTTAAAATCCAGCATTTCTGGCTGTACATCAGTTGCCAAGAACGTTGAAGTGGTTTGACCAAATAACCAGTCGTTATAAGTCAAATACGCATGCCGAATCCGTATCGTATCATTACTACTACCACCACGAAAATCGACTTCTAACTTAGCACCAACTTTTGCGCCTTCGACAGGTGCTTTAAAATCAAGACCAAATCGGGTCACGGTAGCTGTGCTATAAAAACGATCGCTATTTTTTTCTTGGCCTTCCAAATCAACTTTGTTAATACGGTTGAATATGCCATCACCACCTTTTACTTGATAGGAAGCATCACCACGTAGGAAACCATAAAGTTGCACTTGAGCACCTGAAGCAGTTCTAAAGCCTAGAGGAGATTTTTGCGTCGCCTCTGTTGTAACCGTCTGAGCATTGTCATTATTTGCGATAACTGTAGTTGGTGTTTCTACAACTTTTGGGGCATCACTTTGTTGTTTTATTGGAGGTAGATATTGTTCTAATAAAGCCCTTAACTCATTTACTTCAGCGCGAAGCTGTTGAATCTGCTCTTGCTCACTGCTTGCGTGTGCATTGTTCATCATCAAGGCTGCAACGATCATTGCCAAACCTTGCACTGCGAACGGCTTGCGGATGAGAGTTGAACTCATAAGAAGCTCCTTTGTCTGGTGTATATTTCAACATTTTCCATAAGTATAAAATTGGGTAAATTTAATACACTTAACATGGAAAATCCCCCTCACCTTTATCAGCAAGGAAAGCCTAATCAATTTTTAAAAAGGGCGTATTATGCATAAATTTAGAATATTGTGTGTATTTTTTTATGAGAAGAACAAGAATACTTGGAACATATCTATCTAAATATTATTTCTATTTCATTGTGTTATAAATAAATTTCTTTTTCACAAAAAGAAATCGAATAGAAAAAAACTGATTCTATTTTCACCAACCCCAACGCGGTCGATTATTTTTCAAACAAATCTTGATTGGTGGTTTAAAAATCATCCGCAAAAGGTCATGATTGCTTTATAGTCTCATCATATGAGAAAGATCAAAGAAACATGAGGAAATTTTATGAACATGGATCAAGTCCGCTACGTTGATGACGCCATTACATCACGTCATTCAGTACGTGCATTTTTGGACACCCCTGTTGATACCCAAACCATTAAAGACATTCTCGCTGTAGCCAGTCGTGCCCCATCTGGTACAAACACACAACCATGGAAAGTCTATGTGGTCACAGGGAAAAAACGAGCGGAAATGATTGACCGTGTTTGTACGGCGCAAGTTGAGCTTTTTCAAAAACCAGAGCTGGCACAACACTATCAAGAGACTTTTGCTTACTATCCTGAAACGTGGATTTCACCCTTTATTGATCGTCGCCGTGAAAATGGCTGGGGACTGTATGGCTTACTTGGCATTCAAAAAGGTGAAAAAGACCGAATGGCTGCACAACAATTACGGAACTTTCAATTGTTCGATGCGCCTGTCGCTTTATACTTTACTGTAAATAAAATCATGGGCATCGGTGCAAAAATGGATATTTCCATGATGATCCAAAACGTCATGATTGCAGCAAAAGCACGTGGTTTAGATACGTGTCCACAAGCGGCTTGGAACCATTTTCACCCCATCGTTTTAGAAGTGCTTGGCGCGCCTGAAGATGAAGATCTGGTCTGTGCCGTCGCATTGGGCTATGCCGACCCAGACCATATAGTGAATACGTTTATTACGCCGCGTGAACCCGTAGAAAACTTCACTGTATTTGTAGATGAATAATTCAAACTTTCAGCAGTATCTCTAAACGGAGATACTGTTTTGCTGTTTCCCGACCTTAAAAATTGTGAATAAACCGACACTGGTAAACATCAACATCATCAAGCCCATATTAAGCGATGCTTTCCAAATCAAGAAATTGAGAATCACACCACCGAGTAAACCAAATGCAAACTGGGTACTGCCCATGATTGCGCTCGCAGTTCCCGCTCGTGCACCTTGCTGAGACATTGCCAGTGCCATCGCATTTGGACCTGTTAAACCGATACCTGATACCACTAAGAACAAGCCAACCATTAAAAACCACAAAGGTGCATTTACCATCAAGCCTGCACTCACCACAATCAAAGCACCAAAGCATTGAATAGAACCACCTAAACGTAAGCGCGGAAAAATACCCATTCGCGTATTCAAATGCTTATTCAATGACGACATCAACATAATGCCCGCTGCATTTAGTGCAAATGCGTATGAGAATTGCTGTTGAGACAGTCCATATTGCCCCATAAAAACAGCAGAAGCTGAGCTGATATAACAAAATAATGCAGCGCCTGTCAGACAACCTGCCAACATCGGCACTCTAAAGCTTTCATCTTTTAAAATTGCAGCATAGAGCGTAGTGACTTGATAAACCGATAGTTTTAAACGACGCTCTACAGGCAACGACTCTTTAAAGAAAAAGTGCACGCACAACCAACAAATCACACCAATGATGGCTAAGCAGACAAAAATAACCTGCCAAGGAAAGAAAATTAAAATCCAAGCGCCAAAGATCGGTGACAAAATCGGTGCCAGTCCCATCACGATCATCATGCTAGAAAAAGCCTGTGCTGAACCTGCGACATCCAAACGATCTCGAATCGCTGCTCTAGCAATCACCACCCCCACGCAACCACCTAAAGCTTGAAAAATACGCGCGGCTATTAAGCTCCATTCATTGGTGACAAAAACGCAAGCCAAACTGGCAATAGCATATAAAGCCAGCCCAAAATATAACGGTGTCTTACGCCCAATACGATCACTGATCGGTCCATAAAAAAGTTGACCGATGGCAAGCCCCAAGAAATATGCAGGCAAACTGTTGGCCACCATTTGCGTGCTGACCCCGAACTCGTCTGCCATTTGCGGCAATGCAGGTAAATACATGTCGATCGAAAGCGGCCCCAATGCCGTTAATAGGGCAAGTAACATAATCCATGCTGTGGAATACTGACGCTTTTGAGATTGCTCCGCCTGCATAATGCTGTACTTTTCATGTTTAATGAGATTGTAAGCTTAGCATCCTCACCTTAATTTGTGCATAATATGAAGAATAAAATCGACGGCACAATACAAAAAGGACAGCTCTTGAATCCTTGGTTCAAACGTTTAAAACAAGCAACCTATAACACCACGTTTATGTACAACGTGCGTATGTTAATCGCTTTTACGGGAACAGCATTTGTTCCTTATTTGATGGGTTACCAACTTGCTACGATTCCATTGACTTTAGGTGTGGTTGCGGCGGGAATTAGTGACATTGATGATCGCTTTTCCGTTCGCATCATGAACCTGATATATACCTATATTGGTTTCTTTATCACCGCTGCCTCGGTTCAATTGTTATTCCCCTATCCAATGGTTTTTGCGATTGGACTGATTGCCTCATGCATTGGCTGGATTCTGTTGGGTTCGCTCGGTCGTCGTTATGCCACGATTGCTTACGGATGTTTGGTTATTTCCGTATACACCATGTTAGGAGTGCATCTATTTGAGCAATGGTATCTACAGCCCGCTTTATTAGTGGCTGGCGCAGCTTGGTATGGTCTCATTTCAACAATTAGTTTTCTGTTATTTCCTGTTCGACAGTTACAAGATCAACTCTCAGCCTCATATAGCGCATTAGGAAGTTTCTTATATGCCAAATCAAATTTGTTTGATGTCGATATGACGCCTTCAAGTTATCAGCAAAGCATGATTGATTTGTCGATGGAAAATAGCAAACTGATTGCGATTTTTAATAATTTACGCGTGGCATTACTGACTCGGCTCAAAGGTGACCGAGGGCAAAAAGATACGCGGCGCAGTCTACAGTATTATTTTGTGGTTCAAGATATTCACGAACGTGCAGACTCCGCCCACATTGACTATCAAAAACTGGCAAAAGTTTTCCAACACAGCGATATCTTGTTCCGCTTCCAACGGATTTTGTCGATCCAAGGTAAGGCTTGTCAGGACTTGGCACAATCTATTTTAAGCCGCACACGTTATGTACATAACAAACGCTTTAAACATAGCTTTGAAAATTTAAGACTATCCTTAGAAAAAATGCGTGAAGATGGCATTTATGATCAGGTACGGATTAATGCCTTATTTGCGCTTTATCAAAATCTAAAATCGATTGATGCACAATTACAAAATCTAGAGACAGAACGAAATCTTCAATTAGACAATACCCAACAACTCGAGAACCAACTCAAAGATGATGACCTTAAAGGTATAAATGACATGGTCGTGCGTGTAAAACAGCATCTAAGTCCTGAATCTGTTTTATTCCGTCATGCTGTCCGCTTATCTATCGTTCTCTTTATCGGTTATCTATTTATTCAACTCACCAATATTGAATATGGTTATTGGATTCTGATGACCGCATTGTTTGTCTGCCAGCCTAACTTTAATGCCACTAAACGACGCTTATACTTACGGATTGTCGGTACTTTAGTGGGGATTATTGTTGGTCTAGCAATCATCTATTTTATTCCTTCAATCGAAGGACAATTGGTCATGTTGATACTCAGTGGAATTTTATTTTTCGAGCTGCGGAGTAAACAATATGCACAAGCCACCGCGTTCATTACGATTCTGGCGTTAATCAACTTTAACTTAGATGGTTCTGCATTTGCCGCAGGTCTGCCTCGCTTGATTGATACCGTTATTGGCTGTGCCTTGGCGTGGTTTGGGGTCAGCTTCATTTGGCCAGATTGGAAGTTTCGTAGACTGCCTCGCTCGATTCAACGTTCGTTACAAGCACAATGCAAATATTTAGCCGAAGTGGTTGAACAATATCACCAAGGTCGCAATAATGCATTGAACTATCGTGTGGTTCGACGTACCGCACACAATACCGATGCAGAAGTCGCTTCATTGATTTCCACACTCGCCACAGAACCGAATATTGATAGCACGCGAAAAACACAGGCTTTTGAGTTTTTATGCCTCAGCCATACCTTTTTGAGCTATATCGCCGCGTTGGGCGCACACCGCGAACAAATTCAGGATCAAGATATTTTAACGCTGCTTGATCAAGCTCTCGATGATATTCAAGGTGCGCTACTCAGAGATGAAGTGCCTGATTTATCAGCACAAAATATGCTGCAAAACATCCGACAACGCTTGAATCGTGATGAAGATAATGATCCAAAGTCATTGATCATTTTGCAGCAACTCTCACTCATGTTCAGTATTCTGACACGTTTAAGTATGCTCAAACAAAGTCTGAGACATGAACCTAATGAGGATGGTACCGAGTTTGCGTCACTGTAACCAAGTGTGGGGCAATGCCAATCGCCTATTACGCCTATATATCTTTGATTGAGAGCGTTTATGTCGTGCCAACACGCTCTAATTAATGCTAAACTTAATCCAGTTCTAGACTCAATTTTTAAACTATGACCGCCAAAAATTTATACGCTTATACGCTACAACCTGTTCCTTACGAAGTTTCTGAAGTTGAACAACGTCAAGCTCAACTTATGATTTGGCGCAGTACCAACAAGTTCAGCCGCAAAGCATGGATCATCATGATCGCACTTGTGGTACTTTCTTTAGTTTCTGCAGGACTCATCAAGTATTATTCTACTTACTCAACAGTGATTTGTTGGGTTGTGATTATCGGGGTTGCGCTTTTCTACATCATTAAAAGATTCGGTCTTGAATGGTACGTAAAACGTAAAATGAAAGAGTTCCCTGTCCAAGATATTAAAGGAATCCGTTTAGGTGTACAGCCTCACGGTATCGTGATGCGTCAAAAAGTAGGCCTGCAAGAAGGTACTGCTACGATTGGTTGGAAAGATATTTACGAGTGGTATAACTCACCAGACTTTATTCTTGTAAACTTCAAAGTGAAAACACCAAAAGGTGAACAACAACAAGGTGCTTATATCCTGCCAAAACGCATGGATTCTAAAAACTTTGCATTCAAAACAATTCGTAAACACTTGAATGAAACTGTTGGTGCGGCAAAACCTATTTAATATGAATATTGATGTAACCAACCTCTCTTTATGAGAGGTTTTTTACGCCTGCAAGAATCAAATGAGAATGAAAATCAATATTATTCTTATCAAAACGAATGCCTTCCGCTATAATTTGCCCATATTTGTTCTCCCACCTGCATACCGTCAAAGCCATGTTTAAAAAAGCTTTCTTTCAGATCCATTGGTTTTTAGGGATCACCGCTGGTCTCATCCTGTCTTTAATGGGTGTTACAGGCGCAATTTACTCATACGATCAACAAATTCTAAAATGGATCAACCATGATAGCTATGTCGTCGAAGCTGCGGTTGTAACCAAATTAACCCCTGCTCAGCTCTACTTACATTTCAATCAACAGCAACCCGAGATTGAAATCAATAGCATTACCATTGCGACTGACCCGACAGCATCCTCCACCGTCAATATTAAAAAAGAAGGCGCACGTCGTGGCTATAACATGATGGTAAATCCCTATACGGCTGAGGTGCTACCCGAAGTAAAAGGACGTGAGTTTTTCCAGTTTATCCAGCGATTACATCGCAACCTAACGGCTGGAGAATATGGTGCACAAATCACAGGTGCATCAACACTGATCCTTATTTTCTTTGTATTAAGTGGTATTTATCTACGCTTTCCAAAGAAACATACCTTCAAGCAATGGTTCTTGATCAAACCTAAATTGAAAGGCCGTAATTTTATTTGGGACTTACATGCGGTCGTGGGCACATGGGTGATTGTTTTTTACCTCTTGTTTGCATGTACGGGCTTGTACTGGTCTTATGATTGGTGGCGTTCAGGTATGTTCAAAGTCATGGGGGTAGAACAACCACAACGTAATCAACACAACCCTGAACAACATAAAAATGAACAACCAGATTTATCCAATCAACAGATCGACATGGTTCTGACCCAAACTTGGACAGGTGTGAACGCCAACATCGGACGCGAATACTCGAGTTTGACGCTAAATATACCGAAACAGGACGATCAAAAAGTTGAGCTAACATTTGTTGATGCAATTGCACAACATGAACGCGCACGTAACCAAGCGGTATACAACTACCAAGAGCACAAATTCGAAAAGTTTGAATTATACGAAGATAAAAAGCTCAATGAAAAAATCATGAGCAGCATGCTGCCTGTACATCGGGGTAGCTTTTTTGGATCAACCTATCAATTCATTGCTATGCTTGCATCATTGGCGATGCCATTATTTTTTGTGACAGGCTGGATGCTTTACCTTAAACGACGTAAACAAAAGAGATTAACACTCGCAGCTCGCCAATCTCTGATCGGCCAACAGATTGATCCAAATGCAACGCCCTGGCTCATTACTTATGCATCGCAAACGGGCGTGGCTGAACAACTGGCTTGGCGTACTGCAACAAGCTTACAAGAGGCACAACAACCAACAACTGTGAAACCCATTCAACAGCTGACAGAACAAGATCTGCAACACACTCAACAGGTTTTATTTGTTGTGAGTACCTACGGTACAGGTGAAGCACCAGACTTGGCGACAGGCTTTAACAAAAAGCTGATGCAACAACGCCTTGATCTTAGTCAAATGCAATATGCAGTTCTCGCACTTGGCTCTAAAGAATATGTAGACAGTTATTGCAGCTTTGGTCATGCAGTGAATACATGGTTACAGCAATGCCACGCACAGCCATTGTTTGAATTGATCGAAGTGGATAATGCAAATCCTCATGATATTCAACGCTGGAATCAAGCTTTATCGGTTGTGACTCAGCATGAATTGCATGCAATGAATATCGAAAAAACCTTTGATCAATGGACATTAAGCCAACGTAATGTGCTGAACCCAAATAGTCTGGGACAAGCGGCTTATAATATCGAACTCACTGCAACACATGATATGACTTGGCATGCAGGTGATATCGCAGAGATTCAACCTGCCAATAGTTTGGTTGAGATTCAAGCCTTCTTAGACAAACAGCAAATTCCAGCACAAGCAATCATAAAATCACGTAATCAAAATATCGAGCACGCACTTTGGGACAAAAACTTGCGGGTTGAAATTCAGCCTTTTAGTGATCTCGAACAATTGCTAGAACAATTACCCACTCTACCGACTCGTGAATACTCAATTGCCAGTATTCCATCGCAACAAGTATTAAGACTTGTGGTGCGTCAGCAGTTAGATGAACAGGGGCAACACGGCTTAGGATCAGGCTGGTTAACGACGTTTGCACAGCTTAAACAAGATATTGCTTTGCGCATCCGTACCAACGAATCATTCCATCTCATTGATGACAACCGCCCTATTATTTGTATCGGCAATGGTACTGGTATCGCAGGTTTAATGAGTTTATTGCAGCAGCGCAATCGTCAAGATTATTCAGCGAATTGGCTTATTTTTGGAGAACGTCAGCGCGACCATGATTTCTTTTACCAAGAAACCCTTCAAGCTTGGAAAAACATGGGCACACTACAACGCCTAGACCTCGCCTTTTCTAGAGATCAAGAACAAAGGATCTATGTACAAGATATCTTGCGCGACAATGCTGATGAGTTAATCAACTGGATCAAGCAAGGGGCTGTGATTTACGTCTGCGGTAGCATTGATGGTATGGCAGCAGGTGTGGATCAAGCTCTCATCGAGATATTGGGTGAAGATCAGGTTGATGAATTACGTCAAACTGGGCGTTACCGTCGAGATGTGTACTAAATCCAAAGCAATAAAACGGGTGTTGAATCACTCGTTTTATTGTTTGAAGATTAAATTTGATGATTAAAAAAAGTTTGCCTTTCAATTCATTTTACATACACTGAGCTGATTCAAATCGACTTCGATTAAGATTATGCAACTGAGTTTATGGCTTCGTATTTTTTTTGCCGTTATTGGTATTCTGTTATTTTTAGATGGTGCAATATTGATCGCATTTAAAAAGATTCATATTGGGACGGTACTCCCTCTTCTACTTGGTCTTTTTTTCTGTTTATATTCGCTCTTTTATTACCATATTGAACGCTTCTTTTTTTATCATTTCCGCTTACATTCAATCTGGCGATTCGGCTGGTTATGCTTTTGGGTCTGGTTGGTCAGCTTAGGCTATTTCTTCCATTATCTTGCAAACAATACAACGAACATACAAGACACATCACCTGTGGCTGCAATCATTGTTTTAGGTAGTGGTGTTGAAAATGGACAACCATCTGCCACACTTGCCAAACGTTTAGATCGTGCAGCGCCAGTCGCTTTAGCTCAACCCAATGCAAAATTAATCCTTTCAGGTGGATTGGATTTTGGTGAAACTGAGAGTGAAGCTTTGGTCATGTCACGTTATTTGCAACAGACCTATCACATTCCCACAGCACAAATTATCTTAGAAGATCGAAGCACCAGCACCGAACTAAATCTAAAGAATAGCCAACCGCTGTTAAAGGCACAGAATATTACGATTCAACAGCCAATAGTTATTGTCACAAGTGATTTCCATACCCCACGCGCCGCGGCAATTGCGAAAAAACAAGGCTACACAAATTTCACGATGGTCGGCTCAACAACACCATTAGCCACGCGATATAACGCATGGTTAAGAGAGTATTTTGCTTATGTCAGTGGTTGGCTACTCAATGAATACTGATTAAGGTTTACCCCATCCATCAAGTATAAAATTATGGGTCTGTAAATCTCAACAGACCCTACTTATTGATGGATTCGGATGTCACGCGGTAATGGCAAATTTAGCTCTTCAAAAATATCAGGACGTTGCAAATAGATTTGGTATAAAAAGTTCTTGATATCCAATAATAATGTATCTGGCGTCACCAACAGATTATTCCCCTCTGGGGTTAAGTCTAAAGATAAAATCGTATTATTTTCTTTTAGAAATGGAATCATCTTTTCAATGAAATCCTTTAACGAGACTTCTTGAATACTATATTGCGCCCAATTGTCTTTAATTAATAATTTTGCTAGACCTTTATTCTGCCAAACCGACAGCGCATGCTGACCCGAAGGTGTAGAACACAAAGCCCAACCATCGTGATATAGCGCAATCACTTCACGTTGCAGAATAATATTTTGAATAAATTGGCGATAAGCATCTTTGGATGAAGAGTTAGATGTTGTTGTTTGAGATTTCGACGCGGCCTTACGTTGATAAGGATTTCTCATAAATTACTTCAATATTAGAATCATTATTGAGGCTAATCATAAAATAATTGGATATTGATTACAATGATTTGAGTGTCTAGAAAGGAGATATGGTGGGCGCTGACGGGATCGAACCGCCGACATTCTGCTTGTAAGGCAGACGCTCTACCAACTGAGCTAAGCGCCCTGAGCAAGTAAAAAGTATCACTTTTTACGAAGCGCAAGGTAAAATTGATTGATAATCAATTTTTATGACACAAGACAAAGCGAAGCTTTGTCCGAGTGCAAGAGAAAAATCTTTGATTTTTCTAATTAACTCTCGTTTCAGAGATCAAGTATAAAATACTTGTCAAAACAATTATTCCCTTAAAGCGATATCAAGAGAATGGCGCAGCGGACGGGGCTCGAACCCGCGACCCTCGGCGTGACAGGCCGATATTCTAACCAACTGAACTACCGCTGCATCGGTATACTTCTTTACGAAGTAAGTATCACAAACTATGGTGGGCGCTGACGGGATCGAACCGCCGACATTCTGCTTGTAAGGCAGACGCTCTACCAACTGAGCTAAGCGCCCTGAACGAGGCCAAACAAAGCGAAGCTTTGTCCGAGTGCAAGAGAAAAATCTTTGATTTTTCTAATTAACTCTCGTTTCAGTGAAGTAGATAAAAAAATTATCCAACTTCATACTATTCCCAACCTCACAAATTTAAAGTGGCGCAGCGGACGGGACTCGAACCCGCGACCCTCGGCGTGACAGGCCGATATTCTAACCAACTGAACTACCGCTGCACTATAATTTTGCAATTATGGGTAAAACGATGTTAAAACTTAAGTGGCGCAGCGGACGGGGCTCGAACCCGCGACCCTCGGCGTGACAGGCCGATATTCTAACCAACTGAACTACCGCTGCACTTGAAGTTTTAACGTAAAGGCTTGGTGGGCGCTGACGGGATCGAACCGCCGACATTCTGCTTGTAAGGCAGACGCTCTACCAACTGAGCTAAGCGCCCTTAACGTCTTTATCGTTTGTGAGGTGCATTATAGAGAATCTTTACAGCGTGTCAAACGCTTTTGACACACTTTCCCGAAAAAACCGTGTGAGTGATTAAAAAATAAGTAATTCTTTGATAAATGCGGTATTTTCGTATTTTATTTAAACACTTATTCACATTTTAAATCTTGGTTTTCTAAAGTCTGCTCTGAAATATAAACCAAAGCCTGTTCTGAGATCAGCTCAAACAGCTCGATAATTTCATCATTCTTCATTCGGATACAACCATGCGACATTGGAATGCCCATTGGTTCTGTCTCCGGTGTGCCATGAATATAAATATAACGCTTAAAAGTATCGCAGCCCTCACCCTGATTAAATCCAGCTTCTAAACCATCTAGCCATAAGATTCGCGATAAAATCCAATCCCGTTGTGGGAATTGTTGTGCAAGTTGTTGATCATAGACTTCACCTGTCGGCTGTCTACCAATAAATACCGTATTTCTTTCTGCATCAGCACCAATCTTTTGTGCGACTTGATGCCACCCTCTTGGCGTTTTGCCACTATTTTCTTGTTCGCCGATTCCATTCTTGCCTGAAGAAATAACATAAAATTTGTTATGTTTTGGCAGTCGTAAAGTTTGCTGTGCCAAATCAATTAAAATATCAGCCTGTTCAAGTGTATAGGGCATTTTCAATCTCTATCTTTCATTCTATTGCTTTATTTCAACATAAAAATGCTGCGATTTCTGTAGTTTTGATTTGTAGTGAAAGATGATTTTCAATTTTTCGAGTGTTCACCACGACCTGTGCATCGAGTGACTTTAATTATTCTATACCTCACGCGTATAGCCTTCGTGTTCTTGCGAAGCTTTAGACGTTTCTCAAGGAAATCCTTAAAGCAGTGTTTAAAGTAGGGGGATCCGTATGAGCTTCGCTTTTTTTAACTCGCCACTCGAGCGTAGGTGCTCTTCTTCTTGCGAAGCTTTAAACGCTTCTCAGGGCAAAGCGTTGCTTTTATTAACTCGCCACTCGAGCGTATGAGGAACAACGTTCCGTAAGGTCTTGCGCATGAGGAATATATTCCGCAAGAGCTTCGCTTTTATTAACCCGCCACTCGAGCATAGCTCTCGTCTTGCGCAGCTAAAAAGCTCCGCTTTTATTAACGCTGCTCAGGTTCAGGGCGGAGCCATAGCCAAACAGCGACCGTAAACATGGTGACATTGGTAAAAACTTTGACTAAAAACGGCGCATTGGTAAAGAGCATGATGATACCGCTAATCAACATCATGATACTGGCAAGCCATTTTGCCTTACGTGGTACAGTGCCATTTTCACGCCAGTTACGCAATGTTGGGCCATATTTAGGATGATTGAGTAACCATGCATCCATTTGCGGCCATCCTTTCGATGCTGCCCACGCCGCGATAATCAAAAATACCGTCGTTGGCATACCCGGTAGAATCGCACCAATTATCCCTAAGGTAATAAAAATGATGACTAAACTACGCCAAAACAATATTTTCATTTCGTATTTAACCAACGCGTCAAAACAACCGTGCTAGTATAAAGTGTTTTCATTGTCGTTTCTTAAACTTAGCGTATTATTTCCATGATTGAGTTTGCTTCATGCTTAAAATAATGACCCGCCCCGCTTTATTTGAACCGTGGTTACAGTTTAAGCATCCTATTGTACGACAGTTGGCTTTTTCCATTGCCAGTCCCAATATTTTGGCTCAAATCCCAAATGAACTAAATCTGAAAAATAAATTCAGCATTCACAACGACCAGACTTGGCAAACGTTGTACCAGCAATATGAACCACGATTGAAACAACTTGATCAGCAACCACAACCTCTACTTGATTTTCTCGCACGCCTTAAAAGCACTCGTTTAGGCTTACGTTTTGAAAATTTATTGTGGTTTTGGCTGTTGGATGATGCTTACCATCCCTATCAATTGCTTGGACATAGTATCCAAAAAATTTCAGGGGCAATCACTTTAGGCGAAATCGATTTCCTTGTGCTCAATCAACAAACGCAGGAAGTTGAACATTGGGAAGTTGCTCTCAAATATTATCTAGGTGAGAGCGAATTAAGTTTGTCACAATGGTTCGGGCTGAATCGAGAAGATACCTTACATCGAAAATTAAAGCATTTTACCGAACGCCAATTTCAGTTTTCAGAAGCGAATAATATTCAAATCCAGCGTAAATTTGCAGTGATGAAAGGGCAGCTTTTTTTGCCTAGCTCACAAGATGAATTAACACTCCCAACATGGGTGAATGCCTCTAGACGTTTAGGGCAATGGGGAACTCACATTCCACAACTTTCTTATTATCGTTTACAGCGCCAAGAATGGCTTTGCCCAAACCAACTTGCATCTTCATCAACAGCGGATTGGTGGACTGATGGCCTGTACCACAATACAACAGCCGAACCCTTCTTCTATATGTTTCGTCAGCCTTCTCTGCTATTTAAGCGGCGCTGATTTCATTAAATTTCAGTAAGTAACACTTTATAACACTTCTACCGTCAAACAATTATGTTCATTTTCATCTTATTTCTTTAGCCTCTTACATACACCATAATTAAATTGAGTCGGAGACAAGCATGAAAAAAATCTTAGTTGCGTCTATCATGGCCACTTTTGTTTTAACTGGCTGTAATACCTTCAAAGGTTTCGGTAAAGATGTATCTAAAGCTGGAGAAAAAGTAACGCAGTCTGCTGAAAAAACCCAAGATAAAATGTAATTTGTAAAAAAATAGACCATAAAACCTTATCTTTGAAAAGATAAGGTTTTTTTTAACATACCTTTCTTGGCAATATTCCCCTATTATATCGGTTCAAATTTCACCAGATTTATCTACATCTCGCATGAACCATTCCGATACGCTTGAACTTAGTTTACAACTCCTCCGCCAACCGTCTGTTACCCCTGTTGACCATGATTGCCAGAATATCATGGCTGAACGATTGGCAAAGATTGGTTTTAATATCGAAAACTTACGTTTTGAAGATGTTGATAACTTGTGGGCTCGTCGTGGCACGGAAAGTCCAGTTTTTTGTTTTGCAGGACATACAGATGTTGTTCCTACTGGACAACTAGATGCTTGGAATTCAGATCCATTTTTACCATCGATCAGAGATGGTAAATTATATGGTCGTGGTACTGCTGATATGAAAACAGCTTTAGCCGCGATGGTGGTTGCTTCTGAACGCTTTGTTGCAAAGCATCCTAACCATAAAGGTTCTATAGCCTTTTTGATTACCTCTGATGAAGAAGGTCCATCGATTAACGGTACAGTTAAAGTTGTGGAAACCCTAGAAGCACGTCAAGAGAAAATGACGTGGTGTTTGGTTGGCGAACCTTCGAGTACCCATCAACTGGGTGATATTGTAAAAAATGGGCGTCGTGGTTCGTTAAATGCTGTTTTAACTGTTCATGGTAAGCAGGGGCATGTTGCTTACCCTCATCTTGCAGAAAACCCAATTCACGCCTCATCTAAAGCGCTCAATGAGTTATGTGAAACCGTTTGGGACAATGGCAATGAATACTTCCCTGCGACCTCTTTCCAAATTTCAAATATCCAAGCAGGTACAGGTGCGACCAATGTCATTCCTGGTTCATTGAAAGTGACATTTAACTTCCGTTATTCAACAGAAGTTACTGCCGAAATCCTTCAACAACGTGTTCTCGACATCTTAGATAAGCATCAACTAAATTACAGCATTCAGTGGACCTTTTCAGGCTTACCATTTCTAACCCCAGTCGGGGAATTGGTCAATGCCGCAAAAGTCGCCATTAAAAATGTAACAGGTGTAGAAACCAAACTTTCAACCAGTGGCGGAACATCTGACGGACGCTTTATCGCCCCGACTGGCGCTCAAGTATTGGAGCTTGGCGTGTTAAATGCGACGATTCATCAAATTAATGAGCATGTAAATGTTGCTGACCTTGAACCTTTGGCAGAGATCTACGAGCAGATTCTAGAACAACTGCTAGCAAAGTGATAACGACACAGACAAAAAAGGAGGAACTCAATCATCGACTGAGTTCCTCCTTTTTATGTTCTTTATAAACCCAATTGGGTTTGTATATTCTGCAAATTGGGAACATAAAATGTATTGCCGCCAATTTTCACATACTTAAAAACATTGGCATCATCAATTTCACATTCATCATCAACGATCTCTGAGATACGTAAACGAATCGATGAAGGCATTTCATTACAGATCAAAGCAAAGCGTTCTGAAACATCATCACCTTCAACCACCAAGGCAACACCCTGTTTCTGGGTTGGATCATTTACCGCATAAATCGGCAGTTTTAAATCATGCCACTCAATATGATCAACCCGTGTCTGTGTATCCATCGCAGATAACACGATATTTTGCGGTAGCAGCATTGGAACTTTTTGATGACATTCGATAATGTATGCGTCAATAAATCCTGTCGAAACCGTAATTAAATGCTGCAACTCTTGCTGGTCAATTTGACCCAATATCGCGTTTGCGCCTTTTTTCACCATAATTATTCACTCCTCAGCGCACAACAAGTAAGCTATCTATATTTTCCAAAAGTGTTTCCTCTTGGAATGGTTTACCCATGTATTGGTTTACCCCTAATGATAGGGCACGTTCACGATGCTTCTCACCTGTCCGCGAAGTAATCATTATGATCGGTAGATTTCGATGGATTTCATGATGTCGAATCAGATTCGTGACTTCAAAACCATCCATTCGCGGCATTTCGATATCCAGTAACATTAAATCAGGTTTAATGGTTTCCAGTTGCTCTATCGCATCTACACCGTCTTTCGCTGTCACAACATCATAGCCCTGACGTTCCAACAAGCGTGACGTAACCTTACGTACGGTGACTGAGTCATCCACAATCATAATCAAACGACGTTCGTCATAACGCTGTTTGGTGTATGTCTCATCTGCTTGTTTCGCACGTGGCGTTGACTGAGCTTGGCGAGCAATATTTTGACCATCTAAAATCAAGCAGACCTGACCATCACCGAGAATGGTTGCCCCAGCAATCACACCAATACTGGAGAATTGTTGCCCAACTGGTTTTACAACAATTTGACCACGTGAACCAATGAGCTGGTCGATCAATAATGCGGTTGTTTGACCTTGTGCCCCTTTAATCAACAATACAGGCAGAGAATGCACAATACCGCTTAAGCGTGGAATCGGCTGCCCTGCCACAAACTCGGATAAATAACGCAAACGATAGCGCTCTTGATCAATATCGAAGTAGTCTTCTTGGCTATCAAAGTATTGCTCTAACGCCATCGGTGAAATACGCACAATACGATCAATTTGTGCCAGTGGGAAAGCAAATTGTTGGTCGCCCGCTTTCACCATAAGTGCATCGCTGACGGTCACTGTCGTCGGTACTCGAATGGTAAAGGTTGTGCCTTTACCGAAAACAGAACTAACACTGACATGACCACCCAAAGCTTTAATATCACTTTGAACAACGTCTAAACCAACACCACGCCCAGAAATCTGAGTCACTTGCGCCGCGGTACTAAAACCAGGATGGAAGATAAACTGTAAAATCTCATCTTGATCAAGTTTTTGTTCTTTGGTCATTAACCCCGTTTGAATCGCCTTATCTTTAATACGATTTACATCAATACCTTTACCATCATCACTAAAGCTAACAACAACATCTGTCCCTTGACGACCGATATTTAAAACAATATGTCCTGTTTCAGGCTTTTTCGCTTGTAAGCGTTGCTCACGGTCTTCAATACCATGATCAATCGCATTTCGTAACATATGCTCAAATGGTGAAACTAGACGCTCCAAAATACTACGGTCTAATTCACCTTCGGTATTGTTAACAACCAGTTCCGTCGGTCGGTTCAAGGTTGAGGCCGTTTGACGAACAATACGTTGTAAACGTGGCAACAGCCGTGAAAATGGAACCAAACGGGTACGCATCAAACTTTCTTGAATTTCTGCTTGGATACGTGACTGTTGTAACAATAGACCTTCAGTATCACGGATCTTCTCAGAGAGTGTCGTTTTAAAGTCAACCAAGTCAGATGCTGACTCTGCAAGAGATTTTGACAACTGATTTAAAGATGAATATTGATCCATCTCTAAAGGGTCAAAATCAGCATAACGCGCATCTTCGCCACCATGTCGTGCAATAATTTGACTTTCTAACTCACCTTCCATTCGACGCAATTGATCCGCCAAACGCTTAATCGCAAGCTCCATTTCCGTCAACGTACCGCCCAACTGACCTAAGTCCATCTCGATACGTGAACGGTTAATCGCATTTTCTCCTGATAAATCAATCATCTTCTCGATGACCTCAGCAGAAACACGTATCATCTCATTATTCTGTTCTACCCGCTCAGTTGTTTCCCACTCACCTTGCATAGATGGTGGCTCAGTTCCATCACCCTGAACAAACTCCATGGTGTATTCAGGTGTAAAAATATCTCGTGCAGACAGTTTTTGTGGCAGTTGTGCTGAAACGTCAACAAAGTCCATTTTTTCTAAATTATGTTTTAAACCATCAAAATTCGCATATTGACGTTTAAAGACAGCATCATTGAGCCATGCAAGCGCGGTATTGAGTAAGTTGTCGTATACATTTGAATTAAAATGATGCACACCAAATTGTTCAAACGCATTTTCTAAATGATAGGCAATGACGGCAACTGCATCTAGCTCAGCCATCCGCGCGCCGCCCTTTAAACTATGGGCATTACGTTGTAGTTGTAATAACACACTACGATTACTACGTTGCTCGAACCATTGTTTTAATAACTGTTGAGCCTGTTCTAACAACTCTTCTGCTTCTTCAAGGAAGGTCTGTTCCACCAGTGAACGAACATCATCCTCGGCAGTTTCTTCATCAACCAACGCTACGATTTGATCAGGCAACTCCGCTTCAACAGCAACTTCTGTCTCAACTGAACTCAATTCTTCAGTTGTTCGCTCAATGTCGTCTGTCGCAGACTGCTGTTCAATCGTCTCATGTGTATCAGGCAGCATGTCTTCAACTTGAACTACAGATTCAACCGCGTCAACGCTTGGCGCATGACTTACGCCACCATCAGATTGCTCTGCTTGCTGGAGTAACTGCACAACATGCGTTGATGGGTAGTCAACGTGTTGATCACGAATCGTCTGAATACGATCAGAAATATCATCTTGTACCAAACGAATCAATGCTATGAGCTGAGGTGTTGCTTGTAGTTGTTGATTGATGAGTTTTTCATAAATCGTTTCTAATTCATGCGCAATCAAACCAATATAAGGGGCTTGAATCATATTTGAACCCCCTTTTAAGGTGTGCAAATAGCGCATCAAATTTTTCAGTGCATTTAGATTCTGCTGATCAACCGTCCATGTATTTAGATCAGCATCGATCCCCACCAATAACTCATCGGCTTCTTCTAAGAAAATATCCAGCAAATCTGGATCAAAGTTTCGATTGGAGGCTGCGGATTGTAATTGTTGTTTATCCAGTACCAGTTGAGCAGCGAGATCGGTTACATCTACGGCAGCATGAGTAGATACTGTCCGAACAGCAACATCTGTAGCAGGCACTGTTGTTTCTTCATCGGCGCTCTGTTCGCTAACAATTTGCGTAGCTACCTTGCTTTCAGCATCAGTCTTCGCTGTCGATGCTGTTAACTGTATGAGAGCGTCTACGACATGGGTCGAAGGATAATCTATTTGCTGATCTCGAATCGTTTGAATACGATCTGAAATATCATCTTGGACTGAGCGAATCATCGCAACCAAGGTCGGTGTTACTTGGAGCTGCTGATTAATAAGCTTTTCATAAATGGTTTCTAGCTCATGCGCAATCAGACCAATATGAGGGGCTTGTATCATATTTGCGCCACCTTTCAAGGTGTGCAAATAACGCATCAGGTTTTTTAATGCATTGAGATTTTGACCGTCTACTGTCCAAGTATTGAGATCTGTATCGATCCCAGCCAATAACTCATCCGCTTCTTCTAGGAAAATATCCAAGAGATCAGGATCAAAATCGCGATTTGCTTCAACTGATTGTAATTGCTGTTTGTCTAAAGCAAATTGAGCCGTTAAATCAGTTGTAGCCATCTGAGTAGGTAAATTATCTTTATCATCATCAGTTAGCGCGAGTGGTGTTGGTGTTGAGTCTTCAGATATGTCTAGAACAGGCTGATCTAGCGACTCAACATTCTGTTGGGTAAATGAACTGAGCTCATTTAAAACACGCTCATGCACTTTGGTTAAAGTGACACGCTGTCCCGCTGCCAAGGTATCAAATAATTGAGTAAATTGTTGATGGACTTGGTGATATAACTCAAATGCATAATCTAAATGAAGTAAGTTTGGCTTAAAAATTAAATCTTGATAGCTTGAACGCAACAAACTTGTATATTGATACATCCCAATCGTTGCGTGATGATGGGTATGTTGCAACAATATTTCAGCTTGTTGACTAAGCAACTGTAGATATTGAGGAAATTCTGCACGTGCTCGTTTCTCAAAATCAGATTCCACATCAAGCAAATCATGGATATTGAGTTCCAACAACTGAGAAACCAGACCTTGTGGTCGCACCGAACCATTATGTTGTTCTTCTAATTGGAAGTCATAGCTATCCCATGCCGCATTGAATGTGGCATAGATTTCATCAGATTTCTGCGGTGTATCTTGTTGTCTTAAACTATGCAAATAATCACGAACGAATTGAGCATAATGCGTTAGTAAAGCAGTTTCATTTGAACTTGAATCTAGCTCATCTTGTAATAATGTTTTAAATAGGTTTTCAACTTTAGAGCTTGCTTCAAAAATGTGATCCACATGCGCCATCGCAGAGCTACCACGAAGCGTATGCAAAGCTCGAATCAAAGTATTGTATTGTTCATTTGTTTGGCGATCATCCTGTAAAAAATGATCAATGGTTGCCAGATGCTCTTCTGCTTCTTCCAAGAAAATTGCTAATGTCTCTTTGGCAAACATCTCATCTTGGGCTGATTCCATTTCAGCTTTGGTGAATACCAGCTCAGCATCTGATTCGCGCTGTTCTAATGCCAGTACGTCATCACTCACTGAATCACCAAGCAATTCTAGCCCTGTCAGATCATCATCATGCTTTAATTGATTGGCAAGATTCAATAAATCAGTCAATACAGAATCAGGTTTTTTCTGTTGTTGCAATTGTTGACCGAGTAAAACCAGTGGCCTTAAATCGATAATATGCGCTTTCACCGCTTTAAAGTCATGAATAAGCTTAAAGCGATAAACATTAAAAATGGCCTGTACATACCGTTGGATTTCCGTATCGAACGGAATCGTTCCAGCTAAGACACGATTGAGCAGGTCTTCAACCGTCCAACCTAACTCCCCAGAAGATTTTGCCCCGACCATTCTTCCAGAACCTTTAAGGGTATGGAAATGTCGACGAATATCCGTGAGCACATTCTGCTGACTCGACTGTTCAATCCATTGAACTAATAATGGCTCTAACTCAACAAAGATTTCATCTAATTCTTCAATAAAAATCTCAAGAATTTCTGCATCTTGTTCAAGATAACTGTCTTCAGGAAGCGTCATCGTTTCAACTAACGTTTTTAATATTTGTTTCATAGCGGCTTCTTTCGTTTTTATCCACCAGTTGTGGCTAAAAAATACGTGTATCTATCACACAAGATGTCGTTCCATTTTGCCATCACCTTGTTGAGATATCCTACATCTCTAAAAAAATGGAAAGACAGACACCCCCATCTGTCTTTCCAATCCGGCTTAATCTGGCAACTTAAAGTCAGTTACCGATTCACGTAAAGATTCAGCCATGTTTGCCAATTCAGAAACTGAACGCGCTGTATCAAACGTTGCTGTTGTTGTTTGTGACGTAATTTCCTGTACAACATTCATCGTCGTCGCAATATGACTTGCTGAAGCAGACTGAAGCTTCGCAGCATCAGAAATGCTCGCAATCAGTTTCGCCAAGTCACCAGATACGGTCTGAATCTCATCCAGTGCAATCCCTGCATCTTTGGCCAAGTTCGCACCACGCACAACCTCGGAAGTCGTTTGTTCCATTGAAATCACGGCTTCGTTGGTATCTGTTTGAATGGTTTTTACTAAGCTTTCAATCTGCTTGGTTGCTGATGCAGAACGTTCTGCAAGACGTTGTACCTCATCTGCTACAACTGCGAAACCACGACCTGCCTCTCCTGCCATCGATGCCTGAATCGCAGCATTCAATGCCAAAATGTTGGTTTGATCGGCAATATCATTAATCAACGAGACGATGTTACCGATCTCCTGAGATGATTCACCCAAACGTTTAATACGTTTTGAGGTTTCCTGAATCTGCTCACGGATATGATCCATACCTTGAATCGAACGGTTTACAACATGTGCACCATTGGTCGCAATTTTCACAGAACGGTGTGCAACCTCAGCTGATTCAGATGCATTGGCCGATACTTGGTCGATCGACAATGCCATTTCGTTCATCGCCGCTGATGCACCCGCGATCTCTTGTGCTTGATGCTCAGATGCCTCAGCCAATTGGTTGGTAATATTTTGCGTATTCTGTGTATATCGTGCAACTTCTTGCGAGGTGTCGGTAATTCGAGAAACGAGGTCACGTAACTGATCGATCGCAAAGTTAATCGAGTCCGCAATTGCCCCTGTAAAGTCTTCAGATACCGTCGCATAAGAGCGTAAATCACCGTCCGCCAAATCAGCAATTTCATCGAGTAAACGCAAAATCGCATTTTGGTTACGGTCATACTCATCTTGTAAGCGTGTCACACGTTCTTTATCTGTGTTACTACGTAACATTAAGAGTTTTAATACAAAGAATACCAACGCCGCTAAAGATAGAATCAGCACAATACTCGCAAAAATGTTATCCCAACCACCTTCAGCTTTATCTGATAAAGTCGTTAAAGATGAAAGGAGTGCATCAGATTGAGTGAAAATTTCAGAAGATGCTTGACGTACATGCACGATCTGATTGGCATTTTTCAAGACTGTATCTGCGGCTAATCTTAAAACTGAATCATAGTCTGATTTGATGCTATCGACTGACTCACGCAAATCAGGAGAACCAATACGATCTACACCCAGCTCAGAGCTACCATTTAATTGCGCATTTAAATAAATACCAAAGGTATCAATATCTGCACCAAAGTCATTGGCAGAAGCATTTGAGTTGTCTGTACCCACTAACACGGAGTTAATAGAACGTAAAATACGCTCCGCAATGAACACTTGGTTTTTAGTGATAATTACCTGACTACTTGGCATGTTTTCACGAACCATTTGATCAACCATCAGGTTATATTCAGCCTGAATCTCAGGAATCGTTTCACTGATTGAAATGTTGGTTTCATAGAGTTGATTAATGACGTCTTCTTGAGACACAATCAAATCAATATGTTTTGCGACATTCCCCCAAAGCTGATCAACTTTTTTATATTCATCCGAATTGGTATTATAACGATTACCTACAATTTCAAGATTCTCAGCAAATCGCTTTTCCGACTCAACCAAACTTTTCATTGATTCTGATGTGCCTGATGCGGTTGCCTCAGTTGCTTGACGCGAAATCATCTGCGACAACAAACGCAACTCACCTAAACTTCGAGTCAACTGATTAGAACGCGGCAGACTCACGAATAAATAGATTAAGAGGATAACTGCAAGGACCAGAGCAATTAAGGAATAATAGATAATTGGTTTTGATTTCTCAGTCTCACCAAATAAACGAGAAAACTGATCCACTTGAGTCCGAATTTTTTCTACAAAAGTTCCGCCCCGTTTCAATCCCGCACTATCACTACCATTCTTCTTTTTAAGTTTAAAGCCCATACCAGCTTCTCCCCGAAATACCTGTTAATTTTCCACAGCGTATTAAATTAGTTTATAAACTTTATTGATGCATTCATGTACTGCGGATTTTTTAATAATCGACTCAGTAAGAACACATGCCATTGCTGATTATGTTGGTGGAAATACCCCTGACAATAGTCTTTTAATTTATTGTCAAGCTCATCCGTTTGAGAGAAAAAACTCTTTTTATTGAAGTGCTGAATTCCCAAGACCTGATCTACGACCAACCCCACATAATGGTCTTGATGACTAATACAAATCACTTTTTGCATTGGAGAGAATTGACTTCGTTGCCCCGAAATAAAATGAGTTAAATCAGAAACTGAAAGCAAGCGTCCGCGGATATTTGCTAGACCACGCACCCATGCTTGAGTATTTGGTACCGGCGTATATTTCGGAGGATAAATCACCTCAGAAATTTCCCCCAATGGTGCAACAAAATATTGCCCGAACATTTCAAATGCGATACCAGACCAACGGCTGACTTCATTTTGACTTGAAGTATATTGTTTATTGCCTCGCTTGGATAAGCGAAGCAACTCGATAAATCCATTTGCTGCCATACTCTATCCCATATTGAGTCATGAAAAGCTGAGTAATGCGAAGACCATATTGAGCAACAATCAATTAACTTAATAATTCTTTGATTACGTCAATAAGTTGTTGTTCATCAACTGGCTTCGTCAAATAATCGCTTGCACCTTGACGCTTTCCCCACACTCGATCTGTTGCTTGATCTTTGGTGCTGACAATCACAACAGGAATATGCTGTGTTTCTTTCGCTTTACTAATTTGGCGTGTTGCTTGAAAGCCATTCATCCCTGGCATAACAACGTCCATAAGCACCAAGTCAGGCAATTCTGCTTGTGCCATCGTAACCCCATCCGCACCATTGGTTGCTTCTAATACATCATAACCGTGCTTCGTTAAAATTTCTCTAAAGCGAAATGTTTCAGTAGGTGAATCATCTACAATAAGTATACGAGCCATTTTGTCCTCAATTTTTAAATTTTATGCGCTAACATGGTTACGGATCGCACTTAACAGCTCATCCTTACTAAACGGCTTAGTCAAATATTCGTCAGACCCCACAACACGCCCTTTCGCCTGATCAAACAAACCATCTTTACTTGAAAGCATAATCACAGGAATATTTTGATAATTTAATGAATTCTTGATCAATGCACAGGTTTGATAACCGTCTAAACGTGGCATCATAATGTCAACAAAAACGATATCAGGATTGGCTTCAGCAATTTTTGATAATGCCTCAAAACCGTCAACCGCAGTAATTACCTCACAACCTTCCCGTTGCAATAAGGTCTCTGCTGTACGACGAATTGTTTTTGAATCGTCAATCACCATCACCTTTAAGTTTTGAAATTTATCTTCCATTTAATTGTTCCGCCCCATTCACTCAATACACACTATATGGTTGGTTTAATTTATTTTATACAGTTTGATATTTTTAACATATCTTTACTTGCATTATCAATGAAGTTTTTTGAACCGATCTATCAGTTTTTCCAAACAACCGCTATTAGCTCACACTTTTAATTAAATTCATATTTTTTTTGCATGCTGACTATTTTTAATTGTATAAATAACCACTAATATACAATTGATTATTATTTAAAAATAAGTGATTTAGTTGACTTTTTACGGGAGATGTAATGACTGATTCGTTAAAGTGCGGTTTCCGCGTTAGACACTTTAAAACGATTGCACGCATTTACATTTGCTCATTTTTTTTATTGTTATCCCCTTACGCTTCATCTTTCGCAGCAGCCGATCAAGCAAAGGCGGTCTGGTATCGCTATTATGATAAAAATGGGATTGCCAACGTCAGTACCTCTGTGTCTCCTGACCATATCCGTTACGGTTATGAAGCGCTTGATCGAAATATGCAAGTCATTAAACGGAATCGACCTTTCAACGCTCTAGCAGATGCGCAACAATCTTCACAACGAGAATCGCTTGCACGTCAACGTGAACAAGATTTGCGCTTGAAACGCGCTTATGGCAGTGTTCAGATTGCAACCGTAAAAAGGGATCAAATTTTAGCAAATCTAAAAAAACAACTCAGCTATCAACAGGAACAATTACAACAATTACAAACGGATAAAATTAGATTTAAACGCCAAGAAATGGAATATCATCGCAAAGGACAAGCGATTCCAGCACAACTCAAAAGCAATCTTACAAACAATACCCAAAATATTGATAACGTCAAAAGAACGGTTGAAAGTCTACGCAACGCTTATCAAAAAACTGAAACTGAATATACGGACATCATTCAACGCCTAAAAAAACTTGAATAAAATCAATGTAAAAAATTATTTAAGCAGTACTATATCTCGATAAAACTGCAGGCTAACTTTTATATTTCTTCAATATTTAAGCCTTCTACAATAGGTTATACTGCGCCAAATTGAATGATTCATGTCATAATGCCAAACGGCTGAAAAGTGGGTGTATTATTTCATCCATTCTTACTTGGCTTTTTTTATAACACTTAACTTTAGGACAGTTTCCATGCGCGCAAGCCGCTTTTTATTTGCAACGTTAAGAGAAACCCCAAATGATGCTGAAGTCATTTCACACCAGCTCATGTTACGTGCGGGGATGATTCGTAAATTAGCTTCTGGTTTATACTCTTGGTTGCCCATGGGAACGCGTGTACTAAAGAAAGTCGATGCGATTGTTCGTGAAGAAATGAACCGTTCAGGCGCATTAGAAGTTTATATGCCTGTGACGCAACCTGCCGCACTTTGGGAAGAATCAGGTCGCTTTGAACAATACGGCCCAGAATTATTGCGTTTCAAAGATCGTCATAACAATGATTTTGTTTTAGGCCCTACGCATGAAGAAGTCATCACCGATTTAGCGCGGAATGAATTAAAAAGTTATAAGCAACTACCATTGAATTTTTATCAAATTCAAACCAAATTCCGTGATGAAATTCGTCCACGTTTCGGTGTGATGCGTTCACGTGAATTCATCATGAAAGATGCTTACTCTTTCCATGCAAATCAAGCATCTTTGCAAGAAACGTATGACGTGATGTATGACACTTATACTCGCATCTTCACTCGTCTTGGTTTGGACTTCCGTCCAGTACAAGCGGATACCGGTTCGATTGGTGGCTCAGCATCTCATGAGTTCCATGTACTTGCAGCCAGTGGTGAAGACGATATTGCATTCTCAACTGAGTCAGACTATGCAGCTAACGTAGAAATGGCTGAAGCTGTTTTAGTTGGTGAACGCGCACCTGCTACGCAAGCTTTTGCATTGGTCGATACACCAGATCAAAAAACCATTGCAGATGTTTGTGCATTCTTAAATGCTGATGCGAAACAATCGGTAAAAGCATTACTGGTACAAGGGATTGCAGATGAGAAAGGCAATACACCTGTTGTTGCCTTGTTCTTACGTGGCGATCACGAACTAAATGATATTAAGGCTGAAAAGCATCCACTTATTGCTGCACCTTTGACTTTTGCAACTGACGAACAACTACAGCAACACGGTTTAACCGCAGGTTTCTGTGGTCCTCAAGGCTTAGTTGAAAAAGGTTTAACGGTGATTGTAGATCGTGCTGCATCTATACTGGCTGACTTTGTTGCTGGTGCAAATGAAGTGGATAAACATGCCACTGGCGTGAACTGGGATCGTGACGCGAAATTCACTGAAGTATTTGACCTTCGTAATGTCGTAGAGGGTGATCCATCTCCAGATGGTAAAGGCACACTGCAAATCAAACGCGGTATTGAAGTCGGTCATATCTTCCAACTCGGTACAAAATATTCAGAAGCTTTAGGCTGTAAAGTGCTTGGTGAAGATGGCAAACCATTTACCGTCACCATGGGTTGTTATGGCATAGGGGTTACACGTGTGATTGCTGCTGCCATTGAGCAGAATTACGATGACAAAGGCATCATTTGGCCTCAAGCGATTGCACCTTTTGACATCGCAATCGTTCCAATGAATGCACATAAATCACCGCGCACCGTAGAAGCCGCTGAAGCACTTTATGCAGAGTTACAAGCACAAGGTTATGATGTACTGCTTGATGATCGTAATGAACGCCCAGGGGTTAAATTCTCTGATCTTGAATTGATGGGTATCCCTCATCGTATCGTGATTGGTGAAAAAGGCTTAGATGCAGGTATCTTCGAGTACAAAGGTCGTCGTGATGCAGAAGCAAGTAATCTGAGTAAAGATGATTTATTGGCTAAACTGACACGCTAATATTAGTCCATAGAAATCAAAGAAGCCGTTTCATTGAAACGGCTTCTTTATTGGGAAATTTAAACCGTTAAGTCTTTAAGTTTTTCTGATGGACCATTATTTTTGACTGAATCGATGCCTTTATCACGAGATTGCTCACTGGCATAAAGCTGACTGGTTCCAATCACCTGATGATTTGCAGCCTTTAAATTAAAATAAGCTTTATCATTTTTTGACATTAATCGCTCATAATGAGCATCATCTGGGCTATTCTTTTGCACTGATGCAATCCCATTCAATGCCGATGCCTTGGTCTTGTATAATTCACTATTTAAAATGACTTCACCATTTCCCGCTTTCAAGACAAAACGATATTGCCCATCGCTTGCCCGACTCACCTCAAACCATCCAGCCATAAATAACCTCTATTATTGGAATTCATATTGTTTTATTTCTTCCATAATATAAATCAGTCACAACGGTTTAAATAGATTGTTTTTTGTTCAATTTTGGTAGCTTAAAATTCACTTTTGACATAAAAAAGGAGCATTTGCATGCTCCTAGATAAGATGGTTGGAATTAAACCTTTTTAACAAACTCAGATTTAAGCTTCATTGCACCAACACCATCAATTTTACAATCAATATTATGGCCATCACTCGCATCAGCGACCAGACGAATTGATTTAACCTTTGTACCAACTTTAACAACTGATGATGAACCTTTAATTTTTAAATCTTTAATGACCGTAACGCTATCACCGTCAACCAAAACATTACCGTTGGCATCTTTAATAATTTCTTGTGCTTCTGAAGCTAGACTATCACCTTCTTTCCATTCATGTGAACATTCAGGACAAATAAGGAGTTCGCCATCTTGGTAAGTATATTCTGATTGGCATTGTGGGCAATTTGGAAAAGACATAAAAAATCTCAAAAGTCTTATTATGAGCGATAGAGACCATTTTTCAAAATTAAACCACTTATTGATCTGGGATTTCAGCTTGAATCAACAAACCCAACAAATGAAGTGACTCTTGCCACCCCAAATAACAAGCTTCAACAGGGATCACATCTGGTAGTCCCTCTTGGGTAATATTCACCTCTGTACCCACAAGCACAGGTTTGAGTTGAATGGTCATTTGGATCTCACCTGTCAGATGAGGATCATCGAACTGATCCGTATAGCGAAGCAGTTCATTTTGAACAATTTCGATATACTTTCCACTAAATGAGTGCATGCTCCCTGTAGAAAAATTCGTAAACGACATTTTATAAGTTCCGCCAACTTGTGGATCTAAATGATGCACTTTAGCGGTAAATCCATGAGGTGCCATCCATTTGACCAAAGCATCTGGATCTAAAAAAGCGTTAAAAACACGTTCAGGGGGCGCATTAAATACGCGATGTAATCGTACTGTACCTGGCATTGTTATTCTCCCTTGAGACTATTCTTTTATTTATGGATTGAGCATCACAATTTAATCATCATTGCGATCTTTCCAATCTCTTTATTTCAACATGAATATCAACAATCAAAAGCTGCTTTTTTGTGAAAAATGGCGCAAAATAATAGTCCATATTTTAGTGACCAAAACGCAGCTTTAGGATCGATCTATGAGTCAGCTTGCTTTTACTGCTTTTAGCTTAAATGGTATAGATGCACAAAAATTTTTACAGGGTCAGGTAACTGTTCACACTGAACGTTTACCAGAGAATGAAAGTCGATACACTGCTATTTGTGATTTAAAAGGACGTATTCATTTTGGTTTATGGATTAAAAGATTAAATCCAGAAAGTTTTGAACTTGTCACCACACAAGATCAAGCAGAAGAATTTTCTAAACATATCAGAAAGTTTGGAGCTTTTTCAAAAATGAAATTAGAAGAAATTGGTCCAGTTTTCCCACAGGTCGTTGGAAATAACACTGAGTTTTCTCTGACCGAAACCGATATGAAGACTTGGCAATTACAGGCCATTCAGTCTGGACAAGCTTGGATTACTCAGACAACAGAACATGTGTTTCAACCACAAGAATTACGCCTACATCAACGTGACGGCGTACATTTTGATAAGGGTTGTTACTTGGGACAGGAAATTGTGGCACGTCTTTGGTTTAAAGCAAAACCTAAACACTGGTTACATTTAATTCAAGGAAAAGGTGAAGCTCCCTCTCCTACAACTCAACTGAGTAAAGATATAGAAGTGGTCAATAGTGTTGCCATTGAAGATGGCTATATCGCACTTGTGGTGGCAAAACCAACTGCTCTAGAAGATCTTGACTTGACAGTGTTGGACTTGCCAGAAGCGCTAAGTGGTGATGTGGCGAGACCAAGTTAATCTATTGTTAAAAACAGGACTGTAAGTTAAAATTCAAAACTCATGTGTTATCGCGGCTGCTGAACCCGATTAACCCATGAGTTTTTTAATAATGGATGATTTACTGCAACAACGCACGCGAGCTTGGAGACGCAAGAAAAAGTTTCATTTCAGAGGTCGAGACTGTCGGCATACTTCTCTTTTGTGGAAACCCCAGAAAAAATGGAAGTACTTGTGTACCCGTCAAGATAAACTCGCTCGCTCAAAAAAATTAGGAATTGAATATCCTCGAGTTTCTAAAATAAAGAACTTAATTGAAGCTCGTTTTAATTATTGGACACTATAACTCTGAACTTTTTATTCATCTGTAGTCGTAATCAATGGCGTAGTCCAACTGCTGAACGCATCTTTGCACAAGGGTATGGTCTCCATACCCGATCAGCTGGTACCAGCCGCCACGCTAAACATACAATTTCGCTCAAAGATATACTTTGGGCTGATCAAATCTTTGTGATGGAAATACGACATAAGCAACAAATTAAAGAGAAATTCTCTAAACAGCTCATGAATAAGAAAGTGTTTGTTTTAGATATCCCTGATAATTATCAATATATGGATTCTGATCTAATTGAATTGCTACAACTCACGATGCAACGTTATATAACATAACGTTAGCGTTTATTACCTCATTCACTTTCTCTCCATAAATCCTCCACAAGAATTCTGCAAAATAAAAATATATCCCATTGTTTCCATAAACTTTTATTTAACAACAGTCAAAAATTAAAGGTATTATTCGGGCATGATATATACAAAATCATCATTTACATTTTTTACCAAACTTTTATGATGTGCACATCAACGAAATATTCTGCTATACAACGGATTAAAGCAGATCGATGCGAAGGGAAAGAAAAATGAAAAAGTTGCTTATAGCTAGTTTAATGATTGTTGCAAGCCACGCCACACTAGCAGCAGACAGCAAAGCTTCAGCCAAAACAGATGTTTTTGCAAAAGCAACCCAACTCTATGAAGCAAAAAACTACCCTGCTGCATTCGCAGAAATGCAACGTCTCGCAGAGTCAGGGAATGCTCAAGCCATCTACAATCTTGGCTACATGACCCAAAATGGACAAGGAACGACTAAAGATGAAAAAAGAGCTTTGCAATATTACCAAGATGCTTCAAATAAAGGCTACGGCAAAGCTAGTTTTACCTTAGCGCAACTTTATCGTCATGGTGGATTGGGTATTACACCGAATACGTCAAAATTCAAAGAGTATTTAGATAGAGCATCAAAACAAGGTTCTGACGAAGCAATCGTGGAAATCGCAACACTATTATTTGCCCAAGGCAAACCAGAAATAGACCAAATTGCGATTCGCCAACTCAGACCATTGATTCAAAAAAACTACTATCCTGCTATGCACATTAGGGCTTTATATGATTTAGCGCAAAGTGATAAAAACAAGAATCCTGCGATGCGTCAACAAGCAATCAAAATGATTCAATCCCTTGCCGAAAAAGGCTATGCACCATCATTAATGGCACTAGGTAATATGCTGGCGAATGGCGATATTCTTCAACAAAACTTACCAGAGGCGAAAAAGATTTTTACAGAACTGGCGAGACAGGACATCCCTCAAGCCAAAGAATCTTTGGCAAAAGTAGAACAGATTATAAAAGCCAAAGAACAACAAGCCAAAGCTTCAAAACCGTAGTATTTTATTTTACCCGTAACCACCAAATATCGACTTTTCTAGCAGATATTTGGTGGTAGTCAACAGATTAAAACTGTTTAGTGACTTTAATCCCAGCACCCCAATTGCGCCCATCCGCAGGTTCATAGAAGCGTCCATTGCCATCATTTACAATCACTGAACCGACGTAATTTTTATCCAACATATTATCGACTCGCGCATACGCATTGACGTTCCAATCATTCAATGTCCAGAGATAGCCTGTGTAGGCTGAAACAGTGGTATAACTTAGCGCTGCTTCAGTGTTGGTATCATTCACATAAATTTTGTCATTATACTGCGCATCGACCCCACCATAAAAACCAGTGTTTGGTTTCCATGCCACCGCTGCATAAGCACGTTGCTTCGCAATACCAGGAATCAGATTTCCTGAGGCAATTTCTGCTACAGAGCCAACAGCAGGAACCGTTGAATCAAAAGTTGCATCTAAATAACCATAACTGGCATTAGCCACCAAATCACGCCAAAGTGCTTTGTTCCATGTCAACTCTACACCTTCACGCAAGGTCTTATCAGCGTTACGAAAGGTCGTGCGTCCATTGCTTGCGCCTGCGGAGACAATGTCGTCTTTGGTCTTGGTTTGGAAAACAGCCAAAGTAAAATCACCAAGTTGATTTTGTGATTTTAAGCCAAGCTCATAGGTATCACTGCTCGATGCATCAAGATCAAAATTAAAACCGCCTACACCATCAGGGCGATAAGCCATTTCAGTAAATGTAGGTGTTTCAAAACCTTTGGCATAACTGACATAAGCCAAAAGTTCAGGAATAACTTGCCAACTTAATGCAATGGATGGAAGTAGCTTAGAATAATCATGTTTGCCACTATCATCACCGTTTACACCAGAAATGTAATGGTCTTTAGATTTGTAATGTACATTACTATAACGAAGACCCGTATCGACTCGCCATGTCGGTAAAAACTGCCACGATGCTTGTAAATAAGGATCGATATTCCATAAGCTATTGTCTTCATTACGACGTAAATTACCTTTCACACCATAACTTGGCTGATTACTCATTAAGACAAAGTTTTCATAGCCCTTACGATCTTCATCCATCATATCAAGCGCCACGCCAGCACTTAAGGTCGTATTTGGTAGTAACTCTTTACCTGTCCAACGGAAATCAGCACCATAATAATTACGATCGAAATCAATCACTCCACCCGCATGACGTGGATTGGCCTGAGCTGATGCAGGTATAGACTGATATTGTGTTACCTGACGATTTCCCCAATATCCCATCAAATATAACTCATGCTGATCATTAATTGGCTTTGACCATGTCACCCCAGTTTGAGTTTGTTCAATATTTTTACGTACATCAAATTGCTTAAGAAATGGAACTTGTTGCTTAGGATTTTCATCCCATAGTTCACGCGTTAAACCTTGAGGGTCGTTTGCATGAATTTTGACGTAATTGGTGATCCAATTAATCTTCGAACCATCGTCAAGATCCCATGTCAGTTTGGCATTGTTGAACACCTTACGTGCATCACTATGATCACGATAGCCATCAGTAACAAAATATGATGAGCTAATCACATAACTCGGTTCATTGGCATGTTTTGAACCACCTTGGAGAACGATACCTGCACGATTTTTATTGTGACTACCACCCGCATAGCTCATTTCGATTGAATCTTTACCCTGTCCCTCTTTGCTTGTGGTTAAAATCGTCCCACCAGAGGAGTTCCCATAGAGTGAGGAAAATGGTCCCGTCAAAACTTCAAGGTGATCTAAACTACTTAAATCAATATTCGAGGTTTGCCCCTGTCCATCAGGCATCGTTGCGGGAATACCATCGACATAAAGACGAATTCCTCGCACACCAAAACTAGAACGCGCACCAAAACCACGCATTGAAAGCTGTAAATCTTGCGCATAGTTCTCACGATTATTTAGCTGTAAGCTTGGAATTCCTTTCACGAGCTCAGTTAAATTGACCTGAGTAGACTGTATTTGCTCAGGTGCATCAACACGAAATACCGAAGCAGGTGTCTGTAGATAGCTTGTATCTGTACGTGTAGCTTCGACTTTAATCGTTGGGAGTTGCACAGGTTGCTGAGTATCAGGCTCGGCTGCCCATAGTAAGGAGCTGTTTAGCCCCATACTCATTGCGACACAACCGTATAACAGGTTAATTTTCCAGAAAGGCATGAAGATTCCTTATTTCTCAAAAAATTGAAACGATGATTTTTAAAAGTAAGCCGCTATTTATTTTATAATTATCTGAAAACATTAATTTTAGCTAAATCAGTCAAAGTTGTTACTGATCTATATTGGCAAATAAAATTAAATATCGACATAATTGTAAGTTAAACATTTACCCTCATTGTATTGTTGTTGAAACAATTTGAACTTATTATGCCCGAACTTCCTGAAGTTGAAACCACCAAAACCAGCCTGTTACCTTTATTGGAACAGCGCGTCCAAGCCGTGAAAATCTGGAATGCCAGTTTACGTTGGACGATACCTGATGATATTGATAAGCTGGTTGGCCAACGCCTAATACACCTTTCACGTCGTTCTAAGTATATTTTAGCTGAGTTTGAACATGATCAAATGCTTTGGCATCTCGGTATGTCTGGAAGTTTTCGTTTGTGTCAGCCAAGCGATGAACTAAGAAAACACGACCATCTGGTGATTGATTTTGAAGATTTTCAGCTCCGCTATCATGATCCTCGTCGCTTTGGCTGTATTCTTTGGTTAGATCAAAACAATCAAACTAAGCTCATTGACACACTTGGCCCTGAGCCATTAAGTGATGATTTTAATTCGTCATATCTTTTGGAAAAACTAAGTAAAAAAAATGTCGGCATTAAAATTGCTTTAATGGATAATCATATCGTGGTCGGTGTAGGCAATATTTATGCGACTGAAAGCCTATTTAATATCGGCGTTCATCCAGCACAACCTGCGTCAACCTTAACCAAAGTACAAGTGGAAAAGTTGGTGGTTGAAGTCAAACGAATCTTGCAACAAGCCATTGATTTAGGCGGTTCGACTTTACGTGACTATAGCAATGCGATGGGTGAAAACGGTTATTTCCAACAAACCTTATTGGCCTATGGTCGAGCTGGCGAGATGTGTGTTAACTGTGAGACGATCTTAGAGAACCTAAAACTGGGACAGCGTGCAAGTGTTTTTTGCCCACAATGCCAACCATTGAAACTGAAAAAAGCATAGTTTTTTAAAGGAGAACAGCGCATGAAAACTGCTATTGTTCGACATATCTTAGTCAAAGATAAAGACATGGCTGAACAATTGAAAAAACGTATCCATTCTGGTGCTGATTTTTCAAAAATTGCGAAGCAATATTCAACCTGTAATTCAGCCAAACGTGGTGGCGAGTTAGGCGAAGTCAAAAAAGGACAGCTTGTTCCTGTGATCGATAAACTGGTTTTCAGTGCTGCTGAACGCGTCTTACATGGTCCGATTAAAAGTCAGTTTGGTTTCCACTTGATCGAAATCAAATTTAGAATGTGAGTCAATAACCAATACCAATCCTAAAAACACACAGGCTTGTATAATGCTTTACTCTCGGCTAACCGAAAGAACAATTGTAGTAGTATCGCCATAAGCAATCGATTCAAAGCAAGTTTAAAGAACGTGTAAAAGTTGATACCAGAATCTATAAAAAATGGCAACTTATAAAATATCAGTTGCCACTCATTCAACTATTTCACTTCGTTCAATTTATACATACTGGCAGATTGTAAAGAAGAAATAGTTAGTACACACCTGCTTTGGTGCTGGTGTTGGTGTTGGTGTTGGTGTTGGTGTTGGTGTTGGTGTTGGTGTTGGTGTTGAAGATGTTAAACCATCAACTGCTGCACTCAAGTTCAGACGTGGAAAACGTTGATTCGTACGATGATCGGTCACCAATGTTCCTGTATTCTTCAAACGGTTTACAATGTCATCTAAGCTAGCATTTGGTAAGGCATTATTTGCAAGCAACACAGCAACTGCGCCCGCAACATGTGGAGCTGCCATGGATGTACCACTTTGGGTATACCCTCCTGCCGTAATCGGTGCTCCTGGTGCTAATAAGGTTAAGTTTGATGCACTATTACTGAAGCAAGTCACTTTATCCATATAGGTCGACTGATCTGAGCAATTTTGATAACCCCGCCCTCCAACATTCGCATCATAAACAGCGCCAACACTGACTGCACCAGCTGTGCATGCTGGATATGAGATACCATTGGTATAAGCATCATTACCAGAAGCAACCACAGGGATTACGCCCACATTACGTAATTTTTGGAATGAATTAGTCAACGATGAAGAAGTACAAGTTGATGAATATCTTGTTGAATTACCCAAACTCAAGTTAGCCGACTTGATATTAAGAGTTTCCGCTTGATTCGTCACCCAGTTTAAAGCCGAAATAATATCGCTATCATAGGCACTTCCGCCACGAAATACATCAAGAGCAACAATTTTAGCCTCAGATGCAACACCAGCAACAATTGAAGATACATTTGAACCATGACCATTGTCATCCAATGAGTTATCTTCTGGTGCAAAATCAAGTGCATAGCTGACTCGACAACTAGCTGGCGTGCCAGGTGCAGTACAACTTCCTAGATCGGGATGTCTATAATTTGCACCTGTATCTAAAACTGCAACTGTTGTACCCGCACCTGTAAAGCCTTTACTTTTGGCTACAGGTTGACCAATTTGGTTTAAACTCTGTGACAATGTGGCTTTGGATACACGGTTCGGATAGACCGCTTTGACATTTGGATTATTTAATAAATTCACCAACGCATTACGATTTTGTATACGATAAAAACTAATAGGTAAGGCATTGTAATCACGCAACAACTGAACACCCGAGTTTTGTTGGGCAAATTGATTAGATATCATTTGTTTTTGTTGTTGGAAATACTTCCTTAACTGTGCCGCAGTCAAATTTTGGTCGGCATCGTTATAATATTCAATAATCAGGTCATTCGATGCATTTTGTAATAATGCATTGATGTCAATTTTACCCTGTTGAATTTTTTGTTTAGCAGCATTACTCAATTGCGCATTTGCAGCCTGCGGTGAAATTTGCGCTTGTACATTACTAGCCCCAAAGGATAACCCCATGCATAGCGCTAACAGAATCTTTTTGTAAATCATGAACATTTTCCTTTTTTTTTGCTTGTTTTAACAAATTATGTTGATCAATTTGGTTCAATAATTTGGTTGCCTACATCGGTTTCTGGATCAATCGGTTGAATGCTCATATCACTTTTAGTATCAACCAATTCATTGTCACCCGAAGTACTAGTGGCAGCCTGTTCAACATTAGAAGCTAACTGAGTTGGATGACTTTCGAAGGCATTTTGATCGTTTGGAGCACTTTGCGATGTTGTATCTGTTGGATACATATTGACCGAAACTGACGTTTCGTTAGTTGGTTTAAAATAAACAACCAGTGCAATCACCAAACCAAACACAATGACAATACTTAAGATAACTTTCATCTTATTATTCATAGCTCTGTTCACTTCTATTTATTTGCTTGAATTAAATTGCGTTTACAATCCGTACACAATCAATAGTTAAAAATTAAACAGCGACTGCCATTTATTGTCTAGATATGGCATAAATTATTAATGTGAATGCCCTCACAAAAGATTTTCTTTCTTTGATTTAAATGCTCAAAGTTACAAAAAAATTTATTATTAAATTTGAAATGTTATAACGTAAAAAATAGCCCATTTTTCTTAGAAAAATTTTTATATTATGTAGATCAGCAAACTAGATGATTTTTCAAGTATATTGGCGCACTCTCAACCACATACAAACAACTATTATTCGACATATCTTAGTCAAAGATAAAGACATGGCTGAACAATTGAAAAAACGTATCCATTCTGGTGCTGATTTTCAAAAATTGCCAAACAATACTCGACCTGCAACTCTGCAAAGCGTGGCGGTGAGCTCCGCGAAGTCAAAAAAGGACAGCTTGTCCCTGTGATCGATAAACTCGTTTTTACTGCTGCGGAACGTATTTTACATTGACCCATCAAAAGCCAGTTTGGTTTCCACTTGATCGAAATCAAATTCCGTATGGATGGGGTGAGGTAATCAGAATTGGGCTTAAATTTAAGCACCCAGAAACTGAAATAATTTTCCATTGTGTTTAGACTGAAATCATTTTCAGTCTTGCGCTTTCATTACATAGGTCCATGTCAGTATTTTTTCACCCGAAATTAGATATACTTCAGTCTGTACCCGTTGGTATTGCATTCCTTCAAAATCGTCCAGCATTTGCCAATTTTCTTGTAATTTTTCAGTGCTAAATAAGTAGCCTTCTACCAAGGCATCTTTTTGGTTTAATACGATTGCTGGTAAGCCTTTATCAGGCCCCCAATCCAAAATATGTACTGTGCCATGTACAAAGGCTTGCTGCCAGTCTCCCCCAATTTCACCGAGAATATGCGCATTTTCTCGATTTGGACATAATGTACCGTAGACGAACAATCGATTCATTTTTTGTCTCCCCCCCTCAAATGTGTATAGCATCTTAAAATGAAGCTGGCTATTTTTCTAGATGCATAAACGACCATTAAATGTTTATTGCCTTTTGAACAATCAGCCATAAAAAACGGCATCTTAAATGCCGTTTTTTGTTTAAGGCTAATTTAACCCTGCTTTTTTAGTTCATCACGAATTTCACGTAACAATTGAACATCTTCCGGTGTTGGAGCTGGCTCTGCTGGTGCAGCTTCTTCTTGTTTGCGTAAACGGTTCATCACCTTCACTAATAAGAAAACCACCCATGCCAAGATTAAGAAATTAATCAGAATCGTTAAAAAATTACCATAAGATAGTACAGTGAGCCCCGCTTCTTGAGCCTGAACCAAGGTCGTAATATTTTCTGATTCGCCACGTAATACAATAAATTTATTACTGAAATTGACTTCGCCACCAATCACAAAGTTAATGATTGGCATTAAAATATCTTTCACTAATGAGTCAATGATTTTACCAAAAGCCCCACCGATGATCACACCAATGGCGAGATCCATCACGTTACCTTTTACTGCAAATTCTTTAAATTCTTGAATAATACTCATCTATAACTCTCCAGAGTTGAATTTTGTCGCGTTCTGTTTTTGCATTGTTTATTACACAGAGGAAGCGACTAGCCATATAGTTGATAATTTAATATTTTTTCAAAAAAATGAAAGTCATTTCACACTTTAACAACATATTTTATTTTTAATAAAAAGATGAATTTCAGGATGATATAGGTTTTCTTTCATCCAATAAAAAACCGCTAAATAAATTTAGCGGTTTTTTCATTTTTCACTTAAGAAAAATTATTTACCACGGTTACGCTTACGTTCATTTTCAGTTAAGTAACGCTTACGAATACGAATCGATTTAGGTGTTACTTCAACTAATTCATCATCTTCAATGAATTCAAGCGCTTGTTCAAGCGTGTATTCCATTGCAGGTGTTAACGTTAACGCTTCATCTGTACCAGATGCACGTACGTTAGTTAACTGTTTTGCTTTAGTTGGGTTAACCACCATATCATCAGAACGAGAGTTAATACCGATGATCATACCTTCATAAACTTCTAACTGTGGTTTAGCAAATAAACGACCACGATCTTGAAGTGTAAATAGTGCATAACCTAAGCAAGTTCCTTGAACCATCGAGATCAATACACCATTTTGACGTTTCGCAACAGTACCTTGTTTTGCAGGACCATAATGCGAGAAGCTAGATGTCATGATACCCGTACCAGAAGTCATGGTCAGGAATTCAGAACGGAAACCAATTAAGCCACGTGAAGGTACAGTTGCTTCAATACGGATACGACCTTTGCCGTCAACTTCCATATTGGTCATTTCGCCTTTACGGAAGCCCATTTGCTCCATTACAGAACCTTGATGCTGTTCTTCAACGTCAAATGTCACGTTTTCAAATGGCTCTTGTTTCACACCATCGATTTCTTTCATGATGACTTGTGGACGTGAAACGCCCATTTCAAAGCCTTCACGACGCATATTTTCAATCAATACAGAAAGATGAAGCTCACCACGACCAGATACTTTGAAACGATCTGGGCTGTCAGTATCTTCTACACGAAGTGCTACGTTGTGAATCAACTCACGGTCAAGACGTTCACGAATGTTACGTGAAGTTACAAATTTACCTTCTTTACCCGCAAACGGTGAGTTGTTTACTTGGAATGTCATCGAAACAGTCGGCTCATCGACAGACAATGGCGGTAAAGCTTCAACATTTTTCGGATCACAAATAGTGTCAGAAATATTTAAAGCATCAATACCTGTAATACAAATAATATCACCAGCAGAAGCATCTTCTACATCAACACGCTCTAAACCGTGATAACCCATGATCTTTAAGATACGACCATTACGCGTCTTACCTTCTTTATCGATCACAGTCACTTGCGTGTTTAATTTTACTGAACCACGTTGAATACGACCAACACCAATTACACCCACGAAACTATTATAGTCAAGTGATGAAATTTGCATTTGGAATGGACCATCAGCATCAACTTTTGGTGGTTCTACGATGTCTACAATCGTTTCAAATAATGGTGTCATGTCATCTGCAAGTTCTTCAGGTGCAGGACCTGCAACACCACGTAAACCAGATGCATAAACAATTGGGAAATCCAACTGCTCATCAGTTGCGCCAAGGTTATCAAATAAATCAAATACTTGATCAATAACCCAGTCACAACGTGCACTTGGCTTGTCCACTTTGTTGATGATTACGATTGGTTTCAAACCACGCGCAAAGGCTTTTTGTGTCACAAAACGAGTTTGCGGCATTGGACCTTCTTGAGCATCAACTAAAAGTAATACGCAATCGACCATCGACAAAACACGTTCTACTTCACCACCGAAATCGGCGTGTCCCGGGGTGTCGACGATGTTAATGCGATACTCAGTGTTTGTACGGGCATCTAACCATTTGATTGCAGTATTTTTTGCAAGAATGGTAATACCACGTTCAGACTCAAGCGCGTTAGAATCCATAACACGTTCAATCTCGCCTGCGCGATCACCAAGAGCACCTGATTGTTGTAAAAGTTTGTCTACAAGAGTCGTTTTACCATGATCGACGTGCGCAATAATGGCAATGTTACGGAGAGTTTTAATATCTGACATGTATAATTCAATACGCTTTAAATTTGAGGGCAAATTATACAGAAAAATATTACGCTTTAGTAGTGACAGTTTATTGACAGACAACTTTTTTTCTGACGAATTGCAATCGAATCGTTGGTAAAATAGTCCAACTCTATTAGAATATTCCACTAATGCTTATCGCTTTTTTATGCTCCCATGTCGAAACCCCTACCTCAGCAACAGCTCGATCTTGTTTACGGGCTGAATGATCGCCCGAAACCTTTTGTTGCATTTTTAGCCGCTTTGCAACATCTTTTAGCCATTTTAGTCCCGATTATTACCCCCGGATTACTGATTTGTCTCGCACTTGGTGTCTCTCGTGAAGACACCAATATGATTTTATCGATGTCTCTCATCATTTCAGGCATTGCTACTTTTTTACAGTGTAAAAAAGTAGGACCTTTCGGTGCGGGATTATTAATTGTTCAGGGGACAAGTTTTAATTTTATTGGTCCAATCATTGGTATTGGTAGTGCAATGGTGGCTGCTGGCACGCCTGTTGAACAAGTGATGGCTGCCATTTTCGGGGTTGTGATTGCAGGTTCATTTATCGAAATGGGTGTTTCACGCATTTTACCTTGGGTCAAAAAACTGATTACGCCTTTGGTTACGGGTATCGTGGTTCTGCTGATTGGTTTAACCTTGATTAAAGAAGGTTTGATTAGCATGGGTGGTGGTTATACCGCGATGCAGAATCAAACATTCGCCAATGCTGATAATTTAATTATGTCATGTACCGTACTTGGCATAATTATCCTATTGAATCGTATTCGTATTATTTGGGTGAAAAGTTCAGCAATTTTGATCGCCTTGGTGATCGGTTATATTCTTGCAGGATTTATGGGGCATTTAGATTTTTCTGTTTTAAATGATGCACCGCTTGTGCAAGTTCCTACCCCGATGCATTTTGGTTTAAGTTTTTCTTGGAGCTTATTTATTCCAATGGCATTTATCTATTTAGTCACTTCACTTGAAGCGATTGGTGATGTCACTGCAACCAGTAAAATTTCAAATCAACCTGTTGATGGTCCGATTTGGATGCAACGAATTAAAGGTGGCGTACTGGTCAATGGTGCAAATTCATTTTTAGCAGGTATCTTCAATACCTTCCCGAGTTCAGTTTTTGCCCAAAATAATGGGGTGATTCAGCTCACAGGTGTCGCGAGTCGATATGTGGGTCTTTGGATTGCTGCTCTGCTGGTCATTTTAGGGCTATTCCCTGCCGTTTCGGCTGTGATCCAAGCAGTCCCTCAAGCCGTTTTAGGCGGCGCTGTGATGGTCATGTTCGGTGCTGTGGCGGCTTCTGGCATCAACATCCTGTCAGGGATTCATTTGGATCGTCGTGCACTATTGATCATTTCAATTTCTCTAGCCTTGGGCCTAGGGGTTGCACAAGTTCCACAGATTCTTGGACATCTACCTGAATTATTTAAAAATATTTTTAGTTCTGGTGTCGCAACAGGCGGTATTGCCGCTTTGATTTTAAATATAGTTTTACCTGAAACGCATAAATAATCATCCAACCTCGACACTTACCCAGTTTCACGACTGGGTTTTGTTTTGATGAGAGATCAATATGGATCCACGTAGTGAAGTCGTCTTACGTCAACAAGATTATTTAAATGGGCATATCTTATTGATTAATGCCCCGAATGATCAACTCGCCAAAGAACTACCAAGCCAAGCACAAGCATCTGTATGGACTTGGAACTTTGCTGAGCATCAAGGCTTTTTAAATGCTGGAATTTCATCACATTTCTCAGTTGAATTTCCCAAAGCTGTCTTTGAACAAGTCATTATTTTTGTGCCTAAATCAAAGGAATTGTTGAACTATATTCTGCATGTGGTGGTGAGCCATTTACAGCAAGGTCAGCACGTTTTTCTCGTTGGTGAGAAAAAAGGTGGGGTTGAACGTGCAGCAAAACAATTACAGCAGTATGGTCAAACACAGAAATTAGATAGTGCACGTCACTGTCAACTTTGGCACATGAAAATTGAAAAAACTGAACAATTGAAACCACTAGATCACTGGTTAAAAACCTATACCGTACAAGTGAATCAAGATCGTTTAGAAGTTTGCGCACTGCCCGGTGTATTTAGCCAAGATCATTTGGATATTGGAACGGCCGTATTAGTTCCTTACCTTGATCAAGTAAAATCGGGTAAGATTGCCGACTTTGGCTGCGGTGCTGGGATTATTAGTGCATATTTGGCCAAACTAAATCCACAGCAACAAATTTTTGCGCTTGATATTGATGCATTTGCATTACGGTCAACTGAAATGACGTTTCAGCGAAATGGGCTGAATTTAGATCAATTACACCTTCAGCCTGTAACGGGCTTTGGTGATGCACCCAAAGATTTGGCTGCGATTGTTAGCAATCCACCTTTTCATCAGGGAATTCATACCGATTACGATGCCAGTGAAACGCTATGCAAGCTTGCAAAATCACACCTAAAACGTTCAGGTGAATTGTGGATCGTCGCAAATCGTTTTTTGAATTATCAGCCACTTATTGAACAAAGCTTTGGTCAATGTGTCATCAAAACTGACCAACAAGGGTTCAAGGTTCTATATGCCAGTGCGAAATATAAAGTTTAAGGAATTTTTATGAGCGATACATCTGCTCCCCAACACCTTCAGCGTAAGCTCGGCGCTCGCCACCTCAATATGATTGCCATTGGTGGATCAATTGGTACTGGCTTATTCCTTGCTTCAGGCTCTACCATTGCAAATGCTGGCCCCGGTGGTGCATTGCTGGCCTATGCATTGATTGGTCTGATGATTTATTTCTTGATGACCAGTTTAGGCGAATTGGCGACACACACCCCAACATCAGGTGCATTCTTCACTTATGGTAGTCGTTATGTTGAGCATGGCTTTGGTTTCGCCTTAGGTTGGAATTATTGGTATAACTGGGCCATTACCGTTGCTTTTGAACTTGTCGCTGTACAATTCATCATGAAATTCTGGTTCCCTGATCTTCCTGGTTTTTACTGGAGTGCGATTTTCCTTGCGATTATTTTTGGGATCAACTCGTTAACAGTTAAAGGCTTTGGTGAGAGCGAGTTCTGGTTCTCCATGATCAAAGTGATTGCAATCATCGTCTTTATTATCATTGGTATTGCCATGATTGTTAAAATCATGCTCACGCCAAATGTTGCTGCTTTTTCCAATTGGACTTATCAAGACGCGCCCTTTGTAGGTGGTCTGCAAGCCATGATTGGTGTGGCAATGATTGCGGGATTCTCTTTCCAAGGTACAGAAATGGTCGGGGTCGCTGCGGGTGAATCAAAAGATCCGAAGAAAACCATTCCTTTGGCAATCAAACAGATTTTTTGGCGTATCCTCTTATTCTATATTCTATGTATTTTCATCATTGGTACACTGGTCAGCTACGATGATCCAATGCTATTAAAAGCTGCTGCAAGTGAAGATATTGCGTTATCACCTTTCACCTTACTGTATGAAAAAGCAGGCTTTGCTTTTGCAGCCAGTTTGATGAATGCGGTCATTCTCAGTGCGATTTTGTCTGCTGGCAACTCAGGCATGTATTCTTCGACTCGTATGTTATGGAATATGGCACGTGAAGGAAGAGCGCCTAAACTCTTCTCCAAACTTGATCGTCGTGGCGTACCGATGAATGCACTGTATGCGACAACTGCCGTTGCTGCATTATGTTTTTTGACAACCTTTATGGGCGAAAAGCAAGTCTTTAACTGGTTGCTCAATATGTCAGGTATGTGTGGCTTTATTGTCTGGTTAGGGATTGCGATTTCACACTATCGTTTCCGTAAAGGATATATTTTACAAGGCTACAAGCTGGAAGACCTCGCCTATCGCGCCAAGTTCTTCCCATTTGCACCGTGGTTTGCATTTATTCTTTGCTCAATCATCATCCTTGGTCAAAACTATGAGGCTGTGCTCGGTGGAAAAATTGATTGGCTTGGAGTTTTATCTACCTATATCAGTATTCCTCTATTTTTGGCAATCTGGCTCGGTTATAAGTGGAAACATAAGACCAAACTAATCGCTTATAAAGATATGAATGTGAAAGCAGGTGAATAAATCATTGATTTATACTTGACTGAACAGCAAATATGAGTAGAATCTCTGCTCATATTTTCAACGGCAATATTATATAGGAGGACGACACATGCCATTACAACGAGGAAACACATTGTAAGATTTGGCACTGTCACCTCACGGACAAGTGGTAAATCTTCATGATCACTTGTCCGAATGTCTATTTAAACCTAGCATTCGCTAGGTTTTTTTATGCCTATTCGGACAAAAAAAATAAAATGACCGAGATAAGAAAATGGGCATACAAAAAATACTAAATGCTAATGCTCTATATGGAGTTCCAGTGAAAATCTTCACTGACGACATTGATAGTGAAAGCATTGACCAACTCAAAAAAATGGCACAACTGCAATTTGTGTATTCACATATTGCCGTCATGCCAGATGTACATGTCGGTAAAGGCGCAACTGTTGGTAGTGTCATTCCCACACAACACGCAATTATTCCTGCGGCAGTCGGGGTAGATATTGGCTGCGGTATGAATGCGATTCGACTCAATCTAAAAGCATCACAATTGCCAGATCACCTTGCACCATTGCGACATGCAATCGAACGTAAAGTTCCTGTGGGTTTTGAACTGCATAAACAGATCAAAGCCAAAGCTTCGAGCATTATTCCTTTGGAAAAGCGCTTACAACCCATTATCAAAAAACATCCAGGCTTGGTGCGGATGTTAAGAAAGTTTGACGCGACGTGGCAGAAACAGCTCGGTACGTTGGGTGGAGGTAATCACTTTATTGAACTGTGCTTAGATGAAAATCAGGACGTCTGGGTAATGTTACACTCGGGTAGCCGAGGTTTAGGTAATGTGATTGGCACATACTTTATTGAACTGGCGAAGAAAGAAGCTCAACATCGTTTTGGTCATGTTCCAGACAAAGATTTAAGTTACTTTGCGGAAGGTTCCAACAGCTTTGATGACTATGTAGAAGCCGTGCAATGGGCACAAGAATATGCTTATGAAAATCGTCGCGAAATGATGCGGTTAATTCTAGAAGCGATCCGTCCACTTCTACCACCCTTTCAAATGACCAAGGAAGCGATTAATTGCCACCACAACTATGTCAGTCGGGAAAATCACTTTGGTGAAGATCTATTCATTACTCGAAAAGGAGCAATTCGAGCGGGTTTAGACGAATTAGGCATTATCCCTGGTTCAATGGGAGCACGCTCTTATATTGTCAAAGGCAAGGCCAACCCTGAATCGTTCTGCTCATGTTCACATGGTGCTGGACGGAAAATGAGTCGCAATAAAGCGAAGTTACTGTTTAGCCAAGAGGATCTTATTCAACAAACCCAAGGCATTGAATGCCGCAAAGATGCGGGAGTGATTGATGAAATCCCAAGCGCATATAAAGATATTGATCAAGTGATGGCAAACCAATCAGAACTGATCGAAATCGTGCATACACTTAAACAAATTTTATGTATCAAAGGATAATCAAATGAAACTGAAAGAGATGCCAAAAATCAAAGTTCGCAATCCTGTAGCTTTGTCCCCTTTACTAAAGAAAGGAGGGATTCACGAAACAGAAAAGCCACGCGCACAACATCGTCGCGATCGTCAACAAGCCAAACAACAATTGAATAAAGGTGTTTGGTAGACACATTTTTTGATCAAATGACTAAAACTGAGGAGAAGTAAAATGAATATTTACAGCGTATCGACAATAAAAAAAGCGACTCAAATGAGTCGCTTTTTTATAATTTCAATGACTTGAAATTATTGACCTGGTTGAACTAAAACAGTACGGCTACCAGAAATCGCAGCGAATACGCGACGGTTCATAGCACGACCTTCTTTAGTTTTGTTGTCAGCAATCGGTTGATCCCAAGCAAAACCTTGAGTAGACAAACGAGATGCATCAACGTTGTATTCATTTACAAGTGATGATTTAACAGAGTTAGCACGAGCCAATGATAAACGTTCGTTTAATGCACGTGGACCAGTGTTATCTGTGTGACCTTCAATACGAGCAGTCGCATTCGGGTACTCAGCTAACTTCTCTGCTACTTTCGCAATTTCAGACTTGAATTGTGGCTTGATGTCTGATTTGTTTGTATCAAAGAATACACGAAGTTCCATGTTAAGATCTTCGACCAACTCTTGTGGCTGTGGAGCAACTGGAGCTGGTTCAACTGGAGCAACTTCTACGACTGGCGCAGCAGGCTTCAAGTGACCACCAAGAACTACGTTTAAACCAGCAAGAGCTGTATAGTTCCAGAACTTTTCATCAAAATGATAAGTACCACGAGCTTCTGTACGAAGAGACAAAGCATCGTTCAAGCGCCAGAATACACCACCACCAGCATTTGCTAATGTACCTTCTTGCTTACCACCATAGATGTCATCACCTTCATATTTGTAGTGACCAGCACCAGCTAATACGTATGGCTTGATTTTGCTATCATAGTTTTTAGTGATCAAATCAGATGTTACATAAGCATTAGCAGCAATATTACGACCTTTATAGTCGTTATTGGTACTTGTATCGCCTTTGATTTGACTGTATTCAACTTCAGCGCCTAACCAAGGTGTTACTTCAACACCAATTGCAGCACCAACAAATAAATCATCTTCAAGTTCTGGACTTGGTGTTAATTGACCTTTATCACCACGGTTGTTATGTTCAGTATCAAACATTGTATAACCAAGTAATAATGGCGTTATAGTTACGCCGGCATTCGCAGCAGCTAAAGGAGCAGCAACAAGCATAGCAAGTGCAATACGACTCAATTTCATGGATAACCTCCAAAAAAAAATTTGTTTGTTTTCTAAACTTAATCAATTTTGAATACTGAGAAATAGCCTTGTTGTATCTTTTTCAGGTATTCACTTTATGTTGAATCATACAAATACCCAGTCAATTTTCCAAGTATTTAATACCATTTAGCTAGCAGCCACAGAAAAACGACTTATTTCTCTTCCAAAAATCTAGAAAACGCTAATCTGACAATACCCAATAAAGCTGTGAGAGATTATCACTTTTTAATCAAAACATTAACAAGATATCATAATTTTTTTTAATAAAACTAAATAGTCCTTACAATCTATCCAGCATTAAGACAAGATTATTCTAGTTTTTTAGCCATTATGTTTACTTTTACATCAATACCACAAAACGTTTATATCCATAAAAAAAGCGACTCAAATGAGTCGCTTTTTTATAATTTCAATGACTTGAAATTATTGACCTGGTTGAACTAAAACAGTACGGCTACCAGAAATCGCAGCGAATACGCGACGGTTCATAGCACGACCTTCTTTAGTTTTGTTGTCAGCAATCGGTTGATCCCAAGCGAAACCTTGAGTAGACAAACGAGATGCATCAACGTTGTATTCATTTACAAGTGATGATTTAACAGAGTTAGCACGAGCCAATGATAAACGTTCGTTTAATGCACGTGGACCAGTGTTATCTGTGTGACCTTCAATACGAGCAGTCGCATTCGGGTACTCAGCTAACTTCTCTGCTACTTTCGCAATTTCAGACTTATATTGTGGCTTGATGTCTGATTTGTTTGTATCAAAGAATACACGAAGTTCCATGTTAAGATCTTCGGTCAACTCTTGTGGCTGTGGAGCAACTGGAGTTGGTTCAACTGGAGCAACTTCTACGACTGGCGCAGCAGGCTTCAAGTGACCACCAAGAACTACGTTTAAACCAGCAAGAGCTGTATAGTTCCAGAAGTCTTCATCGATGTTATAAGTACCACGAGCTTCAGTACGAAGAGATAAAGCATCGTTCAAGCGCCAGAAAGCACCGATACCAGCATTACCCAAAGTACCTTCTTCTTTCATACCACGTCCAACACGACCTATTTCAGCTTCATTAGCGTCAGTGAACGAGTATTTATAGTGACCAGCACCTAATAAAACATAAGGTTTGATTTTGCTGTCATAGTTTTTAGTGATCAAATCAGAAGTAACATAGAAGTTACCGTTGATTTGTTGTTGCTTATATTCAGAGTTAGCAGCAGCGCTATCTACGTCGCCTTTAACTTGGTTATATTCAACTTCAAAACCTAACCAAGGTGTTAATTCCACACCGATAGCAGCACCAACGAATAAATCGTCTTGTAATTCACCGCTAGTAGTTAAATGATCACCACCATTGTTGTGTTTAGTGTCTTGGAATGTGTAACCAAGCAATAATGGAGTAATTGTTACGCCCGCATTAGCAGCAGCTAAGGGAGCAGCAACAAGCATAGCAAGTGCGATACGACTCAATTTCATGGATATCCTCCAGAGATAACAATTGTTTGTTGTTCAAGCTCAGCCTATGATTTTTGGCCCCTGAGAACAAGGTATGTTCTACAGTATTTTTTTTAAGCTATTCACTTCACTTTGAATCATACAAACACTTGATGAATTTTCCAAGTGCTTGATAACCTTAACCTCGTAAATTATTGACAAATTTTCTTACAATTTCCGTTGTAGTTCAGTAATTTTTAATTCAAAGCGATAGAGAGAATAGCTTATTGTTCACTGTCTTTGATTTTAGCAGTCTTTGCAGTACGAAGTAATCATTAGTTTGTCTAAATACTAAACTTAACCGAATAAATACAGCCGTTACTTAACACTTTGTTAATAAAAAAATTACAGAAATATTATATGGGTCAAACAATGTTTAAAATTTTAGGTCTCACAATCAGTGAATTAATCACGTGTATCGCAATTTTTGCAATTTTAGTGTGTCTCAGTCTACCCCATTTTAATGACTTAATGATGTCAAATGAAGCCATTCAACTCAAAAGAACACTCACAATTCATATACAAAAATCAAAAGCTGATGCACAAACCTATCGAAGAAATGTGACGCTGTGCGCAAGTCAAGATTTATTGACCTGTGATCGGGATTGGAATAAAGGATTTATAAGCTTCATTGATACAAATAACAATCGACAACGTGATCCCAGTGAGACCCTCCTCTATGCCACACCACTTAACTATAAATATGGAAGCTTAGACTGGAGAGGTACACTAAGAATCAATTCGATTACTTTCCAAGGCGATAGTGGGTTACCGAGAGGTTCAAATGGTAGTTTCTTTTATTGTGCAAATTCCCCCAAATATCATACGCGAATAAAATTAAGCCAAATGGGTCAAATTACCCCTGAACCTCTAGCCACTTGCTAAGAACTGTTCAGTCTAGCTTAAGCGATGTAAAACACTTTCTTCATTGCTTTTTTTTACTATACTGCATAGGTTTTGAACATTCTCTGCAAACGAATTATTTGCTACAAACTATAAAGTCTGGAGACACATAATGACTGACATCGTAATTGTCAACGGCGCTCGTACAGCAATGGGCGGCTTCCAAGGTGCATTATCAAGCGCAACTGCACCTGAATTAGGTGCAATCACAATTAAAGAAGCAATTGCTCGCTCAGGCCTACAACCCACTGATGTAGAAGAAGTCATCATGGGTTGCGTTTTACCAGCAGGCTTAAAACAAGGTCCTGCTCGCCAAGCAATGCGTAAAGCAGGTCTGCCAGACTCTACAGGTGCCGTGACCATCAATAAACTGTGTGGTTCAGGCATGAAAGCCGTCATGCAAGCAGCCGATATGATTAAAGCTGGCAGTGCAGAAATCGTTGTTGCGGGCGGTATGGAGTCAATGACCAACGCACCTTATGTTTTACCAAAAGCGCGTGCCGGTTATCGCATGGGACATGGTGAAATTAAAGATCACATGTTCTTGGATGGTTTAGAAGATGCTGAGACGGGTCGTTTGATGGGTTCATTTGCGCAAGATATGGCAAACAAACGCAGTTATACACGTGAGCAAATGGATGACTTTGCCATCCGTTCATTGAAGCGTGCACAAAAAGCCATTACTGAAGGCTATTTCAAAGACGAAATCGTTGCAGTCACCGTATCGAGCCGCAAAGGCGATGTTGTGGTTGATCAAGATGAACAACCATTAAATGCAAAAATTGATAAAATTCCAAGTTTAAAACCTGCTTTTGCAAAAGATGGAACGATCACAGCAGCAAATGCCAGCTCAATTTCTGATGGCGCATCTGCTTTAGTATTAACATCAAGTGATGTTGCTGCTCAGCGTGGGTTACAACCTTTAGCAAAAATCGTAGCTACGGCTTCAAACTCTCAACATCCATCTGAATTTACCATTGCGCCAGTTGGTGCAATCGAAAAAGCCTTGAAAAAGGCAGGTTGGGATGCACAAGACGTTGATCTATGGGAAATCAATGAAGCGTTTGCGATGGTCACCATGTGTCCAATCGATGATTTCAAACTCGACGCAGAAAAAGTAAATATCAATGGTGGTGCATGTGCACTTGGTCACCCTGTGGGTTCTACAGGTTCGCGTATCATCCTGACACTGATCCATGCGCTTAAACGCACTGGCGGTAAGAAAGGTGTTGCGGCACTTTGTATCGGTGGTGGTGAAGCAACGGCGGTTGCGATCGAATTGATCTAAGTTCTAACCGATCTCATAAAAGATCTTGCTTCATGCAGGATCTTTTATTTTCAGAATTACAAAATAATAATCAACCAATCGTTAAATTCCCGCTATGTTATGCATTGTATAAAAAAACAACAATGGAGCTATCCCATGCAACTGAATCATTATTTAAATTTTCAAGGACAAACTGAGCAGGCATTTAATTTTTACAAATCAGTTTTTGGTGGTGAGTTTGCAATGATCAGCCGCTATGGTGACTTACCGCCTGAAGAAGGTGTGACATTGACTGAGGAGGAGAAAAATTCCATTCTCCATGTCTCTTTACCAATCAATGACTTCACGGTACTGATGGCTTCAGACGTCAATGAGCAATTTTGTGCCCCAAACAGCGTATTCACGCAAGGGAATAATCACTATATATCCATCAATTTAGATGCTGATGAAATGGATGAGGCTAAACGTTTATTTGATGCCCTTTCTGTCAATGGCCAAATCGAAATGCCGCTAGAACAGACCTTTTGGGGCGCACTGTATGGTGCTTTTACCGATCAATTTGGGGTGAAATGGATGGTGAACTGTCAACTTGATGGTGAATAATCCTCTACCAACATCCTGATGATGATTTCATCCAACATCCATGCATAAAAAAAAGCTGAACCGTAGTTCAGCTTTTTTTATTTCGTCTGGTTTATGCCCCAGTCTGATAGCTCGCTTGTGGTACAGCCGTCGAAGCTTGATAAGGATTGGTAAAATCTTGAAGCCCAGCAGCCGCTTCATGAATATCCTTACCTTCTTTCACGACAAAGGTATCGAATCCAGAGCGTTTTAAATAATTTAAAACATCCTTAAAGATATCGCCCACCGCACGTAACTCACCTTGGTAACCTTGACGACGCAATAACGCAGCAAATGAATAACCACGACCATCGTTAAAACCCGCAAACTCAATGAAAATGGCATCAAAATCATTTAATGGAAATTGATGCGTTTCAGGAGAATCATTCACGGTCAAATAAAGTGCTTTTTTACCTTGTATATTTGCCAATTGATCGATTTGCGCAGTTGTTACAACCACATCACCTTGAGGAATCACACCATCTTCAGCGATGACTTGATAAGTATTGTCGGCAATGGTGCCATCTTTAGAAAGCACTTGTAGCGTTGTATTAAGCATAAGCACGCTCCTTAAATGGTTGAATCCCCACACGACGATAGGTATCGATAAAACGCTCACCTTCTGTACGTAAATCAAGATAAGTATTCAAAATCTCTTCAATCACATCAGGGACAACGTCAGCAGCGAATGATGGTCCTAAAATATCACCAATCGATGCATCATGATCTGCATGACCACCTAAAGTGATTTGATAGAACTCTGCACCTTTTTTATCGACACCGAGGATTCCGATATTACCGACATGGTGATGACCACAGGCATTCATACAACCAGAGATATTCAGATCAAGTTCGCCTAGATTGTAAACAGTATCTAAGTCATCAAAACGACGTGTAATCGCTTCTGAAATTGGAATCGATTTGGCATTTGCCAATGAACAGAAATCACCACCTGGACAGCAAATAATGTCCGTAATAAAACCAATATGCGCACGCGCCATATCGTTTTGGTCAAGTGTTTGCCACAATTCGAATAAATCTTTTTGTGGAACATCAACCAGTGAAATATTCTGTTCGTGTGTGGTACGGAACTCACCAAAAGTGTACTTATCCGCTAAATCTGCGATTAAGTTCATTTCTTCAGAAGTTACATCACCTGGTGCAATACCTGCCCGTTTCAAAGAAATCGTCACGATACGATAGCCTTTGACTTTATGGGCATTGGTGTTGACGTTAAACCATTGTTTGAATTTTGGATACTCAGCAAACAATGCAGTAAAATCTTGGTCTTCTAAAGCTTGATAATCAAATGGCGTAAATTCTTGATCTAGTTTTTTCAAGATTTCAGGTTGAATCTTTAATGATTCACGGGTGTGTTCAAATTCAGCTTCAACTTTTTGTGCAAATACTTCAGGCGTTAATGCTTTTACCAAAATTTTGATACGCGCTTTGTATTTGTTATCACGACGACCATGTAAATTGTAGACACGTAAAGTCGCTTCCAAATAAGCAATCAAATCTTCGCGTGGTAAAAACTCACGAATGACATTACCAATAATCGGTGTACGACCTAAGCCACCACCAACCATGATTTTATAACCCATTTCGCCCGCTTCATTACGTACCAGATAAATACCAATATCGTGGAATGCAGTTGCCGCGCGATCTTTTTCTTCTAAAGCAGAAACAGCGATCTTGAATTTACGAGGTAAAAAGGCAAACTCAGGATGGAAGGTACTCCACTGGCGAATTAATTCACAGGTCGGACGTGGATCAGCAACCTCACCTGCAACCACACCTGCAAATTGGTCAGTTGTGGTATTACGGATACAGTTACCAGAGGTTTGAACGGCATGCATTTGAACAGTTGCAAGTTCAGCAAGAATATCAGGCACATTTTCCAATGCAGGCCAGTTCAATTGAATATTTTGACGGGTTGATACGTGAGCATAACCACGATCATATTCAGTCGCAATTTCTGCAATTTTACGTAACTGTTTAGAATTCATTAAGCCATACGGCACAGCGATACGCAGCATTGGCGCATAGCGTTGCACATATAAACCATTTTGCAAACGTAATGGACGGTACTCATCTTCAGTCAATTTTCCCGCTAAATAGCGTTCTGTTTGATCACGGAACTGAGCAACACGTTGATTAATCAATTGTTGATCGAAATCAGTATATAAATACATGGCGTACGGCTAGTAAATTCATGATAAAGGCGACTAGCATAACCAGCTTTCCTTCATCAACAAAATGCTTTTTTTGCATATTTAATAACTGTTTTATTGATAAGCCTATATCACGACTCAAAAAAAAGCCCAGATGAATCTGGGCTTTCCTACATTATTTCTAAAAGAAGTTATTTTTTCTCTGGCAATGCATACGCAACGAGGTAATCACCCATTTTTGTACCAAATGAACCATGTCCACCAGCCATAATCACCACGTATTGTTTGCCATTAATTTCATAAGTCATTGGTGTTGCTTGTCCACCCGCAGGTAAACGCGCTTCCCATAACTTATCACCATTACTGACATTAAATGCGCGAATGTAATTATCTTGTGTCGCTGCTACGAACATCACATTACCCGCAGTCGACATTGGACCGCCTAGTCCCGGTACACCAATTTTTACAGGTGGTAATTGGAATAACGTTGGCAAACTATCACGAATCGTACCGATACGTTTCTTCCAAACCACATCATGGGTCTTCAAGTCGACACCAGCGACAAAGCCCCAAGCTGGTTGCTTACATGGCAAGCCAAATGGTGAGAGGAACGGGCTAATATCAACACCATAAGGCGTACCATACATTGGCTGCATACCGTGTTCAGTACCCGCACCACGCGCAACCGCTTGACGATTTGGGTCTGCTGGTATTAAACGACTTACAAACGGTAAGCCAATTGGATTCATGACTGCAACTTGACGATCCGCATTGACTGACATGCCGCCCCACTCAAACACACCTAAGTTACCTGGGAAAACCAAAGTGCCATTTTCAGATGGTGGCGTATAAATACCATCGTAGTTCAGACGTTTAAATTTCACACGACACATGAGCTGATCAAACATCGTGGCACCCCACATGTCTTTATCAGTTAACTTATCTTTCGGTGCTAAATTAAAGTCAGAGAACGGCTGAGTTTTTGAGTAAAACTCACCTTTGGTTTGTGGTCCCCATTTCACTGTTTGCGGTACTGGTTTCTCATTAATCGGTACAACAGTCTCACCAGTACGGCGATCTAACACAAACACATTACCTGTTTTTGTTAATACATAAATCGCAGGAATGGTTTGACCAGATTTATCTTGAATATCAGCGAGCGAAGGTTGCGATGGTACATCCATATCCCACAAATCATGATGTGTGGTTTGGAAATGCCAGACCAACTTACCTGTAGTTGCGTTAATTGCGAGCATTGAGTTGGCATAACGCTCTTTTAACTCAGTACGATCTCCGCCCCAAATATCAGGCGTACCCACACCTGTCGGCACGTAGACAATATCAAGTTTTGCGTCATAGGCAAGTGGCGCCCATGCATTCGGAGAGTTGTGAACAAAAGTTCCACCCTCACCTGGCAATGCATTTGGATTTTCAGCACCCGTATCAAATGCCCACAGCAATTTACCTGTATTTACGTCATAACCACGAATAACACCAGATGGTTCTTTATTCGAGTGGTTATCTGTCACAGAGCCTGCAATCACTACAGTTGTACCTGATACAACTCCCGGTGAAGTCGGGTTATAGCCACCCGGATAGGCAAAAGGCATAAAGGCTTGTAAATCGACTTCACCATTGTCACCAAAGTCAGAGCATGCTTTACCTGTATCTGCATTGACCGCAACCAAACGACCATCATTGACAGGAACAAAGACTTTACGCGGACATTCTGTCGAACTTGATTTTTTAGCCTGTAAGCTTGTTGCAAACTTGGTGGTATTATCCGCATCGTAGTACATCACACCACGACAGGTTAAGTGTTGAAAGGTTTTATCCGTTTTCAGTTTTGGATCAAAGCGCCATTTTTCTTGACCTGTTGCAGGATCAATCGCAATTAAATGCTGATGTGGCGTACACATAAACAGATTATTACCAATTTTGATCGGTGTAACCTGATTAGTGGTTTCACCTGAATCATTTTCGGTTCTAAAATCACCAGTACGGAAAGTCCAAGCAACTTTCAAATCTTTGACATTTTGGTCATTAATCTGTGCAAGTGGAGAATAACGCTCGCCACCTTGGCTACGACCATAAGCTGGCCAATCCTCAGGTGCAATCCCTTCAAGCGCTTTTGCTTGTTCAGGTTGCGGCGTTTCGATCACACCATTGATTTCTTGTGGATCATTAAAGATCGAATACACCATTACCACGATGGCAATCGCCAAAGTAGAGGATAATGCAACTTTACTTGAGGTCAGATTATCAATTCCTCGCGTTACCGCAGGAACTAAAAGCCACAAGCCTAATATACCTAATATATCTAGACGTGGTGCTAGTGCCCAAAAGTCAGTACCAACTTCCCAAACACCCCACACCACACTGCCTAACATCAAAGCTGCATAAACCCATAAAGGTCCAGATGCGCGCTTATACAGTTGCACTGCTACGATAAGCAACAACACACCAGCAATTACATAATAAAAAGACCCGCCGATTGCTGCGAGCCAGATACCGCCAACGAGCAAGAACAATGCAATGAGGGCAAGAATTATTACCGTCAATGTTCTAAGCCCAGATTTTGAAGCAGATTGATTCATACGATCACCTTGCATCTTTTGTATTTTGAGGTCCATCAACAAGACAATCAATCTTGTGAATGGTCGAGTTCAAATCACAACGAAAAACCTTGCAGATCTCACCCAATAGATGAATCAAATCTGCAAAATTTTTCGAATGTAGAATTAGAAAATAGTTTGGAACTTAATGCCGCCAACCCACGTTTTATCGCCATTCTTCAATGCACCCACATGGTGTACATATTGAATATTTGGTCGAATGGTCAGCCAGTTAGTCGCATGAATGCCGTAATACAATTCAGTGTTGTATTCTTCATTCAATAAGCTGTTGTTTTTGTCATTGGCGTGAATACGCGCAACACCCAAAGCAAGTTCGTCTTGGGGACGCTGATCAAGTAAACCTTTGTAAATTAAACCGACATTTTGCATGTCTTTGACTGAGTTGGTTTTAGAATCATGCACCGTGACATTGACGAAACCTGTTAGACCACGATCAGATTGACCATCATGACGGGTTAACTGTTGCTTGGCAGTAAACCAACCACCCTGCTTATGTGAAGTTTTCGCTGGATTCGCAATTTCTTCTGCATCCGCTGTACTGTAGTAATAGCCAAAACGGTACTCACCAGCTAAAGCAAGCGCACCTAACTTTGGTGTCCAAACAAGTTCTGCGGGAATAATCGCGCCATGTGAGCCATCAGTACTTAAGTTGAAGCCCTTGCCGCGCTGTAAGTTTTCAGGGTTATATTCATATGCCCCAATTTGCGCATAAAGGTCAGGCTGTAAATTGTATTTCACACGCAATGCCCACTGACTCACTGGCCAGTTATACCATTGGTCGCCAACCCAGTTACCGACTTGTGAACCACATAGCGCTAAGTTTTGGAAATCACAATCAAAACTGTTGAAATCCGCACCTTCGCCAAAACGCCCGACTTTAATATCGAGCGCTTGATCTAAAAATTTCTTTTTGATCCACAATTCAGTTAAGCGCCAAGTTTGACCACGCCCCCAGACTTCTTGTGCAGAACTTAAATGTCCTTGCAAGCCATCTGCAGTTTGCGACAACGACTGACCATCACGATAAGTTAAAGTGAGTTGTGCTTCGGTGTCTTGCCAACCTAAAATTTTATTTAGATCGAGATGCGTGCCTAAAGCCAACTGTCCAGTATATTCACTGCCATGACTAGAATGCTGTTTGGAGTCTAAAACTCCTGCGAATTCACCCGTGTAATCTGCAGAAAACTGATAACCCTGTTCCTGTAACGCAGTGCGTTGACCGTTCCAATCACCAAACATCCACTGACCATTTGGATCAAATGCTGCGGCTGCTTGAGTATGATGTGAAAAAAGACTCAATGATAGAACGGATAAACAAGAAACAATCATAGATTTAGAGATTGTCATGTTTACGTAACCTTTTATGTTATTGTCTATAAAAGGTTACTCCGATTTTTAAATAACAATTTATTCAAAATGTTAACGATCTGTACAATATTTTAACAATCAGTGATTAAATGCACATATTTTCTACCATTTACCCTCTCCCAAGCCCTGACCAATAAAAGTATATTGCATTTTGGAGCGAGAAAATTGAATCGGACAACCCAATTGAGGTTCGGTCTGTTCAGCATTCTCAGATACCGGAACATCCACGACCCAACCGCGTTGTTGAGCAATCGGCGAAACCAATGCCTCATCCAGCGTTAATACAGGTTCTACGCAAATATCTAACGCTTGGAATAAAGACTGCCAATCTGAAAAATCTTGAGTTTTAAACTTTTGCTGCAACGCTTGTTTAACCGCGGTGCGATCATCTGGATCGAATGATGTGCCTTTTGCCAAAAGTAATGGCAACTCTAAAGCAGCAGCTAAACCAGCCATAAATTGGGGTTCTAAACTCCCAACTGAGAAATAACGACCATCTTTGGTTTCATAATAGTCATAGAAACTCGCACCATTTAACATTCCTGCTTCAGGTGATTGTGGTGTTTTCCCAGCAAGACTGGCTGAAGCCGCCATACTATTTAGACTCGCCACACAATCGGTCATGGAAATATCAATATATTGTCCCATACCACTGCGTTGGCGCTCTACAACTGCGGCTAAGATTCCAATCACAGCATGTAAAGAACCACCTGCAACATCAGCAATTTGAATCCCCAGTGGCGGTGGTCCACTGTCTTGACGCCCACTATGACCTGAAATACCAGCCAGAGCTAAATAGTTAATATCATGCCCCGCTCGATCCTTATATCCTCCCGTTTGACCATAGCCCGTAATCGAACAATAAATTAAACGTGGATTTATCTCTGCCAAGGTTTCATAATCCAAACCTAGACGGCGCATTACATCAGGACGGAACTGCTCAAGCACAATATCAAACTCAGAAATTTTATTTTTGATCAGTTCAATATTTGCCGCATCTTTCAGATCTAGTGCAATCGACTGCTTATTTCGGTTGAGATAACTGTGTGCAGTGGCTTGACCATTGGCATAGGGTGGCATAATCCTTACAAGATCTGGACGCGTTGGAGATTCAACATGGATCACTTCTGCACCCATGTCTGCTAGATACATACTGGCAAATGGACCTGGTAATAATGTGGAAAAATCTAGGACTTTCAATCCCTTTAGTGCAGATGGCATAATAATTTTTACTCAATTTGTTCAAATTTTCTTTTATACTAGGTGTGGATAAACACAAAAACAATGTCATGTTCAGCCATTTACCTTGATAGTTTCGGCAATTTAACATGTACGCATTGGGCAATTATTTTTATTGTCAATTGCCCAATTTGATATTTTAGACGGTTATTTAGGTCAATTATCGTGAATAGTAAAGAAACTGAAGGATTCAATATGAGCCGTGATACGATCAGCATCCACTTCGTGAATGCGGCTTTAACAGGTGTAAAACGCCTAGGCATGGACGTTGAAACATTACTTTCACATGTCGGTATAGAAGCTGAGCTGCTGCGACAACCCAAAGCACGGATCTCCCCAGAGCAGTACACTCGCTTTGTCAAAATGTTATGGATGGTCACCCAAGACGAGCATGTTGGTTTCGATGTCCAACCGCGTCGTTTAGGTACATTTGCCATCATGTGCCAATTAATAATTCACTCGAAGACACTTGGACAAGCACTTGAGCTGTCATCCCAATTCTACAAACTGTTTGGGGATGAATGGTCAGTAAGCTTAGAACGCGATAAACATGAAGCGCGTTTGGTTCCACATATTCCTAAAGCATTAGACCCAGATCATTTCATCACTGAAAGTATGCTGATGATTTGGCATGGACTTGCCTCATGGTTGATTGAACGTCGTTTACCCTTAGAGCGTGTTCATTTTGGTTATGAACGTCCAAATCATGCTGATGAATATGATGCGCTGTTTTTTGCGCCTGTGATGCAATTCGACGCACCACGTACCGAAATTACTTTTGCCGCAGATTATCTTGATTTACCCATTCGTCAAGATGACAAAAGTTTAGAAGAATTCTTGAAAGCTGCACCAGCTCAATTATTGGTGAAATTCAAAAACACCAACTCGCTGACGTCACGTATTCGTGATGTGCTAAAAAGCCAAATCGGCGAAGAGATGCCAACACTCAATGATGTTGCGTCAATGTTGTATTTATCTCCACAAACCTTGCGTCGTCGTTTAGCTGCCGAAGGTAAGAGTTATCAAGGTGTGAAAGACGCATTACGTCGTGACGCTGCGATTCACTTATTGTTGACGCCGAATCTCACCCTTGAAGATGTTGCTCAACAGGTCGGCTTTAGTGAAACCAGTACTTTCCACCGTGCCTTTAAGAAATGGACAGGTGTAACGCCTGGTTTATATCGTCAGTTACATGGACATCATTCTTAATCAATTTTATAGATAGCCTGAGAATATTCAGGCTATCTATTCTGTAAATAGCCACTGCTCTATTCCTTTGGGATAAACAGGATATCGACTTGATTCAATCTGCGCTTTGCTCAACCATTTAGCTATATATTGTAAGCCATTCGTTTCACAACCGTGAATTTCTACTTCTTGATAAAGCTTTGAATTAACCAACTCAGCGTCATACACAAAAACAATTTCGTGACCTTGCTGACCATCAAAAGTAAATAAATTTTCCAATACCCCTAATAATTTAGGGTGAATAATCTGCTGATGAATTTCTTCCAAAACCTCTCGTTTAATGGCTTGTAGCGCCGTTTCCCCAAACTCAATACTGCCACCGATTGGTCTCAAATAAGTTTCCTCCTTGCTTGGGTCATAACCATAAGACAGTAGAACCTGATTTTGATATCGAAAAATACACAAGGCTTTTACTCGAATCTGTGGCATTACACCACCTTCATTTGCGTTAAGAACACTTCTGTCTGCTTAGGCGAAGTTAAACGAATAAATCGAATATGCTGATATTCTGGATTTTGCATCATGGCTAAATATCTGTGTTTATTTTGCGGATATTTCTGAAACATCCACAGAAAGATTGATTGTTTAGAGAGCATCATTTTCCAACTTTCTCTGTTATTAGAATTTTCCCATAGCGGTTTCCGACTCAGAGCACGCCACAAAGTTCGTTTCGTTAGTCGATATAAATTTATAGAAAATGAATAGTCGAGCCAAATGACGGTATCAACCTCAGACCAAATCATATCGATACTACGTGTATAAAGATTATCAATGACCCAACCTGTTGATGCTGCGTCCATGCTCGATTTAAGCTTGCAAAAAAATGCATCATTTGGCGATTCCTGCCAATCATCCAGCCAAAGTAAATTATCAAGTTCGATATATTGCAATTGTCGTTTTTGTGCCAGTTTCCGAGCAAGCGTAGACTTACCTGAACCTGTTGTACCAATAATATTAATGAATTTCATCAAGATAATTATGTTGAATTATGGCTGCCTATTTTACTGAACAATTCACTTATCAGACAATCCAGTAAATTGGCGAAAAACATCAGATTTGCCAATGTTTATCATCATTGCACTAGCATTTAAATTGAGTACACTCAATACACAACAATTTTAAGGTGACACAAGGAAAAGCTATGAGCGAGGCCTATATTATTGATGCCATTCGCACACCACGCGGAAAAGGAAAAAAAGACGGCTCACTGCATGAAGTCAAACCTATTACTTTACTCACAATATTACTGAATGAATTACAACAACGTCATCAACTCGATACCTCAAAAGTCGATGATATCGTTTTAGGTTGTGTAACCCCTGTTGCTGACCAAGGCGGTGATATTGCCAAAACCGCAGCGATTGCAGCAGGTTGGAATGATGATGTTGCAGGTGTTCAAATCAACCGTTTCTGTGCGTCTGGTTTAGAAGCCGTAAATATGGCAGCACAAAAAGTTCGCTCAGGTTGGGAAGATATTGTGGTTGCTGGTGGTGTTGAATCAATGTCACGTATTCCAATGGGTTCAGATGGTGGTCCATGGGCGCTTGATCCTGAAACCAACTTAAAATCATCTTTTGTTCCTCAAGGTGTTGGCGCTGATTTGATTGCAACGCTTGATGGTTATAGCCGCGAAGATGTCGATGCTTTTGCTGTGGCTTCACAACAAAAAGCAGCAGCAGCGCAGGCAAACGGCTATTTTGATAAATCAGTCATCCCTGTTAAAGATCATTCAGGCGTAATGATCTTAGACAAAGACGAATTCATTCGAGGTAATACCACCGTTGAAGGATTGGCAAAACTGAATGCCAGCTTTGAAATGATGGGACAAATGGGCTTCGATGCTGTTGCATTACAAAAATATCCTGAAGCGCAAAAAATTAACCATGTGCATCACGCAGGTAACTCATCAGGTATCGTGGATGGTGCAGCGGTTGTATTGCTTGCTTCTGAAAAAGCAGTCAAAGAACAAGGCTTAAAACCTCGTGCCAAAGTACTTGCAACCGCATTGGTGGGTACAGATCCAACCATTATGCTGACTGGTCCTGCACCCGCTGCACGTAAAGCATTAGCCAAAGCTGGTTTAACCATTGATGACATTGACCTGTTTGAAGTAAATGAAGCTTTTGCCGCAGTGGTTATGCGTTTTATCACTGAACTTAAAGTTCCTGCTGAGAAAGTCAACGTCAATGGTGGTGCAATCGCAATGGGCCATCCATTGGGTGCAACTGGTGCAATGATCTTAGGCACTTTACTTGATGAATTAGAGCGTCAAGGCAAAAAACGTGGTTTAGCAACTTTATGTGTCGGTGGTGGTATGGGCATCGCTACCATTATTGAGTTGGTGTAAATCACTCAAAACCTCCCTGAAATATGAGACTCGGAAACGTCATTCGCAACCTGATCAAGCCAAAGCGGCTAAAGCTTTGGCTCAGCGCAAGACAAACAAAGTGCGTAGTTTATGCTCAAGCATAGCTTTCGCCTTGCGGTACGGCAAAGATTATTAATCTTTGCTATTCGTACCTCAGGTTTTGCGAATGACAATGGTTTTGCCTACTTTTGACGAAACAAAAGTAGGTCGAACCGAAGGTTTATCCTAAAATTAGATAAGAGCTTAACAAGACGCTGCGATGCTTATATTTACTTATGCAGGTCACTTACGATTAAGCTCATAAAATATTGGACGATGATGTATGAGCGCTATTAAATACGAAAAAAACGCTGACAATATTGTAATTCTTACCCTTGATTCATCTGGTCAATCTGCCAATACCATGAATGCAGAGTTCCGTAATGCTTTAGATGAAGTGAGTCAAAAGCTCAAAGCTGAAACTGATCTCAAAGGTGTTATTTTCCGTTCAGCCAAGAAAACCTTCTTTGCTGGCGGCGATCTTGATGAACTGATTCAAGTTCAACCTGAACATGCCACTGAATTTTTCAATATGATTGAAAAGCTCAAAGGTGACTTACGCAGCATTGAAACGTTAGGTGTGCCTGTCGTTGCTGCTTTAAACGGCACTGCCCTCGGTGGTGGTTGGGAGATTGCTTTAGGCTGTCACTATCGTATTGCTATCAATGACCCGAAAAGCAAGTTCGGTTTACCTGAAGTGACTTTAGGCTTACTTCCGGGCGGTGGTGGTATTGTCCGTATGGTACGCCTGCTTGGCTTACAAAATGCCTTTCCATTCCTCATGGAAGGAAAGCAATTTGGTGTAGATAAAGCAAAATCTCTCGGTCTAATACATGACACGGCTGAGAGTGAACAAGAGCTGTTAGATAAAGCTATTGCTTGGGTTAAAGCCAATCCAAAGTCTCAACAACCCTTTGATGTGAAAGGCTACAAAATTCCTGGTGGTGATCCAAAGACTCCAGCTGTTGCTCAAGTACTTGCGATTGCGCCAGCCATGCTGCGCGATAAAACCAAAGGCTGCTACCCTGCGCCTGAAGCCATCATGGCCGCGGCAGTTGAAGGAGCACAAGTTGATGTTGATACCGCTTTACGCATCGAGTCTCGCTACTTTGCCCAATTAACAATCGGAAATGTTGCCAAGAATATGATTGGTACATTTTGGCACGGTCTAAATGCGATTAAGTCAGGCGTAAGTCGCCCTACCGAAGTAGCCAAATGGCAAGCGAGCAAAGTCGGTGTACTTGGTGCAGGTATGATGGGTGCAGGTATTGCCTATTCAACCGCGATCAAAGGCACGCCTGTCGTACTCAAAGACGTATCAGTCGAAAATGCAGAAAAAGGCAAAGCTTATTCGCAGAAACTGTTGGATAAACGTGTTTCACAAGGTCGTATGACTGCGGAAAAACGTGATCAGGTTTTAGCATTGATTACCGCCACAGCAGATGCAGCAGACCTACAAGGCTGTGATTTGATTATTGAAGCAGTGTTTGAGAATCAAGCACTCAAAGCCAAAGTCACCCAAGAAGCTGAACAGTATTTGGCAGAAGGTGGTATTTTTGCATCAAATACCTCGACATTACCTATCACGGGTTTAGCGCAAGCTAGCAAAGATGACAAAGCATTTATTGGCTTACACTTCTTTAGCCCAGTCGACAAAATGCAATTGGTTGAAATTATCAAAGGCAAAAACACATCTGCTGAGACTTTAGCGAAAGCCTATGACTTCGTTCAACAAATTGGAAAAATCCCAATTGTAGTCAATGACAGTCGTGGCTTCTTTACCAGTCGCGTGTTTGGTACATTTATTCAAGAAGGTATGCGCTTACTGGCTGAAGGTGTACACCCTGCCAAAATTGAAATGGCGGCACTGAAAGCAGGTATGCCCGTTGGTCCACTCGCCATTCAGGATGAAGTGTCACTCACTTTGACTGAACATATTACCAATGAAACTCGTAAAGCACTGCAAGCCGAAGGTAAATATCTACCAAAAACACCAGTGGATGATGTGGTACACAGCATGGTTCACGAGTTAGATCGTAAAGGTAAAGCTGCGGGTGCGGGTTTCTATGAATATCCTGAAAATGGCAAAAAATACCTATGGGATGGACTCAGCCGTTGGAGCAAAGACAATGACATTTCTGAACAAGAAATGATTGATCGCTTCTTGTTTGTTCAAGCACTTGATACTTTGCGTTGTTATGAAGAAGGCGTTTTGGAATCTGTGATTGATGCCAATGTCGGCTCGATTTTTGGAATTGGTTTTGCACCGTGGACTGGCGGCGCGATTCAGTTCTTAAATCAGAATGGTATTGAAAAATCATTGCAACGTGCTGAACAATTGGCTGCTCAATATGGTGAACGTTTCAATCCACCACAATTGTTGAAAGACAAAGCACAAAAGAAAGAAATCATCCAATAATTGATTTCTTTCTAATAAGTTAAAGCCCATATCGCTCAGTATGATCGATATGGGCTTTTTTACTACTCGACAAAATCACTGCAAAACTTCTGCCTAATGCATCACAAAATATGCTATAAATTATCCTAATTCTGCCTTATTTTTTGTCCTTTGGAAATTTGTCTTATGTCTGAGAAATTGTGCCCAGAAACTTCACCTTGGGGGTGGAAAGCGCTGATTATCACGATCATTCTAAGCTTTGTTTTTATGGTTATTTTTTACTTAGCGATTACCAACGAACCTGACTATATGCCAAGTCACAAACAAACCAGTAGCCAACAACATGCATTGAAAACTGCACCAGCAATGTCTCCTGAAGCCTTAGAAGCGGCTAAAAAAAATGCGGCAGCAACAGTTGCCCCTGAATCAGAGCATCATCAGCACTAAAGTGCTATTGTCGAACATGATAAATCCGTGTTAAACAGGGATTTATCATGTTATTCGAGATTTTCAATGCTTCAACAAAATCGTCAGGCACTCGTCGTTGAAGGTGGCGGAATGCGTGGTGCATTTACCAGCGGTGTCTTAGATGCATTTTTACAGCAACAATTTAATCCTTTCGATCTGTGTATTGGCGTTTCCTCAGGCTCAACTAATGTTGCAAATTATCTTGCAGCCCAACACGGTCGCACGCTAGAAATTTGTCTAGATCACTCCCTTCGTTCTGAATTCATCCATTATGGTCGCTTTTTCAAAGGCGGTGACTTACTCGATTTAAAATGGATGTGGGATGTGGTGGAAAAAGAGCATCCACTAAATCAAAGCCATCTATTTTCTAATCATCCAGAGTTTTATATGGTGCTGACTCATGCCATTTCAGGTGAAGCAACCTATATCAGAGCTTCTAGAGACAATATTCTTGATGGGTTAAGAGCATCCAGTTCTATTCCTGTGCTGACACGTCAAGCCGTTGAAGTCTTCGGTGAACCTTACTTTGACGGTGGGGTGGCAGATGCATTGCCTGTGCATTGGGCAGCCAAACAAGATCATGTTTCAAAACTGATGGTATTACGAACGCGTCCTAAGAATTACTATAAAGCCAGTAGCAAAGGCGATCAGTTTTTGGCGAAATATTTATTTAAACAACAACGTGGTTTTGCTCAAAGTCTACTAGCAAGAACCCAACGTTATAATGATGCAGTCAATTTCGTACGCTCGTCATCGGAACAAAAAATACTAGAAGTCTGCCCACCTGATTTAAAAAACATGGCAAGTCGACTTTCCAAAAATAAAGCGAAGATTCGCTATAGTTATGATGTCGGCATAGAAACAGGTCTAAAAGCCATTGAAGACTGGCATTCTCTCTAGACCCGATAATCTTCCGAGTTTTAAGCTAAACAAAAGAAACGATTAGATCATTATCACACCCTCTTTGTGTTTCTTCAATCGGGAGGAGCACAAGGAATCGTGTAAGAAGTCTATTTAAGGTATTGCACAACAAAGCATAAACCTCTCCAAGCCCCCCCTTGTCAACGGATATAAAAAAGGCGCAAAATCGCATTTTTTATATTTGGAATCTCTTATGAGCAATCAACCATCCCCACAAAAAGATTCAAATGAAACGGTATTGGGATGGAAGTTTGTCATCATTGTTGGGATATTAAGCATGATCTTTTTAAGCTTTTTCTATTTGGCGATGACCCAAGAGCCTGACTATATGCCCGGCGCTCAACGTAAAATTCAACAAGAAAAAGAGCTGAACCATAGCCATTCCGCAGCCTCAGAAGTTGCGGAACAACATCAACATCCTTAATACCCATTCAAACCTAAACCAAGCAATCAAATGAGTGATGAGTTCATATGATGACTCAACTTATTTGATGATTGGCATCACCATTTCAATATGCGGAATACCACATTCATCATATTCATCGCCTTGCACCGTAAATCCAAGCTTTTCATAAAATGAAGTCGCATGTGTTTGTGCAGATAGCTGTAACAATGGATGATTTTGGGATTTAGCATAAGCAATCATATCAAGCATGATCAATCGCCCAATGCCCTGCCCTCGGTATTCTGGTAGTACCGCAACACGTCCTAGATGATGATCTGGCAATAACCGAGCCGTCGCAATTGCTCGATCTTGGTCATAAACCACAAAATGTTGTGACACTGGATCTTGATCATCCCATTCATCTTGTTCAGGAATATTCTGTTCCTGAATAAAGACCAATTCTCGAATGAATTTAGCGTCTTGCTGTAGCTGCAATTGACTCCATTGCCCATTTTCAACTTTAAACATATCTTTCTCAGTTTGAATTAACATTTACAACCCAAGTTCTCGATTGGCATTTGATCTTGCAACAACAACTCCAAACTTTGCTTTTCAATGCCATACATGGTTTTCAAGGCTTGAATTTGTTGCATGATCTTAGGATCAGGTTGTTGAACATTTTTACGCTTGGTCGCCAAGATCATCTTGTTTTTACTGGTATGTTCCAAAGACACGAACTCAAACACTTTGGTTTCATAACCATAAGCCTTAAGCAACAAAGCACGTAAAGTATCTGTAAGCATTTCTGCCTGTTGCCCAGCATGAATCCCAAATTGCAACATCGGTTGCAACACTTCTGGACTCTTGAGTTGTGGTCTTAATTCTTTATGACAGCACGGTGCACACATGATCATCGAAGCATTGAGACGGATTCCTGTATGAATCGCAAAATCCGTTGCCACATCACAGGCATGCAGTGCGATCATCACATCTAAGTCACTCGAACGAGGTTCTCGCCTTGCGCTCGGATGAAGCGATGCTTCATTTAATCCTCGCTCATCAGGTTGATAACTACGTACGTCCCCCTCAAAGAAATCGAGGTGATTAAATCCTACCTCATCAGCCACTTTCTGACAAAACTCAACCAAGTTTGAGCGGAGTTCAACCCCAGTAATCAGTGGTGTCTTGCCTTGTGCTTGTAAATAATCATATAAGGCAAATGTTAAATAGCCTTTGCCTGAACCAAAATCAACGATCTTCAATGCTTGTTGTGAGGCATCAATTTGCTCATAGGCATTGGAAAAGATCTCGATAAACTTATTAATCTGTTTCCATTTACGCGCCATGCTTGGAATAATTTGGCCATTGGCATCGGTAATACCTAAATGTGTTAAGAACGGACTTTGCTGTTGAATATAACGTTGCTTTTCACGATTGTGCTGTTGTTCAGTTAAACCTGTTGCCTGTTTTTTCTGTGCATTTAACATGGCTTTCTTTTTATTTTTCTTGAGTTGAATCTCTTGTGTTGCGCTAAATAAATTCGCCTGCTTAGACTGAGCTAATAATGCTGCAATTCTCTCTACACCCTCGTCCATAGTATAGTTCTTGGTGATGTCTTGCGTCTTATGGTGATATAAACAGGACAAAACCGCCTGCCCTTGCAGCTCAATAATCCGAAACGTCATTTTCTCTAAATCTGCCAATTCACCTTTATATTGACTGAGAATCAGGCGATCAAAACTTCTATTTTCAATAGCTTGCTGTACTTCTAGAAAAAACTGCTGTTCTTGTTCAAAAGAAAAAATCGGCGCAAACATAATGAAAACCTAACAAATAGAAACTAAATTTTAAAGCGTCTTACTTTAAAAGGGAAATTGCATTACGATACAGTCGTATTTTTATGCAAAGCATATTGCCATGAACACGAACTCACTGTTGGATTATGATCCAAAAGAAGAACGACTAAACGCTTATAGTCATGCTATTGGCGCAATATTCGCTTTAATTGCCTCAATTTTTCTCATTATCAAAGGTTACTATCTCCCTTTAGCTCAATGGATGAGTTTATGGATCTATGGTTTTAGTCTGGTACTATTACTGCTTAGCTCAACGCTTTACCACTTCGCCCAAGATGAAAACAAACGATATTGGTATAAAAAACTAGATCATACCGCGATTTATTATCTCATCGCAGGGACATACACGCCTTTTTTAAGTATCGCGATCCCAACTGCAAAAGCACATTACCTACTGATCGCACTTTGGGTCATCGCAATGATCGGAACACTGTTTAAATTAGTGTTCATTCACCGTTTCCAAAAGCTTTCTCTGGCAGCGTATTTGGTCATGGGCTGGCTCGCTGTTCTACTGATGGATGATATGCAACTCTATCTCTCAAAAGATGCATTACAGCTTTTGATTGCAGGTGGGCTTGCCTATACCGTCGGTACATTGTTTTATGCCTTAAAAAAGGTAAGATATAGCCACGCAATTTGGCATGTTTTTGTGCTGCTAGGAGCAGGGTTACATTTTTTAGCGATCTACTGTTATGTCCTATGATGAGCACCAATAAATACGCGCTCCATAACATCAGGTTTCCTGAGTAAACTCCGCATTAAAAAAGGAATATCCAAACAATACATCTATCTATGTCTTGGATAATGAGAATTAAGGTCTTGTATGTCGTCAAACGCTACGGCTGCCACCCCTGAAGTGGCAAGTAATTCAAAAGTACGGGTATTATTTGCCAGTCTGGTTGGTACTACGATTGAGTTTTTTGACTTTTATATCTACGCCACAGCCGCAGTACTGGTTTTCCCCCATCTCTTTTTCCCTGAAAGTAGCGATGGCGCAGCCGTATTACAATCTCTTGCAACTTTCGCACTTGCCTTTATTGCCCGCCCAATTGGTGCTGCAGTTTTTGGACATTTGGGTGATCGAATCGGACGTAAGGCAACCTTGGTTGCCGCCTTGCTCACCATGGGGATTTCAACCGTCTGCATCGGCTTACTGCCAACCTATGTACAAATTGGTATTGCAGCACCTCTACTGCTCGCCTTATGTCGTTTAGGACAAGGTTTGGGCTTAGGTGGTGAGTGGAGTGGTGCGGTTTTACTCGCCACTGAAAATGCGCCTGAAGGAAAACGCGCTTGGTATGGAATGTTCCCACAATTGGGTGCACCGATTGGCTTTATCCTTGCAACAGGTTCATTTCTATTACTGAATGCATTTATGTCGGAACAAGCCTTTATGCAATGGGGCTGGCGTATTCCGTTCATCGCCAGTGCAGTACTGGTGTTAGTCGGTTTATATATTCGTTTAAAACTGCATGAAACGCCTGCTTTCCAAAAGGTCTTAGATAAGCAAAAAGAAGTGAATGTACCCTTCAAAGAAGTCATGACCAAACACTTCAAAATGTTGGTACTCGGCACAGTTGCTGCGATTTGTACTTTTGTGGTGTTCTACCTGACAACGGTATTCGCGCTGAACTGGGGAACCACCAAACTCGGTTATGCACGTGGAGATTTTCTTCAGCTACAACTGGTTGCCACCTTATGTTTTGCTGCATTTATTCCGATAGCAGCTATTCTCGCAGAGAAATTTGGTCGTAGAAAAACCTCCATCGCAGTCTGCATACTTTCTGCTTTATTTGGATTGTGTTTTGCCCCCCTACTCGATTCAGGTAATCCAATACTGGTCTTTTTATTCTTATGTATTGGTCTTTCGATCATGGGACTCACCTACGGTCCAATCGGTACGATTTTGTCTGAACTTTTCCCAACTTCAGTCCGCTACACTGGCTCAGCGTTGACCTTTAACTTGGCTGGCATTTTTGGTGCTTCATTTGCACCTTATATTGCAACCAAACTGGCTGAAAGTTATGGACTTGGTGCGGTGGGTTTGTATCTCAGCTTAGCTTCAATTTTATCGTTGATCGCATTTTTAATGATGCGTGAGACTAAACATGACGATGTAAATAACCAAGTTTAATCACGTCTTTCGTCGAAAATACACCTCCCTTACACAAGGGAGGTTTAAATAAATATACAAAAAATCACTGAATTGGCATCCATTCATCGCATGGCGCGGCAATCAATAAAATTGATTTTATCGCAACATTCTACACAATATTTTTTATGCTAAAATGGCCGCCTCCCATTTTCTAGATGATTGCACTTATGTACGCAGTGATTATCGTTGCCGTATTTTTAGTCAGTTTTTTATATACATATTATCGTGGCAAAGAGCGATTAAAAGCATCTCGACAATTATTCGATCATTCGACCTTCTTAGCGCCTATCAATATGTTTATGACTGGTTTCTCGAAGTTACCGAACCAGCCATTTTTTGATGTGGCGCAATTCCCTGAACTCAAACCACTACAAGATAATTGGCAAGTGATTCGGGAAGAAGCGATTCAACTACAAAATCAAATCAAAGCCGCTGAAAAAAATAATGATGCAGGTTTCAACACGTTCTTTAAACGTGGTTGGAAGCGTTTTTATTTGAAATGGTATCGGGATAGCCACCCTTCCGCACAACAACTTTGCCCAAAAACTGTGGCATTACTAGAAAGTATCCCATCAGTCAAAGCCGCTATGTTTACTGAACTTCCATCTGGAAGCTATTTGGGTAAACACCGTGATCCTTATGCAGGTTCAGTTCGTTATCACTTGGGTTTAGTGACGCCCAATAGCGATGATTGCTTTATCGAAGTCGATCAGGAGCGCTATAGCTGGAGAGATGGTGAAGCCACTGTATTTGATGAAACCTATGTGCATTGGGCACATAATAAAACCGATCAAACTCGGATCATCTTATTCTGTGATATTGAACGTCCAATGAAATGGGGTTGGGCGCAAAGATTTAATCACTGGTTTGGTCGCAATATTATGTCGGCAGCAAGCTCACCAAATGATGATCAAGATAAGACTGGTTTTATTAACCGTATTTTCAAATATGGTTATGCCGTTCACCACTATGGTCGTGGCTTAAAACAACGCAATCGCCCACTGTACTATGCTTTAAAATGGTTAATGTTTGCGATCATTATTGGTTTGATTTTATTACCAAGCCTTTTATAAAGGCTTGTATTAAAATAAAAAAGAGATGCCTTAGCATCTCTTTTTTATTGAAAAATGATCAATTAATTTGTTTTCGCTGTTTGAGTGCTTGCTGTCTGTGGTGCTTGTGCACTCGCAGTTTGTGCAGCTGCTGCATTCGCAGCTTGTACCGCTGCTTCACCAATTAAAGCAATCTTGGCTTTTTCTTGGCTCTTTTCAGAGAGTGCAGGATTTGATGCCACGATGCGATTGATATTGGCAGAATTTGCTGGTGCAATCGCAGCGGTTTGCAACACGATTGGACGATTACCCGTATCGCCTAAAGTATAGCGAATGCCCGTACGTGGACTAATGACCGTTGTGACATCATGCTTAACCTGTGCTTGAGCAGAAGTCTCTCCTTTTGCAGCCTGCACTTTATCCACTGTCGTAGTTTGTGGAACATCTGCCGCAAGTGCAAAACCTGATGTCGTCGCACTTGCTAAAATTAAAAGTTGTAATGCTTTTTTCATTGTCTTCCCGCTTCTAATATCAATTCAACGAAGAACTGTAAGTCTGCTAATAAAACTACAAAGCTTGATTCCACTCAAGTAGTTTATCGTAAAAAAAGCAGAGTCTATGCTCTGCTTTTTTATCATGACCAAATAAAACCTAAGCTTAGATTTTACCGTGACACTGCTTGTATTTTAAACCAGAACCACAAGGACAAGGTGCATTGCGACTCTCAGGCACTGGGAATACTGCATTTTGCTGTTCTGTTTCTTCAGAAGCAGTCACTTCACCCGTTAAACCATCGACCTCATCATGTTCAAAAGAAAGACGCATTGATTCAGCTTGACGCTGCTGCTGTGCTTCCATTTCTGCAAGTTCTTCAGCAGTCGGAACATGTACGCGAGATAGATCAGTCACTACATCAGATTTGATCACACCCAACATATTCACGAATAAATTGAATGCTTCTTTTTTATATTCTTGCTCAGGATTTTTTTGCGCATAACCACGTAAATGAATCCCTTGACGCAAGTAATCCATCGCAGCCAAATGCTCTTTCCAGTGACGATCAAGTGAATTCAACATAAAGTGACGCTCCAGCATAACTGCTGACTCTGCACCCATTTGCTCGCGACGCTGAAGATAGCGGTTCACAATTTCATCAGAAATACGCGCAACCAAACCTTCTTCATCTAAACGACGATCTTGGTCTAACCACTGTTGCACTGGCAATTCAACGCCCAAATCGGTACGTAAAGCAGTTTCTAAGCCTTCAACATCCCACTGATCATGTACCGATTCTGGTGGGATAAAGTTTGCAATCACACCCTTAATCACATCTCGGTGCATTTCTTCAATGTAGTCTTGTAAAGTGCTTTCAGTAAGGACTTCATCACGCTGAGCATAAATAATCTTACGTTGCTCATTATTGACATCGTCATACTTCAATAAGTTCTTACGAATATCAAAGTTACGTGCTTCAACTTTACGCTGCGCATTTTCGATCGAACGGCTGACCATTTTGTGTTCAATCGCTTCATTTTCTTGTAAGCCCATCGCGCGCATCATCGCAACCACACGATCACCCGCGAAGATACGCATCAAGTCATCTTCAAGCGATAAATAGAAGCGAGAAACACCAGGGTCACCTTGACGACCAGCACGACCACGCAACTGGTTATCAATACGACGAGATTCATGACGCTCAGAACCAATGATATGCAAACCACCAGAACTTAGAACATCCTCATGGTCTTTTTCCCATTGCGCTTGTAAACGTGCTTCATCTTCTGCTGTTGGATTTTCAATTTTCGCCAGTTTTGCTTTCCAGTTACCACCTAGCAAAATATCTGTACCACGACCTGCCATGTTGGTGGCGATCGTGACTGCATTTGGGCTACCTGCTTGGGCAATAATATCGGCTTCGCGCTCATGTTGTTTTGCATTCAAAACTTCATGCTGAATACCTGCCTGTAATAACTTAGAAGATAAGATTTCACTGGCTTCAATCGTTGCCGTACCGATCAGAATCGGTGCAACACCCTGCTGACGAATATTGGCAATTTCTTCAATGATGGCACTATATTTGCCATTACGATTTAAATAAATTAAGTCATTATGATCTTTACGCACCATCGGACGATGCGTTGGAATAATGATCACATCCAAACCATAAATCTCTTTCATTTCTGCTGCTTCTGTATCAGCAGTACCAGTCATACCTGAAAGTTTTTTATAGAGACGGAAATAGTTCTGGAATGTCGTTGTAGCAAGCGTTTGATTCTCAGGTTGAATTTCCATACCTTCTTTGGCTTCAACCGCTTGATGCAGACCTTCTGACCAACGGCGACCAGGCATAGTACGACCTGTGCTTTCATCCACAATAATGACTTCTTCTTTTTGAGTCTGTGGATTTACACCGATGATATAGTGCACATTCTTTTGATACAGATAATGCGCACGAATCGCAGCCGTAACATGATGAACCAAGTTCAGATTGGTTGCTGAATATAAGCTCTCGCCTTCAGCCAATAAACCCATACGAATCAGTTCATCTTCAACTGTTTCATAACCGATTTCAGTCATTTCAACTGAACGTTGTTTTTCATCAACCCAAAAGTGCCCACCATCAGCCACTTTTTCTTCTTTCTGTGGGCGTAATGTTGGTGGAATACTATTGATTAGCTGGTAAAGATGCGATGAATCTTCACTTTGCCCAGAAATAATCAATGGTGTACGTGCTTCATCAATCAGGATGGAGTCAACTTCATCAATAATCGCATAACTTAAACCACGTTGTTTTTTCTCTTGTAGAGAAAACACCATGTTGTCACGCAAATAGTCAAAACCAAATTCGTTGTTGGTTCCGTAAGTAATATCGGCGATATAGGCTTGTGCTTTTTCATCTGGCATTTGCATGGAATAAATCACGCCAATGCTTAAACCTAAAAACTCAAATAATGGGCGGTTAAGCTCAGCATCACGTTGTGCCAAGTAATCATTTACAGTGATCACATGCACGCCTTGTCCACTCAATGTATTGAGGTAACATGCTAAGGTACCCATGAGGGTTTTACCTTCACCAGTACGCATCTCAGCAATTTTACCTTCGTGCAAGGTAATACCACCAATCAACTGCACATCATAATGACGCATGCCCATGACACGCTTTGCAGCTTCACGGCAGACAGCAAATGCTTCAGGCAATAATTGATCTAAACTTTCACCGTCTTTATAACGTTGTTTGAATTCTTGAGTTTTTGCAGATAGGTCTGCATCGTTAAGAACAGATACCGTCGGTTCGAGCGCGTTAATTCGTTCGACGATTTTACGCATACGTTTGAGCTCACGCTCATTTTTAGTACCGAAGATACCTCCGATCAGACTTGCCAACATGAAGAACTCTCTAATCCTGTTTGTTTAAGTTTAAATAGGTAATTTTTTCTTAGCTGTTATTATGGAGTCAGAAATAAGAACTACAAGGGCTTTACATTCAAACAGGTAAAAAAATCTGCCCTACGATTCTGACATCACACAACCAAAGAGCGTTAATGTAGCAAATTTGCATTTAAGTTACACCGATTTAAATGTGAATTCCTGATCAATTTTTTAACCCCGCTACTTATTAGATATCTAAAAACATCATAAACATATGAAAAAACAATCATTTTATTTATAAAATCCATACTGCATATTAAAGACAGCACACATAAAGTATGTATTGAGGATTGATATGACACTACGTTTAGGCGACATCGCCCCGAATTTCCAGCAGCAATCAAGTGACGGCACGCTTGATTTTTATGATTTTTTAGCCGATAGCTGGGGAATATTATTTTCACACCCAGCAGATTTCACCCCCGTTTGCACCACTGAACTTGGCTTTACCGCCAAACTTAAAGATGAGTTTATAAAACGTGGAGTCAAAGCGATTGCGCTTTCTGTGGATGATGTTGAATCTCATCAAAGCTGGATTCAAGATATCAATGAAACCCAAAATACAACAGTGAACTTCCCGATTATTGCAGATAAAGACCGTAAGGTTTCTGAGTTGTATGGATTTATTCACCCCAATGCCAGTGAAACGCTAACAGTTCGCTCGTTGGTGATTATCGACCCAAATAAAAAAGTGCGTTTGATTATTACCTATCCTGCCTCTACAGGTCGGAACTTCAATGAGGTGTTACGTGTGGTCGATTCATTACAGTTGACGGATAAACATAAGGTTGCAACACCAGCAAATTGGCAACAAGGCGAAGATGTTGTCATTATTCCATCACTAAAAGATGAAGAAGAAATTAAACAACGTTTTCCTCAAGGCTATACAGCGGTAAAACCGTATTTACGATTAACCCCCCAGCCTGAGTGAGGATAAAACGAGCTACGCTCGTTCCTGAGAAGCGACTAAAGCTTCGCAAGAAGTCGAACAGCTATGCTGTGAGTTAAGAGATAAGCGAATGCTTTAATCGAAGTGCAAGGTAATCATTGAATAAGTTTAGCAAACTGAAATTGTGAAAAAATTACAATATCACGCTCAAAAGTGATGAAATATTGCGTTAATTTGTGCGCAATGTACGATCAGATTCAATTGCTATCTTTACCATGAAAAAAACACTCATTTCCGTTATGCTCGTTTCAAGTTTAAGCTTAGGTGGATGTATGAAACACCCAAGTTTGAGTGACGATCAACGTCCCCAAAACTGGGGAACGCTTATTTCCAATACTCATAATTTTTATCAAATTAGCCCAGATGTATTTCGTAGCGATCAACCAGATACTGATTTAATCGCCAGTTTGAAACAGCATCAGATTGGGACTGTGATTAACCTCAGAGCGAAGAATAAAGATGCCCATGTTCTCAATGATCAAGCCTTTGATCTTGTACACATTCCAATTTATACATGGGCGATCAATCGTAATGACCTCTTGCAGGCCATGCGCGCCATTCAAACAGCAAAACAACACAATCAAAAAGTCTTGGTACATTGCTATCATGGCTCTGATCGTACAGGCGCTACGATCGCAATGTATCGTATTGTCTTTGAAAACTGGTCAATTGATGATGCGAAACAAGAAATGAAGCAAGGGGGCTACGGCTATCATGTCATTTGGAAGAACATTGATCAGTTGCTTAGCCCTGAAAATGTAAAATGGATTCAACAGCAACTGAAGAACCCATTAACTTAGCACTTTGGTTTGGGATGAAATTCTATTTAAAGCAAGCCCCATTTAACTTTGCGGTTTTGCAAAAGCAGAGCTGCTCAGCAGCACCGTCAAAACCTCAGAATCGCCGCCATCACTATCCGTTACCAATAAAAATACCTCACCATCGTCTCTCGACTCTAACCAAGTAATGCCTTCGACTTTAATTGGAAGGGTTTGCCCCTTGTCATTTTGAATCAAATGAGTATCTAAAGTTTTACCGTCAGGCGAGAATACCAACATAAAACTACCCAACACCACACCGTCATCATAGGTATTTAATGTTTGTTCAACTGAAGCAGTGGCAACGATCAAACTTTTATCCACTAAAAAACATGCATCAGAAATGCCACTTGCTGAACCTTTAATCTCAGGTAATGTAAGGTTAAGCGAATTTATGAATGCACTTTCTAACGAAATTCCCTCTTGAATTTTTGCTAAATCAAACACTAAAACACCATGGCAGCGATTAATATTACCACGTTGAAAAATATAGAGATGATGATCGTCTGAACATACTGCTTCTATATTAAGACCAGCTCCACCGGTTAACTCAAAACTATGTTCCAAAAAATGGTAATCAACCGCATCCAACAAAGTTCTAATTTGATTATTGGATGGATTATAGAGTAAAGCTTGTTTCCGATTGTCCGTAGAACCCGACCCCATAATCAGTAGCTGTGGTTGTCCGTTAAAGATTATGCAAGTTAATGCTTCAAAATCAGGCTTTTTTTCTTTGCTCAATGCGATAAGTGGCATTTGCTCAGACGGTTCAAATAACGGAATTTTTTCAAAGACCGTCGCACTGGTCATGTTTTTTTTACGATTCGTTTTGAGTAAGTAACAAACATCATCACCAACAAAATAGAGGTCGTCCCCCACGCAAGCGACACCAGACAATGCACTAACAACAGAATCTGGTGCAAAAACAACCTGCTCTATTATCCTAACACCTGTATTCATCATTCCCCCTATTCAATGCAATAGTCGCAGTGAGACAAAGCCTGTGAAGCTTTCCTGATTTGATCTAGGGGGTTATCACCATTTAACGTTGTTCGAGTGGCACCCAGTCAATCACCCAAGCTGATTTCATATTTAAACTTTCATCTGCCGCAATTTTCTTACGCGCGGCATCCGCAGTTTCTCTGTCTTTGGATGGACCAACCATGATGCGAATCCCTTTAGAGGTTGGGCTAGTTGTAACTTTATAGCCTTTCGCTCGCAACTTGGATACTACGGCATCTGCATTGGCTTGGTTTGCAGCCAAAGCCACTTGTACCATCCAGTTCTTGTCGCCATTTTCCAAAAGTTCGCGTGCCTTTTCAGCATCTGCTTTCTTCTTCGCATCTTCTTCGGCTTTGCGTTTTTCATCAGCAGCTTTCTTGTCTGCTTCGGCTTTACGCTTATCTTCGGCAGCTTTCTTGTCTGCTTCGGCTTTACGTTTATCTTCGGCAGCTTTCTTGTCTGCTTCCGCTTTACGTTTATCTTCAGCAGCTTTCTTGTCCGCTTCCGCTTTACGTTTATCTTCAGCAGCTTTCTTGTCTGCTTCGGCTTTACGTTTATCTTC
>NZ_KB849201.1:521657-627060 GCF_000367985.1 Acinetobacter sp. CIP-A165
GCTTTACGTTTATCTTCAGCAGCTTTCTTGTCCGCTTCCGCTTTACGTTTATCTTCAGCAGCTTTCTTGTCTGCTTCGGCTTTACGTTTATCTTCAGCAGCTTTCTTGTCTGCTTCGGCTTTACGTTTATCTTCAGCTACTTTTTTGTCCGCTTCCGCTTTACGTTTATCATCAGCGGCTTTCTTGTCTGCGTCCGCTTTACGCTTCTCTTCTAACTTACGCTTTTCTTCCGCAAGTCGTTGTGCTTTGACTTTGTCATCTTCAATCAACTCTGGTGGAATATTATCCGAGCTTTCTTGTGCAGCATTTCGACGGGCATTAATTGCAGCATATTCCTCCGCTGCCTTACGTGCTGCAGCAGCTTCTGCTTCTTGTTGCATCTTTAAAAAATCAGCAGCAAGCGCTTCTTGTTCAGCAACGGCTTTTTCACGCGCTTGGCGCTGCTCTTCAAGCAGACGTTTTTCGGTTTCAATGTCAACAGCCATGGGTTGTAACGATACCATTTCACTGTCTTGCGCAGGCTGTGCAAGTTTTGGTTTAGACTCAGTTTGAGCACTTGGGTGTTCAATCTGAGTTTGTGTCTTGTCTTGTTCTATTTCTTCATTACCTTTGAGAAGTAATGCTGCCAATAAAACACCACCTCCAAGTAAAACAACGCCGCCCATCCAGCGTTGTTTGTTATTCATTGACATTGTTCTAAATACTCCCAGACCGCTTCTAAGGTATGAAACGAACCACAGACTAAAATCAGCTGATTGTTATTACATTTGTTCAGCGCAGTTTCAAAAGCTTGTTGGATACTGCCAAACTCATGCACCTGTTGACCGTGCAATGCATCATGTAACTGTTGCACAGGCGCGGCTCTAGGCACATCTAAATTAGCAATAAACCAATTTTTTACTGTTGTTTTTAGTAAATCAGTGACCGATGCAATGTCTTTATCTGCCAACATTGAAAATACCGCAACAACTTCTGTGTACTGTTTATTGTATTTTAGGAATTTTCGCAACTGCTTCAATAAAAATTCAACACCATGCGGATTGTGACCTGCATCAAAAACAACCGTTTTACCTTGAATTTGACGTATTTCAAAACGACCTTGCAAACACGCTTGCTGAATTCCTTGTGCGATTGCTGTTTGCGATATTTCTATGCCACTCAAGAGCACAGCAGCAACAGCCGTAGAAATATTATCAAGCGCTAACTGCCCGACTGGGAGCTGTAATGTCGTTCCTGATGATGCAAATGACCATGTTTGACCATCATCATTGAGCTGATAAAAATAATCTCGATTTAAAACAGACAAGTGAGCCTTAGTCTCGGTCACTTTATCTTGCACTGCTTGAGGCAGTTGTTGTTGTCCTGCAAAAATGACGGGAATATTCGGGCGAATAATGCCTGCTTTCTCAAACGCAATTTTTTCGATGCTATCACCAAGCCAATCAGTATGGTCTAAACCGATATTGGTAATGACTGCAATGTCAGGATCGATGACATTGACCACATCTAGACGACCGCCAAGACCGACTTCAAGCACCCAAACATCACAGTGTTGTTGTTTAAAAATAACAAAAGCAGCCAAAGTGGTTGCTTCAAAGAAAGAAAGTGATAAACCGCATTCACGGCGGGCTTGATCGACCAAAACAAAAGCATCAATCAAAGTTTGATCATCGACTTCCACACCAGCCAACTTCACACGCTCGTTGAAACGATAAATATGCGGTGACTGATAGAGACCGACTTTATAGCCTTGTGCATTTAAAATAGCGGCTAAAGTAGTTGTGGTTGAACCTTTACCATTGGTACCCGCGACTGTAAATACTTTCGCATCGGGCTGCATCACACCTAACTTTTCAGCGACTGGAATGACACGTTCTAGGCCTAAATCAATGCCTGTAACATGAACATGGCTCCAATAATCGAGCCATGTTGTTAGGGTATCTTTTGAATGTGGGTCGTGCGGTTTCAAGGTAAATTCATCAGCTTTGCAACAAGTCGATATACAGTATCACGTAACGCATGACGGTGAACAATCTGATCAATCACACCATGATCGAGTAAATATTCTGCGCGTTGGAATGGTTCTTCCAGTTTTTCACGTACCGTTTGTTCAATCACACGTTTGCCCGCAAAACCAATCATGGCTTTCGGTTCAGCAATATGCACATCACCCAGCATCGCCAATGATGCAGTTACGCCTCCATAAACTGGATGCGTCAATACCACCACATAAGGTACACGTGCTTCTTTCATTTTTTGAATCACAGCCGAGGTACGTGCCATTTGCATGAGAGACAACATCCCTTCTTGCATACGTGCACCGCCCGAAGCAGCAAAACAAATCATAGGTTGATGCAGTTCAATCGCACGTTCAGCCGCTTGTACAAAGCGATCACCCACAACTGTACCCATTGAACCGCCCATGAAATCAAATTCAAAAGCACAAGCAATCAAATCTAAACCTTTCAGAGAACCTTGCATGACCACGAGTGCTTCTGTCTCACCCGTTTTATCTTGTGCTTCACGCATACGATCTGGATAAGGTTTAGTATCTGCAAACTTCAATGGATCTTTGGCGCTAAACTCTTGACCTAACTCAGTGTTGACTTGATCAAAAAACCAATTCAAACGATCACGTGCACGCATGCGTAAGTGTTCGTCGCATTGTGGGCAAACATAAGCATTGAATGACATCGCAGTACGAGTAACCAGTGCATGACACTCAGGACATTCAATCGTCGGTTCAGTAAAGGTCGCTTTGAATATCTGTTGTTGATCCGCGACCTGAATCCCAGGAACTTCACGCTCCGTCCAAGGGGTTGCAGGGTGAAGTACTTTCCCTGTTATGATTTCTACGTCTTGACTCATACTAACTCATCGAGCGCAGCTCGAAGCTCCTTCACTTTATTCACCGTCTGTTGCACAGCCTCATCGACTGGCAATGTTGCAAAAGATTTAACGAAAGCACTACCTACAATTACGGCGTCGGCAACTTGTCCCATGGCTTTTGCAGATGCAGCATCACTAATTCCAAAACCCACACCGACTGGCACATTGGTTTTAGATTTAATTTTTGCAATCCGCGCTGCTGCTTCTGAGGTATCTAATGTTGCTGCACCTGTCACACCTTTGAGGGACACATAGTAAACAAAGCCACTGGCTTGATTGACCACATGTTGAATACGCTGATCTGTCGAAGTTGGTGCAAGCAAGAAGATTTGATCCATCTCATTTTGTTTTAAGATGTCTCCCAACTGCTGTGATTCTTCTGGTGGTAAATCCACGAGAAGAACACCATCAACGCCACAATCTTTCGCATAAGCTGCAAACTTTTCATAACCAATCACTTCAACAGGGTTTAAATAACCCATTAAAACAACCGGTGTCGTTTGGTCTTTTTGACGAAATTCTTTCACCATATTCAAAGCATCTAAGGTATTTGTTCCACCTGCTAAAGCACGTTCAGCGGCTAAGGCAATGACTGGACCATCTGCCATTGGGTCAGAAAAAGGTAAACCCAATTCAATGACATCAACGCCCGCTTCAACCATTTGGTGAAGTAAGGGAACGGTTACCTGTGGATGCGGATCACCTGCCATCACATAAGAAACAAGCGCTTTACGTTGCTGAGATTTAAGCTGTTCAAAACGAGTGGCAAGACGTGACATAGGATTATGCTTTCCTTGATTTATGTTGAGGAGTTGTTTGTAGTCGTACAAAAAACACTGCATTGTAACGCTATTTTTTGTACATTGAACAGCGTTTGACGTGATTGCACGTGCTGATTATGACCACCAACAACAGCCCTAATACATTTATCTATATTTTGGACTTTTTCTCAATGATCAAAGCTTCCTAATTTTAGCCCAATCGCACTACATTTTAGAAATCCGCCAAGCTCCTTTATACTATGCGCAATTTTTGAATGTTCTTTTGATTTTATGTCTGCCCACTCTCAGGAAAAAGTACAAAGCAATGCACTTGCTTTGCTACCACTATTGGTATTTTTGGTCATCTTTCTCGGGAGTGGTATTTATCATTCAATGATTGGGACAGAATTTGCCTTTTATCAGATCAAAGCCCCTATTGCTGCTATTCCAGCCGTGATTCTTGCTTTACTTATTTATAAACAAAAACTCAATACTGCAATTGAAGATTTCCTACAGGGCGCAAGTCATCCCAATCTGATTCTAATGTTTATGGTGTTTATGTTGGCGGGCGCATTTGCCAGCGTTTCCAATACCATTGGCAGTGTCGATGCTACGGTCCAACTAGGGCTTTCATTGATTTCAGCAGCGTATGTTTTGCCGATGCTGTTTATCATCTCCGCGTTTATTGCCACAGCAATGGGCACATCGATGGGTACAATTGCAGCCTGTGCCCCGATTGCGTTTGGCTTTTCTCAAGCGACCGATATTGCCCCGATTTATGCGATTGGTGCGGTGGTGGGTGGCGCAATGTTTGGCGATAATTTATCAATGATTTCAGACACGACCATTGCCGCAACACGCAGCCAAAATGTTGAATTAAGAGATAAGTTCCGTGTCAATATTTGGATCGCTTTACCTGCTGCATTGATCAGCTTGATCGTTTATATTTCATTGAGCCAGCATGCTGAGGAGATTCAATCCAAGCCATATGATTTATGGCTAATTCTGCCTTATCTAGCCGTTTTCTTGCTCGCATTTAGTCGCTTACATGTACTTGCTGTTTTAATGATTGGTGTGATTTTATCAGGTGTTATAGGGCTCATTGAAAAGCCAGAATTCAACCTGCTGCAATTGAATAATTCAATTTATAACGGTTTTGTGGGCATGTTTGAGGTGGCATTACTTTCCATGCTCCTCGGGGGACTGTCGGCTTTGATGCAAAAAGAAGGCGGTTTACAGTGGTTAATCCAACGGATCTACGCGATTACTCGCTTATTTAAATTTGGGAGACAACGTGCAGGTGAATTAGGCATTAGTTTCCTTGTGGTCTTCTCAAATCTATTCGTTGCCAACAATACTGTGGCGATTATTTTATCGGGAGATATGGCACGTGAAGTCGCCAAAGAATATGGCGTTGATCCGAAGCGTAGTGCCGCTTTACTTGATATTTTTTCTTGTGTGACTCAAGGGATTATTCCTTATGGTGCGCAGTTGCTTCTCGCGTGTTCGATTGCCAAACTTTCGCCCTTAGAATTGATTGGACATATCTACTATTGCTGGATTTTAGCTATCTTTGCGATACTTGCGATCGTCTTTAATTACCCACGCTTAAGAACATCTTAAAAATTCATATGAGTCTCTTTAGTTTTGTTCTGAAAACTAAAGAGACTTTAAAAACTGTTTCGGTGTAAAACCTGTCCAACGCTTAAACGCCCGTCCAAATGCACTTTGATCCGCATAATTTAAACGTTCGGCAATTTCAGAAAATGATTTACCTTGCTGCAAATAAAGCTTACTTTGCTCCAACCGATATTGATCTAAGATATCTTGAAAATTCAGTTGATACCCTTTGAGCTGACGCTGCAAAGTCCGTTCGGAACAATGCAACCGCTTGGCGACATAACGTTGCAAAACCTCTTCTTGCTGCAATAAACCTTGCTCAATATAACTTTGTATTTTCTGTTTAAATTGTTGTTGCTGAATTTCAACGGAACTGGTGCTATTCAGGGATTGCTGTGCTTGACTCGATAAAACCTGATTGAGCTGTTGATCTGCGGCAATACTCTTGGCTTTTAAAATCTGATGAGGAAAGCGAATAGCGTATTGTCCAGCATGAACTTGTATTGAACATCCATAAAACTTTTCAAAATGAAATAATGCAGTATGCGGCGCATAACCAAATTGAATCATTTGTGGTGGAATGAGCGTATCTTGTGCAATTGATTCGGCAATTTTAAAAATCAGCGCCAAGTTCAACTCATACATCTCGCGATAATCAGGATATGAGGCATTCCATACAATTTGAATATAATCTGAAAATTGTTGTACATCGAGTTGTTCTAAATTGGTCTGTTTAAAAATCAGAGAATAATAACGCTGTAATAACTGTAACGCTTGCTGTAGGTCTAAGCTGGTTGAAGCCAAATACCCCATTAAACCGAGATCTTGTAAATTGGCATGTTCAGCTAAAACAAGCGTAATTGGTCGGGTAAAATAAGGTTGAGCAGCGCGTAATAGTACGACATAACGCTCGACATCAAACTCTTGTTCATCTGGGTTTTCTAAACACGCAGCAAAAGCTTGCCAAAGTTCAGGTGCAACAACTTTAGACAAATCAATGTGTTCTTGTTGTAAAACACGATTCAACAATCGTAAGTATCCAATAATTATTTTAACTGACATGCGCCAATCTCATCCTAATCTGTCGCTATTTGTATAAAACTTGGCTGTAACTGTCAAAACATTTCATCGAACTTTCCCCATACTGAGTACATTAAAAGAAAAGGAAGAACACCGATGAATGCACATGTATCCTATCAGGTTGATCCAGTCGTAAGAACGAACTTAGACTTCCACTTAAATGAAGCACCTCGTTTTTGGTTTGGAGGCGATCCGTTCCGTACCCGTATGTTTGACGCCTTGAGCCTCACATTCCCTGATGGTGAGCGCTATTTCATTGAATGTGTTCGTTTATTTCGTGACAAAATCAATGATCCTGAGTTACAGGAACGTGTTACTGATTTTATTCGTCAAGAAGCCCAACATGGGATTGCGCATGACAAAATGAACCAAGTCATGAAAGAACAAGGTATGCCTGTTGATCAATTCACCCATCGTTTAAAGAAAATATTTAAATTTGAATTGAAAAATCGTTCTCCACAATACAACATTGCCATGACTGCGGCAGCAGAACATTTAACTGCACTGATGGCCGATACCTTCTATAGTCAAAAAGAAACTTTGGCAGAAGCAGACCCTTTTGTTCGTGCCCTGTTTGCTTGGCATGCGATTGAAGAAATGGAACATCGTGATGTGGCTTTTGATGTGATGAGAGAAGTCGGCGAAGTACCTGAGTTTACCCGTAAATCAGCATTGGTGATTACAACCGTATTAATGTTTGGATTTACCCTTTATCGTACCGATGTGATGCTTAAAACTGATGGTTTCAGTTTAAGACAACGTTTTGATATGGCGCGTAAAGGCTTACCTTGGTTCTTTGGTCGTAACGGTATTTTGACGGCAAAAAGAGCGCAATATAGCGACTGGTTTAAAAAAGACTTCCATCCGAATCAGCATCCTGTGATTCGTCAATACGATGTTTGGATTGATACTTTAGCTAAAACCAATGACCCGATTGCAGCGGGTGAGGCTTTTTGGCAAGCAGGGCTATAATATTTAAAGAGAAGAATCCCCCTCCTTTTTAAAAGGAGGTTTGGGAGGATTTCTCAACCATCACCACTTCGCATAATGCTGTTCCAATAAACCATACTGATCATTCAACACCAGCAATTCACCATTTTCTTGCTCAATCGTGCCACTCACTTTGGCTTGCCATTGATTGAACTGGCTTCCGATCAAACGCAAATTAATATTTTCAAAACGACACCACCCTGTTTGCACCAACAAGTTTAATCGGGCATCCAAAGAACGAATTGTCCAATTTTTTTCATCTTGTTGTTCAAATAAAACATCCGTAAGTGGATATAAACGCCCATCAACCCACAAGGCATTTTCATTGCCAAAGCTTTCATTTACACCAGAAGCAAGGTTAAGCCCAATGCGATGATCATTTGCATCACGGAACTGACAAGACAACCAAAACCATGCTGTCTCTGGGCGTAAAAAACCGCAGGTATCATCTAATGATGCAAGACTTTGCGCATTGAATTGTATCTGTTGCTGATCAGGAGTGATAAAAAAACCTTCAACCGCTAAAGTGGTTTGCTTTTGTGTATACGTCCAACCATTGATCCCAGTCGGGCTACATAAACTCAGTGCATCAGTCCCCGCACAAAAGATACGCGCTTTAAGCTGGACCTCACCATGTCTAGTAATTTGGATATAACGCACGCCATTGGCATGTTTCATGTTGAAACAATAGCCTGATTTTTTAAAATAGCTTTGACTAAATAACGGTTGTTCATCCAGTTTGGTTTGATAACCAAAAGGTTGAATTGAATTGCATTCAATCACTTGTTCAGCTTGATGATCATAGATATAAAAGAAAGCATGTCCCGCCCAAGATAAATCAACAATGGCAACGCCGATACTGTAGTGCTCATGCTGTATACCGCAAAACTTGAATTTCTTATATTTTAATTGCTTACGCCAGCCTTTGAGTGGATGACCATAAGGCGTTTTATAAATATAGTCATCTAGGTTAATTCGGGAGGGTAGCTGATCAAAACGTCCATAACGTGGCTGACCATTGGCTTGTATCAAATCCATGATTTTTGGTTCCGTGATCGATTGAGAGCATCCTGCCTATCATAGCCGCTAATTCATAACATTTACCTAAACCAGACCACAATTTTTTGAGTACAGTTCAACTTCACTCTAAGGTCTTTGCACTGAGATTAAAGTTCAATATTTCATCAAATATTCATACATAAGTTTTATCTTTAAAAACAATCTTATACCACTTGATCAAAAAATCATGAAGACGCGTACTCTTTTTAAAGTAAATGCAATGTGTGTAATGCTGTTGGCGCTAACCGCCTGTAATGATAGTGATGATAATCAACCACCCAAAACTGAACGAAAAAATCAAAGTATCAATATTCTTGCCTTTAATGACTTTCATGGCAATTTAGAACCACCTAAACGCTTCATTGAAGCAGATGATCCCCATGATCATAGTAAAACGGTACAAATACCTGTCGGTGGTGTCAGTTATTTTGCTGATGCAATCAAAAAATTACGGGCACAATATCCCAATAATGCGGTCGTCTCTGCTGGCGACTTAATTAGTGCCTCTCCATTAATCTCATCGTTATTCTTAGATGAACCGACCATTGAAGCAATGAACGATATTCAAATCGATTTTAATGCGGTGGGAAATCATGAATTTGATCGTGGAACCGATGAACTTCGCCGTTTACAAAATGGCGGCTGTCAGCAATATACCAGTACTAAACCCTGTCAAATCAACCCAAACTTCTCTGGCGCAAAATTTAACTTTCTCGCTGCCAATGTTTCGATGAAAGCTGATCCAAACAAGACGCTTTTCCCTGCCTATAAAGTTAAAACCTATGGTGGTATTCCTGTTGCCTTTGTAGGGCTAACTTTAGAGGCAACTCCGAGCATCGTTTCTGCTGCTGGGATTACCGATGTCAACTTTCATGATGAAGCAGATACCGTCAACGCATTGGTTCCTGAGTTAAAGAAACAAGGGATCGAAGCGATTGTGGTGGTGGTGCATGAAGGCGTTGCGCCAAGTACCAAATTCAATAAGAAAACCTGTGATGGGTTGAGTGGTCCATTAATCGATGTATTGGAACGCTTAGATCCTGCGGTTGATGTTGTGGTATCTGGTCATACGCATCAATCTTATATCTGTGACTATGCAACCAAGAATCCACAAAAACCGTTCTTACTCACATCTGCGGGACAATACGGTACAGCCATTACCAATATCCAACTCGAACTGGATGGAAAAACTGGTGATGTCATCAAAAAAGATGCCACACAAGTACCAGTACAAAGTGAAAGCTATACCTCAGGCACAACGACAGTCAACTTAACCGATCTGTACCAAAAGTTTAGTAAAACGCCAAGTATTGAAGCGATATTAGATAAATATCGTCCAGCCGTTGCGACAATTTCCGCACGCGTGGTGGGTTCTGCAAGCACTGTTATTGATCGTAATCGTACTGAAAGTGGCGAAACCGCGCTGGGTAATTTGATCGCCGATGCTCAACAAGCGGCAGCACTTGCAGCCAGCAATCAAGGTTCGGATTTTACATTGATGAATGCGGGTGGTGTACGCGCAGACTTACTGATTAATAGTAGTAATCAAATTACTTTCGGCGATGTGTTTAGCGTACAGCCATTTGGTAATTCATTGGTCACGCTGAGTCTCACTGGCAAACAAATTCGTGAACTCTTAGAACAACAATGGTCTGGCGCGAATGCAACAACGCCTCGCATCTTACAACCGTCAAAAGAGTTCAGTTATTCTTATAAAAAAGATGCGACCGCCACACCTCGAGCGAGTAATATCTTTGTCTCTGGGCAAGCGCTGGTCGATACTCAAATCTATCGTGTCACGGTTAATAACTTCATTGCCGATGGTGGTGATAACTTCACCGTTTTAAAACAAGGGAAGAACCCAATTGGTGGCGGACAAGATATTGATGTTTTTGAGAAATACGTGACTCAAAACTCACCACTCAGCGCACCTGCAACAGATCGTATCAAGCTGATTCCATAATCGGTTTTAAACAATAAAAAAAGGGAAGCATATTGCTTCCCTTTTTTGCTTGTAAAGAACTGAAGTGCTTTACATCTCAACCATTTCAACACCATCAATACGTGCAACGGTCATCAAGTCCTTATCACCGCGACCTGAAACAGTGGCAATAATGATTTGATCTTTAGACATCGTTGGCGCAAGTTTGGTGACATAGGCCATAGCATGAGCGCTTTCAAGCGCAGGAATAATCCCTTCGATCTTGGTTAAATCACGGAAACCTTGTAACGCTTCTTCATCATTGATCGGCACATATTCAACACGGTGCATATCTTTTAAGAAACTATGTTCTGGTCCTACACCTGGATAATCAAGACCTGCCGAAATACTATGGGTTTCAATGATTTGACCCTGTTCATCCGACATCAAATAAGTACGATTACCATGCAATACACCGACATGACCTGCATTCAATGGTGCCGAATGCTTACCTGTTTCAATGCCATAACCTGCAGCTTCAACACCGTACATTTTCACATCTTGATCATTCAAGAATGGATAAAACAAGCCCATTGCATTTGAACCGCCACCAACACAAGCCACCAAAGCATCAGGTAAACACCCTGCTTGCTCTTGGATTTGACGGCGCGCTTCACGACCAATAATCGACTGGAAATCACGAACTAGCTGCGGATATGGATGTGGACCAGCCACGGTACCAATCACGTAATAAGTGCTATCCACATTGGTGACCCAGTCACGCATCGCTTCGTTCATAGCATCTTTCAATGTTTTTGAACCGCTTTGCACAGGCACAACCTTCGCACCAAGTAAACGCATGCGGTATACATTCATCGCTTGACGTTTAACGTCTTCCGCACCCATGAATACTACACACTCAAGGCCTAAACGTGCTGCAATCGTTGCCGTCGCAACGCCATGCTGACCAGCGCCTGTTTCTGCAATGATACGTTTTTTACCTGATAGTTTTGCCAACAAGGCCTGACCAATGGTGTTATTGACCTTATGTGAACCTGTGTGATTCAAGTCTTCACGTTTCAAGTAAATCTGCGCACCGCCGAGTTGCTGCGACCATCGCTCTGCATGATAAAGTGGGCTAGGACGACCAACATAGAACGCAAGATCACGGTCAAATTCTGCCAAAAACTGTGCATCATTTTTCATACGACCATAAAGATTTTCTAAATCTTCAAGCGCAGCCATCAGCGTCTCGGACACAAAACGTCCACCATGAATACCAAAATGCCCTCGAGCATCTGGAAACTGGGTATAGTCAATTGCCTGATTTTTTTGACTAAGATTTTGCTGATCCACGTTGGACTCCTTGCATAAATTTTTCAATGAGTTGTTGGTCTTTTATACCTTTTGCGGACTCTACGCCTCCGCTGACATCCACAGCAAAAGCAGCTGTAGTATCAATAGCTTCACTCACATTTTCAGGGGTTAGTCCGCCTGCCAAAATTAGTGGAATATCAAGTTGTGGAAATAGATTCCAATCAAAGCTGTGCCCTGTTCCACCCTTTAGCTCAGGATGCCATGCATCTAATAAGACTGCACTAGCACCCGCAGCTTGATAACGTTGAATTTCGGTCACAACATCGATATCTGGTTTTACCTGAATCGCTTTATACCAACGACGCTTGCAGTGTTGAGCAATCTGTTGGCATTGTTCGGGTGTTTCATCACCATGTAGTTGTAATACATCCAAAGGAACTGAATCAAGCACCGTTTGTATTTCTGCGGGACTTGCATTGACAAATAAGCCTACCAATTGCACGTATGGCGGAACGAGCACTGCTAATAATTGAGCTTGTTCAATGCTGACATGACGTGGACTCGGTGGGAAAAATACCAAACCGATCGCATCCGCACCAGCTTGCACAACAGCATGAATATCTTGTGTTCGGGTAATTCCACAAATCTTGGCGCGAGTTCGCAGTTGGATTTGGCGCATGTCATGTCCAATTTTAAATGAATACTTTTAAACCATCGTATTGTAATGCAATTTGACCTTCATAGGGCAAAGTTCATTCCGAAATGCGATTGTTTAAAAAACGTTAACACTTTATACTTTGATAAATTTTGCAACAAGTCTAAAGCAATTTCTTTTGCTTATAGGGAAGTTGGTGTAAGTCCAACACTGCCCTCGCAACGGTAACACCGTATTATTAATCTTAGCTCTACGCCAAATCACTGCATCTGTATGATGTGGGAAGATGATTAATAGCATCATTATTGTGATGATATAGTGAAGTCCGGAGACCTGCTTGTTGTTATCTTCTACGCAAACATTCACGAAGGGTGAATGTATGGAGCAACATCATGTCTACTACTTTTCAACCGACTCGTTTAGTTGGTGCTATCGCTATTGCGATGGGGTTTTCCTCTCCTGCTTTTGCTCAAAGTCAATCTAGTGAAAAAACAGCCTCACTTGATACCATCGTTGTAACAGCTTCTCGTACTGAACAGAAAATCAGTGAAGTACCTGCTCGAATTAACATTATTGAACCAAAAATCCTTGAGCAATCTCCAATTGCATCTTTACCGCAATTGCTTCAAACAGATGCTTCGATCAATATGGTCCAAAGCGGTGGTTATGGGCAAACTGCTTCGATTTTTTTAAGAGGTACAAACTCAAATCACACCTTACTTTTAAGAGACGGTGTTCGTCTTAATTCAAACACATCTGGTGCAGCATCCTTACCTTTTATTGATACAACAGATATTAAGCAGATCGAAGTATTAAAAGGTCCTGCCTCTGTTTTATATGGCACTGATGCAATTGGTGGTGTGGTACAACTGATTTCAAAAACACCTGAAAAAACTTCCGCTTTTATCACAGGCGAAATTGGTGAAAATAAAACCTATAAATCAGTCATTGGTGCAGATCTCGCTGAAAATGGTTTCTATGCCCAAATTCGTGGGCAACGTCTAGAGACTGATGGCACATCTGTAACAAACGCAAAAAACAGCAAGAAAGCCAGTTTTGACCAAAAGGGCTATAGCGCAAAAATTGGTGTCGAAAAAGAGCTATTTTCTGCTTCTGTCGATTATAGTGAAAACGAAGGCTATAGTGACTATGACAACTATGGCAACCTAGTTTCTCAAGACTTCAAGAATGAAGTTATCAATGTCAAAGGTCGTGCAAATGTTCTTGATAATCTAGCTATTCATGCTCGTTTATCACAGTTCAAAGATGATTTGAACCAAAATAACTCACCAGATTATGTTTACAGCACAACACAAGAAGCTGAACTTTATACGAAATGGCAAATAACTCCAACTCAAAATATTTTAGTGGGTTCAACATATAAAGACATCAAAGGTGATGTTTACTCTAAAAACCTTTGGGGTGGTCAAGATGTTAAATATAAAGAGTCTGTAGATACAATTGGCTATTTTGCGCAACACCAATATCAACATAATGGTATAGAAACACAAGTTGGTGTCCGTGTTGAAGATAATGATAAGTTTGGTACACATACTGTTGGTCAAGGTGCTATTCGCTATCAATTACTGCCGCTTACTAGCATTTACGCCAATATAGGTTCAGCATTTCGCGCACCGACAACTAATGATTTGTATGCGATTTCATGGGGTGCAAATCCAGACCTCAAGCCTGAAGAAAGTTTTTCCTATGAGATCGGTATCGATCAAAAGTTAAACTACAATATTGATCTTGGTTTATCTATTTACCGCAACCAAGTTGATAACTTGATTAGTTCTAAAGCTGGAAAACTTGAAAATGTTAAGAAAGCAACTTTTACAGGTGGTGAAGTATCGTTCAAGTGGCAACAAGACGAACTATTTTTAAGTACAACTTATGCTTATGTACAAGCAAAAGATGATGAAACTAAAAAAGACTTAACACGTCGTCCACGCCAAAGCTTAAGCCTAACAACTGGATGGGATGATGGAGAATACGGTGTTTCAACTTCTATCGTTGCTAAATCGAATTCGAAGGATTTTGCAGACTGGCCATCAACTACACCAACAACTACACCAGGTTATGTAACAACGAATGTAAATGTGTATTGGCAACCTATTCCAATGGTCAAACTCTTTGCAAATATTGAAAACATTGGTGATGTAAATTATAAAACAGCTTATAACGGTAACGGGGTGTATTACATCAACGGCGGTCGTCAAGCTTCAGCGGGTGTCACATTCCGTTATTAATCTTGCGATAACATCATAAACATATTTTCTTAACTCCAGTTTCGAGGTAATGTCTTGACCGCATTGCCTCTTTTTTATTTTAGGAAATCCGATGGGACATCGTTTAAGTAAAATCTATACACGCACAGGTGATTCAGGCACAACAGGTTTAGGTGACGGTTCACGTGTTGCCAAAGATGATTTACGTATCACTGCTTTGGGTGATGTCGATGAGCTCAATGCAACGATTGGCGTACTTCGCGCACAAATTAGCGCGAGTCAAATCAGTGATAAAAACCAATGGGACCAAAGCCTGAGCTTGATTCAACATTGGTTATTTGATTTAGGCGGAGAGGTTTGTATTCCAAACTATCACCTACTTCAACCTGTTTGTATCGAATTTCTAGAAAAAGAAATTGATCGCATGAATGAATCTTTACCGATGTTGAAAGAGTTCATTTTACCGTCAGGTACTTTAGCGTGTAGCTATGCACACCAAGCACGTGCGGTATGTCGTCGTGCAGAACGCGCATTGATGTCAGTGCATGCACGTGACCAAAATATCCAAGCAACCGCATTACAATTACTCAATCGTCTATCAGATTGGTTATTTGTCGCTTCTCGTGCATTACAACGTGCTGAAGGTGGTAGTGAAGTGTTGTGGCAGAAAAATATTAATGACAGTATTGATCCAGAATAACCATATTAGGCAGCACATAAATGCGAATCATCGGTCATCGTGGAGCACGTGGTGAAGCACCAGAAAATACCTTAGGTGGGTTTCATTATCTGCATGGTCTTGGTGTTCGTGCTGTCGAATTTGATGTTCGACAACTCCAAGATGAGCAACTGGTTGTAATTCACGATGACAACTTTATTCATACCACAGGTCTGTCGCAGCATGTCGAAAGTTGCAGCTTAGCTCAAGCTCAACAATTCGATCATCGCCATCTATGGCAAACTTGGGCTGAACCTGAATATACGCCGAGTTTAGAACAAGTTATGGCGTGCTTAACCGACTTTGAACATATCGAGGTTGAAATCAAAGCCGTTGCAAATGATGCCGCAGCTGAGAAACTAATTATTCAGTTACATCAAGACTTAAAAGGCTTTGAGCAAACAGCAACTATTACCAGTTTTGATCTCAAAATTTTAGCGGCATTACAACAGTATCAGAGTCATTTTAAACGTGGCTTATTGGTCGAGATACCAATTGCTGAACATGCAATCGAATTGGCTCAGCAATATGGATGCCATCAGATTGGTTGGAAAGATCAGCTTGCAACGGATGAAATCATTAAAATCTCTCAGCAAGCTGATCTAAGTATCAGTGTTTGGACCGTTAATGATATTGAACGAGCAAAACACTTACAGCAGTTAGGTATTCAGGGTTTAATTACTGATATTCCAACCACCATGTTGCAACATTTATCCTTATAAAAATGGTGGAATAAATTCCACCATTTTCCTTTATTTTTTCTTTTGTGCCTGAATCAAACGCTGCCCTTTCGCATCCAGCAAATATAAGTTTGTGCCATCAAATTGAAAGCGCTCAACACGTTGGATCGCATCCAACAGATCAGCCTCTTGTGCCAAGGCTTTATTACAACTCAAATGTCCCGCCCTTACATCAAAATCAAGTTTGCGTTGAGCAAAATCAAAGGTATAGCGACCATAGATATTGTTACAGCCTGTATGCCCAGAAACACTTTTAGCAATTGAGTTCAGCGAAAAACTCGGATACTGATTAAAGAACAATGCACGTTTGTTTTGGATCATGGTAATTTGCCAATCAACATCTTGAATTCCATCAAGACTTTTACGAACCTGCAAAGTCGGAAGTTGGTTAGCGTGTTTGGGTTGTAAGGTGTTTTTTTGCACTTTAGTCGGTTGGCTTTGACAAGCGGCAAGCATCAAAACAGCAGAAAGTATTAAAGTTTTGTGAACATATGCCTTCAAAGCGTAAATAGGATTTTTCACGATAATTTGCTCAGACATTGATTTGTTTCACCTTTTAATAGATAAGCCGATGTGGTAAACGAATTCTGTTACGGTTCTTTCGATACAACTGTAGAATAATACTAGTGCTTATTGATTTGAGCATGTTAATATCAGGACTAAAATAGCAATATATCGTCATGATTGGTCTTGCTATCTCGTTTAGTTTTATTATCTTGTGTGAACAAGGTTATTAGGAGCGCTGACGGATATGAATTCCGCCCCACTCAAAAAAGCACCCATTAACTGGACTGCTAGCATTACCTTAATTGGAACTCCAATTCTTGCTGCTATTTTAATCCCTTTATATGCTTATTATTATGATTTTAGTGTAAGTGCTTGGGTCAGTTTGTTTTTCCTTTTGGCTTTAAGTAGCTTAGGAATTACAGCAGGTTACCACCGTCTTTGGGCACATCGTGCTTATGATGCGGCATTACCACTCAAAATCTTACTGATGATTGGCGGTACTTTTGCAGTTCAGAACAGTATTTTGTTTTGGGCTTCAGGTCACCGTACTCATCATCGTCATGTCGATGACATTGATCAAGACCCGTATTCAATTAAACGCGGCTTTTGGTATGCTCATTTAGGCTGGATGATTCGTGATCACTCACCATCTGAACCTGACTATAAAAACTCACCTGATTTATTGAATGATAAATTGGTGATGTTCCAACATAAATACTATGTCCCACTGGTGATTGCTGTCCATGTTGGTGTCTTAGGTGGTATTGGTTGGGCTGTCGGCGACATTTGGGGTGTAGTTTTACTTGGTGGTTTACTACGTTTAATCATTAGCCATCATGTTACTTTCTTCATTAACTCGCTATGCCACATGTGGGGCAAACGTCCTTATACCGATGAAAATACTGCACGTGACAATTTTGTCTTGGCTATTTTCACTTGGGGTGAGGGCTATCATAACTATCACCACATTTTCCAATACGATTATCGTAACGGCGTGAAATGGTGGCAGTATGACCCAACAAAATGGTTGATTTGGACCAGTTCTAAACTCGGTTTAGCCAAAAATTTACGTCGTATTCCAAGCTTTAATATCAAAAAAGCTGAGCTTGCAATGCGCTTTAAATATGCTGAACAGGATTTGGCGATTTATGGGCATGACGTCAATACTGACATCGTACAAATGAAACAACGTATTGCTCAAGAATATGAAGCATTTACCCATACCTTAAATGATTGGGCAAAATTGAAAGAACAGGAGCTTCAAGCGAAAAAAGCAGCGATGGCTGAAAGAATCCATCAAATCGACCACAAGCTGAAAGTCGATTTCCAATTGCTTGAACATCGTTTAAGTCACCATCGTGAATGTTTAGAAACCCTAATGCGCAACATCAAAAAAGCGCCTGTTTCTGAATAACTGACTAAATAATTTCTAAAATGGTCTCTTTATGGGGCCATTTTTTATGCCGATCAATTCTGCACAACAACTTTATTCGTTACACTACAGCAAGCCCCACTTGCGCCGCTACAATCGCGGCTCATATCAAAATTTGCTATAGTCTTTGCTCTGCCCTTTCAAGATTTCTATCTTATGCATTTTAACCCACGTTATGCGTCTCTCGATTCCAAGCTTTATCATCAGCAACAGCCCACCCCCTTACGTGGTGCGAAAGCAGGACATTTCAATGAAAGCTTAGCTGACGAATTGCAATGGAGTGAAGAAGATAAAGCCAACTGGGTTGAGATTTGTAGTGGGCAAAAAACTTTTTCCGAATTCACCCCATTGGCAATGGTCTATGCAGGTCATCAATTTGGACAGTGGGCTGGGCAGCTTGGAGATGGTCGTGGTTTGTTGATCGGGCAAATTTTAAATCAGCAAGGTCAAACCATAGACCTACACCTCAAAGGTGCGGGTGCGACCCCCTACTCTCGTATGGGTGATGGTCGCGCGGTACTTCGCTCAGTCATTCGTGAGTACTTAGCTGGTCACGCACTCAATGCCTTGGGTATCGCCTCAAGTCATGCAGTTGGTTTTACCACCTCGACCCAAGGGGTCCAACGTGAAACATTAGAACTGGGGGCAATGTTATTACGCACCTCAGAATGTCATATTCGTTTTGGGCATTTTGAGTGGATCAATCAATACGCACCTGAACTTTTGCCAGAATTCACACAAAAATGTATCGAATGGCATTATCCAGAATGTTTAAATGCTGAACAGCCAATTCTCGCTTTTGCTCAAGCGGTGATTGATCGAACCGCACTGATGATTGCCCAATGGCAACTTGTCGGTTTTGCACACGGTGTCATGAATACCGACAATTTAAACATTACTGGTTCAACCCTAGATTTTGGGCCTTATGGCTTTTTGGAACGCTTCCGACCAAACTGGATCAACAATCATTCGGACGATCAAGGACGATATACTTATCAAAACCAACCGAGTATTGGACATTGGAATCTTTGGAAATGGTTAAATACACTGATTCCATTGGCAAAGCCTGAAGATAAAGAGCAATTCAAACATGATTTGGCGCAATGTTTAGAACAATATGAACCGACATTTTTAGAATATTATAGTCAAGGTTTATGTCAAAAAATGGGACTACCCAATTTTCATAAAGACAGTTTAGATTGTAGTTTTGCTTTCCTCGGAATTTTGCAAACAGAGCAACTGGATTACACCCAAAGCTTTATTCGTTTGCAGCAACACGACTACAAAGCTTTGAGAGATGATTGTATTCATGTGCAGCAGTTTGATGACTTCCTCACACGTTATCAAAACATTCGTCAGCATCAAGATACTGTTGAATTAGATCAGGCGATGCAACAAGTAAATCCACATTATGTTTTACGCAATCATATGGCGCAAAAAGCCATCGAACTGGCTGAACGCGGTGATTTTAGTGAGGTAGATCGCTTATTCAAACTTTTAAATCAGCCGTATCAGAAGCAATCTGATTTGGAAACTGAACAAGATATCGCACCATTACCAAGTGATGTGCCTGAAGTTGTGGTGAGCTGTTCATCTTAGAAAGAGGTTCGATTAATGAAAGTTTGGCTGGCACTGTGCATTTTTGTAATTCTAATCATCATTGGCGTTGTGGTTTATCATTATAAACAATACCTCCCCAGTTCGATTTCGACACAGCAAACACTCGTGCCCAAAGCACTTTCAACCGAAGATATTCAGCAACTTAAACAAAGCAAGCCAATTACCGAGATCGAAGTCTTTAAAGAAAAACGTCGTCTTCATCTTAAACACCATGATGAGATCGTACGTGATTATCCAATGCGTTTAGGCTTTGATCCAATTGGGCATAAACAATTTGAAGGTGATGGAAAAACGCCTGAAGGTGAATACCGAATTGATTGGCGCAATCCACAAAGTGCTTTTTATAAATCACTGCATATTTCTTACCCCAATCAAGCTGACCTTGCCTATGCACAGCAACATGGTCAATCTGCGGGTGGCGATATTATGATTCACGGCACAGTTCCCAAAGATCGAACATCCATCCCTTCTAGCGCAACTTATATGCCGCAAGGCGATTGGACTTTAGGTTGTATCGCTGTACGCAATATTGATATGGATGAAATCTGGCAATTGGTGGATAACAATACCAAAATCAAGATTCACCCATAATATCGAAACAATCTAGATTAGCAGTAGATATATGCAGCACTATATAAAGAAAACTATCCACATTTTCTGTGGATATGAGCCACGATTGTAGTGGCGCAAGGGTTACCCACAGGATAAACTTTTATTTACTCTCATCAGGGTATTCAAAACGATAGCCTACGCCATACACAGCTTGAATCCATTCATGACGATTCCCTGTTTCGGCAGCATCAGAGATCTTGCGGCGCAGATTCTTAATGTGACTATCAATCACACGGTCTGCCACATCAAAACTATCCGGGTTGATGTGATCCAATAACTGCGCACGTGAATACACCTGTCCTAAGTGCTCTAAAAACAGTTCCAATAAACGGAATTCTGTTGGGGTCAAAGTTAACGCTTTTTGTTGATACCAAATCCGTTGCTGTGCTTTATCAATACGGAATAAATCATTTTGCTCAGGCTCGGCTTTACGTTCTAAACGGCGTAAAACCGCTTGCACACGTGCGACCAATTCTTTCGGGCTAAATGGTTTACAAATATAATCATCCGCCCCCATATTTAAGCCCAGTACCCGATCAATCTCTTCAGTACGGGCTGTCACCATAATGATGGGTAAATCTGACTGTTCACGCACTTTACGGCAAATGGTCAAACCATCCATCCGTGGCACCATCAAATCTAAAATCATCAAGTTTGGTTTGCGTTGTTGAAAATGCGTATAAGCCTCCTGACCATCATGAAACATACTGACTTCAAAACCAGCCGCTTCCAAATAATCACGAACCAACTGCGCCAGTTCCACTTCATCTTCAACCAACATAATATGTTTCATGTCTTCATCCTATTCATTATCCTCAAGCAAAAGAGGGTCTCAACGTTATTTCATTTGTTTGGGAAAAGTCAGCACACAACGCAATCCACCTAATGGTGAATGATCAAAAGTCAACGAACCACCCAATGCCTGTGCCAATTTACATGAAAGTGCCAAGCCTAAACCTGTTCCACCTGTACTGCGGGTACGTGAGTCATCGACGCGATAGAAACGCTCTCCTAGTCGTGCCAATTGTTCGTCATTGACCCCAAATGGACTATCGTCCACATACAATATCCATTGTTGCTCATCTTGTTGAGTGTGAATCTGTATTTTTCCACCCTGTTCTGTATAGCGAACACAATTGCCTAATAAATTCACGATAATCTGTTTAAACCGATCTCGATCTAAAGATAAAGTTGCATCCTCTCCTGCAAGCAACACTTCCAACTGATGTTGTTCAAAAGTTGACTTAAAATTATCAACTTCTTGTAACACCACATCCCAAGGATTCACTTCAGCAAAATAACATTTCAATTGTTGTGCTTCGGCTTGTGCTAAATCTGCCAAATCCTGTGTCAGCTTCTTTAAACTGGCGACTTGTCGCATCATTGCATCTAAATGCTCTGGTGTCGCTTTACGAATCCCATCTTGCATCGCCTCAATTTGCGCTTGCAATACAGCCAATGGGGTTTTTAGCTCATGTGAAGTATCGGCGACCCATTGACGGCGTGATTGTTCATGTTGATGCAGAATATCAGCCAAATGGTTCAACTGATTGGACAAATCACCCAATTCATCATTTCGCCTAATCTTAACTTGGTACTGATAATTGCCTCGCGTCAGTTCCAATGTGGCATCAAGCAAACGACGAATCGGATTTCTAAAGTAAGCGGCCATCAGTAAAGCAGCCACCATACTGGATAACACGGTTAATGCGTATACTAAAAGTAAATAGCGCTTTTGATTGCTAAAAAAGTTAATACTTGATGCATCATCTTGATCTAGCACAGGCTTTAAGCCGAGATAGCCCACCACCTTTTGCTCAACCATAATCGGACGATACGAAATTTGATCTGTGGTTGGCTCACCCACAATAAATTGTTGTTTTTCATTATATAAAGATAGTCGAGAACTTAGCCCCAAACGATCAGGAATGGATACAAAGCGCTTTTTCCCTTGTGCATTCACATTGTTCGATTTACTTTCCTGTTCACCTTCTGAGCCTTCTTTCTTTAGGCGAAATTGACTCGGACTGAGCGGAAAGCGTAACCCCTCAAAGGGTTGGTATTCAGAAGGCAAATTCTGCTTTAAAACACTGAGTTCTTCTTCATTGAAAATCTGACGATTTCTTATTTCAGTATTGTTTTGAGTCAAAGCTGGAGAAAGGTTTAATAGAGTATGCTCATTAAAATAGCGCTGTTGCAGTGCAATATCATATTGACGACGCAACCACCACTGAGATAAACGATCATAATCGTCAGGCGCAGCAGTACCTTCAATCTGTAAAATTTGTGCCTGAACCGCATTGCCCCAATCATGATAAATCGTATACACATTGGCTAAATTGGCAATCAGTCGATCGAGCTTCTGCATTTCTACATCAGCAACATAACGTGCAAAGTTCTTTTGCATGGTCCAATGCAAAACACCCAAGCTGATCGTTGCGATCAACAAAGTGGTCAGTAGCACAGTCAGAAATAAACGTAAGGCTATCGGAATACGACGAACATTCAAAAGCTAAGTCTCAATAGTGTTCTATTTATGGATTGTAACCAACATGGTCCAAAAAAACTCTCCATTGTTTCTTCATGTTTATTATCTAATCTTTAACCATCAAATCACAACCTATTTGCTGGATAAAACAATGAACAAAACAAAAGTTGCCTTTATGACTACACTACTCGGTTCCATGTTTGCTTTAACCGCATGCCAATCAACACCACCAAGCAAATATGCAGATGAAAGACACCATCATGGTAAATATCAAATGCAACGAGACGGTGACTATCGTGATCACAAACAACGCCCACAGCTTACACCAGAACAACGTAAAGAATGGCAAGCAAAACGTGATCACCGCCAACATCAACAAGGGAAAATCCGTCAAGAACGCCAACAACAGCGCGCATTAATTGAAAAAGCCTGTGTTGGCAAAAAAGCAGGGCAAACGGTTAACGTACGATGGCAACAACGTACCATTCAAGGCAAATGTGAAATGCGCTTTAGCCCTGAAAAAACGCAATATAAACGTCAAAGTAATTAAACAATTTAATTTGGATTTCCTCAAAGGCGCACTAAGCGCCTTTTTGGTGTGCACCATTGATTAGCATAAATAAATGAAGGCCCAATACCTGATACACAGCTGCTTACGATTTTCACTAAGCAGTTGGAGTAAAAAACAATAAAACCGCTACAATCTAATGGTTTGAGCAGGTGACATGACAAACTTTGACTTAGCAGTCACTAAGAAATGACCTGCAAGAGCTTGTACCGAACTATAACTTGTTGCACGATTAGCGGTACAAAATGGTGCCATTGGGCACATTTATCATTGACTAAGATTATAACTCTGGTTTAACCAGTATTGAGGAACCCGCTATGCCACAATACAAAGCACCCTTACGTGATATGCAGTTCGTATTGCACGAATTATTAAACGCTGAAGCACATTACGCGAAACTTCCTGCATTTCAAGACACAGTAAGCCGTGAATTGGTTGATCAATATCTAGAAGCGGCGGCTGATTTTTGTGAGAATGAACTTTCTCCAATTAATCAAACAGGCGACCGTGAAGGTTGTACTTGGAATGATGGTGTTGTTACTACACCTACAGGCTTTAAAGAAGCGTATCAAAAATATATCGAATTAGGCTTCCCTTCTCTTTCTGCTGATGAAGAGTTTGGCGGTCAAGCATTACCAAACTCATTAGGGATTACCATCTCTGAAATGGTTGGTACAGCAAACTGGTCTTGGGGTATGTACCCAGGTCTTTCTCATGGTGCTGTTCGTACAATTGAACACCACGGTTCTGATGAGCAAAAAGCGACTTATATGCCAAACCTTGTATCAGGTGTTTGGACAGGTACAATGTGCTTAACAGAGTCTCATGCTGGTTCAGACCTCGGTATTATTCGTACTAAAGCAGAACCAAATGATGATGGTAGCTATGCAATTTCTGGCGAGAAAATCTTTATCTCTGCTGGTGAACATGACATGGCGGATAACATCATCCATATCGTACTTGCTCGTTTACCAGGTGCACCTAAAGGCACGAAAGGGATTTCACTCTTCATCGTACCTAAGTTCCTTGTAAATGCTGACGGTTCAGTTGGCGAGCGTAACGCTGTACGTTGTGGTTCTATCGAACACAAAATGGGTATCCATGGTAACGCAACTTGCGTGATCAACTTTGATCAAGCAAAAGGTTACTTAATTGGACCAGAAAACCGCGGCCTAAACTGCATGTTCACCTTCATGAACACTGCACGTATTGGTACGGCAGTTCAAGGTCTTGCTGCATCTGAAGGCTCTTTCCAAGGTGCTTTAGCATATGCGAAAGATCGTTTAGCAATGCGTTCACTTTCAGGTCCGAAAGCACCTGAAAAAGACGCTGATCCAATTATTGTTCACCCTGCTGTTCGTAACATGCTTTTAACGCAAAAAGCATTTGCTGAAGGTGGTCGCGCACTTGTTTACTTATTGGCTCAATATGCAGATATCGTTGAAAAAGGCGAAACTGAAGAAGAGCGTAAGTTTGCTGACAACATCTTGTCTTTATTAACGCCAATTGCTAAAGCATTCTTAACTGAAACTGGTTCTGAATCTGCGAAGCACGGTGTACAAGTCTTTGGTGGCCACGGCTTCATTTCTGAACACGGTATGGAGCAAATCGTACGTGATACACGTATCGCTTGCTTATACGAAGGTACAACTGAGATTCAAGCACTTGACTTGTTAGGTCGTAAAGTATTGCAAACTCAAGGTGCAATGCTGAAAGACTTCACCAAGATCATCCATAAATTTGTTGAAGCAAACAAAGACAATGCTGCTATGCAAGAATTTGTTGCACCATTGGCTGCGGCGAACAAAGAATGGGGCGACATCACCATGCAAATCGGTATGCGTGCGATGCAAAACCCTGATGAAGTTGGTGCAGCTGCGGTTGACTACTTATACTTCGCTGGTTATGTAACACTTGCTTACTTATGGGCACGTATGGCACTTGTTGCTCAAGAGAAATTGGCTGAAGGTACAACCGAAGTTGACTTCTACAATGCGAAAATCACGACAGCTCGCTTCTACTTCAAGAAGATCTTGCCACGCGTTCGTTCTCACGTAGACGTACTTTCAACTGGTGTTGAGCCATTGTTTGAACTCGATGCGGAACACTTCGCGTTCTAATCATAGATTAGAATGGGATGCAACGTTCATCACAAAAAAAGGACTGGTCAGTTTTGACCGTCCTTTTTTTGTTTAATCAGTGCTAAATTTATAGCATTGATTTATTTCTTCGTTTTATTTGATCACTTTGCACATAAGTTGTGCGTATAAGGGAACGATTATGCCAGTTTACAACGCGCCTTTAGCAGACATGAAATTCATCTTAAATGATGTATTTAAAGCAGAACAATTTTGGCAGTCTAATGAGAAACTTGCTCATGTAGATGCTGCAACCGCTGAAGCAATTTTAGAAGAAATGGCTAAATTTGCTCAAAACGTCACTCACCCGCTTAACCGCACAGGTGATGAAGAAGGCGCGCGTTGGGAAAATGGTGAAGTATTCACACCTACAGGCTTTAAAGAAGCTTTCCGTCAATACGCTGAAGGCGGTTGGATCGGTTTAGGTGCTGAAGAAGAATGGGGCGGTCAAGCAATGCCAAAGATGCTGACTGTACTTTCTGATGAGATGTTATTTGCAACCAACCCATCGTTCATGCTTTACCCACTGCTTTCTGTGGGTGCTGGTATGGCGTTAAACAGCTATGCATCACAAGCACAAAAAGAAACTTACTTACCTAAGATCTATTCTGGCGAATGGTCAGGTACCATGTGCTTAACAGAACCACATGCAGGTACTGATTTAGGTATTATCAAAACTAAAGCTGAACGTAACGAAGACGGTACTTATAACATTACGGGTACTAAAATCTTCATCACTGGTGGTGATAACGATTTAGCAGAAAACATTATTCACCTCGTGCTTGCGAAAACCCCTGATGCCCCTGCTGGCTCACGCGGTATTTCTTTATTCATCGTACCGAAGTACCTTGTAAATGAAGATGGTTCTTTAGGCGAACGTAACCCAGTTGGTCCAGGCTCTATCGAACACAAAATGGGGATCAAAGCATCTGCAACTTGTGTCATGAACTTTGACGGTGCAAAAGGTTACCTCGTTGGCAAAGAAAATGAAGGTCTTGCAGCAATGTTCGTGATGATGAACTACGAACGTTTATCGATGGGTATCCAAGGTCTTGGCGCTTCTGAATTTGCCTATCAAAATGCAGCACAATATGCGACTGACCGTTTACAAGGTCGCAGCGCTGCCGGTGCTCAATCACCAAACAAACCTGCTGATAGCATCTTAGTACATGGCGATGTTCGTCGTATGCTACTCAACGTACGTGCTAACAATGAAGCTTCTCGTGCATTTGCAGTCTATGTCGGTCAACAACTGGATATCACCAAGTTCTCGACTGATCCTGAAGCAGTAAAGCAAGCCAACAACCGTGTTGCATTGTTAACACCAATCGCAAAAGCATACCTTACGGATACCGCGTTCCAAGCGACTTTAGATGCACAAATGGTCTTTGGTGGTCACGGTTATATTCGTGAATGGGGTATGGAACAATGTATTCGTGATCTTCGTATTGCTCAAATCTACGAAGGTACCAACGGCGTTCAATCTCAAGACTTAATTGGTCGTAAAACCATTAAATGTGGCGGTGCATTCATTGCAGAATACATCACTGAAATCCGTGACTTTGCCAATACCTTAGATGCTGATTTAAACTTCATTAAAGATGCAACACTAGATGCTGCAACTGAAATTGAAGCAGTTACCCAGTTCATTATTGAACAAGCGGCTGAAAATGTAGACTTCCCTAATGCTGCTGCAGTTGATTACTTGCATGCGGTTGGCTTACTCAGCTTTGCTTATATGTTCGCTAAGATTGCTGCGGCAGCTAAAGACAAGTCTGGTGATTTCTACCAAAACAAACTTGCCTTAGCGCAATACTTTGTAACGCGTATCTTGCCTGAGTTAGATTCACGCATTAAGAAAGTTGAAGCAGGTTCTGACTTGCTAATGAACTTCAGTGAAGATTACTTCACCAATCAAGCTTAATTTTTACTAAGCTAATCAAAACTGCCTAAATCATTTGGTTTAGGCAGTTTTTTTATATCCACTTTTCATAAAAGCAGCACAGAACTTGCATAACATTCTTATCATCATGCTGAGAGTCGTTATTGCTATGCCGAACTCAAAAGATAAACTTGCAAGCTATCACCGCTTATTCGATCGTCTAGGCCACTATGCGGTAGAGGCTTTTCATTATACTGCGCTGTTTATTATCGGCTGTATGATTGCTTGGTCAGCAGTGCATACCATCATCGAAATGCTGACGGTTAAACAATACGCAACGATTGACGATATCCTACTGCTGTTTATTTATCTTGAACTCGGTGCCATGGTCGGTATCTATTTCAAAACCAATCACATGCCTGTGCGCTTTCTGATTTATATCGCCATTACCGCACTGACTCGCCTTCTGATTGCCGATATTCAACATAATCATAAAGCATCCATGGATTTAGTGATCATTACTGGCTCTATTTTAATTTTGGCAGCCGCCATCTTAGTGGTGCGTTTTGCATCATGGCATTATCCTTCTGTGCTTCGCGGTAAAGATCAAGAACAAGCTTTAGCTGCCAACAAAACACCAAAACCACAAGATGATGAACTGGCATAAAAAAAGCAGGCAAATGCCTGCTTGGATTTTTGACCATACTTATGCAACACGATACACACGATATTTGGAATCGACTAGCACATAGCGACCTTGTACTTGCATCCACTTATAACCACGCGGTGGTTGATACAGGCGATGCTGGCGATAGTTTGATACGACATAACGGCTACTACGGAACTGTGATGGTAAACGTTCTCCACGTTTAAAGCTAATGCGTTGACCATAATGATGCCCTTTGTTGGCATTTGACCAGTGAGGCGGGTTACGATGGTCTTGACGGTGATCATAGCGTTGATCGTAACGATCTTTATGCTCGTTTTTCCAACGATTTGATGAGTCCGCCATCGCAGATGCTGACATGCCTAGCATAAGGGCTGAAACAAGCAATACCAATGTCTTTTTCATTCTTTGATCCTCTGTGTTTTGATCTGAACTCAGATTAAAAGAAACTCAAGGAGAAACCATGAATAAAACAAAGGACATTGCAAAGCTTTGTAATGATATCCAAGAAATTGTGGAGAGCTATCGCCTGAGCGAATCTCCAGCACTTCTATTTATCAACGAATAATCTCAATGGTGAAGTTATCATTGGTGACCAGAAAGTAACGACCATCAACCATCACCCAGTGTCGCCCTTTTGGTGGTTCGCGCAATGAATAATATCCCCAATCCCGAACCACATAACGCTCACTACGAAACTCACTCGGCAAGGCATTGCCAACGACGAAAGACTCTCGACTATAGCGGTACTCAGTTTGAGTATCTGGATAATACTCTATCCGTACTCGCGGCTGTGGATAGTGAGGATAAGGATGGCTGTTTTGGTAAGGCTGATAGTAATATCCTTTCGGCGGTGCTGTCGGAGTATAACGCTGATTTGAAAATGCAAATGGGTCTTGCGCAGGCGCTTGATAAGACGGCGACGTTTGATGGTATGAACGACGCTCTACCCCACTATAACCACCCCAAGCATTGTCGGCATACAGCAGTGTAGGGAAACAGCTGAACACACCAATCAAAGCATAATGATAATATTTAGATTGCAGCATTGCGCTCTCCCCATATTGAGTACTATTGTCTTATTTTAGAACAAAAAAGCAGCAGCGACTGTTACCTTTCTATACTTTTTAGCGCAGATTGAGGATGAAATAAGGAGGCCATTTTTAGCTCACTTTTAGAATATGCTAGAATCCATTTTTCAGTTTTGAGTCAATAGCTGTGTCGGAAATGAACTTTGATCGTCTCTATCAGTTTTTTTGTCATGTTCCTAGCGTTCAAGAGTCTCGTATTGTTGCGCATGGCTCAGATGGTAAACATGCGTGGTGGTTTAAATTTAGCATTGATGTACAACATCCACTCGCTTGGCAAACGGTTCAAGAACTAGGGCATGTACTGAATTATTTATCCACCAATGAACGTTTACCGACACAATTCTTTCCTGTATCGCCCCCACCGTATATGAATGGTGAAGCCAAAGACTTTTTAGCTTGGGTGATTCAATGTAATCATGCAGACTTTACGCCGGATGTCGTTTGTGACTGGTTAGAAGGTCGTTTGCCGAATCCTGTTGATGATGAAAAGCAGTGGGCGATTAAAACCGATCTCAATGAATTAGAAAAGTTAAGCGATAAAGATTTGGATGCCTTAGTTCCGCCTAGCCCATAATAAAAAAGAGGCATTACGCCTCTTTTCTTTTTTCTTCAAAAAGTCGATAGCCCCGACCATTCCATAAAACGATACAGCCAATATTTCGATTTCGAATCATCAGCATACTTTTTATAGTCAAGCGTCACTTGACGACCATTCGCATTGTTCCAAGAAGAATCAAAATACTGTCCCGCATCCTTAAACACCTGCGCTTGAGCTGAACCAATCACACGCATATTGGTTTCAAGATTATAGTTTTTCAGATTGCGTGCCGTTAGGTTTGCAGAACCTAATATCAACTCAGCTTGTTGAGAATTGTATTTCAACAGCATTTTACTGTGGCATTGCTCACCATGCGTATCACACCAGCGAATTGGAATACCAACAGCATTGAGTTCAGAAGCCACTTGTCGATTTGGCATACCATTCTTTTGACGACCAAATGCATCTTTATTCGGATCAAGCACCATACGGATGCGGACACCACGCTGTTTAGCTTGCTTTAATGCTGAAATAATCTTCCGTTCAGACAAGTAGAACATCGCGATATCCAAATGTTCATCTTGTTTAGCCGTGTTTATCATTTCCAATACTGCATCATAAATTGCTTTTTCAGTCAGCACCTGAACCTGTGGCAAGCTTTTATCTTCCGTTAGCTCACCCATGATCACAATTGGACTGCCCCCTTGCGACATTTGCGCAACAGCCTGTTCAGTTTGCAGCATATCAATTGCTGTAGCACCATCCACCACTAACGCCACATTGCTATGATGTGAACTTCCATCGTGCGGATTTGCAGAAGTCACTAGACTTTTCCAACCATCCTCAGTATCCACCACTAAGGTTTTACGATGATTGGCTTTAAAATTAAACAATGCGAGATAACTGCGTAGCGTGATCTTATGCTCACCAAATGGATTTTTAAGCCAGCCTTTTTCTGGATTATTGCCGACATCTTGACAACAGATATACCAAAACCCCGACCACAGCGGATTCGATGCACGTAATGGTTTTAAATCGGTTTCAATGACTTCAATGTGAGCTTGACGGAGTTGTTCATAATGCTTTGGTTTAAGCCCACCATAAACAGAATTAATGGGATCGGTAATCACCACAATTTGTATCAATGGATTTTCATGGCGCTTGGCAATCAAAGCGTCAGTCAACTGTTGCATCAAGGTAAACTGCTTTACTTTAGATGCGCCCACTTCTTGATTGAATAGAAACATATCCAAAACAATGGTGCTTCTGGCATCCTCAATCAACTGAAACACTGCTTTAAAAATCTGCTGATCAACTTGCTGCTGACCCTGAGCATCTAGATAGGTCTGATCAGCTAAGAACTTCACATTGGCATGCCGTAGTTGACCAGTAAAATCCAATCCTTTCGGAAGTGGTTTTACGGTATGGTAAATTGCAGAAGCAAGATACCCAATCACCAAAATACTCAATATGACTGCCATGTAACGCCGACCTGACCAGTTTAATTTTTGATGGATTCGTTGGAAGATACGCATATAAACAGAAAAAGCCCTAGCCTAATGGATTAAGGCTAGAGCTTATGCTTTGATTTTTCAATGCTAATTTGGTGATCGTTTATAAAATCAAAATTTTATACTCAATTTTACTTAAGCTTAGAAGCTAAAGTTTACACCTACAGTAAAGTTACGCCCAACTTGTGGAATCGTCGATAAGAATGAAGCATGTTGATACACCTTTTCATCCAAAACGTTATTGGCATTTAGGAAGACACGATAATCCCCAGCATTACTATATTGACCTGAATACGCCACACCAAGATTCAACATATTATAACTTTGGGTATCTGTTTCATATGCTGCAATCTTATTTTGCTGGAATACATGATAGTACTCAGCCGAACCGCTGTATCCATCACCAAAATCAGCTTTTACTTTAGTTCCGACACGACCAGCGGGTACACGTGGTGCATTTTCATTGTCGATCTTGCCGCGTACATAGTCACCGAATAAGCTGACTTTATAGATTGGTGAGATTTGATAGCCTGCTTCAGCTTCTGCACCGTAGAAACGCGCTTTATCTTGCGTATATTCAACCAAACGGAAATCTTCGTAACGATCTAAAGTTTGTGCAAAGATGTAGTCATCAAACCAGTTATGGTAGACGTGTACATGGTAATCAAAGGTGTTATTGTCATAATGGAAACCAAGTTCTACATTGTTTGATTTCTCTTTCTTCAACTGATCATTACCCAATTCATAGGTATTGGTCGCAAAGTGTTTGCCATTTGCGTACAACTCTTGCGCCATTGGCAAACGTTGTTGATGAGAGGCAACAAAAGACAACTTGTAATCTGGGGCAAATTCCCAGTTGGCTGCACCAGAGAATGAATAAGCTGAGCCATCAAAATCTTTCTTGCTTGAATCATCAATATCGATCTTTTGTTTATCCGCACGTGCTGCGAGTTCAACATGGACATCATTGAATTGTGCGTGTTCTAAAGCAAATACACTCCATTTCTTGGTGGTATTTGGTGCCAAGAACGCTTCTTCACCCGTTAATGTAAGTTTTTGCTGACTGTATTGCGTTCCAATCACCCCTTCCCATGCACCGAGTGGATTATGAACCAGCTCAAAACGCCCATCATAACCTTTGTTTTTAAATCGGGTTGTGATGGTATCTTCTTCAAGTTCATCATGGCGATAGTCGGTATAGCTCGCTTGTGCACGCATCTTTTTAAAGCCTGCAAAAGGGTCATCTAATTCTGTACGGAAGTCATAACGCTCAGACTTTAGGTCAATCCATGGCCCGCCATGTGCATGTTCGTGGTCGTGGTCGTGGTCGTGGTCATCATGACCGCCATGTCCATGATCATGATCGCCACAATGTAAGTGAGGTCGTCCCGTTAGGTGCGCATCACAACTTTCATATTCATGGCTGTGTCCAGGCAAACCATATTTATCTTGACGGTTACTATATGAAATACCAGTAAAACCACGATCATAGATCCAAGACAAACCGACATTTACCGTTTGACCTTCCGCAAAAGTATTGTCGACTCGACGTTCCCTTTCACCCTCATGGAAGTAATTAGGAGCGATATAATCATTTGCTTCGCGCTTGAGTCCTTCAACACGCAGGGCAACTTGGTCACCTAAACCGACAGTTACACCAGCACTTGCTAGTTTTTCATCACTGCCCGTGTTGAAACGTAGACCCACATTGCCTTCATAACCCTTTTCTGGCATTTGGGTTGGGATTTTGTTGTCCGTTACATTGACCAAACCACCGACAGTACCAGCGCCAAATAATAATGTTGATGGCCCGCGAATCACTTCAACCTGCGAAGCCAATGCTGGATCGACAGTCACAGCATGGTCAGGTGAAAGGGTTGAAACGTCAATATTTTCAGAGGAGTTTTGCAACACTTTAACACGTGCACCGTCTTGTCCACGAATCACAGGACGGCTTGAACCAGCACCAAACTGGTTAGAATAAATACCAACTTCGTTGGCTAATGCATCCCCAATGGTAACTGCACCTTGCGCTAAAGTTTTTTGATCAACCACCGTATCTGCAACCGCAAAGTCCTGTGAAGTTTGCTCAAGCGGATGCGCTTTAATTCGTATTGTTTCTAATGTTTTAACTTGCTCATTTTCTGCTGCAAATGATGAAACTGATGCAGCAGCTAATATAGATAAAGTCAGAATACTTTTTGAAAATGACATACCGTGTCTCGGATCAGCTCAAATATTAATTGTTATACTATAACATTTCACTTAATTTGCAATAAAAAACATAGCTGAAAAAAACATTTGCTACACTGTCGCTCCATGATTTTAAAAAACTCGTTTTCTAACGATATGCCTTTTACCCTGTCTCATGCAGTTCTTGCACCACCGTTATCAAAAATCAGTAAAGGTCATTTGCCCATTGCAGCTTTAGCCATCGGCTGCATGACACCAGATCTTTATCGTTTATTTACACAAGGAAATATTGCACTGACCCACCAATGGAGCGGCATTTTATTTCCAAATCTTCCAATTGGCCTATTCTTTTGCATCCTGTGGTATTTACTTTATCGTCCAGTGATCTACCGTCTGTTTGCGATCCAAGATCCTTTACATATCCACTCATTTGACCGTTTTATTTCCTTTAGTTTGATGAGTTGTTTTGCGGTTATCGTGGGAACTGCAACACATCTGATTTGGGATGGACTCACCCATTTAGATTTCCGTACTTTTGCATTTAAAACAATGCTTGCTCAGCAAATCTCATTGTTTGGCTTTAATTATCCATTACATTTCGTTTTACAGATTGGCTCATCCATTATTGCACTGCCCTTTATCTTTTGGATGTGTTTAGGTTATTACCAAAAACATAAGCAAAATTGGGTTGCTCCAAAGGCGTTTAAAGTTTTTGTATGGATTAGTCTGGTCATTTCAATCATTGGCGGACTGTTATCACTTTGGGATTATAATCGTCATATCGCATCCGAGATTTGGATGAAAGAGCCTTATTTTTTCATCGGTAAATCAATCAATGAATTTACTCAAACAGGACTAACGATCTTCACACTCTCTTGCTTATTATTGTTATTTTTCGATCGAAAATCACCTCAGCATTTGTGAAGTGCCAATAAACCCGCTTAAGACTTGAGACAATCCGCTCAACAAGGCATAATCTCCCTCTTCATTGGTGCTGCGCTGTTTACGCATTCACCTTTACAGCCAATATAGTTTGGATAAATAATTCAATATGATGCGCACTCATTACTGTGGCTCTTTAACTGAAGCCCAAATCGATCAAACCGTAACTTTATGTGGTTGGGTTCATCGTCGCCGTGACCATGGCGGTGTGATTTTCCTTGATATGCGCGACCGCGATGGTCTCGTGCAAGTGGTCATTGATCCAGATACTCCAGAAGCTTTTGCGACTGCGGATAAAGCACGTTCAGAATTTGTTTTAAAAATTACTGGTCGCGTTCGTCGCCGCTATGAAGGCACTGAAAATGCCAATATGGTGAGTGGTCAAATTGAAGTTTTAGGGAAAGAGATTGAAGTACTTGCTGCTTCAGAAACGCCGCCTTTCCCTTTGAATGATGAAAATACCAATATTTCTGAAGAAATTCGTTTGAAATATCGTTTCTTGGATATTCGTCGTCCAGAAATGTTAGACCGTCTGCGTTTCCGTTCTAAATTAACCAACTTAATTCGTAACTATTTCGAAGACAATGGTTTCTTGGACGTTGAAACACCGATTCTCACTCGTGCAACACCAGAAGGTGCGCGTGACTATCTCGTGCCTAGTCGTGTTTCAAATGGTAGCTTTTACGCTCTGCCACAATCACCACAATTGTTTAAACAATTACTGATGGTCGGTGGTATTGATCGTTACTATCAAATCGCTAAATGCTTCCGTGATGAAGACTTGCGTGCTGATCGCCAGCCTGAATTTACCCAAATCGACGTTGAAACATCGTTCATGAGTGACGATGACATCATGGATTTGATGGAAGTCTTAACAGTGAAGATGTTCGATGAACTTCTTGGTGTTAAATTCGATAAATTCCAACGTATGACTTATGCGGATGCAATGCGTGATTATGCGTCAGACAAACCTGATATGCGTATTCCGTTGAAACTCATCGATGTTGCTGATCTGATGCAAGAAGTTGAGTTCAAAGTGTTCGCGGGGCCTGCTAAAGACCCTAAAGGTCGTATCGTTGCTTTACGTGTTCCAGGCGCAGCATCATTACCACGTAGTGCGATTGATGAATATACCAAATTCGTCGGCATCTACGGCGCGAAAGGTTTGGCATATATCAAAGTCAATGAATTGGCAAAAGGTATTGAAGGTCTTCAATCTCCAATCGTTAAATTCATCGAGCCAATCGTACTTGAACTGTTAGAACGTGTCGGCGCTCAAGATGGCGATATCGTGTTCTTTGGTGCGGATAAAGCTAAAGTCGTCAATGACGCGATGGGTGCTCTTCGTGTCAAGATCGGTCATGACTTGAATCTTGCGACGTGTGAGTGGGCTCCTCTTTGGGTTGTAGACTTCCCAATGTTTGAAGAAACGGATGATGGTAAATGGACCTCGGTTCACCACCCGTTCACACTACCAAAATCAAGTGTTGAAGAAGTGAAGAATAACCCAGGTGCTGCACTTTCGGTTGCTTACGACATGGTGCTCAACGGTACTGAAGTCGGTGGTGGTTCATTACGTATTTATAACTTAGAAATGCAAAAAGCGATCTTTGAAGCTTTAGGTATTTCTGATGAAGAAGCAGAAGAAAAATTCAGCTTCTTGCTTAATGCATTACGTTATGGCGCACCTCCACATGGCGGTTTAGCATTTGGTTTAGATCGTCTGGTGATGTTAATGACAGGCGCATCTTCGATTCGTGATGTGATTGCATTCCCGAAAACCAAAACGGCTGAATGTCCATTGACTCAAGCACCTGCACCAGTTGAAGCAAATCAATTGCGTGATTTGGGTATTCGTTTACGCGAACAACAAAAGAAAGAAGCTTAAAACGTTAAGCAAGGAAAAGGCGCTGTTTACAGCGCCTTTTTTGTAAATTGAGATTGATTCTCTTTAATGGCATAATAAACCAGTTTTTTATTGAAGGTATCTGCCCATGGCCATGCGTCCAGATGTGCGTCGACACACAATTGTCCTTATTGTGTTTTCACTTGCGCAATGGTTTCTTATGCGTTACATCTTGTCGAATGAACTCTTCAATATGACTACCTATCAACGAATTTTATATTTTTGCGTCAGCAGTCTAGCAGGTGCATTAGTGATTTTTGCCGCACTGATATACATGGTGCTCAAAGGCAATGCAGATAAAAAAGACTAATTCAAATGTCCTTTTATAGCGCACTGCTTCGTCTTTTACCTTTGCCATTTTTGCGTAATATTGCAAAAGTGGCAGCGTATTTGATCAATCAAAATCCCAACAAAAGCATGTTGTGGAAAACGCGAATCAATCTAGGTTTAGCTTATCCTGAATTAACTCCTGAACAACAAGAACAACTGGCTCGAGAAAGTGTGGTCAAACAATGTCTAAGCTATATCGAATCAGGAAAATGTTGGGCTATGTCGCCCGAATGGAGCATCCAACAAATCCAGAAAGTTCATCAATTAGATGTCTTAACAGATGCCTTAAAAGACCCTAAAGGCGCATTGATCATTACACCGCATCTCGGAACTTGGGAAATGATGAATGCGTGGGTACATCAATACGGCATCCCAACCATCATGTATAAGCCAATGAAAGATAGTGGCTTTAATTCATTTGCTTTACATGCTCGCCAGAGGCTCAATGCAACACTTGTTCCTACTGATGCCAATGGTGTGAAGGCGCTGTTTAAAAACCTCAAACAGGGTGGCTTTAGCGTGATTCTGCCTGATCATGTGCCTCAGCCTTCAGGTGGTGTCGTGGTTCCGTTTTTCGGTATCCCGTGTTTGACCAGTACCCTTGCCAGCAAAATGGCACAAAAAACTCAATGTCGTTTAGTTGGATTAAGCTGCTTCCGTCGTGAAGATGGCGAAGGTTTTGAGGTGTATTGTGATGATCTAAATGATCCTCAACTTTATGATCGAGATATCGAGATTGCAACGACAGCATTGAATAAAGCAGTTGAACAGATGATCAACCGTTTTCCTAGTGAATATATGTGGGGATATAAACGGTTTAAGGGTGGTAAAGGCTCTAAGGACCTCTATAAAAAGAGCTGATTACTTAAAACCCAAAAGTTACACAATTATTTAAATGTAACTTTTACCAGTCTCTCCCCTCTCAACTTTCGCGCTAACACTTTAAAGCACTTCATGATTTGGATAACAGGGCGCAATCCTTCTCTTCGTATTTTATGCGTTAGACTACGTTTCATCTTATTTTTAGCCTTATATTCATATTCACCTTTACGAATATTTCGGTCTTGCTCTAAAAAGCTTGAGAAATTATTATGCTCGTTCTCTAGATTATATCTCATCGCCAATAGGTGATCTTGGATACAGAGAGCAGGTAACATTTGAAAAATACCATCAGGGAATTTCATCATATAATCTTTAAAAACAATATGATCGACAGGAATTAACTTATCGTACTGTTTTAATAGTGATAGTAATTCACGAGCTGATTGCTGAGATAAAATATATCCACCACAGCCCATATGTACCGTTTTTAATGATGATAGATTACGTTCCATTGGCAATGGTCTAAAGGAGGATGAAGCCACGCCAACTTTGGGATAAAAAGCTTCTAGTTTAACAATTGAACAGTTTTCAGGTATCCAATCACTTTTCGTCAAGAAGCGATCAGCATTTTCACCTAAATGTATATCATCTTCAAAAATAGCAATGTAGCTCAGGTTTTCATCAATTGCCTTTTTCCACAATGCCGCATGACTTAATAAACAAGCTATTTCACTTTTTGCTAAGTCTGTTTTTGTAATATCTAAATCTAGATCCTTGGCAACTTGTTCCAGAGTGATTGGTGTTATCGCATCAAAAAAACTAAATTCGATCGATTGTTTTTCAAAAATAGAGAGAATATGATCGCGACGCTGATTAGCAAACGTGAGACTAATCACAAAATTTTTCATAGTATAATCTTCATCAACCACAACAGGTCACAATATTAAGGCAGTAAATCTAACGTATTATTCATATTATATATTGTAAATTCAACCACAAACTATATCTCATTTGTATTACCTAAAAACCATGCCCCATATGAAACCTCTAGACTAATTTGTTTCAACACACATCAACCCTAGTCATGTTGAAAATATAGACTTACAATGTTAGCTTTAATTCGTCATGCAGTGCATTTTTAGAGATCCATTTCTATCTACTGCATTGATTTATATATTATGAAGTGTATTGCAGATATGAATAGTGAAGTAATTAAAATTTTTGTGGGCTGTGATCCCAATAACTGTGATCTCGAGCAAATGATGGTGCTTGATTACAGCATTCGTAAACATACTCAACATCAAGTCGAAATTGTTTGGATGCAACTCAGTCACGATCCACAAAGCCCATGGTATACCAACCCACAAGCCGATGAAGGCTGGCATACTGAGAAATGGGCAACACCCTTTTCTGGTTTCCGCTGGGCTGTTGCGGAGTCATCAAACTTTGAAGGTCGTTCGATCTATATGGATGCTGATGTCATTGTACTCTGTGATATTGCTGAATTATGGTCTCACCCAATGCATCATGATGCCATCGTGATTGCCAAAGGCGGTAAAAGCACAGCTCGTCTTTGTACATGTGTTTGGGATTGTGAAAAAGCAAAGCAATACCTCCCTTCCTTGAAAGCGATCCAAGCAGATCCAAATAGCCACAAACAATTAATGCAACTTTTGAAAGACAAACCTGAGTTAGTTCAACCTTATCAAGATTCCTATAATAATATTGATGGTGAAGGCTTAACTATTGAACAGATTAAAATTTTGCATTACTCAGATATGGGGACGCAATTTAGCCACAAATATGCGCTACCACGTCTTGAAGCTGCGGGCCAAAAACATTGGTTTGATGGTAAAATCATGCCTCATCCAAGACAGGATTTAGTTGAGCTATTTGATCAATACTATCAAGAAGCTTTGGATCATGGTTTTAAACCTGAAAACTATCTAGTGGAACCTTTTGGCGCATTTCAAAAAGCCACCCAAGTTAACTATCAGGGTAACAAGGTAACTCGCCCTGAAGATGACGGGAACTGGTTCAGCCGATCGATCAAATATCTTAAGTCTACGTTTAAAGAAAAGAAGAAGTTTTCTTTAGATGATTGAGTGAACCCACACTTTAAAACGGTACTGTTGACCATATATGTCTGAGTACCGTTCATCGATTGAAAAATATTCAATATAGATTTTTTGACACGCTGAGCACTCTTTGCATTAAAGATATAATATAATTAACCTGTTAGTCATGGTTCGCCTCCATTGCTACAGCGATAAACTTATTACTGGGTATCCTCAATGCAACAGTTTTTTTTTAATCACATCACCAAGAATATTCTCAAATTCCTATATAAGTCTTTTCATTCCAAAGCATATAAACATAATCGACGTTATTGGCCGTATTACAAAGCCATTCGCAATGACGAGGGTGACCTAGAGCAATTATTCTTCAACAAAAGATTGATCGCCGACCATACAAAACCATTTAAGAGCGACAAAAAAACCTGTGTATTGGTTGCAACAGGACCTTCAATCAAAGAGATAGATCATCGTTTTTTTTCAAACCCTAATTATGACTATATTGGTGTCAATGGTGCCATCTCACTCGATTATATTCATTTTAAATATTATGTAATTATTGATTTTAACTTTACAACTAAACGCTTTGATCTTGTCTTAAAAGTACTTGAAAGTGATTGTATTTTTTTTACCACACCGCGCTGTTTAGGTATTATCTTAAATAAAATAGATCCGAGTCAGATTAAGTGTCAAATCAAAATCATCGAGACCATACTTCAAGATGACACGATAGAACCTTTTATGGGTAAAAAGCAAAAGATTGACCCAACAAAACCATATTTCCATTTATATGACAAATTTGGCTTCTCAACCAATATATTTAATGCTGTTTTTGACTATTTGACTGTACCTTACGTTGCTCTGCAAGTTTGTTATGCTATTGGTTTCAAAGAAATTTATATCGCTGGGCTAGATATGAACAATTTCTCACAACCACGTTTTTATGAAAATAGCGAAAATAAGCAACCGACCATGCTAGACCAATATTTACATTTAATCTTTCCTGCATTTGATGCAGCCGCAACATTCCTTTCAGAGCAGAATGTTCAAGTCTATAACCTTTCGCCTCAGAGTGCGATAGAGTCCTTTAAAAAGATACAATTCTAAAATTAAACATCCAAATACAATACTGCTCACCCAACAGGAACTATTTAAGCCAAATTAAATGAGAATCCACCGCATCTGACTAAATATCAATCAACGAGCCTTCGAAATACATACCTTTATTATAAAACTGGCATAAATAGTTACGCTCTTTCCCTGCCAGTTTTATCAATTTCGGGTATTCATCTGCTGGATAATTAATTGCCATATTGATTAATATTTTTTCTTTCACCCATCTATTTTTGACTTGGTAATAGAATGCATTTTCATCACAATCAATCAAAGTAATACTAGGGAAATTTTTTCTCATAATTTTTTGGCATGCAACATAGGCCACCAAGTATTCTAGATTACTGATCTGTTGAAATATATCCTTAGTATTTGATTCCGTTGCTTTAATATGCTGTATATATTTTTTGGGTGTCTGTTGAATTGCTAAATACAATTCATCATACCACTGTTTAAAGAAAAGATGATTTCCAACGCTGGCCAATAACCAGTTCTCTAAAACAGGATAACTCAAATTTGTTGTATTTTTCCGTCGATAATATGCGAAGTTCTCTGTCTTATTTTTTTGCATAATATCCGATATCCAATCCAAGCTATCATACAAAATAATACTGGCATCTAACCAAATACCACCGTGCTGGTACATCAGATCAAATCTAAGTAAATCAGCTTTTTGCTGGGCTGTTGCATCTTTAAGTAGGCTAAAGTCAATTTGGCTATATTGCTTGACATTATCTGGATTGAGCACAAAAACCTCATAATCAGGGTTTTTCTCACGCATCCGATCAATACACTTTTCAACGAATTCGGGAATGTCATTTTCCCAATACATCCATATTTTTTTCGGTAGAACAATATTCTTCTCGGTTGGGTTAAATATGAGCATCCCCGCATAATTGTCGATTTTTTTATTCTTATGCCTAACCTTATAGGAATACATCAAATGAAATTTTGCTAAATAGAATAATTTTTTAAAAATTTTCATCAAAATACTCAGCTATAAATAAATATAATGTGGTGCATTGTGATCCACTCAAGTGACTAACCTTTAAGAAATCAAATGTCGAATAGCATAAAAACGATCACGCCACATTCGCTTCTGCTTCTTTAAACCATGAGACGCACTGCGGTTTTCTAAATCTTTACGTTTGATACCCTGTGTCGCAACAGTACCTAAAATATCACTATCTATACCCGCCGGCTGCACAAAGGGTTGCCATACTCCCAATCCTTTACCATTTTTACTTAACCAACTTTGGAAGAAAATATCGACAGGAACTTGCATCGTTTTACCAAGTCGAACAAACGCTTCTGCCCCCTGTCTTGACCAAACCAATCCCACACCGCGAATCGGGAAATAATAGGCATGCCAGAGTGTATATTCATGGATTTGAACAATATCTTTTGCGAGTTTTTTCTTTTTCGCAGCAAGGTTCACCACATACCAATCAAGTTCTTTATGCTGATCGAGATAACTTAAAAGTGAGTTTAGATTTTGCTTAAAGTTCGGTAAAACATCAATATCATCTTCGAGTACTACGAGATAATCAGCATCAGTTTCTAAAAATTTTTCAGCACAACCATAGTGACTCAAATAACAACCGAGCTCTGAACTGATCAAACTACGCCCTAAGATTTTTTGAGCGCTTTGATCATCATAATTTTCAAACTCAGTGAGTGCTTTGCCTCGACCATCGTATGCGGGGAAACGACTAAACGCCCAATTTTCTTTTTGTAATTGGGCTGTTGCATTGGCTAAGCGTTGGTCACTACCTTCAAGATTGATCAGATAAGTTACGACTTTCATATGAGATCTCTACCTTATACTGCGACATTTGCTCGAATCTGACTCGGCAAAACATCATTAAATTTATCGATCAATGCTGAACGTACTGTTTGCTCTGCATTTGGCTCTAACTGATCTAGACTTTGGATACAGCCAAACTTGGTTTCGCCTTTTTTCAGTTGCTGCATAAACCGTTCTAGATCACGACCATCTTTCAAATAGGCAATTTCAACGTCATCATTTAAAATCGTTTGATTAGACTGAATAGCTAAATGATTTGACAAGCCTACAGGCAAAAATTGGTCGATATGTCTAAATCTAAAACTTATTTGCTTTGCTAAAACACTAGGATGTTGTTGAAAATACTGAGTTAAAATTGTTTTATCGAGAATATGCGGACGGTGGTGTAGTTCATAATATTTAGGTAAACCGAGCATATCTGCACTTAACATCTGTGCAATTGAATATTTCGGTTGCGCGATTTTCCCCATTTTTTCTTGGAGAAATCGACGAATGATGTATTTCATTTTTTTTATAAAATTACTTTGCCAATGACCATAGACCACCATACGGTCTGCATCTAAAAAATCATGGATATTAGAGATACGATTAAAAAAGAAATCATCATTTAGATAAATAAAACGCTCCGATAGCCCTCGGATATTCCAAAGCATCGTTTCTATGCTCAATGAATTAAACGTCGGCAGTGCAGACTCATGGCCTTCAAATAATTCGGTATGATCGACGATTCTAATTTTACCTTTTTCACAAAGATTTTGTTGTTCAAATTGATCTAACCATTGTGGTGACTGTTGATCTGTCACCACATAGATTGTTCCACAATACGGCACATATTTTAGAATTGAGGCAATGCAAAAATAAATTTCATCATTACTGGCAAAACGGGTGGCTTCTACAGCATTTGATGGTGCAGATGGATTTATAAATTGTTGACGCTTGTTTTTTAACTTAGGATCACTCCCATCAACCCAAGCAATCACGATATCAATAGGTTGTATGGTATCTATTGATGTGGTTCTAGGATTTTAGACCACGCCTATAAGTGATAATCTACTCCCCAATAAGCATGGGAAATGCTTGTTTTTGGAGTCAACCATGACACGAAGAAAACGTCGTAATCATTCAGCAGAGTTTAAAGTTAAAGTTGCTCTCGCAGCAATTAAAGGCGACCACACACTCGCTGAACTTTCTACTCAATTCGATTTACATCAAAACCAAATCATCGATTGGAAAAATCAACTGCTTGAGCAATCAGTCAATATTTTTTCACGACCAACAGCACAACAAGAACCAGAGATTGACCTCAAAGCTCTACATGCCAAGATAGGACATCAGGCATTGCAAATTGATTTTTTAGAAGGTGCGCTCAGAAAAATAGGGCAGCTGAGCGGCAAAAAATGATCGATAAGACCCATCAACTTTCGGTACGACAACAATCGCAATTGATTCAAATCAATCGCAGTACGTTGTATTACAAGTCCAAAGAGATTTCATCAACTGATTTGAGTTTGATGCGCCTGATCGATGAAATTCATCTCGACTACCCATTTATGGGCAGTCGAATGATACGAGATATGCTACAGCGTCAAGGGCATCAAATAGGTCGGCGTAAAGTCCGACGTTTAATGCGCTTGATGGGAATACATGCCTTGTATCCAAAACCCAATACCAGTAAGCCTAATCTTGCACACCGTATTTTCCCATATCTGTTGAAAAACATGGTCATCGATCACTCTAATCAAGTCTGGTGTACAGATATCACGTACATTCCTATGGCTAAAGGCTTTGTCTATCTGTGTGCAATTATAGATTGGCATAGTCGTAAAGTACTGGCTCATCGTGTATCGATCAGTATGGAAACAGGCTTTTGCATAGATGCGTTGCAAGAAGCAATTGTGAAATATGGTTGTCCTGAGGTGTTTAATACAGACCAAGGCAGTCAATTCACAAGCGAGGCATTTTTGAATGAGTTAAAATTGCGAAATATCCGTATCAGTATGGATGGGAAAGGACGATGGATGGATAATGTAATGATTGAGCGTTTATGGCGCAGCGTGAAGCATGAGGAAGTCTATTTGAAGGCTTACGATACGGTTAAACAAGCGAAACAATCAATTGCTGAATATTTGGATTTTTATAACATGATACGTCCTCATTCAAGTTTGAATAAGGCAACACCGGATGAATTTTATGATCAACATTTACTAAAAGTAATGGCAGCATAATTTAAATATTTAGAGCGGATTTATCACTTATAAAACTGAATTGAGTGGTCTAATTAACGGAACCACATTACTATCATAAATCAAACTCTTTTGTCCTTATCGCAGTTACACTTACTGCCAAGCGTCTTTAATCCAATCCGATGGCAATACATAACGATACCATTTCCCACCGCCGCCGCTGACTGCATCAGGCGGATTAATCTCACCGTGGAAAATAATAATTTTTGCACCTTTTGGTTTGATTGGTGGCTGAAAATAAGCAAATGGTACTTTTCTTAAGCAATGGTATTTATAGCTCTTACACCATTCTTTATTCCAGTAGCTTAATTTACCTTCTTTATGCACAAACCAAGATAAGTATTCTTGCTCATTTCTAAATTTATGACTGATTTCATCAAAGTTTTCGCGGAAATACGGCAAAATGCCAGAAAAAGCACCCAACTTAAAACGATAAACTGAGCTATTGCCTGTGACACGCCAAGGACGTTTCCAATCATGGATAACCAGGAACTCACCTGATTCTTGAAAGAAGCAATCAATGTTATCAATAATCACAACATCAAGATCAAGAAAAAGTGCATTACCTTTCAAGCCGTATAAATCAGGCTCAAAGGTAGAAAGTTTATTCCAACCACGTTCAGGCGCACCTGCTGGTAAATCTAAAGGTGGGATTGGGAAACATTGTACATTGGGGTCAATCCCTTCGGTACGATCAGTGAGACAGACCATTTTAAAAGGTAGAGTCAGGTGGCGTTTGACCATGTTATACAAACGATTGACGTATTCAGCACCGTATTTGGTTCCCCATTTCATACACAAAATGATATTTTCTTCGTGTGTTGCTGAGCTTTGTTGAATGTCGACCATTTGATAACCTTGAATGCCTGAAATAATATTTTTTGCGTTGCGCGTCCGATATCGCAAGCCTTAAATAGTACGCACCGAATATTGAGCTATCTTAGCATAGGCATGATTAAATTGATTATTATAAATTCGTCAAACGATTAGGATTATTTCATTTTGTTTTTGCTACAAAAGCTAGTTCACTCCAAACAAATCCCGTGTATAAATTTTTTCCATTACATCACTAAACATAGGAACCATTCGGTTCACAATAATTAAATCAGATTTGCTCTTAAATTTTTGTAGGCTTGATTCAATCGGATGACCTAAATATTCCTTTACATCCAAGGTCGGCTCATAAATCACAATGTTGATACCTTGCTCAGCCAAACCTTGCAACACATCATGCACAGCCGACTCTCTAAAATTGTCTGAGTCAGCTTTCATGGTTAGTCTATAAACCCCGACACAGGATACTTTTCGACTCAAAATATCTTCAATAATCGCCTGTTTACGCGTCTGGTTAGAACGAATAATCGCTGAAATCAGTTCTTGTGGCGTATCGTAATAATTGGCTAACAGTTGCTTGGTATCTTTCGGCAAGCAATAGCCACCATAACCAAAGGATGGATTGTTATAGTGATCTCCGATACGCTGATCCAAAGCAACACCAGTAACAATATCTAAAGCACTCAATTTATTCTTCAAACAATAGGTATCAAGTTCATTAAAGAAAGCCACTCGCATCGCCAAATAAGTATTCGAAAACAGCTTAATCGCTTCAGCTTCGGTCGAGTCGACACAGAGCAACACAGCATCTTTTTTAATCGTTGCTTTGAGATACAATTTGGCTATTTTTTCTGCGCGTTTGGATTTTTCACCGACAATAATTCGTGATGGATATAGATTATCCTGCAATGCCTGCCCCTCTCTAAGAAACTCAGGCGAAAAGATCAGATTCTTTAACTTGAGTCTTTTAGAAATTTCAGCAGTATAGCCAACGGGTACGGTGGATTTAATCAACATGAGTGCTTTGGGATTGATGCTTTGAATATCTGCGATCACGCTTTCAATACTTGAAGTATCAAAGTAATTGGTTTCAGGATTGTAATTGGTTGGGGTGGCAATAATAATCAATTTTGCCTGTTGATAAGCCAGTTCTTTATCACTGGTGGCTTCAATATGCGATTCGGCTAAGTAGCTTTGAATACAGGCATCACTGATTGGGGATATCTTTTGATTGATCTGCTTAATTCTTGTTTGGTCAATATCTAGTACGATCACATCGTGTTGTTTGGAAAATAACAAGGCATTGGATAAACCCACATAACCTGCGCCGACCACGGTAATTTTCATTGTTTCTCTATTTTTTAATTGTGCCTAGAGATCAACGTAGCCTAGTTTAATTAAGGATTGATGATGCTTTGATTGCAATCTGTTGACAGCTTCACTATTAAAAAGCAGCTAATAAAAAAGCGAAGCCTGAGCTTCGCTTAATCGATGGTTATTTACTTATTTCACATAAGTCAACCAATGCGCATATTTATCATTACGGCCTTGAACAGCATCAAAGAAAGTCTTTTGAATTTCAGTGGTGATCGGACCACGTGAACCACAACCGATTTCACGATCATCATATTCACGAATTGGGGTTACTTCAGCAGCAGTACCAGTAAAGAATGCTTCGTCAGCAATATAAAACTCATCACGAGTAATACGGCGCTCTACGACTTCATAGCCAAGGTCTTTAGCAATGGTCATCACTGTTTGACGAGTAATCCCTTCAAGTGCACCGCCTGCTAAATCTGGGGTATGTAACACGCCATCTTTGATCAAGAAGACATTTTCACCAGCGCCTTGGCAAACAAAACCTTGTGGGTCAAGCAGCATCGCTTCGTCATAACCCGCACGAGCAACTTCTTGGTGTGCCAAGATTGATACTGTGTAGTTACCACAAGCTTTTGCTTTACACATGGTCACGTTTGGATGATGATGCGTAAATGAAGACGTTTTTACACGAATACCGTGTGCCATTGCTTCGTCACCAAGATACGTTCCCCAAGACCATGCCGCAACCGCTGCATGAACGGTATTATCCGTTGCCGCGATGCCTAACTTCTCAGAACCGATCCAAATCAATGGACGTAAATAGCATGACACCAATTTATTTTCACGCACGACATCAATTTGTGCTTGTTCTAAAGTCGCTTGATCAAATGGAACTTTCATTTGATAAATTTTTGCTGAATTTAATAAGCGTTTGGTGTGATCTTGCAAACGGAAGATTGCTGTACCATTCGGAGTTTCATAGGCACGTACACCCTCAAACACACCCATACTATAATGTAGTGTGTGTGTTAAGACGTGAATCTTTGCATCACGCCAATCAACCATTTTTCCATCTTGCCAAATAAAACCATCACGATCAGCCAAACTCATCGCACATACTCCATTTTTTTCACTATTATTCACTTTCCAATGCTATTGCATTTGGATCAACTAATCTTTGCCATAACTTGCAAACGATCTCGCGGGTATCGTGCCAATCCGCAGCATTGACTTGCATAGATTGATTTGCAAGCGCTAAACGGTGACTCTCAGCTCGTTCACGGAGGTAAGCTTGTATTAATGCTGTGGCATCTTCACTTGATAAGCAGCCTGCTTTAGCAGCATCCTCTAAAATTCTCACATTGTCGGAAAAATGGGCGAGATCTGTATTCGTCCCACTCCATGCAAGCACTGCATACTGTGCCATAAATTCTATGTCAACGATACCACCCGCATCCTGTTTTAAATGAAAAATGCCATGTTTTTTTTGCTCAGAAGATGAACCCAAATGATCTTTCATTTTTTGGCGCATTTTGATCACTTCGTCACGTACTACGTTTTCATCACGAACTTGAGTAAGGATTTTGCACCGAACCGTTTCAAACTGCTGACAAAGCTGTGTATCACCTGCAATCGAACGAGCGCGCACCAAAGCTTGATGCTCCCATAACCATGCATGTTTTTGCTGATATTGTTCAAAGGCCTTTAGGCTAGTAACCAACATGCCTGCCTCGCCTGACGGTCTTAGACGAGTATCAATTTCATAGACGCGCCCATCTAGCGTTTGCGTGGTCATGAGTGACATAAATTTCTGCGCCACACGAATGGCAAACTCAGCACCACTAATACGCTTTCTGCCATCCGTTTCGCTTTGTTCTTCAAAGGCATGAATAAACACCAAATCCAAATCAGAGGCATAACCCAGTTCAATTCCGCCGAGCTTGCCATAGCCAATCACGGTGAAGCCTTTCACATCTAGACTGCAACGCTGTCCATTGCTCCCCATCGGATAACCATGTCGTTGTGCAACCGCTTGATAGGCCAGATTTAAGGTGGCTTGTACACTGACCTCCGCGATATCGGTTAGGGCATCTGAAACTTTCATCAATGGACTTTCAGCCAATACATCACTGGCAGCCACGGTTAAAACGTTGCTCTTTTTGAATAAACGCAACACACGCATTTGATCTTCAACTTGATCAATCTCGATACGCAGTAATTGCTGGCGTAGAGAATCCTCTAAGTCTTTACGTAAGGGCAAACCAAAGTCCATTGATAAGAACTCATCGAGCAACACTGGATATTGTGCTAATTCTTCACAAATCCACGGGCTCACCGTTGCCATTTTCACCAAGCGTTGCAAAGCACCACGGCTTTCCATCAACATGACCAAATACACGGTACGGCGCAGTACAGACTCCACCAAAGGCATCAAACGTAACAATGCCATTTGTGGTCGATCAGACTGTAAAATCGCTTCAATCAAATGTGGCCAAAATTTCTTTAGCCGTTCGAGTGCGCTTGCAGGAATTTTCTTTAAGGCCTGTCCATGCCAGAAGTTCTGAATCAGTTTTTGTGCATCATCATCCAATACTGTATTCAGTTGCTGTTCCAACTGCTCAAAATCATCAACAGGTTCAGAAAATTCGTTTTCTTGAATCAATTGTTTAAATTGGACTTTAACTTTATCGCGCTTCTGGTTCAGCACATTTAAAAATGATGACCAATCCGTAAAACCCAAGGTATCCAACATACGTTGTCTGAGTTCAGGTTCAGTCGGTAAGGATTGTGTCTGCTGATCATTGAGTGCTTGAATCGCATGTTCGACTCGTCTTAAAAATAAATAAGCATCCTCTAGGTCAGTCACTGCCTGCTGATCAAGTAATTCGGCCTGCCCCAAATGCTGTAAATTGACCAAGCACTGACGATCATGCAGTTCGCGTCTTGATCCACCATAAATCAACTGAAAAACTTGGACAATAAACTCAATTTCACGAATCCCGCCTGCGCCCAGTTTAATATCATCCTCAATATTACGACGCATCACCTCACGTTCGATCATGGCTTTCATTTCACGCATTGCAGCAAATGCGGAATAATCGACATAGCGACGGAACACAAAAGGACGTGCCATCGCCATCAAATCTGCACCCTCTTTGCCACCAGTAATTACCCGTGCTTTAATCCACGCATAGCGTTCCCATTCCCGACCATGCTGACTTAAATATTTTTCTAAACCTATGTGGCTAATCGCAAGCGCGGAACCATCTCCCCACGGACGTAACCGCATATCCACGCGAAACACAAAGCCATCTGCGGTAATTTGATCCAGCAAATAAATCAGTTTTTGTCCCCACAAAATACAGAACTGCTGAACATCAATACATTTACGACCATTGGTTTCGCCTTGTTCATCAAAAGCAAAAATCAAATCAATATCGCTAGAAAGATTAAGCTCCTGAGCACCAAGTTTGCCCATACCGATGACAATGAGATCTTGCACCTGACCTGAATAACCAATTGGTTCACCATGTTTGGCAATTAATGGAACACGTGCGAAAGCTTTCGCAGCACAAATACTGGCATCCGCAAAGTCGGAAAGCTCACGAGTCAGGGTAACCACATCGGTCAGTTGATTGGCATCTTGCCAAATCCAGCGAAACATCAGTTTGGCACGCAAGATACGCAAAGCTTTCATCCAAGCTTGTTCATCACTTAAATCTGCAATGGCCTGTTGAACTTTTTGAAAAATACTTTCCGTCGAAAGTGGACCAAGAAATTGATCTTCAGCATAATCTTGTTCTAATTGTAATGTATATAAATTTAAAACTTGCTCTGCATACTGACTGGCAACTAAAGTTCTTTGTAGCTGTGCTGCATTCATATAAAAAAGCTCGACTTGATGTCATCTTAATGAGGTCTGTAGACCTTTCTAGTTATATCAGTTACACCCTTATCTTTAAAATCTCTTTAGGCTAATTTTTCTTGACTTTTATGCTGTTCAACACATGAATCCACATGTTCACGTGCTATAGGCAATCGTACAGTAAAGAGCGTACCTTCCCCTTCTTTCGAGCTGGCACTAATTTCACCAAGGTTCATTTCAACAAACCGCTTACACAAAGCCAGCCCTAAACCAGCGCCTTTTTCCCCAGCCGTCCCTTTTAAACTCATGGTAATCCGAGGCTGAAATAGTTCCTTTATCTGTGCTTGAGTCATACCTAACCCTGTGTCTTTGACATGGATTTCCACAAAGTCACCGTTGTTTTTCGCTCGAATAAAGACTTTTCCAGCGCTATCAACATCGGTAAATTTCAATGCATTTGAAACGAGGTTCTGTATCACCGAAGTGATCATATTCATATCGGCATAAACTTTAAGATTCTCATCGACTTCATTGACCAGTTCGATATGTTTTTTCAAAGCCAACGTTTTCAAAATATCAGTGACAATGTTGGTAATCTGCCGCAACTTAAAATTAATTGGGTGATAAACGAAACGGCCACCCTCAGCCATTGCCCAATTCAGCAAACTTTCCAATAAGTTATAAGTCGATTGCGAAGTATCATGGAGATAGTCTGCGATATTTTGGATACTGGATTCATCTAAAGTATCACGCTCTTTCGCCAATATTTCAGAAAAGCCAAGTAAGCCATGAAAAGGTGCGCGTAAATCATGTGAAATGATCGAAAAGAATTTGGTTTTACTGACATTCAAAGCCGCTTCTTGTTCGTACAATTCTTTTAATTCATCATGATTGAATTTCAACTCTAGCTGTTGCATAAAATTAACACAGTGTGCCTGTAAGAGCTGTTTTTGTAACTCGCTAAATGCTTGGGCATCCTCATCAAATAAAACCACATATCCTAATGAGGTTTGATCTGGATGTCTGAGATGCAATGCAATGGCACTTTGAACTTTTCGCTTGAACGTATTTAAAAAGGCAATCAAGGTTGGATAGCGCGGGTGCTCACTATCGATCAGATCATCATTGACAAATAATGTATTTAAACTTTTTGCAATCTTTGTAGAATCAACTGCTTGTAATTTTTCAGGGCAACGGTGCCAAAGATAAGGTTCTTGGTGAAAAGCGAGCAATGCTGTACTGGCCTGCATCAATTTACGATTAAATTGCAGGAAATGTTCAATCAAGTTCTGTTCAGTGTTTATGCCTAAAGACAAAGATATCTTACAAGCACTTAACTTTTCGGCCTGCTGTAATTCTAATAGTTGAATAGCCATGCCCGCCTCTCGAATATTATCATTATACGGTTGCTTACGTTTTATTAAGAAAAATGTGACAACTATCACTTAGTATTAACAAAGTTTAACATAAAAGGCAATAAACGCTTCTCATTATTTCGAAACAAAACGTGAAATTTCATTAAATTTTAACATGAACATTTGATTAAAGAGAACCGTATCACACAAGCGCTCTTCTATCGTTTTTAGCCACTTTGTATTTCCCCATAGAGAGAATGAGGAACGATTGAAGTTCCGCAAGGGATGTATGAAAGAAGTCCACTAAAACTTGCAGACGAATAAAGCAGATAACACATATCATCAATGAGCAAAGAAGCAGTCATAGACCACTGCTCTTCGCCATTCATGTTTGTTTAAAAATTATTTAACGACAAGCAATTGAAAATTATTAATTTATAAAAGATGAGGTAATAAAAATATTTTTATGCAAAGTTATAATAAAGCGCAGTGCCATAGTCATAAAAACTCACATTATTTCCCTGACATGCAATCGAATAATAACGACCGCTTCCATAATGATATCCCTCATAACAACCAGCAGATTTTTGTTTTATCGAGATGTATTCACCATGCCCATAGTCATAAAGACGATATTCACCGTCATTAAACCGTCCCTCAAAATAGGTATTTCGATCGTAATCAAAAAACTTTATGCACTCCTTATCGGCATGACCTGAAATACGAGGATAACAAGACTGAGTATAATCATAGATATTGCGTTTTGTGTTATTGGTTTCCAGCTTTAGTACTGCCAAAGCAAGTGCGGCTCTTTGATACGGCTTCATTATTTATCCTTTTCATAGGATCTGCTGACATTACACAAATACTGGCGACTTAAGTGCTTTCGACTTAAGCAATCTTAAACAGTACAAGGCATAACATAATGATCGATTAAAATGACAACAAATCCTGATTATTCTTCAAAAAATTTACGCCTATGGCTATAAAGTAACCACGACCTAAACTAGAGTAAAAATTAAACAAGCTTCTTAGACTAACATTTTTAATCGCCATAAAAAAACCCCAAGCCTTTAATACCAGCTTGGGGTCTTTGAATCTTGGTCCCGAGGGTCGGACTCGAACCGACACGTCATCTCTGACAGCGGATTTTGAGTCCGCCGCGTCTACCAATTTCACCACCTCGGGAAGAGTGCGATGCTTTGTGTTGCGTATGATAACCTGTTTGATTTTATTGTCAAACCCCATCTATCACTTATTGCTCACTTTTAAATCATTCAGATATTTTTTTAGCTATAAACATCAAGCTCAGCGAAAAAACACAAAAAAGACTATACTACGCCCAATTTTTTGCAATGTTTTAGATGTATGCAACTCTCCGACTTTTCTTTTGATCTTCCAGATGAACTTATCGCTCGCTACCCACTAGAAAGCCGTAGCGCATCACGCTTATTGCATATTGATGCAGCAGGTCAGTATCACGACCATGCTTTTACCGATATTTTAGATTTATTGGAAGATGGTGATTTACTGGTTCTAAATGACACTAAAGTCATGAAAGCACGATTAAAAGGAAAACGTGCCACTGGCGGTGCTATCGAAGTTTTGGTTGAACGTATGTTGGATACGCATACAGCACATTGCCATATCAAATCGAGCAACTCACTTAAAGCAGGCGCAGAACTGTATATTGGTGAAGATGCAGTTCCTGTGACGGTACAAGGTCGCCACGAAAATCTATTTGTGGTGAAATTTTCACAGCCAATTTTGTCGGTGTTGGATCAATACGGTCAGTTACCGATTCCACCTTATTTCAATCGTGAAGCTGAAGAGATTGACACTGAACGTTATCAAACGGTTTTTCATGACCCTGAAAAAATTGCCAGTGTAGCAGCTCCGACTGCAAGCTTACATTTCGACCAAGATTTGTTAGTAAAATTGGCAGAAAAAGGCATTCAAAAAACTTTTGTCACTTTGCATGTAGGTGCTGGAACATTTATGCCAGTTCGCACCACAGACATTAGTAACCATATTATGCACAGTGAATGGTGTGATGTACCGCAAGCGACGATTGATTTAATTTTAGCAACCAAAGCACGAGGCAATAAAGTGATTGCCGTTGGCACAACCGCGACACGTGCCTTAGAAAGTGCAGCGCAAGCAAATGGTGGTAAGATTGCAGCTTGGACAGGCGACACCCAAATCTTTATCTACCCAGGTTATCAGTTCTGCATGGTGGATCGTTTGATTACTAATTTCCATTTACCTGAATCCACGCTATTGATGCTCGTTTCAGCACTATCAAATCGGGATAATATTTTGGCGGCATATCAGCATGCAGTTGAACAACGCTATCGCTTCTTTAGCTATGGCGATGCGATGTTGATTGATCAACTCGCATAAATATCACTCATAGGCTAAATCATGGTTTAGCCTATTTTTTCAGAATGATTATCTAAAAAACTATGCCATTCATATCCAATAAAATTAAAAAAACTTTTCAAAATCAATCTACTCACAATCAGTCGACCTTAAAAAATATTGAGGCCATTCGCCAATTGCTAGAGAAACAACCCTCACCAGAACTTTTAATTAATACCTTAAAACACTGGGATGGCGAGCAAAACCTGTATATCAAGAATTCCCTATACTGGACAATGTGCACGCTGAGTCTGATTTTTTTATTGGCAGGCCTTTTGTTCTCTGCCTACTATCTAATTGTTTGTGTTGTTCTGTTTAGTATTGGTGTGCGTTATCGTATTCCGACAACTGAATTAGACAGCCTAAAAGAACAATTAAGAATCTATGTTCTGGAGCAGACCTATCAGGTTAAGTTTCATGCTGATAGCACCCCCTTAAATCCTGCTTTACTGGATCATCCCTTATTTCAATTAGGTAATAAAGACAATACTGTTAAAATATTGCTAGATGGGCAATTAGTGATTAAACAAAAAACATATGATTATTCTGTTTTTAACTATCACTACACCTATCAAACAAGGACAACCGATGAACAAGGCAAAGAGTTCTTTGAAACGACCCATTGTGATCTGTGGGGCGTATTCATGGACAATTTTCCATTCAAAGGCATCAGTATCTCAGCTCGCTATAAACATCAATGTCATCTAGGTATCGAGTGGAAATCTAGTGATATTCTCTTTAATAAAAAGCATCAGCAAACTGGCGTAAATGAATATGAGCTCGTTAAGTTTTTAACGCCAGAAAGAGTATTGTCATTGGAAAAAATGATGCAGACTTTTTATGGAGATTTTTATGTACACCCACAAACTAGTGTGATGTGCTGGCTATTCAATGAATCCCCTTTAGCGGAGAATAATTATTTATTTCAAGCAATCACGGTTAATAAACTTGCTGAAAAGCTGGAACAACTTCAAATGCCAAAACTTCAACGTTTACAAGAAGCACTCGCCAGTCTGCTCAAGACTCTCTAATTCCATCCAGACTGATTAAAATAGCCCACAAGGCACTTCTTAGTTTCTGAAATTTAAAGCATAATCTATACCTCATCAATCTAATATAATGAATTGATCATCGCCATGCCGATCGACACTGTACAACAAGCACTCCATATAAGACGCAAAAAAAACGCTCAAGTTTTTCGCAATATTGCTCGGCTTTGGGATATTGGAAATAAATCAACAACCGATCAAGAACTGCTCGACAAACTACATCCTTGGGGTGAAGCGCATAGCTTGCATTTCTTTAATATACTACCCCTACTCCTTGCGATTGTCAGTGCATGCTGTTTGGTCTTCGGCTATTTTATTCATCCACACATTCAGTTTATCTGGAGCTTTTTAGGCGCATTTCTTTCTGGATTTTTAGCCTATTTGCTTTATGAACCGAAACAGCCTTTGATACAAGTAACAGAATATCTAGAACAACGCTTGATGACCCTACGTTATCACTTAAACTTCCAGCAACTCCCCGCATATCTTCCGATTCAGGCGCAACCAACACTGGTGATCAGTCGACTTAAACAATTTTTCCCATTGTTTCATCGTGGCACGGAATCTAATGACATTACGCAATACGCCTCCACAACATGGCATGATGGTGTCACGGAACATCAGGTGCTGATCTTCCAATATCATTATGTCAGTGAACTACCAATTCTAAGAAATGGGGATAAGAATCAACAGATCAGTAAAGAAATACATAAAGACTTATGGGGCGCATTTATTTTTCAAATGCCTGCTTTAGGAATTGCTGTCAGTAACCAACGTTCTCGTTTTTTTGAACCTTATGCTCATGCGTGGGAAAGTAGTGATATCTCAGTCAATCGTAATCTTAAAATTTTTGGGCGAAGCCAACATGAACTCGCTAAAAGCATTAGCCCAAGTATGACCTTAAAATTACATGATTTTTTTCAACATTTTAAAGGCGATTTAATCTATCATCATCAAGAGCAAATTCTTTGTTATGTTGGTGAACAAAACCTATTACAAACAACGAGTAAGCGTGATCAAATCAATGATATTCCAGCACTACGTGGCCATCTTCGTACCATGACCATGCCTCAATATCAAAGATTTCAAGAAATGATGCTTAATTTAATTAAATAACTCATCCTAGCCCTGATCCACAACTAAAACGGCATAAGGGATGAGGAACGATAAAAGTTCGACTAGGTAAATAATAAAGGGGAATGGCAATGACAGGTTTACTCATTTTCTTGGGGATTTTTGTTGTACTCATCGTTTGGGGGATTCATATCCGCAACACGATCGTGCGGTATTTCAATGCCACCAAACGTGCTTGGGCAGAAGTTGCCAATTTTGAGCGCCAGAAAGTCAAAACACTGGAAGCGCTCGAAGATACGCTAAGTAAGTACACAGTCTTTGAGAAATCTACCCTAGAGCAAGTAACTGCATTACGTCAGCAGATCATGAATCTCAATATCAATGATACCGATATTGCCAAGTTACAACACATCGAAAAATTAAATAGCGATTTGATGCGTAGTTTAAATGTTGTGGTTGAAAATTATCCTGAGCTGAAAGCAGATACGCTATACAGCAAGATGATGGATGATATTCAAGAACAGAATGAAAATGTCGGTGCTGCGATTACCATCTTTAACCGCAATGTCGAATTGTTTAATAATCACATTCAAGTTTTTCCAAACAATTTGGTCAACACCATCACCTTAGCAAAGAAAGCGATTCGCCCTTTCCGTGATCCCGTGATTGATCGTAATTTTGACTATAAACCGAATTTTTAACGCCAGCTACATTTAGTAGTAGAACTGCGCGCCATAATCAAGGAAAATAGCCGTTTTTGATCAGCGAACTGTTTTTTCGCCTCCTAGTACTCCTTAAAGGTACTTCGATCTTGCTCGGGTTATGACATGAAATTTGAAAAATTAGGCCAGTCGGGACGCGCCCGTCGTGGTCGACTCACTCTAGAACATGGTGTGGTAGAAACACCAGTGTTTATGCCTGTCGGTACTTATGGTACGGTTAAAGGCATGTTGCCTCGTGATCTTGAAGAAATTCAAGCACAGATTATCTTAGGCAATACTTTCCATTTATATTTACGTCCTGGCTTAGAAGTGATTAAAGAGCATGGCGGTCTACATGAGTTTATCAAGTGGGATAAACCAATTTTGACCGACTCAGGCGGCTTCCAAGTGTTTAGCTTGGGTGCAATGCGTAAAATTAAAGAAGAAGGCGTGACGTTCCGTTCTCCAATTGACGGCTCAAAAGTCTTCTTATCTCCTGAAATTTCCATGGAAATTCAACAAGTCCTCAATTCAGATATCGTTATGATCTTTGATGAGTGCACGCCCTACCCTGCAACCCATGAAGAAGCACAAAAATCTTTACAGCTTTCTTTACGTTGGGCCAAGCGTTGTAAAACCCACCATCATGATGAACTTAAGAATAAAAATGCCCTATTCGGCATTATTCAAGGTGGCATGTACGAAGATCTACGTGATGAATCACTCACTGGCTTGTTAGACATTGGTTTTGATGGCTATGCGATTGGTGGTTTATCTGTCGGCGAGCCAAAAGATGAAATGATCAAGGTGCTTGATTATTTACCTAATAAAATGCCAGAGGACAAACCACGTTACCTTATGGGTGTCGGTAAGCCTGAAGACATCGTGGAAGCGGTTCGTCGCGGTGTTGATATGTTTGACTGCGTGATGCCGACACGTAATGCACGTAATGGGCATTATTTTGTCACTGATGGTTTAGTCAGAATTCGTAATAGTCGATATCGTCATGATCAAGGTCCTTTAGACCCACATTGTGATTGTTACACTTGTAAAAACTTTAGTCGTGCCTATTTATATCATTTAGAGAAGTGTGGAGAAATGTTGGCATCGATGCTCGGCACAATCCATAACCTCCGTTACTACCAACGCCTGACGCAAGGGATGCGTGATGCGCTGGAAAACGATACATTTGATGCCTATGTACAGGACTTTTATGCACGTCGTGGATTAGAAGTTCCACCTTGTCCAAATTAATTCATCTGGATTTGCACGCAAAGCCAAGACAAGGTACATTGCAAAACGAATTGGAACTTATTGTCAATTTTTTGACCTTTTTAAACCTTAGGAAATCAAAATGAGCTTTTTCATTTCTACTGCCCACGCTGCTGATGCTGCTCAACAAGGCCCAAGTCTTATGGCAAATATATTGATGATCGCGGTATTTGTTGCGATCTTTTATTTCTTAATCTGGCGTCCTCAAGCAAAACGTGCCAAAGAGCATCGTAGCTTGGTTGATAGTCTTGGTGTTGGTAGTGAAATTGTTTTTGCTGGCGGCTTAATGGGCAAAATCATTCGCTTAGATGGTGACTTTGCAACCGTTGAACTGAGCCGTGGTGTAGAAGTTAAAATTCAACGTGCAAGCGTTATTTCAGTGTTACCTGAAGGCACACTCAATAACCTTTAATCATAAAATAGTCGTGCCTCAGCACGACTTTTTCATTTAAGAAGAAAGCGAATGCGTTACCCTGCATGGAAATATTTACTGATCATCGTAGTATTTGTGATCAGTACGTTATATGCACTTCCTAGTCTGTATCCTGATGAACCTGCTGTCCAAATTTCGGGCGCAAAAGCTGGTACTCAGATTGATCAGAGTGTCGTGCAAAAAGCTGAGCAGATTTTAAAAACTGCCAATATTAGCAGTCACGATAATAGTTTCTCTAATAATGCAGCTTTATTACGTTTAGACTCATCAGAAGAACAGCTGAAGGCGAAAGCGATTCTGAGCCGTGATTTAGGCGAAGACTACGTGATTGCACTCAATCTTGCGCCAACAACACCAGAATGGTTGCAAAAGATTGGGGCTAAACCGATGAAACTCGGATTAGACTTACGTGGTGGTGTACATTTCTTGCTCGAAGTCGACATGGATAAAGCTATTAGTCAGCGTATGGAAACATCTGCGACTGATCTACGTCGTCAATTTCGTGACAATAAAATTAAATTCAATAATCTCGCTTTAAGTAACAACACCATTACCGTTCAGTTTGCAGAAAATGCAGATCGAGAAGCTGCGGCTGATTTCTTACGTCGTAACGGTAACGAGTTTACGCAGCAGCCAGTTGCTACAGCAACAGGTGCAACCTTAAGACTGAGCTACACTGATGCACGTCGTCAAGAAATTCAATCTTATGCAGTGAACCAAAACTTAACCACCTTACGTAACCGTATTAATGAATTGGGTGTTGCTGAGGCATTGGTACAAACCCAAGGTAGTAATCGTATCGTGGTGGAGTTACCAGGGATACAAGATACTGCTGAAGCAAAGCGTGTTTTAGGTCGTACTGCGAATTTAGAATTCCGCTTAGTTGCCGATAGCAATGATCAATATATTGATCCTTACACGCGTCAATATAATGGGCAACCTGTTCCTCCTGGAACAGAAGTGTTTGCTTTTGAATCAATGGATAGCGGTCGCCAATTATTGCTCAATCGTAGTCGTATTTTGACTGGTGAACGCGTTCAAAATGCAAGCTCAGGCTTTAGCCAAGATTCAGGCGGTGCAGAAGTAAATATTACCTTGGATAGCGCTGGCGGCAAACTCATGGCTGACGGCACACGTAATGCTGTTGGTAAACGTATGGCGGTTTTGTTTATCGAAAATAAACAACGAATCAGTTATGTCACCGATCCTGAGACGGGTGCACAAACTGAGGTGCGCACGCCATATACCGAATCTGTGGTCATCAATGCGGCAACTGTTCAAGCTGTTCTAGGTTCACAATTCCGTATTACGGGCTTAGATTCACCACAAGAAGCGGCTGAACTTGCATTGATGCTTCGTGCAGGTGCTTTGGCTGCACCGATGTATTTCGTTGAAGAGCGTGTGGTTGGTCCGAGTCTAGGTAAAGAGAATATTGAGAAAGGGGTTCAGTCGACCATTATCGGCTTTATCTTAGTCGCAATTTGGATGGTGGTTTTCTTCCGTCTATTTGGTTTCATCGCAAACTTTGCACTCGTCTTAAACTTAGCAATGATTTTGACTGTGATGTCATGGTTAGGTGCATCCCTTACCCTTCCAGGGATTGCAGGTATCGTCATTACCATTGGTATGGCGGTTGATGCTAACGTTCTGATTTGTGAGCGTATCCGAGAAGAAATACGATGGGGCGCTTCACCCAAACAAGCCATTGTGGCGGGCTATGATCGTGCCTATAACACGATTCTTGACTCCAACTTAACCACTTTCCTTGTTGCATTTATCTTATTCGCTATTGGTACGGGTCCGATCAAAGGCTTCGCTGTGACGTTGATGATCGGTATTATTTGTTCGATGTTTACTGCGATTACAGTCACACGTGCAATTGTGCAACTCATTTATGGCAAACGCCGTAATTTGACCAAGTTGAGTATTTAAGGAGATTGATATGACTAATCTGACTCAACGAGATTCAAAGCAATACGGTCGTCCCGATGATTTAAAAATCATCCCATTTATGAAGATTGCCAAACCTGCGGCAATCATCTCGATCTTACTGACGATTGCCAGTCTGTTCTTTATTGCAACCAAAGGTCTAAATCTCGGTTTGGACTTTACTGGTGGTGTGTCTGCTGAGTTGAACTATGAACAAGCCGTTCAACCGTCACAGATTGTACAAGCACTGAGTCAAGCTGGATTTAAAGATGCAGTTGTTCAGACTCTAGGCAGCAATACGGACCTCATCGTTCGTATGCCTGTACAGGATGATTTAGAGGTTGAAGATCTCAGCAACAGCATTACCAAAGCAGTTCAGCTACCGAATAATACTGTTAATGTTCATAAAGTAGATGCGGTCGGTGGTGCTGTTGGTAACGAACTCTATGTTCGTTCTTCTGGTGCGGTTGCACTTGCGCTGATCCTGATGTTGATCTATGTCACCATTCGTTTCGAGTTTAAGCTTGCGATGGGTGCTGTGATGTCGTTATTCCACGATATTGTCATCATTCTAGGTGCATTTGCATTGTTCCAATGGCCGTTTGACTTGACCGTTTTGGCGGCATTGTTAGCGATTATCGGTTTCTCACTCAACGATAACATCGTGGTATCGGATCGTATTCGTGAAAACTTCCGTAAGATTCGTGACACCAGTTCGCAAGAGATCATTGATATTGCCTTAACCGAAACCCTACGTCGTACTCTCCACACTTCTGCAACGTTATTGCTGGTTGTGGTGGCTATGTTCTTCTTGGGTGGTGATGGTTTACATTGGTTCTCGGCGGCGATGATTGTCGGTGTGTTTGTTGGTACTTATTCATCTATTTATATTGGTACTGCATACGCATTATGGCGTGGTCTAAATCGTCAAGATTTTATCGTACAAGTGAAGCCTGAATTTGAAGAAGACGAGATTCCTTAAACCTCTCCCCTCTTCTTGATTCAAAAAAATGCCAGTGTAATCACTGGCATTTTTTTGAGTATACGATTTGAACATCTATGAAAAAGCCAACTAAAAGCAGTAAAAATTAATGCTGAATCATTTGGATCTGCGGAAACTGAAACCCTCGACAAGACTGCTCTGCTCGCCATGCAACTGTTACCACAACACGATTTAAGATGAAATTCTGATAGGCAAAAGTGCCGATCAGTGGATGTGTACACATTCCACCATGATTTGATGAATGAACTTGCGTATTTAAGCTATTTAAATCTAAACGAATACCGAGGCCTGAAGCTTTTAAAATCGCTTCTTTGGTCGTCCAAACTTTAAACCAATATTCCTGATCTTGGTCTTGCTGTTGCCAAGTTTGATATTCTTCAGGATGAAATGCATGTTGCGCCAAAGCATCAAAACGTACTTTTCGATCCAACTCTTCGACATCGACCCCAATATCTTTTACTCGTTCGCTCATTGCCAAAGCATAGTATTGTTGACTATGCGAATGATTAAAATTCAACGAGTGCGAGTTCAAAAAAGGTTTGCCCTGTTCATGTTTGGAAATGTTTAAATCTTCAATTTCGCACGCTAACTTTTTGGCGAGTAGCTGGTTGCGATAAGCTTGAATCTGATCTTTTTTATAATGGTTAAATGAACGCAAATCAGCAAAGTCTGTTTTATCCCGATCAAGCAGCTGAGCCAATGCCTGAACATGTATTTCGATTTTAGATGACATGATTAACAGCCTCTCATTATAAAAAAGCCCAAAACAAAGTTTGGGCTTTTGATTTTATCTTTGATTAACGCTTCATCTTCTTCTCAGCTTTTTTGAACTTCTGTACATAACGACGTTTACGTGCAGCAACACGCTCATCAACCATCGATTTACGACCTTCAAATGGATTGTCTGAAGTTTTGAAATCAACACGAACAGGCGTTCCTTCCAACTTATACACTTTACGGAACACATTTTCGAGATAACGGCGATAATCTGCAGGGGTTTTATCAACCTTATTACCGTGAACAACGATCGTTGGTGGGTTTTGTCCACCCATATGCGCGTAACGCATTTTAATTCGCTTACCACCAATCATTGGCGGTTGATGCGCTTCTGTTGCATCATTCAAAATCTGTGTGAGTTTTGCAGGTGAAACTTTCAAATGTGATGATTCATAAGCACGATGGATGGTTGGATACATTTCCCCCACACCAGTACCATGCAATGCAGAGATTAAATGTACTTTCGCCCAAGGAATAAAATCAAAGCGGCGATCAACATCCAACTTACATTGTTTACGGTCATATTCGGTCATGTTGTCCCATTTATTAATGGCAATCAACATGGCACGTCCAGCTTCAAGTGCATAACCAATCAGATGCAAATCTTGTTCGACCACACCTTCACGCGCATCCAGAACCACAACAATGACATGTGCATCTTTAATCGCTTGTAGCGTTTTCACGATTGAGAACTTCTCAATCATTTCATCTACTTTACCTTTACGGCGCACACCAGCAGTGTCAATCAAGGTGTATTTACGACCATCACGCTCAAACGGAATATAGATAGAATCACGTGTTGTACCAGGCTCATCAAATGCAACCACACGGTCTTCGCCGAGCAAACGGTTGACCAAAGTCGACTTGCCCACATTTGGACGACCAATAATAGCTAAGCGTAAGCCTGTAGCCTTATCATGTGCTTCATCGCTTTCATCTTCAGGAACATCAACCAAGACATCCTCAAGCATTTGCTGCACGCCACGTCCGTGACTGGCAGCCACTTGTAAGGGTTCACCCATGCCAAGCTTATAAAACTCAACCAAAGCAGCTTCAGCGTGAACACCATCCACTTTATTGGCAACGAGGTAGATTTTTTTGCCTAATGTACGTAGTTCACGTGCGATTTGTTCGTCTGAAGCCAATAGACCTGCACGGGCATCGACTACAAAAACGATAATGTCAGCTTCATTGATTGCAGTTTTTGACTGCTCTGCCATGTACGAGTCAATACCGCCTTCATTTTCACCGATACCACCCGTATCGACGACAATAAATGATTTATTTTGAAAAACCGCATCACCATATTTGCGGTCACGAGTTAAACCAGCGAAGTCAGCAACCAAAGCATCACGACTTTTTGTGATTTGGTTAAATAGCGTTGATTTTCCGACGTTTGGACGACCAATGAGCGCAATAACGGGTTTCATAAATTACCTTAATCTGAGTTAGATTTTTAAAATCATCATAACGGTGTCTTGCCGAATTCTCATCCAACACTTGGATAAGCCTTCAGTTGGACTTACTTTGGTTTTGCCCTGAGAAGCGTTTGAAGCTTCGTAAAGGCAAAGGCAGTTATCCATACTCCACAAGACTCAATTCTCATACCATACTCGCAGCACAGCTACTCGTCTTACACTCAGACAAAGCGTTGCTTTGTTTATCTTCGCTCAGGTTGCGGATGATCCTAACGAGTATCATATTTGGATTGAAAAAATTTATGCTGAAATTTAGATTCTATAAAAAATGCAGGGCATGGTATTTTGCCATGCCCTATTTTTTAATTTTACCACAAGCTTGGATAAAATTAACGATTCTGCCAAATGCTTAATGCACCTTTTTGAGTAGCGACATAAAGTTGGTTGTCGATGACACGTAATGTGCGGACATCTCCACGTGTTTTAGCGCGTCCAACCAAGCGACCAGTTGCAGGCTCAATCAGATGTAAAACACCATCTAAATCACCGACCACCAGATTTTGACCCAACATCACAGGATTACTTAACTTACGATTTAATAAGCTTTCATTCTGCCACACCAACTCACCCGCACTGAGATCATAGGCATTCAACTTACCATCAACAGTTGAGATAAATACTTTATCTTCTGATACTTCTGGACGATTAGTACTGCTCGCATCTTCGCTCCACACCACACGTTGTGTCGCTAAATCAGTAACAGTCACTTGCCCTTGAAAGCTCGTGGTCACTAAATATTGACCCGCAACCACTGGATCACCATTGATATCAATCAAACGTTGAATATCGGAACGACCTTCGCTGATGGCAACACGACGCTGAAACTGCGGTATACCGCTAATCACATCGATTGCATAGATATACGCATTTGCTGAAGCAATCAGTACCGTGCGTTCATCCAACGGTACAGGGGCAGCTTGTCCACGCAAGCTAAACTGAATATTTGGCAGCTTATATGCCCAAACCTGTTGTCCTGAAACTGCGTCATGTGCAAATACAGTTCCATCATTTGCCAGTGTAATCACCCGCCCCAACTGTATCGAGGATGGAGATAAAATCGCACCAGACAACTGTTTTACCCACTTCTGCTCACCAGTGCTTTGGTCTAAAGCAAACAATTGCCCTTTACGATTACCAACGACAACAATCCCTTCACCTGCTTCAACACCAGCAGTTAGCTCTTGTTTGGTTATCTTACTTTTCCAAAGACGCTGTTTGTCTTTATAAGCTGAAACTTGTCCATCAGGATCAGGCGTAAAAATCACGCCATTGTCCGTATCCAACTGCAAACGTATTGACTCAGCTGCATTGGTAGAGGAAACACTTTGTGAAAAAACAAGGTTTAAACTCTGTTCTTGCGTGATTTTTGGCAATGGGTTTGGTTTCACTGGCTTAACTTTATTACTCGAACATCCAACGAATAAAGCTGAGGCAATGGCGATTGCCAATGGTAGTTTTAGTTTATTCTGCATTAAGACTCATCCACATTGGTATCTAAGATCGGGCGCTCAATTTCAGGATCATCTACTAAAACGCCAACACTTTCGAGTTTAATTTGTAAAAGCTGACGCTCTTTTTTGCGTTCGATCAAACTATCCCATGCACTTTGATAGGCTTTACGTGCTGATTCAGTATCTTTCTTCGCAACAAAAATATCACCGCGAAGTTCGTCTACTGTCGCTTTAAACGTAGGCTCAGTCACATTGGCCAGTGTTTTTAAGGCTTCGTCATACTTTTTCTGAGCGAGTTGTGCATCGGCTAAACGTAGTTTAACAATTTGTACTAAACCAGCATCTTTGACTGCTGAGTTTTCGACTTTCTTTAATGCTTTTTCCGCAGCGGCATAGTCATCTTTATCATAAGCCAACTTAGCTAACAGGAATTGTGTCTGGATTGCATGTACCGAATTTGCATCTTCTTTCACAATTTTATCTGCTGATTCAGATATCGTCGCAAAAGCATTAGGCTGACCTGCCAGCACATTGGCTTCATCCATCAACTTTTGTACTTTCGCCGTTTGACTCTGCGCTTCAGCAAGCGTTTTCTTTTGCCAGTATTCCCATCCGAAAAAGGCAATCAAGGCAATGAGAATTCCGCTAATGATTGCAGAACCATATTTTTTGGCAAACGACTTAAATTGGTCGAATTGTTCATCATCACTTAAACTCATGTGATTGTCCTTTTCCTAAATATTTTATTGTTTAAATTTCTCGATAAAAAATGGGGTCAGCGCCGCTATAGCAACTTGTGACTGCTCTGCAGTTGCAAGCTCCTTCACCAAAAGCTGCTGTGATTCCCACTCGCGCTCACCCAATATCACCGCATAGATCGCACCCGACTGATCCGCCTTTTTCATTTGGCTTTTCATACTGCCTTGAGAACCTGTTTTAAGGCGAATTGGACTATTTGCAGCTTCGAGTTGATCACGAATTTGCTCAGCCAATAACAATGCTTTGGCTTGATAAGCAGGCTCAGCCAATAAGAACACTTCACAGTCGCGTACAACCTTCTCTTGTTCTACTTGCTCAAGCAACAGCAACAAACGCTCCATTCCCATCGCGAAACCGACAGCAGGTACAGATTGATCCGCTTTACCTTTTAACTGCCCAACCAAACCATCGTAACGACCACCCGCACAGACTGTCCCTTGTGACCCCAACATCGTTGTCGTCCACTCGAAAACTGTCTTGTTGTAGTAATCTAAGCCACGCACCAATTTTTGGTTAATCACAAATTCAATGCCAGCATCGGTTAAGTACTGCTTCAATTGTTCAAAGTGATTGATGGAGTCTTCTTTCAAGAAATCATGCAATTTAGGCGCGTTTTCTAAAATCTTTTGCGTTGATTCGCTCTTAGAGTCCAAAATACGCAATGGATTGGTGCTGAGACGACGTTGAGAATCTTCGTCTAATGCTTCTTTATGTTGATTCAAAAACTCAACCAAAGCTGCGCGATACTCTGCTCGTTCGTCTGTTTCACCCAAAGTATTGAGCTCTAAACAGACTTTGTCTGCGACACCCATGCGCTTCCACAGACGTGCAGTCATTAAAATGAGTTCAGCATCGATATCAGGAGTTGCCACACCAAAGGTTTCCACACCGAACTGGTGGAACTGGCGATAACGGCCTTTTTGCGGTTTTTCATAGCGGAACATTGGCCCAACATACCAAACACGTGGTGTTGCACCACGCAATAAGTTATGTTCCAACATTGCGCGTACACAGCCCGCTGTGCCTTCAGGACGCAAAGTTAGTGATTCTGGCGGTGTTCCTTTGTCGAAAAAGGTATACATTTCTTTTTCAACAATATCGGTTGCATCACCAATAGCACGCTTAAATAAACCCGTTTGCTCTACGATAGGCAGACGAATTTGTTGATAGCCGTAAGCATCCATTAAAGATGCAAGTTGTTGTTCCAGACTTCTCCAAGCCGCAGTTTGCGTTGGAAGGGTGTCATTAAAACCTTTGATCGCGACGATTGAACTCATGACCTACTCAAAAACTTGTACGAATAATTTCTTTAGATTTGGCTTCTTCAATCTCTTGAACACGCTGACGAACCATGGTCTCTATTTCATCAACCAACTGATTGGTGTCAATTAAATGGCTTTTTTCACCATTTCGATAGACCAGTGAACGCGGCGACGCACCAACGATACCAATATCGGCTTCTTTGGCTTCACCCGGACCATTCACTTTACATCCGATCACAGATAAGTCCATCGGTGTACGAATATCTTCTAAACGTTCTTCTAATGCTTGCATCACTTGAATCACGTTGAATTCTTGACGTGAGCAACTTGGGCAAGCAATAAAGTTAATACCATTTGAGCGTAGACCCAAAGATTTTAAAATATCAAAACCAATTTTAATTTCATCTTCGGGTTCAGCAGCGAGCGAAATTCGCATGGTATCGCCAATACCTTCCATCAGTAATCCACCAAGTGCGATCGCTGATTTCACTGTACCTGTGCGATAAATCCCTGCTTCCGTGACGCCTAAATGCAATGGGTTATCAATCTGTTGTGACAACAAACGATAGGCATCCATGGTTAAAAACACATTGGATGCTTTGACACTAATTTTAAACTCATGAAAGTTTAAACGATCGAGGATATCAATATGACGCATCGCAGATTCAAGCAAAGCTTGACCTGTTGGTTCACCATATTTCACTTGTAGATCTTTTTCTAGCGAACCAGCATTTACCCCAATACGAATTGAAATATCATGATGTTTGGCAGCAGCAACGACTTCACGTACTTTCTGATCAGAGCCAATATTACCAGGGTTAATCCGCAAGCAATCTGCACCATAATCCGCCACAGCCAATGCAATACGATGATCAAAGTGAATATCTGCCACTAAGGGCACAGAAACACGTTTACGAATCGCACCAAACGCCTCTGCTGCTTCCATTGAGGGCACAGAAACACGCATGATGTCTGCACCTGCTTCTGCACAACGCTCGATTTGCGCGACAGTCGCATCCACATCACAGGTTTCAGTATTGGTCATACTCTGAACACTAATCGGGGCATCACCACCGACATACACCGATCCCACACGAATTTTACGTGTTGGGCGGCGCTTAATTGGGTTCACGATCATCGTATAGCTCTACCTTTCAACATTAGCGAGACAAACGGAATTCAGCTTTACCATTTACAGTATAAGGACGCAAGGAAATCTGTTCTTGATTTAAGCTGAGTGATACAGCAGTTGCATCATCCAAACGGATTTGGAATGGTGATTCACCAGTCAACGTAAGCGTCGATGCTTGGCGACCAGTTGCCAAAACTTTAGCGGTTGAATCCACAATATGCACGGATGTTGGTCGGCTAAAATTCAATACAAGCTGATCACCTGATGTTGTAACTGCATTCGCCATTGGAAGAATTTCAATATTTGAATTGGTGATTTTTGGCACATCGATATCATCTTTGCTGCTTGATGACCAATTTTGCACAGCAGTAACTGCTAACCAACCCAACAAACCGACAATCACCAGAATCGCAATACGCTTTAACCATTGACGATTACGGACACTGTTTGAACCTGAAAGCTTCCCCATGATTTTAATCGGTGAGTTATTCAAAGCATGGCTTGCTTTTAACCCAGTATCATTGACATAGATTTCGTCAAAACGGTGAATTATAGCGCTCGCATCTGCATTTAAGTACTTTGCATAAGCGCGATAATAACCTTTGATGAAGGTTGCTTCAGGCAACGAGGTATAATCGTCTTTTTCTAATGCCGTCAAGGTTTTGACGGGCATATTCATTTCACGCGCAATCTCTTCAAGTTCTTTCTTTTGTGCAATACGAATTTGACGCAAATACTCACCAGGTCGTTGAATATTTCCCAAAGTTGACGAAGGAGAGTTTGAGCCAGTTGGCTGATGTGAATTTGGATTTATTTCCATACGGCCTCAGTACTGTACTGTAATTGCAAATAACGTTGATATTCTAGACTTTCTGGAAACAAAGCACGCAATTGATTGACTAACACTTGCATTCCCAATTGATCCGCATTCGCTCGAGCTATGCGTATACCCAGCCAAAGCGCACGTGCACCTTGGTTTTTTTGTCCCACATTACGAACATATTGTTCATATAGTTGTGACGCGTCTCTATTGTTTTGTTGCAAATAGAAAATTTCCGACAACTCTAACATTGAAATGGTTGCATTTCGATTTGCTTGTAGTGCCTGTTTGAATGATTTTTCAGCATTCGCAACATCACCTATGATTAGATAGATCCGCCCTAAATTTTCCAACGCCTGAGAGCGTTGATCATAACCTAAGGTTGCACCCGCACGGGCGAACTGCTCAATCGCTTCATTATAACGCTGCATTTGATACAAATATGTACCGTAATTATTACGAGCTTGTGCATTGTTCGGTTCAGCAGAAATTGCGCGCTTAAAATAGGCGTCCGCTTTTTCCATATTGAGCTTACTGCCCTCTTGTTGCAGTAAAATGCCCATCATCATATTGGCATTTGCATCACGGGAATTGATTTTTAAGGCTTGGTCAAGTGAGCGTTTAGCAGCATCAAGATCACCGTTACGAATATATTCTGCTGCTAACTGGCTACGAACCTGCACGGCCTTTTCAGGGTTTTTGGTCGATGATGTGGTTTGGCAAGCTGTTAAACCCCACACAGCAAGTACAACTGTTGTCGCTATAATCGTTTTTAGTCGAGTTGTATTCAACGCTTTATCCCCAAGTATTATCCTTGTGTGCGCAAAATTTCTTGTCGTTGCGCCACTTTCTTTTTCCACTGTTCGGCGCGACGAGTACGGTCAGCAACTTGTCCCACCAATTGTCCACACGCTGCATCTATATCATCACCACGTGTCTGACGAATCGTACACACAAATCCTGCATCAGACAAAGTTTTTTGGAAAGCAATGATGCGATTACGACTAGAACGTCCATAAGGCGCATGCGGAAATGGATTAAATGGAATTAAGTTAATTTTACTCGGTAAATTTTTTAACAACTTGACCAGTTGTTGTGCATGCTCTGGATGATCATTGACCCCTTCAAGCATGACATACTCAATAGTCACATGCTTACGTGCACTTTCATTGCCATCTTTGGCCAAATATCGCTGACACGCAGCAATCAATTGTTCTAATGGGTATTTTTTATTAATTGGCACCAGTTCATTGCGCAACTCATCATTCGGCGCATGCAATGAGATCGCCAATGCCACATCAATATCTTGTATTAACTGATCAATTTTAGGAACAACACCAGAAGTTGATAAAGTCACACGACGTTTAGACATGCCATAAGCAAAATCATCCAACATCAAGCGCATTGAGCTGAGGACCGCATCATAATTTAATAATGGCTCACCCATGCCCATCATCACCACATTGGTCACAGTACGTTCCCGTTCTGCCACAGGCACTTCTTCCATATAGGAATAATTGGCCATCCAAAGCTGACCAATGATTTCCGCAGGGGTTAAATCACGTTGGAAACCTTGTTTACCTGTCGAACAAAATGAACAATCTAATGCACAGCCCACTTGAGAAGAAATACATAAGGTCTTACGAGAGCCTGTTTTATCTTCCGCAGGAATCAAGACTGTTTCAACGAGCGATCCTTCACCCTCTCCTACTCGGAACACCCACTTACGTGTCCCATCTTTTGAATAGTTACGATGAACCACTTCCGGGGCTTTAATTTCACAAATTTTTTCGAGTTTTTCACGCAATTTACCTGAGATATTGGTCATCTCAGCAAAATCAGTCACGAAAAATTGATGAATCCACTTCATGATTTGACCGGCACGAAACTTTTTTTCGCCCATGTCTTCAAAGAATTTTTCGAGTTCAACTCGCGACATGCCAAGTAAATTTACTTTATTGTCGGCAGCTTGAACGACAGGCGTAGTGAATGACTGTTGTTTTTCATCTGAATTTTCTGATGAAACGACGACTGCAGAACTCATGTGAATTTACCTAAACAATATCAGCGCTAGAAAACACTGTGCGTTATTTGCACAATACAATCTATAAAAAATAAAAAACCAGATAAGTAGTATACCACTTATCTGGCTTGAATACTTTGGATTAACGAGTGCGTGGGCAGATCTCGTTATCAGCAAAGAAGTAAGCGATTTCACGCTCAGCAGAAGCAACTGAGTCAGAACCGTGTGCAGCATTTTCATCGATGCTTACAGCGAAATCAGCGCGGATTGTACCTGGCGCTGCTTCTTTAGGATTTGTTGCACCTAAAATTTCACGGTGAGCAAGAACAGCATTTTCACCTTCAAGAACAGAAACAACGACTGGACCAGAAGTCATGAAAGCAACTAAGTCACCAAAGAAACCACGTTCTTTGTGCTCAGCATAAAAACCTTCAGCATCAGTTTGAGAAAGTTGTTTCATTTTAGTTGCAACAATTTTCAAACCTGCCTTTTCGAAACGAGCAAAGATGTCGCCGATGTGGTTTTTAGCAACTGCATCTGGTTTTACGATAGATAACGTACGTTCAATCGCCATGATTGGCTCCTATTATGGTCTAAACATTAAAAAATTTGCCGCATTATACCGATGTCATCATGAATAATCAGCTTGAATCTGTAAAAGTTCAACGATTTCGGATGAATTTCTAACGAACCTCATCCAGCCATGCCATCTGAATCGCTTCAAGCAAACCTTCTGTTGATTTCGTTGGGTCATCACTAAAGTCAGGCAAAGCACATACCCACGCATGAAGATCGGTAAAACGGATCCATTGCGGATCCACCTCTGGATGTGCTTCGACCAATTCAATCGCGATATCCATGGTATCTGTCCAACGTAAGCCCATATAGCAACCTAAGTAAATAAATATGATTAGTGCTACTTTAACAAATCATCGGATTTAAGCGGTAGTATTCTGTTGCTAAATTCGCTCGCAAGCGCTTATAAGCCTATAAAAGGATATTAAAGCTTGGCGCGAGTAAAATGATGGCACTGGCAACCGACGCACCAATCATCGCCCCCACAATCACATCACTTGGATAATGCAGCCCTAGAACCATCCGAGACAATGCAACAAGCAGGGTAAATGGTAGCATCAGTATCAGTAAAATCGGCTGAATATAACCCAATGTAATCGTCAACATGACCGCATGTAAGGTATGCCCCGATGGAAAGCTAAAATGATCCAATGGTCGCTCACCCAAGACAATGACTTGATGGACTTGATAAGGTCTCGGACGCGTCGTTTTATGTTTTAAAAATTTATAAATTGCGGTACCAAGCAAACCCGCTGCAATCAAATACAGAATTTGCAGACCGTAAGCCATGCCTTGCATCGCCCAGACAGACAACAACATGACATACCAAAATGGACCATCGCCCAAACGACTAATCGTTTTAAAAAATAAGGCAATGCGTTGTGACTGGGAGAGATGGTTAAGGTATAAACACCCTTTTAAATCAAGATCTAACATTTTTATTTTTGCATTTTGAAAGTTCATAATTTTCTCCTATTTGAGAATACTTTAGGTAGAGCGCATAGGTGACTCCTTCGCTACCTGATAAAGTGCTTGTTCTAATTGTTGTACAGGAAATTGCCAACTCGATTGTTGTACGCTTTCACTGGCGAGTAAGCCCATTTGTCGCAACTGCGGAAGCGCAGGTAAATGGCAAATGGATTGAATTAAATCGGCTGTGTTCCCTAGTGGACTCAACCATCCCGTAATGTCCTGTTTGACATGCTGATGTGCGCAAACGTAATCATAAGCCACGACAGCTAAACCACTGGCAATCGCTTCGAGTACGACATTGCCAAAGGTATCGGCTTGGCTTGCAAAGGCAAAAACATCCGCACTTGCATATGCAGCCGACAATTCACGACCACTGAGGCTACCCATAAAAATCACATCTTGCGAGGTAGTTAATTTACTTAAGCGCACGCGATCAGGGCCATCACCGACGATCACAAACTTAAAATTTGTGCCTTGCTGTGCCTGTAGCGCATGGAAACTTTTAATCAATACGTCTACTTCTTTTTCTGGCGACAAGCGCCCCACATACAACATCACCCGCGTATCAGCATCAGCACCCCATTGTTGGCGTAATTGTGCTGAACGATGTTTTGGTGAGAATTTTGCAGTATCCACACCGCGCCCAACCACCACCAAGGGACAGGTCACACCAAAGCCACGTAAGGCTTGCTCGGTATATTGACTTGGCACACAAGTCACATCAGTGCTGTTATGGAACCACGTTAAATAGCGTTGAATCGGCTTTACTAAAAAGGCCAAGTCAAAGAAGCGACTAAAGTCATGAAATGCAGAATGAAATCCACTTGATACCGCGATTTTTTTAGATTTAGCGGCTTGTAAAGCGGTCAATCCTAAAGGTCCCTCAGTCACGATATGCACCACATCTGGCGCAAATTTTTCAAATGCTTTTGAAACCTTTAAATATTGTGGCCAACCAAATTGAACGCTTGGGTACTTTGGGATGGGTTGTGCAAGAACAAAGCATTCCTGATCAGGATGAAATTCTGTACACACGCCTTTCTGTGTAGGACGAACCAATAAAATCTTATGACCTAGACGTTGTAAACCTTGGCATAACTGCATCATCGACAAAGCCACGCCATTAATTTCTGGCGGCCATGTTTCAGTTACAATTGCGATTCTTAAACGAGGACGAACCAAATTTTGAAGTTCAGATAATTCATTTTGTTGATCTTTAAGTTGTTTCCTTTTAAAGTAAAATTTTATACTTTCGGGAAACTGATCTTGCTTTAATAGAGATGTCGCGTATGTACTTTGCATATCGCCATCCATTTGTGTCGTTATTTTCATGCTTTAAGCTTATAAAATTTTTTTGACACTTTAATGATCAATAGATGACAGTTTTTTGACAGTGTTAAAATAAAAAAGCCCTCTCCCAAACTGAGACAGAGCTTAAAAACACTCAATACTTTATTAGTTCAATGGATTATCCACTGCAAAAAGTTGCTCATCCTCCAAACGGTAAGCAATCAATTGCTGCCCCCAAACACAACCACCGTCAACACTCTGAATTTTTGAACTTATGGTTTTGCCGTGTAAAGCCGCCCAATGTCCGAAAAGAATGTGGTGTGTTTGTGCAGCCTGACTTTCAAAATCAAACCAAGGCAGAAACCCTTCTGGCATCGGCGCGTCTAAACCATCTTTAAAACTAAACTCAAGATGACCATCCACATCAGTCAAACGCATGCGAGTTAAATAATTGGTAATACAGCGCAGACGCGCCATACCTGTTAAATCCTCAGACCAAACATCTGGTTGTGTACCAAACATTTCTGCCAAAAAATGATCAAGCACACTTAAATCATCATGACCAACAACGTCTTGTACTTCACGCGCATAGCGTTCAGTTTGCTGAGCATCCCACAACAAAGGAACACCTGCATGCGTCAAAATCGTGTGTTGATTTGGCAATAAACATAAAGGTTGTTTACGCAGCCAGTCAATCAGTTCATCACCATCAATCGCATCAATGATATCTTGCGTACCATCTTTGTCTTTGATTTTTTTAAAACCGCGTGCGCAAGCAATTAAGGTCAAATCATGATTACCTAAAACAGTTGCAGCAGCACCCCGATCAGCGAGCTTTTTAACAAAGCGTAATGCGCCAACCGAGTTTTCACCCCGCGCAACTAAATCACCAGCAAACCACAAAAAGTCTTGATCGGGATCAAAACGAATTTGTTTCAATAATGCTTTAAGTGCCTCGAAACAACCTTGCACATCACCAATGACATAGTTATAACGCTTTGACATTAAGACACCATTTGATCAGATAACGCGACGAACTGAGCCAAGCTTAACGTTTCTGGACGCGCCATCGGATCAACACCTGCTTTTTCAAAACCATCTTCAGCTAACATTCCTTTCAAGCTATTGCGCAAAGTTTTACGACGTTGCGTAAAAACATGTCCGACCAATCTTGCTAAAGCTTTTTCATTATTTGCCACAATCGGCTTGGTTTCATAAGGCTCCAAACGGAATACGGCAGAAGTTACTTTTGGCGGTGGATTAAATGATCCTGGCGGTACTTCAAATAAAAATGTCGGTTTGCAAAAATACTGAATCATCACCGACAAACGACCATATTCTTTGGTATTTGGCACAGCGGTGATACGATCCACAACCTCTTTTTGCAACATAAAATGCATATCTTTGACTTTGCTACCAAACTCCAAGAGATGGAACAATAAAGGCGTTGAAATGTTATATGGCAAATTCCCCACGACACGAAGTGGACGACCTTCTTGAAACAATTGAGAGAAATCGTATTTCAATGCATCCGCTTCAATAATCGTCAAACGCTCAGGATGTGGTACACGCGCAGGTAAGCCTGCTGCCAAGTCGCGATCTAGCTCAACGACAGTCAGAGCATCACATTCACCAATGAGAGGCGAGGTCAATGCAGCCAAACCAGGACCAATTTCGACAATATTTTCGCCCGTACGCGGATTTACAGAGCGTACAATTTTGGCAATTACACGTTGATCATGTAAAAAGTTCTGACCAAAACGTTTTCGAGCCTGATGCCCTTCATCTTTAGGGTTTAGGGCATTAATTTGATACATATATTTATACTCAATATTTCAAACTTAATTCTCCCCTCGTTGATATAGAGGAGGGTAAGAAGTGACTAAAACTTCGCAAGGGAGGTTCGAGCTAAATCAAGGGCTAAATCGACTGCTACATGCAAACTCGATGATTTTGCTTGCCCAGTGCCTGCAAGAGAAAGAGCTGTACCATGATCGACTGAGGTTCGAATAAATGGCAAGCCTAAAGTAATATTTACCGCTTCACCAAAGCCCTGTGATTTTAACACAGGTAAACCTTGATCGTGATACATTGCCAAAACAGCATCTGCATCTTTAAGATTTTCAGGGGTGAATAAAGTATCTGCGGGCAAACTCAAACTCATATCAATGCCTTGTATACGATAGCTTTCCAGCACAGGATTGATGACTTCAATCTCCTCTCGTCCCAAATAACCATCCTCACCCGCATGAGGGTTTAATCCACACACTAAAATTCGCGGCGCTGCAATTTTAAATTTTGTTTTTAAATCATGAATCAGAATATCAATCACTTGATGCAAGCGTTCTTTGGTAATTGCATCTGGGACATCCCGTAAAGGTAAATGCGTGGTAGCTAAGGCAACGCGTAATGTTTTGGTCGCGAGCATCATCACGACGCGATCAACACCTGCAAACTCTTGGTAATATTCAGTATGACCACTAAAGGCAATACCTGCATCATTAATAATAGACTTCTGCACGGGTGCTGTGGCAATGCCCACACTCGCGCCTGCCATTGCATAATCTGCGGAACGGCGCAATTGTTCCAATACATAGGCAGCATGTGCTGGATTTAATTGTCCCAATTCAACTGGCTCAGTCAAAGGCACATGCTCAACAAAGAGCTGTCCTGTTTCACTCGATTGACGCTGCCCTTGATATGGGATTAATTCAACAGAAATTTTCAACTGATCAGCGCGCTGCTGCAACATGTCCCTATCCGCGAGGACCACAATCGGACGCTCATCCACTCGCTCTGCCAAAGCTAAACAAATATCAGGTCCAATGCCTGCTGGTTCACCAGAAGTGACATATAAAGGAAGCATACTTACCGCCAATCATTGATGATTTCTACTTAGTGTAACCAAAATCTAAAATCAGCTATAGCGTTTCCTTTTTATAATTCCCACACATTATTCGCTGCTGGTATTTTTAGGTAAATTTTGCGGCACTAAATTCGAAGGCGAAAAATGTGGGGTTCGGGTCCAAGGGTTAATTTTTGATGGTGTTTTTTTCTCTGTTTGCACAACCTCAGTTAAATCCACCTTTTTCTCAGTCACAAGAACCGTGCTACTTGGCTTCTCGACCAGCGGATTGGGCGTGAGCTCTTTCTTTTCAACGATCTGAACGTGCTGGACAGGTGATGCTTCTTTTTTATCTAGTGGCGGCGTAACGGCGATCACAGAAGTTGGAGGTGAATAAGCCGTTGTCGGCATCCCTTGCTTCACTATGGTTTGGGTTGTTGGTTGAGACTGAGTTGGTGGTGCGACCACGCCTGTAGAGGGTGATTGAAGATGCGTCTGATCCACAGGAATCTCGATTGCTTTCATTTCGGCAGTGACTGCCATCGCAGGGTCGACATAACCATTGCCACGACTTTCCAAAACCTCAAGCTTGCGACTGGTTCCCTCTCTAGGCTGAAATTCTGAATAATTGGTGACACTGCCTTGATCTACCCATTTATAAAGCCGTCGCGCATTTGTCTGTGCTGAACAAACGCAGATTAATATTGTAACTACAATCATTTTTGTAGAAGACGACAACTTCATCAAATTCCCCAAAAGAAGAGGTTAATACTTCTATTTATTTCAATTAATTAATATAAAATCATAGGGCAAAGCCACATTTGTCACAAGGCAAATAATAGAGCTTAAAATTAAAGTCCTGTTATTGACCAAATCAGTCACATTGCAGCAAATTCTAGTCTCTTGAGTGAATTATTGTTGTGCGTGTTTATAAATTCATGTAAAATTCCGTCTCCTTTTGTTTGGACAGATTCCACCGTCCAAACCAACTATAATAGGTAGTGGTTTAATGAAAACTCTCAGCGCTAAGCCTGCTGAAGTTCAACATGACTGGTATGTTGTTGATGCTTCTGGCAAAACTTTAGGTCGCCTTGCGACTGAAATCGCTCGTCGTTTACGCGGTAAGCATAAAACGTCTTATACTCCTCACGTTGACACTGGTGATTACATCGTTATTATCAATGCTGAGCAAATTCAAGTGACTGGTAAAAAAGCACTTGATAAAAAATATTATCGCCATACTGGTTTCCCTGGTGGTATCCGTGAGACTAACTTCGAGAAGTTAATTGCTCACAAACCTGAAGCAGTTTTAGAAAAAGCTGTTAAAGGTATGTTACCAAAAGGTCCTCTTGGTTATGCAATGATCAAAAAAATGAAAGTGTACGCTGGTACTGAGCATCCTCATACTGCTCAACAGCCACAAGTTTTGGACATCTAAGGGATACAGCACATGGCTACTAATTATGGTACAGGTCGCCGTAAGACCGCAACTGCACGTGTTTTCTTGTCAGCTGGTACAGGCAAACTCGTAATTAACAATCGTACTCTAGAGCAATATTTCGGTCGTGAAACTGCTCGTATGGTTGTGCGTCAGCCTTTAGAGCTTTTAGAAGTAACTGAAAAATTTGACCTTTATATCACCGTTAAAGGCGGTGGTATGGGTGGTCAAGCTGGCGCGATCCGTCACGGTATTACTCGTGCATTGATTGCTGCTGATGAAGATCTAAAACCTGCTCTTCGTCAAGCTGGTTTCGTTACTCGTGATGCTCGTGAAGTTGAACGTAAGAAACTTGGTTTACGTAAAGCACGTAAGCGTCCTCAATTCTCTAAACGTTAATCGTTTTTCGAATTGGACAAAAAACCTCGGATTTCTCCGAGGTTTTTTTATTTATAGTCACGATGATATTTCATGGATGCTTTTTCTGCGGTTTTTTAGTATGCTGAACCGTTTATATCTCTAGCTTTGTAATATGTCGTCGGTTGAGAATACCCCAGTTCAGGGCATTACCCTTTATAGTCATGCAGATGATTTCCGTTCACACTGGATTCGCTTGTTATTAGCAGAAAAGCAAATCAAATATCATCTAATCATAACCGACCATGAAGATGAAGATTTAGCAGATCTAAATCCATACAATCAACTCCCGATGCTGATCGAACAAAATCTAAAATTATTTTCACCAAATGTAATTGCTGAATATTTAGATGATCGCTACCGTCAAAACAAATTATATGCTGATGCCCCAATGACGAGAGCCGAGCAGCGCCAATATATCTGGCGTTTTGAACAAGACTGGTTCAAGCTCGCTGATCAAATGTTAAGACATAGCGATACACTCGACCCAAAGCAAAAGCAAAAAGCACAAAAAGAACTTAGAGATACCCTTATTTCCCTAACACCGCTGTTCCAACATTACCCCTTTTTTATGTCTGAAACCTTTTCTATCTTAGATTGTATGCTCGCGCCGATTTTTCTGAGATTAAAAAGTATGGGGATTGAACTACCTGCACAGCACTGCCGACCTATTTTCTTGTATTGTCATCGTATCTTTAGCCGTCCATCGTTCACTAAATCAATGACAGCCCAAGAAAAAAACAGCTACAATGAATTGATTTCTACGATTTAATAAGTTTTTCAATTATGTCTGAGCAAATAACTTTTACACCGACACGCCCATATCTTGCTCGTGCCATTTATGAATGGATTTGCGATAATCAACTGACGCCTTATTTACTGGTCGATGCTACACAGCCCCATACTGATGTTCCGCTGCAATTTGTCAAAGATGGTCAAATTGTTTTGAATCTTGCACCACATGCGGTTCATCAGCTAAACATCAGCAATGAAATGATTTGTTTTTCTGCTCGATTTGGCGGCGTAGCAAAAGAAATCTATGTGCCCATCCAGGCTGTATTGGGTATCTATGCAAAAGAAAATGGACAAGGTTTATTTTTCGATCCTTCTGAATATACTGATATTGAAGTCACCACAACAGCTCAAATAGATGAAACAAAGCAAAAAACTGAACCAAGTAAAAAGAAACCTTCTCTTAGAATTCTAGATTAAACGAGGATATCCCTGATGGCATTTGACTTAGTTCAATATTTTTCTGAACAAATTAAAATTCAAAAACCACAACTTTTTAATCAATATTCTCAAAAAGAAAAGCAACTTCATATTGACGAGATCAATGCGCTTGCGCTTGGTCGATTGATTAGCCTTTGGAAACAGAATCATCAAAAGCTGTATCAGGAGGTTCAAAACTCTGATCCACTTTATATCCAAGAAATCACACGACACCTGACCACCTCAGCGCACAACCAATCAACGCTCAGTGCCTCAGAATTAGAAACCAGTCTCACTGAGGTGTTATCGTTACAATTCGCCGAATTAAAACAATTAGACCAAACAGGAAGTTTTGGTTTAGCAGGTTTAACAGAGTTACTGTTGGGTCAAATTGAGCACTTATCTGGACAAGCCGAAGACTGGGTGTGGTCAACCAATCAGTTAACCGAATTATTAGGCTCTAAGCCCGTTGAACAAGAAGAAATCTCTCTTGAAGCAACCATGCAAGAATTTAATCAATTGGTTCATCAAGCACAACCAAATGCGCATGATGATACCGTATTGGAAGCTACTCCTCCGCTCACACCGACTTGGTCCTATATCGCTGCTCCGTTGGTGGCATTGCTTATTTTGATGATTTTATATTGTGCTTACAGCCAATTGGTTTATGTTTAAACACCTTCTCTCAGATAGAGAAAGCTGAATAACTTTCTCTATCCCTTACCAAACTTGCACACACTTTAGTTTATTTAATTATTAATTTAAGAATTCTAATTAAAACACTTTTACATTTATTTACAATACAAAACCCCCAAAAAACCACATCATTATTGTGAATAAAATCACATTTACAACAAAATATAATCCTTAATTAATATTATAATCCGTTTACTTGACAAAAATTGTCAATTCCTAACATTTCCATTATTTAAATTAGGCTAAAGCATGATTGATTTAATCAAATACTCTCCTATAATGAAATTAAGTACTTTTGAAAACCAATTAAAACAAAAGTAACTTATATAAACTTATAAACAAGAATGTATCAGTAGAGATAATATCATGGCTAAAATTTCATTAGAAAGCTTATCAAACATTGATGGTTTCGTTGCAGCAGCATTAGTAGACACAGAAAGTGGCTTAGCGCTCGCAACTCAAGGTGGGGGCACAATTGATTTAGAGCTTGCAGCTGCAGGTAATACTGAGGTTATACGAGCAAAACGCCGTGTTGCTAACTCATTGAAACTAAACGATGATATTGAAGACATTTTAATTACACTAGGTAAGGCTTACCACCTCATCCGCCCATTGGAAAGCAATGGAAATCTATTCCTTTATGTTGTACTAGACCGCAGTAAATCCAACCTTGCAATGGCTCGTCATGAACTCAAAACGTTTGAGAAAGAGTTAGACTTTGCTTAATTAGCAATAGCAAAACATTTAATATATTAGACTTCCTATATCTATTTTTATTTTAGTTAAAATTAAAAATAATATAAGAGGTCTAATATTAGTCTTTCTAAAAAGACTAATTTTGCTCAGTCCAATATTTTACCATTATTAAAGTGATACTATGAATGGGCATTGCATTAATATCGCGATTTCAGGTATAAGTTTAAAAGTTTCAGATGAGTTAAAATTAGAACTTAGAAAAACAATACCTAATGAGTTTGGCATTAATTGGATTAATATTGCCGATCCAAATATAGACTTATTATTAATAAATGAAAACTTTTTCGACACCGAAGGTATCCAACGCATCTTAGAACAAAAACAACTCCCTTGTTTAAAGATTTCAAAGGGACAAGGTTCTTGCCACATAGAAGAACACAACACACTTTTTCTACCCTTCCAACACACGGATGCACTCAAGAATTGGATTCATCTTCGCCTTTTAAGTTATTTGTCTGATCAACGAATGCAACAACCAAAAGTGGAACTGGTCTCAACACACAATGCCATCAATCAAAAGTTTTTAACAGAGATGTTAAATCCAGAAAATGCTCGTCTGCATCTTTTTGATGATCACGGGACTTTAGCGATTATTGATACACGCAGCCAAATTGCTTGGCTAGAACCGACACGTACCCATACACAAACCAACCATAGTTTTAATTATGAATTTGCCACAACGTCCGATTTCACCAAAGTGTCGCGGAAAGTGGAATACAACTTACAAGACTGGTTATGGAATCTTTTTTGGCATTCTGTCGAGTTTCAGCGCCTCGCCCCTAGCGAAAATGAGTATTACAAACTCGATTTTTGGCCACAGCCTGCTCAGCACAATGATCGTAAAACCATCCTACAACTATCAGCATGTTTTATCCAAGGTGCTCAACTTGGTCAGGTTGCCACACAATTAAAACTACCGATTCAAACAGTTCAACAATTTATTTCTGCTTGCATCGTTTCGAGCAACGGCGGCATCGTCTCGGCTTCAGAAAGCCATTATTTACAAACAGAGACCGCTGAACAAACGACTGAGCAACACGGTTTTTTAAATAAATTTTTCGGCAAAATTAGACGCCGTTTTGGTCTTTAAGGAATGACATGATACTTCAACAATATAAAATTGTTTTCGCAGGAAGTATGGGTTCAGGGAAAACTGAAGCGATCAAATCTCTCTCGGAAATTCCAGTACTTGCCACGGAAGCATTCAATACAGATACCCAAGCGCATAATAAAGTAGAAACGACTGTAGGGATTGATTACGGCGAGATCACACTTGATGATGGCGTAAAAATCGGTCTTTATGGCACGCCAGGGCAAACACGTTTTGACTTTATTTGGCCTGTCATTTGCCAAGGTGCACTGGGTGTGGTCCTACTGGTCGATCACAATAGTAAAGTTCCACTTGAAGAACTTGAAGGCTATTTAGATCGATTTAAAGACTACACGCAAAACATCTCGATTGGTGTTACACATGTAGATGAAAACAAAGGACAATCCACGTCAATCTATAGAGATTGGTTAATCCAAAACAACTATCAATACCCACTATTTTTTATAGACGCCCGCAAACAAGAACATATCCTGCTCATGATTGAATCACTGATTGCCACACTAGAAGTCAATTTAAAAGCGACCAATTAATCACTTTATAAAAGAGAAGAATTATGCTCAGTATTCCCAGCCAACAACGTACCGCGCCAAAAGAACTTATTCAGTTTGCGAAAGCGCAAGCCAACGATATTTTGATCAATATTCGAGGCATTGACTACATTATGCTTTGCTCTACTGATGGTTTTGAGCTTGCTTCGATTTATAAAAAAAACCCATATAACAGTAGCAAACTGGCAGCGGTAAGCAGCTCAATACTGGCGATGGTCAGTGCTTTTCTCAATGAGATCCAACTCACAGGATGTCAAAGTATTACCTTAGATGCAGAAAATGGCAAAGCGATACTGACGGCGATTCCCTCTCCCCATCACCCAATGGTCATGGTGACGTTAAGCAATAAAGATGTTCTTCTAGGGCAATTGCTATATAGCCTCAAACAAGCCAGTGCAGCCATCAGCGCAGCAGATCAAGCTTAATCCTCTCATTTACTTTACTCAATCTGTCAGGGGGCAATCTCCCTGTCAGATTTTTTTATTTGTATATCAAATCTATCAATAGATAATAAATTTTCATATTCGAACCCACACCTCCCATCAAATTTATCGCAACAATCAAAAAAATTAGCGAATGACTATTTCAAAATCATCTATATAGATTGCTTTTTCCTGAATCAGACGAACGGTTTAAAAATTACATGATTTAGCAACAAAATTTTATTATGATAATTTGCGAACAAATAACAACACTAATTTTCAAAAATGAAAATCAACAAGATTGCTTGATTGAAGCTATTCATCAACGCAATGCACTATCAACAAGGAGAAACATTAAATGGGGCTGAAAAATATTAAATTCAGTGTAGCAACAACACTACTGTTGGGTACTTTTGCCATGCAAGATACACTGGCAGATTCTTATGTGTTCATTACCAATACCACACCTGAAACTGTATCAATACAAGTCAACCATACTGGTAGTCAAACATTAGAACAAGGAAACCAGTGGGCACAAGAAACAACTCAAATTGCGCCTTATGAAACCAAGCGTGTGCTGCGCATGAATCGTTATTCAGGATTAAAATCTGGACAGACTTATAATTTTGATACGATTGTTTCAAGTGGAAATTCACAAGTAACATTCAAACAATCGATGACAGGTACTTGGTCTGGCAGCACCATTAAGCATGGCATCCAAACGGCATCTACTACATCACCTTGGTATACTGATCGCAATGTTCATCGCATCAATACCACTTATGCAGGCTTGTCGGCACAGGCTGCGGTTAAAGCCGTATATACAGGCGGTTATGATGATTTTCATTACACCATCCATCAAAACACTGTCCAAGAACCGATCTCAAGCAGTGCAGATGAATTAAAAGTACTGTCCTATAACATTTACGCACTGCCCATGGTTGCAAGTAAAATTAGTGAGCGTTTAGCAGAACTTCCAAATCATTTAAATGGTTATGATGTGATTTTAATGCAAGAAGCATTTGCATCATCTCGTACAGGGATGTTGAATCAACTGGCACAACAATATCCATATCAAACACATATCCCAGTCGGTTCAGGTTATAACTTATTTGATAGTGGTCTCGTGATCATCAGTCGTTATCCTATTGTGAAAACAGCACAACAGATTTATCCAGATTGTACAGGGACAGATTGTTTTGCGGATAAAGGCGTGTTGTATGCCGAAATTATCAAAAATGGTAAAGCCTATCATGTGACCTCAACGCATACCGCATCATTTGATACCACAGAAGCGCGCGCCCTACGTCAAGTTCAATTTCAGCAAATTCGTCAGTTAATCAACCAACAAAATATCCCCAGTTTTGATGCTGTATTGATGGGCGGAGACTTTAATGTCAACAAGCTGTTATGGCCGCAAGATTATCAAGACATGCTTACCAACCTAAATGCGACAGCACCCGTCAGCACGGGTTATACCGAATCTACATTTGATCCTCGTATTAACAAACTCGCTGGTGCAGCAGGTTCAGGTGGCACAACGGTTGAATATTTGGATTATGTGGTTTCTTCAAATACACATCGCCAACCGATTCAATCGCGTAATGATGTTCGTATTTTACGTTCTACCGCAGACCCACTGTTTATGACATGGGATCTTTCTGACCACTTCCCTGTGATGGGACACTTTAATTACAATCCATAAAACGGAATACTGTGGATGAATAAAAGACTATTACTGACAATCGTTATTGTTTTACTGGTCTTGGTCGGAATTGTAGTCTGGAAGAGCAGCGCCTCTTCCGCTGCAATCCAACAAAGCCAAACCATGCCATTCTCTGATGATTCAACAACGCATTCGACAGATGGAACTATGCAGAATAAAACCACAGATGAGCTTTGTCAAGAATCCTTATTGAGACAATTACAAGTGCTTCAGAAGCAACCTGGAAATATCACTCAATTTTTGAATGACTTTAAAGCGAATTGTCATGTACAAGACTGTAATGCGGCTTTAGCAAAAGCATTGGCAAATTATCCAGATCAAGAGTTTGCGCATTTGGTTGAAAATTTATTAAAACGTATGCCGCAATATGAACAACATATGCAAAGTACAGTGCTTTCAACCTCCTTATCTCCGCAAGAACGTTTCAATGCTTTATGGAAATTAAGAGAACAAACGCTGGGAAAAGCTGAAGCGATGCTTGGTTTTGGACAAGAGCGTAACTATGCGAATTACAAATTTGCTTATGCAGAGATTAAGCAAAATAGAAATCTGAATGCAGAACAACGTTTAAAAGCTTTCGAGGAATTGCAACGTCGATATCCAGATGCAACTCAACAACAAAGCAAAATTGGACTGTATGAACAATCCATTGAATTACTTAATCAAAACCACAACAATCCTGCCGAGACTGAACACTTAAAACAGATCTTGCAGCAACGTTATCTCACGGAACAGGAACGACAAGACATTCAACGTCGGGATCAACGTGAAATACAACAACAGCAACAAGTGAATCAATACCAACAAGCATTACAACAATTACAACAAGACATGCAACCGTTGAAAAATCAGCTCTCCGAGGCCGAATGGCAGCAACAATATCAACAGCGTCTAGAAACATTAAGATCAAGCATGTTCCCATAAAATAAGTACCATCCCACTGATCGGGATGGTCACTATTTCACCGCTGGGATTTTTTACTTATACTGATCCACAGACAGATATTCACCTTGCGCAATCGCGCTTCATTATTTATGGAAATCAAAGGAATGACTTATCCAAATTATCAACAAGATCTCAACACCGCACTTGAATCGGAAATATTGGGTGAATTGATTTTTCTCAATGCAGCCAAGTACTCGCGTTCAGTTGACCAACAACACAAATGGCAAATATTGGCGCAACTGGAAACCCAAACACTGCAAAAACTCCAACTGTTTCTAAAAGAACAAGGGAGAACTGCCTCGATTCGACCTCATGTCAAACTACAGGCCAAAGCATCGGGTATTGCAATGGCAAAGCTCCCTTGGAAACTCGCGATGCGCTTACTCAAACAAGGCACAAAACCATTTATGGCGACCTTTGAACGAATGAACCAACATGCAGATGCCGATACCCAAGATTTTCTAAAATATTTACTGGCGCATGAACAAGCTTTAACAGAATTTGCGACACAGGAATTAAAAGGAAATAGTACAGGCTCATTAGCACCTGTATTCGCCTTATTAAAAAGCTAGGTGAAATCACCTAGCTTTTTATTCAATATGGATTAGGCAATCGAAACATTTAACAGTAATTGCCGTTTTTTCACTTGTTGTCCGACTTGGCCAATTAACTCATCAACAACCCCATCAACATCAGACTTGATTTGTTGCTGAATCTTCATTGCTTCCAACACCAATAAGGTCTGCCCTTTGCTCACCGTATCACCGACATTGACCAAAAGATTAACGATTGCACCATCCATAGGGGCACGGATTTTGCCATCACCAATAACCTCTGCGGCTTCAGGCGCTGCGTAGGTGCTATTTTCAATCACAATGTTGCCATTGCCTGCATCTAAATACAGTTGGTTCTGATCCAAAACATAATTCAGCTTACGGCGTATACCATTGGCTTGATAGATAATTGTCCCATCAACGATCTCGACTACATCAACCGTAGCATGTTGGTCGCATAGTTGAACCGTGACTTGATGATGATTTGACTGAACATGCAACAATAATTGCTGATCGGCATATTTTAATCTTAATGGGAACGGAACTGAAACGCCGGTTTGCCATGTTTGATTAGATTGATTCTGTTGAGTAAATAATGCGGCAGCAACAGCCAAAGTTTCAAGCTCTAACACTTGTTGATGCAAACTTACGTCATCCTGAAAGTGCTGCTGGATAAACGCGGTATTGGTATCGCCTGCGACAATAATCGGATGACGCAACAAACTAGACAGGAATTGTTTATTACTATTCACGCCCAAAAGCACGCAATCATCGACGGCTCTCGCCAGTAGACGAATTGCATCCTGACGTGTTTTGCCATAGGCAATCACTTTAGCCACCATCGGGTCATAGAATGGGCTAATTTCACCTTGTTCCAACATACCATGATCGATACGGACATTCGGCAACTCCGCAGGTTGCCAACGTAACACCCTGCCTGTTTGTGGCAAAAAGTCCTGACGCGGATCTTCAGCATACAAACGTACTTCGATCGCATGACCATTTAAGGTCAGTTCATGTTGCTGTAATGGTAAAGTTTCACCATTGGCGACTCGTAATTGCCATTCAACCAAATCAAGCCCTGTAATCATTTCTGTCACGGGGTGTTCAACTTGCAAACGCGTGTTCATTTCCAAGAAATAAAACTCGCCAGATTGATCAAGTAAAAATTCTACCGTACCCGCACCGATGTAATCACAAGCTTTGGCCGCAGCTACCGCAGCTTCACCCATTTTTTGGCGTAATTCAGGGGTCATAACTGGACAAGGTGCTTCTTCAACCACCTTTTGATGACGACGTTGAATCGAACAATCACGTTCGAACAAATACACATAATGACCATGCGTATCCCCAAACACTTGTATCTCAACATGGCGAGGTGCGATGACCGCTTTTTCAATAATCAGCTCACCTGAACCAAAAGCATTTTCAGCTTCAGAACGTGCCGTTTTCAAAGCTTCCAATACGTCAACAGCTTGGTGTACCAAACGCATACCGCGCCCACCCCCACCAGCCGATGCTTTCACCATTAAAGGGAAACCGATTTTTTCTGCCTGTTCAGCAAGGTATTCAATATCCTGTTGGTCACCTTCATAACCCGGTACACACGGCACACCAGCCTCAATCATGGCAATTTTAGATAAACGCTTACTGCCCATCAAATGAATTGCAGCGGCATTCGGACCGATAAAGGTAATATCATGATCACTACAAGCTTGTGCAAAGTCAGTATTTTCAGACAAAAAACCATAGCCTGGATGGACTGCATTTGCGCCAGTCTTTTGGCACGCTTCAATAATATTGGCAATCGACAAATAAGATTCTGAAACTTTAGATGCACCGATATACACAGCTTCATCTGCAACCTGAACATGTCGGGCATTGGCGTCAGCATCGGAATATACAGCAACGGTTTGATAGCCCATTGCTTTGGCCGTTTCCATTACGCGCACCGCAATTTCGCCACGGTTGGCCACTAATACTTTTGAAAATTTCATTTTAAGTTCCTCAAAGCATCGCTTTTCGCTTGCACAGTGGCAAAGCGATGCTTTGCTATTTCACTGTTCACATCCAATTTGGCAAACGTTTTTGAATAAATGCCATTGTGCCCTCTTGGCCTTCTGTACCACCGACCGCTTGTGCAAACTGCTGTGCAGCATCATCCAAAAGTTCAGTCAAAGGTTCACTTAACGTGCGATGTAATAAAGCTTTGGTTGCACGAGAGGCCAATGGTGCAGCACGCTTAATCAGTTGGATCGTTTCAGCAAGCTGTTGTTCAAGCTCGGTATCATCCTGTGCCACTTCATGTACCACACCAAACTTCAATGCAGCCTCACCATTAAAACGTAAACCCAACAATGCCAAACGGCGTGCTTGAGTCAGACCAATACGTTTCACCACAAAAGGCGCGATTTGCGCAGGTAAAATGCCTAGCCCTGTTTCAGGCAAACCAAATTGGGCATCGTTACAGCTAATCGCAATATCAGAGACACAAGCCAAACCAAAACCACCGCCCAATACTGCACCCTCAAGCACGACCACCACAGTTTGCGGTGCTTGATCCACCTGTTCAATCATGGCACCAAAACGACGATTAAAATCAACATAAGGCTGTAAACTACCAGCATTGGCAGCTTCTGCACGAAGTGCCGCCATATCTTTGATGTCACCTCCTGCACAGAAGTGACCGCCTTTACCGCGCAGAATCACGGCGCGAATCGAAGCATCATCGGCAATATGCGCAAACACCTGTTGAATGGCATTGACCATATTTAAACTCATGGCATTACGACTCTCAGGACGATTCAGCCAAAGCGTTAAAATACCGCCTTGTTGTTCAAGTTGAATGCTGTCATCCACTTGTAAATTATTTAGCATTTTTATAATCCCTAAATACCCAGATCAAATAAGAAAAACGTATAGCGAGGCAGCTATTGCAAGGCATAAAATTGGCGAAAAAGCGAAGAATATTCAATATATTTGAGTATTTTGAGCCAATTTTTAACGCAGCAAGAGCAACGTAGCTAGTTTTTCTGTTTCTTCGGCAAGATATCCATGATTTTACAAATGATCCCCAGCATAATCTCATCCGCACCACCACCAATCGAGCCTAAACGCCCATCACGGAACAATTGCGATGCTGGGTTATCCCACATGAAACCATTCCCCCCCCAATATTGCAGGCAGCTATCTGCCACTTCACGACTTAAACGCCCTGCTTTGAGTTTTGCCATTGATGCCAACATGGTGACATTTTCCCCTGCAATATGTTGTTCACAGGCTTGATTCGTCAGTGCTCGCAATCCTTCAACTTCAGTCATCAGCTCTGCAAAACGAAAATGCACATATTGATTATTAATCAATGGCTGACCAAACGTGGTCCGCTCTTTCGCATAATCAATGGTTTGCTGAATCACTTTTTCCATACCACCGACCGCATTGGCACATGCCCACATACGCTCTTCTTGGAACTGCATCATTTGCATCATAAAGCCCATGCCTTCCGCACCAACGAGATTACGTTGCGGTACGCGCACATTGTCAAAATAAACTTGGGCGGTTGTGGTCGAACGCATTCCCAACTTATTCAGTGGCTCTGAAAAACTGATCCCTGCGGTCTTGGCAGGTACAATGATCATCGATTTATTGACATGTGGTTTGTCATCAGATGTGTTGGCAAGTAGACAAAAGAAATCCGCTTGGAGCGAGTTAGTAATCCACATTTTGCTGCCATTGATCACATAGTCATCACCATCTTTTTTGGCTGTGGTTTTAATCGCAGCGACATCAGAACCCGCATGTACTTCTGAAACAGCAATCGCGGCGACATATTCACCCAGAATGGCTGGATTGAGAAACTCATCTCGAAGTTCCTTACTACCAAAGCGAGCTAGCGCAGGCGTTGCCATATCAGTTTGCACACCAATCGCAAGCGGCACACCGCCACATGCAGCACGACCTAACTCTTCTGCCACTACAAGGTTATAAGAATAATCTAAGCCCAAACCGCCATTTTCTTCAGGTTTACAGATGCCTAATAAACCCAAATTCCCCATTTTTTTAAATACATCATGAATTGGAAAACGGCCTGCTTCCTCCCACTCTGGAATAAATGGATTCAATTCATTTTCTACAAACTGGCGTGTAGTGCGACGTAAGGCATCATGCTCTGCGGTAAATTTCATTGTTTTTTTCCTTAAATTTAATATTCATAAATCCCTCCCAACCTCCCTTTTCAAAGGGAGGAGTTCCCCTCTTTACTAAAGAGGCTTACGGAACGATGTTCCTCAGGAGAGATTTCTTAAAATCTCGACACACCAAATCGGGTTGGATTCAACTCACGTTGCTGTGCTTCATATATAGTTTGTAATAGGAAGATCAGGACCTTACGCGTATCTCTTGGATCGATAATGCCATCATCATGCAGCATTGCAGTGTTGAATAAGGCAGTCGACTGCTGCTCAAGTTTCATGGCAGTACTTTGCTCGAGGAAATCCAGCATTTGCGGATTCGGCTCCATTCCAGAAGCTTTTTGCTTACCCTCTGCAACGATGCGCAACACCTTGCCTGCCTGTGCTGATCCCATGACCGCGACATGTGAATTTGGCCACGCAAAGATAAAGCTCGGTGAAAGACTACGTCCGCACATTGCATAATTACCTGCACCATAAGAGCCAGCAACAATGATCGAAATTTTAGGCACAGTGGCATTGGCAACAGCCTGAATCAACTTGGAACCATGCTTAATGATGCCGTTCTGTTCCGCATCTGTTCCGACCATAAAACCTGTAGTGTTGTGCAAAAATAAAAGCGGACGTTGGGTCTGCTCACAGAGATGAATAAACTGTGCCGCTTTGACTGCACCTTGTGGTGTAATTGGACCATTATTGGTAATGATACCGATATGCACCCCACCCATTTTTGCCCAGCCACATACCGTTAAGGCATCGTATTCCTGTTTAAACTCCAGAAAATCCGAATCATCAATAATGCGAGCCACAATCTCTTTCATATCGAAAGGTTGTTTTGGGTCTTGCGGGATGATGCCTAATAGCTCTTCTGCTGAATAACGAGGTTCTTTGTATTCTTGATTTAGACGTGTGGTTTGTTCTTTCCAGTTCAAATGCTCAAAAATTTCTCGTGCCAAACGAATACCATCGGCATCATTTTCAGCAAGATACTCCGCTACCCCTGACACTTGGGTATGCATTTCTGCACCACCCAATTCTTCGGCAGTTGCCACTTCGCCTGTTGCAGCCAGCAACAGAGGTGGACCTGCCAACAACATTTCAGTTTGTTTGCGCACCGCGATCACATAGTCAGATAGACCTGGTTGATATGCCCCGCCTGCGGTTGCATTGCCATGTACGACTGCGACTTGCGGAATACCTGTTGCAGATAATCGAGCTTGATTGGCAAAAGTCATTCCACCATAGGTAAATACTTCTGCGGCATAATTTAAGTTTGCCCCCCCACTTTCAGTCAAAGTCACCATCGGTAACTTTTGTTCAAGCGCGATTTTTTGCAAACGTAAGGTTTTCTGAACACCCATTGGCGACATGGTGCCGCCTTTGATGGCACTATTACTGGCAGACACTAAAGCGCGGACACCACTCACAAAGCCGATCCCAGCAATGATGCCACCACCAGCTTCAGAACCATCTTTATCATCATGCATGTTGTAGCCGACTAAGCCACACAGCTCGACAAATGGTGAATCAGCATCCAGCAATAAACGTACACGCTCATGCGGCAAGATTTTGCCTTTCTTGTCAAACTTCGGTTTTGCAGCATAGGATTTATCAATGCTTTTTTGCTGTACAGCACGAACTTCTGCAAGCTGACTTAATAGCGCTTCACGGTTTTGTTCGTATTGCTCACTACCTACAGCGATTTCAGATTGAAGAATAGTCATCATTTATTCTCCATCTGTATTTTTAAAAATATCTGGAATAAATGCACGGTGGAAACCATTAAATGCTTCATTGTTGGTAGCATCCGCCAATGGGTACATGCGCGTACCTTGTGATGCTGCACCGTCAATACGTAAAGTCACCCCTGAAACAAAAGCCGCTGCATCAGAAAGTAAATAACAAATCGCTGAAGAAATTTCTGATTCCGTACCCATACGTTTTAAAGGAACATTGCTTGCCAAACTTGGAATAATGACTTTGGCAAAGTCACCGCTGTAGTTATCCATGCCAGAGGAAATAATCCAACCTGGTGCAACTGCATTAACACGTACGCCTGATTTACCCCATTCAACCGAAGCCGTTTTGGTTAGGTTATCTACCCCTGAACGTGCCGCCCCTGAATGTCCCATACCGGGCATACCGCCCCACATATCTGCGGTCATGTTGACGATACTGCCACCATGCTTTGCCATCCATTGATTATAAGCTTCACGCATTAAATAGAAGGTAGAATGCAGATTGTTACGAACCACAGCATCAAAGCCATTGGCAGAGATATTTTCCAATGCTGAAGGAAATTGCCCACCTGCGTTATTTACTAAACCATCGAGCTTGCCAAATTTTTCAATGACTTCAGCAATCATACTTTTGACTTGTTCTTCATCACGGTTATCACAAACGATGAAATGGACTTTGCCATCGTCCTCTATGATTTCTTGGCTAACTTTTTCCAGCTTTTCAATTTTGCGCCCTGTGATCACGACTTGCGCACCCAAAGATGCCAGCTCGTGTGCCGTACAGCGTCCAATACCAGAACCACCGCCTGTAACGATAATCACTTTATCGGCAAATGCATCGGTTCTAAAAATTGATTGATAACTCATTTTGCTCTACATCCTTTACTTTATTTTTCTAACAACTTTGCTGGGATTTTCACTGGCATATCCAATAATTGCTGCGCAAATGCCTTGCCTTGTGGATCAATACGTAAACTGGCAATTCCACCACCACCTAGCGCATTTTCCAACATAAAATTCAGTGCATGCATGGCAGGTAATTCATAACGAATCACCTTGGATTTTTCAGGATCTAAAACATGCTGCATATATTTGGCAACACCATCCTCAGTCAATGCAGCACGAATCCACGGTAAATATTCCGCTTTACGTGCAATCACACCAATATTGCTATGGTTACCTTTATCGCCACTACGGGCATGAGCAACATCAATTAAAGGTACTTCAATCTCATCACCTTTATAGGTTGCAACCTCACCAACTGAATGGGGAACAAAATCTTGTGTTACTGAACCTGTTGGAATCTGCACAGGATGACGCTGTCCTGCAAAATCCACTTCAACATTGATTTGATCTTTATCAATCAGGAAAGAGAATAATTTGACCACTGCCGATGCTTTAGGACGCCCGCCTACAATACCTGCCAAAGCAGGTGCCATACCGGTCGATGCTTGAGCAATCTCAGATGCAAAGAACATACAAGCTTCTTTAAACATATGCTTAACTGCAATCTTCACCACCACTTCACGGCTATCTTTGACCTTGGCGTGTGCGCCATAAGTACTTTCAATTCCTAGAATTTCGATAGATTTTTCACTAAATGGCGGTACTGAACGCAATGCGAGGACACGTTCACATTTATTGATGATCGCATCCGCAATCACTTGCGCTTTTTCAGGTGCTTCGCGTCCAGCAATAAGGAAACTCACCAAGACACGATAACCATCCGCATAAGTCGCACTGACTTTATATTGTGGTGTAGGCGCTCGTCCTGTCGCACCAGTCACTTTCACGCGATGCTCGCCGACTTGCTCTAAATGAGCTTGGCTAAAATCTGTGGTCACATCAGGTAAATAATAAGCTTGAGGATCGCCAATCTCATAAACAATCTGTTCGGCAACCGTAGCGGTCGACACTAAACCACCTGTGCCCTGTGGTTTAGTCACAATGAATGAAGCATCGGCACTGACTTCAACAATTGGAAAGCCCATGTTGTCAAAGCCTTCAACCAAACGCCAATCGGTAAAATTACCGCCTGTACATTGCGCACCGCATTCAATTACATGTCCAGCTAAACAACCTTGTGCAAGCTTGTCATAATCATCCAACGACCATTTGTACTCATGTAGCAAAGGAGCCAGAACAACAGCCGAATCCACCACACGCCCCGTAATCACGATATCCGCGCCCAAATCCAAAGCATCACGAATCGCAACTGCACCTAGATAAGCATTACTACTAGCGACATGTGCTGGCAAAGGCTCGCCATTAAACATTTCTTGCACATTTTGTTTTAATAATTCAGCATGTTTTGGCAACACATCATCACCAAGTACCACCGCAACTTTTAGATCTAAGCCTTTCTCATCAATAATTTTTTGTAAGGCATCACGACATGCCAATGGATTGACGCCACCAGCATTGCTAATGACTTTAATTTTTTTCTCAGCAATTTTATTGATTAAAGGAGACATCACCCGACTAACAAAATCCAACGCATAACCATGACTTGGATCATTCATCATCGCTTTTGCCATAATCGACATGGTGATTTCAGACAGATAATCAAAGACTAAATAGTTAATATCACTAAGGTGCACCAATTGGAAAGCAGCGGTATTGGTATCTCCCCAAAAGCCTGAAGCACAGCCAATTTTTACTACTTTCTGGTCATCCTGTTTGACGCTTGTCATGAGCTTTCTCATTGTTATTTCAGAAACACCTTAACATTACCAAGCAAGTGCTTGGTTTGTAAAGTGCATAATGATATGCTGTATTGGCAAAAATGGACTTTTATAAGCAAATGCTTGTTATAAAAAGATAAGACAATTCATGAAATGAATTTTGTTACAATACACTTAGATTTAACGGGATAACGGACTGGCATGATCGCAACTTCAATTGAGCAAATACCTAAAATCGTATGTTTTGACGATAGCCCACGTGGACGTTTGCTCTTAGGTGCCGCCTATCTATTTTATAAGCAAGGATATGATAAAACCACGGTTCGCCAACTTGGTGAATTTATTGGTATTCAATCAGGTAGTCTCTTCCATCACTTTAAAAGTAAAGATGACATTCTGGCTACTGTGATGGAACAAACCATTATTTATAACTTTGCACGGCTTAAAGAAGCAGCTGAACGCTCAAATGATCCTGAACAGCAATTGCGTGATTTAATTAGAGCTGAATTGATTTCAATTACTGGTGATACTGGTGCGGCTATGGCGGTGCTGGTTCATGAATGGTTTGCGCTTTCTAAAGAAAAACAAGACTATCTTTTAAAAATGCGTAATGAGTATGAGCAAGTCTGGCTCGATGTCATCGAAAAATTACGTGCTCTAGGCAAGGTTAAACATGATGCATTTATTTGGCGACGTTTGGTCGGTGGTTCTATTTCTTGGACGGTGACTTGGTATAGACCTGAAGGTAAAGTTAAAATTGATGAATTGACGGAAATGGTCTGGGAAATGGCGCTTAAATAGATAATAATATAAATGGATTTAGCTACTTAGCTAAATCCTCTTCTTATATAAATTCTACATAAAATCTAGAACAGATAATAAATTTCAATTAACATGGAAATGCCATGAAAAAAATTACAAATTTTACAGTTGAATCAACAAATAATCTTATTATGTTTGCCTATGCAGAAAATGACTCCGAAATTTATTGGAACATAATCGCAGAATTACACCATCGTGGGTCACAACAAGAATTTGATACAGCTAAAAGCTTGGCTTTATCTCATGATCCAGTACATCGTGAAATTGCAGCAGATATACTTGGACAGTTAGGTTTTTCAAAAAATGAATTTCATTATCAATCAGTCAAAATTCTTATAAGCCTTTTAGATGATACTAATGAAGATGTTATTGCTTCAGCAGCATTTTCATTAGGTCATAGAAATGATCTTCAAGCAGCCCCCTCACTCATCAATTTATTAAAGCATCCCAATCCAAGAGTCAGACATGGAGTTGCATTTGGCTTATCATGCCTAGAAAATATTAATGCAATAAAAGGGCTCATTTTTTTGACAAATGACAAGAATGAAGATGTTCGAAATTGGGCAACTTTTGGACTTGGCGATCAATGTGAGATGGATCTTCCTGAAATTAGAGAAGCTCTATATCAAAGACTCACTGATGAAATTTCTGAAATTAGAGGCGAAGCATTTATAGGTTTAGCAAACAGAAAAGATTTCAGTATTGTTAATTTATTAATCCAAGAACTTGAGGGTGACTTCAATGGCTCATGGGCAATACGTGCCTCAAAGCTCTTAGCTGATTCTAGACTCTGCTTACCCTTAAAAGCTTTACGAAAAAATATTGATATTACATCTGACGAATACTTCTTATCTGAGCTGGATGAAGCCATATTAAGTTGTTGTGAAAAATGCTTACTTTAATTGCTTCCTATAGCATAAAGAAATCCATGTTTGTTACAAATAATCTAAAAAATACGATCAAAAGGAAAATCCTCCTTTCCTAACGACACAACTTAACGCCTAATCATTTCCCTCTATTCTCGTTCAAATTAAAAACTGCTATTCTGCTTAAACATCAAAAGATTACAAGAAATAGCAAAAATGAATCCAGTACAACATGCCAATATTTCGTTGAAACGTCGTGGGGGCGAGCTTGAAGATTATATTGATATTCATGCGCTAATCGACAGTACCAAAATGCTATGCACCGACAACCGCCATCGTATCTTGCATACATTTTGGGGAGTTCAAGAAGTGATAATTCCGATTTTTGGACATCACTTTGAAAATAGTGCTGGCAATAGCATAGAAGTTAAAGATCTGTGTGAAAAAGATCATCTGTTAGTGGATTTCCATCACCGCTTTATTCCAACGATTGGAGACTTCGTTGCAGCAATGCAAGATATTCCTACAAATGGACTGGCTAAACGCCTCGAAAAATTCCACTCAGATGTGATTGATGATCCAAAGCTATCAGCAACATTACTCTCTCCATTATCAGTGACAGGTCAACTAAAATCTTTGCTGATCACTCACAATAGTTGGTTTATCAATACCATTCTTCCCATGATAGGAAAAGGTGAAGCCAAGTTTATTGATTTTGATATTAGTCCAGACTTCTTTTTCAATCCAATGCGTTTTGAACTGTGGATGGATAACGGCATGGCTGTGCCACCAAGTGCAGCCAAACTGCAAGACTTAAAAATGAAAATCGCTTAATTTAAGGGGAAATAAAAATGAGCAATATACAATACGTTATTCGTCAAAATGACTTTGCCTATAATGATGAGTTTTATTATCTAGATGATGCAACATTAGGAAAAGTCAAATCAATCTATGATGATCGACAACAAGCTGAAGAAAATTTGAAAAAATTAGTCGTTTCGGAAATTCGTAAAGAGATCTTAGGAAATTACTCTATCTTCAATGAATATCATTATGATGAAAAATTAATCCATCAACTTCATCAATTTACCCTAGAACGTTGTGGACAGCCATTTTTGGATGAAAAAGGCAGACACGAAGATTATGTCCCTGCTGCTTTAAATGATAAAGATACATTTGAGTTTGCTCAACGAACAGGAATCATGCTTTATCAACTCATCGAAATTAATATAGAACAGCCACATTATGTGATTTGGTTGTGTCAAGAACAGGATTATTTTTCAGGTTTTTACGGCACAATTGTTGATAGCCAAGACCCAAATTTTGATGATGTTGAATGGCATGAAAAAATCTATGCTTTTGAGAGTGATTTGGAAGAATATATTTATCATCAACCATTCAGCACATTAACAGATAGCCCTGAATTATTCAAAAAACTTATTCAGAGTATGCCTGCTATCAGCTATGATGAAAATGAAAAAACTATTACAGGAATTGACTTTGAAAGTTTTGATTTTATTCAATTAAAATCTTTAAATGCTTTACTTAAACAACCATTATTTGAAATTCGCCAAGTCACGCTTGAAGAACTGGCAAAACTCTAAACTAAAAAAGTGCAAAGTGTGGTGCAAACAACACCGCACTCACAATTAATACCCCAATTGCTTACTAATCAAATCCTTCATAATTTCTTCTGCCCCACCACCAATCATATTGACTTTGACTTCACGATAAATCCGTTCGGATTTCATGCCACGCATAAAGCCCATTCCACCTAGAGTCTGCACCGCAGCATCTGCACAAAATTGCATGGTACGAGTTGCTACGTTCTTCAGCATCGAGATTTGAGCGACTAGCTCTGCACCTTGCTGCTCTCCCTGTCCCATTCGGTAAGCAGTATCTTCCAACAATGCTCGTGTCGCAGTCAGTTGCGTTGCCATATCCACCAACTTATGGCGAACGACTTGATGGTCAACTAAACGCTTACCAAAAGTCTGACGCTGTTTTGCCCAATCCAAAGCCTCTTCATAGCAGACCAAAGCATAACCATAGGCAATTGCCCCCAACCAAAAACGCTCCTTATTAAAGTTATTCATAATCACTTTAAAACCAGCATTTTCTTCGCCCAATAAATGATTGACTGGCACTTTCACATTGTCAAAATGTAAGTGAGCAGTATCCGACGCCCACCATCCCATTTTCTTTAATGGCGTTTTGCTAATACCTACGCTATGAGCATTCACCAATAACATCGAAATGCCTTTTGCACCTTTCGCATCAGGATCAGTACGCACTGCAACCGTATAATAATCGGCTCGCATTCCCGAAGTAATAAAGGTTTTTTCCCCATTGAGAATGTAATAATCACCCTTAAGAACAGCTTTGGTCTTTAACGCTGCCACATCTGAACCACCACTTGGTTCAGTAATTGCCAAAGCAGAGATTTTCTCCCCTGCAATAATTTGCGGCATCACCTCATCTCTGATCTGTTGTTTGGCAAAATGATGAATCGGTGGTGTGCCAATACTATGAATCATCAGCGAAATATGTACGCCTCCCGAAGCCGCTTTTGCCATTTCAATCGCTGCTAACAAGACATGAAAAGCATCTGCCTCTGGAATCCCACCATGTTCCGCATCAAAGCCCAAACCGAGTAATCCAACACTCGCCGCTTTTTGATACAGCTCACGAGGGAATGTTTCCGCTTCATCCCATTCAGTCACAAATGGCGAAATTTCTTTTTCTACGAACTTTTTGACACTATCCGCAAAAGCACGATGTTCTTCCGTGTAGTAAATTGGGTTTAAAGATAAACCATCCATGTTATTATTTTCCTTGAACAAGTTACTCTTAAATTAATCGTCCGGCATTAATATCCAAGCTGACGACTGGCTAGATCTTTCATAATTTCTTCTGCTCCGCCACCAATCATATTCACTTTAACTTCACGGTAAATACGTTCAGATTTCATCCCACGCATAAAGCCCATGCCACCTAAAGTTTGTACAGCAGCATCTGCGCAAAATTGCATAGTTTGTGTAGCAACATTCTTGAGCATACAAATTTGTGCGATCAACTCATTGCCTTGTAATTCGGGTTTGCCCAAACGATAAGCCGTATCTTCCAATAAAGCACGTGTTGAGGTTAAACGAGTCGCCATATCGACCAATTTATGGCGAACAACTTGATGGTCAATGAGTCGTTTACCAAAAGTCTGACGCTGTTTTGCCCAATCTAAAGCTTCCTCATAACACACCAAGGCAAAGCCATAACTGCTGGCTGCAAGGAAAAAGCGCTCCATATTAAAATTATTCATAATCACAAAAAAGCCCATATTCTCTGCACCCAATAAATTCGTTGCAGGAACTCGAACATTGTCAAAATGTAAATGTGCCGTATCCGAAGCCCACCAACCCATCTTATCTAGTTTAGTCTTGGTAATGCCTGCACTATGAGCATCAATCAGCAGCATTGAAATCCCATTTGCACCCTTGGCATCTGGATCGGTACGTACCGCGACCGTATAGTAATCAGCTCGCATTCCAGAAGTAATAAAAGTCTTTTCGCCACTGACGACATAATAATCACCGTCACGAACGGCTTTAGTTTTTAATGCTGCCACATCCGATCCACCACCAGGTTCAGTAATCGCCAAGGCAGAGATTTTTTCACCCGACAAAATCTGTGGCAATACCTCAGCTTTCACCGCTTCATTAGCAAAATGCTGAATCGGTGGCGTACCAATGGTATGAGATAATAACGAAGCAGTTAACCCTCCTGATGCGCACTTTGCGAGTTCAATAGAAGCTAATAAGGTATAAAAGGCATCTGTATCCGCAACCCCACCATATTGCTCATCAAAACCAACACCTAGCAAACCAATATCCGCAGCTTTCTTATAGAGCTCACGAGGAAAAGTTTCTGCTTCATCCCACTCATTGATAAATGGACTGATCTCTTTTTCCACAAAACGCTTTATGCTCTCTGCAAATGCAAGATGCTGTTCGGTGTAATACATCGGATTAAGTTGCATACTGTGCTTCCTAGCAATTATTGATCATCGTTTTCGAATATTTATATGAGCACTAAGGTATCAAAATCACCAAAACCAAGCAAGCGCTTGGCGCAATTAAAAGATAAAAATACCCCCAACTAAAACTTTAAGTTTCTTTATAGGAGGCATTTCACATTAAGCTTATTTAGATTTTTAATAGACCACGAAATCCGCGAGTTGCATAATAAGATTGTGCTCCGTTATGGTAGGTAAATACTCGACCATAGCGGCTATCACAAAAAATAGCACCACCCAACGCACGAATATCATCTGGTGTTTTCACCCAGCTCGAAGTTTTTAAATCAAAATTTTCAATCGATTGTAGTTGTTTATATTGCTCTTCTGTCAATAATTCAATCCCTATCATTTCAGCAATATCGATCGCATTACTTTCAGGCTTGTGCTCTTTTCGAGACTCTAAAGCTTTGCGGTCATAACATAAGCTTCTACGTCCCTTCGGAGTTTCTACTGCAAAATCACAAAATACAATCTCTTTTAATTTAGTGTCCAAGATGACCACATCAGGCTCTCCACCTGTATCTTCCATTTGATTGAGTGACCATAATTTTTCCGGTTGCTGTTTTAATCTATTTTCTACGTCTACCCAATCGACTCCTTGATGGCGATGCATGTTTTGTTCAAAACGTTTTTTTAAGATTATCAATAGAGCAACTGTGTGCTCAGCATCTAATTGTTTTTTCTTGATCATTTTCATTCTCTATACTATTTATTAATGTTAGATAGATCTGCTTTTAAATTATAACCGAAGATGACTTAACTCCAAAAATACTGGCATTGCTTACATTTATTTCCATGTTTATAAAAAAATAATGGAAAACCAATTAACAAGAAAACGATATAAGCTGGTTTCTTCCCTTTGATATAAGCTTCGATATTTTTACTGCCACAGTTTGGACAACATTCTTCATTTACACCAAATTTTTGCTCTAGCTCAGCACTAAAATCTTTTGCAAGAATCACTTTTGCTTCATCTGCATAAACCTCAGGTACTAACAACCGAACGCCACCCAAGGCATTAGAGTAAAGCCAATTCATATTAATCATATGCTCATTTTCAATTTGAGCAGGAATCTCAGCCGCCTCTAACTGCGTTTTTGCAATTTGTGCTTCATAAGGAAAAGAAAATGTTTGTACCACTATCCAAACCATATTGAAAACATCTTAAATAATTAAAAGTATATAACAAAAAAACCTCCCAACATAAGTTGGGAGGTTTAGTATTTAAAAGCTGGCGATGACTTACTCTCACATGGCAAGTGCCACACTACCATCAGCGCGAAGAGGTTTCACTTCTGAGTTCGGGAAGGGATCAGGTGGTTCACTCTTGCTATTGTCGCCAGCAAACTGTTGTGGTGTTTTGGGGTCTTAATCACGATGTGAGTTAAATTTCACAGTGTGTGCCTTACTTACGAACCAAAGAGTTATTAACGGATTAGCTTCATTGGGTCTGAATTGTAACTAGTTATTCAACTAAATCAAGTTCAATCAGTTTAATTTACACTGACTGTTTGGATTTGAATCGAATTGATGCTTTTATACAACTGCTTGGGTGTTGTATAGTCAAGCCTCACGAGCAATTAGTATTGGTCAGCTTCATACGTCACCGTACTTCCACATCCAACCTATCAACGTCCTAGTCTCGAACGGCTCTTTAGAGGACATAAAGTCCTAGGGAAATCTTATCTTGAGGTAGGCTTCCCGCTTAGATGCTTTCAGCGGTTATCCCTTCCGAACATAGCTACCCGGCGATGCCACTGGCGTGACAACCGGTACACCAGAGGTTCGTCCACTCTGGTCCTCTCGTACTAGGAGCAGATCCTCTCAAATTTCCAGCGCCCACGGTAGATAGGGACCGAACTGTCTCACGACGTTCTAAACCCAGCTCGCGTACCTCTTTAAATGGCGAACAGCCATACCCTTGGGACCTGCTTCAGCCCCAGGATGAGATGAGCCGACATCGAGGTGCCAAACACCGCCGTCGATATGAACTCTTGGGCGGTATCAGCCTGTTATCCCCAGAGTACCTTTTATCCGTTGAGCGATGGCCCTTCCATACAGAACCACCGGATCACTAAGACCTACTTTCGTACCTGCTCGACTTGTGGGTCTCGCAGTTAAGCGCGCTTTTGCCTTTATACTCTACGCGTGATTTCCGACCACGCTGAGCGCACCTTCGTACTCCTCCGTTACTCTTTAGGAGGAGACCGCCCCAGTCAAACTACCCACCAGACATGGTCCTCGCCCCGGATTACGGGGCAGAGTTAGAACCTCAACATTACCAGGGTGGTATTTCAAGGATGGCTCCATTAGAACTAGCGTTCTAACTTCAAAGCCTCCCACCTATCCTACACAAGTAAGGTCAAAGTTCAATGTCAAGCTGCAGTAAAGGTTCACGGGGTCTTTCCGTCTAGCCGCGGGTACACCGCATCTTCACGGCGAATTCGATTTCACTGAGCCTCTGCTGGAGACAGCGCCGCCATCATTATGCCATTCGTGCAGGTCGGAACTTACCCGACAAGGAATTTCGCTACCTTAGGACCGTTATAGTTACGGCCGCCGTTTACTGGGGCTTCGATCAAGAGCTTCGCTTACGCTAACCCCATCAATTAACCTTCCAGCACCGGGCAGGCATCACACCCTATACGTCCACTTTCGTGTTTGCAGAGTGCTATGTTTTTAATAAACAGTTGCAGCGGCCTGGTTTCTGTGGCTGCCAATAGCTCAGACCGCAAGGATCATCACCGTCAGCAGCGTACCTTCTCCCGAAGTTACGGTACCATTTTGCCTAGTTCCTTCAGCAGAGTTCTCTCAAGCGCTTTGGTCTACTCGACCTGACCACCTGTGTCGGTTTAGGGTACGATTCCTGTGTAACTGAAGCTTAGAGACTTTTCCTGGAAGCATGGTATCAGCCACTTCACTGTACAAGTACAGCTTGCTATCGACTCTCAGCATAGAGCACCCCGGATTTGCCTAAGATGCATGCCTACTGTCTTCCACCTGGACAACCAACGCCAGGCTGACTTAACCTTCTCCGTCCTCTCATCGCATTACACAGAAGTATTGGAATATTAACCAATTTCCCATCGACTACGCCTCTCGGCCTCGCCTTAGGGGTCGACTCACCCAGCCCCGATTAACGTTGGACTGGAACCCTTGGTCTTTCAGCGAACGGGTTTTTCACCCGTTTTGTCGTTACTCACGTCAGCATTCGCACTTCTGATACCTCCAGCATACTTCTCAATACACCTTCATCGGCTTACAGAACGCTCCCCTACCACGTAACTTAAAAGTTACATCCGCAGCTTCGGCACATAGTTTTAGCCCCGTTACATCTTCCGCGCAGGCCGACTCGACTAGTGAGCTATTACGCTTTCTTTAAAGGGTGGCTGCTTCTAAGCCAACCTCCTAGCTGTCTATGCCTTCCCACATCGTTTCCCACTTAACTATGATTTTGGGGCCTTAGCTGGCGGTCTGGATTGTTTTCCTCTTGACTACGGACGTTAGCACCCGCAGTCTGTCTCCCGGATAGTACTCATTGGTATTCGGAGTTTGCATCGGTTTGGTAAGTCGGGATGACCCCCTAGCCGAAACAGTGCTCTACCCCCAATGGTATTCGTCCGAGGCGCTACCTAAATAGCTTTCGGGGAGAACCAGCTATCACCAGGCTTGATTAGCCTTTCACCCCTATCCACAAGTCATCCCCTGGCTTTTCAACGACAGTGGGTTCGGTCCTCCAGTTAGTGTTACCCAACCTTCAACCTGCTCATGGATAGATCGCCTGGTTTCGGGTCTACACCCAGCAACTAAACGCCCTATTAAGACTCGATTTCTCTACGGCTCCCCTATTCGGTTAACCTTGCTACTGAATGTAAGTCGCTGACCCATTATACAAAAGGTACGCAGTCACCAAACAAGTTGGCTCCCACTGCTTGTATGCATGCGGTTTCAGGATCTATTTCACTCCCCTCACAGGGGTTCTTTTCGCCTTTCCCTCACGGTACTGGTTCACTATCGGTCAGTCAGGAGTATTTAGCCTTGGAGGATGGTCCCCCCATATTCAGACAAGGTTTCACGTGCCTCGCCCTACTCGTCATCATT